>NZ_CP117417.1:1415000-2615000 GCF_028607105.1 Novosphingobium humi | reverse complement strand
ATCAGCATGATCCCAAGCTGTTGCCCGGCATGTTGGCGGCCATTGAATCGGGCGAATATGATCTGGCCTATGCCAGCCGCTTTGCCGAAGGCGCCAGCACCGAGGCATGGGGCCGCCCCGACCGCGTCAAGGCCAGCGGCTTTGCCAATGCCATTGCGCGCAAGGTGACGGGCGTGGATCTGTCCGATCCGATGAGCGGCTTTTTCATGCTGCCCACGGCCACGCTGCGCTGTGATGCGCATCGCCTTTCGGGCGTGGGTTTCAAGATTCTGCTCGATATTCTTGCCACGGTTGACGCGCCGATGCGGGTCAAGGAATTTCCCCTCGATTTTGCCGCCCGCGCGGATGGCGAAAGCAAGCTGGATCGGACGGTTGTGTTTGAATTCCTGATCGGTCTTTACGACAAGTGGCTGGGCCGCATCATTCCCACGCGTTTCGCGCTGTTCGGTACGGTGGGGGCGCTGGGTGTGTTGGTGCAATTCGCCATGCTCTGGCTGGTGCTCAGCGTGTTTCTGGGCCAGCGCTTCGTCTATGGCCATTGGTCGAGCGACGAGACCACCTTCAACATCGCCAACACCATCGCCGCGCTGGTGGCCATGACGTTCAACTTCGTGTTGAACAACGAACTGACCTATGCCGACAAGCGTTTGCGCGGGGTCTGGCCGCTGTGCAAGGGCTGGGCGCAATTCGCGCTGACCTGCTCGCTGGGCCTGCTGACCAACATCGGCGCGACCGCCGCGCTCAAGCGGATGCATATCCATGACGTGGTGGCGGTGCTGGTCGGCATCGTGTTGGCCTCGGTGTGGAACTTTGCGCTGTCGAGCAAGTTCGTCTGGGGCAAATACGGGAATTGATCAGAGGCACTCTTTCCCGGTCCTGTCACTCAATCGAGTAAACTCTTGGGTGGCAGGGCCGGGGGAGAGGGCCGGTGCCGCATGAAATGCGTCTCTTTCGGCGCATTTTCAAACTCAGCGCCAACTGGCCAGCCACATCCAGTCCTCGAAACTGGCCACGCCCTTGTGCAGGGCGGCGGCCGAGAGGATCGGAAAGAACCAGGCGAACGCGCCCACTGACAGCAAGAGGATGCCAAAAGCCTCATGCCTCCAGCGCCGCCCGCGCGCGGCCCACAATTCATCCACCGCCAGCCCCAGCGCCGCCATCAGAAACGTGCCGGGCAGCAGATAGTGGTAATAGAACTGCACCGGCTTGTTGCCCACGATCCACAGGCCCAGTGAGGCGCCATAGAGCGCCACCAGCGCCAGCGGCAGCCATGCGCGGCGGACCAACCCGGCCCAAACCGCCCAGACCAGCGCGATCAGCCCCGCAAGCATTGTGAAGGGATTGCCGATCAGCATCACCCCGCGCTGCGCCCCGTCGGTGACTTCATAGAGATACCAGATCGCGCGCCAGTTGATGATCCACTGGCTCCACACGCTCTGATAGGGGTGGTGCTTGGTCACGCTGCTTTGCAGATCGATCATGTGGCGGTGCCATCCGACCGGATCGAGCGGGGGAACCGCATCGCGCGCGACGAAAAATCCGGGCCAATAGGTCAGCCAATAGGCCCCCAGCGGCAGGGCGATCAGACACAGGCTCAACTCGACCATCGAGAGCGCGGGCAGGATCGGCCGCGCCCCGCTGGCCAAGGCCCATAGCCGCGCGCCCAGCACCAGCGCCACGACCACCGCCCAGACCGGCAGCACGCTCCATTTGGCGCCCAGCGACAGGCCCAGCACAACCCCCGCCGCCGCCATTCGCCAACGTGAGCCTTCAGGGCGGGCCATGGCCCCCGCGATCAGCCAGAGCGCCACCATCGCCAGCCCCGCCATCACCATGTCGAGCATGGCAATCCGGCTTTGCACATACCAGGCAAAATCCGTGGCCAGCAGCACCATGGCCGCCACCGAGGCCATGGCCCGCCCGCTGGCCCGCCACATGGCGCGGCCAAAGGCCCACAGCCCGATTACCCCCATCAGCGCCGAGGGCATCCGCCAGCCCAGCGGATTATCGCCAAACAGGCGGATCGAGGCGGCGATCATCGCCTTGGCAAACAGCGGGTGTTCCGGATTGGCCGGATTGCCCGCGATCATCGCGCGCGCGGCGGGCACATAATGGACCTCGTCGAAATAGAGATGCGACGGGATGGTCAGGCGCAGCGCCACCAGCCCGGCAAACAGCAGCGTGACAAGGATCTGGAATGCCCACGGGTCGGACTGTGGCTTGGCAAACATTTGAACAGGCTAGATCCGGCCGGAGTTCTGCGCAACAGCGCTTGCGCCGGATGCCCTTGCTCTTGCGCTGTGCCGGTTATAGAGCATCCCCCATGAAAAGGGACACTGGACAGGATCGCAAGATCACCCGCAACTGGCGCAGCGCGACGCAGGCCGTGCGCGGCGGCACATGGCGCAGCGAACAGGGCGAAACCTCCGAGGCCATCTATATGACCTCGGGCTTTGCCTATGACAGCGCCGAGACCGTGGCCGACCGCTTTGCGGGCAAATTGCCGGGCATGACCTATTCGCGCACCGCCAACCCCAGCGTGCAGATGCTGGAGGAGCGCATCGCCCTGATGGAAGGGGCCGAGGCATGCCGTTGTCAGGCCAGCGGCATGGGCGCGATGTCGAGCGTGTTGCTGTGCCAATTGTCGGCGGGCGACCATATGGTGATCGCCAAGGCCGCCTTTGGCCCGACGCGCTGGGTGACGGACAATCTGTTGCCGCGTTTCGGCATCGAGGTGACCGCCATTGACGGGCGCGACCTGAACCAGTGGCAGGATGCGATCAAGGACAACACCAAGCTGTTCTTCTTTGAAACCCCGGCCAACCCCACCATGGATCTGGTCGATATTGCCGAGGTTTCCAAGATCGCCCATGCGCGCGGCATCCGGGTGGTGGTCGATAATGCCTTTGCCAGCGTCGCCTTGCAGCGCCCGCTGGATCATGGCGCCGATGTGGTGGCCTATGCCGCGACCAAGCTGATGGACGGTTCGGGCCGGACGCTGGCGGGCGCGGTGGCGGGGGACGCCAATTTCATCAACACAATCCTGCATCCCTATACGCGCAATACCGGCAATGTGCTTTCGCCCTTTAACGCATGGGTGGTGCTCAAAGGTCTGGAAACGCTCGAACTGCGCGCAAAGGCGCAGAGCGATGCGGCGCTCGACCTTGGCCGCTGGCTGGAGGCGCGTTTGCCGCGCGTGCTGCACCCCGGGCTGGAAAGCCACCCGCAGCACTATCTGGTCAAAAAGCAAATGTACGGTGCCGGTTCGATCTTTTCCTTCGAGGTCGATGGCGGGCGCGAGGCGGCGATGAAGCTGCTTAACGCGCTGCAACTGATCGATATTTCGAACAACATCGGCGATACCAAATCGCTGATGACTCATCCGGCCAGCACCACCCATTCCTCGATCTCGCCCGAAACGCGCGCCGCTATGGGCGTGACCGAGGGCATGGTGCGGATCAGCGTCGGGCTTGAGGATCTCGAAGACCTCAAGGAAGATCTCGACGGGGCATTGAAGGCGATCGGGCTCTAGGGCCCGATCGTCAGCCCGCGCCCGGAATCGCGCAGGGCGCCGGCCAGCACGCGGGTGGTGGCCAGCAGGCCCTCGATGGCGGGGGCCTGCGTCAAATCCTGCAAATGCTGCCCTGCCTGCGCCGGATCGTCATCGGCGCAGGTCATCGCGCGCAGCAGCGCATTTTCCGCCGGCGTCATGCGCGGCGCGCAGCAGGGCGCGATCTGGATCGGTTTGCGCGTGGTCTGCGAAACCTCCATCAACAGCGCGCGCATCAGCACCAGCGGCTTGCGGAAATGCAGCCCGAAATGTTCAAACATCAACAGCGACGCGCCGGCATCATGCAATCCGTGGATCGCCATGCGGCGCATTGCCACCAACAGGGCGCGCGGCGGGCCGTCGAGCGGCGCGGTATGAGGCAGGATCCGGGCCAGATGCGGTTCGTTCATGGGGACACTCCTTCGGCTTGGAGGTCTATTTAACGCTATTGCGAGTAAGTAGCAATAAGCGGTCTGCATTTTTTGCGGCAAACCGTTGGTCCAATAACCCCCAATTGCCCCTAAAGGCCCGTTGCGAAGCGCCAAAAGCGGCGCTAACCTGTGTCCATGTCAGACCGATCCTTCATCAAGGAACTGTTCCAGCACGCCGCCACCACCCATGGCGTGACCGTGCGTGTGGCTGTCAACTTCCTGCCCGAACAATCGCGGATCGAGGCGGGCAAGTGGTTCTGGGTCTATCATATACGGATCGAGAACGACTCGGATCGCACCCTGCAACTGGTTACGCGCCACTGGCGGATCACCGATGGTCGCGGCGCGGTTAATCTGGTCGAGGGCGAAGGTGTTGTGGGCGAGACCCCGGTGCTGTCTCCGGGCCAAAGCCATGATTACGTTTCGGGTTGCCCGCTGGCCACGCCTCAGGGCAGCATGGAGGGCTATTATACTTTCCGCGAGATTCACCCTGATGGATCGCAGGGCGATTCGGTGCTGGTGCCGATCCCGCATTTCCCGCTGGCCGCTCCCGCCACGGCGGGATGAAGGCTTGACGCAGTGGGCGGCGGCGCGCAACAACCCGCGCCATGAAGCGTACCCATCTTCCTCTCAATGCCTTGCGCGTGTTTGACGCGGCGGCGCGTCACCTGTCCTTTACCCGCGCCGCCGACGAACTGGCCGTGACCCCGGCGGCCGTCGGGCAACAGATCCGCGCGCTTGAGGATCTGCTGGGCGTGGTGCTGTTTCGCCGCACGACCAAGGGGCTGGAACTGACCGACGAGGCGCAGGCGGGGCTGGAGCCTTTGCGTGCCGGTTTCCTGCAATTTGAGGATGCAGTACAGGCGATGCAGGCGGGGCAATCCTCGCATGTTTACACGATTGCCGCCCCGCGCGACATTTTCGCGGCATGGCTGGCGCCGCGTCTGGCCGCGTTCCGTGCGGCCAATCCCGACATTCGCGTGGTGCTGGTCGATGGCGATGCCACCGATTTTACCGAGGCCAATCTCGACCTTGCCATGCGCCTGTCCGAAGGGCCGGGCGATCTGGAAGGCGTGGTGATTGGCGAGGCGCAGCAGGCGGTTGTGGGCGAGGGCGAATGGATCGCATGGCCCAGCGACCCCAATCCGGCGGGCGAGGGGGTCGAGGCGGGCCTGCATGTGGGCGATGCGGGGCAGGCGATTGCCGCGGCCGCAGCCGGGCTTGGCCGCGCCCGCGTGCCTTTGCTGCTGGCGCAGGGCTGGCGCGATCTGGGCCGTATCCCCGGCTTTGGCGAGCCGGAACCTGCCCGCAAGGCTTATTGGCTGGTCGCCCCCTTGCCGCAATGGCGCCAGAAAAAGGTCAAGGCGCTGGTCGCGCACCTGACCGCCTGAACGGGCCGGGGCCGGTGTATGCGAAAAACCCGGCCCCGGCGCCGTGCTTTATTCCATGAACCATCCGTGGCTGGCGATCAGCGATTGCCCGGTCAGCGCATTGGTGGGGAAGGCGGCAAAGAACAGCGCGACCTCGGCAATGTCCTCAACGGTGGTGAATTCGCCATCCACCGTGTCGCCCAGCATCACCTTCTTGACCACCTCCTCCTCGGAGATGCCCAATTCCTTGGCCTGTTCGGGGATCTGCTTTTCCACCAGCGGCGTTTTGACAAAGCCGGGGCAGATCACATTGGCGCGAATGCCCTTTTTGCCGCCCTCGCGCGCAATCGTGCGGGCCAGACCCAGCAGCCCGTGCTTGGCGGTGACATAGGCCGATTTGAGCGGGCTGGCGGTCTTGGAATGGACCGAGCCCATCATCAAAATCGCGCCTGAACCTTGCGCCTGCATATGCGGCAAGACCGCCTTGCTGGTCAGGAATGCGCCGTCCAGATGGATGGCCAGCATCTTCTTCCAGTCGGCATAGGCGAAATTCTCCACCGGATTGACGATCTGGATGCCCGCATTCGACACCAGCACATCGACCGTGCCCCATTTGGCCACGACCTGCGCCACGCCCGCATTGACCTGCTCCTCGCTGGTCACATCCATGGCGATGCCGATGGCCTGACCCGGCCCTGCGGCGTTCAGTTCGGCCGCCGCCGCACCGGCCGCGTCCAGATTGAGATCGGCCAGCGCCACCAGCGCCCCTTCGGCCACATAACGCCGCGCGATGCCAAGACCAATGCCGCTGGCCGCGCCAGTGACGATGCAAACCTTCTTGTCGAGTTTCATTGCCGGCTCACTCCTCTTGTCATCCTGTTGCGGCATCGCGCGCGCTTTTTGCACGGCTAACCTAGTCATCCTGAATGATGAATCAACTTTCGTATTGTCGCAGGCGATCCGCGTCCTGTGGCGTATCCATATCGCTGGTGAAGCGCGAATGTTCCGCCTCGTGCCAGACAATGCGCGCGCGGTGGCGGTCGATCCATGTGCGCGGGGTGATACGGGCAGGCGCCTTGTTCAACCCGCAGGCCATATCGGCCGGCATCACCACCGGATTGCCCCGCACACCATCATGGCGCGGGATGATGACAGCATCGCGATGGGCCGCAAAATCGGCGATGAGGGCTGCAATATCCTCGCCGCGCAACAAAGGCTGATCGGACAACGCAAAAATCACGCCATCGCCGTCCAGCAGGCAATGGGCCAGCCCCACCCGCGCCGATGTGCCCTGTTCGCTGTCTTGGTCGGGATTGGCCACAAGCCGCAGATCCATCCCGTCAAGCGCCAGCGCCAGCGCCTCATCCTGCGCTCGGCCCACCACCACAACCGGCAGACCCTGCCCCAGATAGAGTGCCGCCGCATGGCGCACCATCGGCGCGCCCCGCCATGGCAGCAGCCGCTTGTCCACGCCCTCCATCCGCCGCGACCACCCGGCCGCCAGCAGAACGACCTCCAGACGCATCAGAAACGGATCGCGGTGAACAGCCCCACTTCGTCATAGGTGCCATTGCCCTTGCACAGCGCCGCAGGGCCCGAAACCGTGGAAAAGGCATTGGGCGTGGGCTGCCCCAAGGCGCTGCAACCGATCACGCCATTGCTGGTGGCCACAGAGCCGCCGTTGACCGTTTCGCGCTTATACACCAGCGCCAGATCGACAAATTTGAGCGGCGAGAACTGCAAGCCGCCGACAAACAGATCGTCCTGCAAATCGCGCACCGTCATCCGGTTGGGGTGGACCTGATCATAGCGCACAAAGGCCCGCCATTGGCGCGACAGGTTGTAATGGGCAAATCCCGACCAGCCGCTGGCCGTATCCTGCGACAGGGCGAATTGGGCGGGATTGATCGCCACATTGTTCCAGTCGCGGGCAAAGAAATATTCGCCGCCGATGCCGATCACCGAACTCTTGTATCCGCCCATGAAGTCGATGCGCGTGGCGGTGCGGAAGGACGATGGCGCGTTGCTCGCAGGGGATTCGATGTCATTGCCGCGCTTGCCGTAATAGCCACCGGCAGCGGCGTAGAACCCGTTCCATGTCCCCGACAGGCGCGCCTCGACGTCCATCGATTTGGTCACGCGGGCCTGACGATACCCCCCGCCGTTGACCACGGCCAGGCCATAGGACAGGCTGGTGGTGCCCTGACGCAGGAAGTCGCCCGACAGGTGGACGCCCCAGTCGGCCGGATTGCCGTAGCCGACCCGTTCGAGCAGCGACCGTTCGACATGGCGCTGGTTTTCCGCGCCCTCGGCATAGGAGATCCACGGCATTTCCGCCGCGCCAAGCCGGATGGTGAGCGCCGGATGCAATTTCACCTCGGCATAGGCGTTGCGCACATAGACGCCCTTGCCCACCAGATTTGCCGACGAATTGGGCGGGTTGACGGTGCTGGGCTGGCCGGTGACATTGTCGGCGTCCAGCAGGATCGCGGCCGAAACCTTGCCGGAAAAGCGATGGTTCACCCCGATGAAGGCGCGCTTGATATTGACGCCCACGCCGCTGGCCGGATAGTTCGCGCCGCCGTTGTGCTGGGTGATGTTGCTCAGGTTGAGGAACATTTCGCCCGAAACCGAGGTGTTGGCGGCCCATTTGGTGGCGGCCACGGCGCGCTGGGTCAGGGCGATCGCGCCCTGCGCCTTTTCCGCGCTGGCCAGAGCCTGCGTGGCGGTGGCATCGGCATGGCGCGCGGTTTCCACCGCCGAGGCCAGCGTGGGCGTTTCAGGCGCGGCCTGGCCCGGCGCGGCGCCATCGGGTGCGGGCGCGCCCGATGCGGGCTTGGCTTCGGCCAGTTTGGCATCGGACGCGTTGGTCGCGGTCAGCGCGGTCAGTTTCTTTTCCAGCGCATCGATCTGTGCCTGCATCCGCGCCATCTGGGCCTGCGCCTGATGCAATTGGGCCTGAAGGCTGGGGGCGGGCTTGGCCGCTTGCCCCGATGCCGCCGCCGCGCCCGGCGCCAGAGCCGTCGATGCGAGCAGGGCCAGGGCAAAGGGCTTGAGCAAATCCATCGAACGAATTCCTTGTGGCATGAGCCATATGGGCCGCGAGGACAGCGGTGATCGCCGTGAACCGACCGCCGTTATCGGTTTGCGCCGGGACCCGGTCGGCGCATCGATCCAACCGGGCCAGTTTAGGGCCGCCATGCGCATCGGGATAGATAGATAATCGTCGGTGAGGCGATAAAGCTCTGTCGGCGAAGGGGGAGAGTGAGGAAAATGACATTTATATGACAATGTATGGGGCGTGGGCGGCCAAACGTGGGCCGTGGCGGGGCTTTCCCTCCGGTTTGGGCAAAAAGGCGCGAAAGTGCCGGGGCTTGGTGATTGTCACAAAGTTGTCATATGGAATGTCTAGCGCCCGATGTGGGCGAAGTGTGCCCATTGGTGGAGAATCGCCCATGTTTCGCAAAACCGTGCTGGCGTTCGGCCTTGGGCTGGCGATGGTTTCGCCCGCTTGGGCCGAATCGTTCACCGGCGCGGGGGCCAGCTTTCCTGCCTCGCTTTATCAGGCATGGGCCCGCGAATATGCCGTCGCCAGCGGTGATCAGTTGAATTATCAATCGATTGGCTCGGGCGGCGGGGTGCGCCAGATCATCGCCCATACCGTCGATTTCGGCGCCACCGACAAGCCGCTGAAGCCCGAGGAGTTGAACAAGGCGGGGCTGGTGCAATTTCCCGCCGCGATCGGCGGGGTGGTGCCCGTGTTCAATCTGCCCGGCATCGGGCCGGGGCAATTGCGCCTCTCGGGCGGTTTGCTGGGCGACATTTTTCTGGGCCGGATCAAGCGCTGGAACGATCCGCGCATCGCCGCGCTCAATCCGGGGCTGAAGCTGCCGCCTTTCCCGATTACGGTGGTTCACCGCGCCGATGGTTCGGGCACGACCTTCCTGTTCACCTCCTATCTGGCCCAGACCTCGCCCGTTTGGGCGCGCGCGGTGGGGGCCAGCGATGCGGTCAAATGGCCCGCCGGGATCGGGGGCAAGGGCAATGACGGGGTGGCCGCCTTTGTGCGCCAGACCTATGGCGCGCTGGGCTATGTCGAATATATCTACGCGCGCAAGGGCAAGGTCAGTTATGCCCGTGTCCAGAATGCAGCGGGCCAGTATCCCGCGCCTGAACCGGCCAGTTTCGCTGCCGCCGCCTCTGCGGCGCCATGGGGCCGGGCGGCGGGCAATTACGTGCTGCTGCTCAACCAGCCGGGGGCAGAGACATGGCCGATCTCGGGCGCGACCTTTATCCTGATGCACCGCGAACAGGAGCGCCCGGAAAAGGGCCGCGCGGTGCTGCGCTTCTTTGACTGGGCCTTTGCGCGCGGGGACGCCACGGCGTCGCGCCTTTCCTATGTGCCGCTGCCCGCCTCGCTGAAAGCCATGGTGCGCCAGCAGTGGCGCGCAATCGGGGGCGGCAAATGAGCGTGGAGAGCGCAGGCCCCTCGCGCGCGGCGCGGCAGGATGCGTTTTTTCAGGCGCTGTGTTTTTCCGCCGCCATGGTGCTGATGGCCACGCTGGCGGGTCTGCTGGTCGCGCTGGTGATCGGGGGCTGGCCCGCGTTGGCGCATTTCGGGCCGAGGTTCTTCATCTCGGCCGCATGGGACCCGGTGGCCGAGGATTATGGCGCGGCAGGCCCCATTGTCGGCACGCTGGTGACGGCGGGTCTGGCCATGGTGATGGCGCTGCCGCTGGCGGTGGGGATCGCGGTGTTTCTGGTGGAATTCTGCCCCTCGGTTCTGGCCAAATATGTCAGCATGGCGGTCGAATTGCTGGCGGGCATTCCCTCGATTGTTTACGGCATGTGGGGCCTGTTCGTGCTGGCGCCGTGGTTTGCGCTGCATGTGCAATTGCCGCTGTTCTATGTGGTCGATCCCGACAGTTTTTGGGGCCATCTGTTTGAAGGCATCCCCAATGGCGCCAATATTTTCACCGCCGCGATGATCCTGGCGATCATGGTGCTGCCCTATATCGCCACGGTCTTGCGCGAATTGCTGCTCTCCGTGCCCACCCATGTGCGCGAGGCCGCCTATGGCATGGGTTGCACGCCCTATGAGGTCGTCAGCCGGATCATGCTGCCCTATATTCGGCGCAGCGCGATCGGTGCGGTGATGCTGGGGCTGGGGCGCGCGCTGGGCGAGACGATGGCCGTCACCTTCATCATCGGCAACAGCCATGAATTTCCGCGCAGCCTGTTTGCGTCCGGATCGACTATCGCCTCGACCATCGCCAATGAATTTGCCGAGGCGAGCAGCGATCTGCATGTCTCGGCGTTGCTGGCGCTGGGGCTGGTGCTGTTTGTGATCACCTTTGCCGCGCTGGTGGGCGCGCGGCTGCTGATCGGGCGGGAGAAGGCGTGATGAAGTTTGCCCCCCGGATGTTTGATCGCCATACGCGGCGCAAGCTGGTCAATTACGGCTTTGTCGGGCTGACCATGGCGGCAACGGCCGTGGCGGTGATTGCGCTTTTGCTGATCCTGTGGTCGCTGGTGGCCAATGGGCTGGACGGGATCGGTCTGCATATTTTCACCATGGACCAGCCGCCGCCCGAAATGCCGGGCGGCCTGCGCAATGCCATTCTCGGCTCGTTGGAAATGTGCGCGATTGGCATGGTGATCGCGGTGGTCATCGGCATTCTGGCGGGCACATGGCTGGCCGAATATGGCGAAGGCAAGCGGATCGCCGAAGTGGTGCGGTTTTTGAACGACGTGCTGCTCTCGGCGCCCTCGATCCTGATTGGCCTGTTTGTCTATGAAATTCTGGTGCGGCCGCTGCATGGCTTTTCGGCCGGGGCGGGGGCGGTGGCGCTGGCCTTTGTGGCCACGCCCGTGGTGACGCGCACGACCGAGGACATCCTGCGCCTGCAATCGAACCAGTTGCGCGAGGCGGGCATGGCGATCGGGGCTGGCAAGAGCTATGTCATCCGCGCGATCATCTGGCGCGCCTCGCGGCCGGGTCTGGTCACGGGTGCCTTGCTGGGTTTTGCGCGCATTTCCGGCGAGACAGCGCCGCTGCTTTTCACTTCGCTGGGCAATCCGAACCTCTCCTTTGCCCTGACCCAGCCGATGGGCGCCTTGCCCACCACGATCTATCAATTCGCGCTGTCGGCCTTTGACGACTGGCGGGCGCTGGCATGGGTGGGGGCGCTGCTGATTGCGATCACCGTCCTTGCCGCCAACATCATCGGACGCGCTCTGGCGCGCGGGAGCCATCATTCGTGAATTTTGACGCCAAACAAGGCGATGTCGCCAGCGTGATCCTGCCTCCGCCGATGGAGCAGCGTGTGCTCGACGTGCGCGGGCTGAACTTCTTCTATGGCAAGCATCAGGCGCTGTTCGGCGTCGATCTGCCGGTGGCGCGGGGCAAGATCACGGCGCTGATCGGGCCGTCGGGCTGCGGCAAATCGACGCTGCTGCGCACGCTCAACAAGATCTACGACCTCTATCCCGGCCAGCGCGCCGAGGGGCAGATCCTGTTCAACGGCGAAAACCTGCTGGGCGGGGGAGAGGCGGTGGAGGACGCGCCGCCTGCTTCGGGCGCGCCGATCAACGGCGACAATGCCCGGCTGCGCGCGCGCATCGGCATGGTGTTTCAGCGGCCGACACCCTTTCCGATGTCGATCTATGAGAACATCGCCTTTGGCGTTCGGCTGCACCGCAATGTCTCGCGTGCGCAGATGGATGAGATCGTCGAAACCTCGCTGACCCGCGCGGCGCTGTGGGACGAGGTCAAGGACAAGCTGGACAAGTCGGGCCTGAGCCTGTCGGGCGGGCAGCAGCAGCGCCTTTGCGTGGCGCGCGGGATCGCGGTGGAGCCGGAAGTGCTGTTGCTCGACGAACCGGCCTCGGCGCTCGATCCTTTGTCCACCGCCAAGCTGGAGACGGCACTGATCGAGCTGAAGCAGAGCTTTACCATCGTCATCGTCACCCACAACCTGCAGCAGGCGGCGCGGATTTCGGATTATACCGGCTTTATGCTGATGGGCAAAATGGTGGAATTCCGACCTTCGGGCGAGGCCTTTGTGCGGCCAGCCACGGCGGCGATGCGCGATTATGTGACCGGAAGGTATGGGTGAAGAATCCAAGGGATTTTATGCGAGGGACTGGTCCCTCGCGCTCCCGTTACTGTATGCGTTGTGCCATGGGTTCGACCGAGGCGCCCGGCAAACAACGTTGAAAAACTAAAGCCTGCGGCGCTTTTGAGCACAAGCTCTCCGCGCCGCAGGCTTTCAAATTTCGCCCGATAAACTGGCCTAGCCAACCCGGCACCACCCCAAAAAAGGGATTGCAAAGGGACCGAGTCCCTTTGCCCGCCGGAGGCATAAAACCCCCGCAATCACGCCGCCAGCTTCAACTCCAGCCGATCCCAGATTTCCACCAGCGCAGAGGTCAGATCGCGCATCATGGCCTCGGTATGCTGCGGCCCGGGCGTAAAGCGCAGACGCTCGGTCCCGCGCGGCACGGTGGGGAAGTTGATGGGCTGCACATAGACGCCATATTCGGCCAGCAGAATGTCGCTGATCTTCTTGGCCTTGACCGGATCGCCCACCATCAGCGGCACGATATGCGTGGTCGAATTCATCACCGGCAGCCCGGCCTCGCGCATCATGGCCTTGAGGCCCGCCGCCGCCGCCTGCTGGCCATCGCGCTCGACGCTCGACGATTTCAGGTGGCGTACCGAGGCCAGCACGCCCGCCACCAGCACCGGCGAGAGCGAGGTGGTGAAGATGAAGCCCGGCGCATAGGAGCGGATCACATCAATGATGCGCTTGTCGGCGGCGATATAGCCGCCCATCACGCCGAAGGCCTTGCCCAGCGTGCCCTCGATGATGTCGATGCGGTGGGCGGCATTGTCGCGATCGGTGATGCCGCCGCCGCGCGGGCCGTACATGCCCACGGCATGGACCTCGTCGATATAGGTCAGCGCGTTGTACTTTTCCGCCAGATCGCAGATTTCGTGGATCGGGGCGATATCGCCATCCATCGAATAGACCGATTCAAACGCCACCAGCTTGGGCACGTTGGGATCGGTTTCCTTGAGCAGTTCTTCGAGATGCTCGACGTCATTGTGACGGAACACCTTCTTTTCCGCGCCCGAATTGCGGATGCCGGCGATCATGCTGGCATGGTTCAATTCGTCGGAAAAGATCACACATCCGGGCAGGATCTTGGCCAGCGTGGAGAGCGTGGCATCATTCGACACATAGCCAGAGGTGAAGAGCAGCGCGCCCTGCTTGCCGTGCAGGTCGGCCAGTTCTTCTTCCAACTGGATATGGTAATGGGTGTTGCCGCCGATGTTGCGCGTGCCGCCAGAGCCCGCACCCACGTCATGGAGCGCTTCTTCCATCGCGGCGATCACCTTGGGGTGCTGCCCCATCGCCAGATAGTCGTTGCTGCACCATACCGTGATCGGCTTGGGGCCGTTGTGCCCGGCAAAACAGCGCGCGTTGGGATAGGCGCCCTTGTTACGCAGGATGTCGATAAACACGCGATACCGCCCTTCGGAATGCAGGCGGTCGATAGCTGCGTCGAAAATCTGGTCGTAGTTCACTGGCTCTAATCCTGAACGGCACCGTTGATCCGGCTTTACGGCTCTCCCCCGTTAGAACATATGAGGGGATGCATAAAATGACCAGAGTCAAACAGTGAGATAGGGCATTCTGTCCAAAAGTAGTATTTGTCTTTGTCGCACGGCGACCATTAAGGGGATCAGAACACGCCGATGCGCGTCAATCCGCGCTGGTTCAACGCAGGCTCCAGCCCGGCGATGCCGTCGCCGCCGGTGAACAGGGCAAGGTCTTCGGCATCGCGGCTAAACGCCTGACCCTGCGTCAGAAAAACGATGCGCCGTGCGATGCCGTCGGCCCCGTCGATAAAGCGCACGCCCGGACCAAATGCCGCGCCCAATTCCTGCGCCAAGAGCGGGAAATGGGTACAGGCCAGCACCACCGTGTCAATCTGATCCCCGCCGGGTTGGTCGCGCAGGCCCGCAACCGCGCGGGCGATCAACCGGGAATCGACCGGCAGGCCCCGCAATTTGGCCTCGGCTGCCTCGACCAGTTCGGGCGCACCATGGCGCAAAAGGCGTTTGCCGGCGGCAAATTCCTGCTCCAGCCGATCCACATAGGCCTGACGGATCGTCGCCTGCGTGCCCAGCAATCCGATCACGCCGGTCTGCGTCATCGCGGCGGCGGGCTTGATCGCGGGCACCGTGCCCACGATCGGCACTTCGAGCACCTCGCGCACGCTGGCCAGCGCGATCGTGCTGGCCGTGTTGCAGGCGATGCAGACCAGACGCGGGCGCAGACGCTCGGTCAACCGCCCCAGCAGGCCCGACACGCGCGCGGCGATCTGCGCCTCGGTCTTGGTGCCATAGGGCAGCCCGGCATTGTCCGCGACATAGATGACCGGGGCATCGGGCAAATGGCGGCGCAGCGCGTCCAGCACGGTCAATCCGCCGACGCCTGAATCGAAGAGCAGGATGGGGGCGGAAGGGGCGATCAGTTCGTCGGGAGTCGGGGCCATGTCAGCCCCTCTTTACGAGCGATTGCGGCAAAAAGGAAAGAGAAGGGGGTTCGACAAAATCGCCGCTGCGACTAAAGGAGGGGTGAACGCGCCTTCTGGTTAAAGCATGGGGCGCTAAAAAGGGTGAATGCAATGTCTTTGATGGTGGCCTCGGTGCTGGGTTATGCGCTCGGTTCGGTGCCTTTTGGCCTGCTGTTGACGCGGGCCTTTGGCGCGGGCGATCTGCGCTCGATCGGTTCGGGCAATATCGGGGCGACCAATGTGCTGCGCACCGGGCGCAAAGGTCTGGCGGCGGCAACGCTCCTGCTTGATGGCGGCAAGGGCGCGGCGGCGGTGCTGATCGCGGGCCTGTTGCCTGCCGGGCAATTTGCCGATGGGGCCGCCGGGGCCACATGGCTGGCGCTGGCGGGCGGGGCCGGGGCGATGGTGGGCCATTGCTTCCCGGTCTGGCTGAAATTCAAAGGCGGCAAGGGCGTGGCCACCATGCTGGGCGTGGCGCTGGGGCTGGCTTGGCCGGTTGGGCTGCTGTGTCTGCTGGCATGGGTGGGCATGTTCAAACTCTCGCGCATTTCCAGTGTGGGCGGGATGAGCGCCGCGTTGGCCGCGCCCATTGGCGCCCTGGCGCTGGGCCATACGGCGATGGTTCCGGTGCTGGCCGCGCTGGCTGCGCTGGTGCTGTATCAGCATCGTGAGAATATCGCCCGCCTGCGCGCCGGGACCGAGCCGAAAGTGGGCGCGAAAAAGGGATGAGCGAGCCGGGCGAGGGTGCGCAGTCCGGCGCGGGTTTCAACCTGACCCGCGAGGAAGGGCTGGCGCGGATCCGTCTGATCCGCTCGCCCAACATCGGGCCGGTCACCTTTGGCCAATTGCTGCGCCGTTTTGGCGATGCGCGCCGTGCGCTCGACGCTTTGCCCGATCTGGCGGCGCGGGGCGATGGGCGCGGCAAGGGGCGTATGCCCTATCGCGCCATCGACCCAGGCGTGGTCGAGGCCGAGATCAAGGCCGTCCGCGCCGCAGGTGCGCGCTATATCTTTCATGATTCGCCCGATTATCCCCCGTTGCTGCGTCAGGTCGATTCGGCTCCGCCTGTTTTGATCGCGCGCGGGCGGGCCGATCTGTCGCGGGCCGCGCCCGTGGCCATGGTGGGCGCGCGCAATGCCAGCGCGGGCGCGATGCGGCTGGCGCGAGAAATCGCGGGCGCGTTGGCCGAGGCAGGCTTTCCGGTGGTGTCAGGTCTGGCGGTCGGGATCGACGCTGCCGCCCATCAAGGCGCTCTGGCCGGTCGCGGCGAAACTTATGGCAGCGCCAGCACCATCGCAGTCATCGGTGGCGGGATCGACATGGCCTATCCCCCCGAAAATGCCACGCTTCAAGAACGCATCGCTGCCGAAGGACTGCTGCTCACCGAAGCCCCGCCCGGAGTGGCGCCCATTCCCAGTCGTTTCTCCACCCGCAACCGCATCATCGCCGGGATCGCGGCGGGCACCGTGGTGGTCGAGGCTGCGTTCAAGTCCGGCTCGCTGATAACCGCGCGGCTGGCGGGCGAATACGGGCGCGAGGTGATGGCGGTTCCCGGCTCCCCGCTGGACCCGCGCAGCCATGGCTGCAACGAAATGATCCGCGAGGGCGCCATCCTGATCCAGCGGGCCGAGGATATCATCGAACTGGTTTCCCGTTTCGACGGCGTGCCCATGTCGCATTTCCGCGAAGAGGGCCATGCTCTGTCGGATGGCCCGGACGACGACATCCATGCGCAGGAGGCCGACGAGGGCAGCGCCGATGCCAATGACCGGATTGCCGCGCTGCTCGGCCTGGCCCCGGTGGGGGTGGACGAGATCGTGCGCCAGTCGGGCCTGAGCGCCGGGGGCGTGCAGATGGCGCTGATCGAGCTGGAGCTGGCCGGGGTGATCCAGCGCCATGCCGGGGGCCGGGTCAGCCGTATCCTGTGATCGGGGGTGAAGTTCTCGCATCGCGCGCTCCGTAAAAACGCGTGTGTTTTCCCTCCGGGGCCGGGCCGGGTAAAGGCGCGATGGTTCCGAAACGAAGCCGTCTGTGTCTTATGCCTGTCAAAATGCCATGGAAATGGAGGCGCCTCACGCCCTCTTGACGAAGGGCCACCGCTCCCGTCACCCTCGCGCGTATACGTGAGGCGCCGTTTGTCCCTTGGCCGCTCCTTGGGGCAACCGGGCTTCACAAGTCTTTCCATTGGGGGCATGGCCGCATCTGCGGTCCTCTGGCCATTGCGGCCAAAGTGCCTTTTTAGATAGTACAAGAGAAACCATGCAGCTTGTTATTGTCGAATCCCCGGCCAAGGCGAAGACCATCGAGAAATATCTCGGCAAGGATTACCGTGTGCTGGCCAGCTATGGCCATATCCGCGATCTGCCGCCCAAGGATGGATCGGTGCGCCCCGATGAAGATTTCGCGATGGATTGGGAGCTGTATGGCGACAAGCAGGCCCGCGTGCGCGAGATTGCCGATCTGGCCAAGCAGGCCGACCGACTGATCCTCGCGACTGACCCTGATCGCGAGGGTGAGGCGATTTCCTGGCATGTGAAGGAGTTGCTGGCCAAGCGGCGCGCGCTGCCCAAGGAGGTCGAGCGCGTCACGTTTAACGCGATCACCAAGGATGCCGTCACCACGGCAATGAAGCATCCGCGTGAGCTGGATCAGGATCTGATCGATGCCTATCTGGCGCGGCGGGCGCTCGACTATCTGTTCGGCTTCACGCTCTCGCCGGTCTTGTGGCGCAAATTGCCGGGCGCGAAATCGGCGGGCCGTGTGCAGTCGGTGGCGCTGCGCCTGATCGTTCAGCGCGAGCGCGAGATCGAACTCTTCAAGCCCGAGGAATATTGGCAGGTCATCGCGCGTATGATGCACGATGGTTCGCAATTCCCGGCGCGGCTGGTCAAGTTTGAAGGCAAGAAGCTGGAGAAGCTGAGCCTTGGCGATGCGGGCATTGCCGATCGCGCCAAGGCGGCGGTCGAGGCTGGCGCCTTCCGCGTCGAGGAGGTGGAGACGAAGCCCGTCCGCCGCAATCCCTATCCGCCTTTCACCACATCGACGCTGCAACAGGAAGCCGCGCGCAAGCTGGGATTTTCGGCCAGCCATACGATGCGCGTGGCGCAAACGCTGTATGAGGCAGGCGCGATCACCTATATGCGTACCGACGGCGTGCAGATGGACCCCAGCGCCATTGCCGCCGCCCGCCGCGAGATCACCGAGCGCTTTTCCGGCCACTACTGCCCCGAAAAGCCGCGCCACTATGAAACCAAGGCCAAGAACGCGCAGGAGGCCCACGAGGCCATCCGCCCGACCGAATTCGGTCGCGACCATTACGGCAGCGGCGATGAGGCGCGCCTGTACGACCTGATCTGGAAGCGCGCCTTGGCCAGCCAGATGGCGTCGGCCGCGCTGGAGCGCACCACGGTGACCATGCGCGACGGCACCGGGAGCCATGAACTGCGCGCGACGGGTCAGGTGGTCAAGTTCCCCGGCTTCATGGCGGTCTATGACGAAAGCCGCGACAACAAGACCGACGATGATGACGATGCGAACCTGCTGCCGCTGATGAACAAGGGCGACATGCCCATGAAACAGGGCGTGGAGGCGACCCAGCATTTCACCCAGCCGCCGCCGCGTTATTCCGAAGCGTCGCTGGTCAAGCGTCTGGAAGAGCTGGGCATCGGACGCCCCTCGACCTATGCGGCCACGCTTCAGGTCTTGAAGGACCGCGCCTATGTGCGCACCGAAAAGAACCGCTTCTTTGCCGAGGAAACGGGCCGTCTGCTCACTTCCTTCCTCGAACGTTTCTTTGACCGCTATGTCGCCTATGACTTCACGGCGGGCATGGAGGACGAACTGGACGATGTTTCGGGCGGGCGGGCGCAATGGCGCGCGGTGCTCGAAGCCTTCTGGAAGGACTTCAAGCCCAAGTCCGACGAGGTGATGGAGAAGAAGCCTTCGGAAGTGACCGAGGCGCTGGACGAATTTCTCTCCGATTACCTGTTCCCCCCGCGTGAGGATGGGACGGACCCGCGCAAATGCCCGCAATGCGAGGCAGGCCGTCTGAGCCTGCGCGGTGGGAAGTATGGCGCGTTTGTCGCCTGCTCGAACTATCCCGAATGCAAATTCACCCGCAAATTTGCCCAGCCCGGCGGCAGCGCCGATGCGGGCGAGGAAGGCGAATTGGGCAAGCACCCGGAAACGGGCGAACCCATCATGCGCAAGGCGGGCCGCTTTGGCCCCTATATCCAGATGGGCGAAGGCGACACGCGCAAGATGGCCTCTATCCCCAAGGATATTGGCGAGATGACGCTGGACTGGGCGGTCAAGCTCTTGTCCTTGCCGCGGACCATCGGGCCGCATCCTGAAAGCGGCGAGCCGATCACCGCCAGCATCGGTCGCTACGGCCCCTATCTGGCCCACAACGGCAAGTATGCGCGTTTGCGCAGCACCGCCGAAGTGTTCGAGACGGGCATGAACCTTGCCGTGACCAAGCTGGCCGAGGCGGCGGCGGGCGGCGGGCGCAGCCGCAATGCCCCTGCCGAGCCGCTCAAGGTCTTTGGCGCCCACCCGACCACCGGGGGCGAGATCAAGCTGCTGGCGGGCCGATACGGCGCTTATGTCACCGACGGGACGACCAATGCCACGCTGCCCAAGGCGGTCGAGCAGGACAAGCTGACGCTGGAACAGGCGATCGCGCTGATCGACGAAAAGGCGGCCAAGGGGCCGAGCACCAAGGGCAAGAAGAAGGCACCCGCGAAAAAACCCGCGCCCAAGAAGGCCGCCGCCAAAAAGGACGATGGCGAAGCCGCAGCCGACAAAAAGCCCGCCGTCAAGAAACCGGCGGCGAAAAAGGCTCCTGCGAAAAAGGCCGCCGCCGCAAAGGGGTGACTTCCGGCGGCCACCAGACCTGATCATCGCGCAGCCCGCTTCGTTTCGAAGCGGGCTGTTGTCTTGTCCGGGCAGGCGATTTTGCTTTCATTCGCCCCGGCCTGTGCCATGACGCCCCGGTGGGGAAGGGCATGAATCATCTGTCTGGGACATATTGTTTTGATGGGCTATTGGCTTTGGCTTAAGCGGCCGCTTGCACGACTTAATCAACTGGTTTTCGATTTCCGTCTCTACCAACCCACCCGAGCCATTGCCGCGCTGATCGCGATCATGGCGGTTCGCGCGCTTGTTGACGATATTTATCATGCCTTTGGCGGTCCGGGCCGGTGGAGCATGTTTTTTGACCCGGCCGACCTTTTCGCCGATTTCGCCAAGGTCGCCACCGCTTACAAATTCGCCTTTACCGATGTCATGGCCAAGGCGGAATACAGCCATTGGCCCCGGCTGTTTCAGGATTATCTGTTGAACAATCTGGGCGCGGCGGACGATTCGCTGCGCAACATCAACGATCCCCATTCCCACACGATCACGACTTTGCATATCCCGCCGTTAAGCGCGATCATCTTCGTGCTGGGGGCCATGGCGATGGCCGGGGCCGGGCCGATGGCGGCGGTTTTGGGGTTCATGGCCGCCTATCTGGCGCTTGGTCTGGCTATGATGCGGATCTTTGCGTGTCTGTGCGACGCGCGCGGGCCGGTGATGGGGTTTTGCGGCTTTGCGCTTTGCCTGTCCTATCCCGCGATCTGGATGCTGACGCGCGAGAATGTCGCCGGTTTCGTGATGCTGCTGGTCTTTCTCTATCTGTTGACCCTGTGGGCGGACAGGTGGCGCTGGATAGGCTGGATCGCGTTGGGACTGGCCTTGAACATGCGGCCCGAACCGGCGCTTCTGGTCCTGCTCGAACTGCCGGGCAAGGTGTCGGTCGGGCGCAAGCTGGCGCGGATGGTCGCGCCGGGGGTGGCCGCCGCCGTGATCGGCGCGCTCAGCCTGCAGGCCATGCACGCGCTCTATCCCGTCTATACCATCGACCATTTTTTCAAGGGGCTGGCGATCTACCACCGTGTCTATGCGCAGGGCAGCATGGGCAATGACTGGAACGTATCGCTGCAATTCCTGCCGCGATGGGCGGGCCGGGCGCTGGGCATGGGGCCGGGGTGGAATGCGATCACCAGCAGGTTCTTCTGCTTCGCAGGCGCCGCCGCGCTGGTGCTGGGGGCACGCAAGGCCGCGAGGCAGGGCATGGATCGCCACGAATGGCTGTTCTTCCTGACCGCCCTCCCGCCGCTGGTCCTGCCGGTGACGGCCTATTATCACATGCTGCGGGTGATGCCTCTGATGGTTTTCCTGATGCTGGACCTGTCGCGGCGGCCTCCGATGCCGGGCGACCGCCGCCTGACGCTGCTCGGTCTTGCCGGACTGATCGCCTCGCCTTTGGGCACGAATGACACGCATGGCCCGATGGTGGCGCTGGTGCTGCTGGCCGGTTGTGTGTTTGTCATGGGCCGGACCGATCATGCCGGAGCCGATAGACTGGCCCGCGTGGGCGGATAGGTCAGAACATGGCGCGCGACAGGCAGCAGACCCCGTCTGCCGCGCGCGCATGTCGGCGCGTTGCCGGGTCAAGAAAGCGGCAATGGACCACCGCGCCGTCCATGCCCTGGCTTTTCAGATAGGACAGAGGATCGGTGACCGCGCCGCGCCATTGGGGGTCAAGCACCGAAAGGTGATGATCGGGCAGGCGCGACTGCATGAAGGTAAAATAAGTGGCGTCATCGATCAGCAGCCGCTGCTGATGATTGTCGGGATCGATCCCGCAAAGCGCGGCTGCCTTGCGGATCATCGCTCTGGCCCGGTCATAGTGGAAAACGGGGACGGAAAGCGGCTGCTCGGCCAGATAGCCGCTGGCCTGCGCCGCCCGGATCAAGGATGGTCCATAGATCGCGCCCACCATCACCATGCTCAGCAGCATGGCGAGGCCGGTGATCGCGGCCATGGTCGGCAGGCGCGGCCCTCCGTTTGGTTCGGCGCAAAGCGCGCAGGCAAAGGACATCGCCAACAGCGGCAGAACGAAGGCGGCCTCATAGCAATTGCGCACCATCTGCACCGAGGCATAGGCCGATGCGATGCCGAACAGCAGCAGCGCGAAGACGACCCGCAGATCCAGCGCCGCCTTTATCCCGCCCCTGCGTACAGCGCGCCACAAAGCGCCCCCGGCCAGCAGGAAGGCGATGAACCACAAGCCTATCATCGCGGCCGACCACGCGATCTGTTCCGGCTTGGTCACAAGATGATAGGGCAGCCAATGCGACATGGGCGTCACATCGGGGGCGGCCAGCGTGACATAGGCGGGCAGATTGTCATTGGCCAGCGCGCGCAGCGCCAGTTTGACGAGGCTGCCCTCATAATGCAGGCTCTGACCGGCATGCTGTGCGGCCAGCATGGCATCGGCCGGGCATGACAGTCGCGCAAACCAGTATTGGGCCGAGGCAGCGGTCAGCCCCAGCAGGGCCGCCGCGCAAAGCAGGCGCCAGAGGGCCGGGCTGCGTTGCGGCACGATACAGGCCAGAAACAGCGGGATCAGCACCAAAGCCTTGAAATGATAGGACAGCGCGATACCGGCCAGCAGGGTGATCGCCGCCGGACGCCACCATGACAGACGCTCTCGGCCATTCCATGCCACCAGCATCGCGCCCAGCGCGGCCAGCAGGATCGGCTGTTCGGGCCGGCTCCACACCAGTTGCAGCGGAAGCGTGCCAAGGCCCAGCAGACCCAGCATCAGCACCGCCACCGCGCGATTCTGCGCCGCGCCCGCCGCCATGCGGCGGATCAGCGCCAGCAGCAGCCCCGCCCAGGCCAGCGCATAGAGCACGCCCGAAAAACGCACCCAGAAGGGGTCGGGAAAACCTGTGTTGAAAAATGCCGAATACCAGCGCACCGGCCACATGAACCACAGCGGCCGGGCCAGCGTGGATGGTCCGCATTGCTCGGAATAGAGCTTGTCCACACCGTCCAGCCAGCCCCGTTCCTGCAGCCGCCAGCCTATCTCGTCGCTGTAGACCGGCGTCAGTATGGCCAGCACAAGGCCAACAGCAAAGACCCCGATGATCAGCCGCGCGAAACGGGGCGAGCCCATCAGGCTGCGCGGGTTAAAGGCTGAAAGGGCCATGCGGAATTGTTACTGTGCCGGTGATGCCGCAGCGTTTTTCAGCACGAACAATTGATAATGGCGGCTGCCGATGAAGGGATCGGCGAATTTGCGGTAATGCTCTTTCAGCCCGTCGATCAGGATTTGCCGCGATTGCCAGTTGACCGGCTTGGAAAAAGGCGTCTCCAGCATCACCACCACCTGCGGACGCCGGGCCAGAATGGCCCGCATCTCGTCATTGGTATCCACCCCCAACGCCTGCTGCTCGATCAGACTGTTGAGGTGATTGGGAAAGACATAGCGCGTGACAAAGCATGCGTTGGTCATGTGATAGAGGATGGGATCACCCTCGTTGATATAGACACAGCCCTGACCCGTGGGCGTTGCGGCCGCGTTGCGGATCATGTCGGCGACGACTTCGATCTGTTCGGTCGTGCCATGATGGCGCGTGTTATAGACCGTCACCACGGCGGCTGCGGCCATGCCTGTGCCCAGCATGAAATGCGTGTACCACCGGAAGGGCCGCCCACGCCCCAGCGCGGGCGCGGCCAGCGCCATCAGCGGCACCAGTAGCGGCGCGACATAATGGTCATACCACGTGCCGAAGATCAGGAACCCGCCCACCGCCACAGCGGCCCAGATACGCAGGAAACCCTGCGCCGGGCGCGCGGCATAGCGCAGCGGCGGCATCTGGCGCGGCGCCAGAAACAGCGCCGCCCAGACCGGCAGCAGCGCCAGCGTTTCCTTGAACAGGCGGAAGAGCGAGCCGTCGAATTCCTCGTGGCGGTCAAAGATCGAGAGGAAATTGGTCTGGGCAAAGGCCATGCCATGGCCCATCGCAATATAGGCGCCCCATGCCGCCAGCGTCGGCACCAGCGCCATGCCCGCCCAGCCGGTGGCCGCCGCCAGAATGCGCCCATGCGACCAGCCCAGCGCCTGTGCGCGGGCCATCAGCATCAGGCCAAAGGCGATGCCCTCGAACACGACCGTATATTTGATCTGAAGCGAGACGCCGACCACCGCCATGATCGCCAGACCATGGAGAAACAGCCGCCGGTCGGTCTTGGCCGTCCACACGCCCATCATGCCAAGCCCGGCCAGAGCCATCAGCAGATTGTAGAAAACCGGCGCCTGTCCGCCAAAGCAGAAAAAGGCCGAGAGGAACAGTTGATAGGCCACCCCGGCCCACCACGCCCCCATCGGCGAGGCGATCTCGCGCGCCATGCGATAGATCACCAGCGACGTGCCCGCAACGCAGGCCAATGCCACCAGTTGATATTGCAGAATCCCGTCGCCCCCCAGCAACCGGATACCGGCAAACAACAGGAACAGCCCGATCGGCTTGCGGTCCCAGATATCCACAAACGGCACCGCGCCATGCAGCATGCGGTCGCCCACCAGCAGATAGAACTGCTCGTCAGCATGGATGATGGGATAGCCCAGCGTGGCGCCGCGCAGCAGCAGCCCCACCGCCAGATAGGCAAAGCCCATCAGCAGCAGATTGACCCCGCGCACCGCGCCCAGTCCGGCCTTTTCGCCCACACCCGACAGGGGCTGGCCGGCGTTGGGAGCTTCCGCCTTGGCTGCACCCCGCAACCGCGCCGGAAGTTCTGCGATATATTCGACCATCAAACACTCCGTCCGTTTGATCGCCCTTTCAACCCGCGACAGACCCCCATCTGCATTGCGGTCAGGCCATCAACCCCCGATGCCCAGATTTGCTTCTGTGCTGTCACTTCATGGTTTCGAACCAAACCGTCTTGTCGCAGTTTTCATCCGATTTGCCATAATCTTTGTATGTCTGTCTCACAAAAGATCGGGGCGAGTGTCTCAGCGCACCCATTCCAGCCCGATTTCCTCATAGATTTCGCGCGCATCGGCCCAGTTTTCATCGACCTTGACGTGCAGGAAGAGATGCACCTTGACCCCCAGCAACTCGGCCAGTTCGGCCCGCGCCGCCTCACCGATGGCTTTGAGACGCGCGCCGCGCTTGCCCAGCACGATCGGCTTCTGGCTTTCGCGGGCGATGACGATCTGCTGGCGGATCTCGACGCTGCCATCCTTGCGGTGGGTATAGCTTTCGGGGCGCACGGTGCTGTCATAGGGCAGCTCGTCATGGAGCTGGCGATAGAGCTGTTCGCGGGTGATTTCGCAGGCCATCAGCCGTTCCGAGGCGTCCGACACCTGATCTTCCGGGAAATTCCAGGGGCCTTCGGGCATCAGATCTGCCAGACGCGCCTTCAATTGGGCCACGCCGTCGCCGGTCGAGGCGGAGATGAAGAACACCTCGGCAAAATCCACCGCCTGCGTCAGCTCCTGCGCCAGAACCAGCAGCGGCTCCTTGGGGCAAAGATCGACCTTATTCAGCGCCAGCAGCTTGCGCTCGGGGCGGGCTTTCAGCGATTCGAGGATCTCCTCCAGCCCTTGCCGGTTCTTCTTGGCGGCATCGACCACCAGCAGGATGGCATCGGCCTCGGATGCGCCTTCCCATGCGGCGGCCACCATCGCGCGGTCGAGACGGCGGCGCGGGGCGAAAATGCCCGGCGTGTCGGCCAGGATGATCTGGGCATTGTGCTTGTCCGATTGCTCCAGCGCGATGCCCATCAGGCGGGCGCGGGTGGTCTGCGCCTTTTGCGACACAATCGCCACCTTTTGCCCGACCAGCGCGTTGACCAGCGTGGACTTGCCCGCGTTGGGGGCGCCCAACACGGCCACCAGGCCGCAAGATTCTGCGATTTCACTCATCCAAATTGCCTTAAAAATGCGGCGGCCGCCTTGGTTTCGGCCTCCTGTTTGCTGTTGGCCACGGCCTCGACCTCGCCCACGCCCTTGACCGCCACGGCGACGGTAAAGCGCGCGGCATGATCGGGGCCTGAACGATCGACCAGACGGTATTCGGGGGCCTTGCGGCGGTTGCCGGCGGCCCATTCCTGAAGCGCGGATTTGGGGTGCTTGGCCTGTCCGGCCCGCCCGCCGACCTCTTCGGCCCACAGGCTGCGGATCAGGGCGCGGGTGGGTTCAAAGCCGCGCGTGACAAACGAGGCGCCGATCAGCGCTTCCATCACGTCGCCCAGGATATTCTCGCTGTCCGACCCGCCATCGTCGCGCGCCTGTTTGCCAAGGCGGATATGTTCGCCAAGCCCGATCCCGCGCGCGATGGTGGCGCACATCTGGCGGCTGACCAGCACGTTCAATCGCTGCGAAAGGCGGCCCTCGGCCGCGCCCTCGTTTTGATACAGCCATTCGGCGATCGTCAGGCCCAGCACCCGGTCGCCCAGAAATTCGAGCCGCTGATAATCCTCGATACCCTTGCCGCGCGCGCCGTTCTGGGCCGAAAAACTGCCATGGGTCAGCGCGGCCGTCCATTCGGGCGCATCATCGCAGTCCACCCCGATCACGCGGGTCAGAAATTCCCGCGTGGCATCGGGAAGCGCCGGATTGCTGGCAGTCTTTGTCGTAAGGGTCTTGCTCAAAAGGTGCCCCCGATCCGGTTCCAGCGCGCGGCGGTCAGCCAGGTCCAGGGCTTGTACCACGAAACCGAGCCGTCGGTCGACCACATCACGATGGTGGCGCGGCCCACCAGATTGCCCTGGGGCACATAGCCGATGCCGCCCACTTCGACCGGGAAACGGCTGTCCTGCGAATTGTCGCGGTCATCGCCCATCAGGAACAGCGCGCCTTCGGGCACGATATAAGGCATTGTATTGTCCTGCGGCGTGGTTTCCATATCGAGCACGTTATACGACTTGCCCGGTTTCCCGTTATCGGCGGGCAGCGTTTCGCGATATTGCGGATAGTGACAGATGGTCTTGCCGTCCTTCACCGTCTCGTAATTGACGCTCATGCCATAGCGCGGCTGATAGCAGGAGGTGTTGGGCGAGACGGCGATCTCGAAATCCTCGATTCTCTGCTTGGGCACGGCATTGCCGTTGATGTAGAGGACGCCGCCCTTCATCTGGATCGTGTCGCCCGGCAGGCCGATCACGCGCTTGATCCAGTCATCCTGATTGGTCGGCGGAGCCTTGAAGATCACCACATCGCCGCGCTTGGGCTGGGTGGCCAGAATGCGGCTCGGGATCAGCGGCAGGCTGAAGGGCATCGAATAGCGCGAATAGCCATAGGGCCATTTGGCGGCCAGCAAATAGTCGCCATTGACCAGACGCGGCAGCATCGATTCGCTGGGGATGTTAAAGGGCGAGAAGATGAAGCTGCGGAACACAGCAACGATCACCACCAGCTTGATAAGGAAAACGAAAAAGTTCTCCTCCTGTTTTTCCGGTTTGGCGCCGGGCTTGGTGGCGGGTTCGGCTTGGCTCATCTTTGCTCATCCTTGAATCTGGCCGTGCTGCCATGTTGGCCCAGAAGCGCCGCGTCAAGCCATGGTTTGGCTGAGCAGGGGATGAACCGTGCAAGTTTGGACCATCCTTGCGTCACAAAACGTATTCAGCGGGGCGATAAAAGGAAAATTGCTGCGCCGCACCCTTGGCCTATCCTTGCGCAAAGGGCATAGGTTCGGGCGAATTATTGATCGCATCTGCAAGACGGGAGTGAAGCGAACGTGTCCACCAACCAATCGGTCAAGGCTGCATGGGACCATCTGGCGGGTCTGCCGCGCCCCACTTTGGCGGAATTGTTCGCCGGGGATGCCGATCGCCTGAGCAAGCTCTCCACCCGTTTCGAGCTGGGCGAAGGGCTGGGCGGCATCCGCTTCGACTGGTCCAAGATGCATCTGGATGACGCGCATATCGCCGGGTTCGAGGCTCTGGCCGCGGCGCAGGATTTCGACGGGCGCCGCGCGCAACTGTTCGGCGGCGAAAAGATCAACAACACCGAAGGCCGCGCCGCCGAGCACACCGCCCAGCGCGGCGTGGGCAAGGACACCAGCGTCGAGGAGGCCCAAGCCCTGCATCAGCGCATGGCCTCGCTGGTGGGCGCGATCCACGAAGGCGCGCTGGGCGAGGTCAGGCATCTGATCCACATCGGCATCGGCGGCTCGGCGCTCGGCCCGGCGCTGGCGATCGATGCGCTGACCCGCGACGGCTGCGTGGTGCAGGTGCATGTCGTCGCCAATATCGACGGCTGCGCGCTCGAGGCCGCCTTTGCCAAGGCCGATCCAGCCACGACCCTGATTGCGGTGGCGTCCAAAACCTTCACCACCATCGAGACGATGACCAACGCCAAATCGGCTCTGAACTGGCTGAAGGAAAACGGCGTTGATGATCCCTATGGCCGCGTGGTCGCGCTGACCGCCGCGCCGGAAAAGGCGGTGGAATGGGGCGTGGATGAAACCCGCATCCTGCCTTTCCCCGAAAGCGTGGGCGGGCGTTATTCGCTGTGGTCGTCCATCGGTTTTCCGGTGGCGCTGGCGCTGGGGTTTGAGGAATTTGCCGAATTTCTGGCGGGCGCGGCGGCCATTGACGAGCATTTCGCCAATACCGATGGCGCGGCCAACCTGCCGCTGCGCGCGGCCTTTGCCGATCAGCTCTACACCCGCCTGCGCGGTTGCCAGACGCGTGCCTGCTTTGCCTATGATGAACGCCTCGCGCTGCTGCCCGACTATCTGCAACAGCTTGAAATGGAATCGAACGGCAAGAGCGTAACCTTTGACGGCGCGCCTCTGGACGGCCCTTCGGCGCCGATCACCTGGGGCGGCGTAGGTACGGACGCCCAGCATGCCGTGTTCCAGTTGCTGCATCAGGGCACCATCGTGGTGCCGGTCGATTTCATCGCCAGCATCGCGCCGGGCGACCAGCTTGACCCGGCCCATCACCGCATCCTGCTGATGAACTGCTTTGCCCAAGGCGCCGCGTTGATGGCGGGCAAGGATTCGGCGGATAAATCGCGCTCCTATCCGGGCAACCGCCCCTCGGCCACGATCCTGATCGACGATCTTTCGCCCGCCAGCCTTGGGGCGCTGATCGCGTTCCATGAACATCGCACCTTTGCCAATGCGGTGCTGCTGGGCATCAACCCGTTTGACCAGTTCGGCGTGGAACTGGGCAAGCAGATCGCCAATGCCATCGACAAGGGCGAGGCCCAGTTCGACGCCAGCACCACCGCGCTGCTGGCCGAGGCGGGACTGGCCTGAGCCATGGCTCCAAGGTAAAAATGGACGAAATCGCGCCGTTTCTGCAAAGAAATGGCGCGATTTTTGTTTAGAAATTCATTGAGTCGCCGCACTGTTCATGGCTATTCTTGCGCCGATCCGATGATCGGTCGGAATATTTTCAAGCGGGGGCTTCATGAACAATATTTGGCGTGGCCGTTGTCTCGGTCATGCGCTGGCGCTGGCCATGGTTTGTGGCATGGCGGGGCAGGGTTTTGCCCAAACCGCACCATCAAGCCCGCCGTCGACGGCTCCGCTTCAGGCCGCATCCGCCTCATCGGGTGCGCCCGGCGCCCGGCCTGCGCTTATCCCTGCCGAAGTGTTTGCCGAACGCCCTTTCATGTCACGCCCCCGCCTTTCGCCGGATGGGATGCACATTGCCGCGCGGATGAATGTACAGGGGGTGGAAAATCTGGCCATCCTTTCGGTCCAGAACGCAGCGCCGATCCTGATCCCGATCGGTCAGAAAAAGACCGATCCCGACCTGCGCTGGTATCGCTGGGCCGGCGACAACACGCTGCTCATCAGCGTGGGCAAGCTGGTGCCGTGGGATGGCGATGAAGCCTTGCTGACCCGCCTTATCGCCTATGACATCGTGACGAAAAAGATGCTGATTCTTGGCAGTTCGACCGAGGGGCTGACGGGCGATGATGTGCTATGGGTCGATCCCGAGGGCAAGAGCGCGCTGATGGCCTATCAGGCCACGATCTATGAATATCCCAGCATCTATCGTGTCGATATCGCCACCAACAAGCGCAAGCTGGTGCAGGCGGCCGAGGATCGCGTGTGGGACTGGTATGCCGACAATACCGGTGTGGTCCGCGTGGGCTATCGAATGAAGGATGGCGGCAAATGGGACATGCTCTATCGCGCCAAGGATGGCGATCCCTTTCGCACGGTGGTGCGCGCCAAGAGCCTTGAGGATGAGGATGCGCAGATGAGCGCGGTGCATTTGTGGAGCGGCACCGATCTGGGCTATCGCATATTGAAGAATGAGAAGACCGGACGCGATGCGCTCTATCGCTATGATTTCGCCAAGCGGGAAAAGGGCGAGCTGGTCTATGAAAACGCGAAGAACGATATCGAGGATTTCGATCTGAGCGAGGACAAGGGCGAACTGATCAGCGTCTCCTATACGGATGATAAGCTGAGGACGCATTGGTTCGACAAGGAACTGGCCGAATTGCAGGACAGTCTGGACAAGTCGGTGGGCAATCGACAGGCTTGGGTGGTCACGAAAAACCGCGACCGTTCGATGATGATCGTCCATGTCGGCTCGGCGTCGGATCTGGGCAGCTATTACCTCTATCAGGTGGCCGACGGGGTCATGCATCGGCTGGCCTTTGTGAACGAGAAACTGCCCTCGGCCAGTTTGGCCACGCCGCGCTATGTGTCCTATAAGGCGCGCGACGGGCTGGAGATTCCGGCCTATCTGACGCTGCCGCTGGGGCGCGATCCCAAAAATCTGCCCTTGATCATCCTGCCTCATGGCGGACCTTACGGCGTGCGCGATGATGGCGATTATGACGAGGATGTGCAGTTTCTGGCCAATCGCGGCTATGCCGTGCTTCAGCCGCAATATCGCGGGTCGAGCAGCTATGGCGACGATTTCTATCAGAAGGGGCGCGGGCAATGGGGCCGCGCGATGCAGGATGACCTTGACGATGGTATGGACTGGCTGGCCAAGGAGGGCGTGATCGATCCCAAGCGGGTCTGTATTGTGGGCTCGTCCTATGGCGGCTATGCGGCGCAGTGGGGCGCGATCCGCAATCCCGAACGCTATCGCTGCGCTGTCAGTTTTGCGGGAGTTTCCGATATGCCGCGCAATCTCAAGTTTCAGTTGAGCGATATGAGCAATCTGAAGCGGGGCGCGGCGGAATGGAAGAAGACCGTGATGGGGCCGGAGGATTTTGATCTCAAGACGATCTCTCCGCTCTTTTTTGCCGACAAGCTGAAAGTGCCGCTGATGCTGCTGCATGGCGACAAGGATCAGCGGGTGCAATACAAGCAGTCCACGCTGATGGTCGATGCCTTGAAGGCGGCCGGCAAGGATTATGAATTCTATGCCATGCCGGGCGAGGGGCATGGCTTTTCCAAGAGCGTCAACGCCAGGCTTTGGTATGACAAGCTGGACGCATTTTTGAAGAAGCATAATCCGGCAGATTAATATTGTCAGTGTTGCATACCAACTATTGGCAAAGCCTTCGGTCGGCCCCATATCGGCGCGCAATGACTTGTCCCCCCGGTGGAGTTTGAAAATGGCCGAATTTGACTACGACCTGTTTGTGATTGGCGCCGGGTCGGGGGGCGTGCGGGCCAGCAGGATCGCGGCCGGCCATGGCGCGCGCGCGGCCGTGGCCGAGGAATTCCGCGTGGGCGGCACCTGCGTGATCCGCGGCTGTGTGCCCAAGAAACTGCTGGTCTATGCCAGCCAGTTTGCCGAGGAACTGCACGATACGGCCAAGCTCGGCTGGACGATTGGCCAAAAGAGCTTTGACTGGGCCGCGCTGCGCGATTTCGTGGCCAGCGATGTGGACCGGCTGGAGCGTGCCTATACGTCCACGCTGGACAACAACAAGGTCGATCATTTCCACGAGCGCGCCACCATCGCCGGGCCCAACACGGTGCGGCTGGCATCGGGGCGCGAGATCAGCGCGAAATATATTTTGGTGGCCGTGGGCGCATGGCCGGTCATGCCCGAATTTCCGGGCAATGAACATGCGATCACCAGCAATGAGGTCTTCCATCTGGAGAACTTTCCCAAGCGCGTGGTGATTCAGGGCGCGGGCTATATTGCGCTGGAATTTGCGGGCATCTTCAATGCTCTGGGCGCGCATGTCACGGTGGTGAACCGTTCCGACAAGATCCTGCGCAGCTATGATGAAAGCCTGACCGACCGGTTGCTGACCATGATGCGCGCGCGCGGTGTGGAATTTCGTTTCAATGCGCCGATTGAGAGCATCATCAAGCAGTCGGACGGCTCGCTTTGCGTCAACACCAAGGGTTTCCTGCCGATTGAGGCGGATGCCGTGCTGGTGGCCACGGGCCGCAAGCCTAAGACGCCGGGGCTGGGGCTGGAAAACGCCGGGATCGAACTGGGGCCGAACGGACAGATCCCGGTGGACGAATATAACGCCACCTCCTGCCCCTCGATCTATGCCGTGGGCGATGTGACCGACCGGGTGCAATTGACCCCGGTGGCCATCCGCGAGGGCCATGCCTTTGCCGACACCGTATTCGGCGGCAAACCCCGCACCATCGCCTATGACCATATCCCCAGCGCCGTGTTCAGTCAGCCCCCGCTGGCCGGCGTGGGCCTGACCGAGGCGGCGGCGCGCGCGGCGGGGCATGACATCAAGATCTACACCAGCGATTTCCGCCCGATGAAGAACATGTTCGCCACGCGGGCGGAGCGGGGTTTCTACAAGCTGATCGTGGATACGGCGACCGACAAGGTGATTGGCGTCCATATGATTGGGCCGGATGCGCCCGAAATCCTGCAGGCCGTGGCTATTGCCGTGAAGGCGGGCCTGACCAAGGCCGATTTCGACGATACGGTGGCGCTGCATCCCTCGATGGCCGAGGAATTGGTGTTGATGCGGTAAGAAGGTTTGAAGGGATTATCACGAGGGGCTAGCCCCTCGTGGCTCCCCGATACTGTCTTTGTTGCGCCATGGGTTCGGCCTTGCGCAATGGCGCACCGCCGGAGGCTATTAAATGCCTTCGGCGCTTCCATTCGGCGCTCACGGAAAGGTAGTGCGCGACAAAGACAGTAATGGGAGCGCGAGGGTTATGACCCTCGCCATTTTACCCTTCCAATTCTTCCCTCAAAAACGCCGAAACTTCCTCCAGCGTCACATCCTTGGTCAAAAACGTCCCGCCGATCCCGCGCATCAGCAGAAACGCCAAGCGCCCCGCATCGACCTTTTTGTCATGCAGCATATGGGCCGCCAATTGCGCCCCCGACACATTCAGGCCCAGCGCGCGAATATCCGCAGGCATGCCAACGGCAGCGATATGGGCCGCCACGCGCTCCGCCTCATCCGCCCCCATCAAGCCGCGCCGGGCGGAAAACCGCGCCGCCAGCACGCAGCCCAGCGCCACCGCCTCGCCATGGAGCAGGCGGTCGGAAAAGCCGGTTTCGGCCTCCAGCGCATGGCCGAACGTGTGGCCAAGGTTGAGCAGGGCGCGCAGGCCCGTGGTTTCAAACTCGTCCTGCGCCACGATCTGCGCCTTGGCGGCCACCGAATAGGCCACCGCATATTCGCGCGCCGCCCGGTCGCCCGAAAGCATGGCCTCGCCATTGGCCTCGCACCATGCGAAAAATTCCGGGTCGTTGATCAGCCCGTATTTGACCACCTCGGCATAACCGGCGGCCAACTCGCGCCGGGGCAGGGTATCGAGCGCATCGAGATCGGCCAGCACCAGCGAGGGCTGATGGAACGCACCGACCAGATTCTTGCCCGCAGGCGTGTTGATCGCGGTCTTGCCGCCCACGCTCGAATCGACCTGCGCCAGCAGCGATGTCGGCACCTGAATGAAATGGCACCCGCGTTTCAGCATACTGGCGGCAAAGCCGGTCAGATCCCCGATCACCCCGCCGCCCAGCGCGATGATGTGATCGCCCCGTTCCACCTCCAGCGCCAGCAGCCCATCGACCACCGCCACCAGATTGGCCCAGCTCTTGGTGCTCTCGCCCGCAGGCAGGATATGCCACGCCGCCTTCTTGCCCGCCGCCGCCAACGAGGCATCGACCGCCGCCCCCCAAGCCTTATGCACATTCGCGTCCGTAATGACCGGCACAACGGGCTTGCGCAGCCGCGCGCCCGCTTCCTGCGCCAGATTGGCGATCAGCCCGGCGCCCACGCGCACTTCATAGGGGCGGCCGGCAATATCGACAGAAATAATCGGCATCGTTCAATCAGCCTTTCGCGCCATGGGCATCAAGCCATTCGTCCAGCGAGACCATCAGACTGGCCAAGGTGCGAGAATGGGGCACATTGCCGCTCATCACCTTGATCGGGGCCTGCGAATAGAAAGGTTCACGGCTGGACTTGAGATTGGAGAGAATTTCGCGAGGGTTTCCAGTTTTCAGCAAAGGCCGGTTGCCCTTGCGCGCGGTGCGGTCCACCAGCGTTTCCAGTTCCGCATCCAGCCACACCGCGATCCCGCGCGCGAGAATCAGTTCGCGCGTGGCATCATTCACAAAGGCCCCGCCGCCGGTCGACAAAACCTTCAGTCCCGCCTTGCCATTGCCCGCATGAGGCAGTTTCAGCCCCTTGATCGCATCGCCCGGCGTGTTTTCGCCCAGCAGCCGCGCGATCACCCGCCGCTCGCCCTCGCGAAAGAAAGCCTCGCCGTAAGTGGCGAAAATATCGGGAATCGGCATATGCGCCGCCTTTTCGATCTCGTCATCGGCATCGACAAAGGGCACGCCCAGCAAGGCGGCCAGACGCCGCCCAAGGCTGGTCTTGCCCACGCCCATCATGCCCACCAGAACGATGGGGCGGTCGATATGCGCCAGAACTGCGGCCAGATGAGCGGCCTCTGCTGCGCTTTCGGAAAGAGTGTGATCTTCATCCATTGCCGGGCTGCCTATACTTTTGCTAACCGGCGGCGCAAGCATAGCATGATGTCGGGCCGCTTCGGGCCGCTGTTTCGAGGATTTTGGCGTTGAGTATCACGATCCGGCGCGATAGCGGCAAGAAGAACGGCAGGAACGGATCGGGCAAATCCTATCGCCTCTGGTGGTTGTCGCTGGTCCTGATGCTGGCGGGCGGCCTTGTGGCGCTGGCCTGGATCAAGGGCGGGCCGATGCAGATGCGCGAAGTGGCGGTGGAACTTTCGACCAGGCAGGTCGGCGTGAACGGACAGGTGAAGTGATGAAACGGATTGCCAAGCCTCTCCTCGCCTGCTCGCTGGTGGCCTTGCTGGGCGCGGGCGGCGCATGGGCGCAGGGCGGACCCGAATCGCTGCTGCCCCCCGGTTTTGACCGCCCCGCCGCGCGGCCCACGCGCGCTGCGCCCGCCGCCGCCGCCGCCGCGCGTCCGGGCCAGCCCCGCGTCGATATCGGCCCCAATCCCGAACCCACCATCGCGGTCCAGCCGGTGGTCGAGGCGCCTTCGGGCATCGGCGCTATCGGCGCGGCCACGGCCACCGGGCCGGTGGTGCTGCCCAATGGGATCACCTCGTTCGACCAATTGATCGCCTTGCCGCCGGACAAGCTGGACCGACTGCTCGGCCTCATCCCCAAATATGACATTCCCCCCGGCGCCCAACGCGCGATGAAGGAGGTCGGCCTGCTCGACACGGGCGAGGGCGGGATGGCGCCGCAATCGCTGGCCGGACAGAATGCGGCGCTGGTGCGCGCGGTGCTGGCGGGCAACAATGGCCAGATGGTGTCGCGCTGGGGCCATATTCTGCTGCGCCGGGCGCTGGCCTCGCGGCTGGATGCGCCCGCCGAAATGGCGCCCACCGAATTTGCCGCGCTGCGTGCCGCGCTGCTGCTGCGCATGGGCGAGGGCGTGGCCGCACGCGCGCTGGTGCAGGACATTGATCCGGTCAATTACGATGCTTCGCTGACGCAGGCGGCGATGGATGCCTATATCGCAACGGGCGATTTTACCGGTTTCTGCCCGGTGATGCAGCTCAATTATTCCGCGCGCGACGATGCCGCGTGGCAGGTGATGCGCAGCATTTGCCAGACCTATGGCGGGGCCACCTCGACCGGCCAGTCCGAACTTGATCGTCTGGGCAAGGCCAAGGTGCTTTCGCCCATGGATATGGAACTGGCGCAGAAATATGCCGGGGCCGTGGGTGGCGCGCGGGCGCGGGCGGTCAAGATCGAGTGGGATAATGTCAATGACCTGACCCCGATGCGCCACGGGCTGACGCTGGCGGTGGGGCTGGCCCCGCCCGAAACGCTGCTGGCCAAGGCCGGGCCGGTCTATGCCGATATGACCGCGCTCTCGCCCATGGCGGGGCTGGGGCTGCGCGCGGATGCCGCCGATGTGGCCGGCGCGATGGGCGTGCTCTCTGGCGCGGCGATGGTTGATCTCTACAGCCAGATCTACAGCGATGATGACATCACCGGCGGCCCGGCGGAGCGCGCGCTGTTGCTGCGCGATGCCTATGTGGGCGTGGCGCCTGCCGACCGCGTGGCCGCGATGCAGCAATTGTGGGATGGGGCGGCCAATCCCTATTCGCGCTATGCCCGCATGGTCCTGACGGCCTATGCGGCGGCGCGTCTGGCGCCCTCGGCGGATTTGAATGCGCAATCGGGTGATCTGATTGCCTCGATGCTGAGCGCCGGGCTGGACGGTAATGCGGCGCTGTGGCGGCCGGTGGTCGAGGCGGGGTCGCCGGGCTGGGCGCAACTGGCGCTGGGCCTGCCGATGGGGGGCGAGGCTGATACGGGGGCGATTGAGACCTTTATCGGCAATGACAAATCCGATGGCCAGCATCGCAGCGCCTTGCTGATCGCGGCGCTCTCGGGGCTGGGGCGGATCAAGGACAACACGCGCGATTCGCTGCTGGGCAAGGTCAAGGGCAGCGTGGCGGGCCAGACCCGCTGGACCGGGGCGATTGATACGGCGGCGGGCGTGAACAATGCCGCGCTGGTGGCCTTGTTGGCCGGATTGGGCATGCAGGGCGACAGTTGGGCCAAGATGACGCCGCGCTATCTCTATCACATCACCTCGGCGCTCAGCCGCGTGGGGATGGCGGCCGAGGCGCGGATGATCGCGGCCGAAGCCGTGGCGCGCGGGTGACACGCGCGCCCTCGGCGGCGGTGGCGGCTTTCCTGGCCATGCTGGCGGCCGAGCGCGGCGCGGCTGCCAACACGCTGGCGGCCTATGAGCGCGATCTGCGCGGGGCCGAGGATGTGCTGGGCGATCTGGAAGGGGCCGATGTCGCCGCGCTGGAACGGCTGGCGGCCACATGGGGCCATCTCTCGCCCGCCAGCGTGGCGCGCAAATCCTCGGCTTTGCGGCAATTCTACGGTTTCCTGATCGACGAAGGCTGGCGCGAGGACGATCCCAGTCCGGCCCTGCCGCGCGTGGCGCAGCGCCGCCCTTTGCCGCGCATTCTGGGGCATGAGGATATCGCCACGTTGTTTGCCCGCGCCGAGGAGGAGGCCGCAGGCGACCGGCGCGAGCCTTTGCGCACGCTGGCCTGTCTGGAATTGCTCTATGGTTCGGGCCTGCGGGCGACCGAGCTGGTGTCGCTGCCGATCAGCGCCGCGCCGCGCGATGCGCCCTTGCTGACCATCACCGGCAAGGGCGGGGTGCAGCGCATGGTGCCGATCAGCGCGCGCGCGGGCCAGGTGCTGCGCCGCTGGATTGCGATCCGGGGCGCGGGGCGGGATTCGCGATTCCTGTTTCCCTCCACCGGCAAGGACGGGCATCTGACGCGGGTGCGCCTGTTTCAATTGCTGCGCGAATTGGGGGCGCGGGCGGGGCTGGACCCGACGCGGCTGTCGCCCCACGTGCTGCGCCATGCCTTTGCCACCCATCTGCTCGAAGGAGGCGCGGATCTGCGCGTGGTGCAGACGCTGCTGGGCCATGCGGATATCGGCACGACCCAGATCTATACCCATGTCGATGCGGCCCGTCTGGTCGAATTGGTGAACCAGCGGCATCCTTTGGCGGCCAGAACGGTTGGCTGACGGCTGAAAGGCTTGCCCAAACCGGCGCATCGCACTAGGGCCATGCGCCATGGTTTCCTATCTCGAATTTGAAAAGCCGGTGGCCGCGCTTGAAGCGCGCATCAAGGAATTGCGCGCAACGGCGGCCGAGGGCGACCTCGACATTTCCGCCGAGGTGGGGCGGCTGGAGCGCAAGAGCGCCGACCTGCTGGCCAGCACCTATCGTGCGCTGACCCCGTGGCAGAAGACGCAGGTGGCGCGCCATCCGATGCGCCCGCATTTCGTCGATTATGTCGAAAAGATCTTCACCGATTTCGTGCCTCTGGGCGGCGATCGCCTCTATGGCGAGGATCATGCGATCATCGGTGGTTTTGCCACTCTGAATGGCCGCAAGGTGATGCTGATCGGCCATGAAAAGGGCCATGATACCGCCACGCGCATCAAGCACAATTTCGGCATGGGCAAGCCGGAGGGTTATCGCAAGGCGATTCGCCTGATGGAATTGGCGGGTCGATTCGGGCTGCCGGTGGTTACGCTGGTGGATACCTCAGGTGCGTTTCCCGGTGTCGAGGCCGAGGAGCGCGGTCAGGCAGAAGCCATCGCTCGTTCGACCGAGGCCTGCCTCGCGCTGCGCGTGCCGATGGTGGCCGTGATCGTGGGCGAGGGCGGATCGGGCGGCGCGGTGGCTCTGGCCAGCGCCGAGCGCGTGCTGATGCTCGAACATGCGGTCTATTCGGTGATTTCGCCTGAGGGCTGCGCCTCGATCCTGTGGCGCACCGCCGAAAAGGCCGCCGATGCCGCCGAGGCGATGAAGGTGACGGCGCAGGACCTGCTCGCCCTCAAGGTTATCGACCGTATTGTGCCCGAGCCGGTGGGCGGGGCGCATCGCGATCCCGATGCGGCGGCCAAGGCGCTGGGCAAGGCGATTGGCGAGGAACTGGACAAGCTGCTCAAGATGGACGCCAAGCAATTGCTGGCGATGCGCGAAGAGCGTTTTCTGGCCATCGGCGCCGAATAAGGCGCCAATCCCGCCGGATACAGCAAAGGGCGCGGCGTCGATGGACGCTGCGCCCTTTTGTGTTGCGCCATGGGCGGGCCAGAGCGCGGGCATCGCGATACAGGCGCCCGTGCAGGCGTTGGATCACCGGGCGACATCGGGGCCGCCCGGAATCACCCGGATCAGGCAGCCGAGGCGTTGGCTGTCGACATCTGCGAAGAGGTCGTGTTGAACGTGGCCGAGAGTTGGTTGCCCATGCCATTCATCGCGGTGATGGCGGCAACGGCGATCAGGGCGGCAATCAGGCCATATTCGATGGCAGTGGCGCCGGCTTCGTCACGGATCAGTTTGTTGAGGAATTTCATGGTCGGTCTCCGGTCTCGTCGGACAAATCGTCTCTGCCGACACACGGGTAGATACTTATAAGATGTTTATAAAGCGATACTGAAAAGATGGTTTTACTTTCGGTAACCTAAAATAATCACTCCTATTCTGTATCTTGATTGGTGAATAGTGCGGGCATGCAAAAAGAGCGGCAGGTCGCCCCGCCGCTCTTCTTTTACCTCTAAATCGCGCCCGACCCCGTAGTCGGGCTGGGCGATTAGGCGGCCGAGGCGTTGGCCGTCGACATCTGCGAAGAGGTGGTGTTGAAAGTGGTCTTGAGCTGGTTGCCCAGGCCATTCATCGCGGTGATGGCGGCAACGGCGATCAGAGCGGCAATCAGGCCGTATTCGATGGCGGTCGCACCAGCTTCGTCGCGGATGAGCTTGTTGATGAACTTCATGGTCAGTCTCCTGTAGCAGTCTTTCCGCCCTGCCAGTTTTCCCGTCTCAGCCCGGCGGTCCCCTCCTCCTAGAGGAGATGTCTTAACAATCCGTCAGCGTGTCCGCGCGCCCCGTGGTAAATGCGGAGAGGGGTGCAAAGATTTGGGTAACGCGCGTCAAAGGCCTGCAAAATGCAAAGGGGCACGCCGAATCGGTCGGGCCTGCGTCAGGAGGCCGTTGCCTGCTGGACCGCGACCTGTGCCTGGGTGTCGACATTGTTCCATGTCTGGACGATGGTGTTGGCCACGCCGTTAAGCGCGGCGATCATAACCAGCACGATCAGCCCGCACAGCAGTCCGTATTCCACAGCGGCCAGTCCGCGCTCGTCCCGATGGAGTCGGGTCAGGAATTCTGCAATAGACATGACCTTGCCCGCCCAAATTCGTTGCGGTGTTATTGTGCAGGCGTTCGGTTAATAAGATATTGAGCGGGAATGGTGGTATTTCCGGGGCAGCAAGGAAAGGTCGTGGAATGATTTTGCCCGTGGTGGCCGTGGCGCTGTTGCGCGATGACGGGCATATATTGATGCAGCGCCGCCCCGATGGAAAACAGCATGGCGGCCTTTGGGAATTTCCCGGCGGCAAGATTGATCCGGGCGAGGGGCCGGTCGAGGCTGCCCTGCGCGAGATGGAGGAGGAGCTGGGCGTAGGGCTGGAGGCGCATGCGCTGATGCCGGTCAGCTTTGCCCATAGCGATGAGGCCCCTGGCAAGGAGCGGCGTCGGGTGCTGCTGCTGCTTTATGTGGCGCGGGCGTGGAGCGGCGATCCAATCGCGCGGGAAGGCCAGCAATTTGCGTGGGTTGCGCCCGATGCCCTGCCGGATCTGGATATGCCGCCGCTCGATGTGCCGCTGGTGCGCGACCTGCTGCGCTGGATCGGGGCGGGGGCGGAACAGGGGAAATAATTAGTTTTTACAAAATGTCATTTTCCTCTTGCCAAGCCGGTGCTGTCCCCTTAGAGGCGCGGCTCCAAGGCACCCGTAGCTCAGCTGGATAGAGCATCAGACTACGAATCTGAGGGCCGGGCGTTCGAATCGCTCCGGGTGCACCACTTCCCTTTCGGGGGAAATGGTCGGTCTTTTTCAAGGCCGTTTGGGAAAATGTGTCAGTGTGCACCCGTAGCTCAGCTGGATAGAGCATCAGACTACGAATCTGAGGGCCGGGCGTTCGAATCGCTCCGGGTGCACCAACACATGATCCCCTGATTGCCCCTTGTGGCCTTTCCATGAAAATCCGCGAATTGTTCTTGCTTTGGCCGTGATATGGGCCGAAAGCGTGCGCCGTATCGGGGCGCAGGCCCCCCATAAACCATGCTGGCCCGAAACCGCGCTGACGATGCCGCGAGAGGATCATTCCTTGACGCCCCGACAGCCGGTATGGCGCAGGATGCCGGAGTAGCGCAGAATGAACGAGATCAGCGACCATTTTGACCAGCATGACCACGATCATGCCGATGACGGCAAGTTGCCGGTCCCCCATGATGTTCAGGAGGCGATTCGCACGCTGCTGCGCTGGTCGGGCGATGATCCCTCGCGCGAAGGGCTGATCGACACGCCCGCGCGCGTGGCGCGTGCGTGGAAGGAATATTGCCAGGGCTATAATGAAGACCCGGCCGTCCATCTTTCGCGCCAGTTCGAGGAAGTGGGCGGCTATAATGAGATCGTGCTGCTCAAGGATATTCCGTTTCAGAGCCATTGCGAGCATCACATGGCCCCGATCACCGGCAAGGCCAGCATCGCCTATCTGCCGCGTGAGCGCGTGGTGGGGATTTCCAAGCTGGCCCGCGTTCTGCACGGCTTTGCCCGCCGTCTGCAGATTCAGGAGCGCCTGACCGCGCAGGTGGCCCAGTGCATCTGGGACAATCTTGACCCCTTCGGCGTGGCCGTGGTGATCGAGGCCCAGCATGGCTGCATGACCGGGCGCGGGGTAAAGACGCCGGGCGTGGGCATGGTGACCAGCCGAATGATGGGCGCGTTTCTCTCCGATCCGCGCAGCCGCAAGGAAGTGCTGAGCCTGATGGGCTATTGATCCGGCGCGGCGCGGGTGAGAAATTTGAGGGCATGACGCGCCGATGGTGGCCGCGATCCGCAAGGCGGGGGCAGGGCATTGCAGACCGGGCATGGCGCCACCGATCACAGCTGGTCCAACCGGCGCATTGATCTGGAGGCGTGGATCGTCCGGTTCCTTGCGCTCTAGATTAAGGCCCGCGGCTGAACCCAAGGGCAATTCGGGCGGGGAATCGATTCGGAATTGAACCGACTTTCCTTCGACGAAAATCATCTTCGGCCTCATCCCAAGGCCATGATGACACGCAACACCCCCGCCGCCCTCAAAGCCGTTCTCACCGCTGCCGCCCGCCGGTTCCGCCTGCTGGTCTGCGTGCTGATCGCCATGGTGTTTCAGGCCGCACCCGCCCATGCGCTGGTGGACCAGACATGGATTTCGGCCGAGGGGATGGACAGCGGGGGCTGTCTGGCGCTGGTGCCCTGCGCCACGCTGGCCTATGCCATCCGGCAGACCGCGCCGGGCGGCACGATCTTTGTGATGGACAGCGGGTTTTACGGCGCGGCCACGATCGACCGCAGCCTGACCATCCGTTCCGAATATGGCCAGATGTCGATGGTCGCCTCGATCACCGTCAATGCGGCCAGCACGGACAAGGTGATGCTCGACAATGTGGCGCTCGAATGCCTCGCCACGGCGCGGGGCCTTGCCTATGGCTATGGGGTGCAGGTGCTCAAGGCGGGCGATGTCCTGTTGAACCGCGTCTCGATCAAGGATTGTCTGGCCGGGGGCACGGTGGGGGCGGGGGTCTATATCTATTCCACCACCAATTGCCGGGTAACGCTCAATGATTCGGTGATATTCAACAATCGCGTCGGCGTGCTGGTGTCCGGCGCCGACGGTATGGCGCATGCCAAGATCTATCGAACGCTGTTTTTGTCCAACAGCGAATCGGGCGTGCGCGTGATCGGCAACGGCAATGACGCGATCATGGCCGACAACAATCTGTTGGGCAGCCCCAAGTCGATGGATCTGCAATCGGGGGGGGCATCGCGATCCTTCGGCAACAATTCGATGACCAGCGGCGATACGCCCATCCCGATGTCGCAGTATTGAAGCAGGATTTGGGGCTGGTGCGATCCCATTTTGAACCATCCCCAATTCCCCCCTTGCGCAAAACCGTCATCATGCGAGAGGTCGATGTTAAGGCTTAACGGTTTTTAACCATTTCGAGCATGCGGCATCATGGCGGTTATTGCGGTGTACAGTTCCAAGGGCGGCGTGGGAAAGACGACGCTGGCGGTCGATCTGGCCTGGCGCTCGGCCGTTATGGGCGGGCATCGCACGCTGCTGTGGGATTTGGACGTGCAGGGCGGGGCCGGGTTCCTGCTGGGCATGGAGGAAGCGCCGAGGATGCGCGCGGCCAGCCTGTTTCAGCGCGAGGGGCGGCCCGAACAATTGATCGAGCCGACGCCCTATATCGGCCTGTCCCTGCTGCGCGCCGATGACAGTTTGCGCAGCCTGCCGGTGCATCTGGCGCGGTTGGGGCAGAAGAAGCGACTGGCGCAACTGACATGGCCGCTGCGGCGCGAATTTTCCCGGATCATCCTCGATTGCCCGCCGATGCAGAATGAGGTGAGCGAGCAGATCATTGCTGCGGCCGATGTTTTGATTGTGCCGCTGCCTGCCTCGCCGCTGGCGGCGCGGGCGCTCGATCTGCTGCGGCGCGATCTGTTGCGGGAGAATGGGCGGCATCCGCCGCTCTTGCCGGTGCTTTCCATGTATGATGCGCGGCGCAAAGGGCACAGGGCCGCGCGCGAGGGCAAAATGGCGCCTTTCCCGGTGATCCCCATGGCCAGCATGATCGAGCAGACCGCCTTTCGCCGCGCCCCCATCGGCACATTCGCGCCCAATTGCGAACCGGCCCGCGCGCTTGATCGCCTGTGGCGCGCGATCGAGGTCAAGCTGTTGGACGAAAAGGCGGCGTGAAGGCGCACAAAAAACCCCGGCGCCAGCGCGGCACCGGGGTCTTTGCGTGACCGGAAGGTCAGCGGAAAATCAGAGGTTTTCCAGCACGTATTCGGCGCTCGACACCTTGAATTCGCCCGGACCTTCGACGAACACCTTTTCCACCACGCCATCATTGACGACGAGGGCGAAACGCTGGCCGCGCGTGCCAAGGCCCGCGCCCGAGGCGTCGAGCGTCAGGCCCAGAGCGGCGGCGAATTCGCCATTGCCATCGGCCAGCATGGTGACATCGGCGCTGCCCTTTTGCGCGCCCCAGACGCCCATCACGAAAGGATCGTTGACAGCGGTGCAGACGATCTCGTCCACGCCGGCGGCCTTGAGATCAGCGGCCTTTTCCACAAAGCCGGGCAGGTGCTTGGCCGAGCAGGTGGGCGTGAAGGCGCCGGGCACGGAGAAGACAACGGCCTTCTTGCCCTTGAAATATTCGGCGGTCTGAACGGGTTCGCGCTCGGAATCGGTGGACTTGACGAGCTTGACGTCGGGCAGGCTGTCGCCGGGGGCGATGGTCATGGCTTTCTCCTTATGCGGGGCGGGCGTTGCGATTGTCCGCCTCTGTGTCGCGCACAGATATAGACAGCCCTTTCGCAGTCGCAACCACGCATGGGCCTGGGAACAAGAATTTATCCCTGATGCGCGGATAACGCGGGCATTTCCGCAGGGCATGCGCAAGGGATATAAAGCAATCTTTATATCCCTTGCGTGGGGGCGGGGGCTGGGCTAAAGGGCGACCATGATTGGCGCCCCTCTGGCGCCCACTCGCTAAGGAGCCCTTTCGTGACCACGCTGGAAGCCCAGAAGGACTATGTGATCGCCGATATCGGTCTTGCCGATTTTGGCCGCGCGGAAATCGCCATTGCCGAAACCGAAATGCCCGGCCTGATGGCTCTGCGCGCGGAATATGGCGCGTCGCAGCCGCTGAAAGGTGCACGCATCACCGGTTCGCTGCACATGACGATCCAGACCGCCGTGCTGATCGAAACGCTGGTGGCGCTGGGCGCCGATGTGCGCTGGGCCACCTGCAACATCTTCTCGACGCAGGACCACGCCGCGGCCGCCATTGCCGCCCAGAACATCCCCGTCTTCGCCGTCAAGGGCGAGAGCCTGGCCGAATATTGGGACTATGTGGGCCGCATTTTCGACTGGGGCGATGAACCCTGCAACATGATCCTCGACGATGGCGGCGATGCCACGATGTTCGCCCTGTGGGGCGCGCGCGTTGAGGCGGGCGAAGAGCTGTTCGAACCCAGCAATGCCGAAGAAATCGAGTTCGTGCGCGCGCTCAAGAACTTCCTCAAGGCCAAGCCGGGCTATCTGACCGCCACCGTCAAGGCGATCCGCGGCGTTTCGGAAGAAACCACCACCGGCGTCCACCGCCTCTACGCCCTTGCCAAGCAGGGCAAGCTGCCGTTCCCCGCGATCAACGTGAACGACAGCGTGACCAAGTCGAAGTTCGACAACCTCTATGGCTGCAAGGAATCGCTGGTTGACGCGATCCGCCGCGCCACCGACGTGATGCTGGCCGGCAAGGTCGCCTGCGTGGCCGGTTTCGGCGATGTGGGCAAGGGCTCGGCCGCCTCGCTGCGCAATGGCGGCGCTCGCGTGATGGTGACCGAAATCGACCCCATCTGCGCGCTGCAGGCCGCGATGGAAGGCTATGAAGTCGTCACGATGGAAGAAGCCGTGACCCGCGCCGACATCTTCGTGACCGCCACCGGCAACGAAGACGTCATCACCGCCGAGCACATGGCCGCGATGAAGCCCATGTCGATCGTGTGCAACATCGGCCACTTTGACAGCGAAATCCAGATTTCTGGCCTGTCGAACTATGCCTGGACCGAAGTGAAGCCGGGCACCGATCTCGTCACCTTCCCCGATGGCAAGCAGATCATCATTCTGGCCAAGGGCCGTCTGGTGAACCTGGGCTGCGCCACCGGCCACCCGTCCTTCGTGATGTCGGCCTCGTTCACCAACCAGACGCTGGCCCAGATCGAGCTGTTCACCAAGGCGGGCGACTATAAGAACGACGTCTATGTCCTGCCCAAGCACCTCGACGAAAAGGTCGCCGCGCTCCACCTCGAAAAGCTGGGCGTGAAGCTGACCCAGCTCAGCCAGAAGCAGGCCGACTATATCGGCGTGCCGCAGGCCGGGCCGTTCAAGGCGGATCACTACCGCTATTGATCCTTTCGGATTGATGGATTGAAAAACGCCTCGCGGGGGATTTCCTCGCGGGGCGTTTTTGTTTTGGGGGTTTTATGCCTCCGGCGGGCAAAGGGTGGGGGCCCTTTGCAATCCCGATACTGTCGGGGTTTGCGCTTTGGGTTTGGCGTTAGGGGTCGGACGCGGCGTTGCAATTTTAAAGCCTGCGGCGCGGCCAGCGCAGCTTAAAAAGCGCCGCAGGCTTTATGTTTGTGCGTGTATAAACCGCCCCCCGCAATCCTCCCACCACCCCATGCATGGGATTGCAAAGAGACGAGTCCCTTTGCCCGCCGGAGGCCCCCTTAAACCTTATCCCCTCCACAACCCCCATTGCCAACCGCCCCCCGCCCGCCTAGCTGATAGGCGATGCAATGGACCCCTCTTGCCATGGTTGTCATGGGCTTGCTGCTGGCTGCTTGGGCGGTGGCGGCTGGCTGGGCTGTGCTCTCTTCGCTGGCGCGCGCTCGGGCGGCGGCGGGCGCGGTGCGTCAGGCGCGGCGGCTGGCCCGGATGGTGGAGGAGAGTCCGGCGCAATTGCTGATCGTGCGCAGCGACGGGCGGATCGAGGGTTCGCCCCGGCTGGCCTCATGGCTGGGCTTTTCGGCCATGCCGCAGTTTTTGAGCGAGTTGGACGACGGCAAGCCCGATCGCGGGTTGAGCGCCGAGCAACTGGCGCAATTGACCGAGGCCGTGCTTTCGGCCCAGCGCACCAGCCGTTCGTTCAATCTGGCCATTTCGCCGCGCGGTTCGCGCCGGTCGCTGTCTTTGCGCGGCGGGCTGGCCGATCCGCAGGTGGCGCCTGCCGGATCGGCGCAGGTCTGGGTGTTTGACGCCAGCGAGGCCGAGACGCAGATCGCCCGGATGCGCGCCGAAACCGCCCGGTCGAAGAGCGATTTTCTGGCGCTGGTCGGCCTGATCGAGGCGGCGCCGATCCCGATGTGGTTCCGCTCGCCGCAGGGCGAACTGCGGCTGGTCAACTCGGCCTATGTCCGCGCGGTGGGCGCGGACAATGCCGAGGCGGTGGTCAATGGCGGGCTGGAATTGGTCGAGCGGGTCGATGGTCAGACCCCGGCGCAGGTGGCGGCTCGCGCCATGCTGGAAAAGCGCCCCGCCGAGCGCATTGTCGCCGCCACCATCGGCGGCCAGCGCCGCGCGCTGCGCGTCTCCGACCTGCCGCTGGGCAACGAAGGCGTGGCCGGCTATGCCATCGACATTGAAGAGATGGAGGAAATCTCCCGCGCTTTCCGTGCCTTCCGCGAGGCGCAGCGCTCGATGCTCGACCTGTTTTCCTCGGGCGTGGCGCAATTTGATGCGCGCCACCGCCTGACCTTCGCCAATCAGCCGTTTCAGCGCCTGTTCGCGCTCGGCCCCGCCGATCTGCATGATGCGCCCTTTGAGCGGCTGCTCGATGCCGCGCGCGAGGCCGGGCGTGTCCCGGAAATGCGCGACTATCGCGCATGGCGCAAGGAGCGCGCCGAATGGTTCGCCGCCTCCGGCGCACAGGAGGAGGCATGGCCGCTTTCGGACGGCACGCATCTGCGCGTTGTGGCCCAGCCGATGCCCGATGGCGGCCTGCTGATGGTGGTCGAGGACCGCACCGAGACTTTGCGCATTTCGGCGATGCGCGACACGCTGCTGCGCACCCGCACGGCCACGTTCGACAGCCTGTTCGAGGCGGTGGCGGTCTTTGCCCCCGATGGGCGGCTGCAATTGTGGAACCGCCTGTTTGCCAGCGCATGGGGGCTGGAGGCTGAGGTGCTGGACGCGCATCCCCATGTCGATGATGTGATGCAGCGGATTGCCGCGCAGCTCGCCCGGCCGGATCAGGCGCAGGCGGTGGGCGACGGCGTGCGCGCCGCCACGCTGGAGCGGCGCCAGACCGGGGGGCGCGTGGCGCTGGCCGATGGGCGGGTGCTGGAATATGCGGGCGTGCCGCTGCCCGATGGCAATGGTTTGCTGACCGTGCTGGACATCACCGATTCGCAAAAGGCCGAGGAGGCGCTGCGCGAACGCAATGCAGCCCTGGTCGAGGCGGACCAGCTCAAGACCCGCTTCCTTGCCAATATGTCCTATGAATTCCGCACGCCTTTGACCTCGATCGGCGGTTTTGCCGAATTGCTGGAGGCGGGGCTGGGCGGCGATCTGTCGGAAAGCGGGCGCGAATATGTCGGGGCGATCCTGACCTCGGTGGCGCGCCTGACCGATCAGATCGAGAATGTCCTCGACCTCTCGCAATCGGAGGCCGGGATGCTGCCGCTGGCGCTCGAACCGGTCGATCTCTTCGCCCTGATGCGCGATCTGGTGCAGGAGCGCGAGGCGGTGGTGACGGAAAAGCACCTCGAACTCGACCTGCGCGGCAGCAGCCTGAACGCGGGGAAGATCGAGGCCGATCCGCGCCGTCTGGGCCGCGCGCTGGCGCATCTGCTCGACAATGCGCTGGACGCCACGCCGCGCGGCGGGCGCATTCTGGTCGAAGTGGGGCGGCATCGCTCGCGCCAAAAGGATGGCAAAAACGGCGATGGAAAACAGCGCGCCCGCGTGGTCATTTCGGACAATGGGCCGGGCATGGACCGCGCCGCGTTGGCCCGCGCCTTTGACGGTTTGCCGATCCAGCCGACCAGCCCGGACGCCAAGGGCGCGGCGCGGCGGCAGGGATTGGGCCTGCCTTTGGCCCGGCAATTGATCGAGGCGCATGGCGGCACTCTCGAACTCCTGTCCGAGCCCGGACAGGGTACGGCGGCGATTGTGGAGCTGGACTGATGGAAATGATGCTGCCCGATCTGGCCGCGATGGAGCGGTGGGGCATGGCGATTGCCGCCGCTTTGCGCCCCGGCGATGTGGTTGCCCTGAACGGCGGGCTGGGCGCGGGCAAAACCACGCTGGCCCGCGCGATCATCGCCGGTTTGGGCCATGAGGGCGAGGTGCCTTCGCCCAGTTTCGCGATCATCGAGCCATACGACGGCCTGCGCTTTCCGCTGGTCCATGCCGATTTCTACCGCCTGGCCGATCCGTCCGAGGCGCAGGAACTGGGGTTGGATGAATATCGCGAGGGCGGGGTGCTGATTGCCGAATGGCCGCAGATGGCGGGCGGCTTTGCCCATGAGCCGGGATGCCTGTCGATCACGCTCGAATCTGCGGATGAAGGGCGCAGGGCCATTGTCGAACCGGGGGCCGATTGGCTAGGGCGCGTGCCATGCTGAACACTTTGCCCGATGGTCTGACCGAATTTGTTGCCCATGCCGGTTGGGGCGATGCCGCTGTGGAGCCTTTGCCCGGCGATGCCTCGTTCCGCCGCTATTTCCGCCTGCGCCGCGAAATGGGCGAAACGGCCATGCTGATGCATGCCCCGCCGCCGCAGGAAGATCCCGCGCCGTTTCTGGCCGTGGCCGTATGGCTGGGGGCGAATGGCCTGCGCGCGCCCGCCATTCTGGCGCAGCAGGCCGCGCAGGGCTGGGTGCTGCTGGAGGATTTCGGCAATGACCGGGTGCGTGACTGGCTGGATGAACGCCCGCAGGACGAGCGCGCGGTCTATGAAGGCGCGCTGGCCCCGCTGGTGGCTTTGACGCGCCTGCCCGGCGGGCCTTGGGCGCCCTATGACTGGGCGGTTTACCGGCGCGAGGTGCGGCTGCTCACCGAATGGTATGCGCCCGCGATGGGGCTGAGCGTCGATGAGGCGGGCTATGATGCGGCGTGGGAGGAGGCTTTGGCCCCGATGATCGCGCGCCAGAATGCGTATAACGCCACCGGCGGTGTCACGGTCCTGCGCGATTATCATGCCGAAAACATCATGCTGCTGCCCGGCGGATTGGCGGATCAGGGCCTGCTCGATTTTCAGGACGCGCTGGTGGGCCATCCGGCCTATGATCTGGTCAGCCTGCTGCAGGACGCGCGCCGCGATGTCTCGCCCGAGATCGAGGCCGCGATGATCGAGCATTACCTTGCCGCCACCGGCTTTGAGCGCGAGAGCTTCCTTGCCGATTACGCCCTGCTGGGCGCGCAGCGTAATGCCAAGATCGTGGGCATTTTCGTGCGCCTGTGCCGCCGCGACGGCAAGGCGCGCTATCTCGACATGATCCCGCGCGTCTGGGCGGCGATGGAGCGCGATCTGGCTCATCCGGCCCTGGCCCCGGTGGCGCGCTGGTTTGCAGACAATATCCCGGCCGAAATCCGCGCGGCCCATGGCGGAAGGATCGCAGCATGAAGCCTTTGGTCTCCGATACGGCGATGGTGCTCTCTGCGGGCTTGGGCAAAAGAATGCGCCCCCTGACGGCCACGCGGCCCAAGCCGATGGTGCCGGTGGCGGGCAAGCCGCTGATTGACCATGCGCTGGACAAGCTGGTCGAGGCGGGCGTGGCGCGCGCGGTGGTCAATGTTCATTACATGGCCGATTATCTGTTGGCGCATATGGGCAAGCGGCAAAAGCCGGTCGTCACCATTTCGGACGAACGCGCCATGCTGCTGGAAACCGGCGGCGGGATGGTCAAGGCGCAGGCGGCGGGCCTGCTGCCCGATCCCTTCTTTGCGCTCAATTCGGATAATGTCTGGCTCGATGGGCCGGTCGATGTGTTTCATGACCTGTCCTCGGCATGGGACGCGGATCGCATGGACGCGCTCTTGCTGATGGTGCGCCATTCGGACGCCAGCAATTATCGCGGCATGGGTGATTTCTCGCTTGATCCGCTGGGGCGAGTGGCCCGCCGCGCCTCGCGCAAGGTGGCGCCTTTCATCTTCACCGGCATCCAGATCGTCTCGCATCGCCTGTTGCGCGATGCTCCGCAAGGGCCGTTTTCCACCAACATCCTGTGGGACCGCGCGATGGAGGAGGGCCGTCTTTATGGTCTGGTTCACACCGGCAAGTGGTTTGAGGTGGGCACGCCGCAATCCATCGCGCCCACCGAGGAAGCGCTGAACCGTGTCTGATCGGGTCACGGCCCGGCTTCCCAAGGTTTATTCGATTCCCGCCCATCGCGGTTTTGCCGATGCCTTGGTGGCGGGGCTGATCCCGCGCTATGCCGATCCCGATCTGGGGCTGGCGCGGCTGACGCTGTTGCTGCCCAATCAGAGGGCGGCGCGCAATCTGACCGAGGCCTTTGTGCGTTCGGGCACGGATGGGTTTCGCGGCGGGGCCGTTTCCAGCAAAGGGGGCGGCCTGCTCTTGCCGCGCATGGTCATTGTGGGCGACCTTGATCTGGACGAGGCGCTGGGGCCTTTGCTCGACCCGATCGGCGCGGCCGACATTCCTCCCGCCGCCGATCCCACTCGGCGCTGGCTGCGTCTGGCGCAGATTCTGGCGCAGGTCGAAGGGGCGCAAGGCGCGCAGGGCGGGGCGGTGCGTCTGCGCCGCGCGGCCGAAATCGCGCAAAGCATCGACCGTCTGGCCGTGGAAGGCATCGCGCCTGAGGATCTGCTCAAAGAGGACGTGCTGGCCATCATTGGCGAGCAGGCCGAGCATTGGCGTCAATCCACCCGCGCTTTCCTGACGGTTCAGGCCCATTGGCGCGCCGAACTGGACGCGCGCGGCGAGGTGGACCCGCCCGTGCGGCGCAACATGCTGTTTGATCGGGCCGCCCTTGTCTGGCGCGACAATCCGCCGCCCCATGCGGTGGTGGCCGCCGGGATCACCAGCGCCTCGCCCTCGCTGGCGCGGTTTTTGCGGGTGGTAGCGGGGCTGCCGGGCGGGGCGGTGGTGCTGCCCGATCTCGATCTCGCGCTCGATGACGCGGTGTGGGAGGAATTGGGCCATGCCGGCGTTGCGCCCGAATTGGGTGCGGCTCCGTTTGGGCGCGAGGATGCGCTGACCCATCCGCAATATCATTTGAAACTGCTGCTCAACCGCATGGGCGTGGCGCGGGGCGAACTGGACCTGTGGCATCGCGCCGGGCCCTCGGCGGCCCCGCCCGAACGCAGCAAGGCGATCTCGAACCTGTTTCTGCCCGCGCGGGCCTCGGCGCGCTGGGTCGATCTGGCCGAGCGGCAAAGGCGGCTCTCGGCGGTGCGCCTGATGCAGAGCGAACATCCGGGCGAGGAAGCCCAAGCCATCGCCATCCTGATGCGCGAGGCGCTGGAAACGCCCGAAAAGCGGGTGGCGCTGGTCACGCCTGATCGCGGGCTGGCAAGCCGGGTGGTCGCCCATCTGCAGCGTTGGGGCATCAAGGCGGATGATACGGCGGGCCGCGCCTTGCCCCAGACGGCGGCGGGGCGGTTGATGCTCCTGCTGGCCGAGGTGGCGGGCGAGGGCGCGCCGCCGGTGCCGCTGATCGCGCTGCTGGGCCATCCGATGGTGGGCGGATCGCAGGGGCGCGCCTTGTGGCTGGACCATGTGCGCGTGCTGGACCTCAACCTGCGCGGGCCAAGGCCGGATGCGGGGCTGGCGCCTTTGCGCGCGATTATCGAGCGGATTGAGAAAAAGCGCGGCCCCGGCCCATTGACCGCATGGTGGGACGAGGTTGAGGGTATCCTTGGCCCCTTGATGAGCCTGCCCGAAGAAGTGCCGCTTTCCGATCTGATCGACGCGCTGGTGGCCGCGGGTGAAGCGCTTTGCGGCGAGGAATTGTGGGCCGAGGCGCCGGGGCGTTCGCTCTCCTCCTTTGTCGAAAACCTGCGTCTGGCCGCATCGGCCGAAGGGACGCGGCTACAGGTCCGCGATCTGGCCTCGGTCCTGCGCCATGCGATGGACAAGGTGGCGGTGCGCCCGCCATGGGGCGGTCATCCGCGTGTGGCGATCTATGGCTTGCTGGAGGCGCGCATGACGCGCAGCGATCTGGTCATCTGCGGCGGCCTGACCGAGGGTTCATGGCCCGGCAGCCCTTCGCCCGACCCGCTGTTGCCGCCGGCTGTGCTGCGCCATCTGGGCGTGCCGGGGGCGGAGTTTCGCATTGGTCTGGCCGCGCATGACCTTGCCGGATGCCTCGGCGCGCCGCAGGTGGTGCTGAGTTGGGCGCATCGCGACGAAGGCGGGCCGGTCATCCCCAGCCGCTTTGTCCTGCGGGTTCAGGCGATGTTGGGCAAGGAATTGTCCAAAAGCCATGCCGAGGAACTGGCGGTCACCTATGCCCGCGACATTGACGTGGGCAAGGTGGCCGCGCCCCATCCGCGCCCCCAACCCATGCCCAGCGCCGAGCAGCGCCGCGTCGACATTCCGGTCACCGCGCTCGACCGCCTCCGCGCCGATCCTTATCAGTTTTATGCGCAGGCGATCCTGCGGCTCAAATCGCTCGATCCGCTGGATGCAGAGCCGAGTGCGGCATGGCGCGGGACGGCGGTCCACGCCATTCTGGACGCGTGGCACAAGGATGGCGCGCCGCGTGGGGCTTTGGTCGCAACGGCGAACAATGTGCTGGACGGCATGAGCGCGCACCCGCTCGAACGCAGCCTGTGGCGTCCGCGCCTGCTGGCCGCGCTGGAATGGATTGATGAGGAAGTGGTCAAGCTGGCCGCCGAAGGGCGCCGCGTTCTGGCCACCGAAATCCGGGGTGAAATGCGGATCGATGGCATCCGCATCCATGGCCGCGCCGACCGCATCGACCGCACGCCCGATGGCAAGCTGGCCGTGGTCGATTACAAGACCGGCAGCCCGCCCAGCGGCAAGATGGTCGAGGCAGGCTTTGCGCTGCAATTGGGCCTGATCGGGATGATCGCGGCCGACGGCGGGTTCAAGGATGTCGATGGCGTGCCCAATGTCTTTGAATATTGGTCGCTTTCCCGGCGCAAGCCCAATCATGCAAAGGGGCCCGGCTTTGGCTGGCGCGACGAACCCGTGCTGGAAGGGCGCAAGAAATCGGGCATCCCGCGCGAGGAATTCCTTCACCGGACCGAGGAATATCTGACCGACGCGATCAGCCAATGGCTCTTGGGTCAGGCGCCTTTCACCGCGCGGCTGCGGCCCGATATTCCCTCATACAATGACTATGACCAATTGATGCGGCTGGATGAATGGATCGGCTGGATCGGGTCGGATGACGTGGCGCAGGAAACGCCGGAGGACGGGGCATGAGCGAGCCTCAGACATTGCACCCGCTGCATGGCAATCAGGCGCTGGCGGCGCTTCCGCAAGAAACCGTATGGCTCTCGGCCAGCGCGGGGACGGGCAAGACGCAGGTGCTCTCCTCGCGCGTGCTGCGTCTGCTGCTTACGCCCCATGTGCGGCCCGAACAGATCCTGTGCCTGACCTTTACCAAGGCGGGCGCGACCGAAATGGCCGAGCGCATCAACAGCAAGCTGGCCGGATGGGTGCGGGCCGAACCGACGCGGCTGGCGGCCGAACTGGACGCCATCGGCGCGCCTTACACGCCCGATGTGCAGGCGCGGGCGCGCACGCTTTTTGCCTCGGTGCTCGATTGCCCCGGCGGCGGGTTGCGGATCGACACGATCCATGCGTTCTCGCAATGGTTGCTGGCGGCCTTCCCGGAGGAAGCGGGATTGAGCGCGGGCGCGCGGCCGATGGAGGAGCATGAAAAGACCCTGCTGGCGCGGCAGGTGCTGGCCGATCTGTTGCTGGACGCGGAAAAGCGGGGGGATGGCGCGCTGCTCAATGCGCTGGCCTCGCTGTCGCTGCGGATGGGCGGGGATGCGGTTGAGGGCTGGCTTATGCGCTGTGCGGGCGCGCGGGGGCTGTGGTTCGGGCCGGGCGCGTGGGCTGTGCCGGTGGCGCCGCGCGTCAAACAGGCGCTGGGTCTGCCCGCCGATGCCGATATGGCGCAGGTCGTGGCCATGTGCGAGGATGAGGCGTTTGATGTGCGCTCGGTGCGCTGGCTGCTTGATGTGGTCAAGCAATGGACCGACAAAAAGGGCAATATGACCGCCACGGCCGAGAAAAAGGCCAATGCGCTCTGCGACTGGCTGGAGGCAGGGGCAGAGCAGCGGCTGGAGCGGTTGGGCGATCTCTATTCGGCGCTGTTCACCAAGGAGGGCGTGCCTTCCTATCTCAAAAACCTCGACAATATCGCGCCCGATTATGGCGAATATTGCTATCGCGTGGGGCTGAAGATCGAGGCGGTCAAGGCGCGGCGGGCGTTGATCGCGCTGGCCGGATGGCTGGCCCCGGCGCTGGAATTGGGCCGGGCCTATGCGCTGGCTTGGGAAGAGGCCAAGGCGCGCGAGGGGCTGATCGACTTTGACGATCAGATCGCCCATGCCGCCGATCTGCTCAGCCGCGCCGATATGGCCGACTGGATCCGCTACAAGCTGGACCGCCGGTTCGACCATATCCTTGTGGACGAGGCGCAGGATACCAATGCGCAGCAATGGCGGATCATCGAGGCGCTGACCGAGGAGTTTTTCGCCGGCGAGGGCGCCCATGCCGAGGCGGCGCGCACCCTGTTTGTGGTGGGCGATTTCAAACAGGCCATCTTTGGCTTTCAAGGCACCAGCCCGGAAAACTTTGCCGCCGCGCGCGAAAGGGTCAAAGCCCGCATGGGCGGCGCGGCCGACAATGCCGAGGCGATCCGGGGTGGGCCAGAGGCGCATCGCCTGATGGAACTGGGGCTGGAGCGATCCTTCCGCACCGCCGCACCTGTGCTGGATTTCGTCGACCGCGCGATTGCCCATCTGGGGGCCGAGGCCTTTGGTCTGGACACCGCGCCAGAGCCGCATCAGGGCGAGGCGCGGCCCGGATTGGTGACGCTGTGGCGCCCGGTGGGCGGGGCCAATGGCGGGAGCGCTGATGAGGATGACGAGGCCGAGGACACATGGCTCTCGCGCCCCGAACGCGAGATGGCCGACCGCATCGCGCGGCAGGTTAAGCACTGGCTGTTTTCGCCCGATGGTTTTCCGCTGATCAAGGGGCGCAAGGTGGCGCGCCGGGCCGGGGCGGGCGACATCATGGTGCTGGTGCGCAAGCGGCGCGAGCTGGCCGGGCTGATCGTGGCGCGGCTGCATGCGGCGGGCGTGCCGGTGGCGGGGGTGGACCGGCTGCGGCTGGGCGCGCCGCTGGCGGTCAAGGATCTGGTGGCGGCGCTGCGTTTTGCCGCGCAACCTCTGGATGACCTCAATCTGGCCGCGCTGCTGGTTTCGCCGCTGTTCGGCTGGTCGCAGGATCAATTGCTCGAACATGGCTGGCGCGAGGGGCGTTTATGGCCCCATCTGCGGCGAAGCGAGGCCGCCTTGGCCCGCGATGCGGTGGCGCAATTGAACGAATTGCTGGCGCGGGCCGATTTCGAGCCGGTGCCGGTGCTGATCCACTGGTTGCTGGTGGGGCCGTGGCGCGCGCGCGAAAGGCTGGTGGCGCGGCTGGGGCGCGAGGCGAATGATCCGCTCGATGAATTGATCAACGCCGCCCATGCCTATTCGGCCACGGCCACGCCCAGTCTTGTCGGGTTTCTGGCGTGGTTCGACGCGGGCGACGGCGAATTGAAGCGCGAGGCGGGCAAGTCCGATGGTCTTGTGCGGGTGATGACCGTGCATGGGTCCAAGGGGTTGCAGGCGCCGATTGTCATTCTGGCCGATGCCACCGGCGATCCGGCCAAGAGCAAGGGGTCGCCGCTCTCGGTCGAGGACCCCAGCGCGGCGATCACCGGGGACGAGCGCATGGTGCCGCTGCCCAATCTGGGCAAGGAGGAGCGGCAGGGGCCGATTGCCGAGGCCGCCGCCCGCGCCGCCAAGGCCGAGGGCGAGGAACATTGGCGCCTGCTCTATGTCGCCATGACGCGCGCCGAGGAGGCCTTGTTTATCGGCGGCGCGCTGGCCGCCAATGAAAAGGAACCGGCCAAGGGGAGCTGGTATGCCCGCCTTGCCGAAACTTTTGCGCCCGAGGATTGGGTCGCCGATCCGTTGTGGGGCGCAGAGGCGCGGTTTGGCGCGTTGGCCGATGCGCCGCAATGGCAGGCCGAGACGATGGAACTGGGCATGGAGGCGGGCAAGCCGGGCTGGCTGACCCGCGCCGCGCCCGAGGAAGCGCGGCCGCCGCGCCCGCTGGCTCCATCGGCGCTGGGCGAGGATACCGCCGCCGATCCGCCCACCGCCCTTGGCCCTGCGCGCGCGGCGGCGGCGCGGCGCGGCACGCTGATCCATGCGCTGCTCGAACGCCTGCCGGGCGCGGCCGATCCGATGGGCGCGGCGCTGGCATGGCTGGGCCGACAGGCGCGCGATTTGGACGAGGCGGCCCATCGCGACATGGCGCAGGCCGCCATCGACGTGCTGGCCAATCCGCAATGGGCCGACCTGTTCGGGCCGGATGCTCTGGCCGAAGTGCCGATTGCCGCCACGGTGGGCCCGCAGGTGGTGGCCGGGACCATCGACCGCTTGCTGATCACGCCCGATCTGATCCGCCTGATCGATTTCAAGACCGCGCGGCGCCCGGCCACCAGTGCGGCGCAGGTTTCCGTCGCGATCCTGCGCCAGATGGCGGCCTATGTCGCGGCGCTTGAGGTCGCCTATCCGGGGCGGCGGGTCGAGGCGGCGCTGCTCTATACCACCGGGCCGCATCTGATCACCTTGTCGGCGGACCTGTTGGCGCCGCACAAGGCCAGCTTGCGGCCCAAGCAGGAAAGCTTGACGCCCTAGGGTGGTTGCGCCCGCCCCATCATCGACTATCTTAGACACAACATTTCAGGAGATTTCAGGCCATGGCCACGATCAAGGTTACCGACGCAAGCTTTTCCACCGACGTGCTGGCTTCTGACAAGCCGGTCGTGGTCGATTTCTGGGCCGACTGGTGCGGGCCTTGCAAGATGATCGGCCCGGCTCTGGAGGAATTGAGCGAGGAATTGGGCGAGGAAGTGACCATCGCCAAGGTGGACATCATGGAAAACACCGAAACCGCCAGCCAGTTCGGCGTCCAGTCGATCCCGCTGCTGCTGGTGTTCAAGGATGGCAAGCCGGTGGCGCAAAAGCTGGGCGCGGCGCCCAAGAGCCAGCTCAAGGCATGGATTCAGGGCGCGCTCTGATCGCCTGAGCCATCCGGCAAAGCAACAGGGGGCGTCGGCAACGGCGCCCCCTTTGCCATTCAGTAAGGCACAAAGCACCCGATCAACAGTCCCGCCTGTATCGCCGCGATCAACCACAGATGGGTTGAAAACGGTTGTTTGCGGGTTTTATGGCGAAACCACTGCCGGGCGATCAACGCCCCCGGCGTCCCGCCGATGGCCGCCATCATCAGCAGGCTGGATTCCGGGATGCGGCGGCGGCCCTCGCGGGCATAGCGCTTGTCCTGCCAGAACAGATGGATTGTGCGCGCATTGACCAGCAGCAGCGCGAGGGGGATGTAGCCGGAGATCAAATCGCCGCCATCCGTTCCGCCAGTTCGTCCCACAGCGCCGGCGAGGAGGCGCCGATCAGGCCCCGCCGGTCCTCGTCCACGCGATAGGGCGTGCCGTCAAAACGCGCCGCCTTGCCGCCCGCCTCGTTCAGGAACAATACGCCCGCGGCATGATCCCACGCCAGCGTGCGTTCAAACAGCGACACATCATTCACGCCCGTGGCCAGACGCGGATATTGCTCGGCGGCGCAGCGAGGGATGTCGACCAGTTGGTAATGGGGCGCAATGTGATCCATCAGCGCGGCGCGGCGCGCAGGATCGGCAAAGATGACCGAGATCGCCGCAATCGCCGGGTTTTGCCCGGTGGGGCGGGCCGTCAGGCGCTCGCCGTTGAGATAGGCCCCTTCGCCGATCCGCGCATGGCAGAACCGGCCCGAAAGCACATCATAGATCCAGCCGCCAATCGTCTCGCCCCCCTGCGCCAGCGCGACAAGGATGCCGAAAGGCGCGCGGCCATGGGCGAAATTGTTGGTGCCGTCCAGCGGGTCGATGATCCAGCACAGGTCGCTGCCCAGACGCCCCATGATCGAGGGATCGGCAAAGGCCGCCTCCTCGCCCACAATCGCCGCCTCGGGCAGGATGCGGGCCAGACCCTCGGCCAGAATCGCCTCGCTCTCCCTGTCGGCAACCGTCACCAGATCGTCGGCGGCTTTCTCGATGATGTCGGCGGCGGCCAGATGCTGATAACGCGGACGGATGGCGCGGGCCGCCGCATCGGCCATCACATCATGGACGGCTTCGCTCAAAGTATCGGTCATGGATCGCGCCTTTCAGGTGAGGGGGATGGCGACATATTGGAAGCCGGGGCGGGCGCTGACCGCGTCAAACCAGCGACGGATATGGGGAACATCCTCGCGCGCAAAGCCCAGCTTGAACCATGTGTAGGCATAGGCGCCCATCGGAATGTCGGCGATGCCGAAATCCGCTCCGGTCAGGAATTCCTGACCCGCCAGCGCATTATCCATGATCCGCATCAGCTTGTTGGTCTCGGCAATGGTGCGCTCGATCTTGGCGGCATCGCGGTCGGCCTCGGCCACGCGCACCATCTGCAGGAAACCGTCACGCTGCGCATCGGCAAAGGTGAATTGCCAGTCCATCCACTTGTCCGCCAAAGCCCGCGCGCGCAGGCCCTGCGGCCAGAGATGCGGCGCATGGGCATCGGCCAGATAGCGCAGGATGGCGTTCGATTCCCACAGCGAGAAATCGTCCTCGACCAGCGTAGGCACCAGCCGGTTGGGGTTCATGGCCAGATATTCGGGGCTGTAGCCAAACGAGCCGCCGATATCATGGCGCACCCATTCCTGCCCGGTTTCCACCGCCGCCCAGACGACCTTTTTGACATTATGCGAGTTCAATCGACCCCAGATTGTCAGCATGCGCGTCAGCTCCGGTAATCGGCGTTGATCGAGATATAGCCATGCGTCAGGTCGCAGGTCCAAACCGTGGCGCGCCCTTCGCCAAGGCCGATATCAACCTCGATGCTGATCTCCTGACCTTTCAGATGGGCGGCCACCGGGGCCTCATCATAATCGGGCAGGGGCTGGCCGTCCTTGGCCTGCCACACGCCGCCAAAGCCGATGGAGAGGCGGTCGCGGTCGGCAGGCTCGCCCGCCTTGCCCACGGCCATGACGATGCGGCCCCAATTGGCGTCCTCGCCCGCGATGGCGGTTTTGACCAGCGGCGAATTGGCAATCGCCATGCCGATCCGCCGCGCGCTCTCATCCGAAACCGCCCCGGTGACGGAAACGGCGATGAATTTCTGCGCGCCCTCGCCATCCTTGACCACCAGATGGGCCAGTTGACGGCACACATCGGTCAGCGCTGCGGCAAAGGCGTCGGCGCCCTCGCAGCCTTCGCAATTGATGATCGTGTTGCCCGCCTTGCCGGTGGCAAAGGCCAGCACCGTGTCGCTGGTCGAGGTGTCGCTGTCCACCGTGATGCAGTTGAAGGTCTCGTTGGCGGCCTTGGTCAGCAGTTCTTGAAGGAACACAGGATTGATCGCCGCATCGGTGAAAATATAGCCCAGCATCGTGGCCATATCCGGGGCGATCATGCCCGACCCCTTGATGATGGCGGAAAACGTCACGGTCTTGCCGCCGATGATGGCCGTGGCGGTCGCGCCCTTGGCAAAAGTGTCGGTGGTGCCGATCGTGTTGGCGGCATCCTCCCACGAACAGGGCGCGGTGGTCAGGGCATTGTTGACGCCTTCCTTGGCCTTGTCCTTGGGCAGGGGGACGCCGATCACGCCGGTCGAGGACACAAACACCTGTTCGCGCGCGCAGCCCAGATGGGCCGCGACCTGATCCATGATCTGTTCGACCGCCTCGCGCCCGCGATAGCCGGTGAAGGCATTGGAATTGCCCGCATTGACGATCAGCGCCCGCGCGCGGCCCTGCTTCACATTGGCGCGGCCCAGTTCCACCTCGGACGAACAGCAGATGTTGCGTGTGAAAACGCCCGCCACGGCGGTGTTTTCGTCCAGCTCGACATAGGTCAGGTCGCAGCGGTCCCATTCCTTGTATCGCGCGCGGGCCACGCGCGGCGTGGCCCCGGCAATCGCGGGCAGGGCAGGGAAGGGCGTGGCAAGCGGAGAGATGGCGTGTGACATGGCCACGCGGGTTAGCGCCTGATGCCCATCACTTCAACCTTTCCGGCGCCTTGTAAACCGATGGGCAGGAATCCCATGGGCCAGCGGGCTGATCGCCAGCAAGACCGCCAGCACCAGCACGGCGACCAGCGTCAGCGGGCGGATCATCGCGGCCTGCGCCCCATGGGCCCGCGCCAGCGATGCCCCCCAGATCAGCACCGGCCCATGGATGGCATAGGCCGGATAGGACAGCCGCCCCAGAGCATCGGCAATCCTCAACCCCGGCCCACGCAGCGACACATGGGCCGCGCACCACAAGGCCGGAGGAAAGATCACAAACACCCCCAGCAGATCGCCCGGCACCACGCTCAGCGGCCACCAGGGCAGGCTGAACAGCGCGAGCGGCAGCAGCAGGCCGCCCGCCCAGGCCCCCAAAGGCGCGACCGGCACGCGCCCCGCGGCAAATTGCCGCCCCAGCCACACGCCCAGCCCATAGCCGAAGCCCACCCGCGCAAAACCTCCCCACCAGTTGCGCCCCGTATCGCCCAGCCCCACCGAGCCCCACACATAGGCGCCCCACGCCAGCACCGCCGCGCAGGCCAGCACGAAAACCAGCAGCAGCCGATTGCCGAGCCGCGCCAGCACCAGCGCATGCACCGCATTGGCCAGCAGTTCATAGGCCAGCGACCATTGCGGACCGTTGATCGGAAACAAGCCGCCCGGCCCCCGCCGCAGCGGCACCAGCAGCAGGCCGCAGAGCGTGAGCAGCCACAGATGCCCGGTGGCTCCGACCGACAGCCGCCATCCCGCCCCGATCAGCACGCCCACCGCCAGCACCGGCCACAACCGCGCCGCGCGCCGGAGCATGAAATCGGACGCCTTCAATCCGCCGCGCAATTTCGGCTCAAAGGCCAGCGTCAGCACGAAGCCCGAAAGCATGAAGAAGAAATCCACCGCCAGATAGGCGCGCGGAAACAGGCCCGGCGCGCCGTACAGCGGGGCTTCATGATGCAGCACCACCCCCAGCGCGGCCACCCCGCGAAGGGCATCAAGCAGGGGTAGGCGGCCGACCGGGGCGGCGGTGCGTGTGGTTTGGGACATGGCGCGCGGACTTGGCCCAGAATGGGCGCACAGACAAGCTTGCCCTTGTATGCGGTGGGCGGCGTCTCTAGTCTCGGCCGGGCTTAGGGAGACAGGTTATGCTGGCTTTGGGGTTGATTTTCTTGCAACAAGCCGTGGCCGCGCCATCCGTGGTGAGCGTGCCGCCCGCGCCCTTGATGCCGCCCCCGCAGAGCGCGGTGGAAACCCTGCCGCGCGGGCCGCGACCCAAGGACGGGACGGCGGGATGGATCCGCCCCGGCGACTATCCGGCCCTTGCGGTGAAAAACGGCGAATCGGGGGTTGTCGGCTTCACGCTGACCATCGATGCCAAGGGGGCGGTCAACAATTGCGTGGTGGTGTCCACCAGCGGATCGGCGGCGCTGGACCGCGCGACCTGCGATCTGATCAGTGCGCGGGCTCAGTTCCAACCAGCGCTGGACGGCGCGGGCAAGCCGGTGGCGGGCAGCTATACCAACCGCACGCGCTGGATTCTGCCTCCGCCCGCGACCCTGCCCCAGCCGGGAGAACTGATCTTTCACTATGTGGTCGAAACCGATGGTCGCCAGACCGAATGCCACGTCGAAAAGGCAACGGGCGCGATGGAGGCCAGGTTCAAGCAGATCGGAGAGGGCTGTCCGGCGGTCCGCTTTCGCGAACCCTTCAAGGATGCGCAGGGCAATCCGGTGCGCCGCCATGTGACCTTGCGGCAATCGCTGGTGGTGGAACCATAAAGCATACGCCCTAGACGGCGGCCATAGTCCTGCCTATATCCCGTGCCATGCTTCGGCTGCTGTTATCTTTTCTGGCTATGGTTTCCGGTCTTGCCGCGATGGCGCCGGAAACGGATGCGCGCGCTTTTGCCGCGCGTCCGGCCATTGCGGCCACGATGCAGGGCGCGGGCGCGGCGCGGGTCTCGGCCCATGTGGTGGCCCATGCGCGCGAGATTACGCGGCCTGCGCAGCCCCGGCTGATCGAGGCGGCCCGCGCGCCCTTGGCGCTGGCCTATGCCGCGCCTTCGGTGCGGCTGCGGGTGGATCGCGCCCGCGAATAAGGCGCCTCTGCGCTTTTCCTCATGTCCTTTTCCATGGGCGCGCGCCGCATGTGCCGGTGCCCCATACCCCTATCTGTCTTCAGGAATTTTCCCATGTTTTCCAAGCTTGCCAAGTCGATCTTCGGCTCGTCGAACGATCGTTACGTCAAATCGCTCGACAAGATGGTGCGCCAGATCGGCGCCTATGAACCGCAACTGGCCGAAATGAGCGATGAGGAATTGCGCGGCATGACCGCCAAGTTCCGCGAGGAAATCGCGGGCGGGCGCAGTCTTGACGATATCCTGCCCGAAGCCTTTGCCGTGGTGCGCGAGGCCTCGAAGCGCTGCATGGGGATGCGCCATTTCGATGTGCAGATGATCGGCGGCATCGTGCTGCACCGGGGCGAAATCGCCGAAATGCGTACCGGCGAGGGCAAGACGCTGGTGGCGACGCTGGCGGTTTATCTGAACGCGCTGGAAGGCAAGGGCGTGCATGTCGTTACGGTCAACGACTATCTGGCCCGCCGCGACGCGGAAACCATGGGCGTGCTGTATAATTTCCTCGGCCTGAGCGTGGGCGTGATCGTGCCCAACCTCAACGAATATGAGCGGCGCGAGGCGTATAATTGCGACATTACCTATGCCACCAACAATGAGCTGGGTTTTGACTATCTGCGCGACAATATGAAGCATGATCGCGATCAGATGGTCCACCGCCCGTTCAATTACGCGATTGTTGACGAAGTGGACTCGATCCTGATCGACGAGGCGCGCACGCCCTTGATCATTTCCGGCCCCACCGATGACAAGAGCGACCTCTACGTCTCGGTCGATGCGGTGGTGCGCCAGTTGATTGCCGACGAATCGACCTATGAGGCCGATGAAAAGTCGAAGAATGTCACGCTGACCGAGGATGGCGTGGAAAAGGCCGAGCGCCTGCTCGAAAGCGCGGGGCTGCTGGAAGGCAGCAACCTTTATGCCATTGAAAACACACAGGTCGTTCATCACCTCGATCAGGCGATGAAGGCCAATGTCATGTTCAAGCGCGACATTGATTACATCGTCAAGGACGGCAAGGTCGTTATCATCGACGAGTTCACCGGGCGCATGATGGACGGCCGCCGCTGGTCGAACGGGTTGCATCAGGCGGTCGAGGCCAAGGAAGGCGTCAAGATCGAGCCGGAAAACCAGACGATGGCCTCGATCACCTTCCAGAACTATTTCCGCATGTATCCCAAGCTTTGCGGCATGACCGGCACGGCGGCGACCGAAGCTGCCGAATTCTTCGACATCTACAAGATGAACGTGGTGACCATCCCCACCAACGTTCCGGTGCAGCGCATCGACGAAGAGGACGAGTTCTACAAGAACACGCTCGACAAGTTTGCCGCGATTGCCAAGCTGATCCGCGAAAAGAACGAGATCGGGCAGCCGGTGCTGGTGGGTACGGTCTCGATTGAAAAGTCCGAACTGCTCAGCGAATTCCTGACCAAGGAAGGTGTGAAGCACAATGTGCTCAACGCCCGTTTCCACGAGATGGAGGCCCATATCGTGGCGCAGGCGGGCCGTCTGGGCGCCGTGACCATCGCCACCAACATGGCCGGGCGCGGGACCGACATCAAGCTGGGCGGCAATCTGGAATTCCGCATCGAGGATGAATTGCGCGACATGCCCGAAGGGCCGGAGCGCGACGCCATCATCGCCGGTTTCAAAGCCGAGATCGACGCCGAGAAGGAAAAGGTGCTGGCGGCCGGCGGGCTTTGCGTGATCGGCACCGAGCGCCACGAAAGCCGCCGCATCGACAACCAGCTTCGCGGCCGTTCGGGCCGTCAGGGCGACCCCGGCCTGTCGAAATTCTACCTCTGCCTTGAGGACGATCTGCTGCGCATCTTTGGCCCGGACACGATGTTCTCCAAGCTGATGAACAGCAATCTGGCCGATGGCGAGGCGATCGGTTCGCGCTGGCTGTCCAAGGCCATCGAGACGGCGCAGAAAAAGGTGGAAGCGCGCAATTATGACGTGCGCAAGCAGGTCGTCGAATATGATGACGTGATGAATGACCAGCGCAAGGTCATCTATGAACAGCGCGCCGACATCATGGACGCGCAGGCCATGGACGAAGTGGTTCACGACATGCGCCACGATACGGTCAACGCGCTGGTCGGCACGGCCTGCCCTCCGGGGTCTTACCCGGAAGTGTGGGATATCGAGGGCCTGACCAATGCCGCGCGCTTTACGCTGGGCATCGAGGCGCCGATTGCCGACTGGGTCCATGCCGAGGACGGGATCGAGCCGGAGACCATCGAGGAACGTCTGGCCGAAATGGCCGACGCGCATATGGCCGACAAGATCGCCCGCAACGATCCGGAAATCTGGCGTCAGGTGGAAAAGAGCGTGCTGCTCGAACGGCTGGACCACCATTGGAAGGAGCATCTGGCCACGCTCGATGCGCTGCGTCAGGTGGTGTTCCTGCGCGCCTATGCGCAAAAAACGCCGATCAATGAATATAAGCAGGAGGCTTTCGGCCTGTTCGAGCGGATGATCGAGCAGATCCGTGAGGATGTGACGCGCATCCTGTCGACCGCCGAGTTGCAGTTCTCGCAACCCGAACCGGCCGCGCTGCCCGAACTGCCCGATTTCCTGACCACGCATATCGATCCTTTCACCGGGCAGAATGATGCGGTTCCTGCCGCCCAGTCCGGTTTCGATCCTTCCGGTTTCGATCCGTCGCGGATTGATCCGGCCTATTCGCGCAATGCGCCTTGCCCTTGCGGGTCGGGTCAGAAATACAAGCATTGTCATGGGGCTGTGGTCTGAAACAGCGGGGCGGGCGTGATGCGCCCGCCCGGTTGCGGCGGTGATCGATGGCCGCCGTGCAAAGGACTGTATGCTTTGCACATTAACCAATTTGCAGGTATTGGCGCAGACTAAACCGCCAATTTTCGTACTTATTGGCGATTACTCACGGCATGTTCATAACCGCTTTACCATTTCCTGCAATGTATAGGATGCAATCAGGGGGAAGGGGTTTCGCCTCCTTTCCTGCGGCCAACTATCGCAGGTGGATCAATCGGTGAGTCACGACGTCTTCCGTCCCGAAATGACCGCGCTTTCCGCGCCTGAGGTCGGGCAGGCGTCGGGCGCGGAATTGCGTGGTGCGCCGCGTTTCACGCTGCTGGTGCGTTCGGCCAAGCTGATCATTGATGGGCGCGAATATCTTTGCGTGCTGCGCGATGCCTCGGCCACCGGTTGCAAAGTGCGCCTGTTTCATCCGCTGCCTTCATACAGTTCGCTGGCGCTGGAAACATCGAGCGGCGAGCGCTTTCCCATGGAATTGATGTGGAACCGCGACGATCACGCCGGTTTCCGGTTCTTCGACATGATCAATGTCCAGCGCCTGCTGGATGACAAATGCGGCCTCTATGCCAAGCGGCAGATCCGGCTGAAAACCGATGCCGAAGCAATCGTCTTTGCCAATGGCCAGCAGATCCGCGCGATGATGCGCGACATTTCCCAGCAAGGCGCCTGTATCGAATGCCCTGAGCGCTTGATGCTGCGCCAACCGGTGCGGATCGAGACTGTCGGCTTCCCTCCCATCCACGCCAAGGTGGTCTGGCGTCAGCAGCCGCGCCATGGGCTGGTGTTCGACCGCGGCTTTCTGATGGAAGAACTGGCGCAGAATATCGCCAAGATGCATGAGGCGCATGGATCGACGCCTCCGGGCCGTTTCCGCGCCGCCTGCTGAGGGCTTTCCTTACAACGCCTTTTTGGACCGTTTCGCACCCTTGTGGTGGCGATGGTCGCGCAGGATCAGCGTCGTGCCTTCCTCGCCGATCGCATAGTCCTTGCAGGCCTGCTCGATCAGCGCATCGACATCCTCCTCGCTGGCCTCCGGATGGATGGGAATGCGCGCGATGGTCATGCCCTCGGCCGGATCATCGACCGAGAGAAAGAAACTGGCCCCATCGCCCAGCGCATCCACATTGAACCCGCCGTTGATATGCCATGTCGTGCCATCCACGCTGAAGATCGGGCGGCGGCAATGGTTGCAATGGGCATAAAAGGCCCCGTCGATCCGGTCCCTGGCCTTGTGATCGGGCGAGTGGCGGCGGGTGAACCAGCATTGGGTGAGCGCGAAGGTGGACATGGCGAGACCCTGAGCAAGGAGAGGACGCCGCCAGTTTAGGCTCAATCGCTGAGATTGTGGTTATTTTGAATTAAGCAATCGGCCCAGGGCAAACCCTTGCGTCATTGACACTTACGGCCCTTCCTGATGCTGCTCGGCCCTTTCGACATCGCTGGTAATGCCTGTAAGGCGGCGTTTGACGCGGACATGGTCGCCGGCCATGGTCTGGGGCAGTCCGGTGCGGATCTGCTGGCTTTCGCTGCCCGATGATCCGGGCTGGACATGCATGTCGATGGATTGTTCGCTCGAATGCAGCCGGGTGCAAGCGCGCCGGGGCGAATCCTCATCGGGGCAGGCGAAGGCCTCGGTCCACATGTTAACCGTGACGATGGCCGAATCGGTGCCGTTATAGACTGTCACCGGCAGGTCCAGCACCAGTTCGCCGCCGCTGATCGTGCCCTTCGTCCCCTCTGTCTCGACCTGAACGCCGCCTTCGACGAAGTGGCGGCTCGTTTCCATCATGCGCCATGCCGCCGTGCCCCCCGCCAGCAGGAAAAGCGCCAGCAGCAGATGGGCAGGGCGCCATCGCAGCAGATGGCGCGCGTCGCGCGGATGGAGGGTTTGGGTCGGCATCGGGCTTCCTGACGGGGTCTGGAAACAGCCTATGCATTGCTCCTTGTTAAACAGGCGCTGCAAAATGGGGTGAATGCAAATTAAGCGTGTTTTTGCGCAGGGGAGGCAAAATGCGCCGCGCGGCGCTTTGTCGCTGGTCTTTATGAAGGGTGGCTCCCTGAGTAGGATTCGAACCTACGGCCGCTCGATTAACAGTCGAGAGCTCTACCGCTGAGCTATCAGGGAACAGTCCGGCGATGCCGGGCGGTGTATGGTTTCATCGCCGGGGCCGATAACCCAAGTGATGAAATGGCTCCCTGAGTAGGATTCGAACCTACGGCCGCTCGATTAACAGTCGAGAGCTCTACCGCTGAGCTATCAGGGAACAGTCCGGCGAACCGGGCAGGTGCGCGCCAATACCATCTTGTCCGGCTTTGACAAGCCTGCATTGGCACGGAATGGAATTTTTTTGCCTATCATGTGGAAAAGTCGGTGGATTTAATCGCGGGATTACACCTGAAACTGCTCGGCAAAGATTCGCTCGTCCAGACTCGAATGACGGTCGAACAAGAGCGTGAGCGTATGTTCACGATGCGCGGCCACGCGGACATGGGCGATGTCGCGCACTTCCTTCTGGTCGGCCACCGCCGCTACCGGGCGCTTGTCGGGTTCCAGCACGCGGAATTCGACCGTGGCATTGTCCTTGATGATCGCGCCCTTCCACCGGCGCGGGCGGAACGGGCTGATCGGGGTCAGCGCCAGAATGCCGCTGCCCATCGGCAGGATCGGGCCGTTGGCCGACAGGTTATAGGCGGTCGATCCGGCGGGCGTGGCCACCAGAATGCCGTCACAGGCCAGTTCGGCCAGACGCACCTTGCCATTGACGGAAATCTCGATCTTGGCCGTCTGGCGCGTTTCGCGCAGCAGCGAGACTTCGTTGATCGCATAGAAATGCTGCGTCTCGCCCGCCCATGTGGTGCAGGTCATCTCCAGCGGCGCCACGGCCAGCTTGCTGGCCTTGGCCACGCGGGTGGCGATGGGCTTGGTCGATTTGGGCTTGTTCATCATAAAGCCCACCGTGCCGTGATTGAGCCCATAGGCCGGGATCACGCGCCCCGCGTCCAGCATCCGGTGCAGCACCGTCAGCATGAAGCCGTCGCCGCCCAGAACCACCACCACATCGGCTTCTTCGAGCGGCACCCAAGGGTGGTCATTGGCCATCAATTCGGCCGCCGCCATCGCCTTGGGCGTGTCCGATACCACCAGCGCCAGGCGCAATTCTTCTGTCATTGCCGAAATTTCCGCTTTGCAAAATGGCTGTAAATTGGATCGCCGGGCTGATGGCTGGCCCTTGTGGGCCTCATAGGCGGGCTTTTTCCCAATTGCCAGCGCGGCCTTTGGGACAAGGTCCAATCAAGAGAAGGTTTTGGCAAGAGCTTATCGCCTATGTTAAAAGCTTGTTCGAACAAACAGCGTGAAAGCACCGATGCCCTTTCGTCACAATTTGCCCGCCGGGATTATACCTGCGGTGATGCAGGACCATGACGATGCGGGCCGTGATCCGCTGACCGGTCTTTTGACGCTGGATGCATCGCGCGACCGGTTGGCCGAATGGGTGGAGCAGGGCAAATCGGCGGCCGAAACGGGCGGGGGCATTCCGCGTGTCCATGCGATGCTGATGGGCATCCGCCGGTTTGAAACGATCAATCTGGCCTATGGCGAGGCGACAGGCGATGCCGCGCTGATCGAGGTGGCCACGCGCATCGCCCGGCTGGCGACCGAGAGCCTCAACGGCCCATGGTTTGCCGCGCGCGGGCCGGGGGGCACATTCCTGCTGATCGTGGACGAGGCATGCAGCCGCGAGCGCTGGCACGCCTTTGCCGACCAGTTGGCCGACCGCATCGCCCAGCCGATCCAGCGCCGGGTGGGCACGTTGCGCCTGTCGCCGCGCATCGCCCTGCTGCGCGTGCTGGTGGGCGAAAGCGCGGAGAGCGCGATGGACCGACTGGCCCAGACGCTGGCCGTGGCGCAGCGCGATGTGGCGCGCCGGGTGGTCTGGGTCGATGGCGAGACGAACCGGGCGGGGCGCACGGCGGCGCAATTGGAGGCCGACCTGCTCCACGCCATCGACAAGGGCGAGATCGAGGTCCACTACCAGCCGCAATTCGCGCTGGACGAGGAAGGCAACGAGCATCTCTCGGGCGCCGAGGCGCTGGCGCGATGGAACCATCCCAAGCTGGGGCGGATCGGGGCGGCGGCACTGTTTGCGATTGCCGACCGGGCCGATCATCTGGCGCCCCTGTCGCGCCATATTGCCGAAACTGCGCTCAATGCCGCCTCGGCATGGCCGGGGCATCTGCGGCTCTCGCTCAATGTCACGGCGGCCGATCTGGCGGCGGTCAGCTTTACCTTTGATCTTGGCAAGGCGCTGGGCAAGAGCGGCTTTCCCACCGACCGGCTGACGCTGGAGGTGACCGAGCAGGTGCTGGTGGCGGATATGACGCTGGCCGAAAGGTCGCTCTCTGATCTGGCGCGGCTGGGGATACGCATTGCGCTTGATGATTTCGGGGCGGGTTTCTGCAATTTCCATTACCTGAAAACCTTGCCGCTGCATTACCTCAAACTCGACCGTTCGATGGTCGACGGCATCACCGATGATCCGCGCGATCTGGCGGTGCTGCGCGCGATTGTCGCCATGGCCAAGGCGCTCGACCTTGATGTCGTGGCCGAGGGCATCGAGACCGAAGCCCAGCGCCTGACCGTCGCGCGCGAGGGTTGCGCCTGTTATCAAGGCTTTGTCCGCGCCCAGCCGATGCCCGAGGCGGCCTTTCTGGCGCTGGTGCGCGGCTGAACCTCATACCCTGCGCGCGCGCGGCCTTATCCCTTCGGCCAAAGACAAACTGCCCCATCGGCTTGATCTGGCTCCACGACCGGCGCGCGCGGGCGTGCCACATACACTGTCATCAACGCCGCATGGAGGCTGGCGCTGAATAGCTGCCAAGCGGTGGGCGAGCGACCTGCGGTCAGAACGCAGGCCGGGCCCGCCGAGGATGGAGATCAGAAGTGATGACCGTGTTCTCTCGTTTGCTGCTCGCCCCCGCGCTGTTTGCGCTGGCCGTTCCCGCCGCCATCGCCGCGCCCCATGCCAGCTCGACCGAGGCGCAGGGCCTGCTCGACCGGGCCGTCATGGAATTGACCAAGGAAGGCCCCGCCAAGGCCTTTGCTGAATTCAGCGACCCCAAGGCAGGCTTTGCCCACAAAGACCTCTACGTCTTCGTCTTTAACACCAAGGGCGTCTATGAAGCCACCGGTGCCAACCCCAAACTGGTCGGCACCAGCGCCATCGACATGACCGATGCCGAGGGCAAGCTGCTGGTGCAGGCCATCATCGCCTCGGTTAAAGACCAACCCGAAGGCCGCGTTGATTATGTCTGGCTCAACCGCGCCGACAACCGCGTCGAGCACAAGGTCTCGCTGGTGCGCCGGGTGGGGGATCATATTGTGGGGGTGGGGTATTATAAGGGATGATTTTTGAAGGTGTTATGCCTCCGGCGGGTTAAGGGCGGGGGCCCTTAACAATCCCGTTTTGGGGTGGCGCTTCCTTGGCCAAGAAGCGCCCATCCGCGAAGCGGTTTAACAGCCTGCGGCGCGGCAATGTCGCGTAACGCCAAATCCTTGGCGCAACATGGACAGTATCGGGATTGTTAAGGGCCAAGGCCCTTAACCCGCCGGAGGCCAACCCTTACTTCTTCTTCCCCTTCCGAGCCACCGCACTCAACCCCTTGGTCAGTTGGAACAACCCATTCAACCGCGCCTTGGGGTCGCCCCATGCGCGCTGGACCACCAGTTTGGAATCGGGCCGCAGCTTGACCGCCCCGCCTACGCGCTCGACATAGGCGAACAGCCCGGCGGGATCGGGGAAATTATCGTTGTGGAAGGCCACCAGTGTGCCGCGCGGCCCGACGTCGATCTTGGCAATATGGGCCTCGATGGCCTGTCGCTTGATCTGGATAAGCTGGATGAGGTTTTCGGTGGCCGAGGGGAGGGGGCCAAACCGGTCGATCATCTCGGCCGAGAGCGCCTCGACTTCGCGCGTATCCTCGGCATCGTTCAACCGGCGATAGAGCGCCATGCGCACGGCCAGATCGGGGACATAATCCTCCGGGATCATGATCGGCGCATCGACCGTGATCTGGGGCGAGAGGCCCTTGGTGCTTTCACGCTCCAGCCCGTATTCGCCCGCCTTGGCCGCCAGAATCGCATCCTCCAGCATCGATTGATAGAGTTCGAAGCCTACCTCGCGGATGTGGCCCGATTGCTCGTCGCCCAGCAGATTGCCCGCGCCGCGAATGTCCAGATCGTGGCTGGCCAGTTGGAACCCGGCGCCCAGCGAATCGAGATCGCCCAGCACTTTCAACCGCTTTTCCGCCGTTTCATTCAGCGCCCGCCCGCCCGGCGTCGTCAGATAGGCATAGGCCCGCAGTTTCGAGCGCCCCACGCGCCCGCGCAACTGATAGAGCTGGGCCAGACCGAAGCGGTCGGCGCGGTGGATGATGATCGTGTTGGCCGAGGGGATGTCGATCCCGCTTTCCACAATCGTGGTCGAAACCAGCACGTCATAGCGCCGCTCGTAAAAGGCGCTCATCCGCTCTTCCACTTCGCTGGCGCTCATCTGACCATGGGCGGCGATATATTTGACCTCGGGCACGGCGGCGTGCAGCCAGTCCTCGATCTCGGCCATATCGGAAATGCGCGGTACAACGATAAAGCTCTGCCCGCCGCGATGGTGTTCGCGCAGCAAAGCCTCGCGCATCACCACCTCGTCCCATTCCATCACATAGGTGCGCACGGCAAGCCGGTCGACCGGCGGGGTCTGGATGGTGGAAAGCTCACGCAGGCCCGACATGGCCATCTGCAAGGTGCGCGGGATGGGCGTGGCGGTCAGCGTCAGCATATGCACGTCGGCGCGCAATTGCTTCAACCGTTCCTTGTGGTTGACGCCGAAACGCTGCTCTTCATCAACGATAACAAGGCCCAGCCGCTTGAATTTCACATTCTTGGCCAGCAAGGCATGGGTGCCCACGACAATGTCGACCGTGCCATCCTCAAGGCCCGCGCGGGTCAGGCTGGCCTCCTTGTCGGGCACGAGGCGCGAGAGGCGGCCCACGTTGAGCGGGAAACCGGCAAAGCGCTCGGTAAAGCCCTTGTGATGCTGGCGCGCCAGAAGCGTGGTGGGCGCGACCACGGCCACCTGCTGCCCCGCCATGGCCGCCACGAATGCCGCGCGCAGCGCCACCTCGGTCTTGCCAAAGCCCACATCGCCGCAGACCAGACGGTCCATCGGGCGGCCGGACGCCAGATCCTCGATGACATCGGAAATCGCCGCTTCCTGATCCTCGGTCTCGGCCCACGGAAACCGGTCGCAGAAGGGATCATAGCTGGCCGGATCAGCGAGCAATGCGGGCGCGGTTTTCAGCGCGCGCAGGGCGGCGGTTTTCAGCAATTCATGCGCGATCTCGCGGATACGCTCGCGCAATTTGGCGCGCCGCTTCTGCCATCCTTCGCCGCCCAGCCGATCCAGCGCAACGCCTTCGGATTCGGACCCAAAGCGCGAAAGCACATCGAGATTTTCCACCGGGACATAGAGCTTGTCGCCCCCGGCATAGGTCAGCATCACGCAATCATGCGCCGATCCGCCGACCGGGATCGACTGCAACCCCTCATAGCGCCCGATGCCATGCTCCATATGCACGACCAGATCGCCGGGCGTTAACGCTGCCAGTTCGGCAAGGAAAGCGTCAGCCGATTTCTTCTTCTTTTTGCGGCGCACCAGACGGTCGCCCAGCAGGTCCTGTTCGGTGACCAGCTCGATGTCGGCATTGGCAAAGCCGGTGTCGAGCGGCATGACGATGGCCGCCACGCGGCCCGTCCCGGCAATACCCAGCGCCTCCTGCCAATTGTCGGCAAGCGTGGGGCCGGGGGCTTGCGCCTCGGCCAGGATCGACGTGATGCGCGCCCGGCTGCCGGTGGAATAGGCGGCAAGGATGGCGCGGCGGCCCGAACGCGCGGCGGTCAGCAGGTGCTTGGCGGCGGCCTCATAGGCATTGTCGCCCCGCGCGCGTTCAGGGGCAAAATCGCGGGCATTGCCAAAGGCGAAATCAACCGTGGCCGCGCCATCGGGCTGGGGGAAAGGCTCGGCGCGGTGGGCGGGCCATGCGGCAAGGCGCGCGGTCAGTTCATCCTGGGTCAGATAAAGCGAGGCCGGTTCGAGCGGGCGATAGGCGCCGGGGGCCTTGCCCGACGTGTCCTTGCGCGCCGCGTAATAGTCGGCAATGTCGGTCAGGCGCTCTTCGGCGGCATGGGCCGCCGAGGCATCGACCACCAGCAGATCATCGCCTGCCAGATGGTCGAAGATCGTGACCAGCCGGTCCTCCAGCAGCGGCAGCCAATGTTCCATCCCCGCCAGACGCCGCCCATCGGTGATCGCCTGATAGAGCGGATCGGAGGTGGCCGTCGCCCCGAACATCTCGCGGTATCGGGTGCGGAAGCGCTTGACGGTGGCATCCTCCAGCATCGCCTCGCTGGCGGGCAGCAATAGGTGCTGGTCCACCGTGCCCACGGTGCGCTGGGTATTGGGGTCGAACAGGCGCAGCGTCTCGATCTCGTCGCCAAAGAAATCGAGGCGCAGGCCGTGTTCCATGCCGGAAGGAAAAATGTCGAAGATCGAGCCGCGCACCGCATATTCGCCAGCATCCGCCACCGTATCGGTCCGCGCATAGCCCGCGCGCGAGAGCAGCGAGGTCAGCGTCTCGCGCCCCACCTCGGCCCCGGATTTGAGCAGGCGCACCGATTCGCGGATGCGGAAGGGCGTGAGCACCCTTTGCAGCACGGCGGCAATCGTCGTGACCAGTAGTTGCGGAGTCTTGGCGGGCTGTTGCAACCGATGCAGTGCGGCAAGGCGGCGCGAGGAGACCGACAGCGCCGGGCTGGAGCGGTCATAGGGCAGGCAGTCCCACGCGGGAAATTCAATGACCTCCAGCTCTGGCGCAAAGACCGGGGCGACATCGGCAATACCGCGCATCGCGGCATCATCGGCCGCCACAAATACCGCGCGGCCCCCCTTGTGCGCCGCGCTGCGCGCCAGATCGGCCAGCACCAGAGGCTGGCTGCCGCGCGACAGGCCCGCCAGCGTCAGGGGCGATTTGGCGCCAAGAATGCGGGAGATATCAGCCATGTTTCGTCCGTGTTCAAACAGCCCGGAGGCAACAGCAATCGCCCGCCGCACCGATTCGGTGGGCGGGGGCGTGGGTTGCTTGGCGCTTTAGGGGAGATTGAAGGGGGAGGAAAGGGAAGCGATGGGGGATGCCCCAAAGAGAAGGGATGATGCGAGGGTCATAACCCTCGCATCTATCCTTTAAACCCGTTCAACGCGGAATATCGACGTAATCCAGCTTTTTCAGCGCGGCCATCATCGGCCCTTCATATTCGGGCGGGGTATTCAGCGTGCCCAGCGCCCAGCCCATGATGTCCACATCTTCCTCGTCGATCAGCTTTTCGAACCAGACGAGCTGCTGCTCGCCCCACTGGGCATGGAACGTGTCGAAGAAGCCGCCGATCATGTAATCGGCCTCACGCGTGCCGCGATGCCATGCGCGATAGTGCAGGCGTTTCAGACGGTCCTGATGGGCTTGGTCAAAGGAGTCGGTCATAGGGCCTCGGTTAGGCCAGCGCGGGCCGCAGATCAATGATTGATGCGGCCCGCAAGCCTGTCAGCGCCCGCGCAGCTGCGCGAGAATTTCAGGGCCTCTGGCCTCGCCCAGATCCTTGGCCAGTTCGCCCAGCAGCGCCTGCTCGATGCCCTTGGTATAGGCCTTGCGCAATTCGCCAAGGCTGCGCGGGGCGGCGATGACCACAAGATGGGCGATCCGGTGTCCCTGCACTTCCTGCGCCAGCCATTCGATGGCGGCGTTGGCATGGGCGTCATGGGCCATGGTGACGGTCGAACCATGATGGCTGGCGCCCGAATGGTTATGCGCGTCCAGATGCGGGGCGGGGGCCTCGGCCAGCTCCGGGTTGGCCTCATCGCCAATATTGCGCAGCAGGCGGAAATTGCGGGCGTCGATCACGGCGATCACGGTGCCATGGGGCAGAAGCATCTTTGTCTCCATATCCTCCCGGTGTTGTCGGCCGGGAAGGAAACAGGACGCCGATTTCGCGCGGCCGTCCATGCGCAAGGTCAAATTGCGCCCAAGGTCAAATTGGTCAGGGCAAAGATTCGGGAGTGGCACCTTTTGTTCCATGCGCTAATAGCCTGTCCATGCGTCCTGATTTGCTCAATCCGCTGTTTGCCGAGGCCAGTGGCCTTAAAGGTGTGGGGCCGGGTCTGGCCCGTCCGCTGGAAAAGCTGGGGCTGAAACGGATCCGGGATTTCATCTATCATCTGCCCGACCGTTTCGTGCATCGCCGCGCGATTGCCGATCTGGACGAGGGCAGCATCGGCGAACAGGTGGTCATCGCGCTGACCCCGGTGGAATATCGCGGCGGGCCCTCGCCCAAGGCGCCGTTTCGCGTGCTGGCCGAGGATGCGAAAGGCAACCTTTGCACGCTGGCCTATTTCGGGCGCAATGCGGGCTGGGCCAAAAAGCAGTTGCCGCTGGGCGAGAAGCGCTGGGTCGCCGGGCGGCTGGATCAGTTCGGCCAGAATTTGCAGATCGTCCACCCCGACCATGTGAACCCGGAAGGCGCGGCCATGCTGGGCCAACTGGCCGAGGCGATCTATCCCTTGTCCGAGGGCCTGACACAGGGCCGGATGGCCGCGCTGGTGCAGCAGGCGCTGACCCATGCGCCGGACCTGCCCGAATGGTGCGAGCAGGGCGTGGTGGACCGGATGGGCTGGCCGGTCTGGCGCGAGGCTTTGACGCAGGCCCATCGCGATGAGCACAAAGAGGCGCGCGACCGGCTGGCCTATGACGAATTGCTGGCCAATTCTCTGGCACTGATGCTGGTGCGGGCCAGCAATCGCCGGACGCAGGGGCAGGCGTTGCGCGGGGATGGGCGGCTGCGCGGGGCTTTGAAATTGCCCTTTGCGCTGACTGGCGCGCAGGCCCGCGCGATTGCCGAGATCGAGGGCGATCTGGCGCAAGCGGCGCCGATGCTGCGTTTGCTGCAAGGCGATGTGGGGTCGGGCAAGACCGTGGTGGCGCTGGAAAGCCTGTTGATCGCGGTGGAGGCCGGGGCACAGGGGGCTTTGCTGGCCCCGACCGAAATCCTTGCGCGCCAGCATTTTGAGACTTTGCGCCGGATGGCTGCGCCGACGGGCGTCAATATTGCGCTCTACACCGGACGCGACAAGGGCCGCGCGCGCGAATCGATCCTGATGGGATTGATGGATGGCAGCATCGACATCGTGATCGGCACCCATGCGATCTTTCAGGACGCGGTGGTCTATCGCAATCTGGGCCTTGTGGTGATCGACGAGCAGCACCGCTTTGGCGTGGGCCAGCGGCTGATGCTGACGCAAAAGGGCAAGGGCACGCATTGCCTGGCCATGACCGCCACGCCCATCCCGCGCACGCTGACGCTGGCGCAATATGGCGAGATGGATGTGAGTCGCCTCGACGAGTTGCCGCCGGGGCGTCAGGCGATCGACACGCGTGTGGTGGCGCAGGAACGGCTGGGCGATGTGGTGGAAGCCTTGGCCCGCCATTTTAGCACCGGGCAGCAGGCCTACTGGGTGTGCCCCATGGTGCGCGAGAGCGAGGTGGCCGACCTTGCCGCCGCCGAGGAGCGCCACGAGATGCTCTCGCTGCGCTTTGGCGAGGATGCGGTGCTGGTCCATGGCCAGATGAAGCCCGAGCAAAAAGACGCCGCGATGGAGCGTTTCGCCAGCGGGCAGGCCAAGCTGCTGGTGGCGACCACGGTGATCGAGGTGGGCGTGGACGTGCCCAATGCCACGCTGATGGTGATCGAACAGGCCGAGCGGTTTGGATTGGCGCAACTCCACCAGTTGCGCGGGCGCGTGGGGCGGGGCAGCGAGAAATCGACCTGCCTGCTGCTGCGCGGCGAGACATTGAGCGAGGTTTCACGCGAGCGACTGGCGTTGATGCGCGAGACGCAGGATGGCTTCCGACTGGCCGAGGAGGATCTGCGTCTGCGCGGCGGGGGCGAATTGCTGGGCACGCGGCAATCGGGGGATACGCCGTTTCGTGTGGCCTCGCTCGATCAGATCACGCGCCTGTTGCCGATGGCGCATGATGATGCCCGCCTGCTGATTGAGCGTGACGGGGGGCTGACCGGAGAGCGCGGCGCGGCGGCGCGGGTGTTGTTGTACCTGTTCGAGCGGGATTGGGGGGTGCAGTTGTTGCGGGGGGGATAGAAAAAGGGTTTGCCTCCGGCGGGTTAAGGGCGGGGCCCCTTAACAATCCCGTTATGGGGTTGTGTATTGTTGGCCGTATTGCGGGTTGGTTGATAAAGCCTGCGGCGCGGCGGAGTTACGCTGCTTGGCGCCGCAGGCTTTCAAATACGAACGCTGCAATTTTGCCCTTCGTGCGACCCCATACGCCACCCCATTAACGGGATTGCAAAGGGACCGAGTCCCTTTGCCCGCCGGAGGCCCTTCTAAAAAACCCGCTTACAAAATCCCCAAAACCTCCGCCACCGGGGTCAACGCGCCGCGCCCGGAAAACCAGTTGACCAGATTATCCACCACCAGTTGCCCCATGGCGGCCCGCGTACTGACCGATGCCGATCCGATATGGGGCAGCAGCACCAGTCCGGGAATGTCAAGCAATTCGGCGGGCACGCGCGGTTCGTCCTCGAACACGTCGAGCCCGGCGGTCAGGATTTTTCCCTCGCGCAGGGCGGCGATCAGCGCCTGCGTATCGACCACGCTGCCCCGCGCCACGTTGATCAGCACGCCGTCAGGCCCCAGCGCTTCGAGCACGGCCGCATTCACAGTATGGCGCGTGGCCGCGCCGCCGGGGATCAGCACGATCAGCACGTCGACCGCCTGCGCCAGCGCCAGCGGCGTGGGGTAGTAGGCATAGGGCACGTCCTGGGGGCGGCGTCCGCAATAGGCGATATCGACGGCGAAACCTTCAAGCCGCCGCGCCACCGCCTTGCCGATGTCGCCAAGGCCCAGGATGCCCACGCGCCGCCCGCGCAGCGAAGTCGAGAGCGGGAAGGAGCGTTCGCGCCATCGGCCTTCGCGCAGATGGCGTTCGGCGGCGGGGATCTGGCGAATCGTGGAGAGCAGCAGGCCCAGCGCCAGATCGGCGGTTTCCTCGGTCAGCACGCCGGGTGTGTTGGTGACGATAACCCGCCGGGCCAGCGCCGCATCGACATCGATATTGTCATAGCCCACACCAAAGCTGGCGATGATTTCCGCGGATGGCAGATGCGCCAGCAGATCCTCGCCCACCCGGCCATAGAGGGTCGATGTTGCCACGCCGCGAATGCGCGGGCCGACTTCATGCAGAAAGGCCGGTTTGTCCGAAACCTGCCAGAGATGATGGGTGGTAAAGCATTCGCCCAACTGGGCAATGACGGTCGGCAGCATCGGTGCGGTGATCAGAATTTCTGCCGGAATCATGGGCTTTCCAATGTACATGGTGCTATTTTTGCAACGCCTGTATCGCAATTGCAGCATGAAATTTCGTTTTATCGTTGAAAATGGAATATTGATACGCTAATCACCGCGTGTCGGACACGAAACCCAAAGACGCCAAAGCGTCAGGATGGCTTCGGTTGCGATTGCAGGCGGGACGACATCTCTTGTTCAGGGTGGAGTCCACATAATGAAGGCACAAAAGAATTTCCGCGCGTTGGCTGGTCTTGCCGGTATAGCTCTGGCGCTCAGCGCTCAGGTGGCCAAGGCTGAAGACGCCGCGCCCGCCGCTCCCAAGGAATTCACCGTTACGGGCAGCGTTTCTGTTCTGAGCGACTATCGCCTGCGCGGCGTTTCGCAGACCGACCGCGGCAAAACGCTGCAGGCCGGTGTGACCGTTACCCACAAGAGCGGTTTTTACGGCAGCATCTTCAGTTCGAATCTGGCCGGTTGGGGCACGTTCGGCGGTCCGAACCTCGAATTCGACCTCATCGGCGGCTATGCCAAGGCGGTTGGTCCGGTCACGATCGATGCCGGTCTGACCTGGTACATGTATCCCGATGGCGCGGCCAAGACCGACTTTGCCGAACCCTATGTCAAGGTTTCGGGTGCGGTCGGCCCGGTCAGCTATCTGGCAGGCGTGGCCTATGCCCCCAAGCAGAAGGCATTGGGCAACTATTCGAACACCTCGTACAGCTATGGTCAGGCTTACGATAACCTCTACCTGTGGGGCGACACGTCCTATGTCATCCCCTCGACCAAGCTGAAGCTCAAGGGCCACCTTGGTTACTCGAAGGGCAACCCTGGCCTTGGCCCCAACGGCACTTCGGTGGCGCCCACGGGTTCGTATTTCGATTGGCAGGTGGGCGGCGAATATCCGGTCGGCCCCTTCACTTTCGGCGTGTCCTGGGTTGATACCGACATTACGGCTGCCAAGTCGGCCTATCTCCAGCCCAACTTCTCGGTGCAGAACGGTCGCCTGAAGGGCGCCAGCATTGCCGGAAGCACGGCGCTGTTCTCGGCGACCGTATCGTTCTGATGCCCTGATCTGTGGGCGCTTTCGTGAGGGATGGCGCCCGCAGAGCGGGTTGAACAGGGCAAGAGCGCGGGAGAGGGATGGCCTCTCCCGCGCTTTTCTTATTTTTTCAGGCCGATTTCGCGCAGACGCTCCTGCAGGTAATCATCAGCCGTGATCGAGACCGGATAGCGGTCGGGGTTTTCCGGCGTGATGCATTGCGCCAGCGTCCTGAAGGGAAAATCGCTGCGCAGATGCAGGAAGAAGGGCATCGAATAGCGGCTGTGCGCGGCGCGCTCGGCGTCCGGGTTGCGCACGCGGTGGGTGGTGCTGGGTAGCACATGGTTGGTCAGGCGCTGGAGCATGTCGCCGATGTTGATGACGATCGCGCCTTCGGGCGGGGCCACGCCGACCCAGCGCCCATCCTTGGTCAGCAGTTCAAGCCCTGCCTCCTGCGCGCCCAGCAGCAGGGTGATGAGGTTGATGTCCTCATGGGCGCCCGCGCGAATTGCCCCGCCTTCGGCATCGGCCACCGGCGGATAATGCAGCAGGCGCATCACCGAATTGCCATCCTCGATGGCCGGATCGAACCAACCTTCGTCCAGCCCCAGATGCAGCGCGATGCGCGAAAGGATGGTCGCGCCCGCCTTGTCGAATTCGGCGTAGAGACGGGTAAAGACCTCTTGAAAACCCTCGGGCGAATCGGGCCAGACATTGGGCGCCATGCTCGTTGCCAGCGGCGAACCCTCGGGCAGATCGCGCCCGACATGCCAGAATTCCTTCAGGTCATGCGCCTTGGCGCCCTTGGCGATCTCGGTCTTGAACGGAGTATAGCCGCGCGCGCCGGCGATGCCTGGGATAAAATACTTGCGCTTTTCCTCCTCGGGCAGCGCGAAGAATTGCGCGGTCAGCGCCCATGCAGACTCGATCAATGCCGGATCGATGCCGTGGTCCTTGACCAGCGCAAAGCCATATTCGCGGAAGGAGGCGCCGATCGCGCGGGCAAAATCGGCCGGGGCATCGGAAAGCGAGAGAACGGGAAGTTTGGCAAGATCCATGGGTGGTTCCGTGTTGCAACAGGCGCTAAGCTCGCGCCATCCATGATGCCTCTTTAGGCGATCCGAGACGGGGACGCATGACCAAAATCAAATCCTATTGGCTGATGAAGTCCGAGCCGGACGCCTATTCCTATGACGATCTGGTCAAGGAGGGCGAGGGGACGTGGGACGGTGTGCGCAATCACCGTGCTGCCAACAATATGCGCGCGATGCAGCCGGGCGATCTGGCCTTTTTTTACCATTCGAACATCGGGCTGGAAATCGTGGGGATCATGGAGATCAGCCAGTCGGGTCTGACCGATCCTTCGGATGAAACGGGGCGCTGGGCCTGTGTGAAGGTAAAGCCTGTGCGCAAGTTGAAGCGTCCGGTGACGCTGAAACAGATCAAGGCCGATCCGGCGCTGGCCGATATCGAAATGCTGCGCCTCTCGCGTCTCTCGGTCAGTGCGATCACGCCGGAGGAATGGGATTATATTATCGCGCTTTCAGGAGGTTAACTGGCCATGGCGCCTGTCCCGATCTGGGGCAGGGCGCCCCCGTCCCAAATGGGGACGGGTTAACCATTGTGGCTCGCTTTCGCAATGGTGAACAAATTCTTAAACCTGCGGGCATGAGACGTTCACTGGTTCTGGGTGACGAGAGCGCCCATCATCCTTTTCTGCAAACGCTGCCGCCCCATGTGCGGGTGGATCGGCCGGTTGCATCGCCCCGGCATGAGGCGCCCGCACCGGCGCCCAAGGCTGCGGCCGCCGATTGGTTTCGACGCCATGCCCATGCCGCGCCGCATATGGTGGCCTCGCGCGCGCGCCATTGGCGCCGGGGTCTGACCATGCAGAATCTGCGCGAATTCCTGCTGGCCTATTGCGCCTGTTTTGTTGCGGTGATGGCCTTTATCGCCTGAGCGAAAGGGCCGTCACGCAAAACAGGTCAGGCAAAAGGACGGGGGCCGCCGTTGATCTCGGCCTCGCGCTCGGCCCGGACCAGCAAAATGGCCAGCCACGCCGAAATCAGGCACATGGCCGCCGAAATCAGCACCAGATCGACGATCTCTACCCCTGCCGCGCCAAGGCCCACGGCAATTGCCGCGCCCACTACCATCGCGCCCGAATTGACCACATTGTTGGCCGCAATCGTGCGCGCGGTCTGCGATTTGTCGACGATGGTGGTGAGGAACGCATAGAGCGGCACCACGAACATGCCGCCCGCCACCGCGATCCCGCCCAGCGTGGCCAGCAGCAGCGGCGTGAGCGGATGGTGCATAAATTCACCGATGCTCATCAAATGGCCGTCGACCGTGGCGGGAAAACGGGTGCAGACCTGTTGAAAGGCTACGACGAAGAGCGCCATCACCAGCACCGAGGGCGGCGAATAGCGGGCCGAAACCTTGCCCTTGAGCAGCGCGTTGATCGACACGGAACCCAGCGCCACGCCGATGGAAAAGATCACGAGGAACAGGCTGGCCACTTCCTTGCTGGCGCACAGCACGCGCTTGGCCAGCAGCGGGAATTCGATGAAGAGCACCGCGCCCACGGTCCAGAAAAAGCTGATCGAGGCGATGGCGAGGAACACGCGGCGGTCATGCATCGTGTTCCTCACCAACTGCGCCGAGGCGCGCAGGATGTGGAAATCGAGCGGCTGGGCCTCTTCCTGCGGCGGGGCGGGGGGCACCGAAAGGCAGGTGCCATAGCCGACAAGAGCCGTGACGAACACGCCCGCAGCGGCCCATTCGACCGGAATGAACCCGGCCAGAATCGTGCCCGCCAGAATGGCGATATAGGTGCCCGCCTCAACCAGACCCGTGCCCGCCAGCACTTCCTCGCTTTTGAGATGCTGGGGCAGGATCGCATATTTGATCGGGCCGAAAAAAGTCGAGTGGATGCCCATGCCCAGAAGGGCAAACAGAATCAGCGGCATGGCCACCGGCATCAGCAGCATGTCCTGCCATGGCTCAAGAATACCGTGCTTGGCCTGCCAGGCGATGACCAGCCCCGCGCCGCCCGCGATCATGATCCCGATTTCGGCCAGTTTGACCCAGCGGATGATCTGCGCCTTGTCGCGCATGTCGGCCAGTTGTCCGGCCAGCGCCGAGAGGATGAAGAAAGGCACGATGAACAGCGCCGAGGCCACCGCCGAGAAAATCGCCTCGGACTTCTCCGAGTTGAACACGCCATAGACCACGAAGAACACCGCTGCGTTCTTGTAGAGATTGTCGTTGAACGCGCCCAGCAATTGCGTTGCGAACAGGGGCAGGAAACGCCGCCGATGCAACAGGTGGGTGGATGTCGTCATGCTGTGTTGTCGATCCTTGTTGTGCGCGCTGTCCTAGCGAAACACACGGATGGGGCAAGAGGGGTGATGGGCGCGCGCAAAATTCACCCGAGGGGCGAACAGAGGCGGCAACGGGCGCTTGCGCCTGCGGCGGACCGCATAAATGCTACGCTGTAGGGGGCGCTTGGGGGCGTAACCCAAGGAAACGGCGTCTCTTCGATTACCGTGTCTTTTTTGCGTTGCGGTTAGCGGCTATGGCGATTCGGTCATGCTCACTTTGCCCAACCTGCTCACCCTGTCCCGAATCGTCACCGTGCCCGTGCTGGTCTGGTTGCTGTGGTGGCCCGAATGGACCGCAGGCTATGCGCTGGCCTTTGGCGTCTATTCGCTGATGGGCATCACCGACTATTTCGACGGCTATCTGGCCCGCGCGCAGGGGGCGGTCAGCAAGCTGGGCATTTTTCTCGATCCCATCGCCGACAAGATCATGGTCGCCGCCGTTATCCTCGTGCTGACGGCCAAGGGCGTGCTGACGGGGCCTTATGTGGGCGAACTCCACGTGATCGCGGGGCTGATCATTCTGCTGCGCGAGATTGCGGTGTCGGGCCTGCGCGAATTTCTGGGAGGCATCCAGGTGTCGGTGCCGGTGTCCAAACTGGCAAAATGGAAAACCACCTTCCAGATCCTGTGCCTTGGCGCGCTGATCCTGGGCCGGGCGATGCCGTGGTGGCTGGTCGATGTGGGCGGCTATGTGGTCAATCTGCCCCATACGGTGGGCCTCACCACGTTGTGGGCGGCGGCGGGGCTGACGCTGATCACCGGGTGGGATTATCTGCGGGTCGGGTTGAAACATATGGATTGAGGTTTGGTTTGCCTCCGGCGGGTTAAGGGCCTCGGGCCCTTAACAATCCCATTAATGTCCATGTTGCGCTGTAATATCACCTTTGCGCCACATGGCCCCGCCGCAGGCTTATAAACCGCTTCGCGGGTAGGGCTTCGTTTGCCAGTCCAGCACCACCCCATAATGGGATTGCAAAGGGACGAGTCCCTTTGCCCGCCGGAGGCAAATCTACCGGTTCAAACCTCGCTGCGATACCGATCCGGCCGGTGCCAGACCAACACCACCCCGTTCATCACCAGCGCCGCGACCAGCGACCAGAAGCCACGTTCAAAGCCCAGCACGGCAAAGGCGGAAGAGACGATCACCGCGTCGATGGCCATACAGATCGCGCCAAAATGCCAGCCTTTCCATTGGGATAGCCAGCGAGCAATGACCGCAAGGCCGCCCACGCCCGTGGCATGGCGCGTGACGGCCAGAATGCCGATGCCCAGCGCTGTGCCGCCCACGATGGCGGCCATGGGCATGGTGATGCGCGCGATGACCAGATTGGCCGCCACCACATCAACCAGCGCCATGATGGACAGCGTGGCGATGGTGGTCCGCAGGATATAGGGCGTGCCCAGCCGACGCCAGAACAGTGCAAAGATCGGCAGGTTGATCCATGTGAACAGGCTGCCCGGCGGATAGGGCAGGACATAGGAGAGCAGCAGCGCCACCCCTGCCACGCCCCCGGTGATCAGCCGCGCCTCGTGCAGCAGGTCCAAACCAAGGCCGATCAGCAGGCAGCCGTTGGCGATGCCGAAAATGTCTTCGACAAGCGTGTGGGGCACCGTGGGCGAGGCGGCGGATTCGGTAAGGGGCTCTGTCATGATGTTTCGCCCCCATGACATAATATTGCGCCGCGCGCAATATGCCTTACCCCGCCCGCAATTCCTCGGCCAGCATGCGGAACTCCTCTGACCGAGGCGATTGCCGCCGCCAGACCAACGCGATTTCGCGGTTTGCGCTGTCGGACCGCAGGGGCCGGGCCACCACATTGGTCCCGTTCAAAATCCCCGCATCCAGCGCCATTTCGGGCAACATGGTCAGCCCCAGCCCATTATCCACCATCTGCACCAGCGTGTGCAGCGAGGTGCCGATCATCGTGGCCGAAGCGCGCAATTCGGGCCGGTTGCAGGCCGCCAGCGCATGTTCCTTCAGGCAATGGCCATCCTCGAGCAGCAGCAGCCGGTGCTCGTCGATCAGGTCGGGGCTGATTTCGGCGGGCGGGTCGCGCGGGTCGTCCTTGGGGAAGGCGACGAAGAGCGCGTCCAGTTCGATGGTTTCCTTCTCCACCTCGCCCGTGGCAAAGGGCAGGGCCAGTAGCACGCAATCGGCCCGCCCGTGGTGGAGCGATTCGATGGCCTGCGCGCTCGGCTCCTCGCGCAGGAAGAGCTTGAGATTGGGCCGTTCGCGTCGCAGGCGCGGCAACATGCGCGGCAAGAGGAAAGGCGCGATCGTCGGGATCACGCTCATCCGTACCTCGCCCGAAAGCGGCTGGGACGAGGAATGGATGAGGTCGGACAATTCCTCGGCCTCGCGCAGGATGCGGTGCGATTTGGCCACCACCGCATTGCCCAGCGGGGTGAAGCGCACATTGCGCTTTGTCCGTTCGACCAGCACCACGCCCAGCAGCGTTTCCAGATCGCGCAACCCCGCCGACAGCGTCGACTGCGAGACAAAGCACGCCTCTGCCGCGCGGCCGAAATGGCCGTGTTCATGCAGCGCGACCAGATATTGCAATTGTTTGAGCGTGGGCTGGTAAACGCTCATTCTTCCTCGCCCGCTTCCTGTTCAACGGCGGGTGCTTCGGGATTGGCTTCCCGCATGTCGCCGTGCAATTCGTCGACATGGGTCATTTTCAGCCGCCCGTTGACCACCGCAAAGGCCAGCTTGCCCTCGACCAGATCGAGCGCATCGCGGCCAAACACGCCATAGCGCCAGCCTTCCAGCACGCTCACGCCCTTGCGCACGCCGGCGGCCAGCAGTTCCAGATCATCGCTGCGCGCCAGCAGGCGGGCGGCCACGTCGATTTCGCGCGCCCGGATTTTCAGCAGCAGTTTGAGCAGATCGGCAACCAGCGCGCCTTCCTTGCCCAGCGGCGCCCCGCGCGGGGTCTTGGGCGGCATTTCGGCCTCGCTCAATGGCTGCGCATCGGCCAGAGTCTGCATCAGCCGCTTGCCGATGTCATTGTCCTTCCAGCCGGTGGAAAGCCCGCGCACCTTGGCCAGATCGGCCTGAGTCTTGGGCGGATGGCTGGCAATATCGGCCAGCGTTTCATCGCGGGCGATGCGGCCGCGCGGGATGTTCTTGTCCTGCGCCTCATATTCGCGCCATGCGGCAATCGCGCGCAAACGGCCCAGCATGGCCGGATTGCGCCCGGCGGCCTTGATTTTCAGCCATGCGCTCTGGGCATCGTTGCGGTAATTGTCGGGATCGGCCAGACGCTCCATTTCCGCGTCCAGCCATTGCCCGCGCCCGGTTTTGATCAGGCGTTTCAGGATCTTGGGAAAGATCTTGGAAAGATGGGTGACGTCGCCGATCGCATATTCGATCTGGCGCTCGGTCAGAGGGCGGCGGCTCCAGTCGGTGAAACGCGCGCCCTTGTCGATCACCAGCCCCAGCCAGCTTTCGACCAGATTGGAATAGCCGATCTGCTCGCTCTGGCTGATGGCCATCATCGCGATCTGGGTGTCGAAAATCGGGTGAGGGGTCTTGCCGGTCAGGTTGTAGATGATCTCCACATCCTGCCCGCCCGCGTGGAAGATCTTGAGCACATCCTCGTTGTCCACCAGCAGGTCGAGCAGCGGGGACAGATCGAGGTCGGGCGCCTTGGGATCGATGGCGGCGGCCTCATTGGCATCGGCGATCTGGATCAGACACAGTTCGGGCCAATAGGTGCTCTCGCGCATGAATTCGGTGTCGACACAGACGAATTCGGCCTTTGACAGACGGCTGCAAAGATCGGCCAGCGCGTCCGAAGTGGTGATGAGCTTGTGAATCTTCATCGGTTTCTTTTCTATGCGCCAACCCTTATGGGCCGGCTTGATGGTTGGCCCGGATGCGGGCCGGAGCCTGCCGACAGCGCGAAAAGCGCATATCAGCGGGCGGTTTTGGGCCGGTCTTCGACCCTGTCGGCTTGACAAAAGCGCGGCCATCGCCTGTTAGCCGCGCATAAGCCTGTCCAGCAATGGGCAGGAATCCCCTATCCCTGCCCGATTGGCGCAAGAATGGAAAGAGTTGTCATGTCCTCGCCCAACACACAGGCGCATCCGTATCGCTCGCACACCTGCGGCGCGCTCAATGCCGATGCCGTGGGTCAGAATGTCCGCCTCTCCGGCTGGGTCCACCGCAAGCGTGACCATGGCGGGGTGCTGTTCGTCGACCTGCGCGACCATTACGGCATCACCCAGATCGTGGCCGACAGCGACAGCGCGGCGCTTCCCGTGCTTGAGTCGCTGCGCGTGGAAAGCGTGGTCACGATCAACGGCGTGGTCAAGGCCCGCAGCGAAGGCACCGTGAACCCCAACCTGCCCACGGGCAGCATCGAGGTGTTCGCCCGCGAGGCCGTGGTGCTGAGCCGCGCCGAGGAACTGCCGATGCCGGTGGCGGGCGAGCAGGAATATCCCGAGGAAATCCGGTTGAAGTACCGCTTCCTCGACCTGCGCCGCGAAACGCTGCACGCCAATATCGTCAAGCGCACCAAGGTCATCTCCTCGATGCGCCGCGCGATGGAAGACATCGGCTTTACCGAATATTCGACGCCGATCCTGACCGCCTCCAGCCCCGAAGGCGCGCGCGACTTCCTCGTGCCCAGCCGTATCCACCCCGGCACCTTCTTCGCGCTGCCGCAGGCGCCGCAGCAGTATAAGCAGCTCCTGATGGTGGCCGGTTTCGACCGCTATTTCCAGATCGCCCCCTGTTTCCGCGACGAAGATCCGCGCGCGGATCGTCTGCCGGGCGAATTCTACCAGCTTGACCTCGAAATGAGCTTTGTCACGCAGGAAGAAGTCTGGGAAACGATGGAGCCGGTGATCGGCGGCATCTTTGAAAAGTTTGCCGATGGCCGCTCGGTTACGCCGATCGGCAGCTTCCCGCGCATTGCCTATGACGATGCGATCCTGCGCTATGGCTCTGACAAGCCTGACCTGCGCAACCCGATCCTGATCTCGGACGTGTCGCATCACTTCACGACCAGCGGCTTTGGCCTGTTTGAAAAGATCGTCGGCACGGGCGGCGTCGTGCGCGCCATTCCGGCCCCGAACACGGCGGACAAGAGCCGCAAGTTCTTTGACGAAATGAACGAATGGGCGCGCAGCGAAGGCCATGCCGGCCTTGGCTATGTCACCCGCAAGGGCGGTGAATTCGGCGGCCCTATCGCCAAGAACCACGGCACCGAGGGCATGGAAAAGCTCTATGCCGAACTGGGCCTTGGCGCGGACGATGGCCTGTTCTTTGCCGCGGGCAAGGCCGATCAGGCCGCCAAGCTGGCGGGCGCTGCGCGCACCCGCGTCGGCACGCTGCTGGGCCTGATTGATGAAAACAAGTTTGAACTGTGCTGGATCGTCGACTTCCCCTTCTTTGAGGAAGGCGAGGAGCCGGGCAGCATTGATTTTGCCCACAACCCCTTCTCGATGCCGCAGGGCGGTCTGGAAGCTCTGACCGATGGGCGCGATCCGCTGTCGATCAAGGCGTTCCAGTATGACCTCGTCTGCAACGGCTTTGAAATCGCCAGCGGCTCGATCCGTAACCAGCACCCCGACCTGATGGTCAAGGCGTTTGAAACGGTGGGCCTGAGCAAGCAGGACGTGGAAGAGCGCTTTGGCGGCATGTACCGTGCGTTCCAGTATGGCGCCCCGCCGCATGGCGGCATGGCGGCCGGTGTTGACCGCATCGTCATGCTGATCTGCGGCGCGCAGAACCTGCGCGAAATCACACTCTTCCCGATGAACCAGCGCGCCGAAGACCTGCTGATGAACGCGCCGGCCCCGGCCAGCCTGAAGCAGCTTCGCGAGCTGCACATCCGCGTGGTGGAACAGCCCAAGGGCTGATCTTCCGGGACATCACGGTTCAAGCAGGGACTGGTCGAGCGCGATACGCTCGGCCAGTCCCTTTTTTTCGGCCATGTCAAAGCCTTGGGCGAGAGGTTGTGGAAGCGGTCACACGCTTCCCCCTCGGCGATGGGGTTGGCCCCCTCGCGCCGCGCCAATGCGCCACATTGCAGCGGAAAACCGTCGCATCGGGCTGATTTTCTGGGCATTGCGCCCATGGGGCGGCCGGATCGTCGAAAAACAGAATCCGGCGCGAAAAGCCCATGGCGCGATGAAGCCGCACGAATCGGCTCATTTCGCCCCCACCGGGCGAACCGTCGATGCCGGCCAGACCTGCATTCCCATGCTGGGCCTTCTGCTGCGGCGGGTGAAAAAAACAAGGCTGACATCGGCCAGGCGGGGCGACAATTGAGGCGTGATGAGGGTTGACACGGTTGTGATGTGCAATCCCGCTTGCCAGTCTGCGCGCCACCCATTAGGGGCGCGCATTGAGTTTCACAATTTCGCCGCTTTTCGTAAGGGGAATATCATGAGCACCATCGAGGCGCAGGTTAAGAAGATCGTTGTCGAACACCTCGGCGTTGAAGAAGACAAGGTCGTTGCCGATGCCAGCTTCATCGACGATCTGGGCGCTGACTCGCTCGACATCGTTGAACTGGTGATGGCTTTCGAAGAAGAATTCGGCGTGGAAATTCCCGACGATGCCGCCGAAAAGATTGCCACGGTCAATGACGCCATCGCCTTCATCGAGGCGAACAAGGGCTGATTTTGCCAAAGGGCCCGTGGGGCTGATGCGCCTGCCCGATCATGGGCAGGGCTGCGTCGTCCCACAGGTCCTGCGCCGAAAATGGGGGGGCGTTGGCCCCAACCTTTGATCGGCGTCGACCTTTGGGGTCATAATCAGGCCCGGTCCGCATTATCGGGCCGGGCTTGCTTGTTATCGGACATTTGGCCAGAATAAGCGCCTGTTGGGTCGCTGTTTGTTGCCGCAATGACGGGCCGACACAGGTTGTCGATGCGGTAGAGGGAGAATCGAGAATGCGTCGTGTTGTCGTCACCGGGCTTGGTCTGGTCACCCCGCTGGGCGCTGACGTGGAAACCGCCTGGGCAAATATCCTTGCCGGCAAGTCCGGCGCGGGCAAAATCACCAAGTTCGATGCCTCGGCCCATAAGTGCCACATCGCTTGTGAAGTGAAGCCGGCCGACCACGAATATGGTTTTGACCCCGGCAAGCGCGTCGATCACAAGATCCAGCGTCAGGTCGACCCTTTCATCGTTTTCGGCATTGATGCCGCGGGCCAGGCGCTTGAAGACGCAGGGCTGGTGGATGCGCCCGAAGAAATGCGCCTGCGCATGGGCTGCTCGATCGGCAGCGGCATCGGCGGCCTGCCGGGCATTGAAAGCGAGTCGCTGGTGCTGGCCAACAAGGGGCCGGGCCGCGTTTCGCCGCATTTCGTCCATGGTCGCCTGATCAACCTGATCTCGGGTCAGGTTTCGATCAAGTATGGCCTGATGGGTCCGAATCACGCTGTTGTGACGGCTTGCTCGACCGGCGCGCACTCGATCGGTGACGCGGCGCGCATGATCCGTGACGATGATGCCGACATCATGCTGGCGGGCGGCGCGGAATCGACCGTTTGCCCGATCGGCATTGCCGGTTTCGCTCAGGCCAAGGCGCTCAATTGCAGCTATAACGACCGCCCCGAACAGGCCAGCCGTCCCTATGACAAGGACCGCGACGGTTTCGTCATGGGCGAAGGCGCGGGCGTTGTCGTTCTGGAAGAATATGAACACGCCAAGGCGCGCGGCGCCAAGATCTATGCCGAAGTCGTCGGCTATGGTCTGTCGGGCGATGCTTATCACGTGACCGCCCCGCATCCCGAAGGCTTTGGCGCCTATCGCTCGATGGAAATGGCGCTGAAAAAGGCGGGCATGACGCCGGCCGACATCGATTATGTCAACGCCCATGGCACTTCGACCATGGCGGATACGATCGAGTTGGCCTCGGTCAAGCGCCTGTTCGGCGATGCCATCGGCAATGTCTCGATGTCGTCCACCAAGAGCGCCATCGGCCACCTGCTGGGCGGCGCGGGCGCGGTGGAGACCATCTTCTGCATTCTGGCCATCCGTGACCAGATTGTGCCCCCGACGCTCAATCTGGACAATCCGGATGAAGGCACCGAGGGCGTCGATCTGGTGCCTCACGCGGCCAAGAAGCGCCGCGTGCGCGCCGCGCTCAACAACAGCTTCGGCTTTGGCGGCACCAATGCCAGCGTGGTTGTGAAGGCACTGGAAGACTAAGCAGGACGTGACGGGGCGGGGGCTTGCCTTTGGGCGCCTCCGTCCCCACCTGTGGAACAAGCGGTGGCGGGCGCCTTTGGGGGCTCGCCTTATCTGTATCTGGCATCCGGCAGAAGAGAGCCCGAAGCGCCCATGAAGAAACCTGTCCTCATCGTCCTTGGCGTGGCCGCGCTGGCCATTGGCGCTCCGGTGGCCAGCCTGCTGCATGGCTGGTATGGGGCGGGGCCCTTGCCGCAGGACCGTGCCTTTACCGTGCCTGACGGTGCGGGGCTGACGGTGGTGGCGGCCAAGCTGCAACGCGAGGGGGCGATTTATTCGGCGCGGGCGCTGCGGTTTCATGCCAAGCTGATGCGGGCCGGAGGCGGCATCAAGGCGGGCGAATTCCTGCTGCCCAAGGGTGCCAGCGAGCAGCAGATCCTGGCCATCATCACCGGCGATCAGGTGCTGCGCCGCTTTGTCACCATTCCCGAGGGTCTGCCCTCGATCATGGTCAAGGAAAAGCTGCTGGCCAATCCCGACCTGATCGGTACGGTTGACGCCCCGCGTGAGGGCAGCATCCTGCCCGACACCTATGACATCAAGAAGGGCGCCACGCGCGCCTCGGTGGTGGCCACGATGCAGGCGGCGATGACCAAGGTGCTGGCCGAGGAATGGGCCGCGCGCAGCTCCGACACGGTGGCCAAGACGCCTGAGGAGGCGTTGACGCTGGCCTCGATCGTCGAGAAGGAAACCGGCAAGCCCGAGGAGCGCGCCATGGTCGCGGGCCTCTATTCGAACCGCCTGCGCCAGCATATCATGCTGCAGGCCGACCCCACGATCATCTATCCCATCACCCTGGGCAAGCCGCTGGGCCGCCGCATCAAGCAAAGCGAGATTGCGGCGAAGAATGATTACAACACCTATTCGATGGTGGGCCTGCCCAAGGGACCGATCACCAATCCGGGGCGCGATTCGATCCATGCCGTACTGCACCCGGCCAAGACGCAGGCGCTCTATATGGTGGCCGACGGCACCAAGGGCCATGCCTTTGCCAACACGCTTGAAGAGCATAACAAGAATGTCGAGCGTTGGTTCGCCATTCGTCGCCAGCGGGGCGAGATCTAGCTGAGCAGATCGCGCCCGGCGGCGGCATGGGCATAAGCCATCGAGCCCAGCGCGACGATCAGGATCACCACCGGAAAGGCGATCACGCCCGGCCCCTTGGCCTGCACCAATGGTGAGAGCACCAGCGCATAGCTGAATTGCGCGACGATCGCGATAACCGAGGCGGCAAACAGCCACACCGCGACCCGCCGTTGCAGCAGCAGCGCCACAGCGCCCAGCAATCCGCTCCAAGATGCCACCGCATAGGCGATCCATGCCCAGAGCGGCATGGCCCGCCATACCTCGATCTGCACCTTGTCGCCCTGCGCCAGCGTTTCGGGGCTGGTGCTGGACTGGAGCGCCCACATCGCCACGCCGGCCGCGTTCCACAGCACAAGGCCGATGGCGATCATGCGTTGCTGTCTGGCCATTTTCGGCATGGGCCGCCTCCGTGATGGACCCGGAATGTGACAGAGCCGCCCGATATGCGCAAGCATTGGCATCGCGGCAGGCAATGGTGCCGGAGGAGCGCTTGGACCGTTTTCAAAAAAATTTTATAAAACATGCAAAGGGCTGTTGACGCATGGGCGATGCGTGGCTATTCGCGCCGCCTGCACCGGGCAATGGTGACCGACACGGTCACCGCCAGTCATGGGGCGGAGTAGCTCAGCAGGTTAGAGCAGCGGAATCATAATCCGCGTGTCGGGGGTTCGAGTCCCTCCTCCGCTACCACAAAAACAATGACTTAGTCCCATCACGATCCCTCCGGATCAGGGCCGGTTTACAAACTCTGTAAACCGCTAGGCGCTCAGGCGCTCCACCATCGACACAATGACACGTGCTTCATCGACGTATCGGCTGCGCATTTCGCCGATCCGTTTGGCCGTCCAGCCAATGGTTCGAGCGACATCTCCATCGGTCTGTCCGCGCTTGGTCGGCAGGGGCATGGTATGCCCCCCCTTGCGCGCAATCCCGCAGGTAGAGGTGCCTTGGCGGACATTGCCCATCGGCGAACGCAACCATCTTCTCCTTGCCATGCATCGTTGCCGCCACGAGTTTCGCACCCGCAAGCGGGTGGTGCCCCGCCAAGGTCAGGCACCCGCCGCGCGGGCGAAATAGTCGGAGCGCAAGACCTCGACATCGGAGAGGAATGTGACGCCGGGCAGGGTGGCGAACAGGCGGGCGAGGCCCCTTGCCACATCGCCGATCGCCGCAGGCTCACCCACGCCGACAAACATGGCCAGACCGCTGTGGTCGTTGAAAATGGTCTTGCCGTGATGAAATCCGGCGTGCCCCATGCCGGCCACGTCGCGGATGATTGTCCAGCCGCCGATCCCTGCGGCCTTCAGCAGCTCTTCCACCGGATGGTGGTCCTCGGCGCGGATGACGATTTCGATCTTCTTGAGGCGATGCAGGGTAAGTTCGCCGGTGGCATGTGCTTTCATGGGAGGTTCTCCTAGGCAGTGATGTCGGTGAGGCCGGTGCCTTCGGCTTGGGGCGCGCCATCGGGGCGCCAGCGGCGCGCTTGGCCGGTTTCGGGGGCGATGACGACGAGATGGACCCAACCCTTGCCGAACAGGCGGGCAAGAATGTCATTGGCGGCGACCACCGCTTCCACCCGAGCCAAGGGCGCGAGAACAACCGTGAGCAGGCGCTGCGGCAGATGGAAGGGCGAGCCGTCGTCGCGAAACAGCGACTGGCGCGGCAGGCCTACCGCCAGGTCGCCGCCATTGCCCTGCACCACGCCGATGCGGCCGATAACGTTTTGCGTGACCTTGTCGCCCGAACCATAGCGATCATTGTCGATGGTCGAGAACAGATACTGGCAATTGATCCATTGCGCGACAACCATCGGCGCGGTCAGGATTGTGGCCAGCACCGAGCCATCGGCATCTGCGCGCCAGTCGTAACTGTGCAGGAAGGCGCGGCCTTCCAGGTCGATATGCTTGCTCCACCGGCGCGGCCCGACGAGGAAGCCGGCATTGCCGGAAAGACCCCATTCAGGCCGCACCTCGCCCCAGTGGGCGGCGCCGGTCAGCAGATCCTGTGGCGACCGATCAAGCAGGCCTGCGCGCCTTTCGCGGTTGGCAGCACCAGCACGGGCAAGATCGGCCTCCAGCCGCGCAAGGTCGGCGGCGTGGCCGGCGGGCACCCCTGTGCGATCGAAGATCGTGACCGTATCGGTGGTGGTGTTATGCTCTGCGGCAAGGAAATGGGTGGTCTCGGGCAAGGCGATGCCCTGTGCCACCAGCCCGGCGCGAACATCGGCTTCATTCAGCATCGCTGCCAATATCCGCGCGTTGCTGCCCCCGGCGTGGCCGCCACAGGCGCCGCAATCGAGCGCGGCCGCATAGGGGTTGTTCACCGCGCTGCCGCCATGGCCGACTAGCACCACAAGCCGCGCCGTATCGGTCGGCAGGCCGGTCAGGCGGAACAGGGCGCTGGCATAGCCGATCTTGTCGGCCAGAGTGAAAGGTGGGTGTGCGTGACCGGCAGAGGCATGATCCAGCGCCGGAGCGAAGGCTTCGTGGCGGCAGGGCCTTGCCCATGCGCCGATCCGCGCGCTGAGCCGGGGAGCGAGCGTGCGGGCCGCCATCGCCAGGCCGGCCAGCGGCCCGGTCGCCTCGGCGGTGGCAAAAGCGGTGGCGATGCCCTGCTTGGCGGTGTCGAACAGGCTGGCCGCATGCCGAGCGGTGGCATCGGCCGCAGCAAGCCGCGTGGCATCCGGCTCATGGCCGGGCCGCGGGGCTTCGGCCACGTCATGCTGCGGGCTGAGCAGCACCGGCAGCAACCGTTTGCGCCGCGCAGCCCCGGAAGGGTGGAGCGCGATGGGCAGACCGAAGAAACCGGCATAGCCCAGTGTCTCATAGCGGCCGGTCGTCTCCAAGGCCCGCCGGAAAGGTTCCGAGCGCACGTCGATGCAGAACACCAGTTGGGCCGCCGCCGCGTCCTCCGAGGCTGGCATCTCTGCGGCTTTTGCCCGCGTGCCGGCCTGCAACCGGGGCACCAGCCCATCGGCATAAGTCCATTCGGCGGCGGTCATGAACAGCAGGCCGAGCGCCTCCTCGTCCATGGTGGCGATGCGGGTGAGGGGCGCGCCGGCGACGGCGAGCGCCCGTCTGACATCGTCGCGGGACCATCCGAAATGGGCGGCGAGGTGTAATGTTACATTGGCCGGTTGGGGCGTGATGCGGGGTTGGGTCAACGCGCCCGCCCGTTCCAGCAGCAGCCAGAGTGCCAGCAGGTCGGCCATGCCTGCCGGTGCTCCTGCGGCATGTTCGGCGTCGGCATGCTCGCTCCGCCAGCGGATATGGCCCGCCCAGCCGGGCAGGCGGGCCACCAGCGCGGCCAGATGCGGCTGCTGTCCGTCCTCCGCAATGCCCAGGGCCGAGAGCGCCTCGGCAATGGCATTGAGCGGATCGCGCGGCACGGTCATCAGCAGTTGCGCGCCGAGTGTTCCGGTCAGCGCATGGAATTCGGGATCGTGCCCCGCCATCGCCAGCACGGCGCGGTAGAGGCCAAGTTCGCGGTGCGGCATGGGGATCGCGGCATGTCCGTGATCGAAGAAGGCCGCACACCATTTTGCCACGAAAGCGGCATCCGGGGCCATTGGCGAAGCCTTGACCTCATCGGTGGCGGGCAGGGTCAGCAGCCGCGCCATCAGCAGATCGAGCGCGGTAATGCCCGGCGCGATTGGCGCAAGGGCGGGATAGGTTCCGCCCAGATGCCGGATCGCTGCATCGCGCAGACAGCCTTCGGCAATCCGGCCGCCAGCCAGCAAAGCGCGCCATTGCGCCAGCGGCAGGCTTTGGCGCGCGCCGAACAGGCGGGCGCCTGCCTGCACTGCCTCTTCGAAAGCCATGCCTTCAAAACCGGCCAGCGGATTGACGGCAATCGCGCTTTCCAGCGGCCAGAGCGGCGGCACCGTGCGGGCCGCCAGCGCGATCAGGCCGGACACTTCGGTGCGGGTCAATGTGGGCTCCGGCGCGGTGGCGAACGGCATCATGTTCATTGGGCGTCTCCTTTCGCGGGCATGGCAAAGGTCCCGGCGTTCAGCAGGCGGACGTAGAGCGCGGGGGGCAGGGACGAGGCGCTGGCGGCCCGGCTCTGTTGCCAGACCCAGACACCGAGGAACCCGGCAATCAAGGCGATCAGCGCCGATGGCGGCAGCAACATCGGCGCATCGGGCCCCATGGCGGCGTTGGTGATGTGCAGGGCGCCGGCATAGAGCGCCGTCAGGCCCGCGATGACCGGGATCAGGGGGCTCCGGCTTGCCGCCGGACCTTGGGCGCGCAGGGCTTCACCCAAAGTGGCCATCGCCGTGGCCAGACCCAGAGACAGTGGCACCATGTCCGCGTTCAGCACCCCCGCCGCCCAGGCGGCAATCGCGCACAGCAACGTGGCGGCGGCAATGGCGATCGGCCGGCGTGGGGCATGGGCCGGATTGCCCGCTTTGCCCCGCATGCCGACGGCAGACCCGGAGCCGAGGAACAGCCAGGCCTTGAACAGGCCATGCGCCAGAATATGCCACAAGGCAGCGGTATAGGCGCCCATCCCGCAACTCAGGACCATAAAGCCCATCTGCGAGACCGTTGAGCCGGCAAGCGCGCGCTTGATATCAGGCCGCACCGCCATGATTCCTATGCCGTAGAGCGCGGCAAACAGCCCCAGCGCCATGGCGGCGGCCCGGGCCGCAGGTGCTGCCTCCAGCACCGGCGCGAAGCGGATCAGCAGGAATCCCCCTGCGTTGACCAGCCCGGCATGCATCAGCGCCGAGACCGGGGTGGGCGCGGTCATCGAGGAGAGCAGCCAGCCCGAAAAGGGCGGCAGGCTGGACCGCGCGGCGGCGGCGGTCACCAGCAGCAGCGCGGTGAGCAGGGCCTGTGGCGCGGTCATGGTCGCTGTTGCGGCCAGTGCGGCATCGATCCGCACCGAACCGGCATGCCACCAGAGCATAGCCAGCGCCCCAAGCAATGCCGCGTCGCCGGTTGCGAAGGCGCCATGGGCGCGCCGCATGGCCTGCCGCGCGTCGGACAGGTGTTGCGAACGACCGATCAGCCGCGCCAGCGCCACGCCGCTGAAAACCCACGCGCCGGCAAAGACTACCATATTGCCGGTGCCGACAAAGGCGAACACGCTGGCCACCAGTGCCGTCACGGTGGCGAAAAAGGCGCCCCGGCGCGGATCGGCGCGCATGTAACGGTGCGAAAACGCCAGGACGATGGTTGCCACGAACAGGGTCAGGCCGATGAGCGCCAGGGACAGGGCGCAAAAGCCTGTCAAAACCGGATGGAGCGCGGGAAAATCGTGGAACAGTGGCATGGGTACCTCCTTGGCGGAGGCCTGTGGCGGCAAATCAGACATTGTGAAAACGAGTTATAAAAATAGCAGCCATTGACATTTTGCATGATCGGGCGCGATATCGCGCCATGCCCGGCACCCGCACGCTTGATCTCGACCTGCTCCGCTGCTTTGTCACGATTGTGGAAACCGGCAGCTTTACCCGCGCGGGCGATCGCCTTGGCCGCACCCAGTCGACCATCAGCCTTCAGGTGAAACGGCTGGAGGATATGCTTGGCCGCGCCGTTTTCGCGCGCACGCCGCGTTCGCTCAGCCTGACGGGCGAGGGGGAGCGGTTGCTCGGCCCCGCGCGCCAGTTGCTGCGCCTGAATGATGCCGCGCTGGCCGAAATGTTCGAGCCTGACATGATCGGGCGGGTGCGCCTTGGCGTGCCCGAGGATTTTGCCACCGCGCATCTGCCCGGCGTGCTGGCCACCTTTGCCAAGGCGCATCCGCTGGTGGAACTGGAAGTGACCTGCGATCTGACGCTGAACCTGCTCGATAAGTTCCACAGCGGGGCCTTCGATCTGGTGCTGGTCAAGCGCGAGCCGTCGGCGCCGCTGGAGGGCACGCGTGTCTGGCGTGAGCCGCTGGTGTGGGTGGCGCGCGATCAAATGGCCGTGGCCGGGCTGGCGACGATCCCGCTGGTGGTCTCGCCCCAGCCCTGCGTCTATCGCAAACGGGCCGAGGATGCGCTCGATGCCATGGGGCGCAAATGGCGCGTGGCCTATACCTCGACCAGCCTTGCCGGCAGCCTTTCGGCGGTGACCGCGGGGCTGGGCATCACCGTGCTGCCGCGCGAGATGGTGCCGGCGCATCTGACCGCGATTACCGATGACGCCGATCTGCCGAGGCTTTACGACACCGAGATTGCGCTGATCGAGGCGGCGGGACTGTCGGACACCGCGCATCGCCTCGCCCAGCATATCCATGCGGCGCTGGAGCGCGGGGCATGACGCGCGCGCTGTTCCCGCAGTTTTCGGGCCTTTGGGTGCCGTTGGTTCTTGCCCGCGATGTGCCCAAGGCCAAACCGCTGGCGATGACGTTGGCGGGGGAGCCGATCGTGCTGTTCCGCGATGCGGACGGCGCCATCCATGCGCTGATGGATCGCTGCCCGCATCGCGGGGTCGCGCTTTCGCTGGGCAAGGTGGAAGGTGGCGAGATCGCGTGCCCCTTCCATGGTTGGCGTTTCGATGGCGATGGGCATTGCCGGCATGTGCCGTGGAATCCCGATGCCAAGCTGGAAACGCTGTCCGCCACGCCGCTGCCGCTGCGCGAGGCTGGTGGTCTGGTCTGGCTGTTCACCGGGCGGGACGCGGTGGGCGAACCGGCCGTGCCTGCCGCATTCCTGCTGCCCGGCGTGCGGGTGACGGCGCAGAGCTTCCACTGGCAGGTCCACTGGACGCGGGTGATGGAGAACATGCTGGACACGCCGCATCTGCCCTTCGTTCACGCCCGCAGCATCGGCAAAGCGCTCCGTGGCCGGACGGCGGAAAAGATGGTGATGAACTGGCACCCCACCGATCACGGCGCCGAGATTGTTGCGCAGCGTGCCGGCGAGGCGCCACGCTCGAGCCTGCGCTATCATTTTCCCAATGCCATGGAACTGGCGATCGATCCGGGCGGGCGTGTCCTGCGCCTGCTGGCGGTATGCAGCCCGGCCGATGCGGGGGCCACGCGGCTGACCATCTACACCATCCGCGATTTTGCGCGGTTGCGCTGGCTCGATCCACTGTTCGCGCGAGCCAACCGGCGGATAGCCGAGGAGGATCGCGCGATTCTGGAGAGTTCTCAACCCGCCGAGGTGCCGCCCGCCAGCGAGGAACATTCGGTAGCCACCGATGCGCCGACTCTGGCTTTCCGCAAGATCTGGTTCACCCGCATCCGGCCGGGCGGCGGGTAAAAACAAAGGGCGGCCGGACCTGGCCATATTCCCTCTCTTCAACGCAAGGCGTGGTCCGCTTTAGACAGGCGATACTGTCGGCGCTCTTTCGGATAGCGTTAACATATCTGCAATGGCCAAGCAGAGGGCGATATTTGCCGATGGATGGGGTGTCACAAAGTGGGGAGAGGGAAATCAGGCTTTTCAAGATCCAGTAAGGCGCCCTTGCCGGGAGTAAGTCTTGACAGCAGGATTGTTAGCGATACCATAGTTTGGCGATAGAGATAAGAGGCCATGCGCTATGGGAACGGATGTTGGCAGGCTTCGGTGGGGTTCCCTCCGGATTTCGGCGCTGATGGTGGCTTTCGCGGTCAGCCAATCGGCTCACGCAAAAACCCAGAATGCCAGCGGCCTTGACGCGCGCGGCCATCTGCTGGCCGTGGCGGCGCAGGCGGGGGATGCCTTTGCCTACACGCTGCTCAGCGATGGCGTGCAGGTCCACTTGCATGGTCTGACCAAGAACATCCTTTTCTATGGGCCTGAAACGGTGCGGGTGAATACCAATCCGGGGCGGAATTACTGGACCGCACCCAGCCTTGTCGTGGTGAGGCCTCCCGCGGCGCTGCCCTTCACGGTCGCGGACAAACCCGATAGGCTGACCATCATCACCCCCCGTTTGCGCATCGAGGTCAGCAAGGCCACCGGCGCGCTGCGTTTCATGGACGCATCGGGCAAGCTCTACACCGCCGAGAATGCCGCCGCCCCCGAAACGGTCAAACCCGTCACCATCGACGGCGCGCCCAGTTACGAGGCCACCAACCGTTTCACGCTGCAAGGCGACGAGGCGATCTACGGCTTCGGCTTCACCGCCGATGATCGCTCCAACCGGCGCGGCAGCGACCTTTTGCTGGTACAGACCAATGTGGGGATCATCATCCCGGTGATGATGTCCTCGCGCCGCTACGGCATCCTGTGGGACACCTATTCCCAGATGCGGTTCAAGGATGACGCGACCGGCGCATCGCTGTGGGCCGAAAGCGCGCCGGGGGGTGTCGATTATTATTTCATGGGCGGACAGACGCCCGACGATGTGGTGGCCGCCTATCGCCGTCTGACCGGCGATGCGCCGATGGTGCCCAAACAGGTGCTGGGCCTGTTCATGTCCAAGGAGCGCTACAAGACGCAGGCGCAATTGCTCGACATTGCCCGGACCTTCCGCAAGGAGCGCTTTCCGCTCGATACGATCGTGCAGGATTGGCAATATTGGGGCAGCGACAAGGACGGCAGCTGGAGCGGGATGATCTGGGACAAGACCCGCTATCCCGATCCCGAGGGCATGACGCGCCGGCTTCACGCCATGCACATGAAGCTGATGGTGTCGATCTGGCCCTCGGTAGGTGATGATACGGCGCTGGCGCATGAGTTGGACGCGCAGCATTTGCGCTTTGCCCCGCTGCACTGGATTTCGAAACATGCGCGGGTTTATGACGCCTACAGCCCCGTCGCCCGCCGGATCTATTTCAAACACATCAAATCGGGCCTGCTGGACAAGGGCGTCGACGCGCTCTGGATGGACGGCACCGAGGTCGAAGTTTCCAGCGCCATGTGGAATGCGGCCGACAACATCCGCGACACCAAGGCGCTGGGGTCGAACGCGCTGGGTGATTTCACGCGCTACCTCAACCCTTATTCGCTGATGACCACGCAGGGCACCTATGACGGCCAGCGCGCCACCAGCAACAAGCGCGTGTTTACTCTTACCCGCTCGGCCTGGGCGGGGGCGCAGCGCACGGCCGCCGCATCATGGAGCGGCGACATCTTTGCCAGCTGGAAAACCCTGAAGCAGCAGGTGGCGGGCGGGATCAACGTCACCGTCACCGGCAATCCCTATTGGACACAGGACACCGGCGGCTTCTTCGTCTCCGACTTTCCCGGCGGGGAACAGAATGCGGCCTGGCGCGAACTCTATGCCCGCTGGCTGCAGTTTGCCGCCTTCAACCCGCTGATGCGCATCCACGGCACCGATGTCGAGCGCGAGCCATGGCGCTTCAAAACGCTCGACCCGCAAGTGTATCATTCCCTGCTGAAGAGCACGCAGCTGCGCTATCGCCTGATGCCCTATATCTATGGCCTTGCGTGGAATGTGACCCATGCGGGGGGCACGATGATGCGCCCGATGATGATGGATTTTCCCGACGACCGCGCGCTCGACACCATCGATGATCAGTTCATGTTCGGCCCATCGCTGCTGGTCCACCCTGTCACCCGCGCGATGATCCATATCCAGCCGCCCCCGCCCGCCACGGTCCCGGTCGAAGCGCTGACGACGCCGGATGGCAAACCGGGCCTTGCCGTCCAGTATTTTGAGGGCGAGAATTTCGAAACGCCTAAAGGCACCGCCATCGACGCCAAACTGGACCACACTTGGCCCGATCCTCCGCTCGCCGAGATTCCGGGCGGGCTTTCGGGCCTCAACCATTTCTCCGCCCGCTGGACCGGGACGCTCACCGCGCCCGAAGCAGGCAGCTATGAACTGGGGCTGGAGGGCGATGACGGCTATCGCCTGATGCTGGATGGCGAAACGGTGATCAGCCGCTGGGGCAAGGGCACCTTGCGCTATACCGGCAAACGCATCACGCTGGCCAAGGGGCAGCGGGTGAGGATCGGCATTGATTACTTCAACGGCGACGGCAACCGCGCCTTGCGCCTTGCCTGGCGCCGCCCCGGCGATGGCAGCGGCGAGGTGAGGGGGCCTGCGGATTTCAACGTCACCACCACCCTGCCCAAGGGGGCGGACTGGTACGATTTCTGGAGCGGGGAGCGTTTGCGGGGCGGCGAAAGGGTCACACGGCCTGCTCCGCTCGATCTGGTGCCGCTTTATGTGCGGGCGGGGTCGATCCTGCCAATGGGGCCGGTGCTGCAATATGCCACGCAGCATCCCGAGGCTCCGCTGGACATCCGCATCTATCCCGGCGCGGACGCCCGTTTCACGCTCTATGACGATGACGGCGAAACCTATGCCTATGAGAAGGGGCAGCGCGCCACCACCGAACTTATCTGGCACGACCGCAGCCGCACGCTGACCATTGGCGCAAGGCGGGGCGCTTTTCCCGGCATGGTCAAAAGGCGGATCTTGAACATTGCGGTGATCGGCCCGAGTCCTGCCGGGGGAATGGCGTCGGCGCCCGTCCATCGCCGCGTTCAATTTTCGGGCAGGAAATTGTCCGTCCGTTTGTGATCGGAAGCATTTTGAACAAAGGCCTCGCGCTTGGGCCGATGGCAGGGTCGTGACAGGTCAGTCACATCAGGAGCGGTTGGCGGATCGCAAAGAGGATGATGATGCACAAGGTTGGTATGGTTTTTTCCAGACGCTCGCTTCTTGGGTCCGCTGCGGTTTCGGCGGTGATGGTGTCATGCGGGGGCGCGCTGGCCGCACCTGCCATGCGCGAAGGGTTCATGCTGGTGTCGCGCGGCAGGCCGGTCAACGTGCTGATCGATGGCGAGGCCGATCAGGCGGTCCAGCATGTTGCCCAAAGCTTTGCCGCCGATCTTGAGCGGGTGTGCGGCAACAAGGCGCTGCTGATGAAGGGCCTGCCGGTTGCCGCGTCGGGGCCGCTGGTCCTTGTCGCGGTCAAGGGGCAAAGCGGCCTGATCGACCGCCTGATCGCGGCGGGCAAGCTCTCGATCGGGGATCTCGACGGTCAATGGGAAGCGTTTCGCCGCATCGTGGTGAGCCATCCGTTTCCGGGCGTGCCGCGCGCTCTGGTCATTGTGGGGTCGGATCGGCGCGGCGCTGTGTTTGGAACCTATGATCTTTGCGAGCGCATGGGCGTCTCGCCGTGGCACTGGTTTGCCGATGTTCCGGTTGCGCGGCGTGCCGATCTGGTGCTGGACATTCCGATGGGGCTCTCGCGCCCCAAGGTGCGCTATCGCGGCTTTTTCATCAATGATGAAGACCCGTGTCTGAGCGGTTGGGCGGCCAAAAAGTTCGGCGGCGTCAATGCGGCCATGTATGCTCATGTCTTTGAACTGCTGCTGCGGATGAAGGGCAATTATCTCTGGCCCGCGATGTGGGGCAAAGCCTTTGCGCTGGATGATCCCCAAAGCATGGTGCTGGCCGATGCCATGGGGGTGGTGATGGGCAATTCGCACCACGAACCCATGCTGCGCGCGCAGGCCGAATGGCATCGCGGTGCCAAAGACGGCAAGCGCGGCGGGCCATGGGATTACACGCGCAATGCGGAAAACCTGCGCGATTTCTGGCGCGGGGGCATCGAGCGGATGATGTCCAAGGGCGACGGCAAGGGCTATGACAGCCTCGTCACCGTCGGCATGCGCGGCGATGGGGATGAGGCCATGGCCGAGGGAACCGCGACCGAACTGCTCGAACGCATCGTGCATGACCAGCGCGCGATCATTGCCGAAGTGACCAAACGCCCCGCCGATCAGCAGCCGCAGGTCTGGGCGCTCTATAAGGAAGTTCAGGATTATTATGACAAGGGCATGAAGGTGCCCGACGATGTCATCCTTTTGTTTGCCGACGACAATTGGGGCCAGATACGGCGCGTGCCCAAGCCCGGCGCGCCGAAGCGCAAGGGCGGGCAGGGCATCTATTACCATTTCGATTACGTGGGCGTTCCGCGCAATTACAAATGGATCAACACCAACCAGATTGAAAAGGTCTGGCAACAGATGGATCTGGCCTATCGCCGCGATGCGCGCGCGATGTGGATCGTCAATGTCGGCGATATCAAGCCCATGGAATATCCGCTCGGCTTCTTCATGGCGATGGCGTGGGACCCTGATGCCATGACCCCTGCCGCTCTGGCGGCCTATCCGCAGCGTTGGGCCGAGGCCACTTTCGGCGCGGGGCAGGCGGCCGAGATCGGCGCCCTGATCACCCGTTACAGCCAATATGCCGCGCGGCGGAAACCCGAACTGATCAATCAGGACACATTCCCGCTGGGCGGCATTCGGGCCGATGGGCTCGATGGCGGCGCGTTTGGCGATCTTGTGGCGCAATGGGATGCGCTGGAGGCCGACATGAACGCGGTCCGGGGGCGGTTGGCGGCCGATCAACTGGACGCCTATTACCAGTTGATCGAATTCCCGATTGCCGCGATGGCCAATCTGTACCGGATGTATTACGCCGCCGCGTGGAACAAGCTGCTGGCATCGCGCAATGACCCGCGCGCCAATTATTTCGCCAATCAGGTGGAGGCCTCGTTTGCCCGCGATTCCGACCTGACCCGGCGCTATCACAGCATCAACAACGGCAAATGGGATGGCATGATGGCGCAGGTCCATATGAACTATGTCATCTGGAACGATCCCACCCAGCAAACCATGCCGAGCATCATGCGCGTCGGCGCCGATACGCCTGCCGACCGGCAGAACATGCGCCCGGCCTTTGTCGCGCCGGCGGGCGCGCCCGAAGACACCATTGCGCTGGAGGCGGTCGATTTCACCCGAGCCCAACATGGCAAGGGTCTGCGTTGGACGTCTATTCCGCATCTGGGCCATGCCAAGGGCGCGGTGCTTGCCTTGCCGCAGGGGCAGGCCCCCACAGGCCAGAGCGACGCGGTCAGCCTCGATTACGACATCACGGTCAAGCGGGCAGGGCCTGCCCGTATAATTCTGCATCTGGCCCCCACGCTCGATACGTCCAGCGGACAGGGGGAGACACCGGGCGGGCGGATCGGCGTTTCGGTCGATGATGCGCCCATGCAGGTGCTGCAGGCCCATCTTGAGGCGACAGGCGGGGCGCAGGACACTCCGGCCAAAAAGCTCTGGGCCGAGGCCGTGTGCGATAACCTCCTGCGGCTGACGGCGGATGTGGGCGCGCTTGCGCAGGGCCGCCATCGGGTACGGATCTGGCGGCTGGACGACAATATGGTGCTTCAGAAACTGGTTATCGAACCGGCCTCGCCGCCGCCACAAACCTGATGGGGTGATTTTTCTGGACGCGCATCAGGGCGGCTGGCACCCGCCTTGGCGGGCTAGCCGCGCTCCATCGGAGGAGGCCCGAAATAGGATTGGGGCAGATCCGACCGATAGATGATGATGTTTTGCACGACGATGGTGGGATCGTGCATGAACAGTTTCAGGACATGCCGTCCGGGCCGATCGGGTTTGATGGTAAAAGGCATCCGGCGCGCATTGGCCGCCGTATTGGCCGCGTGCCGGGAGCCGAGAAAATCCTGGGCGGCCCCGGCTTCGGGCGTGAACACCGCCTGCGTGACGGGCGCCGAGTCATCAAGTCCGATGGCGACAGCAAGATGACGCCCCGGATAGACCTCAAGCGTGGGGCTGGTGACGAGATCGACATGATAGCTGCCCGCTTCGGCAAGGAATATCTCATATTCCAGCCTTGGCGCTGTGGCGGGGTCGGGAAAGGGTTCGGCCGTGACGGGGAAGACGGACATGGCGGCGGGGCCTTGCCCATAATCCGGGATCGGCTCCCACCTCACGCCACGCGCCTCGACCGAGCGGGCGAAGCCCGTCGCGGGCACGCAAAAGGCACCTGCAAGGCCGCCCCATGCGCCCTTGGCCTCGCGCTCCTGCTGCGCTGTGGCGCGGATCGCTGTCAGGCGCGCTTTGACCGTTGCGCTGCCTTTTACGGTGATGGTGGCCTCGGACATGCCCGGCGCCACGCTTTGCCAGTCGACATCGATCCAGTAGCGGCGGTCATGGGGCGATACGCCAAAGGCCTGATCCTCGCGGATGATCACCCAAGGCTGGTCGGCGCGGACCGTGACCGGCGCCATGGTGGCGCCACGCGGGAACACCTCGATATAGGTTTTGCGCCTGCTCAGGCTGTCGAGCGTGGGCAGCGAAGGCGGCAGGTAATATCCCGGCCATGAATGTGAACTGCCATCAACGGCCATGCCGAAACTCTCGTCGGGGCCAAGCTCGATCTCGGACACAGCGGGCATGATGTCGGTTTCGGGGGGATACCAGTCAAAATAGCCGATATGGGACTGGTCCATCATATGGTTCCATTTCCCGCCCGCCATCTGAAGATTGTAATGGTCGCGCAGTTCCCGGTCGCGGCGGAACAGCCGCCTTACCTCGGCCGCCTCGGCCATGGTGCTGGCGCGGGCCTGCTGGGCGAAGCGCCGGTTGCGTGCGGCGGCGGCATAGAGGTGGTTCAGATTGGCGCAGGCCAGCACGGGGTAGAGCACAAGCTGGTAGAAAGCGTCGCGCTGATCCGGCACCAATTGTGCATCAACGGCTTGGGCGCGAACCACAAGTTCGTCCCAGGCGGCGCAAACGCGCTCCGCCTCGCCATAGTTTTCAAGACTGTAGGTATCGGGCGAGAGTTGCTCAGGTTTGCGCCAGGCATTGTATTTGGCATAGCGCGAGAGCAGGATAGCAATCTCCTGCGCATGGGTCTGCCCGAACTGGGTGGCGGCCCAATCGCGCGTCCACTTGGCGATCCTGTCCTTGTCCACCGCCTTTGGGTCCCATGCCATGGCGGTGAAAAATTCGATGGGCAGTTCGAGCGGCTTGAGGTCGCCGACATTGGCGATCCAGATCCGGTTTGCGCCATATTCATGCGCAAGGTTCATCTGCTCCCAGATCTTGGGCAGGGGGTTTGAATTGATCCATTGATAGGAAAAAGGACCGCCGTGCATGTCCATGTGGAAATAAATGCCGAACCCGCCTTTGCGGTCGCGCTCCGAGGACAAGGGCAGACGGCGCAGATTGCCGACATTGTCGTCGGCAAACATCAGCGTCACATCATCGGGCAGTTTCAGCCCCGCGTTATAATATTTGTAGACCTCGGTGAAGAGCACCCAGACCTGCGGGACCGTCTCGGCGGGTCGTCCCAGACACTCGGCAATGATCCGGCGCTGATCGGTGATGATCGTTTCCAGCAATCTGACATCGGACGCGAGGCTGCCGGTGCTTTCGAGCGCGGTATCACCATCGCCGCGCATGCCGATCGTGATGATCGCTTCCTTGTTGCCGTTGCGCTCAATGCCCTCGCGAAAGAAGCGGCGCACGCCCTCGCGGTTGGTGGCGTAATTCCACGCGCCATTGCCATAAAGCTGATGATTGTCGGTCCATTCCTTGTGGGCGCGCATCATGGGTTCATGGTGCGATGTGCCCATCACGATGCCGCACTCATCGGCCAGCGCCGCATTGGCCGGATCATCAACGGCAAAGGCGTTGTTCCACATCGCGGGCCAGAGATAATTGATGCGCAGCCGCGACATCAGCTCAAACAGCCGCCCATAGAATTGGGCGTTCATCCCGCCGAATTTTTCGGCGGTCCAGCTCGAGAGGCACGGCGCCTCGTCATTGAGGAAAATGCCGCGATAGCGCACGGCGGGCGGGCCTTGGACATGGCGGCCGCGCGCGATGGCGATATGGTCGCGCCGCGACACCGGCACATCGGCCCACCAATACCACGGTGATATACCGATGGATCGCGACAGATCATAGGCGCCATAGATCGCGCCTCGCCGGTCGCTGCCGACAATCACCAGGGCCTCATCGACGCCGGGAAAGGGGTGGGCCACGGTCTGGGTGATCCAGCTTTCCCATTGTCCGGCAAGCCCGGAAACGTCGAGGCGCCCGCCGGCGGCCAGTTTGTCGATAAGAGGCGAATGGCCCAGCGTGCCGATCAGCACGATGCGCGCGGGCAGGCGATCGCCTTGATGCAGGACCACCGCATCCTTGCCGCACACCCGCCCGATATCCTGCGCAAGATCGCGCGCCGCCCGTGCCACCCCCGGCAAGTCCTGCGGATCGACCAGAATGGCGGCAGGCGCCTGGCCCCGCGAAGCCAGAACAAAGCCGTCGGCGCCGGGGGTGAAACGGGTCGCGGCAAACACCGGACCGGCATAAAGCCCGCTTGCTGCCATCGCGGCCAACATCTCGCGCCTGTTCAACATGATACCCCATTCTGTTGTCTCGCTGCGATGGCCCGGTGCCGGGCCATCTTTCGTGGCTTCAGCAGGCGGGGGGCGGCATGGCCGCCAACCCCGCCCATCAGGATCAGAAGCGGCCGCGCACACCAACCATGAACTGGCGGCCCGGGCGGTACTGGGTAAAGGTGGCGTTGGGATACTGGAAATAGGACCGCAGCGTGGCGTCGGTCAGATTGGCCACATCGAAGGTCAATTGCGGCGCATGGCTGATCTTCAGGATCTTTTCCAGATCGAAGCTGGAGGAGAAGTCATATTGGCGATAATCGCCGTTGAACAGCGCGGCTGCGGCAATACCGTTCTGGTTGGCGCCCGAGGATTGCGATCCTTCGCGGAAAGTGGTGCTCAGGCGCAGGTTTACACCATGCTGCTCGTAATAGACCGTGACGTTGTAGGTGAAGGGCGCGACATTATAGGCGATGGCCGCGCCGTTGCTCTTCTGCCGCACGATGGTGGCATTGGCGTTAAAACCAAGGCCCTTGAATCCCAGGCGGCTGGTCAGGAAATCGAGCGGCTGGACCCATTGAAATTCAAGCCCCTTGATGTGGAGCTGGTTGGGAATGTTGACCGGGCTTGAGATCTGAACCTGCGCCACATTGGGGCCGCCGCGCAGATTGATGGCAGTCTGCTGGGTGGGGTTCAGCGTGTCATAGGTGATGCCATATTGCGCCAATGCCGAGAACGGCTGGGTCGTGGTCATGGTGGTGGTGAAGCCGTCGATCGACTTGTGGAAGGCATTGACGGCCAGCACAGCCTCCCGGCCCGGATAATATTCAAATCCAAGGTCGATGTTCTGCGAGAAATAGGGCGACAGCGAGGGGTTGCCAAGGCTGGCCTGATCGGCCGAAGGCGCCCCGAAGCTGGCGCCGGGCAGCATGGCCGAAGGATCGGGCCGGGTCATCGTCTTGGACCATGCCGCGCGCATCACCGCCTTGCCCCCGATGGTATAGCTGAGGTTGAAGGCGGGCAGGAAGGCGCTGTAGCTCTGATAGGTTGAAATCAGGTTCGACACGTTGGGATAGCGCGAGCCATCGGCGATCTGTGCGCCCGAAGGAAGGATGTTGCGCGGGTCGGTGTTCGACACAAAGCCCGAAATCTGCTGCTTGGTATAGACATAGCGCATGCCGCCGCTGGCGCGCAGGTCATTGCCCAGCAACTCGGTCTTGCCCGTGACCATGCCAAACAGATCCAGCGCCTTTTCGCGGATAAAGCCACCCGATGCGCCGGTGTTGGTGCCGCCGGTTTCAGGGGCGGAATCGTGGAACTGCTGATAATTGGTGGCAGCTGCAAAGGCCGGCCAGTTGACCGTGACAAAGCCCGCGCGCCCCGGCATCAGGAAATTGGCCAAAGAAGCATTGGGCACCGCAGAGCCTGCATAGGTGATGCCGCCCGTGGCCCCGGCCGTATAGCCGGTGCCATAGCCCGGATAGGTGGGATTGTTGGCCAGACCCGGCGCCCCTGCCGCAAGGCCAAGGCATGAGGGCTGCGAATTGGGGCTGGGCAGAAATACGTTGGGCGCCCCGCCGCAGACATAGTTCTGCCAGGCCTGGCTGTTGTCATAGCCGTGAATGAAGCGGGAAATGTCATCATACCCCCCGCCAAACTTCACCTTCAGACTGTCATCGCCATAGCTCACATCGCCGCGGATACCGCGCGTCTTGTTGTCGCGCCGCTCGTCGGAAATGTTCAGACGCCCGCCGTTCCACTGGAAATTGGCCGGGTTGTTGAGATCGACGCTGCTCGAGATGGTGGGGATACCGTTGGGGTTGTTGACGAAATTTACGGTTACGCCCGAACCGAGCAGTGTCGTCGGGCCGGCGGTGGGGCTTTCGCGGTGAAAGGTGGAGTGGGTGTAATTGCCCTGCAGGTTCACCTTCAGCTTGTCGCTGATCGACCATTCGAAGCCGGGGTTGATGCTGGTGAAGCGGGTGGTTTCTTCATAGGGGCGGAATTCGAGGAAGAATTGCGAGTTGGCATAGGTGCCGCTGTTGACCACGCAGCCCGCCGAGCAGTCCGTGCGGTCATAGGTGGTGTTCATCGGAATGACCGAGCCGTTGCGCACGGTCCACATCATGTCTTCGCGGATGAGCTTGTTGTATTTCACGCCGTAGATGCCATCGACAAAGGCGTGGAACCTGTCGCTTGGGCGCCACTCAAGGCTCGCCACGGCATTGAAACGATCGCGGCTGCCATATTCGGCCGATGGGCGGCCAATGCGCGGCAGGATGCCATTGTCGATCTGCTGGATCGAGGCGCCGGGGTTGAGCTGGAGCAAAAGGGCCTGATTGATTGGCGTGCCCGCGGCCACGCCGGGGATGTTGGCGCCCGCAGGCACTGTGGCGGGGATGGTCCAGTTGCCTCCGCCGGTGGCGTTTGCGCCGGTTGCGGCGCCAAATTGGGCGGCCGACAGGTTGGGGTTGGTAAAACCAATGGTTTCATAACCGCGCGTGTCGGTGAACAACCGCTGGGCCGAGACGCCGACCAGCACGCCGAATGTATCGCTCGTGGCACTGGCGATCAGCGAACCGCGACCGCCCAGGCGATGCTCGATCCCGTGCTTCACGCCCTGCACGTTATAGGCGATGTGGGTGCCCGGATTGTCAAAGGGCCGGGCCGAACGCATGTCGATGTTGCCCGCCGCGCCGCCTTCCAGCAGATCGGGCGAATAGCTTTTGTTCACGGTCAGTTTGGTGAACAATTCGGTGGGAAAGAAGCTGAGATCGACGGAGCGGTCCGTTCCCTGCGCGTCGGTCACGCCCGAGGAGGCCACCGCGATGGGCGCCCCGTTGAGCGTGACATTGGTGAAATTGGCGCCCAGACCGCGGATCGCCACGTTGGCGCCTTCGCCGGTGATATCGCGCGTGATGGTGATGCCCGGAATGCGGTTGAAGCTTTCGGCGATGTTGGTGTCGGGAAACTTGCCGATGTCTTCGGCAAAGATGGAGTCCGTGAAGCTGACCGATCTGCGCTTTTCGTTGGTCGACATTGTCAGGCTGCGACGATAGCCGGAAACGACGATTTCGGGCGTTGAAGGCGCGCTTGTGTCCAGCGCCGGGGCGGCGGCGGGCGCCGAGGCATCCTGGGCCATCGCGCCGCCGGATGCCAGGCCGGACAGAATGGTGGCGCCCATCAGCGCCATGCGCAAGGCGCGCGTGTTCACTTTGTTTCCGCTCATATCAGATACATCCCCTTGTTGCGATTTTCCGGCCCACTCTGGGGCGGTTAGATAGCGCTACCAAAAATGTATGATGCAAGTGGTTGACCGAAGTCAATGGCATTAGTCTGGATGGTTGGACAAATTGGCCTGACGATTATTGGCGCAACCTGTCAGAAGATGAGTGGTGCGAGTGCTAAAGTGCGGTCAGGCCGGGAAAAAATGTTAGCGTTAGCATCGCCCTCAAGCGTGCCGGTTGTGCAACATTAAATTGCTGTCTGTTTTACTTTATAGCGGTTTTTACTGCTGAATCGAAGGACGTGACGGCGAGATGGCGGCGGTGTCGCGCGGATTGTCTGGCGTTGTCATACCAATTGGCTGTAAAAATTCGCGACTCGGTGCCCTCGACTGCCGACCATATCGGAACCTGCCGCTGATTTGGGCGAAGCCGGCCGCTGTCAGGTCGGACCGATCCGGGCTGCGCACCATCGGCCGACAACCAATTGTCTCTCTTGTTTTATGGCCCACATAGAATTGTCCTGCGGAGCAGGAACGGGTTGCTCCTGCTCCGCATCGGATCAAAGCGTTGCCTTGAAGCCAAGGTAGAAGGAGCGGCGGATCACATCATAGATGCCCATGTTGGTCATCCCCGACGTGCCTTGCACGGCCGGAGGATTGCGGTCGCCCACATTGGTGATGCCCCCGCGCAATTCGAACCGGTCGGTCACTTTCAGCCTGCCGATGATGTCGAAATAGTCATAGGCGGGCGTGCCCGGAACGGTCGTGGCCGGATTGGTGATGGCCGAGGAATCCTTGAAGGACGAGATATGCCGCCAGCGCAGGCCAAGGCTGACCTTGCCGCGATTGGCGATGAATGTGCCCGAATATTTCCATTTGGCATAGGATTGGCCGGTGCTGCTTGGGCCTACGATCGTGCCGGCGGCTTCCTGAAACGGGCTGGTGGGCGATGCCTGGATCTTGAACGTGTCGAGATAGTTCAGCGTGAAATTGACGTCGAACGAACCCGGACCCATTTTCAGCGCCTCGAACGGGATCGACCAGTCAAAGGCCACGTCGATGCCCGCCGTCTTGATCGCGCCGATGTTCAGCAGGGCCTGATAGGAATTGGCGATCTGGCCGGTCGATGTGTTGCGCAGCACGTTCTGGCAATACAGGTTGTTGGCGTCATAGGTCGGGTTCGAACCGTCGGAATTGAAGCATTTGGCCATCGAGGTGGGCACATCGATCGTGGAAATCGCCTGATTGATGTTCATCTGGTAATAGTCGACCGACAGGTTCATCCGGCGAAAGGCCGCCCCGGCAAAGGTGGGCTGGAACACCGCGCCGAATGTATAGGAATCGGCCTTTTCCGGGCGCAGGTTGACATTGCCCTGCGTGGTGGCCGGAATAGCCGCCGCGCCGTTGAAACTGTCCACCAGCGAGGATGGCACGCCCGAGGCGATGCACAGCGAGCGCACAGAGGCCGCATTGGCGCCGGTGCGATAGCTGCTGGTTGCGGTGCAAGGGTCGCCCAGCGTGCCCAGATTGGCCACGCCCGCCGAGGCAGGCAGGAACAGTTCGCCGATGTTGGGCGCGCGCACCGCCTTCTGATAGCCGCCGCGCAGCAGCAGCGGATCGGCAATGCGCCAGTCCGCGCTCAGCTTGTAGGTGCTGACCCCGCCGAACAGGTTGTAATGCGAATAGCGATAGCCGCCGGTAAGGTTCAGCGCCTTGATCAGCGGCAGATCGGCGAGCACCGGCACCAGAACCTCGACCGCGGCTTCTGAAACCTTGGTGCTGCCATGGATGGCGGGAATGCCGTTGACGGCGGCAATATCGCCGATCTGGAGCAGGGGGTCGGGGTTCGAGGTGAAGGTGTTGCTGCGATAATTGCCGCTCAGCGCCACCTTGACCTCGCCTGCGGGCAGTTTGAACAGGCTGCCGGTCAGGTTGGCGGCCAATTCATCCTGACCGATCGAGGTCGTGCTCAGCGTTTTGCGCTGGATGAAGGAGAGGCAGGAGGCCGAGATCGGCGCATTGGAAAAGAGGTTAAGGCCCCCGGTGCACTGACTGGCCCCGCCATCGGCGGCGTTCACCAATTGGCGGATGGCCGAGAGCGAATAGGAGCCGTCATAGGATGTGTCGGTAAAGCTGGTCCGCCCATGCGAACCGTAAAGTTCAAAGTTCCAGTTGATGCCCGGAATAACCCCTTCGGCCCCGGCCACGATCTGATAAGTGTCGGACACATCACGGTAATGGCGCACCCCGCCATCGACGATGCGCTTGGTGATCTCGAAAGTGGCGTTGGGATTGGGGCGGCTTTGCAGCAACGTGCGCAGGTCGGCCGGGATGAAGGGATTGCTCATCGGGATCGTGAAGGAACTGGAGCCTGCCGATGCCAATTGCGGATGGCTGCCCTGCGCCTCGGAAATGCTGCGGGCAAACTGGCCCTGAACGAACAGTTTGAGCGAGGGGCTGACCTCATATTCCGCCCGGCCCAGAAAGGCATAGCGGGTGAGGGGAAGCTGCAGCGTGTTGGTGCACAGCCCGTCATAACGCACCAGCGTGCCCGACTGATACATGCAGGCGGCGTTGTCCGCCCGGTAATTATAGGCATTGGCCGTGTTGTTCACAAACAGCGTGCCGTCGCCGTTGACGCCCTGCTGGACTGTGCGCGCCACCGTGCCCGCCGGGATGCCGTAATTGGCATAGACCCCGTTGACGGCGGCCTGCGAGGGCAGGTTGCTACCCGAAACGACATAGGCGGCATTGGGCAGCGTGGCGTTGTACGAACCCGAGGGCGTGGAGAAGGGCCGGTCACGATAGGTCAGGCCGCCGCGATCCGAATATTCGCCCGCCAGCATGATCGACCCCTTGCCATCGGCGAATTTGGTGCCGGTGATGGCCGAAATCTGTCTGGAGGCCGCATCGCCCCTTTCGCTGATCCCCGATTGCGCATCAATGCGCAGCCCTTCGAAATGGTGATAGAGCTTGAAATTGACCACGCCCGCGATGGCGTCCGAACCATAGGTGGCCGAAGCGCCGCCGGTGATGACCTCCGTGCCCGAAATCGCCGAGGTGGGCAGCGAGTTGATGTCGATGACATTCGAGGCATTGCCCGGTTGCAGCCGCCGCCCATCGAGCAGCACCAGCGTGCGCACCGTCGTCAGCCCGCGCAGGTTGAGCGTGGATTGCCCGATGCCCGCCCCGCCCGAACTGGAATTGGTAAAGCCGCCCGAACCGGGCTGGAACTGGGGCATTTGCAGCAGGGCGGCATCGATCGTGGCCGTGCCGGTGTTTTCGATCATCTGTCGGCTGGTGGTGACGATCGGGCTTTGGGCCACATAGTCGCGCCGGGCGATGCGCGATCCGGTCACGACAATCGCCTCGGCGGCATTGGCCTGTGGCGTATCGCCGGTTTGCGCCCATGCGGTTTGGGGCATCAGCAGCAACCCAAGGCAAAGCGAACTGGCAGACGCCAGAATGGATCCTCTCATGCAGACCTCCATGATCTTGTTTTCTGTTTTCGGTCAGGTCGGGCGGTGCGGACAAATAAGCGGCGCACATTGGCGGGGAAATGGATAACCTGACGCCGAAATTCGTATAGAAGAATTTTCCAAGGATGTGAATTTCAAAGGGGCGCGCTGCCATTCTGATCCGGCATCAATTGATACCGGATAGGGATGGTCGGGGCCTGTGTCCCGCGATAGGAAAACTGTTCAATAACAATTGTTAGTCTCTTGGAAAAAGGGCGCGCGCCCCTGATCCGGTCCCGCTCCGGCCCCAATCCTTTTCATCCAGACGCTGGATGCGGTGCAGTCGGAAAGGATCTCGCCCTAATGCGCCGATCGGCACGTATATTTGGTGCCATCCGCGCCTTCATCCGGCTTTCCGGTGAAATAGGGCCAGGTGCCATAGCGGCACATCGGTTTGGAGGCGATCACGCGTTCAGGCTGCGCCGCGTCATGCAGCGTCAGCATCAGGCCTGCGCCCGGTTTGCGGCCCCGCTCCACCCAATCCTCCAGAACATCGAGCAGGTCGATCCGGCCCGGAATGCCATAGGCCGGCGCGCCCGGCGTGCCCGGATCGATCCCCCCCGACGTATGCGGCAACCCGGTGGCGACATAGGCGGCAAAGAAGGCATCGGTGGTCTTTTGCCCCATCAGGCGCGCCACCGCATCTCGATATTGCAGCGAATTGAACGGCCCCTGTCCGGAATCGGCCAGATCCTCGCGCAGGATCAGCTTGCCGCCTCGGGCATGAAAGGCGCGCAGGTCCGGGTTCGTGGCATCCATGATGCGCGAGACTTCCAGCACCCGCTTCTGAAAATGGCGCGGATCATAGGTCAGCGTGTTGAAGCCTACGTCGCGGGTTATGAAATGGCGCACATAGACGCTGCCCAACTGATACAGGCGGCTGACCGAGGGATCGTCGGGATTGGCGGCGGTGGGCTTTGTCGTGCCCGCCTCCCATTTCGACCATGCGCCGGGCAGGTCTTCGCTGCCGGGGAGATAACCGGCGTAATGGGTTACGCCATTGGCCAGCGGAAAGGGGAAGTCATAGCCGCGATGCGCTGCGCGCAAAACGGCCAACTGCGGATCGGAGAAACAGGCGGGGCCTTCGTCGCGGCCCGTCGGGCAACGATGGCTTTCCAACGCCTTTGCCGCCGGGGCAAGGCGGGCCGTGGGCGCGCCGATCACCTTGTCGGCGATCCCGTCGGCGCCGTCGCATGTGTCGCGCACGATCCGGGCCAACAGGCCCGTCTTGGCGCCCAGCCAGCCATCGGGCACCGCCTGTAGCTGGCCGCCGATATGATTGCTGAAGGTCTGCAATCCGGTCCAGTTCATCACCGGGTCGATGGCGATGATCCCGTCATAATCCATCGGATAGCGCTGGGCCATGGTCATGGCCTCACGCCCGCCTTCCGATCCGCCCAGATAATAGCTGCGCACAGGTTTGCGGCCATAGAACATGACCCCCAGCGCCACGGCGGCATCATGGGTCTTTTTATAGGCCGCATAGCCGAAATTGCGCAGCGCCTCGTCATTGGCGGCAAAGGCATATTGGCGGGCCGAGGCGGCGCGCGGATCATCGCCCGCCGAACCGGCCGAGGCGCCGCTGCCGCGTTGATCGGCGCCCGGCCCGGTGATGGTGATCTGGTGGCCGGAATCGGTGCCTGCCGTCATATAGCCGCGGTTGAGCGGCAATTGCGCATGGATCGGGGCATTGCGGCTGGGCTGGACCCCGGTCTGGAGGAAACCGTTATAGCCGCTGCCGCCAAATTGCAGTTTCTTGCCGTTCCATGGAACCGGCAGATTGACCTGTGAATGGATCAGCGGCGCCTGTGGATCAACGGGCAGGATATCGATCCGCACCTCGCAATAGTCCGGGGTCTGGAAAGTCGCACTGCCGTCCAGCCCTTGCAGCTTGATCTCGCCGGCCTTGTGGAACCGGGCGGCCACCACTTTGGCCCCGGCCGAAGGTTCGCCCAGCCGGGCGGCGGGAATGGAGAGCGCGGCCAGATCCGCGCAGCGCAACGCTGGAGCCTTCGGGGCAGGGGCGGCCATGGCGCCGCCGCCCACGCAAAGGGATACCGTCGCGTGCATGACCGCCCAAAACCTGATGCTCTGGTCTTTACGCATCGCCGTCTCTCCCTGAATTTTGCGTTTTCGCCCTCAGCCTGGCGACTGACGGGGCCGCAGAATTACCCATGGGCGCTGGGGTAAACCAATTCCCAAATGGCATGGTTTCATGCTCATACTGTCGGGTCGCCATCCAAAAGATGCTATGTCTTGCTCCCGCTGGCCCGCACCATCAATTGACCTTTGAGGCGCAGGGTGCCGGTGCATCTTTCACCACCCTCGATCTGGTCTTGCAGCAGGGCCAGTGTCGCTTGGACCATGGCGGCAAGCGGGCTGGCATAGGTGGCCAGTTCAAAAGCGCCCCAGGCGGCAATCGGCGCATCGTCAAACCCGAAAACCGCAACATCACGGCCCGGCGCCAAACCCAGATCCCGCACCGCCTGCAAGGCAGACAGGGCCATGAAGTCGGTCACGCAAAACAGCGATTGCGCCGGTTCGTCGCGCTCCAGCAGGCTGCGCGCGGCGTCATAGGCGCCCTGCGCGGTAAAATGGCCGCATGCGGTCAGCAGCCTTGCCTGCGGATGTTCGGCGACCGCCTGCATAAAACTCTGCGCCCGTTCGACGCCGGCGGAACTCTCGCCAAGTCCGGTAATCAGACCCAGCCGCCGCCGTCCCTGGGCCAGCAGATATTCCGCAACCGCGCGCGCGCCATGGGCATTGTCCGCGCAAACGCCCGCAATCTTGCCTTCCGGGTCGATGTTGTTCAGCATCACGACCGGCACACCCGCCTCGATACATTCACGCGCCACACGGGTGGCCAGGCTGCTTGATGCCAGAATCACCCCGTCCAGCTGATAGCGCAGCAATTCGTCCAGCACCGGGTCCAGATCGGCCTCGCCATGGGTGATGAACAGCACGATGCGATAGCCCGCCGCCGCCGCGCTCTCGTGTAATTGTTCGACCAGCGCGGGATAGAACTGATTGTCCAGACTGGTGATCGCCAGCCCCAGCAGGCGCGAGCGGCTGGTAATCAACGAGCGGGCGCTGGCATTGGGGCGATAGCGCAGGATGCGGGCGGCATCCATGATCCGTTTGCGCGCCTCGTCTGAAACGATCCCGCCGGTAAAGGCGCGCGAAACCGCGGATTTGGAAACGCCCGCAACACGGGCGACATCTGAGCCGGTAGCGCGGCGGCTGCTCACTGAACGGTAATCCCCAACATCACCGGGTTTTACCATGGCTGGGATGGATTGCAAATCCGGTTATCCCATTTCCTGAATAGGCTCCCATTGCCATTTTGGATTTGTTTTTGCCCCAGGATCAAAGGAAATTGGCCGAAATAGATATGGGAGAATGTGAATCAGGATGAGGATGGTGGTTTTCTTTCGCTCTGTTGTGGGAGCGATTGCAGTCCGAGCCATCCCCTTTTCAAGCCCATCCCCGACGGTCTCAAAGCGCTGTTTCGTCCGGTTGCTGCACACGTGATCTCCTCAAGATCCCGAACCGGATGAGCCGGGCGGCGGCCGCGGCATGTGCTTTGCGGTCGCCGCTTTCCGTCCATGCTTTCGCTATTTCCAAGGAATACCCATGACCCACCATCATAAACCGGGCACGATGACAGGCGTCGCCCTGCTTTTGCCCATCACGCTATCGACCATGGCGATTGTCCTGCTGGCGCCGGTTCTGCCCCGGATCATCGCCGAATTTTCGGGCGTTGCCGGCCATGAGTACTGGGTGCCGATGATCCTGACGATCCCGGCGCTTTGCATTGCCCTCTTCTCGACGCTGGCCGGGGCGCTGGGGGACCGTTTCGGGCGTCGGCGGCTGCTCATCGCCTCTTTTGTTGCCTATGCGATCGTGGGGGTGGCGCCGGTTTTCCTGCATGACCTGACCGCAATCCTCATCAGCCGCGTCGGCGTGGGTCTGGCCGAGGCGCTCATCATGGTGCTCTCCACCACGATGATCGGGGATTATTTCCACGGTGCCGCGCGCGACAAATGGCTGGCCGCGCAGACCGCTTTCGCCTCGATGTCGGCCTTGCTGTTTTTCAACATCGGCGGTCAATTGGGCAGCTTTGGCTGGCGCACGCCTTTTTGGGTGTATCTCTCCGCGTTGCTCATGCTCACGCTGGTGCTGCTCTTCACGTGGGAGCCTAAGGGCGACATCGGGCAGGCCGAAGGCAGCGATGACGCAAAGAGCGCCCCGCGCAATGCCGGATGGGCGGGCTTTCCATGGGCGCGCATGGCGGTAATTCTTGGCGTCACCATCTATGGCGCGATTTTCTTCTACACGGTTCAGATTCAGGCGGCGAGCGGTCTGGCGCTGCTGGGCGTGACCGATCCGGCACGGGCCGGTTTCCTGACCTCGATCGCCAGCATCGGCGTTCCGCTGGGCACCTTTGTCTATTCGCGGATCGGCCGTCGTCCGGTGCAACAGCTTCTTTTGCTCGAATTCGGCCTGTTGGCCATCGGGTTCCTGCTGATGGGCCGGGCGCATGGCACACAGGCCTTTGTGCTGGGCTGTTTCGTCAACCAGCTTGGCGCGGGCCTGCTGCTGCCCACCTTGCTGGTATGGGCCATGAGCCTGCTGGCCTTCGAGATCCGCGGGCGCGGGGCGGGCATGTGGCAAAGCGCCTTTGCGCTGGGCCAGTTTCTCAGCCCTGTGGTCGTCACTTTCGCCTCGACACAGACGGGCGGCCTGCAGAACGCCTTTTCGACGCTGTCGGGCGCGGCGCTGGGCGGGCTGGTCGTGGTGCTGGTCGTGGCCCGGCGGATCAGCCGCCCGGACGAAGCGGCCCCTGTTTCGGTGACCTTCCATGGCTGAGCGGCTCGCCAACAAGCTGGCCGTCGTGACGGGCGCGGCCCATGGTATCGGCGCGGGTGTGGCGCAGGCTTTCCGGCGCGAAGGGGCCCATGTCATCGGCGTGGATCTCGACCATGCGGACATGGCCTGCGACCTGACCGACGAGGCGGCCGTGGAGGCTCTGTTCGCCCGGATCGCGGAGCAGCATGGGGCGATCGACATTCTGGTCAATGCCGCTGCCTTTGCCGTGTTCGGCTGGATCGAGGAGTTGAGCTATGCGGATTGGAAAAAGACGCTGGCCAGTGAACTGGACATCGTGTTCCTGCCCACCCGCGCGGCATGGCCCCATCTGAAATCCAGCGGCAGGGCCAGCGTCATCAATTTCGCCAGCGCCAATGCCTATCATGCGCTCGAAGGCTCGCCCGCGCTGGCCCATTGCGCGGGCAAGGGGGGCGTGCTGGCCATGACGCGCCAGTTGGCCATGGAAGGCGCGCCGCACGGCATTCGCGTCAACACGATTTCGCCCGGTTTCATCCGCACCGCCGCGACCGACCGGCATCTGGCGCTGGACCCGGCGCTGAAAGAACAGGTGCTGGCCAAGAACATGGTCAAACTGCTGGGCGAACCGGCCGACATCGCCTTTGGCGCGATCTGGCTGGCCAGCGACGAGGCCCGGTATGTCACGGGCGCCGATATTTCCATCGATGGCGGGGCCACGGCCTGGTGATGCCGGCCCCGGGGATGCCCGGCAAAATATGGCCGGAAAACAGATCAAAAAGAGAGGGAGGATGTATGAAATATTCAGTCCATGCCTGCGGCATATCGATGATGTGCCTCGCCGCGCTGGCCGCGCCTGCAAGGGCGGCGGAAGCCGATGCCGGGAGCGGCAAGAGCGACAAGGCAAGCCTGTCCGAAATCATCGTGACCGCCCAGAAGACGGTTTCCACGCTGCAAAAGACGCCCATCGCCATTTCGGTGGTGAATGGCGATGCTGTTTCCCGCCTTGCGCAGTCCACCGCCGAAGATGTGCTCAAGAATGTGGCGGGCGTGGAGGTGCAGGGGGCCGCGCGCGGACAGGTGATCGCCATTCGCGGCCTTGGCACCGACACGCCGCCGGGCGTGGGGGAAAGCTCGGTCTCGACCAATTTTGACGGTGTCTATTCGATCCGCGCCGAAGCCAATACGCTGGGCTTTTACGATCTGGAGCGTGTCGAGGTCCTGCGCGGTCCGCAATCGACGCTTTATGGCCGCAACGCCACGGGCGGCGTGGTCAACATGATCAGCGCAAACCCGCAATTGGGCAAAACCTCGCTGGCGGTCAGCGCGGGGCTTGGCAATTACGGCCTGCTGCGCGGCGAGGCCGCGATCAATCTGCCCGTGGGCGAGACATTGGCGCTGCGCGTTTCAGGCACCGGCATTACGCGCGACGGCTATCTCAACAATGGCCATTCCGACCAGAAGGGCGCGGGCGTGCGCGCCAAGCTGTTGTGGAAGCCGAGCGAGGATCTCTCGGTCTTGACCGGCTTTGAAGGGGCCTGGCTCAAGGGCCATGGCGGCGGCGGCGTTGAAGTGGCCAATTTTGCCGCGGGCAAATATTACACCACGGCCGATTCCGGCATCGGTGGGCAGGATTATTTCGGTTACAAGCTGTGGAGCCAGATCGACTGGAAAGTCGGCCCCGGCATTGTGACCTTCATCCCGGCCTATCAGAAGGGCAGCGGCCAGAACAATGGCGTCTTTGGCGGACGCGGCACCTATGGCCGCGATCCGGCCAATATCGAGCAGAACAGCGGCGAATTGCGCTATGCCTCGGCGCCGGGGTCCAGTGTGCAGTGGATTGCCGGGCTTTATCACTATGATTACAGCCAATATACCTATTCGCTGGACAATACGACCTATGGCAGCACCGCAGGCTTCAGCTATAATCGCGGCATCTCGAATGCGGTCTTTGGGCAGGTCACCGTGCCGGTGGCCAACGGCTTGCGCCTGATCGGCGGCCTGCGCGAAACATGGGACCAGCGCCGCGCCAAGGGCACCGATGCGGTGGGCAACATCGTGGGCGGCGCTCTGAGCAACAGTTTCTTCGATTATCGCGCCGGGCTGGAATATGACGTGGGCGCCCATTCTCTGGCCTATTTCACCGCGTCCAGCGCTTTCCGTCCCGGCGGCGTCAGCCCGTTTGACGGCAAGACCTTCCTGCCCGAACGGCTCCATGCCTATGAAGCGGGCATCAAGAACCGCTTTTTTGACAACCGCCTGCAATTCAATCTGGGCGGATTCTACTATGATTACAGCAATTATCAGGTGGTTGACTTCTTCATCGGCGCCACCGGGGCCAATCTGGTGTTCTACAATGTCGATGCCAAGAATTATGGTCTGGAACTCGACACGCAGGCGGCCATCACCTCGGCCGATACGCTCAATGCCAGCGTCACCTGGCTTTCCTCCAGGATTGAAGGCGATCTGATCCTGCACCCGGCCGATCCGTTCACGGCGGTCAATTTCCGGGGCCAGCGTCTGCCCCATGCGCCCGAATGGACGATCAAGGGCGGTTATCAGCACCTGTTCGACATGGGCAATAATGGCACGATCACCGCGCGCGGGGATCTGCGTTATGTGTCCAAGCAAATGGTTGCGCCCAACAACACGGCGGGTGCGATCCAGGATGCCTATGCCACGCTCGATGCCTCGCTGGCGTGGAAATCGGCCAACGAGCGCTATGGCGTGACCGCCTATATCAAGAACATAACCGACAAGGCGGTCAAGACCGGCTATTTCGTCGGCTATGTGACGGTGGGGGCGCCGCAGACCTATGGCGTGACCGTTTCGGTCAAATTCTGATCGGCCATGCTTGTGGCCGGGGCGCCCCGCGCGGCGCTCCGGCTTCCCCAAAACCCCTTTCAGACAGGTTCCCATCCATGCCCCCGAAACAGCCCGTCCCGCATCTTGGGGCGCTTGCCTTTGCGCTATGCCCGATGCTTGCTTTTGCCCAACCCGCCCCGCCGCCCGGAGCGGCTCCCGGCGGCCCACCCCCGGCGATGCCGACCATGGCCGCAACACCGTACCGATCCGCTCTGGAGGTGCGCGAGGGCAAGCTGGTGCATCCGCGCCCCGGCGCCGCGCTCGACGGCACCCAGTCGAACGGCTTTGCGCTGTCCAGCACGCGTGCCGGCTATAATGGCGTGATCATCAGCGGCGGACACAGCGCCTTCACGCTGAAAAACGCCAAAATTGATCTGAAGGGCGCGGGGCAGAACGATTTTCTGGCCATCGGCGCGGGCGTTCTGGTTCGCGACAGGGCCTCGGTGGTGATCGATCATGCCGCCATCACCACCGCGGGCGCCGTGGCCTCCGCGCTGGCCGTGGCCGAAGGGGCCACACTGCGGGTGTATGACTCGCGGCTTGTCGCGCATGGCGGCCCGCTGCCCAAGGGTTATGTGCGCCATATCGGGCCGGGCATGATGGAGCCGCCCGCCCCGCTGGGTCTTGACGGCACGGCGCGCACGGTTCTGGCGATGAGCAATGCGCACGCCTATTTCTATCGCACCACGATCGAGGCCGATGGCTGGGGGGCGCTCTCGACCGATGCGGCGGGCAACAGCCTCTATGTCGAGGCCAATGACTGTGTCCTGCGCGTCAAGCGGCGCGGCTATGCCGCCTATGCCGATTTCGGCGCCCATGTCGTGCTCAACCGCACGGTGATGGAAAGCGGCGGTGAAGGGGGCATCATCGCGGGCGAAGCGCGCATCGACATGAACCGCGTGAGCGGCAAGGTGGGCCGCGTCGGGGTGATGATCCATTCGGTGATGGGCAATCCCGCCGAAGTGGCCACGCTCAACCTGATCGACACCACGCTGGAGACCGCAGGTCCGGTGCTGCTGGTCAAAAGCGCCAATGCGGCGATTCTCGTCGAGGGCGGCAGGCTGAGCAGCGCCAGCGGGCAATTGCTGGATCTGCGGAAGAATGACGATGCCAATGCCACCAAAACCGGCGGGGCCAAAGTGCCCGGCGTGGTGCTGACCCTGCGCAAGACCAGCCAGACGGGCGATGTGGCCAGCAGCGATGGCGACCGTAGCCTGACGCTGGCGCTGGAAGGGGCAAAGCTGGACGGCGCGCTGCGCCATGTCGTGTTCAAGGCCGACGCGGCCAGCCATTGGCGCGCCACGGGCCCCTCACAGATCACGCTGGCGCCCGGCGCCGCGCTGTCCGCCATCGATGCGGGCGAGGGCATCACCATCACCGCCAACACTCAGGACAGCAACCTGCCTGACGGCAATCGCAAGCTGCCTTCGGGCGGCACGCTTATCATCACCCATCTTTGAAAGGCCAGACAATGCGCAAACACACGAAAATCGGCGGCCTGCTGGGCGCCTCGCTGCTGGCCATGGCGGCCCCGCTTCATGCCGAAACGGCCCCCGCCGTGGTCGCGGCCACCACCAGCTTTGGCGATCTGACCATTGAACCGGGCCAGATCCCGGCTGCGCCTGCGGGCAAATTGCTCACTCTGACCGTTGACGGCGTGGAGCAGGCGATCATCCCCGGCCATTACACCGGCAAGGTCGTCCTGAGCGTGACGGACGACATTCCGGTCAATTATCACAAGGTGATGGAGCATCATTTCCGCGCCGCCGCCTTTGTCGAGGATGGCGCGCTGGTTCCGACCAAATCGGTGCAGGCCGCGCTTTCGCCCTCTACCGTGATCGGTCAGGGCGTGTTGGCCAATGCGCGCATCACCTCGCAGGGGGAAAAGTTCAACGGCATCGTGGTGACCGGCAAGGGCGCCTATCGCATCGACCATCCGGTGATTGACCTTGTCGGCAATGGCGGCAATGATTTTGCCGGTTTCGGCGCGGCGATCACCGCCATGGGCGAGGCCGATCTGACCATTGACCGCCCGGTGATCCGCACGCATGGCGCCATCCGCCCCGCCATCTTTGTGGGCGGCCGGGCCACGGTCCATGTCAATGACGCGGAAATCGAGGTGTTGAACGGCACGTTGCCCGCCAATTACAAATTCACCGTCGATATGGGTAAGATGATGGAAGTGCCCTGGATGCTGGGCCTTTCGGGCAATGTGCGCGCCACCAATCTGGTCGATTACGGCACGGTCTATTACAACCGATCGCATATCCGCGCGCAAGGCTGGGGCGCGGTCTCCACCGATGACAGCATCCGCGTGCGCATGTATGTCAACGACAGCCTGATCGAAGCGGTCGAAAGCGGCTATGGCTGCTATTCCATCGGCGACAGTATCGACAGTTTCACCCATTCGATCATCCGCGCCGCCGACATCGGCTGCATCATGGCCGCACAGGGCAGCATTCATTTCAGCGAGGGCACGCAGGTTGAGGCCGGGCGTCTGGGCGTGATGATGCATTCGGGCGCGGGCGGCGGCACGCTGACGATCGACAAGGGCAGCCTGCTGCGCGCCGGGGAAACCGCCATTCAGGTCAAGGGCATCGGCACGACCATTGTCGTCGATGGCGCAAAGGTGCAGGCGGGCAATGGCATCATCCTGCAATCCATGGACAATGACGATCCTTTCATGAAGGCGATGATGAACGGCCAGATCCCCGAAGGCATGGACGCCCCGCCCCCCGGCGTGGCCGATGCGGGCGACAAAAAGGGCCCCACGACCAATCCGGATGTGGCGGCGACCTTTCGCAACACTTCGCTGGCCGGAGACTTCTACAATGCGCGGCCAAAGGACAGCGCCCTCATTCTGGACTTTGAAAATGCCGAGGTCAGGGGGCGGATCTCTTCCTCCACGGTTGCCCCGGCGCAAGGCCGCGAGCCAACCCGCGCAACTTACACAGAGATCGGGCACGTTATCAACACAGCCGGCTTCGTGGCTGGGAGCAAGGGCGTCAAGGTGACGCTTGGCGCCGGATCGCGCTGGATTGTGACCGGACGTTCCTATCTGGGCGCGCTGGACATCGCAGCCGGCGCAAGGCTGGAATCGGCCGAGGGCAAGCTGATCATGACGGTCAACGGAAAGGCCGTGGCGGTCAAACCCGGCAGCTATAGGGGGATGATCGTTCTTAATTGAGATGCCCCGAAACGGGCGCAGGCATGGCCTTGTTCCACGTCTTACAGGTTGCCCGGCAAATCGTGCGGTTTGCCGGGCAACATCACGGCCTTGGTGCAAGAATGCTGGCCGCCCCGTCGAAATCGGCCTTCAGTTCGGCCAGCTTGGCCGGATATTTCGCGGCCACATTCTCGGTCTGCGACGGGTCCTTGTTCAGGTCATAGAGTTCCCAGTTCAACGTGTTGGGGTTGGTCTTGTTCGCCCCCCACGGGTCCCACGGGACATCGGTGCTCGCCATCCAGCCGTCCTTGTAATAGGCGCGGCTGCCCAGCATCTCGAAATATTGCTCGCGGTGGCGGCTGGGGGACTTGGGCTGAACGAACGTATAGGCCATCGAATTGCCGTCCAGCGGCAATTGCTGCACGCCGTCCACTTGCGCAGGTGGCTGGATGCCGCTGCGCATGCCGTCCAGCCACCGCTATATGGTTCTGGCCCGCCATTTCACCGATCCGGGCGTTCTGCGGTCCATTGCCTTTCTGCGCAAGACCGTCAGAACGCTCGGCGGTTAGGCCATCAGCCCGTTGCGCCTCAATCCAGCGCCAGTTCGACCGCATTGATGATATGGGCCTGCGTGTATTCATGCAGCCCCGCCTGACCCAGTTCGGCGCCAAGGCCGGATTTCTTCGATCCGCGGAAGGGCAGCGTGGCGTCGATGGCAAGGTGCTGGTTCACCCAGACCGTGCCCGCATCGACGCGGCGGGCAATGTCCATCGCGGCCTGCGTGTCGCGGCTCCACACCGTGCCCGCAAGGCCATATTCGGAATCATTGGCGCGGGCGACCACATCGTCCACCTCGGAGAACTTGAGCACGGGCAGCACCGGCCCGAACTGTTCCTCGCGCACCAGCGGCGCATCATCGGGCAGATCGGCAATGATCGTGGGCGGAATGAAATAGCCCGGACGGTCGGGCAATTGGCCGCCCGCCAAAACGCGCCCCTGCGCCACGGCATCCTCCAGCAGGCCCTTGACCTTTTCATATTGCATCCGGTTCTGCACCGGGCCGATGGTCACGCCCTGCTTGGTGCCGTCATCCACCACGGCGGCCTGGGCCAGCTTGGCGATGGAGGCGCAGAATTCCTCATAGATCGATTCATGGACATAGGCCCGCTTGATCGCCACGCAGATCTGGCCGGCGTTCATCATCGCGCCCTGAAACACCTTGGCGGCGGCCACATCGGGCGGCACATCGCCCATCACGATGGCCGCGTCATTGCCGCCCAGTTCGAGCGTCACGCGCTTGATGCCATCGGCGGCCGAAGCCATCACCTTGCTGCCGGTGCCGGTCGATCCGGTAAAGGCGATCTTGGCGATATCGGGATGCGAGGTCAGCGCGCTGCCCAGCTCGTTCTGGTCGCAGATCACGTTGAACACCCCGGCGGGCAGGATGTCGGCGGCCAGTTCGGCAAAGAGCAGGGTGGTGAGCGGCGTGGTGGGCGCGGGCTTGGCCACCATGCAATTGCCGGTGACCAGACAGGGGCCCAGCTTGTTCATCAGCAGGATGACGGGGAAATTCCAGGGCGTGATCGCCGCCACCACGCCCAGCGGGGTGCGATGCTCGATCACGGTGTTGCCGCCATCCTGACGCATGATCTTTTCGGGCGCGCGCATGTCGGCAAAGGCACGCAGGACAAAGGTCGAGCCGATGATCTCATATTCGGCCTGATGCAGGGGCTTGCCCTGTTCGGCGGTCAACAGGCGGGCGAATTCATCCTTGCGCTCCATCAGCGCATCGGCCAGCCGCAGGACATAGGCCGCACGATCCTCATAGCTGCGCGCCGACCATGCCGGAAAGGCCGCCTTGGCCGCGGCCACCGCCTCGTCAAGCTGGGCGCGGTCGGCCTTGGGGCAGACGGCGACCACTTCCTCGGTGGCGGGATTGAGCACGTCGAATGTGGCGGCGCCCGCGACCTGTCGGCCGTTGATCAGAAGTTTGAAGGTCTTGTCCATGGGGTCTCTCCATTGCCCGCTTTTTGATTCTGCGCCCCGCGCGGAGCGATTGTGCGGCTGACCGGGATAATGTATGCTAAGGATACAATTGGCGCAATGGGTGATCTTTGGGGGCGATCTTGGCCCAAGGGATGCGTTGGGGCGCGAAAGGTCGGGAACGGGATGCAGGATCTGGAAAATTCATTCGGCTATCAACTGCGCCTGCTGCATCTGGAGGCGGATCGCCGCGCCCGTCTGGCGCTGGAGGCCTTTGGCATGACGCCCGCGCGGGTCACGGCGCTGCTGGTGATTGCCGCGCATACGGGTTGCACGCAAACGGCGCTGGGCGAAGCGCTCTCGATCAACCGGGCCAGCGCGATGAAAATGGTCAATGCGCTTGAAGCCCTTGGGCTTGTCTCGCGCGAGCCTGCCGCCGATCCGCGCGCCCATGCCCTGACCCTGACGGCGGCGGGGAGTGAAGTGCTGGATGCCATGCTTGACGCGCTGCGCAGGGCCGATGAGGAGATGCTGGCCCCGCTCGACCCGCAAGCGCAGCGTGAACTGTTCGCCACCATTCGCCTGTTGGCGGTTCAGGCGGGCAGGGGGGCGGGCTGATTTTCCTCCCGCCTTTGGCCGAAATGCGCAATGGCCAGAACCCACAGCAGGCACAGGCCCACCCCCAGCATCGTGCCGCTCAGAAACGAGCCGACGCCGCTGTCCACGCCCAGCAGCCATCCCCCGGCCAAAGGCCCGGCAATCGCCCCGATGCGCGTCACCGCGATCAACACGCCGATATAGCTGGAGAGCAGGCGCTGCGGATAGAAGATCACCCCAAACAGCGTGATGGCCACATGCGCGCCTGATACGCCCATGCCCAGCGCGGGCTTTGCGATCAGGCGCTGGCGATGATCGGCGCAAGGGCGGAGAAGATCCTGATGGAGACCGATGCCCTGCCGTTGCTGTTCAACAATGTGCGGCGCGGGCCGGCATGGGTCTGCCTGTTCGAGGACACAGTGGACGAGGAGGCGCAAGGTCTGGTCAGGCTTGACTTGCTTTGCCCCATTCCTCCCATCGGCATTCGGGTGCTGACCAGACCATCGGCCCGGCACGCCCCCAATATCCGGGCGCTGCGCGACAGCCTGCTGGGCGGTGGCTGAGAACGGAACGGGGGTTGCGCGCAGGCCCGGCGCCATGCGGACGGCGCGGGATAGGGCAGATCGCGGCGGGAAAAAAATATCGCTCCATGCGAGGGGCGGGGCCAAAGGCTGCGTATGAAGGGTAAATCCCTTTGCGCAGGAATGATCCGCCGATGCCCGCTATCCAGTTTCACCGCCGACAGTTGTTGCAGGGCGCCGCCGCTCTGACCACGCTCTGGGCCGGTTTTGCCTCCACGGCGCATGCGGCGTCCATGCCGGGCGCGCGCGAACTGGCGGGTGAGGAGATCACCCTGACCATTGGCCAGACGATCATTCAGGTCGATGGCCGCCCCGCGCGCGCGGTGGCGATCAACGGCGGCGTCCCCGGTCCGACCCTGCGCCTGCGTCAGGGGCAGAAGCTGCGCATCACGGTCATCAACGAACTGAACGAGGACAGCTCGATCCACTGGCACGGGCTGGAATTGCCGTTTCAGATGGACGGCGTGCCGGGCGTGTCTTTTCCGGGCATCCCGGCGCTGGGCCGCTTCACCTATGAATTCACCATTACCCAGCACGGCACCTATTGGTATCACAGCCATTCGGGGCTTCAGGAGATGATGGGCTGCTATGGCTCGATTGTGATCGAACCTGCACAGGCCGATCCCGCGCCCCCCGCGCATGATCACGTCATGGTCCTGTCCGACCACAGCTATGTTCATCCGGCCGGCATCCTGCGCAAGCTGAAGGTCGATCCGGGCCATTATGCGCGCTATCCGCAAACGCTGGCCGGATTGATCGCAGGCAAGGATCAGCCGCTGAAGACCCGCCTTGAATTTGCCAGGATGCGGATGGACCCGGCCGATATTTCCGACGTGACGGGCAAGGTGTTCCGATACCTCATCAACGGGCGCGGCATGGCCGATAATTTCACCGCCCCGATCACGCCCGGCGCGCCCACCCGCCTGCGCTTCATCAATGCGGGCAGCATGACGTTTTTCAACGTCCGCATCCCCGATCTGGCGATGAAGGTGATCGCCGCCGATGGCCAGCCCATCGTGCCGGTGGAGGTCGATGAATTCCAGATGGGGCCGGGCGAGACCTATGACGTGCTCATCACCCCGCAGGATCGCGCCTATACGGTGGCCGCCGAGGCGATGGACCGTTCGGGCATGGCGCGGGCCACGCTGACCCCGCGCCCGGGCCTCGCCGCGCCCGTGCCGCCTCTGCGCGCGCCGGTTCGGCTGACCATGCGCGACATGGGGATGGACATGGACATGTCGCATGGTGGGGGCGGCATGGACATGTCGATGCGCAGTCAGGCCAATGCGCCCGATGTCAAATTGGGGCCGGGGGTGGATATGATCGCGCCCATGCCGGTGGACCGCACCGGTGATCCGGGGCTGGGTCTGGATAAAATCGGCCACCGCGTGCTGACCTATCGCGATCTGGTCGCGCCCGAGCAGAACCCCGACCCCCGCGCCCCCCAGCGCGAGATCGAGATGCATCTGACCGGATCGATGGATCGCTATCTCTGGTCCTTTGACGGCGTGACGATGAGCGAGGCGCATCATCCGGTCACATGGACGACCGGCGAGCGGCTGCGCATCACGCTGATCAACGACACGATGATGGGCCATCCGATCCATCTGCACGGCCATATTTTCGAACTGGTGACCGGCCATGGCGACCGTTCCCCGCGCAAACATACCGTCATTGTCCAGCCCGGAGGAAAGGTGAGCTTCGACGTGACCGCGATCGAGGGCGACTGGCCGATGCATTGCCATCTGTTCCTGCATATGGCGATGGGGATGATGCGCGTGGTCAAGGTGCGGGGGGCATGAAGATGCGGTATTTTCTGAGCCTCGCGCTCGCGCTTTCCGCCATGCCCCTGTTTGCAACTGGCCTGCACGCGCAGGAGACCGGCACCGACCAAAGCCCCGGCAGCGCGCCTGCGCCCGCGCCCGCGCATGACCGGCTGGCCGACCGCTATTACGACCCCGCCGCCATGGCGCGGGCCGAAGCGGTGATGATGAACGGGCATGGCAACCTGACCTACAGCCAGATCCGCGCCGATCTGGCCGAAGTGCGCGTGACCGGAGCGGACAAGGGCTATCATTTCGAGGGCGAGGCATGGACGGGCAACGTCAACCGCTTCGTCGTCGCCACGCGCGGCGAGGGGGATTTCGGCAGTAGCGGGGACAGGGGCGCCGAAAAGGGCCGCTTCAAGGAGGGCGAGGTGCAGGCGCTTTATGCCCGCGCGCTCGGCCCATGGTGGAACCTGCGCGGGGGGGTGCGTCAGGATTTCGGCCCCGGACCCCAGCGCACCCATGCGATGCTGGCCATCGACGGCCTCTCGCCTTATCGCTTCGACATTCAGGGCGCACTGTTCCTCTCGCAGCGCGGCGAACTGACGGGCCGCATCGAGGCCGCCGTCGATGAACGCATCACCCGCCGCCTCGTCCTCCAGCCGCGCGGCGAAGTGAACTTTTCGGTGCAGGATCAGCGCGACCGCGAACTGGGCAGCGGGCTGACCAGCATCGAAGTCGGTGCGCGGTTGCGCTATGAATTCACACGCCAATTCGCGCCCTATGTCGGCGTGCTGTGGACCTCATCCCTTGGCCGCACCGCCGATTATGTTCGCGCCGAGGGGAAATCGGCATCGTCTGCTGGTGTGGTGTTGGGGATAAAGGTCTGGTTGTGATGGGATAGGGAGTTTTGCCTCCGGCGGGCAAAGGGCGGGGGCCCTTTGCAATCCCGATACTGTCCGTGTTGCGCCATGGGTTCGACGTTGGGGGAGGTGGCCGCGCCGCAGGCTATTAAACCGCTTCGCGGAAAAGCGCGTTCTGCCCGGTAAAGCACCACCCCATAATGGGATTGCAAAGGGACCGAGTCCCTTTGCCCGCCGGAGGCACCTTTCCCTCAATATCGCTATAACTCCACATTACGACAGAGGCCCGACTTTAGATCCAGCGCAAAGACATCGCCTTAGATCTGCCGCCACATCCCGGCTTGCCGGGCGCGTCCCTCGCGCCTAACCTTTTGGCAAAACATAACCGAGGATGACATATGACAGCGCAGCCCCCGCTTTCGATCACCTTTCACGGCGCGGCCCAGACCGTGACCGGCTCCTGCATGGAACTGGCGCGTGGAGAGGGGGGCAAGCACATCCTTGTCGATTGCGGGCTGTTTCAGGGCAGCCGGACGCTCGAAACGCTTAACCACGGGCAATTGGGTTTTGATCCTTCCGATATTGCCGCCGTGGTGCTGACCCATGCGCATATCGACCATTGCGGACTGTTGCCCCGGCTGATGGCGATGGGGTGGCAGGGGCCGATCTGGTGCACGCGGCCCACGGCCGACCTGCTCGAATATATGCTGGCCGATGCCGGGCGCATTCAGGAAGGCGACGCCACCCGCCGCAACCGCCGCCCCGACCGGCGCGGCGCGGCCCATTTCGAACCGCTCTATACCGAGCGCGACGGGTTGGCGGCATGGCGCGCGGCGCGGCCTGTGCCTTTGGACACATGGTTTGAACCGGCCCCCGGTTTTCGCGCCCGCCTGTGGCCTGCGGGGCATATTCTGGGCAGCGCCTCGGCCGAAATCGAGGCGGCGGGCGTACGCCTGCTCTGTTCGGGCGATATCGGCCCGGAAAACAAGGAATTGCAGCCCGATGCGCAAGGGCCTTGCGATCTTGATTATGTGGTCTGCGAAAGCACCTATGGCAATCGCACGCGCGACCATATCACCATCGCCCAGCGCCGCGATGCGCTGGAGGCGGAAATCAAGGCGGCTCTGGTGCGCGGCGGCAATCTGGTGATCCCGGTCTTTGCGCTGGAGCGCACGCAGGAACTGCTGATCGACATCATCCATCTGGCGCAGGCCAACCGCATTCCCGGCGTGCCGGTCTTTGTCGACAGCCCGCTGGCCAGCCGTGCCACCCGCGTCTTTGCCGCCCATGCTGATGAACTCGAAGACCTCGACGGCATCGACATCGCCCGCCACCCCTCGGTCCATTATGTCGAGGACCCGGCCGATTCGATGCGCTTGAACACGATTTCGGGGGCGATCATCATGGCGGCCAGCGGCATGTGCGAGGCGGGGCGCATCCGCCACCATCTCAAACACAATCTGTGCCGCCGCGAATCCACGGTGCTGTTCGTGGGCTTTCAGGCGGCCGGATCGCTGGGCCGGGTCATTTTGGAAGGCGCGCCGCGCGTGCGCATTTCGGGCAATGAGGTGTCGGTCCATGCCCGCATCCGCCGCATCGACACCTATTCGGCCCATGCCGACCAGAGCGAATTGGCCGCATGGATCCGCGCGCGCAAGCCCGTCTGGGGCAGCCTGATCCTCTCGCATGGCGAGCCGGAAGGGATCGAGGCGCTGGCCGCGCTGATGCAGCAGGAGGATGCGGGCCTTTCGATCATCCGCCCGGCGCTGGGCGAAACCTATGGGCTGGCGCCCGGCGCCCCGGCCAAACGGCTGACCACCGGGCGCACCGATATTCAGCAGGCGATGGGCCATGACTGGCAGAATGACTATGCCGCCTTTGCCGCCACGCTGAAGGATGAACTGAGCCATATCAAGGGGCAGGCCGAGCGCCAGCGGGCGATCGAGGCCATGCGGCTGGTGCTGTCGCAGGCCCAAGGTTAGGCCCTAATCAACATGGACGGGCCGCTTATTGCCATACGCAATAAGCGGCATAGGAGGCGGCGCGGAAAATGGCACATTCGCGGCCATGGGCGCTTGGAAACAGGATGGGGCGGCGGGGGCCGCGAATGATGACGCTGTAAACAGGGCGTCGGGGGCAACAAAACGCCGTCGGACGAAAATCCGGGGGCTTTTGGCGCTGGCGGCATGTCTGCCGCTGGGCGTGGCGGGCTTTGCCCCGGCGGGCGCGCAGGATACCGCGGGCGGCACCACCAATGTCCAGATCTCGACCGAGGGCAGGCAGGTTTACGAGGAAATCTGTCAGGCCTGCCATATGGCCGACGCCAAGGGTGGGGGCGGCGCGGGCGCCGCGATCCCGGCGCTGGCGGGCAATCCCAAACTGGCGGACAAGGATTATGCCATCACGCTGCTGCTGAAAGGACGCGGCGGGATGCCGTGGTTCACCGAGATCCTGACGCCTGAACAGATGGCGGCTGTCGTCAATTACGTGCGCGGCCATTTCAACGATTACCACGACATCGTGACCGTTGCCGATGTGAAGCGTGTGGCCACCGGCCCTGCGCCCAAGCGCGACTGTCTCAACGCCTGCGGGCAATAATCCGGCGGCCCAGGCGCCTGCCATTTTCGCACAAAGAGGACGCATCATGATCAGCGATCTTTCGCCCCAGACCCGCCGCGACCTGCTCTCCATGATCGGCCGCGCAGGCGGCGGCCTTGCCATGTATCAGGCGATGACGGCGCTGGGCCATGCGGCCGAAACGCAGTTTTCCGGCCCGCCCGCGCTGTCGGGTGCGCGCGCCGGGGCCAGCGTGCTGGTGCTGGGCGCGGGGCTGGCGGGCATGCTGGCGGCCTATGAGCTGACCAAGGCGGGCTATAAGGTTCAGGTTCTGGAATATCAGGACCGGCCCGGCGGCCGCAATTATTCGGTGCGCGGCGGCGACAAGATCGTCGAGGTGGGCGGCGCGACGCAGAATGTCGCCTATCAGCCGGGCAATTACCTCAACCCCGGCCCGTGGCGCATCCCGCATCACCACCGCACGCTGCTGCATTACTGCAAGGCGTTTGGCGTGGAACTGGAGCCTTTCATCCAGCTCAACCACAATGCCATGGTTCACCGCAAGGATGCCTTTGGCGGCAAGCCGCAGCGGTATAAGGAACTTGCCGTTGATTTCACCGGCCATGTCTCCGAACTCTTGGGCAAATCGCTCAACGCCGGGGCCTTGGACAGCGCGGTCAGCAAGGAGGACAAGGAAAAGCTGATCGCGGCCTTGCGGGAATGGGGGGCGCTCGACGGCGATCTCAAATTTACCAGCGACCTGCATGTCTCCAGCCGCCGCGGCTATGACCGCGCGCCGGGCGGCGGGGTCAATGGCGCGCCCACGCCGTCCAAGATCAACAGCCTGTCCGATGTGCTCTCCAGCCATGTCTGGACGCAGATGAGCTTCTATTTCAACTATGTGATGCAGACCACCATGTTCCAGCCCAAGGGCGGCATGGATATGATCGGCAAAGGTTTCTACAAGCAGATCGCCAAGCTGGTCCGCCTGAACACCAAGGTCACGGCCATTAAGCAGGACGACAAGGGCGTCGCCGCCACTTGGACCGACACGGTGACGGGCAAGACGGGCGTGGCGACGGCGGATTATATGGTCTGCACCTTGCCCGCTACGATCCTTGCCCAATTGGACATTCAGGTGTCGGACGCCAAAAAGGCCGCGATCAAGGCCATTCCCTACAGCGGTCAGGTCAAGATCGGTCTGGAAATGAAGAGCCGCTTCTGGGAAGAGAAATATTCGATCTATGGCGGCCACAGCTTCACCGATCAGGCGATCGGGCTGATTTCCTATCCCAATTTCGACTTCTTCAAGGACAAGCCCGCCGTGCTGCTGGGCGCGTTCGCCAATGGCGCGGGCGGATACATGCTGGCGGGCATGACGCCGGAAAAGCGGATAGAGGCCGCGTTGGCGCAAGGGTCCGTGTTCCACCCCGAAGAATATCGCCGCGAATTCATGAACGGCGCCTCGGTGGCGTGGAGCCGGATGCCGTGGATCCTCGGCTGTTGCGGCATGTGGACCGAGGAGAGCCGCGCGACCCATTACCAGAACCTCGTCTCGATGGACGGGCGCATCGTTCTGGCGGGCGAACATGCCTCCTATTACGGCTGCTGGATGGAGGGCGCGCTGCTCTCCTCGCTGGACGCGATCACGCGCCTGCACCAGCGCGCTCTGGCGGCATAAGGGGGCGCCGCGATGAACGAACCCATTATGCCCATGACCAAGCGCGATCTGCTCTCGATGATCGGCACGGCGGCGGGCGCTTCGGCGATGTATATGGCCATGTCCAGCATGGATCAGGCCAAGGCGTCCAATTTCCAAGGCCCGCCCAAACTGGAGGGCGACAACAAGGGCGCAAGCGTGCTGATCCTTGGCGCGGGCGTGGCGGGGATGACCGCCGCGCTCGAACTGTCGCGCGCAGGCTACAAGGTGCAGGTGCTGGAATATAATGACCGCGTGGGCGGGCGTTCATGGACCTTGCAGGGCGGCGACACCTATACCGAACTGGGCGGTGCGACGCAGACCTGCCAGTTCGCGCCGGGCAATTACATCAACCCCGGCCCCTGGCGCATTCCATGGCACCACCATGGGTTGATCCATTACTGCCATGAACTGGGCGTCGCGCTCGAACCCTTCATGCAGGTCAATTACAACGCCTATGTCCACAACACCAAGGCATTTGGCGGAAAGCCTCAGCGCTATCGCCATATTCAGGCGGACTTTTACGGCCATGTCGGCGAATTGCTGGCCAAATCGGTCAATGCCGGGGCCTTGGCCCAGACCGTCAGCAAGGAAGATGGCGAGATCCTGCTCGAGGCGCTGCGTTCATGGGGGGCGCTCGATCGCAACATGCGCTATGTGAAAGGCGCGGCCAGCAGCGGGCGGCGCGGCTATGACAAGGAGCCGGGTGGGGGCCTTTCGGCCGTTCCCGAACCCTCCGATCCGATTGATGTCCAGACGCTGCTGCGTTCGGGCCTCTGGCGCTCCATCGGCGGTAATCTGCAATGGGATCACCTCTCCACCATCTTCCAGCCGGTGGGCGGCATGGGGCAGGTGGCCAAGGGTTTCGAGCGCGCCGTGGGCCATATGGTGCGCAAGAACAGCAAGGTGACCGCGATCCATCAGGATGAACGGGGCGTCACCGTCACCTACAAGGACACGAAAAGCGGCGCGGTGATGAAGGCGGCGGCGGATTATTGCCTCTGCACGATCCCCCTGCCGGTGTTGGCCCAGATCGAGATGAATGTCAGCCCTGAACTGGACGCCGCGATCCGCGCCGTGCCCTACAGCACCAGCGTCAAGGTAGGTCTGGAATTCAAGCGTCGCTTCTGGGAGCAGGACGACCAGATCTATGGCGGCATCACCTATACCGACCTGCCGATGAGCCAGATCTCCTATCCTTCCACCCGCTATGGCGACAAGGGGCCGGGCGTGCTTCTGGGCTGCTATGTCGGCGGGGCGGCGGGCTATGAGCTGACCGCCAGCACCCCGGCGCAGCGCGTCGAAAAGGTGCTCGAATGGGGTTCGCAGATCCACCCGCAATACAGGGGCGAGTTCATGAACGGCGTGTCGGTGGCATGGCACCGGGTGCCCTTCACGCTGGGCTGTTTCGGTTCGTGGACCGAGCAAACGCGCGCCGAGCATTACAAGAACCTGTGCAAGTTTGACGGGCGCATCCTGCTGGCGGGCGAACATGCCTCCTATTACGGCGGCTGGCAGGAGGGGGGTATCACCTCGGCAATCGACGCGATCACGCGGCTGCATCAACGGGTTATCGCGGGGTGAGACACATGAAGAAACTGATCTTGAGCATGGCCCTGATCGGGGCGTCGTCGGTCGCACAGGCTCAGGCCCCCGCCCGCCCCGCGGCTGCTGCTTCGGCGGGCGATGCGGCCTTTGGCGCGCGCATGCTGGGTCCGGCCACCGGCGAGCAGATCTTCACCCGCGTCTGCGCCGCCTGTCATATGCCGGACGCCAAGGGGGCCGAGGGCGCGGGGCGTTACCCTGCGCTGGCGGGCAATCCCAAACTGGCGATTGGCGCCTATCCGGCGATGGTGGTGGTCAAGGGGCTGAACGGCATGCCGCCCATCGGCGCGATGCTGACCGACCAACAGGTGGCCGATGTGGTCAATTATGTGCGCAGCCATTTCGGCAACAGGTTCAAGGGCACGGTCAAAGCCGAGGACGTCAAGGCGATGCGTTAAAGGGGGCGCTGAAGCGGGGCGCCGGCGGCGCGGCCCTGACGCCTCATCTTGACGCAGGGCCGCGTTTGGGCCAAAGCCGCGCCCAAGGCGATGGATTTCCGCCGGGCCTTTGGGCCGAACCGCCCGGTTTCGGGCTGATGATTCCTACCTTTCGCTGGTTTGGCAACAAGGTGGAATTATGCGCGCTATCTTCTCCCGTCTGATCGTTCTGCTGCCGGTCCTGCTGGCGATGGCCTGCGTGGTCGGCACGCTCTGCGCCGCATTCCTGTGGAGCCTTGATGCCGTCACGCGGGCGCGTTTCGACCATCCCTGGCTGCTGTTTCTGCTGCCGCCGGGCGGGGCGGGGATCGGCTGGCTCTATCACCGCGTCGGACAAAGCGTCGAAGGCGGCAACAATCTGATCCTTGATGAAATCCACGAGCCGGGCGGCGGGGTGCCTTTGCGCATGGCGCCGCTGGTGTTCATCGGCACGGTGGCCACGCATCTTTTCGGCGGTTCGGCCGGGCGCGAGGGCACGGCGGTGCAACTGGGCGGCAGCATCGCCAGCGCGGCGGCGCGGATCGCACGGCTGGACGAGGCCGGGGTCCAGATCCTGCTCAAGGCCGGGATCGCGGCGGGCTTTGGCGCGGTGTTCGGCACGCCTCTGGCGGGCGCGGTCTTTGCGCTTGAGGTGCTGGCCATCGGGAGGGTCCATCTGCCGGGCCTGCTGGCCTGCGTGATTGCGGGCTATGCGGGCGACTGGGCCTGTCAGGCATGGGGCATCCACCATACGCCCTACGCGATCCATTATGCCGGGGGCTGGGATGGGCTGCTGCTGATCAAGGCCATCATCGCAGGCGCGCTCTGCGGCCTTGTCAGCCTCGCCTTTGCCGAGGCCAATCATGGGCTGGGCGGGTGGTTCAAGGCGAGGGTGCCCTATGGCCCGGCGCGGCCCTTCATCGGCGCTCTGGTGCTGATCGCGCTGACCTATGCGCTGGGTACGCGGGCCTATCTGGGCCTTGGCGTATGGTCGGCCGACCCCCACGCGCCCACGATCCCCGGCTTCTTCACCGGCCCGGTCGACGGCTGGAGCTGGGCGCTCAAAATGCTCTTTACCACCATCACCCTGTCCAGCGGCTTCAAGGGCGGCGAGGTCACGCCCCTGTTCTTCATCGGCGCGGGGCTGGGCAATGCGCTATCGGGCGTGCTGGGCGGGCCGGTCGATCTCTTTGCGGGCCTCGGCTTCGTCGCGGTCTTTGCCGGCGCCGCCAACACCCCGCTCGCCTGCATCCTCATGGGCCTCGAACTCTTCGGGCCGGGGCCGATCCTGCCCATCGCGCTTGCCTGCTATGCCGCCTATGCCTGCTCCGGCCACAACGGCATCTACCTCTCCCAGCGGGTCTGGCGGCCCAAGTTCCTCCATCCGGGGGTGGAGGCGGGGGTCTCGCTGCGGGCGGTCCGTGCGGCGCGCAAGGGGGGTGTTAAAAGGTAAGGGTGCCTCCGGCGGGCAAAGGGCGGGGGCCCTTTGCAATCCCGACAATGGGGCGTGGGAGGGCCGGTGTTGCGTTTGGGGGTGGGGGGGAATGGCTGTTATGCCGCTTCGCGGGAAGAAAAGCAGGCGGTCCGGACGCGGTGCTATTGCGGACATTTGAGATGCGCTTTACGATTTCCGGATGAACTTCCGCGGCATCAAGTTTTCATTGTTCACTTTTGTTGTGCTTGGCTTGTTTAGTCCGGGCCGTAGCCGAGTTCTGCCCGCGTTAGTTTCACCGCGTGAGCTCGTTGGCCGCTGGGCAGTGCTGCATGGCAACACAAAGTCCGAGGCCTGTCGGTCTGATTTCATATCAGATTTTCTACCCGACGGCCGGTATGGTGGGGATATGGAAGATGGCGTGTGGAGTTTGTCTGGCGATATCCTGACAGTAAAAATACTTCGTTCAAATTATGATGCAGGCGGAGAAGGCCCGATGCGCCGCCTTCGCCAGCCAGAGATTCGGAAAATTCACGTCGCCAAAAGACGAGATGGCCTAATTAGTGTCGATCATGACATTGCTGTTCGGTGTTGATTTAGACCAACTCCATCGCGCCATACGTCCGCTCCCCCTAACTTTCCCGCCGCAGCGACTGTCACGCGAGAGGGCCGATAGCCGTCCTTCGTACATGAGAGCGCGGAAGGACAGCTATCCACCATTTTCGACGAAAAGCGCCGTTCCGGACACGGTGCTGTTGCGAACGTCGCAGGCGCGATTTTGGGAGACATAGTCGGAAAGGGTGGTTGCCCAAACTTGTGTAATCATGCCATGTGGGATTGAAGGAACTTTCCCATGAAGGCGACAGAATTTGTTGATCTTGTCGATCATTTAGCGGGGCGGTCAGCCATCGATGATGTGCTGTCTCAGTTGCATAAGCCCTCAGGCCGTAAGCCACCCGAACATAGCATGCGGCTATCGAAATGGTTCAATGAACTTGATGAGGCTGGGAAATCGGCCGTGCGCGACGTTATTGTGCAGACTGCGGCCACGGCCCTATTTGGAGTGTATTGCCTCTTAGATGGTTCGCGGTCAATTGTGCATAACCATGAAAATGAGCGCTTAGATTTGATTTACAGAGGCCAAAACGGTGATGTCCTCATTGCATCTACGAATGGAGAAGTTGCGGACCTTCTACACGAGATAAGAGGTGATCTGATTTGATATAACGAGAGAGCAACGTCCGCTTGCCCAAACTTCCCCGCCATCTCCCCGCCGCGCAGCGGCTTTCAAAACCCGACATCCCGCCCAAACGCCCTACGGCCATTCTGGCGCAACAAAGACATTAACGGGATTGCAAAGGGACAAGTCCCTTTGCCCGCCGGAGGCATCAGCAGGCCCCCGCCGGAGGCATCCAAACCCGCCAAAACCCCTCAAAACACCCCCGGCACCAGCCGATAGCGGACCTTGCCCATGAAGGCCTGATAGGCGGGGTCTTGGGACAGGAGGGCTTCTTCGGCGCGCAGCCGCAGGATCTGGGCCCACCAGCCGATGGTATAGAGGACGAGATTGAGCAGGCTGGGCATGAGGATCATGATGCCGATGTGGACGGCAAGGTAGCCTGCGTACATGGGGTGGCGGACGAAGCGGTAGAGGCCGTCGCTTTTGACGCCGCGATTGGCGGGCGCGATGCCGAAGCTGCGGCGCAGCGAGAGTTTGGCCAGCGCCTGCACTACGTTGCCCAGCAGGACCAGCGCGATGCCGAGGGGGGCGATCTTGGGAAACATGTCGAGCCCCGGCTGGATCATCAGCGGGGCGGCGGTGGCGGCAATGGCCAGCAGCCAGTCGCCGAGGCGCAGCGAGATGTTGCCGGTGGGGCGGCGGATCAGCGTGAAGGCCATGACCGCCGTTTCGGAAATCAGCGCCAGCGGCGCATAGCCGTTGAGCGAATGGGCCACCCGGTTGACCAGCGCCAGCCACAGCACAAGGATCAGCCCCTGTTCGATCCGGTCCAGCACGCGCGGATTGGCGCGGGCAAAGGCGCGATCGAGCGAGCCTTGGGCGGGGGCGGGAATGGCGGCGTTCGTGGTCAAAGCGGATGGCCTTATGCGCGGGAGGGGGATGTCCCCGTCCGATGGGCCAAGGATTACGGCCTCGATGGTTAACAACTCGCTAGGAAAGGGGCGCTTGACTCCGCTTCTCCATCTGCTAATGGCGCCCCGGAAGTCAGCGGGCATGCCCGCAGGCTTTTCCGTCCGAGACAGTTGGTGTGGGGAATTGGCCCCGCTTAATTTCCAGCCTAGACGGGGAAAAGAGATTATGGGCGTTTTCGCCCCTATCGCGGCTTATCGGCCATGCTCCTTTGGGGCGGCCTGCCGCAACTCCTTCCCTTTGTCACGGACCCAACCGCCCCTGCGGATGCGCCTTGGCGCGTCCTGCATGGACAAAGTAGCCGGCCCGGAGGCTTTTGCCGATGGGCCATTTGTGAAGGAGTAAGGCATGGATCGTTCGCAGAAAGCCGAATCGGTCGCCCAGCTCAACGCGGTCTTCAACGAGGTCGGCGTGGTGGTTGTCACCCGCAACCTCGGCCTCACCGTGGCACAGTCGACTGTGCTGCGCGGCAAGATCCGCGAAGCGGGCGCGACCTACAAGGTTGCGAAGAACCGTCTTGCCAAGCTTGCTGCCCAGGACACCCCGTACGAAGGTATCGGCGACCTGCTGACCGGCCCCACCGCGCTTGCGTGGTCGGTCGATCCGGTTGCCGCTGCCAAGGCTGTGGTGGAATTCGCCAAGACGACCGACAAGATCGAGATCGTCGGCGGTTCGCTGGGTAGCGTCGTTCTGAACGCCGATGGCGTCAAGGCTCTGGCCTCGATGCCCTCGCTCGACGAACTGCGCGCCAAGCTTATCGGCCTTGTTCAGGCCCCGGCCACCAAGCTGGCTCAGCTCTCGACCGCTCCGGCGGCCAAGCTGGCCCGCGTGTTCCAGGCCTATGCCGACAAGGACGCTGCGTAAGATTTGCGCCGGGCCGCGGCCCGTCCATCTTTTGTGCAGGTAAGACTTTTGAACCCTATTTTTCCGGGTTTGGCGCCTCCGCCGCCCGGTAAACAACATTGGAGTAATTATCATGGCTGATATCGCCAAGCTCGTTGAAGAACTGTCGGCTCTGACCGTCCTCGAAGCCGCTGACCTCGCCAAGGCTCTGGAAGAAGCCTGGGGCGTGTCGGCTGCTGCCGCTGTTGCCGTTGCTGCTCCTGCCGCTGGCGGCGAAGCTGCTGCTGCGGTTGAAGAAAAGACCGAATTCGACGTCATCCTGACCGGCGACGGCGGCAAGAAGATCCAGGTCATCAAGGAAGTCCGCGCGATCACCAACCTGGGCCTGACCGAAGCCAAGGCGCTGGTCGAAGGCGCCCCCAAGGCGATCAAGGAAGGCGTGTCGAAGGCTGAAGCCGAAGACATCAAGAAGAAGATCGAGGAAGCCGGCGGCACCGTCGAAGTCAAGTAAGACTTCAACATGCGCCGGTCGGATCTTCCGACCGAACAGAGAGGGCGGCTCCCACGGGGCCGCCCTTTTTGCGTTTCGGGGGGATGGGAAAGGGCGCCTCCGGCGGGCAAAGGGCGCAGAGCATTTCTCTTGAGAAATGCGACCGCAAATACGCTCCTTTGCAATCCCGATAATGACGGCGTCAGACGGCCGGTGCTGTGTCGGGGCCGGAGGAATGGCTGATATGCCGCTGCGCGGGAAGAAAAGAAGACGTTCCGGACACGGTGCTGTTGCGGACGTTGCTTTTGATGGCCATCATGACTGGATGAAACGTTGCAATCGTATCATCTTGAAATTTTTAATCGGTGGGTTGGTGTTGCTAATCACCTTCCCGTTCTGGGGTATGGGGCCCGCAGTTTTTCTTGATTCGAAGAGGACAGTGCTTTCAAGTGCACGCTCGCCAGATGGACAGCGCACCGCACAGGTCGAGCGCCTGATCGTCGGTGGGGTGCCAAACATCGTTGTAACGGTAAGAGCATCATGGCTACCCGACTGGTATTTAGCGGGTTGCGCGGCAATCTCGCATTACCGTGATGCAAGAACTTCGGTTGCCTGGAATTCGAATGATGCCCTAACCGTCACCCACACCGATGAACGCCGGTTTTGGCGGACAGACGGAGCCCCATTCCATCTCGGTGCATGTGACAATCTCAGTGTACTCCTCCGCGATGAAGACACTTGATCACGTCCGCTCCCCTAACGTTTCCGCCATTCCCCTCCGCGAAGCGGCTTTCAGAACCCGCACCGTTCCGCCGATCCGCTCCGTCGCCATTTTGGCGCGACGAAGGCAGTAACGGGATTACAAAGGGCCGCCGCCCTTTGCCCGCGGGAGGCATCAGTAACGCCCGCCGGAGGCAACTTTATCCCCCTTAAACCCCGCTCCATTACTCCCCCGCTTCGTTCACGATCACGCGGTTGCGGCCTTCACGCTTGGCCTGATAAAGTGCGATGTCGGCGGCCTGGATCAGGCCCTCGCCATTGGGATCCATGCCGGAGGACCAGCTGGCGATGCCGAAGGACATGCTGATGAGGCCAAGCGTGCGGCCCTTGAGGCGCACGTTGACTTCGCCCACGGCGTTGCGCACCTGCTCCACCCTGTCCTGCAGGACTGTCGCGGTGGTGCCTGGGGCGATGATGGTGAATTCCTCGCCGCCGAAACGACAGATGACATCGCCGCTGCGGAACTGTTTCTTCAATTCCGCGGCCACGGCCTGCAGCACGGCATCGCCCGCATCATGGCCGAATTCGTCATTGAAGCGTTTGAAATGGTCGATATCGCACATGACCACGCTGAGCGGCACGCCCGAGCGGGTCGCGCGGGCGATTTCCAGTGTCAGCGTTTCCTCCATGTAGCGCCGGTTGAACAGACCGGTCAGCGGATCGCGGATGGTCTGTTCGCGCAAGGAACGCTGAAGGCGGTGGTTGACCAGCGCGGAAGCGATGTTTTCGGCCAGAACCGTCAGGCGGAAGCGTGTTTCCTCCTCGACCGTGCCGTGGAGATAGAGCACGCCGATGACTTCGCCGCCCGCCAGCAAGGGCTCGCAGTGGTATATTTCATCGGGGCTGGTGTGGCTGCACACGATGTCGCTGCCCACCTCGCGCAGAAAATGGCTCTGGCCCCGGCGCAGCGCCCAGCATTGGCCGGGGGCAAAACCTTCGGCATCGGTCTCTGCCCCGCCCCATCCGGCAATCGGGATCAACAGGTTGCGCGAATTGTTATGGGCATACAGCGCCCCGGCAATGCCGGGCAGCACGCGCGGTACGAAGACGCGGATGATCTGGGCCAGTTCGTCATCGGTGCGGGCCGCCTGCATCCGGTGCGCCATTCCGCCCAGCATTTCGATCACCTCGCCGCGCTGGCGCAAGGTTTCGCTGTTGCGCTGCAATTCGGCATTGGCCTCCTGCAATTGCGTCTCGCTCGACAGTTGATCGGCCACCGCGCGCTCGAGCCGGTCGGCCATGTCATTATAGCTTTGCGCCAGATGGGTGAATTCGCGCGATCCCATGGCCTCGACGATCCGTGCCGAACGCCGCCCCTGGCCCATATCGGTCATCACCCGCCGCATGGCGGCCAGCGGGCGGTTAATACCGCGCATCAGCAGCAGGAATCCGATCGCCACCAGCAAGGCCACCAGCCCCGCGCCCCCCAGCGCCAGCCCTTCCGACCAGCGCAGCCGCTCGTTCACCGCATCGCTGCGACTGGCCTGCAGGGCGCGCTCATTGTCCAGAAAGCTGCGGGCGCGCACTGTGATGGCATCCATCAGTTCGCGCCCTTCGTCGCCCGCGATCCTTGCCTGGGCGATGCGGAAATCGCCGCGTCGGCCCTGCTCGACCGATTGCCGCAGCATGGCTGCGCGCTGGCTGATCAGGTTGGCCAGTTCCTGCGCGCGGGCATATTGCGGCGGATTGTCATGGGTCATGGTCACGACCCGCTTGATGTTCTCGTCGGCGTTGGTCGCGCCCTCTTCAGAGGTGGTGGCAAAAGACGGCACGTGGGTAAAAATATAGCCGCGCGAGCCGGATTCAGCCGACCGCAATTGGCTCAATGCCATTTGGGTGCGCTCGATCACCGCCGAGGAATGATTGACCCATTGCACCGCTTTGCCCGCCTGCTCTGCGGAATCGACAAGGATGGCCGCGAAAGAGGCCAGCGCCGCAATGACAAGGGCGCCTAGGCAAAGGATGCGGGCGGAGAGCGAGGCAAGCATAGATCAGTTTAAAAGCTATGCCGATTCATGCTTAAAAACGGATATTTTTCACCTCACGGGATTGCCCCTATTTTGCCGTGCTGAAATAGCCTCCCGCCGTCAGGGGGGCGGGCCGATAGGTGATGGTCCGCCGCCCGAACCAGCCATCCGAAATCACCGTAACCTCCTGATCCAGACGCATCTTGACCGCATCGGCATAGGGCAGGTGGGTGCAGTCCATCACCGGATCCTTGCACGGCAATTCGCGGTCGCTCTTTTTGCGCAGCCAATAGGCGGGCAGATCCCAGGGGCGATGGCTCGGCCCCAGATGGGCGCGGTCGGACAAAGCGTTCAGCGTGAAGCGAAGGCCCGGTCGCGTGCCGTCATCAAGGCCCAGTTGCGCGGCCATCCAGTGCAGCGCGATGGTGGAAAGCGCGGCATTGTCGCCCTGGTCCGGATAGCCGCCCCCGACATCGGCATGGGCGCCCGCAAACAGGCATTGCACCACCCCGTCGCGCGGCGCCCAGAGCGTCGGGGTGAAATCGCAACGCCGCTCGTCAATGGCCACGGCATGCAGGCCATGGCGAACCTTGTCGCTCAGCTTGTTGTCGATGAATTTCAGATAATCGTGGCGCGCCTTGCTCATCAGGATCGGCTTGGGAATGCCCATTGCCCCCACGGTGTCCCACACGGCGATCGTGTCGATGGCCACGTCGGGAATATAGAGCGGTGTCAGTTCGAGCGCGTCGCGGGCCTGCTGGTCGCCCTCGGCAATCATCATCTGCAACGCGCCGAACAGATCGGCGGGCGGCTCTTCGGCTTTTCGCAGCACCATGTAATTGTGCCATGCCGCGCTGGCGTAACGCTGGCCCAGCGCATTGTTGGCCACATTTTCCAGCCCCAGACCGGCCCAGTCGAGCAGCCCCATCCGCGCAATCAGCCCGCCCAGCGCCCGCACCGTATAGGCGCCCCGGCTGAACCCGATCAGATAGATCCGGTCGCCCGGCTGATACTGGCGGCTGATGAACGTATATCCGCGCAGCACGCGAAAGATCAGCCCCGCGCCAAAGGCCCCGCCGACCAGATTGCTCCACCAATTGCCGCCGTCGCCCACGCCATGAATATATTTGGCGACATAAGGCGGCGTGTCGGCAGAGCCGGGAAAGGCCTTCTCCTGCTCATCATCGCGCGGCCCGCCCAGCGTATTCTCGCCCGCCAGCGCCTGAAACAGGGCCAGCACATTGGAACGGTTGCCGCCATCGGCGCCCTGCCATGTGCCGTCGGCAAAGAACAGAATGGATTTCACCATCGTATCCCCCCTGTGTTTTGGAGGGAAGCGTCTCATTGATACTATGGGGCGTCAAGATGGATGGGGTATGGGGAAGTAATATAGGATTGCATACGGCGGGCAAAGGGACTTATCCCATTGCAATCCCGTTACTGTTTTGTTGTGCCCAAAGGGCGACTTGGCGTTGGTGGGCGATGGTTTGAAAGCCTGCGGCGCTCAATTGCTCTATTTCACCGCAGCGCAGGCTTTTCAAAGCCACAGTTTTTCAACGCAAGGCCGGGTGGACATATCCGCAGCCAGAGAGCGATGTCGGCCTTTCGTCTTTCCGATCCAAACCCGCCTTCCGGGACACGGCGCTAAAATAGCCGTTGCCTGTATGGCGGGAAGCGCCCCACTTTCGGACATTAGAGAAAGGTCAATTTTGCGCCCGATCCAATTGCACGTTCAGTATTTGATCCGTTGCGGAATTGAGAATCTGCTCGAACTCTTGGACTTGGTTCAACGTTATGCCGAACTTGTGTAGATGTGGAGCGGACATCGCAATTCCGCGTAGGTACTCGCACACTTGTTGCTCGAGTGTCCCTGATACAAACACATCATAATCCAAATGTGGGGCACAGTCGTATATGCGCTGTTTTACTCGTGCCTTGGATCGCTCATTGTAGCGTTCATGCATGTCCATTGGCATCACAATTGGAATAAAGCGCAGCGTCAAGTCGACATTGGACACAGAAGATTTTGCAAGAGCAGTGCTCAGATATGCCTCGACGCACTGGCGTGCTCGTTCAAGCCCAGCGTCGGCGGGAAATAACTCTCCGAAGATGCCCATAACTTCATTGGAATGCAGCCTTGCTGAACATTTGAGGGGAAAACATACCTGTTTGCGGCCATTTTCCCACCTGCAATTCGTCCGCATTCCACCATATTTCGACGAAAAGCGCCTTTCAGGAGACGGTGCTGTTGCGGACATTGCTATCTGCCTGATGAAGGCATAAAATGGGGCTATGACGGCCCGATCTTTCACCTTGGTGACTTTAACGTCGATTATTTTGCTGTTGCTAGGTGGAAATCGTTCAATTCCTAAATGGCAGGGGTTTGCAAATATATCGCTGAATTCCTCGGAGAAATGCGCGGCGGACGTATTAAGCCGTTTCGGCCAACTTGAGGAAAACAAGGGTTATATCCCAGAAGGTGGAGTCACACGCTTGTTCATCCGCTCTTTTGCAGATGGAAAGCGATCACGCCCAACTCTTACAGTTTCGCTGCATGGTAACGCGCGGTTTTCGTCGGTGTTCATGGACGCCACTGATGATAAAAAGGCAGATGCAGCTTGGCGACAACTTCAGCGGCAATGTAAATTCAATTAGTTGCTATGATTGCAGCTTTGTCCGCTCCCCCTAACTTTCCCGTTTTTCTCCGCCGCGCAGCGGCCTTCAAAACCCGACACATCCCGTCCAAGCGCTCCGCCGCCATTTTGGCGCGACGAAGACAGTAACGGGATTGCAAAGGGACAAGTCCCTTTGCCCGCCGGAGGCACCCTTTGCCCCACCGCAGCCCAAGTTTTTCTTGCTTGCTGTCCCGGCTGCACCTTCGCACATTCGGGCGATGACAGCTTCTACCCCCTCCGCCCCTTTTTGGGCGGCCATCGCGCAATATCCGATTGATGAACCGGCCGATTGGGCGGCCTATGAGGCCAAGCTGCGCCGGTGGGTGGGCGAGGCGGCGGGGCAGGGGGCGGGTTTGCTGGTCTTTCCCGAATATGGGGCGATGGAACTGGCGGCGCTCGATCCGGTTGGCAAATCGGACCTGCATGCCAGCCTTGGCGCGGTGTCGGATCTGCTGCCCCTTGTGGACGCGCTGCATGGCGAGTTGGCGCGGGCGCATGGCGTCTATATTCTGGCGGCCAGCGCGCCCTGTTGGGTAGCGGGCAGGGGGGGCGGGCATTACGTCAACCGCGCGCGCTTTTTCGCTCCTTCGGGCGCGATGAGCCATCAGGACAAGATCATGATGACCCGTTTCGAGGCCGAGCAATGGAGCGTTTTCCCCGCTGGGGCGATCGGCGGCGGGCTGCGCCTGTTTGACACGGCGCTGGGGCGGATCGGCGTCACCATCTGTTATGACAGTGAATTTCCGCTGATCGCCCGCGCGCTGGCGCAGGCCGGGGCCGAGATCATCCTTGCGCCCTCCTGCACCGACAGCCTTCACGGCTATTGGCGCGTGCGCATCGGCGCGCAGGCCCGCGCGCTGGAAAACCAGTGCTTTGTCCTGCAATCGCCCACCGTGGGGGATGCGCCATGGTCGCCCGCTGTGGATGTCAACCGGGGCGCTGCGGGGCTTTACGGGCCGCCCGACGCCAAGCCTGCCGCAGGGGCCGACATGCCCGTTGATGGCGTGCTGGCGCTGGGCGAGGAGGGCGCGGCGCAATGGGTCTATGCCTTGCTCGATCCGGCCCGCGTGGCGGCGTGGCGGGGGGATGGCTCGATCCTGCCCCATCGAGACTGGGCGGTTCAACCGGGGGCGGGGGTGTTGCCTGAGGTGGAGGTGGTGGTTTTGCGGTAGAGGGATTTTTGACGGAGGCGTATCTTGACCACTTCCCGCATAAAGATCTTCTTCGACGGCGGCTGCCGCCCCAACCCCGGCCCTATCGAGGCCGCCGTGGTCGTCCGGGGCCATGTCCACTGGTTTGACCTTGGCCATGGCAACAATCAGGACGCCGAATGGCTGGCGCTGATCGAGGCGGTGAAGCTGTCGCAGGCGCTGGGGCTGGAGAATGTGGAACTGATCGGCGATGCGATGGAGGTGATCGACCACGCCAACCGGGCGATGCGCGACGGCGCGGGGCAACAGGGCCATGCCGCCGCCTTCGCCGCGCTGGTCAAAGATCGCCCTCCGGCGCGCATCCGCTGGATCAAGCGTCAGCAGAACCTTGCCGGGATCGCGCTGGCCTCACGGCATCCGCGCTAATTCAACCGATCCCGTCCCACATCAGTTTCAGCCCCACCACGATCATCATCGCATAGATGATCCGATAAAACCGCGCCGCATCCACCCGCCGCACCACCCAGACCCCCGCCCATGTGCTGAGCAGCGCCAGCGGCATCAGCATGGCCGAATGCACCAGATTGGCCCGCGTGAACTGCCCCAGCGCCATATAGGCGGGCACCTTGATCCAGTTCATATAGGCAAAGGCAATCGCCGTCGTACCCACCAGCACATCGCGCTCCAACCGCTTGGGCAACACATACATCTGAAACGGCGGCGCCCCCGCATGGGCGATATGGCTGACAAAACCGGAGAACGTGCCGAACAGCACGCCCACCCAACCCGGTGAATTGGAGGGCAGGGCACTCCTGCCCCCGCGCTCGTTCCACATGCGCTGGACCCCGAACAGCAGCGACACCACCCCCACGGCCAGCAACACCGCCTTCTCGCTCACGCTGCGCGAAAACAGCCAGCCCAGCGCCACGCCGATGGTCATCCCCGGCATCATCACCTTGAGCACCGCCCCCGACCAATGCCGCCGGAACGACCACACGCTGACCGCATCCTGCACGATCAGGATCGGCAGCATCACCGCCGCGCTTTCCACCGGCGCATTGGCCAGCACCATGATCGGCATCGCCAGCCCTCCCAGGCCCGCAAAGCCCCCCTTGGCCATGCCCGACACCACCACGGCCAGCACCGCACAGACAATCGCCATCGGGGTGTCGAGCATGGGGGCAACCTTTCATCCGGGGGAAACCGATAATCGCATCAGAGCGATAGAGCCACGCGTCCGCCAAATCCAGTGCCTGTTCAACACCATCTTAACCGCCCCCCGCTAGACCGTCCCCATGACGCTGCTGCTCAGTTTCGTGCCGGAATTTCTGGTCATCGCCGCCCTGCTGCTGGTCGAGCGGGCAGGGCCGCGCACCGACTGGTGGCGCAATCTTCAGATCTGGGCGCTGCAATTGACCGTAGCGCTGACCATCCTGCCCCTGCTGCGCGGCTGGGTCGGCCCGGCGCTGATCGAGGGCGCACACCTGCCCTTCTGGCAGGGATTTCTCCTCTTCCTGCTGCTCAAGGATCTGGCCGAATTTGTCTTTCACCTGGCCCAGCACCGCATTCCCTTTCTCTGGGCCATGCATTCGCTGCACCATTCCGACCCCGAAATGGCGGTCTTGACCACCCAGCGCCATTTCTGGGGCGACCAACTGGTCAAACAGATGACGGTCTGGTCGGTGGTGCTGATGATCCTGTCGCCCACGCCCGCCATCGCCTTTGCCTATGGCATCGCCTCGCTGTGGAACCTGTTTGCCCACCTTGACGCGCCCATCGACTTTGGCCGCTGGTCATGGCTGCTCAACAGCCCGGCCTATCACCGCCGCCACCATTCGCGCCTGCCCGAACATTATGACACGAATTTCGCCGGGATCTTTCCCATTTTCGACGTGATCTGCGGCACCTATCGGCGGCCCGACGGCTTCCCCCCCACCGGCATGGCGCGCAAACCCGAAAGCCTGTGGCAGGCGGTCATCTGGCCGATGATCTGGGATCGCCCGCAAAGCGCGCCCATCATCGCCCCCGCCACCGCCACCGCTAACGCCATCCCCGCCGCGCCCGTCGCCATCGCCGCATCGGGCGGGGGAAACGCTAATCGGGCACCTCGCCGCGCGCCCTTGGCCCGATCCGCCCATCGTCCAGATCATCCATCAACCGCCGCGCCACCTCCTCCTCCAGCGTGAAGGGCGCGGGCCTCCTGCGCGCCCGTATCAACCGCGCCTCCTCGCGTGCATAGCGGTGCCGCCGCGCCAAACCCAAGGCCTCATCCCCCTCGCGCAGCAGATCGGGCAAATGGCGAATGCCGGGCTTCCCGTCCGCCTCATCCTGCGCCGGGGCCACATCCTCATGCGGCACCTCCGGTTCGACCTCCTCCTCCTCGGCCCCATCATCCTCGCATTCCGCCGCCTGCGCCGCGATCCAGCGCTCGCGCATCCGCTCCAGCTTCGCGTTGATGCTCTCCAGCACCTCCTCGGCCTCGCGCTCCTCCTCAATCGCCCGCGCCCGCTCCTCCGCCGCGCTCAGCGGCCTTTCGCCCCCGCGCAAGCCATAAGCGTCAAACCGCCCCCGCCGCCGATTGCGCAGCAAAAACATCAACAAAGGCGTGTCATACCGCCGCCACCGCGCCACCACCTCACCGCGCCGAATGATAAACCGCTCCTCTCCCTCAATCGCCCGCTCCAGCGCGCAATCCTCCAAACGCGCCATGCCGCGATCCACCGCCTCCTCCCACGCGGCGGCAAACCCCTCCGCCCCCGGCGCATTGCGGATCTTGTACAAAGCCTCCAGACTGGCCCCGATCGCGCGCGCCGCCTGCGTCACAATCCCGCTCGCCGCCAGCGCCGCAATAAACGCCCGCTGCCGATCCGGCGTGATCGAATTGCGCCGCGGAGCCTTGTGAATATACGGCGCAAACCCCAGCAAAGGATCACCCTCCACCGGCGCCTCCCCCCGAAACGCCACCCGGCTCGTCCTCTTGCTCGGCCGCACGCTGTCGCAATGCACCACCTCGCGCGTCACACCGCCCCCACACGTACAGCCCATAAAGCCTCCATCGCACCCCCCACCCCAGCGCAGGGGGATGTCATGAATAGCAAACCGGGATACGTGTAGGACAGAACATTATGGGAACTTTTTGCGTGGCGTGTGGGGCGGGGGTATTCGCTGCGCGATTTGTTTGAAGGGGGAAGGGGGCCTCCGGCGGGCAAAGGGCGGGGGCCCTTTGCAATCCCAGTATGGGGTTTATGGGCTAAATTCGATATCCAGGTTTGACGTTTCGAATTACAGATATTGTCGAGATTTACCATTACCCGTCTACAAAGCATAAGGGTTTGACCTACCCTGCTTCATAATTGAAAGAAAATTAAGACCTTCGATTAGTCCCCTTCGTCAATGCTTATTTGATCAAAAAGGATATCTAGATTGTCTGGCTGCAAAGCCCATCGGTATGCAGGGTGTATTTCCCATGAATAACCAAAATCGAGATTTTGATCAAAAAGGAATCTACTTTGATCAAAAAATTTTCGATCTACTTTACCTGATTCCAAATCTTTTCTCGCTATAACAAAATCAATTTTGTATAAAAATTGGCCTATTGATCTTGCTGAAACTACGGAGTTGTTAGTGAATTTTACGGGATTGCTTGATAGTATGTTACTTACTTTTGTGTCGAGATCTGACTGCGAAAATAGATAAGATTCAGAAGCTTTTCGAGGGCCTTTGTGTGGCTTTGTTACGTTAGGCTTCATTGCGAGAAGAAGTCTTTTAAGCTGAGGAATTTCCGACGAGAACTCGTTTACGATATCTTGAAGCCGCTCAGCCGAATAAGTCGAAAAAGTTCCACGAAGATCTGAAGTTGTAATAATTTCGTGATCGTTTTGGTAAGCAGCTTTAGCTGCACCTCCAAGTAGCTTTACTAAATCTCGGGGCCTTTTGCGCTGCAGCGACATTAATACTCTATGAGTTGGCGCATCACTCCATTTTCCTTGCCCAGAAAAGCGAGGCTCCATTACATGGCTGAATGACTTGACAATTTCTGGCTGCTTCTTTGAGTAAAGTTCTGCATCATTAACGTTGTTTCCTAAAAATGTCTCTATCCTCTTGGCAAAAAGAATAAGTATTTCGTGGTTGCTCCATGATAGCCAAACAACCTTGTCTTCAATTTTGTCAGTTGATTCATCTGAGGTTCTGACGAGGTAGTAGACGTCAGTGCGGAGAGCTACTCTAAATTGTAAGGAATTTGTAGAGCCGCATATGTCTCTGATGGCGTTTAGGAGTGTGGCGATTTTTTTGATATCGTCTTGTTTAGCTTCCCATCCTCGATCTAGATCGTCAATATAGATGCGAATGAAGTTATTTTTCATGTACAGGGCGACGACATCCTGCTGGATGGCCGTTGAGCCGCCCGTAACTAGCGAATCTATTTTATTTTTTATGAAATTCAGGGCAGCGTTCGCCGTGTTTATTGCTGGCGAAAGGGTCTCTCGCAAAAAATCTGGCTGGACTTCCTGCATTACTTGATTTGTGATAACTGACAGTAAGGCTCCTTTCCAATCCTCAATCCAAGAGTTGAAGCTGCCCTTCTGTTGATCAAAAGCTGTCAATAGATCTCCAGGTTGAAGCCATATAGCTGGTCTTCTTGCTTCAACGTCTTCGATGTATAGCATTTTAAGTAAGGCACTTTTCCCACTACCTTTGTGGCCAACCAGTACACGGATTGCTAAATCGTTCTGAAGATTTTAATAAGCTTTGTTTTTTACGAAATACTCTTTAAGTCTCTCAGGATTTTCATTTTCGGCATCGGAAATACCGAACATGCGGGCTATATTTGCATCGGTGAACTTTGGCACAAATCCTCCCAAGAGATAGTCAATGGTGCAGCGATAGATATTAATCGTTTGAATGCTACCGGCATTTGCGCGGGAATGCTAGTTTAGATTCCTTGCCTACCGCCACCGTGCATAATTTATGTCGATGTCCAAGCATTTGCGCTTGCCATTGCCTATCTTGTTCCAACGTTGCTGGACCAGCAGCAACGCTTCGGTTGCCGTGATGCCTCATTTATTCTCCGTCCCCCAATTGCGACGAACCGCTCAACGTCTCACCGCATCCCGCTTGCTCCATAGCGGCCCCGCCAGATATTCCCACGCCCAACGGGTTTCAGGGAAAAAGAACATGAAGGCATATCTGGCGGGTTTGGCGGTGATGGTGGCGGTTTGCGCGCCCCAGGTGGCGATGGCGGATGATCCGCGTGATCCGGCGATGCGCAGCGCGGCGGCGCGGGCGCGGGATCGGGCGGAGATCCAGCGGTTGAACCGCAATCAACTGGAATATGTCCGCCGCCGCGATGCGGGCTATGCCAAGGATTGGGCGGCCTATAATGCCGCGCAAGGGCAGGGGCAGGGGCGCTACGCTCCCCGTTCGGATTATGAGGAAACGGCCTATGACACCCCCGCCGGTGATGCGCGGCGGGACGCGGCGGCCTATCAACAAAGTCGCCGCCAGTATGAACAAGACCTCGCCGCATGGCGCCACGCGGTCACCCAATGCCGCAACGGCAATTACGAATATTGCGCAAGATAAAAGCGCCGCAGGCTTTCAAACAAGAACCCAAGACACCCCGCCAGCGGCCCATACGCCATCCATTAACGGGATTGCTAAGGGCCCCCGCCCTTAGCCCGCCGGAGGCAAACCTTAACCCCCTTCAAAAACCCGCCACCCCCATAATTCACTACCCGCCTCCGCCCCCATGCCCTAAAGGCGGGCCGACATTATGGAGGCATCATGGCGGATCTTTATTTGAAAGCGCTGGAATCCGAGCGCAAGAAGCTGTGGGCCACGTGTCGGCTCAAGGGCCTGCCCAAAGGCACGCCCGAGCGGCAGCGCATCGATGAACTGGACCAACTGCTGCGCGCGCATAAGGCGAAATCGGCCTGAACGGGGCAGGGGGCGGGCCTCGAACCCGGCCCGACCCCGCCATCCTTGACCTGCGCGCCGAATAGGCGTAGGGCGCGCCAATTCTTGCGGGGATGGGCTTGTCCTGTCCCTCGCACAAGAGAGCTGAACATTGCCGGTGCGTGCCGGGTTTTGCGGGGTATCTCGCTGAAACTCTGGTGTTATCCGTCAAAGTAACCCGGCGCCTTTGGGCGGGGTGGAGCGTTTCGGTTCGTCTTTGCGCGCATCTGGCATCGTGCCGGATGATTCGCGTGAACGCGTTCGTTTCCTTCATCCTTGCATGGGGCGCCAGATGGTCATGCGGCCTTCGGGCCAATTGGCTTGTTCGCACCGGAAGCGGCGCAAAACCCCACGGGGCGCGCCACGGAAGGGCGCTTTTGTGGCGGCGTATCGCCGTCACGCAAACAAGGTGAAGAGATTCAATGCCTACTATCAACCAGCTGATCCGCCACGGGCGCGAGCCGCAGAAGGCCAAGAGCAAGGTTCCCGCTCTTGAGCAGAACCCCCAGAAGCGCGGCGTCTGCACCCGCGTGTACACCACGACCCCGAAGAAGCCGAACTCGGCTCTTCGCAAGGTGGCCAAGATCCGTCTGACCAACGGCCGCGAAGTCATTTCGTACATCCCGGGTGAAGGCCACAACCTTCAGGAGCACTCGGTGGCTCTGATCCGCGGCGGCCGTGTGCGCGACCTTCCCGGCGTGCGTTACCACGTGCTGCGCGGCGTTCTGGATACCCAGGGCGTCAAGAACCGCAAGCAGAGCCGTTCGAAGTACGGCGCCAAGCGCCCGAAGTAAGACCTTACGGTCTTTCTCGTCGGTCTTACAGATTTAAGGAATACAAGCGATGTCACGTCGTCGTCGTCCCGAAAAGCGGGAAATCCTGCCTGATCCCGTCCATGGCGATCAGGTCCTTTCGAAGTTCATGAACAACCTGATGCTTGACGGCAAGAAGTCGGTTGCGGAATCGATCGTGTACAGCGCGCTGAACACGATGCAGACCCGCGCCAAGGCCGATCCGGTTCAGCTGTTCCATGACGCGCTGAACAATGTGAAGCCCCAGATCGAAGTCCGCAGCCGCCGCGTCGGCGGTGCGACCTATCAGGTCCCCGTCGAAGTGCGCCCCGAGCGCGCCCAGGCTCTGGCGATCCGCTGGCTGATCACCGCCGCCCGCAACCGCAGCGAAACCACCATGTCGGCCCGCCTGTCGGGCGAGCTGCTGGACGCTGCGAACAACCGCGGCAGCGCGGTCAAGAAGCGCGAAGACACGCACCGCATGGCGGATGCGAACCGCGCCTTCTCGCACTATCGCTGGTAAAGGGTGTGGGACGGGGCCGTTTTGGCGGCTCCGTCACAGGCTTGTCACTATTCCGAACCTAAGGGCGGGGATTGTCTCCTCCCGAACCCAAGGAAAACCCCATGGCACGCAGCCATCCGCTCGAGAAATACCGCAACATCGGTATTATGGCGCATATTGACGCCGGTAAGACCACCACCACCGAGCGTATCCTTTATTACACCGGCAAGTCCTACAAGATCGGCGAAGTCCATGACGGCGCCGCGACGATGGACTGGATGGAACAGGAACAGGAACGCGGCATCACGATCACGTCGGCCGCGACGACCTGCTTCTGGAACGACCACCGCATCAACATCATCGACACCCCCGGCCACGTCGACTTCACCATCGAAGTCGAACGTTCGCTGCGCGTGCTCGACGGTGCGGTTGCGTGCTTCGACGGCGTTGCCGGCGTGGAGCCGCAGTCGGAAACCGTGTGGCGTCAGGCCGACAAGTACGGCGTTCCCCGGATGTGCTTTATCAATAAGTTGGACCGCACCGGCGCCAACTTCAAGTACTGCGTGCAGTCGATCATCGACCGCCTCGGTGCGAAGCCGGCCGTGCTGTATATTCCGATCGGTCTCGAAGCCGATCTGAAGGGTCTGGTCGATCTGGTCCACAACCGCGCGATCATCTGGAAGGATGAATCGCTGGGCGCCGAATTCTTCTACGAAGAAATCCCGGCCGACCTGGCCGACGAAGCCGCCGAATACCGCGCCAACCTCATTGAGCTTGCCGTTGAGCAGGACGATGATGCGATGGAAGCGTATCTGGAAGGCAACGAGCCCGACGTCGACACGCTCAAGAAGCTGATCCGCAAGGGCACGCTGAACCAGTCGTTCGTTCCCGTCTGCTGCGGTTCGGCGTTCAAGAACAAGGGCGTTCAGCCTCTGCTCGACGCCGTGGTCGACTATCTGCCTTCGCCGCTCGACATTCCTGACGTCCAGGGCGTCAAGATGGACAGCGACGAGAAGGATAGCCGTCCCCCCGCCGACGACGCGCCGTTCTCGGCTCTGGCCTTCAAGGTCATGAACGATCCCTTCGTGGGCTCGCTCACCTTCATCCGCATCTATTCGGGTACGCTCACCAAGGGCACCTACCTGAACTCGGTGAAGGACAAGAAGGAAAAGGTCGGTCGTATGCTGGAAATGCATGCGAACGAGCGTAAGGACATCGATGAAGCCTTTGCCGGCGACATCATCGCTCTGGCCGGCATGAAGGAAACGACGACCGGTGATACGCTGTGCGCCGAACGTCAGCCGATCGTGCTGGAACGCATGGAATTCCCCGAGCCGGTGATCGAACTGTCGGTGGAACCCAAGACCAAGGCTGACCAGGAAAAGATGGGCGTTGCGCTCAATCGCCTGTCGGCTGAAGATCCCTCGTTCCGCGTGTCGACCGATCACGAATCGGGCCAGACCATCATCAAGGGCATGGGCGAACTTCACCTGGACATCATCGTCGACCGTATGCGTCGCGAGTTCAAGGTCGAAGCCAACGTCGGCGCTCCGCAGGTGGCCTATCGCGAATATCTGGCCAAGCCGGTCGACATCGACTTCACCCACAAGAAGCAGTCGGGTGGTACGGGTCAGTTCGGTCGCGTGAAGGTCAAGGTTTCGCCGGGTGAACGCGGCAGCGGCATCACCTTCAAGGACGAAATCAAGGGCGGTAATATTCCCAAGGAATATATCCCCGCCATTGAAAAGGGTTTCCGTGAAACGGCCGCTACCGGCTCGCTCATCGGCTTCCCGATCATCGACTTTGAAATCGTGCTGTATGACGGCGCCTACCACGACGTTGACTCGTCGGCTCTGGCGTTCGAAATCTGTGCCCGCGGCGCTATGCGCGAAGTGGCCCAGAAGTCCGGTATCAAGGTGCTGGAACCGATCATGAAGGTCGAGGTTGTCACCCCTGAGGAATTCATGGGCGACGTGATCGGCGACATCAACAGCCGCCGTGGTCAGATCCAGGGCACCGACAGCCGCGGCAACGCACAGGTTGTCGAGGCCATGGTGCCGCTGGCCAACATGTTCGGTTACGTGAACCAGCTGCGTTCGTTTACCCAGGGCCGCGCCCAGTACTCGATGCAGTTCTCGCACTATGACGAAGTGCCGGCGAACGTTGCCACCGAGCTGAAGGCCAAGATGGCCTGAGGTTAAGTTGAATACTGTCGGGGCTGGCGTGCAACATGCGCTTGCCAGCACCGACAGATCAGGCTAGGGGCGGCGCCTGAATTTCAGGCGAGTCTGGCAGGTGCCGTCTCGTGCAGAAATCTCATTTGAACGAAAAGAAGGTTTGAAACATGGCTAAGGCTAAGTTTGAGCGGACCAAGCCGCACTGCAACATCGGCACCATCGGTCACGTTGACCACGGCAAGACCACGCTGACCGCTGCCATCACCAAGGTGCTGGCCGAAACCGGCGGCGCGACGTTCACGGACTACGCGAACATCGACAAGGCTCCCGAAGAGCGCGAACGCGGCATCACGATCTCGACCGCTCACGTGGAATACGAGACCGCCAACCGTCACTACGCTCACGTCGACTGCCCGGGTCACGCTGACTATGTGAAGAACATGATCACCGGTGCTGCCCAGATGGACGGCGCGATCCTGGTGGTGAACGCTGCTGACGGCCCGATGCCGCAGACCCGCGAACACATCCTGCTCGCCCGTCAGGTCGGCGTGCCGGCTCTGGTCGTGTACATGAACAAGGTCGACCAGGTTGACGACGAGGAAATCCTCGAGCTCGTCGAGCTGGAAATCCGCGAGCTGCTGTCGTCCTACGACTTCCCTGGCGACGACATCCCCGTGATCCCCGGTTCGGCTCTGGCCGCTCTTGAAGGTCGTGACGATGCCATCGGCAAGGAATCGATCTACAAGCTGATGGAAGCTGTCGACAACTACATCCCGCAGCCCCCCCGTCCGACCGACAAGCCCTTCCTGATGCCCGTCGAAGACGTGTTCTCGATTTCGGGTCGTGGTACGGTTGTGACCGGCCGCGTTGAAACCGGCATCATCAAGGTTGGTGAAGAAGTCGAAATCGTTGGTCTGAAGGCCACCGCCAAGACCACCGTGACCGGCGTGGAAATGTTCCGCAAGCTGCTCGACCAGGGTGAAGCCGGCGACAACATCGGCGCTCTGTGCCGCGGCATCAAGCGTGAAGACGTTGAGCGCGGTCAGGTTCTGGCCAAGCCCGGCACCTGCACCCCGCACACCAACTTCGAATCGGAAGTTTACGTGCTGTCGAAGGACGAAGGTGGCCGTCACACGCCGTTCTTCGCGAACTATCGTCCGCAGTTCTACTTCCGCACCACCGACGTGACCGGCTCGGTCACGCTGCCCGAGGGCACCGAAATGGTGATGCCCGGCGACAACGTGAAGCTTCAGGTTGAACTGATCGCGCCGATCGCCATGGACGAAGGTCTCCGCTTCGCTATCCGCGAAGGCGGCCGCACCGTCGGTTCGGGGGTTGTCGCGAAGATCACGAAGTAATATAGGCCGCGCAGCCCGGAGGTGATTCGTCGCTTCCGGGTTCCGGTTTTCAAGGGGCGCCCTTTGCTTAAGCAGCGAAGGGCACTCTTTCTTTTTTGGCTCTTTCTCATCGGTAGCAGGACATGGAAGCTCAAAACATCCGCATTCGCCTGAAGGCATTCGATCATCGCGTGCTGGATCAGGCCACCGGCGAGATCGCCGACACCGCCCGTCGTACGGGCGCACTCATCCGCGGGCCCATTCCGCTGCCGACCAAGATCGAGAAGTTCTGCGTTAACCGCGGACCCCACATCGACAAGAAGTCGCGCGAGCAGTTTGAAGTTCGCACCTACAAGCGTCTGCTGGACATCGTTCAGCCCAACGCTGCGACCGTCGATGCGCTCATGAAGCTCGATCTCGCCGCAGGCGTCAACGTTGAAATCAAGCTGGCATAAAGGGATTGCGTCTGCTAAGGGCGCGACCTCTGGCCGATTTTGATTCGGCTGTTTGCCAGAAATGGTGCCTGCGCAGCTAAGTCTGCAAAGGGAAATGGGATACCTCCGGAAGTCTCGCTGATCTGTGGATTGGCACTTGTTCCGGGCAGCGTCCCCCGTCTTGCCGAGCCTGAGATGGCTTGGCACTCGACCCGGACGGGGTCCGCTTCGTACATTGGGTTGAACACGCCTGTGGGGGATGGTCCGCTGCAGGCCTCTGTAAGGAGTAAAAGGTCATGCGCACCGGCGTGATCGCTAAGAAGGTGGGGATGACTCGCCTTTTCCAGGAAGATGGACGTCACGTTCCTGTGACTGTTCTGTCGCTGGAAGACTGCCAGGTGGTTTCGGTTCGTACCGCTGAGCGCGACGGTTATGTCGCTCTGCAGCTGGGTGCGGGCGCCGCCAAGCAAAAGAATGTCAACAAGCCGCAGCGCGAGCACTTCGCCAAGGCTGAAGTTCCGCTGAAGATGGAAGTTGCCGAATTCCGTGTGGCCGATGACGCCGTGCTGGAGGTCGGTTCGACCATCGCTGCCTCGCACTTCGTGTCGGGCCAGCTGGTTGACATCACCGGCCACACCCAGGGTAAGGGCTTCTCGGGCGCTATGAAGCGCTGGGGCTTCGGCGGTATGCGCGCCACCCATGGTGTGTCGATCTCTCACCGTGCGCATGGTTCGACGGGTAACCGTCAGGATCCGGGCCGCGTCTTCAAGAACAAGAAGATGGCCGGTCATCAGGGTGATCGTCAGCGCACCCAACAGAATCTCGAAGTTGTCCGCACCGATGATGAGCGCGGTCTGGTCTTCGTCAAGGGCTCGGTGCCCGGCGCGAAGAACGGCTGGTTGCTCGTTCGCGATTCGGTCAAGGTCGCTCGTCATGCCGACGCTCCGTACCCCGCCGCTATCAAGTCGGCTGTGGTCGATGCTGCTCCGGCTGTTGAAGCTGCCGAAGGTCAGGAGGGCTAAGTCGTGGTCAAGGTAACTCTGCAAAACCTCGACGGTTCGGCCGCTGCTGGCGAAATCGAACTGAACGATGCGGTGTTCGGCCTCGAGCCGCGCGCTGACATTCTGCACCGTGTTGTCACCTGGCAGCTGGAAAACCGTCGCGGCACCGCCCGTGGCGCTCGCGAGCGCAGCGATGTGGCCCGCACCGGCAAGAAGTTCGGCAACCAGAAGGGTGGCGGTACTGCCCGTCATGGCGACCGCAAGGCTCCGATCTTCATCGGCGGTGGTAAGGCTCATGGTCCTCGCGTCCGTGACTTCAGCCTGTCGCTGAACAAGAAGATCCGTGCGCTCGGCCTCAAGCTCGCTCTGTCCTCGAAGGTCAACAGCGGTCTGGTGGTCGTTGAGAACCTGGAACTGGCGGAAGCCAAGACCAAGGCTCTGGCTGCAACGCTCGCCAAGGCTGGCTATGCCGGCAAGGTGCTGGTGATTGACGGCGAAGCGGTGAACGAGAACTTCGCCCGCGCCGCAGGCAACATCGTCGGCGTGAACGTTCTGCCCGCCGTGGGCGCGAATGTTTACGACATCCTGAAGCATGACACGCTGGTGCTGACCCGCGCCGCTGTCGAGAAGCTGGAGGCCCGTTTCAATGGCTAAGGACAGCATCGACACGCGTCATTATGACGTGATCGTGGCGCCCCACATCACCGAAAAGACCACGTTGCTCTCCGAGAACAACGCGGTGGTCTTCAAGGTGGCCGAACGCGCGACCAAGCCTGAAATCAAGGCTGCGGTCGAGGCTCTGTTCGGCGTGAAGGTGACGGGTGTGAACACCCTGACCCAGAAGGGCAAGACCAAGCGCTGGAAGGGCAAGCCCTACAAGCGCACCGACGTCAAGAAGGCCGTTGTGACCCTGGCTGAAGGCCAGTCGATCGACGTGACCAGCGGGATCTGAGGGCGGTAGAACATGGCACTCAAGAGCTATAACCCGACCAGCCCGGCCCGTCGTGGCCTCGTTCTGGTTGACAAGAGCGCCCTCTGGAAGGGCAAGCCGGTCAAGGCGCTTACCGAAGGTAAGAGCAAGACCGGTGGTCGTAACAACAAAGGTCACGTGACCAGCCGCGGTATCGGCGGTGGCCACAAGCAGCGCTATCGTTTCATCGATTTCAAGCGTCGCAAGTGGGACCAGCCGGCAACCGTTGAGCGTCTGGAATATGACCCCAACCGCACCGCGTTCATCGCCCTCGTCAAGTACGAAGACGGTGAGCAGACCTACATTATCGCACCGCAGCGTCTGGCTGTCGGCGACACCATTGTCGCTGGCGAAAAGACCGACGTGAAGCCCGGCAATGCCATGCTTCTGTCGCAGATCCCGGTCGGCACCATCATCCACAACGTGGAAATGAAGCCGGGCAAGGGTGGTCAGATCGCTCGTTCGGCCGGCACCTATGTGCAGGTCGTGGGCCGTGACCGTGGTCTGGTGATCGTTCGTCTGAACTCGGGCGAACAGCGCTACCTGCGTGGCGATTGCATGGGCACCGTTGGCGCCGTGTCGAACCCCGACAACGCCAACACCAACCTTGCAAAGGCCGGTCGCAACCGTTGGCTTGGCCAGCGTCCGCTTACCCGCGGCGTTGCCAAGAACCCGGTCGACCACCCGCATGGTGGTGGTGAAGGCCGTACTTCGGGCGGTCGTCATCCTGTTACGCCGTGGGGCAAGCCTACCAAGGGCGCTCGCACCCGTCATAACAAGAAGACTGACGGTATGATCATCCGCTCGCGTCATGCGAAGAAGAAGAGGTAATCGACAATGGCTCGTTCCGTCTGGAAAGGTCCTTTCGTCGACCTGCACCTGCTGAAAAAGGCCGAGGTCGCCCAGGATGCTGGCAACCGTGCCGGCCCGATCAAGACCTGGTCGCGTCGGTCGACGATCCTGCCGACGTTCGTTGGTTTGACGTTCAACGTCTACAACGGGCATAAGTTCATCCCCGTGTCCGTGAATGAGGACATGGTCGGCCACAAGCTGGGCGAATTCGCGCCGACGCGCACGTTCCCCGGCCACGCCGCTGACAAGAAGGGCAAGCGCTGATGAGCAAGCCTAAAGCTCCCCGTCGCGTTGGCGACAACGAAGCCCTGTCGGTCGGTACGCAGATCCGCGGCTCGGCTCAGAAGCTCAATCTGGTTGCGGCGCTTATCCGCAACCAGAAGGCTGAAGATGCGCTGAACATCCTGACCTTCTCGAAGAAGGCCATGGCGGTTGACGCTCGCAAGGTGCTGGCTTCGGCCATCGCCAACGCCGAAAACAACCACAACCTCGACGTGGACAGCCTCGTCGTGGTTGAGGCTTCGGTCGGCAAGTCGATCACGATGAAGCGCTTCCACACCCGCGGCCGTGGCAAGTCCACCCGCATCCTGAAGCCCTTCAGCCGTCTGCGCATTGTGGTGCGCGAAGTTCAGGAGGCCTGATCCATGGGTCATAAGAGCAACCCCATCGGTCTGCGCCTGCAGATCAACCGCACCTGGGACAGCCGCTGGTATGCGGAAGGTCGCAGCTACGGCAAGCTTCTTGAGGAAGACCTCAAGATGCGCAAGTTCATCTTCAAGACGCTGCCTCAGGCCGCGATCTCGAAGGTGGTGATCGAGCGTCCTGCCAAGGTGTGTCGCGTGTCGATCTTCGCTGCTCGTCCGGGCGTGATCATCGGCAAGAAGGGGGCAGACATTGAAAAGCTGCGCCTTCAGCTCGCCAAGTTCACAGGCAGCGACGTCAAGCTCAACATCGTCGAAATCCGCAAGCCGGAAATCGACTCGAAGCTTGTCGCTCAGGGCATTGCTGATCAGCTGATCCGCCGTGTTGCCTTCCGTCGCGCCATGAAGCGTGCCGTTCAGTCCGCGCTGCGTCTTGGTGCTGAAGGCATCAAGATCACCTGCTCGGGCCGTCTGGGTGGCGCTGAAATCGCGCGTATCGAATGGTATCGCGAAGGCCGCGTTCCGCTTCACACTCTGCGTGCGAACATCGACTATGCCGAAGCCGAGGCGCTCACCGCCTATGGTATCATCGGCATCAAGGTGTGGATCTTCAAGGGCGAAATCCTTGGTCACGATCCGATGGCGCAGGACCGTCTCATGATGGAGGCCCAGACCTCCGGCGTGCGTCCTGCACGTTGAGGTTGAGGTAACAGATCATGTTGCAACCGAAGAAGACCAAGTTCCGCAAGGCGTTCAAAGGCCGTCTGCACGGCAACGCCAAGGGCGGCACCGACCTGAACTTCGGTTCCTACGGCCTTAAGGCCATGGAGCCGGAGCGCGTCACCGCTCGTCAGATCGAAGCTGCACGTCGTGCCATTCAGCGTCACCTGCGTCGTCAGGGTCGCCTGTGGATCCGCGTGTTCCCCGATCTGCCCGTCTCGAAGAAGCCTGCTGAAGTCCGTCAGGGTAAGGGCAAGGGTTCGATCGAATATTGGGCTGCTCGCGTCAAGCCGGGCAAGATCCTGTTCGAACTGGACGGCGTTTCGGGTGAGCTGGCCGCCGGTGCGTTTGAGCGCGCCGCGATGAAGCTGCCGATCAAGACCAAGGTTGTCGCCAAGCTTGGCGACACCTCGCACCTGGGAGGCGAATAATGACCAAGATCGCTGATCTGCGTGCCAAGAGCGATGACCAGCTGGTTGCCGAGCTGGGCGACCTGAAGCGCGAGGCTTTCAACCTCCGTTTCCAGGCCGCCACCAACCAGCTTGAGCGTCCTGCACGCATCAAGGAAGTGCGCCGCGACATCGCCCGCATCAAGACGCTCCAGAGTGAGCGTTCTGTTGCAGCGAAGGCGTAAGGAGGAAACCATGCCCAAGCGTATTCTTATCGGGACCGTGGTTTCCGACAAGACCGACAAGACCGTGGTCGTGAAGGTCGAGCGTAAGGTGAAGCACCCCCTTTATGGGAAGATCATCCGCCGTTCGAAGAAGTATCACGCCCACGACGAAGACAACGCCTTCAAAGCCGGCGAAGTTGTCCGCATCGAGGAAACCGCCCCGATCTCCAAGCTTAAGAGCTGGAAGGTGATCGAGCGGGTTCAGGCGGGCAAGGGCGTCGCTGTCGAGGCGGACGTCTAAGGTCGTTGAAAAATTCTCTGGCGCTCTGACCCGAATCGGGTTAGGGCGCCGGACCGCTTCACGGTGCCCGTTTGCGCGGGCGCCGTTTTTTGGAACTGCCGGACTTGTTCCGGCAAGCCTAACGTAAGGAACCGGATCCATGATCCAGATGCAATCCCAGCTTGACGTCGCTGACAACAGCGGTGCCAAGCGCGTCCAGTGCATTAAGGTGCTGGGTGGATCGAAGCGTCGTACCGCTGGCGTTGGCGACATCATCGTGGTGTCGATCAAGGAAGCCCAGCCGCGCGCCAAGGTCAAGAAGGGCGACGTTCACCGCGCGGTGATCGTTCGTACCCGCAAGGACGTTCGCCGTCCCGACGGTTCGGTTATCCGTTTCGACGGTAACGCGGCTGTGCTGATCAACAAGAACGCGGAGCCCATCGGCACGCGTATCTTTGGCCCCGTCGTGCGCGAACTGCGCGCCAAGGGCTACATGAAGATCATCTCGCTGGCTCCGGAGGTTCTGTAATGTCCGCTGCTAAGATCAAGAAGGGCGACAATGTGATCGTCCGTTCGGGCAAGGACAAGGGCCGTACCGGCACCGTTCTGTCCGTCCTGCCTAAGGAAGGCAAGGTTGTGGTTACCGGCGTGAACGTCGCTGCCCGTCACCGCAAGCCGACCCAGGTGAACCCGCAGGGTGGCATCGAGCGTCGTGAGGCGCCGATGGCTATCAGCAAGGTTGGTCTCGTCGATCCGAAGACCGGTGCGGCAACCCGCATCCGCTTCGAGGAAAAGGACGGCAAGAAGGTCCGCGTGGCCGTGAAGTCCGGGGAGGCTATCGATGGCTGATAAGTACACTCCGCGTCTCAAGACCAAGTATGACGCCGAAATCGCTGCTGCGATGACGGAAAAGTTTGGTTACAAGAACGCGCTCGAAATCCCGAAGATCGAAAAGATCACGCTCAACATGGGCGTGGGTGAAGGCACGCAGGACCGCAAGAAGGTCCAGACCGCTGCCGCCGAAATGGAAGCCATTGCCGGCCAGAAGCCGGTGGTGACCCGTGCCAAGAAGTCGGTTGCGCAGTTCAAGCTGCGTGAAGGCATGGCGATCGGTTGCAAGGTTACGCTGCGTCGCGAGCGTATGTACGAATTCCTTGACCGTCTGATCACGATCGCGATGCCCCGCATCCGCGACTTCCGTGGCCTGAATCCGAAGAGCTTCGACGGCCGTGGCAACTATGCCATGGGTCTGAAAGAGCAGATCATCTTCCCGGAAATCAGCTACGATCAGATCGACAAGGTGCGTGGCATGGACATCATCGTCACCACCTCGGCCAAGACCGACGAGGAAGCGCGCGAACTGCTGCGTCTCTTCGGTTTCCCGTTCACTGCCACCGCCGAAGCCAAGCAGGCGGCGTGAGCGAGCAAGATTGAGAAAGAGAGCTTAAGTCCATGGCGAAACTGAGTTCGATCAACAAGAACGAGCGCCGTAAGGCCCTCGTCAAGAAGTACGCAGCTAAGTACGCGAAGCTGAAGGCTGTTGCTGACGATGAATCGGCTGATGAAACCGAGCGTCTGATTGCCCGCCTGAAGCTGGCCGAGATTCCCCGCAACGGGAACCCGACCCGCGTGCGCAACCGTTGCGCCACCACCGGCCGCCCGCGCGGCTACTATCGCAAGTTCGGCCTGTGCCGCGTTGAGCTGCGTGATCTTGCCAATAAGGGCATGATCCCCGGCGTGACGAAGTCGAGCTGGTAAGGAACAAAGCGATGGCATTGACCGATCCTCTGGGTGATATGCTCACCCGTATCCGCAACGGCCAGCAGGCGAAGAAGGATTCCGTCCTTTCGCCGGCTTCGAAGCTGCGTTCGCGCGTTCTCGAAGTGCTCCAGCGCGAAGGCTATATCCGTGGCTATTCGGAGGACGCCACCGGCGCCCATCCGCAGCTGCGCATCGAGCTGAAGTATTTCGAAGGCGAGCCCGCGATCAAGCATCTCGCTCGCGTCTCCAAGCCGGGTCGCCGTGTGTACTCGGGCAGCAAGGAACTGCCCGTGGTGCGTAACGGCCTTGGCATCACCATCGTCTCGACGCCCCGCGGCGTGCTTTCGGATGCCGAAGCGCGCGCTGCCAACGTCGGCGGCGAAGTGCTGGCGGAGGTGTTCTAATGAGCCGCATTGGTAAGAAGCCTGTTGCCATTCCGGCGGGCGTCTCGGCGAACATCGCCGATGGCGTGCTGTCCGTGAAGGGCCCCAAGGGCGCGCTGACGTTGAACCTGCGTGACGAGATCAGCTATGCTGTTGACGGCGACACCATCCTGGTGAAGCCCGCCAACGACACGAAGCAGGCTCGCGCGTTCTGGGGCATGCAGCGCACGCTCGTCTCGAATCTGATCACCGGTGTGACCGAAGGCTACACCAAGACCCTGCAGATCACCGGTGTGGGCTATCGCGCCACCGCTCAGGGCAAGGTGCTCAAGCTTCAGCTGGGCTACAGCCACGACGTCAACTTCGACGTTCCCGAAGGCATCGAGATCAAGACCCCGGATAACACCACGGTCCTGATTTCCGGTATCGACAAGCAGAAGGTGGGTCAGGTTGCGGCCGAGATCCGTCGCTGGCGTAAGCCCGAACCCTATAAGGGCAAGGGTATCAAGTACGCTGGCGAGTTCATCTTCCGCAAGGAAGGGAAGAAGAAGTAATGGCCAAGCTGTCTCTGTTCGAGCGCCGTCGTCGGCGCGTTCGCACCGCCCTCAAGGCTCGCGCCGGTGGGCGTCCCCGTCTGTCGGTGCACCGTTCGGGTCGCCACATATACGCCCAGATCATCGACGATGCTGCTGGTCGTACCCTCGCTTCGGCTTCGTCGCTGAAGAAGGGCAGCAAGGATATCGGCGCCAATGTCGATGCCGCTGTTGCTGTGGGCAAGGAACTGGCGGAAGCCGCCAAGGCCGCTGGCGTCACCACTGTCGTGTTCGATCGCGGCGGTTTCCTGTTCCATGGCCGCGTCAAGGCGCTGGCCGATGCCGCCCGTGAAGGCGGGCTGGAGTTCTGACAATGGCTGACGAAACCAACCTTGAAACCGGTGCCGTTGTCGGCGCCGAAGCCGCTCCCGAGGGCAACGAGCGTGAAGGTCGTCGTGGTCGTGGTCGCGGACGCGATGGCGAGCGTGGCGAAGGCCGCGGTCGTGGTCGCCGCGACGACCGTCGCGGCAAGCCTGACGAGGAGCAGGGTGAAGAGCTGATCGAAAAGCTCGTTCACATCAACCGCGTCAGCAAGACCGTGAAGGGCGGTAAGCGCTTCGGCTTTGCTGCTCTCGTGGTGGTGGGCGATGGCAAGGGCCGCGTTGGCTTTGGTCATGGCAAGGCGCGCGAAGTGCCCGAAGCCATCACCAAGGCGACCGCTTCGGCCAAGAAGAAGATGGTTCGCGTTCCCCTCAAGGAAGCGCGCACCCTTCACCACGACGGCAAGGGCCATTTTGGCGCTGGCAAGGTGAGCGTGCGTTCGGCCCCGGCCGGTACGGGTATCATCGCTGGCGGCCCGATGCGCGCTGTCTTCGAAAGCCTGGGCGTTCATGACGTGGTGACCAAGTCGGTCGGCACCTCGAACCCCTACAACATGATCCGCGCCACTTTCGACGCTCTGACCAACCAGTCGAGCCCGAAGTCGGTGGCGCAGCGTCGCGGCAAGAAGGTCACCGACCTGCTGAACCGCGATGGGCATCACCACTCTGAGGCGCAGCTTGAAGCTGCTGCCGCTGCGATTACGGAGTAAGCGCAATGGCAACCATCAAGATCAAGCAGATCGGTTCGCCGATCCGTCGGCCCGAAGCTCAGCGTAAGATGCTGATCGGACTGGGTCTGAACAAGATGAATCGCGTTGTCGAACTGACGGATACCCCCGAAGTTCGCGGTGCGATCGCAAAGCTGCCCCATCTGGTGGCCGTGGTCGACTGATCGACTTCGCGCTTTCAGGTTGAAGCAAAAGGACAAGGCCTCGGAGTGATCCGGGGCCTTTTCTTGTGGTCGGTTGCTGGGACCTGATGGGGGAGGGGGCGTAGGGACGAATGTTGAGGCGACCTGGCGGCTTGACGTGGGATTATGTTTTATCTGATTTGTTTGCAGCTCAGGAAGAATGGAGTGGGCCAGCCCATATGTGCAGACCAGAGTAATTGCGTTGGCGCACTGATTCTCGTGCTGCGCTATAGACCTTGTTTGCCTGACATCATGGAGATGGTGGGCGCTCTGAGTATTCGTGCAGGGCCGTGCCGGTATGAACGTTTGTTTGTCCGAATGTGTGCCACCTGTGGCAACTGACGGATCTTGCGGCACAATAGCCCGGGGCGGGCCCCGCGCGGAAAAGGGGTGACATGGCGACGTATTTCGCCTAAGGGCCCGCCTTCCATCAAGCGCGATAAAAGCGAAAGCGAGTGCAGAATATGACCAAGTTGAATGATATCCGTGACAATGCTGGCGCCCGCCACCGTCGTATCCGCGTCGGCCGCGGCATCGGTTCGGGCAAGGGCAAGACTTCTGGCCGCGGTCAGAAGGGTGCCAAGGCGCGTTCGGGCGTGTCGATCAATGGTTTCGAAGGCGGTCAGATGCCGCTTCACATGCGTCTGCCGAAGCGTGGTTTCAACAACCCGTTTGGCAAGGACTATGCTGAAGTGAACCTGGGCATGGTCCAGAAGGCGATCGACGCCGGCAAGCTCGACATTTCCGCTGTTGTGGATCACGCCGCGCTCAAGGGTGCTGGTCTGGCCCGTGGCGGCAAGGACGGCGTGCGTTTGCTCGGCAAGGGTGTGTTCAGCGCCAAGGTCAATTTCAAGGTTGCCGGCGTTTCTGCCGGTGCCAAGTCGACTGTTGAAGCTGCCGGTGGTTCGGTCGAAGTGCCGGCCGTGGCTGAAGCTGCCGAGTAATTTGGTCTGGGCTTGCGGGCGGGGGTTGTATCCCCGCCCGCAGTCCTTATCCTTTCCCACCTATGGGTAAAGGTCCGCCGCCCGTTTTGGCGGCCAGGGTCAGGGTTTGAGCAATCCTATGGCATCGCGCGCCGATAATATCGCCAGTACACTCAGTCTCGCCAATTTCAACAAGGCGACGGAACTCAAGAGCCGCATCTGGTTCACCGTCGGGGCGCTGATTGTCTTTCGTTTTCTGAGCTTCGTCCCGCTTCCGGGCGTCAATCCGCTGGTGCTCCAGCAGCTTTACGCCAAGACGCAGGGTGGCATTCTCGACATTTTCAACACTTTCTCGGGCGGCAGCCTCGAGCGCATGAGCCTCATCGCGCTTGGCGTCATGCCCTATATCACGGCCTCGATTGTCGTGCAGCTCGCCGCTTCGCTGCATCCGGCGCTGGCCTCGCTGAAAAAGGAAGGCGAGAGCGGGCGTAAGAAGCTGAACCAGTGGACGCGCTATGGCGCGGTGCTGCTGACGGCTATTCAGGGCTGGGCTATCGCTTCGGGTCTTGAGGCATACGGCACTTCGGCCGGGCTTCAGGCTGTGGTTATTCCGGGCATGCTGTTCCGCGTCTGTGCTGTGATTTCGCTGATCGGCGGGACGATGTTCCTGCTGTGGCTGGGCGAACAGATCACCAGCCGGGGTATCGGCAACGGCACTTCGCTGATCATCATGGCAGGTATTGTGGCCCAGATGCCTCAATTTTTCATCCAGCTGTTTGAGGGCGGGCGTTCGGGTTCAGTCAACGGGCTGACCATCTTTGCGATGGTGGCGCTGGTGGTGGGCATGATTCTGTTCATCAGCTTTATGGAGCGCGCCACCCGCCGCCTGCTGATCCAGTATCCCAAGCGTGCGACTCAGAACGGCATGATGCAGGCAGATCGCAGCCATCTGCCGCTCAAGATCAACACAGCAGGCGTGATTCCGCCGATCTTCGCCAGTTCGCTGCTGCTGCTGCCGCTGACCATCACTCAATTTGCCGGCAAATCGGTTGCGCCCGATTCGGCGCTGGGCAATGTGATTGTCACGCTCAATCAGTATCTGGGGCATGGTAAGCCGCTGTACATGGCACTCTATGCCATCGGCATCGTGTTCTTCTGCTTCTTCTACACCGCCGTGGTGTTCAACCCGGAGGAGACAGCGGACAACCTCAAGCGCAACGGCGGCTTCATTCCGGGCATTCGTCCGGGCAAGAACACGTCGACCTATCTCGACTATGTTCTGACGCGAATCACGGTGATCGGCGCTGCCTATATTACCATAGTATGTGTTGTGCCCGAGTTCTTCATGGAGCAAACCGGGCTGCGGCTGGTGGTGGCTGGCGGCACGAGTTTGCTGATCGTGGTGAACGTGACCGTTGATACCATCACCCAGATTCAGTCGCATCTGTTGGCTCATCAATATGGTGATCTGATCAAGAAGGCGAAACTCAAGGGGCGGATGCGCTGACGCGCGCCGCCTTGATGGTCTGAACGGAGGGGAGAGACCAGTGAATATCATTCTGCTTGGACCGCCGGGGGCTGGCAAGGGCACCCAGGCCCAGCGCCTCGTTGAGCGTCATGGCTTCCGCCAGCTTTCGACCGGCGACATGCTGCGTGCTGCCGTCAGGGCGGGCACGCCCGTGGGCCTTGAAGCAAAGGCGGTGATGGAGCGTGGCGAACTGGTTTCGGATGCGATTGTTTCGGCGCTGATCGGTGAAGAGCTTGACAGTATGGGGCCCGAAGCAGGCGCGATTTTTGATGGCTATCCGCGCACGGCGGCGCAGGCCGAATCGCTCGATGCCATTCTGGGGGAGCGCGGCCGTAAGCTGGACCATGTGATCGAACTGGACGTTGATGAAGACGCTCTGGTTGAGCGCATCACCGGTCGCTTTACCTGCGCCAATTGCGGCAAGGGCTATCACGACAAGTTCGAGCAGCCCAAGGCCTTTGGCGTGTGTGACAAGTGCAACGGCACCGAATTTAAGCGTCGGCCTGACGACAATGAGGAAACGGTGCGCACGCGCATGGCCGAATATCGCGCCAAGACCGCGCCGATCCTGCCGATCTATGAGGCGCGCGGCATTGTTTCGCGCGTCAATGGCATGGCCGAACTTGGGCATGTTACCGAGGCGATCGAACGGATTATAGCTTGAAGTGTTTCCTGCCCCTGCCGGGCTGTGGACTGGCAGGGGCGGGTTTTTCTGTTTCGGGGCGCCTCGCGTAAGGGAACCAAATTTTCCGGTTTACCTTTCCGCAAAAATTTGATCGCTCGCGTTGACTTGGCGGGCGAATCGGTCTAGGCGCGCTCTTCGCATGTCGAAAAGGGTCAGTCCGGCAGGAGGCACTTGTTATTGTGCGCCCGTCGGGCTTTTTGCCGTCAAGGCGATCTGAATTTGCCATTGTGAAAAAGCGTTGAGATGGGGGTGTGTGGCCTGTTGCTTCATCGGAAGCGGCCCTTCCGCACATCCCTGTGGAGCATGGAGAAAAGAGTGGCTCGTATTGCCGGGGTTAATATCCCCACCAACAAGCGCGTTATCATCGCGCTGACCTACATTCATGGTATCGGCTCGTTCAAGGCCAAGCAGATCGCTGACAAGCTGGGCATTGACCACAGTCGTCGCGTTCAGGATCTGTCGGACGCTGAAGTCCTGCACATCCGTGAAACCATTGACGCCGAGCACACCGTGGAAGGCGATCTTCGTCGCGAAACCGCGATGAACATCAAGCGTCTGATGGATCTGGCCTGCTATCGCGGCCTGCGTCACCGTAAGGGTCTGCCCGTTCGCGGTCAGCGCACCCACACCAACGCCCGCACCCGCAAGGGTAAGGCCAAGCCCATCGCTGGTAAGAAGAAGTAAGCGGTTCCCGCTAGCTTCATCTGTTTGACCGGAAGACGAGGATAAGATCCCATGGCACGTGAACCCCAGCGCCTTCGCAAGCGGGAACGTAAGAATATTTCGAGCGGCATTGCGCATGTCAATGCCAGCTTCAACAACACGATGGTGACCATCACCGACGCTCAGGGCAATGCGATCAGCTGGTCCAGCGCCGGCATGATGGGTTTCAAGGGCAGCCGTAAGTCGACCCCGTATGCCGCTCAGGTGGCTGCGGATGACGCTGGCAAGAAGGCCGCCGAACACGGCGTGCGCACCCTGGAAGTCGAAGTCAAGGGGCCTGGTTCGGGCCGCGAAAGCGCGCTGCGTGCGCTGCAGGCTGTCGGCTTCACCATCACCTCGATTCGCGATGTGACCCCGATCCCGCACAACGGTGTGCGGCCTTCGAAGCGTCGCCGCGTCTGATCGTGCTTGCGCGGGCGGTGTTTGGCCGTCCGCGCAGCCACAAGGATCGACCGCGGCCCGCATCGTGCGGGAGCGCCGTGGTCGTTCCCGCCAGTAGAGAAATCAGGGGAAGTCCATGACTGTCAACATCAAGAACTGGCAGGAACTGAAGAAGCCCAACAGCCTCGAAGTCAAGCCGGGGAACGACCCCAAGCGCCGCGCGACTTTCGTCGCCGAACCGCTGGAACGCGGTTTCGGTCTGACGCTGGGCAATGCGCTGCGTCGCGTCCTGCTTTCTTCTCTGCAGGGCGCCGCGATCACCTCGATCAAGATCGAGAACGTGCTGCATGAGTTCAGCTCGCTGGCCGGTGTGCGTGAAGACGTTACCGACATCGTGCTGAACGTGAAGCAGATCGCGCTCAAGATGCAGGGCGAAGGTCCGAAGCGCTTGCAGCTCTCGGCCACCGGTCCGGGCGAAGTGCGCGCTGGCGATATTGCAGTGACGGGCGATATCGAGGTCATGAACAAGGACCTCGTGATTTGCCACCTCGACGAAGGTGCAACGCTGAACATGGAACTGACCGCAGACAGCGGCAAGGGCTATGTGCCGGCGGTGCAGAACCGTCCGATTGATGCACCGATTGGTCTCATTCCGGTCGACTCGCTTTACTCGCCGGTGCGTCAGGTCAGCTACAAGGTTGACAATGCGCGTATCGGTCAGGAACTGGACTATGACAAGCTGAGCCTTTCGGTGGAAACCGATGGTACGGTGGCTCCTGAAGACGCGGTGGCCTATGCTGCGCGCATTCTGCAGGACCAGTTGGCTCTGTTCGTCCACTTCGAGGATATTGCTCCGGTTGGCGCGGCTCCGATGATTGGCGGCATTGCTGCTGCTGCTCCGGAAGAAGGCGACACGAATCAGCTCAACCGTTACCTTCTTAAGAAGGTGGACGAACTGGAACTGTCGGTCCGCTCCGCCAACTGTCTCAAGAACGACAACATCATCTATATCGGCGATCTGGTTCAGAAGACCGAAGCCGAGATGCTGCGCACGCCGAACTTCGGCCGCAAGTCGCTCAACGAGATCAAGGAAGTGCTCTCTTCGATGGGTCTGCGTCTGGGGATGGATATCCCCGGTTGGCCGCCTGAGAACATCGAGGAAATGGCCAAGAAGCTCGAACAGGAGCTTCTGGGCTAAAGGTTCGGCGGGGCTGGGATACCGGCCCCGCCAAACGGTTTTGGCGGCTGCCGTAAATGTCCGCCTGGATCGGGGTACCTAAACCGGCCCCCCTACGAACGCGAAGGAATATGCAATGCGTCATAAGTACGGCCAGCGTAAGCTGAACCGCACCAGCCAGCACCGCCAGTCGCTGCTGCGCAACCTGTCGGCTTCGCTCATCAAGCATGAGCAGATCCTGACCACTGTTCCCAAGGCCAAGGAACTTCGCCCCTACCTCGAGAAGCTGATCACGCTGGCAAAGCGTGGCGGTCTTTCGAACCGTCGTTTGGCGCACGCCCGCCTTCAGGACGATGCTCAGTTGGTCAAGCTGTTCGACGTTCTGGCTTCGCGCTATGCTGATCGTAGCGGTGGTTACACCCGCGTGATCAAGGCAGGCATCCGTGCTTCGGACGCCGCACCTCTGGCGATCATCGAACTGGTTGACCGTGACGTGGCCGCCAAGGGCCAGGATTCGGGTCCGGTTCTGACTGCGGATGAAGGTGAGGAATAATCCTCATCGACTCTTCCGGGTCGTGAATTCAGAAGGGCTGCGGCAGAAGTGCCGCAGCCCTTTTTGTTTATCCCGCAAGGACGTTCAGCGGAATGGCGGTTCGCGAAAGGCGCGCAGCTTGCGCGAATGAAGGCGCTGGCCTTCGGCACGCAGCAGGTCGACCGTGGTGGTGCCGATGGCCAGATGCGCGGCGATAGCTTCTTCATAGAAGCGGTTGGCCTGTCCGGGCAGCTTGATCTCGCCATGCAGCGGCTTGTCCGACACGCAGAGCAGCGTGCCATAGGGAACGCGGAAGCGATAGCCCTGTGCGGCGATCGTGGCGCTCTCCATGTCAATGCCCACCGCCCGGCTCAGGCTGAAACGCTGGGCCGAGAGCGTATAGCGCAGTTCCCAGTTGCGGTCGTCGGTAGTGACCACGGTGCCGGTACGCAGGCGTTTTTTCAGATTCGCGCCGGTCTGCCCGGAAATGATTTCGGCGGCATGTTCCAGCGCGCGCTGAACCTCGGCAATCGCGGGAATGGGGATCTCTGGCGGCAGGACCGGGTCGAGCACATGGTCATCACGCAGATAGGCATGGGCCAGCACGTAGTCGCCGATCTTCTGTGTGTCGCGCAGGCCGCCGCAATGGCCGATCATCAGCCACGCTTCGGGGCGCAGCACCGCAAGGTGATCGCAGATGGTTTTCGCGTTGGACGGGCCGACGCCGATGTTGACCAGCGTGATCCCCCTGCGGTTCGGACCGATCAGGTGATAGGCGGGCATCTGATGCCGCCGCCAGGCGGTGTCAGAGAGCAGGACACGCGCATTGTCATGTCGCTGGGTCAGATACAGTCCCCCCGCGCCCGACAGCGCCGTATAGCCGTTCTCGCCCAATTGCTGGCCGGCCCAATCGACGAATTCATCGACATAGCGGTGATAGTTGGTGAAGAGAATGTAGCGCTGGAAATGGCTGGGGCTGGTGCCGGTGTAGTGGGCGAGGCGGGCCAGGCTGAAATCGGTGCGCAGGCCGTCAAACAGCGCCAATGGCATCACCTGGCCGTCCTGACCCATATCAACCAGTCCGTCGGACAGTTCATCGCCGATCAGCGCCAGTTCGGTGGTCGGGAAATGCTGAGCCAGTTCCCATGGCCGCGCCGATGTCGCATTGGTGGCGTCCAGCACATAGGGGAAGGGGATCTGCTGATTGGAGCGGGCCACCTCGACCGTGATTTCGTAATCCTCGGCCAGCGTCAGCAATTGTTCCTCAAGATAGCCCGCGAACAGGTGCGGCTTGGTGACGGTGGTGGCATAGGAGCCTGCATCATTGAGGCGGCCAAAGGCGCGACTGGCATCGGGATGAGTCTCACGGCCCGAATAATGGACCCGCAATTCGGGGTAGCACCATGCGTTTTCGGCAATCCGTGCGGCGGACGGGATCGTACCCTTTTCGGCGAAATCCGCGATATCGGACCGCAATGTGGCGACGGCGGCATCATAGATGGCGCTCAATTGGGTGATGATTTCTTCTGTGTTCATGCAGGTAAAACTATCGCACTGGCGCTGCGCTGCAAGGGGGCGCGAAGAAATGGCTGACTTGACGGCGTAAGTCTGGCGCGCAAGGATGTGCATGCGGGCGCGAAACAGGGAAGACGCCCGGAACCTTCACCCCATGGGAGAGAAAGAATGCGCAAGTCGGGCCTGCGAGCCGCTTTAACCGCATCCATGCTTGGTAACGTTTTCATAATTGGCTCGGCCATGGCCCAGAACGCCGCTGGTGAGCCTGGTCCGGTGATCGACGTGCATATGCATGCCGGCGAATTTGCCAGCGGGGGCATGCCGATGTGCCCCAATGCCGACCGTTTCCTTGCCTCGGATCCTGCCGATGGACCCGAAGCGCCGTTTGGCTGGTCAAAGGAGGATTGCACGCCGCGCCTCTATCCGGCAGCCAAGGGGCAATATATGCCCGAGGTGTTGGCCGAGATGAAAAGGCTGAATGTGACGGGCGTCGTTTTCGGCGATCCGGCAGAGGTCAAGAAATGGCAGGCCGCCGCGCCCGAACGCGTGATCCCCGGCACCGCTTTCAAAAGCGTGACCACCCCCGATCAGGCCGATCAACTCAAGCGACTCGAGGTTGCCTTCACCAAGGACGGCTTCAAGGTGATGGGCGAGATTGGCCTGCAATACGAAGGCATTTCGCCCAGCGATATGCGCGCCGAGCCCTATTTCGCACTGGCGGAGAAGCTGGATATTCCTGTCGCCATCCATATGGGCACCGGCGGTTCGGGGCGCTCGAACATCTCGCGTCCTACCTTCCGTGGCTCGATGGGTAATCCGCTGCTGCTCGAGGATCTGCTGGCCCGCCATCCCAAACTGCGGGTGCAGGTGATGCATGCGGGCTATCCCATGGTCGAAAACATGCTCACGCTGCTTCAGGCCAACAGCCATGTCTATGTCGATATCGCCGGGCTGATCTGGTCTTATCCGCGCAAGGAAGTGAACCGCTATATCCAGCGCCTTGTCGAGGGCGGATTTGGTGACCGTGTGATGTATGGCACTGATCAACTGCTCTGGCCGGGCCTGATGGCTTATTCGATCGGGATCATTCAGAACGCCGACTATCTCACGCCTGAGCAGAAGCGCGATATTCTCTACAACAATGCCGCGCGGTTTCTGCGCATCAAGAAATAGCATAGAAAAAGGGGGCGCGGTTTCCCACGCCCCCAATTCCTTGGGCCGGAGCCGAAAAGCCGATTATTCGGCTTCGGCTTCGCCTTCCAGCAGTTCCGCCGGGATTTCGCCGGGTTCTGCATTCGGGTCATAGGCTTCGGTGAAGCCGCCCACAGCGTTGTCGAACAGCGCTTCCGAGACGTTGACGCCCTGGGCCTGGAGTTCGGCTTCGTCGGGCGAACGAGCAACGTTCACCTTGACGGTCACCGAAACTTCGGGGTGCAGAGCAACGCGAACGTCATAGATGCCGATCGACTTGATCGGGCGTTCCAGAACGATCATCGCCTTGGTCACCTTGGCGCCATCGGCGTTCAGGCCATCAGCGATATCGCGCACCGAAACCGAGCCATACAGATGGCCGGCGTTCGAGGCGGCGCGGATCAGAACCACGCTCTTGCCCTCGACGTCGCCCGACTGGGCTTCGGCCGCAGCCTTGGCTTCAGCATTGCGCTTTTCGATGTCGGCGCGCTGAGCTTCGAACACCTTGCGGTTGGCTTCGTTGGCGCGCAGCGCCTTCTTGTTGGGCAGCAGGAAGTTACGGGCGTAACCGTCCTTCACGGTGACGACGTCACCGATGTGGCCCAGCTTCTCGATGCGTTCGAGGAGAATGATCTGCATGGATTTTCTCCCTTACTTCACGAGGTAGGGCAGCAGGCCCAGATGACGGGCGCGCTTGATCGCCTGACCCAGTTCACGCTGCTTCTTGGCAGAAACGGCGGTGATGCGGCTGGGAACGATCTTGCCACGTTCAGACATGAAGCCCTGAAGCAGGCGGATGTCCTTATAGTCGATCTTGGGAGCGTTCTTGCCCGAGAAGGGGCAGCTCTTGCGACGACGGAAAAATGCACGAGCCATGGATCAAGCCTCCTCGCGTTCGCGGCGACGGCTGCGCTCGCGATCGTTCTTGCGCATCTGGACCGACGGGCCAGCTTCCAGTTCATCAACGCGAACGGTGATGAAACGGATGATGTCTTCGTTGATGCCGATCTGGCGCTCCAGCTCGGCGGTGACGCCGGCGGGGGCTTCAACGTTGAGCATCACAAAGTGCGCCTTGCGGTTGCGCTTGATCTTGTAGGCGAGGTTCTTGAGACCCCAGGTTTCGGTCTTGGTGACCTTGCCCCCGTTGGTTTCAATGATCTCGGTGGCGGTGGCGGCCAGCGCATCAACCTGCGCTTGGCTCAGATCCTGGCGGGCCAGGAACACGTGCTCATAGAGAGCCACGGCAGCTTCCTTTTCATCCATTAACCGATCGCTGGCTTGTCCGCACGATTGCGGGGCCCCTCCGGCTTTCTTCGCATATCATTTGCGCGGGCTGCGAATCCGCACTTTCAGAAGATGCGGCCCTTAGCGAAATCAGCCCCCAAAGCAAGGATTTTTGCGCCAAGGCCCACAGCAATCCTGTTTTGGCGGGCGCTCGGGCCCGGCGGTAGGTATTTCAACAGGACGGAGCGCTACGCCGCGCCAACCACTTTTTGATACGGTGCAATCGGGTGCAGGCAACGGGGTTGAAACGGCATGATCGGTGACAAGGCTAGAATCGGCAGTCGGCTGATCTTTGCCATCGTGGGTTTTGCCATCGCCCTGTCGGCGGCCGCGATTTTCGAGATCCGCTATGGCGGACCGATCTATCGCAAATATGCGCTGCAGGACGAACTGGTGGCCGATATACTGCCCCCGCCTGCCTATGTTGTCGAACCCTGCCTCGAGGCCTCGCAGGCCATGCTCCATCCCGAACAGGCAGGGCTGCATCTGCAAAATCTGGCCACGCTGGAAAAGGACTATCTGGCGCGCAAGGCCTATTGGCAGAGCGCTCCGATCCCGGCCGATCAGTTGGAGGTTCTCAAACAGAGCCAGACCCATGCTGATGCGTTCTGGAGCGCGCTGAACACCCGCTTTGCCCCGGCGGCGCGTTTGGGCGACGAAGCCGCCATGCGCCGGGTCTATGACGGGGAACTGGCTCCGGCCTATGCCAAACAGCATGAGGCGATCCTTCGTCTGGTCAAAATGTCCGCTGATTTCCGCGAAGCCGAGCATCGCTTCGACGATCCGCTGGTGATTGCCGCGTTGGTTCTGGTCGGCCTGATGATGGCGCTGGTGGTCGGCGCGATCGCGATGGCCCGCCGGTTCATCGACCATGGTATCGTCTCGCCGCTCCATGTCACCGCGCAGGCCATGGGCCGCATGGCGCAGGGCGATTATTCCTTTGAGGCCGAAGGACGCGAGCGCGGCGATGAAATCGGCATCATGGCCCAGGCCATGGAAGTCTTCCGTCAGGCCGGTCTTGCCCAGAAGCAGGCGCAGGTCGAGCAGAAACAGGTGGTGGACGCTTTGAGTGGGGCGCTCAGCCAGTTGGCGGCCAAGGATCTGGAACATCGGCTGCATGATGCCTTCCCGCCCGAATACGAGGCCCTGCGTGAGAACTACAACCATTCGGTCTCTTCGCTGATGGATGCGCTGGGTACGGTCCGTGTGGGAGCGGGCGGGGTGATGCGCTCGGTCAAGGAAATCGAGGCTGCCGCCGACGATCTGGCGGGGCGGAATGTGACGCAGGCGGCCAGCCTTGAGGAAACCGCCGCCTCGTTGCGCGCGGTGTCCGAAACGGTTCAGGCCTCGGCCCGGACTGCCGCTGTGGTGCGCACCGCCACGCAAGAGGCCCACCGTCAGGCCAGCGACGGCGGCGATGTCGTCGCCCATGCCGTTCAGGCTATGGCGGCCATCGAACACTCATCGCAGCAGATCAGCCAGATCATCAACGTGATTGATTCGATCGCTTTTCAGACCAATCTGCTCGCGCTTAACGCTGGGGTCGAGGCCGCACGCGCGGGTGAGGCGGGGCGCGGCTTTGCCGTGGTGGCCAGCGAGGTCCGCGCGCTGGCCCAGCGCACTGCCGATGCCGCGCGCGACATCAAGAGTCTGATCCAGAATTCCTCCACGCAGGTCGAGGCAGGCGTCGATCTGGTCGGGCGCACGGGCGACCGCTTGCAGGGCATCGTGGCCAAAGTTTCGGAAATCAGCGCGCTGATCGAGGAAATTGCCGAAAGTTCGCAGCGACAGGCGATCAATATCCGCGTGGTCAATGATGCGGTGGGCGAGATGGACCGCATGACCCAGCAGAATGCCGCGATGGTTCAGCAATCCACCGCCTCCACCCGCAATCTTTCGCAGGAGGCCGAGAGGCTGGCGCGGCTTGTGTCGGGTTTCCGCACCCGCGACGAGGCGGCCCGACGCGAGCGGAGCGATGATCCGGTGCCCTTCCGCCGTCAGTCTACGGTGCAGCGGCACCGTCCGGCACGCGAGCTTTCGCATCGCCCCTACGGTCTGGCGCGGGCGGTGGGCGACGACTGGAGCGAATTTTAACCTCTGGGCAAAGGCTTGGCGGGCGGATAGAGCCAAGGGCCAAGGAGATGCCCGATGGCCAAGGCAACGCGCGCAACGCAATTTCTCGACCGCGCAGGCGTGAACTACACACTGCACACCTATGACTATGACCCGGACGCCGACAGTATCGGGCAGGCCGCGGCGGCGGCGCTGGGCGAACCGGCGGGGCGGGTGTTCAAGACGCTGATGGTGCTGGCCGACGGCAAACCGGCCTGTGTGATCGCGCCCAGTGACCGCGAGGTGGCGATGAAAAAAGCCGCTGCCGCTCTGGGCGCCAAACAGGCGGTGATGATGAAACCGGCCGATGCCGAGCGGATCACCGGCTACAAGATCGGCGGGATCAGCCCCTTTGGCCAGACCCGCAAGGTCCCCGTGGTGCTGGACGCCACCGCGCAAGGCTGGGACAGCATCTATATCAACGGCGGCCAGCGCGGGCTTCAGGTCCGTCTGGCCCCCGATGACGCGGTGGGCGCCTTGGGGGCCAGACAGGCCGAAATCGCGGTCTAGGCCGGCTTGTGTTTTAGCCGACCTTCAGGCCGCCCTTCCACAGGGCAAGAACCCGGCCCTGTACGCCCTGACCGTCAAACGGGGTATTGCCCGCCGCCGCCGCCATCTTGGCCGAGGAGACGATCCATGGGCGGTCCGCGTCGATGATGGCGATGTCGGCCTGAAGGCCCACTTCCAGCGCACCCGCGTTCACGCCCAGCAGTCCGGCAGGATTGGTGGCCAGCAGGCGGAAGGCGGCGGCCATGTCGATCACGCCGTCGCGCACCAGATTCATGGTCAGCGGCAAGAGCGTTTCGGCCCCCGCCATGCCCGGTTCTGCGTCGGCAAAGGGCAGGCGCTTGTCTTCCGGCCCGCGCGGATCATGACCGCTGGCGATGATGCTGATCGTGCCATCGCCGATCGCCTCGATCACGGCCTTGCGGTCATCCTCGCGGCGCAGGGGCGGGGAGAAGCGGCAGAAGGTACGGAAATCGGCCAGTGCCGTGTCGGAAAGCATGAAGTGAGCCGGGGTCACGCCAGCCGAAACCGCCACGCCGCGTTTTTGCGCCGCCCGGATCAGATCCAGCGCGCCGCGCGTGGTGATCTGGCGGAAATGCAGTTTTGCCCCCGCCATTTCGGCCAGAGCAATGTCACGCGCCACCGCCAGCGCTTCGGCCTCGACCGGAGCGCTGGGCAGGCCAAGTCGGGTCGCCATTTCGCTGGCCGTGGCAACAGCGCTGCCGGTCAGGCCGCTGTCCTCGGCATGGGCGATCACGGTCAGCCCCAGCATCGCGCAATAGCGCAGCAGGCGCAGCATCGTGCCCGAATCGGCGATCCAGTGCCGTCCGGTGGCCACCGCCTTGGCGCCTGCATCGCGCATCAGGGCGATTTCGGCGATGTCGCTGCCCTCCAGCCCGCGCGTGGCGGCGGCAAGCGGATGCACCCACAGATCCGGTTTGCCGCTTTGCGCGGCATAACGCACGGTTGAGGAGCGATCGAGCGGCGGATTCTGGTCGGGCATCAGCGCTGCGCGGGTGATCCCGCCGAAATGCAGCGCGGGCTTGTCGATGGCGAAGACGCCCAGATCGACCAGGCCCGGCGCGATCAGCTTGCCGCGCGCGTCCTCGACCCGGTCGCCTTCCTGCGGCACGACATCGGCGCCGATGGCAACAATCCGGTCACCGTCGCAGCGGATCGCGCCCGAAACCGGCGCGCCTTCGCGTGTGACGAGCAGGCCGTTGGTGATGGTCAGAGCAGCCTGTTTCATGCCCAGGATCCTTTGTCTTCTCTGGGCTCCGCCCAACCGGGCAAACCGCGCGCTTTTCGGGTCAAGACCTCAAGGCAGGCCATCCGCATTGCCACGCCCATTTCCACCTGCGTCGTGATCAGACTGCGCCCAGGCAGATCGGCCACGTTGGAGTCGATTTCCACGCCCCGGTTCATCGGGCCGGGATGCATGACGATGGCGTCCCCGGCGGCCTTCGTCAGGCGCTCCACCGACAGACCGTAGAGATGACGATATTCGCGCGGCGAGGGGATGAACTGGCCGGTCATGCGCTCGTTCTGAAGGCGCAGCATCATGACGACATCGGCATCTTTGAGCGCGGCGTCAAAGTCATGATAGGGCGTCACGCGCATCCGCTCGATATCGGCGGGCATCAGCGCAGGCGGCGCACACACGCGCACATCCGCGCCCAGAGCCGTGAGCGCCAGAATGTTCGACCGTGCCACGCGGCTGTGCAGAATATCGCCGCAGATCACAACTTTCAGGCCCACAAACTCGCCCTTGGCCCGCTTGATGGTGAGCGCGTCCAGCAAGCCTTGCGTGGGATGCTCATGCTGGCCATCGCCCGCGTTCAGCACCGGGCAATCGACCTTTTCCGCGATCAACCGCACCGCGCCCGAGCTGGCATGGCGGATCACGATCGCATCGGCGCGCATGGCGTTGAGCGTCATGGCCGTGTCGATCAGCGTCTCGCCCTTCTTTACGCTCGACTGGCCCACCGACATATTGACCACATCGGCGCCCAGACGCTTGCCCGCAATTTCAAAGGACAGCAGCGTGCGCGTCGAATTTTCGTAAAAGGCGTTGATGATGGTCAGCCCGCGCAGGTGATCGACCCGCTTGGTCGGTTGACGGTTCAGTTCCACCCATTGTTCCGCCTCGTCGAGCAGAAAGAGGATCTCATGCGGGGCAAGGCCGGCAAGACCGAGCAGCCCACGGTGCGGGAAGGCCAGAGAGCCCGCAGGGTAGCGGCTCCGGCTGGAGGAGTTTGCTGATGTCATTGAAGAGAGCGCTCTAAACCTGTGCCCGGCCCGGCTCAAGAGGAAAGGGCCGTTTGTCCACTTCTCTGTTGGCCAAATCCTTCGTAGGGTGAGCGGGCAAGGCGACGGAGAAGACATGACTTTTGCAAATTCGGTATGGCGGCTGCTGGTGGCAATCAAGGACGGGCTGGTGCTTGCCCTTTTGCTGCTGTTCTTCGGTGCGCTGTACGCCGCGCTTTCGGCCCGGCCCGCGGCCCCGCAATTGCGCGAGGGCGCGCTGCTGATCGAAATGAAGGGCGCGGTGGTCGAGGAATTGCAAAAGACCGACCTGCAAAGTGTGCTGACGGGCAATGTGGGCGACCCGGAATTGCGCGAGCGCGATGTGATTCGCGCGCTGCGTGGGGCGGCCACCGATGAAAAGATCAAGGCCGTGGCCATCGATATGAGCAAATTCGGCGGCGCGGGCTTTGTCCATGCCGTTGAAATCGGCGATGCGATGGATGTGGTGCGCAAGGCGAAAAAGCCAGTGCTGGTTTATGGCACGATGCTGGGGGATCGCGGCCTGCTGATCGCTTCGCATGCCAGCGAGATCTGGATCGACCCGCTGGGCGGGGCCTATGTCGAAGGCTTGGGTGGCCAGAATCTCTATTTCGCCAAGCTGCTGGAACGGCTGAAAATCTCGGCCCATGTGTTCCGCGTGGGGACGTACAAGGATTTCGTCGAGCCCTACATTCGCGACTCGATGTCTGAGCCTTCGCGCGAGGCGCGCAAGGCATTGCTCGACACGATCTTTGCCCAATGGCGCGAGAATGTGCTCAAGGCCCGCCCCAAGGCGCAGGTCGACAAGGTGGTGGCCGATCCGGTGGGCTGGTTCAAGGCATCGGGCGGCGATGCGGCCAAGGCGTCGCTGGCGGCGGGTCTTGTCGACAAGATCGGCACGCGGGCCGAATGGGGCGATGCCATCGCCAAAATCGCAGGCGAGGACAAATCGGGGGATGAAGTGCCCGCGCCAGGCAGCTTTGCCCATACCACGCTGGCGGCATGGCTGGCGGGCCATCCCGAGAGCAAGGGCGGCCGCGCCATTGGTGTGGTGACTGTGGCGGGCGAGATCACCGATGGCAAGGCCGGGCCGGGCAGCGCGGGCGGCGAGAGGATCGCCAAGCTGATCGATGCCGCCTCGACGCAGAAGCTGGCAGCGCTGGTGGTGCGGGTGGATTCGCCGGGTGGGTCGGTAACGGGATCGGAGGCTATTCGCGCCGCGATCCTGCGGCAAAAGGCGCGAGGGGTGCCGGTGGTGATCTCGATGGCCAATGTAGCGGCCAGCGGGGGCTATTGGGTCTCGACCTCGGGCGCCAAAATCTTTGCCCAGCCCGGAACGATCACTGGCTCGATCGGCATCTTTGCCGTCATCCCCAGTTTCGAGCGCGCGCTTGAAGGTTGGGGGGTCAAGGGCGATGGCGTGCGCACCGGACCTCTGGCGGGCCAGCCTGATGTGCTGACGGGCCTTACGCCGGAGATCGAGCAGATTCTGCAGGCAAATATTGAGTCGGGCTATGGCCGGTTTGTCGGCCTGGTTGCGGCCTCGCGCAAGAAAACGCCGGAGGAAGTGGACCGCATTGCACAGGGGCGCGTCTGGGATGGCGGCACCGCGCGTCAGATCGGGCTGATCGACGGGTTTGGCGGGCTGGATACCGCATTGGCCGAGGCGGCGTCACGCGCCGGGATCAAGGATGGCGCCTGGCATGCGGTCTGGCTGGGCGATGAAGTCGGCCCGGTTGACAAGATCCTGCGCCAGTTTGGCGCGCAGGATAATGAAACGGGCGGTGAGGATGACGCCGCTCTCGATTGGGTCGGGATGGTGACCCAGCGTCAGCGGGCGCGTCTTGCCTCGGCGGTGGTCGGGGCGCAGCGGTTGATGGCTGTGCGCGGGGCGCAGGCCTATTGTCTGGAATGCGAGGCGGGCGGCGCAGAGCGTCCGGTGGCCAGCCAGATGGGGCAGAACCGCCCGTGGTTGATGGTTCTGGCCCGCTGGCTGACTCTCTAGCGCTTACTGGGTGGACCGGGGATGGGCAGCCTCGATTTCGGCCAGAACGGTGGGGCGGTCCTGACGGGCTGCCTCGCGCAGCGCATGGTCGAGATCGCCCAGCGCACGGTGTGCGGCCTGTTGCACATGGCGGCTGTCGTCATGACAGGGGCCGTGCAGTGTCCCGTTCGCCTTTTTGACCACGGGCAGGCGCGTGGCAAAAGCTCCGTCGCCCAGCCGCCTTTCGAAAATCAGCCTTGCCTGCCAATGGCATGCGCGCTCGTGTCCGCGGGTGGGCGCGTGGAGGCCGATGGCCTCGGTGTGCAATTCGACATGGGCGCGGTAATGCAGGTCTATCGCGCTGTTGCGATAGGAGAGCGTTTCGGAATGGGTGGCGGTCGCGGCGAGCGCGGTGGCCGCCATGATCAGTTCAAGCATGGTCACCTCCTGCATATCGGCCTGTTTGGTTTGTTGTCTCAGGCCTTATCCGCAGGTAAGTCCGCCACGTTTCCCGCCCATTGCTGGACGGTAAAAATTGCCGGATACGGGGGCCGGGACGCTCAATAGGGCGAGCGAATACGCGGTTTGCGCGAGATCTGCGTTTGGGCGCTTGCCCTTTTGGTCCAAGCCCTCTAAGGCCCCGCACCTGAATTTGACGTAGCTTCGTCTTCATGCGGGCGTGGCGGAATTGGTAGACGCGCTGGTTTTAGGTACCAGTATCGTAAGATGTGGGGGTTCGAGTCCCTTCGCCCGCACCAGTCTTCCGCCCCGTGCAAGCGACAGTTGCGAGTTGGGAAGGCGTTGAATTATCATGCAGATTGTCGAAACCACCAATGAGGGTCTGAAGCGCGGCTTCACCGTGACGATCCCGGCTGGCGTCATTGCCGAAAAGATCGAGAGCGAGGTCGTCAAGATTGCTCCCCAGGTACAGCTGCCCGGTTTCCGCCCCGGCAAGGTGCCCGCGAATCTGGTCAAGAAGCGCTTTGGCGCGCAGGTTCATCAGGATGTGCTCTCGCAGACCATCCGCGAAGCGCTGGACAAGCTGGTCGCTGACCATGCCCTGCGCCCCGCCACGCAGCCCGATGTCGCGCTGGGCGAAGGCTATGAAGAAGGCAAGGACGCCGAGCTGACCGTCAGCCTCGAAGTGCTGCCCGCGATTTCGGCCCCCGACCTGACGGGCCTCAAGCTGGAAAAGCTGGTCGTTCCGGTCAAGGACGAAGCTGTTGACGAAGCCGTCGCCCGCATCGCCTCGTCGGCGAAGCGTTTTAATGACGCCGAAGAAGGCAAGGCAGCCGCAACCGGCGACCAGCTGATCATCGACTTCGTGGGCAAGCTGGACGGCGTTGAATTCGACGGCGGCAAGGCTGAAGACGCGGCGCTGGAAATCGGCGCTGGCCGTTTCATCCCCGGCTTTGAGGAACAGCTCGTCGGCGCCAAGGTCGGCGACGAAAAGGTCATCACCGTGACCTTCCCCGAAGATTATCAGGCCGCTCACCTTGCCGGCAAGGAAGCCACCTTCGACATCACCGTCAAGTCGGTGAAGGTTGCCGGTGAAACTGTGATCGACGACGAATTCGCGAAGAGCCTGGGCCTGACCGATCTGGATCAGCTCAAGGGCCTGCTGCGCGGTCAGCTGGAAGGCGAGACCGAAGGTCAGACCCGCACCCAGATGAAGCGCCAGCTGCTCGACATTCTGGCCGATGGCGCCGAATTCGACGTTCCGCCCAGCATGGTCGAAGCCGAATTCAACCAGATCTGGCAGCAGCTGACCCAGGAAGCTGCGCGCGAGGAAGATCCCGCCGCTGCTCTGGCCGAGATCGAAGCCGAGAAGGAAGACTATCGCAAGATCGCCGTGCGCCGCGTGCGCCTCGGCCTTCTGCTGTCGGAAATCGGCCAGGCCAATGGCGTTGAAATCACCGCTCAGGAATTCCAGATGCTGGTGTCGCAGGCCGCGCAGCAGTATCGTCCGGAAGACCGTCAGCGCTTCGTCGAATACGTCCAGTCCGAACCGATGGTCGCCGCCCAGCTGCGCGCGCCGCTCTATGAAGAGAAGGTTGTCGACTTCCTGTTCGACAAGGCCGAAGTCACGACCCGCGAAGTGACCAAGGAAGAGCTGCAGGCTGCGATCGAAGCCGAAGAGGGCGAAGCTGGTCACGTCCATGGTCCGGACTGCGACCACGGCCACGAGGAAGAAAAGCCTGCCGCCAAGAAGAAGGCCGCGCCTAAGAAGAAGGCTGCTGCTGAGGGCGAGGAAGCGGCTGAAGCTGCTCCCAAGAAGAAGGCTCCGGCCAAGAAGAAGGCCGCTGAGGAACCGGCTGCTGAATAAGCGGTTGGCCTTGACGGGCTAAAGAGAAGGCCCGCTTCCCGGATTGGGAAGCGGGCCTTTTCGTTTATGCCTCAAACGCCGCGCAAGTCAGGCAAAAGTCGCATATTTGCGATCATCGCACCAATTGCCGTGCAGGCCCGATTTCAGCCGGAAGGGCAGTTTGGCGCGTCCCACCGGCCCGTCCTCCAGCCTTTGCGCGTCCAGCACCACCAGATCGGAATAATTGGTCACCAGATTGTCGACCACCGCGATGATCCAGCCGTCGCCTTCGGGCGAATCGGGGCTGCGGGGCACGAAGCAAGGTTCCTGAATCATGCAATGCGGCCCGGCCCACCAACTGTCCTGCGCGCCGGTGGCATGGTCGATATGGCCGATGCGGTTCATGCGGAAGCCCGAAGCGCGCGCGCCGGGGAAGTCCACCGGCATTTCCGGGTCCATCACCAGCATATAACCATGGCGGTAGGGCTGGCCGACATAGCGTTCATCGATGCGGGGGAATTCGTCGATCCAGTTCGAGAGCTGTTCGACCTTGAGGAATTCATCCGACTTTGACGCCAGATCGACCGTCCAGCGGGTGAGGAAGGGGCGGGCGGCCATCGGGTCGAACGGCGCGCCGTGGATGTCGGGGAAGAAGGGGAAGCAATTGCCGACCGCCTCGGGCGTGTCGAAATGGATCTTCGTGCCATCTTCGAAGGCGTTCATCACATGGCTGGCAAAGATCGTCTTGGGCGCCTTGAACCAGCGGATGTCCTTGCCCGACACGCCCGGCCCGCGCGGCAGGATGCCCAGATAGACCGGCAGCGTGGTGTCAAAACCGAAATGCGGCAGGCCCGCCTTCAACCGATCCCAGTTGCCGGTCGAGGGCACGATATGGAACACGGCATAATGCTCGGTGATCGCATAATCATGCATCATGCAGTAATAGGGCGCCTCAAAGAAGGTCTCATAGAGCAGATTGCCCTGCGGATCGATCTCGAAGAACGAACAGTCGCGCGTCAGCAGGCCGGTGGCGGCATAGCCGAAATTGCAGAAATTCCCCGTCACCGGATCGATCTTGCCATGGGCGGAAAAGGTCTGGTTCTTCAGCTTGCCGTCGAAGAAGGTGAAGCCTTCGGTTTCAAGGCTAAAGGGGTCCATCACGAGGGCCGGGCCATCCTCCTTCATCGCATAGAGTTTGCCCGCATGGACCATGACATTGGTGTTGGTGGTCGAGCGGATCTGGCCCTTGACCTCGTCATCATCGGTCAGCGGATTGCGATAGGCGCCGAACAGGGCGCGGCCCGCAGCGCGCTCAAGCTTGAACTTGTCTGTATGGGCATAGCGCTGTTTGAAATCGACCTTGCCGCCGCGAAAGCGGAACAGGCTGACCATGCCGTCTCCGTTGAAAAACTGGTCATCGGCAAATTTCGGGGGAAATTGCGAATCGGGATGCACGCGGTGGAATGTGCCGTTCATCGACTCCGGGATTTCGCCCTCGATTTCCATGTCCAGAATGTCGCATTCCAGCCGGACCGGGCGCAAAATGCCGGTAAAACTGCGGGTGTCGGGGAAATGAGCCATGGTTTTCCTCTCCGGTTCGGACCGTTCGTGACGGAATTTTGTATGTGATGCATATAATATCCAGGCTCCGGGTCAAACCTGATATGGGTCAAAATGGCAAAAATGACCGGCATATTTGTCGGTCACCGGCCATGCCGGGGGGCAAAGATTAACCCAAAAGCAGTCCCTCTTCGTCCAGTGTGGGGTTAAGCCACTTGAACATTGCGCCGCGAGACGCGACATAGGCGTGGCAGACAAAGAGGAAATTTCATGATCGATCTGTTCGGACGCAACGATGCTCAGGGCAAATTCAGTGTTGATCCCGTGACGGGCGCGTTGATTCCCGTGGTGGTGGAACAGTCCAGCCGGGGCGAGCGCAGCTTTGACATTTATTCGCGCCTGCTGCGCGAACGCATCATTTTCGTCACCGGCCAGATCGAGGATCATATGGCCAGCGTGATCGTGGCCCAGTTGCTGTTCCTCGAATCGGAAAACCCGACCAAGGACATCAGCATGTACATCAACTCGCCCGGCGGCGTGGTGACGGCGGGCCTGTCGATCTATGACACGATGCAGTACATCAAGCCCAAGGTTTCGACCGTGTGCATCGGTCAGGCCTGCTCGATGGGCAGCTTCCTGCTGGCTGCTGGTGAGCCGGGGCAGCGAATCGCTCTGCCCAACGCGCGCATCATGATCCACCAGCCCAGCGGCGGCGCGCAGGGCATGGCATCGGATATCGAGATTCAGGCCCGCGAAATCCTGCGCATCCGCGCCCGGATGAACAATCTTTACGTGAAGTTCACCGGCAAGAGCCTCGAGGAAATCGAGGCCGCCATGGATCGCGATACCTTCCTTGAGGCCGATGAAGCGCTTAAGTTTGGTTTGATTGACAAGGTGTTTGAGCGTCGCCCCGATGCCGACGGTGCGGCTGGTTGATGATGAAGCCGTCGATGGCCGCCCTGTTCCAGCTTGGGATGGTGCCATCGGGGGTATTGAATTTGGCGCTCGCGTGGCTAGGTTGGCAATATTGTCCGGCTCCACGCGGGCCATTTGGGAAAAAGCATGACGAAACTGAGCGGATCCGACGCCAAGAGCACCCTGTACTGCAGCTTTTGTGGCAAGAGCCAGCATGAGGTGCGCAAGCTGATCGCGGGCCCGACCGTGTTCATCTGCGATGAGTGCGTCGAACTGTGCAATGATATCATCCGCGAGGAAACCAAGGGCGGCATCGCAGGCAAGCGCGATGGCGGCGTGGTCAGCCCGCGCGAGATTTTCGAGACGCTCAATGATTATGTGATCGGCCAAGACCGCGCCAAGCGCGTGCTGTCGGTGGCGGTGCATAACCATTACAAGCGTTTGAAGCACAGCGGCAAGGGCGGCGATGTCGAACTGTCCAAGTCGAACATCCTGCTGGTGGGCCCCACCGGTTCGGGCAAGACGCTGCTGGCCCAGACGCTGGCCAAAACGTTCGACGTGCCCTTCACCATGGCTGACGCCACCACGCTGACCGAGGCCGGTTATGTGGGCGAGGACGTGGAAAACATCATCCTCAAGCTGCTGCAGGCCAGCGACTATAATGTCGAAAAGGCGCAGCAGGGCATCGTCTATATCGACGAAATCGACAAGATCAGCCGCAAGGCCGAAAACCCCTCGATTACCCGCGACGTGTCGGGCGAGGGTGTTCAGCAGGCTCTTCTCAAGCTGATGGAAGGCACCACCGCTAGTGTGCCGCCGCAGGGCGGGCGCAAGCATCCGCAGCAGGAATTCCTGCAGGTGGACACGACCAACATCCTGTTCATCTGTGGCGGCGCCTTTGCGGGCCTTGAAAAGATCATCGCCGACCGTCTGCAAAAGCGTTCGATCGGGTTTGGCGCCCATGTTGCCGACCCGGAAAAGCGCAAGGTGGGCGAATTGCTGCAGAAGGCTGAGCCGGAAGATTTGCAGAAATTCGGCCTGATCCCCGAATTCATCGGTCGTCTGCCGGTGATTGCCACGCTCAATGATCTCGACATTCCCGCGCTGGTACAGATCCTGCGCGAGCCCAAGAATGCGCTGATCAAGCAATATGCCAAGCTGTTCGATCTGGAAAACGTCAAACTGACCTTCACCGACGATGCGCTCGAAGCCATCGCCAAGAAGGCCATCGAGCGCAAGACCGGCGCGCGCGGCCTGCGTTCGATCGTCGAAGGGCTGCTGCTTGACACGATGTTCGACCTGCCGACCGAAACGGACATTGCCGAAGTTGTGGTGGACAAGGACGTGGTTGAAGGTCGCAAGGAACCTGTCCGCGTCCTCAAGGGCAAGGAAGCGGCCGCCTGATTTCAGGCTGACCGATGGTAAAGGAAAGGGGCGGGGCCATATCGGCCGCCGCCCCTTTTGCTTGGGTCTTTCAGCCTTCGCCGGCCTTGCGTCGCGCGGCCATGGCCATCAGCCGGGCCAATCGATCCGGCGGCAATACCTCGGCCGGTTTGTAAGTAGTGGCAAATTGCGGAATATCGGCGGGCAGGGCCACCCATGGCAATGCCTCGCTGACGTAGATCACTGCATCGGGGCGTATGACTTCGGGCGTGTCGAGCGTGGTCACGCGCAGCCCCAGACCAAGCCGCCCCAGCCGGGGATAGAAGCTCCACAGGGCGACGCCGCATTGGCCACAGCGACAGATCGTGTGCGCTCCGCCGCTGCCCGATCTGACGGTATTTTCCACCAGCGCGCCGCAGAGCAGTTCGACCGCCTCGGCCTCGTAAAAGGCATTGACCACGCCAGTCGAGCCGGTCTGCTGTTGGCATTGGCGGCAATGGCAATTGTTGACGAGGATCGGCATACCCTGCGCCCGATAGCGCACATGGCCGCAACCGCATCCGCCTTCCAGAACCGCATCCATCCTCACGCCCTCCTTATCGCCGCCGCCACATATCCCAGCTGAACACCGCCAGCGCGGCCCAGATCAACACAAAACTGGCCAATTGGGCCGATTGCAGCGGCTCGTGAAACAGCAGCAGACCCTGAAAGAACACCAGCGTGGGGGCAAGGAACTGGACGAAGCCGAGGATGGAATAGTTCATCCTCTGGGCTGCCATGGCAAATAGCACCAGCGGCACAGCCGTGATCACCCCCGACATGGCCACCAGCGCGTCATGCACCCCGTTGCCTTGACCCAGCGTGATGCCCAAAGGCCCATGGCCCAGCGCAATCATTGCCACGGCGGGCAGAGCCAGTATCCCCGCCTCAATCGACAGGCCGGGCAGCGCGGCCACCGGTGCCTTTTTCCGCACCAGACCATAGCCTGAGAAAGTCGCCGCCAGCGCTAGGCTCCATCCCAGCGTTTCGGCCGCGCCCGAGGCCAGGATCACCACGCCCACCGCCGCCAGCGCCACCGCCACCCATTGCGCCCGGTTCAGCTTTTCGCCCAGCAGGAAGGTGCCCAGCACGACATTCATCAACGGGTTGATGTAATAGCCAAGGCTGGCGGCAAAGATATGCCCCTGCTGGATCATCACGACATAGGTGGTCCAGTTTGCCCCGATCAGCAGTGCCGAAGCCGTCAACGCCATCACCTTGCGCCCATCGCTCAAGGCCGCGCGCAAGGCCGCCCCCTGACGCAGCACGACCAGCGCCAGCGCGCATGCGGGCAGGGTGAACAGGGTACGCCAGCCCACGAATTCAAACGGCGGCACGTCATGCACCTGTCGCAGATAGAGCGGCAGCAACCCCCAGATCAGGTAGGCGGCAATGGCATAGGGCATACCGTCATTGCGGGTTTCGGGCTGCGTCATGTTCAATCCTTTCGCCCTGCTCCATGGCGCAAGAAAGGGTTCAACGCATCCCGAAACTGGCGATCAAATCATACAAATGTCAGATTTCGATCTTAGATTTCGGAGGCAAAGCCCGTGCCGATCATCGCGCGCGGATGGTCCATCTCGGCCGAGCTGACCGGATAGGCGCAGGAATCGGCCTCGTAATAACCACCGGGGCGAAAATTGCCCGACAAGCCGACGCCGCCCGAGGGCACGCCGGGCAATTCCGTGATGGTTGCCCGGTTCCAATGCGTCAGTCCAGTGCGGACATTGGCCCAGAATCGGTTATATTCCTCCTGCGTCCCCCCGATCAGCGTCGAAACCAGCCCATAGCGCGTGGCATTGGCCTGGGCGATGGCGGTGTCGAAATCGGGAACGCGGATGACCTGCAGCAGCGGGCCGAACAATTCGACATCGGGCCTTTCGCGCATATCTGTGACATCGATGATCGCGGGGCTGATAAAAGGTCGCTGCGGGTCGAGGCGGGCCATATGCTTGATTGGCCGCCCTCCGCGCGACATGAGCCAGATAAAGCTCTGCACCAGCCCGTCGGCGGCGCGATTGTCGATCAACGGCCCCATGAAGGGCGTGGTCTCATCACTCGGCGCGCCGCAGATGATCCGGTCGGCCAGACGTTTGACCGCCCCCAGCAGAGGCTCGGCCATCGACTCGGCCACGATCAGACGGCGCGCGCAGGTGGCCCGCTGGCCCGAGGCGGTGAAGGCCGATTGCACGACCAGCATCGCGGCATCCTCGATCTGGGGCGTATCCCAGACCACGATGGCATTGTTGCCGCCCATGTCCAGCGAGAGCAGTTTGCCCGGCCGTCCGGCAATGCGCCGTGCCAGATTTTGCCCTACCTGGGTCGATCCGGAAAAGAGCACGCCGTCCACGCCGTCATGCAGCGCCAGATCCGTCGCCGCCTCGCCCTGCGCCACGGCGATCTGGACGATATTGGCGGCCAGACCCGCGCGCTTGACGCAATCCTCGATCAGCATGGCTGTGGGCAGGGCGCGGCTGGACGGTTTGAAGACAACCGCATTGCCCGCCAGAATCGCTGGCGCGATATGCGAGAGCGGCGTCAGCATCGGCTGGCAGAATGTGGTGATGACGGCCAGCACGCCCATCGGCTTGTGTCGCACGGCCACCGCGCCATTCGCGCCGCTTTCATGCCGCCGGTGGGCGCAGCGGTCGGCATAGGCCCGCACACAGCCATCGACGCGGGCCAGCGCGGCCTCGACCTCGGCAAAGCAGTCCCACATGGGGCGTCCGGTATCGCGTGCGATGGTTTCGGCAAATTCCTGCGATCGCTGGCGCAGCGCCCCGGTCAGGCGGCGAACCGCATCTACCCGCGCGGAGAGGGGTTGGCAGGCCCATCCGGCATAGGCCGCGCGCGCTGAGGCGATCTGGGCCTCAAGATCAGTCGGCCAGGTCTGCCTCAGCACCGCGCCGCTGGCCGGATCGCGCGATATCACGGGATCGGGTGTGTCATCGGGCAGAGTGGCAAGGGCGCTGGCTGACAAAGTTCGGTATCCGCAAGGGGGCAGGCGGCGAGCAGGCCACCTCACTTGCCAAGTCTAGACCAATCTAGGTTGGCAAATTCTTAATGTCCGCCTCCGGTTTTTCTTGCGGTAATTGGCTAAGTGTCTGACGAAAAATCATGTCCTGCCGGTATCGGCGGTTCGCCAAGGGCATCGCCCAGTGCGCGTATGGCCGCGATATGGCGATGGAGCGGCCCCCAGTCGTCATCACGGTCGATGGCCAACCAGAGGCTTTCGACCGTCTCGATGTGGTTATCGGGGGCGGGGGCCTGCCATGCGGGATGCGCGCGGACATCCTCGACCGGCCCATAGGAGGCCAGAGCGGCACGCAGCGGCGATCCTTCGCGCAGCAGCGACATGACCTCGTCAGGCGCGCCGCGAAAAAGGTGGAAGAAAACATCGGGCGACATCTGCTCTTCGCGCATGTGTGCGCCCGCCGCGGCCAGCAGCGCGCCGTCGGGTTCATCTCCCAACGGTTTCAGCCCCAGCCGCCACAGTACTCGCCGCGCCAGCGCCGCCTGATACAAGCCGTCAAACCGGTCGAGCGCGGCAATCAGCGGCGCCGTATCGGTCACCAGCAGGCGCAGCGAGACGGCCATTTGCCCGCAATTCCACTTGATCGCCTCTGCCTGTTTGCCAAAGCGATAGCGGCCCGCATGATCGAAATAGGCCGCCGTGAAATCGGCATCCCATCGCGGCAGCCAGCGCCAGGGGCCATAGTCGAAACTTTCGCCCGAAATGTTCATGTTGTCGGTGTTCAACACGCCATGGACAAAGCCTGCCGCGACATAGGACGCGGCCATATCGGCAAGCCGTTCGACCACCTGATGCAGCAGAATGATGGCGGGTTGGTCGCGGCCCGGCGCATCGGGGGGCGGCGGCGGGCCGGGAAATTGCGCCAGCGCATAATTGACCAGTTCGGCCATATGCTCGGCCTCTTCCAGCACCAGCAGGCGCTGAAACGTGCCGATGCGGATATGGCCATGGCTCATCCGTACCAGCACCGCCGATCGGGTGGGCGAGGGCTCATCGCCGCGCCACAGCGCCTCGCCGGTTTCGATCACGCTGAAAGTCTTGGAGGTGTTCGCGCCCAAAGCCTCCAACATCTCGGTTGCCAGAATTTCGCGCACCGCCCCCTTAAGCGTCAGACGGCCATCGCCCTGCCGGCTCCACGGCGTCTGCCCCGAACCCTTGGTGCCGAGGTCGATCAGCCGTCCGGCGCCATCGCGCATCTGGGCAAACAGAAACCCGCGTCCATCGCCCAGTTCTGGATTATACACGCCAAACTGATGACCATGATAGCGCAGCGCCAAAGGTTGCGGCAGATTGCCGTCCAAAGGTGCGAACCGTCCGAAATGTACAACCCACCCCGCATCGTCGAAATCCGCCAGCCCGACGTCCCGCGCCCAGCGGTCATTGCGCCAGCGCAGCAGGCCTTTCGGAAAGTCGGCGGGCGCAACCGGATCGCCCAGCCATGGGGCCAGACGGAGGATTTGCGGATCGGGGGCGTAGGCATTCGCTTGCGGTTCATGGCGCATGGGGCAATAAGTGGGCGCATAAGCGGCGGGGCGCAAGCCGTGCCTGCGCAAAATTGCGATAAGGAAGCGCCCGCAAGGCCATGAACACATATACCGATCAATTCTGGCAAAGCCCCGATGGGCTGCGTTTGCACTATCGTGATTATGCCGGACCGGCGGATCGTCCGGTGGTGGTCTGTCTGCCGGGTCTGACGCGCAACGCACGCGATTTCGAAGGGCTGGCGGGGCGGATCGCGGGGCAATGGCGGGTGATCTGCCCGGACATGCGCGGGCGCGGCGATTCGCAATATGCCAAAAATTCGGCCACGTATAACCCACTGCAATATGTGCAGGACATCAACGCGCTCTTCGATGAATTGCGGATCGAGCGCTTTGTGGTGGTCGGCACCTCGCTGGGCGGGCTGATGGCGATGCTGTTGGCGATGATCGACGCCAAGCGGCTTGCGGGCGCTGTGCTCAACGACATCGGTCCGGTGATCGAGCCATCCGGCCTTGCCCGCATCCGCGATTATGTGGGGCAGGGGCGCAGCTTTCCCACATGGATGCACGCCGCCCGCGCGCTGGAGGAGGAGCAGAGCGCATCCTTCCCCGATTATGACGTGCATCAATGGCTGGCCATGGCCAAGCGCGTGATGACGGTGGGCCAGAACGGTCGCATCGTCTATGATTACGACATGAAGATCGCCGAGCCTTTCGAGCGCCCCGGCGGCGAGGCGGGGGTCGATCTGTGGCCCGGCTATATGGCGCTTGCCGGAAGGCCTTTGCTGCTGCTGCGCGGGGAATTGTCGGATCTGTTGTCCACCGAAACGCTGGGCGAAATGGCGCGGCGTATTCCCGATGCCGTTGCGGTCAGCGTGCGCCGGGTCGGTCATGCGCCCACGCTGGATGAACCCGAAGCGGTGCAGGCCATCGAGCGCCTGCTGGAACGGGTGGCGCAACAGGCATGAGCGTCAATCCCTTGCGTGTCCTGCATCTCCATTCCAGCTTTAACCCCGGCGGCAAGGAATTGCGCTGCGTTCAGCTGATCAACGCCTTTGGCGCGGGGGTGGCCCATACGATCGTCTCGGCCATGCCCGATGCGATGGAGGCCACCCGCCGTATCATGCCCGGTATCCGTTGGCAGGCAGGCACCGACTTTCCCTCGCTTCAGGGCAAGCCGACCCCCAAGCGGCTGATTGCGCTGGCCAGCGCGATGTCGGACCATGACCTTGTGCTGACCTATAATTTCGGCGCGATGGATGCGGTGCTGGCTCATACGCTGTTTGCCCAGATCCTGCGTCTGCCGCCTTTGGTCCACCATGAGGACGGGTTCAATCAGGACGAGGTGATCAGCCTGAAATCCAGCCGTAACTGGTATCGCCGGATCGCGCTGGGCCGAACCAGCGCGCTGGTGGTCTGTTCGCAGCGTTTGGAGAGCATCGCGCGCGACGTGTGGCAACAGCCGGCGGGCAAGGTCCACCGCATCCCCAACGGCATCCGCACGGCCGCCTATGCGGCCAAGCCTCGCCCCGATGCTTTGCCCCGCGTGATCAAGCGCAAGGGGGAATTGTGGCTGGGCACGTTGGCGGGGCTGCGGCCGGTCAAGAACCTGCCGCGTCTGGTGCGGGCCTTTGCTGCCTTGCCCGAACCATGGCAATTGGTGATCGCGGGCGATGGGCCGGAGCGTGAGGTGATCCGCGAGGAGGCGCTGCGGCTGGATATTGCGCACCGGGTCCATCTGCCCGGCCATGTCGGCGATCCGGCCAAGGTGGTGGGGCTGTTCGACCTTTTTGCGCTCTCGTCCGACAGCGAGCAGTTCCCGATCAGCGTGGTTGAGGCCATGGCCGCCGGGCTGGCCGTGGTCAGCCCGGATGTGGGCGATGTGGCGCCGATGCTTTCGGGGGAAAACCGGCCTTTCCTGGCGCCTGCTGGCGATGAGGCGGCATTGGCCGCACAACTGGCCCATTTGGCGGCGGATGCGGACCTGCGCCGCACGGTGGGACAGGCGAATCGCGCGCTGGCCAACGCGGAATATGACGAAAAGACCATGGTCGATCGTTACCGTGCCCTTTACGGACAGGCGATGGGGCGCAATAGTTTCCCATGATTGCCGATCTGTTGCCGGACCATTGTTAACCTGCCGTCTCATTGCCGTTGAAAAGCCCGGCCCATCCGCTAAACGGCAGTTTCGTTTTTTACCCGCGGTGTGACTTTTTCGCCCGCATCGATGATCAGGAAGTGAAGTCCCTTGGCCCTGCGTCCTACTCCTCCTCAGACCCGCGCCCAGCAACTGGCCGCACAACAGGCCCAGCAGGGCGACGCTTTCCTGCGCGAGGTGGATGACGCATTGCGCGAGGATCAGATGATGTCCGCCGTCCGCCGCTATGGCAAGCCGGTGGGCGCTGGGTTGGTGCTGGGCTTGGCGGCGCTGGGCGGCTATCTGTGGTGGGGCCATCATCAGGAACAGCAATCGGCCACGCGGGCCGAACAGCTCACCATTGCGCTGGACCAGATTGAGGCGAGCCGCACGGATCTGGCCAACAAGACGCTCGATGGTCTGGCCGCCGATGGCGATTCCGGTTCGGCGGTGGTCGCGCGGCTGGTCGAGGCCGGTCTGCTGGCCGGGCAGGGCAAGGCGCAGGACGCTGCCACGCGTTATGCCGCCGTGGCGGCCGATGCCAATGCGCCGCAGACCTACCGCGATTTCGCCACGCTGCGTCAGGTCTCGCTGAACTATGACCAGATGAAGCCCGAAGAGGTTGTCGCCAAGCTCAAGCCTCTGGCCGCGCCAGGCGCGCCGTGGTTTGGTGCGGCGGGCGAATTGCTGGGTCTGGCTTATCTGAAACAGGGTAAGAAGGAACTGGCCGCGCCGCTGTTCGGCGCGATTGCCAAGGACAAGGACCAGCCCGAATCCCTGCGCGCCCGCGTGCGGCAGGTTGCCAGCCAGTTGGGTTTTGATGCGGTGGACGATGTGGCGCGCCCGATTGAGATGAATGCGCCCCAGCCGGGCGCCGCACCCATGGCCGCGCCTGCGGCTGCTCCCGCGGCGGCAGCGGGTCCGGCCCCCGCTCCGGCCCCCGCTTCGGCCCAGGCGTCGCGTTCACAAAAGGCGGCCAAGGCGGCCACGCCTGAAATCCCCCTGATGGTGGGCAAGCCCGGCGCGGCGACGCCGGCGGCCCCCGCCACGACCCAGCCCTGATCCATTCCTGACGGACCTTAAGGACCTGCCTCATGAAGTCTTTTGCTTCCTTTTGTCGTCAGCCCGGCCGCGCGCTGCTGTCCGTGGCGCTGATCGCGGCGCTCTCGGCCTGCGGCGGCGGACCCAGGCTGGGCCGCAAGCCCAAGCCAACCACGCCCACCACCGGCAAGCGCGAACCGATCCTGAGCCGCGTCGAATCCTCGGCACAGGCGGATATGGATATTGCCACGATGGCCGTTGTGCTGCCGCTGGCCCAGCCCAATGCCGAATGGGCCCAGCCGGGCGGTTCGGCGGCCAAGAGCTACGGCAATCTGGCGCTGGGCGAAAACCCCAAGCCAATCTGGCAGGTGCAAGTGGCCGGTTCGAACGTGCGGCGGCGTCTGGGCGCGGCGCCGGTTGTGGGCGGCGGCTCGATGTTCGTGTTCGATACCGATGGTGTGCTGCATGCCTTTGATGCGGCCACGGGCGCGCCGCAATGGACCCAATCTCTTGCCGTCACGGGCGGCGCGGGCGAGGCGGTGTTCGGCGGCGGCGCTTCGTACGACTCGGGCCGCGTCTATGTGACGACCGGTGTTGGCGATGTTGCCGCGCTGGATGCCAAGACTGGTAACATCGTATGGAAGGTTCGCCCCGGCGGTCCGCTGCGTGGTTCGCCCACGGTGGCCTTCGGCGCGGTCTATGTGATGACGCAGAACAACGAAATCCATGCGCTGAAGATCGAGGACGGCACCGGCCTGTGGCAGGAATCGGCCTCGCTGGGCGCAACGGGCGTGTTCGGCGTGGCGGCCCCTGCGGCCGGGCAGGGCTCGGTGGTGGCCGGTTTTTCGACGGGCGAGCTGATCGCCTATCGTTATGAAAACGGGCGCACACTGTGGAATGACGCACTGGCGCGCACCTCGCTGTCCACGATGGTGGGCGTGCTGACCGATATTGACGCCGACCCGATCATCGACCGCGGCCATGTCTATGCGCTGGGTCAGGGCGGGCGTATGGCGGCCTATGAACTCGTCACCGGCCAGCGTCTGTGGGAGCTTAATCTGGCGGGCATTTCCACCCCGGCGATTGCGGGCGACTGGATCTTTACCCTGACCGATGAGGCCAAGCTGCTGTGCATTGCCAAGAACAGCGGCAAGGTGCGCTGGGTGGCCCAGCTCAACCGCTGGACCAAGCCCAAGAAAAAGGAAGGCCCGATCTTCTGGACCGGCCCGGTGCTGGCCGGCGATCGCCTGTGGGTGGCCAACAGCCGGGGCGAGGTTCATGTGGTCAGCGCGATGGACGGTGTTTCCAAGTTCTACACCGAGGTGAAGGCGCCGATCACGCTGGCCCCGATCGTGGCCAATGGCATCCTTTACCTTCTGGACGATTCCGGCCGGATCACCGCACTGAAGTAAGAGCATTTCCGCAGTCTTAACCTGTGGCTGATAGGGCCGGTGGAATGGATTGTTCCACCGGCCCTTCTGTTGTCGCCCGACCGCAAAGTGATGTCTCCGCCGGCGTGGGGCTGGTGGGGCTGGCCGTGCTGGTGGCCTGGGTGATGGTCTGCCGGTCGTGGCCGATGGTGGCCGGGGCGCTCGATCTGGGCGGGCCACGCGAGCCTTTGGCCGGGCCCTATGCGGCGTTGTTGGCGCTGGCTCTGTCTTCGGGCGCGATGGCCATGTGGTCGGTGCTGGTGGACAAGGTGCATCGGCGGGTCTCGACTGGCATCGACTGGGCGCATCCTCGCCCCTTGCGCGATGTGCTGGGCATCAGCGCGATCAAGCTGGTGGGCCTGTGGGCGACATGGGCGGTGATTGGGACGGCCTATTGCCTGTTTCGCTTTTATTGGCAGCAACCTTGGCTTTTCGGCATCCGCCTGATCGGTATGGCGATGGTGCCGATGACGCTCCTTTCAGTGCCTTACGTGCTGTGGCTGGACCGGGTATTGATCCATCCGCGCGACGGGGCGTGGCATTGCGGAGCGTGGATTTTGGGCCGGGACGGGGCCGATGGCGGCGCGGTGCTGCTCCATGCCCGACGCTGGGCGGTGAAGGGCTTTTTCACGGCCTTCATGTTCTCAATCCTGCCGGGCGGGTTTGCGGCGGTGGTGCATGCCGATGCGGCCACGTTGGGCGATCCGGTGACGCTGGCCAACTGGCTGATCTCATGGCTGTTCATGGTGGATGTCCAGATCGGCACGGCCGGCTATCTGTTCACCTTGCGCCCGCTCGACGCGCATATTCGCAGCGCCAATCCCTATCTTGACGGTTGGGTGGCCGCGCTGGTGTGCTATCCGCCCTTTATCATGATGGGCGGCAACGGGCCGCTCGACTATCACCCCGGTACGGCGGAATGGTCGCAATGGCTGGCGGGGCATGATTGGGCGCTGTGGGGATGGGGCGCGTGGCTGGTGATGCTGACGGGCATCTATGCCTGGGCCACGTTGGTCTTTGGCCTGCGCTTTTCCAATCTGACCTATCGCGGGGTCATCACCCATGGGCCTTATCGCCTGACCCGCCATCCGGCCTATGTGGCCAAGAACCTGTTCTGGTGGTCGGTGACGCTGCCTTTTCTCAGCCCCACCGGATCGCTGGTCGATTGCATCCGCAACACCGCCATTCTGGCCATGGTCAGCGCGGTCTATTGGTGGCGGGCCAAGACCGAGGAGCGGCACCTGTTGTCGCAGGACGCCAAATATCGCGAATATTGGGCGTGGGCCGAAACAGGCGCGCCGATCACGCGCCTGCTCAAGCGGATAGTTTAGAAGCTGGCTTCGTCGTAGACCCGGCTGAGGTCGCCGCCCCATTCGCCGAGATACTTGTCCAACCAGAGTTGGGCAGGGACCTTGCCGCTGGCCACGATTTCGTCGAGCGGGTCGAGATAGCGGGTTTCATCCGCGCCCTCGGCATTCAGACGCGCGCGCGCTTTCAGGCCGCTGCGCGCAATGGCCAGCACTTCGCCCGCGATGTCACCCAAGCGGCCCCCGGCAATCGGCGCATCCAGCGCCAGCTTGGGCACGCTGGAGCGCAGGGTTTCGCGCTCCTCCATGCTCCAGCCCTTGACCAGATCCCATGCCGCATCGAGCGCGCCCTGATCATACAGCAGGCCGACCCAGAGCGCGGGCAGCGCCACAATCCGTTCAACCGGCCCGCCATCGGCGCCGCGCATTTCGAGAAAACTCTTCAAACGCACTTCGGGGAAGGCGGTCGAAAGGTGATCCTGCCAGTCGCCGATTGTCGGGCGTTCGCCGGGCAGGGCGGGCAGCTTGCCATCAAGGAAGTCGCGGAAGGACTGGCCCGCAGCATCGATATATTTGCCCTCGCGGAACACGAAATACATCGGCACGTCGAGCATATAGTCGACATAGCGCTCGTATCCGAATCCATCCTCGAACACGAAGGGCAACATGCCCGTGCGCGCCGGATCGGTGTCCGACCAGATATGGCTGCGATAGGAGAGATAGCCGTTCGGCTTGCCTTCCAAAAACGGCGAATTGGCGAAAAGTGCGGTTGCCAGCGGCTGCAGGGCCAGCGAAACGCGGAACTTCTGCGCCATGTCGGCTTCGCTGCTGTAATCCAGATTGGTCTGGATGGTGCAGGTGCGCAGCATCATATCCAGCCCCAACGACCCCACGCGCGGCATATGGCGCAGCATGATGTCATAGCGGCCCTTGGGCATGATCGGCAATTCGTCGCGCCGCTTGTCCGGGTAAAGACCAAGGCTGAGGAAGCCCAGATTGCTCTTCGCGCCAACGGATTTGACCTGATCGATATGGCGGCGGGTTTCCGCGTCGGTCTGATGCAGGTTTTCCAGCGGGGCGCCCGACAGTTCGATCTGGCCCGCCGGTTCAAGGCTGACCGCGCCATCGCTGCCTTTCAGGGCGATGACATTTTCGCCCTCCATGATCTCGCTCCAGCCATAGGGTTTCAGCCCCATCAGCAGGTCGCGGATGCCGCCCGCCTCGTCATAGGCAGGGGCGTGGCGGTCGGTGCCGCGATAGACAATCTTTTCATGCTCTGTGCCGATGCGCCATTGGGCGCGCGGCTTCTCGCCCTCCTGCATCGGAGAGGCAAGTTGATCCAGCCCGGAAATCAGGGGATCGTGTTGGTCGGTCGCTTCGCGGGTGCTCATGGCGCGACTTCCTAGTGGGCCAAACGTCTTTGCGCCAGCGAGAAAATCTATTCACCCTACACTGTCAGTCTGAAGCCCAGTCGCCCATGCCGCCCATCCACAGCGCGGTGGCTGCGATACAGGCGGTTTCGCCTCGCAGAATGCGTGGCCCCAGCGTGATCGCATGGGCCGATGCGTGGGCGCGGATGGCGGCCCGCTCCTCGTCGGTAAAGCCCCCTTCCGGCCCGGTCAGCAAGGCCGCAGGGCCGGAATGGGCGGCAAATGTGGCCAGTGCGGGCGCGCCGCCCTGCTCGTCGGCAAAGAACAGGGCGCGCGGCGCGTCCCAGTCGCGCAGCAAGGCATCCAACCGCACCGGCGCGGCAATCGTGGGCAGGGCGGTGCGTGCGCATTGCTCGGCTGCCTCGATCAGCGTGGCGCGGGCGCGGTCCAGATTCAATTTATCCGCCACGCAGCGACGGGTCAGCACCGGCTGAATATGGCGCACCCCCAATTCGCAGGCCTTTTCCAGCACCAGATCGAACCGATCCTTTTTGAGCAGCCCCGCGCAAAGCGTGAAATCGGGCACCGCCTCTCGCCCGCGTAACAGGTTCACGCATTCCAGCACCAGATCGCGCTTGCCCACCGAGACGGCGCGCGCGGCCCATTCGCCCGACACATCATCGCACAGGATCACCGCATCGCCCGGCCCCACGCGCATCACCCGGCCCAGATAGTGCGCCTGCGGGCCGTCAATGCTGACCTGTGCCCCGGCGGACAGGGGCGTTTCAACAAACAGGCGCGGCGCGCTGCGCGGTGGCCACGCGGGGGTTGCGGGAAGATGATCGCTCATGCCCTGCGCTCTAGCCGATTGCGGTGCGCCACGCTATGGCATGGCGCATGAGCGAAACCGTCCAGATCGTACCCGACAGCGAACATCGCGGGATCATGGGGCTGCTGCCCGCAGCGGCGCGCGATTATGCCTCTCTGGCGCGGCTGGACCGCCCCATCGGCTGGTGGCTGCTGTTCTGGCCTTGCGCCTGGGGTGTGCTTCTGGCGGGCGGCGCGCATCGCTGGGGTCTGCTGCTCTGGCTGTTGCTGGGCAGCGTGGTGATGCGCGGGGCGGGATGTGTCTATAATGATATCGTGGATGTCGACATCGACCGCCGCGTGGCGCGCACCGCCCTGCGCCCCATCGCCAGCGGGCGGGTGTCGAAAAAATCGGCATGGGCATGGCTGATCGGCCTGTGTTTGATCGGCCTTGTCGTGCTGCTGCAATTGCGGTGGCAGGCGCAAGTGGTGGCGCTGGGGGCGCTGGCGCTGGTGGCGGCCTATCCTTTCATGAAGCGGATTACCGGATGGCCGCAGGCTTGGCTGGGGCTGGTGTTCACCTGGGGGGCGCCGGTGGGGTGGGTCGAGGTGGCCGGATTGGCCCATCTTTCCACCCTTGCGCTGCTCTACGCGGGCTGCTGGGCGTGGTGCATGGCCTATGACACGATCTATGCGCTGCAGGACCGCGAGGATGACGCACTGGTGGGTATAGGGTCCTCGGCGCTCTCGTTTGGCGGCCATGTCCGCATCGGGGTTGCGGGCCTCTACACTTTTGCCGTGGCCTGCTGGGCGGCTGATTTCTGGATGCTGCGCGGGGGCGGGGCGGGCGGTTGGCTGGCGCTGGCGGCGCTCTTGCCGGTGGCGCTGCATTTTCTGTGGCAGGTGGGGACGCTGAAACAGGACGATGGCGGCAATGCGCTGGCCCGCTTTCGCTCCAACCGCTTAGCGGGGCTGTTGATGGCGCTGGCCTGTCTGGTGGTCGGAAACGCTTAGCTGGCTTCGGCCAGCAGTTGTTCGGCCGCGCTTAAATCCACGCTGACCAGCCGCGACACGCCGCGCTCGACCATGGTCACGCCGAACAGGCGGTGCATCCGGCTCATCGTCACAGCATTGTGGGTGACGACCAGATAGCGCGTCTCCGTCTCGTGCGTCATCGCCTCCAGCAGATCGCAGAAACGCTCGATATTGGCATCGTCAAGCGGCGCGTCCACCTCGTCCAGCACGCAGATCGGCGAGGGGTTGGTCAAAAACAGCGCAAAGATCAGCGCCACCGCCGTCAATGCCTGTTCCCCGCCCGAAAGCAGCGTCAGCGATTGCAGGCGCTTGCCCGGAGGCTGGGCAAAGATTTCCAGCCCCGCTTCCAACGGATCATCCGAATCGACCAGCGCCAGATGCGCCTGCCCCCCTTGAAACAGCGTGGTGAACAGGCGACGGAAATGGCCATCGACTGCATCGAAAGCGGCGCGTAGCCTCTCGCGGCCTTCGCGGTTCAAATTGCCGATCGAGCCGCGCAGTCGGTTGACCGCTTCGGCCAGCTCGGCCCTTTCGCGGATCGATTCGCCTGCGCGTTCCTCGGCAGCAGCCAATTCCTGCGCGGCAACCAGATTGACCGGCCCCAGCCTTTCGCGGTCCGCGGTCCATTGCTCCATGGCGCGGCTTTCCTCGCCCGCCGTGCCGGTTTCGGTAAAGCCGAAACGCTCGGTCAGCAACGGGGGCGGGCATTGAAAACGCTCGCCCGATGCGCGGTTCAATTCGGCGCGGCGTTCGTTTTCGTTTTCGGACCGCGCCAGCGCCCCCGCGCGCGCCTCGCGGGCGGCCAGCAAGGCCTCCTGCGCGCCCGCCAATTCGCGTTCGGCCTGCGTGGCTTCCTGTGCCGCCTGCGCCATGGCGCTTTCGGCCTGAGCCTGAGTCTGGCTCAGCGCCTGCTGCTCCTGCTCCACGGCGTCGATTTCGGCCCGGATGGCGGACGGGCGGGCGACATGGACGGCACGCTCCTGCGTGATTTCCTCGATCCGTCCTGCCATCTGGGCCAGCCTTTTGGCCGCATCGCTGGCGCGGTTTTGCCAATTGCGGATCTCGCCCGATTGCGCGTGGACCCTCTCGCGGGCCACGGCCATGGTCTGATCCTGCGTGGCCAGCAAGGCGTTGGCCGATTGGTGATGCGCCCGCGCCGCCTCATGCCTCAGGCGCGCGGCCTCAAGCATCGTCCGCCCCGTATCGGGCGCAGGCAGGGCGGCCCGGTGTTCGAGCGCGGCCTCCTGTTCGGCTCTTGCCGCATTGCGATGCTGGGTCAGGTCGAGCGCGGCGGCCTGCAATTCGGCGCGGCGGACGGCTGCGCGGTCGCGGGCGGCCTCGGCGGCATCCATGGCACGCAGGGCGGCTCGCTCGGCCTCGGCAGCGGCGGCCACCTCGCGCTCCAGCGAGGCCGCTTCATTCTGCGCCTGCGTCAGCGCCCCGGCCACCGCGTCTGACTCGGCCTCAGCCTGGGCCAGGGCCTCGCGCAGCGGCGGGATCTGCGTTTCCAGTGCAAGAAAGCGGTTGTCGGCCTCCATACGTGCCGCCTCCGCCGCGCCTTCACCCCGCGCCACAAACCCGTCCCAGCGCCGCACATGCCCCGCGCGCGTTACCAGCCATTCGCCCGGCGCCAGCTCGCGCCCATCGTCATCCTCATCCACCCAGACCAGCGCCAGTCGGGCCGCCAGTTCCTCCGGGCAATCGGGCACATGCGCGGCCAGACTCTGCGCGACCGGCACCGGCGGCGCGGCCCCGGTCCAAAAGCGCCCCTCAGCCCCGGCTGCTCCCAAAGGCGCCTTCGCATCGCGCCCCAGCACGGCGGCCAGTGCCCGCTCATAGCCCGGCGCGGCCCGCACATGGTCAAGCGCGAGCCGGCGTCCGGCGGCGTTCTTCTGCGCCTTGGCGCGGGTCTCGCGGTCGCGCTGCAAGGCCTGAAACTCGCGCTCGATCCCGGCCAAATCGGCGCGGGCCGCCGAAAGCGCGCTGGCGGCGGCATCGCGCCGCCCCAGCAAGACGGCGCGGCATTCCTGCGCGGCGTCCAGCTTTTCGCGCGCCTGCGCCAGTCTTGCGCCTGCTTCGTCGCGCTGCGCGGTGGCGGCGGCCAGATCGGCCAGCGGATCGCCCGCCCGGTCAAGCGCGGCCAATGCCTCGCCATTGCGCGCCATATCGGCCTCGGCGCGGGCGCAGCGGGTTTTGGCCTGCGCGATTTCCGCCTCGGCCACGCGCCACTCGGCCTCGACGCGCGCCTGTTCGGCATTGGCCTGCGCATAGGCGATTTCGGCGGCGCGGGCATTGCTGTCTGCTTCCTGAAGGGCCTGCGCCATGGCGGGCCTTTCGGCCTCTGCCTGTGCCAGTCGCGCCCGCGCTTCGTCCAGTTCGCTTTGCAGCCTTTGCAAGGCCTGCGCGGCATCATGAGTAAGCCGGTCGGCCTCATTGCGGTCGGCCTCCAGCCTTGCCTGTTGCCGGTCCAGATCGGCCAATTTCGCCTGCGCCGCTTCCCAATGGCTGTTCAAGGCGGCAAGGCGGTGGGTATTGGCGCTGGCCGCCTCGCGCGCGATGCTCAGTGCCTCGCGGGTGGCGATGGCGGCCTGAGCGGCGGCGGCCTGCGCGGTTTGGGCGGCATCGGCGCGGGATTGTGCGGCCAAGGCGCGTTCCTCGGCCAGTTTGGCTTCGGCCTTGGCATAGTCCGCCGCCTGCGCCGCCTCGCGCCAGCGGGCATACAGCACCCGCGCCTCGGCCACGCGGATCTGTTCGGACAGTTGGCGGTAGCGCTCGGCCGCGCGCGCCTGCCGCCGCAGCCCGGCGATCCGGCTTTCCAGCCCGGCCATCAGATCCTCAAGGCGCGAAAGATTGGCCTCGGTCGCGCGCAGTTTCTGTTCGGCGTCGCGGCGGCGCACATGCAGGCCAGCGATTCCAGCCGCTTCCTCCAGCATCGCGCGGCGTTCGGCGGGGCGGGCGTTGATGACGGCGGCGATGCGCCCCTGGCTGACCAGAGCGGGCGAATGCGCGCCGGTTGCCGCATCGGCAAAGACCAGCGCTACATCCTTTTGCCGCGCATCGCGCCCATTGATGCGATAGGCCGAACCCGCGCCGCGCTCGATCCGGCGCACGACCTCCAGTTCCTCTCCCGCGCTGTCATGGGCCGACAGGATGACTTCGGCAAAATCGCGCGGCGGGCGCGTCGCCGTGCCCGCAAAGATCACATCCTCCATCCCCCCGCCGCGCAACGACTTGGGGCTGCTCTCGCCCATCACCCAGCGGATGGCCTCAAGCAGATTGGATTTGCCGCAGCCGTTGGGGCCGACCACACCGGTCAGCCCCGGCTCTATGCGCAGTTCGGCGGGCTCAACAAAGCTCTTGAAGCCTGAAAGTTTGAGCCGCCGAAAACGCATGAAAGCCTATCAGGCGCCCGCAGCCTTCAGCGCGGCTTCGACATTCTTCCACTCGGAGCCCTCAACCTTGCTGCCGTTGATGAATACGGTCGGGGTCGAATTGATGCCCTTGGCGCTGATCGCTTCGGAGGCCTTGGCCACGGCCTCGGCGCGGGGCAGGTCGGCAAGGCACTGGCGTTGCTGCGCCTCGGGCAGACCGCGCGCCGAGAAGAAGGCGGTATAGCCAAGCGCATCGGCAATCGCCGGATAGCGCTGCGCGGCGGGCAGTTTCATCGCGGCCGAGGCCTGATCATACTGCTCCTTGGACTGAGAATTCATCGCGTCGAAATTGGTGTAAACCTGTTCGATCAGGCCGAAATAGGCATCATCGCCCCCGCAGCGCGCCAGAACCGTCAGCGGAATGTCCTGCGGGTGGATGGCAAAGCTGCGGAATTCAAGGCTGACCTTGCCGCTGGCGATGTAATTGCCGGTCAGCGCGCTCATCCCGTCCTGTGCCAGTTTCGCGCAGTGGGGGCAGGAGAGCGAGCCATATTCGACCATCTTGATGGCGGCCTTGGGGTTGCCCACGATGATGCCGTCGCCATCCTCGGTCTTGGTAAAGGTTTCGGCCCAAGCCTTGCCTGCGGGCGGGGCCACGGCGGCAACGCTGCCGGCGGGCGCGGTGGCAGCGCCGCTGTCCGACTTGTTGCAGGCGGCAAGGCCCAGCGCGAGCGGCGCCACGGCCAGCATGGTCAAGGTACGGGTGGAAAGCGGGGCAAACATCATCTTGCGACCTATCCTTGGGCAAAGAATGAAACGGGGGGCAAAAGAATGAAACGGATTTACTTGAGAACGGCGGCCAGCTTGGGCTGCAATCCGGCCCAGTCATGTTCTTCGAGAAGCTTGCCGTCCAGCGTGAAGGCGGGCGTGCCGGTCGCGCCCAGTTCCTGTGCTTCCTTGGTCTGGGCGATCACGCGGCGCAACGTGGCCTCGTTGGCGAAACAGGCGTCGGCCTGCGCATGGGTCAGGCCCGCACCTGCGGCGATGTCATAGAATTTCAGATCCGAGGCAATCGCGCGCATCCGCTCGGGCATCTGGCCTTCGTTCCAGCGCTTGGTCTGCGCCTCGGTCAGCTTCTGCGCGGTGGCGAACCACTGGTCCTGCTGCGCCAGAAACTTGTGATGCAGGGGGAAGAATTTTACCGGCGGCGCGCAATTGGTCAGCATGGCAATGGTGATGTCGATGGGATCGCGCACCAGATGGCGCACCTCGAACGACAATTGCCCGCCGCCCACCGGCCCCATGCGCAGCGGCAGCGCCGTCTCGGCCTCGAAATGGGCGCAATGCGGGCAGGTATAGCTCATATATTCGATCAGCTTGTGCGCGGCGGCCGGGTTGCCCTGGATATGCCCGCCCACCGGGCTGACGGCAACTTTGGCGCCCCATGTGCCAATGCTGGCCGCGGGTTTGGCCGGGGCCGCCTGTGCAGGCGCGGCGCTCAGCCCAAGCGCCAGAACAACAGCAGCCATCATGCGAAGGGGAGCAAGCATCCAGAGTCCTTTGCTGAAAACAGAAATCGTCACGCTTCGTCCTGACGGGCGATGCTGCGGGCCAGCGATTCGAGAACCGCCTTCAATTCGGGGTCGCCGATGTCGCGCAGCGAATCGCCCAGTTCGATAGGGATCGGCTTCAGGCTGGGCGGCGCGGCGCGGGCGGGGCTTTGGGGGCGAGCCATCACCTCGCCCTGCCGCATCTTCACCTTGGACACCGCCTGATAGCCAAAGAAGCGGTTCACCCGCTCGATGATTTCGGGGATCACATGGGTGATGATCGGCGCATGAGCAGGCAAAACCACCAGTTGCAGGATGCCGTCGCTTTTCTCGCCGGGGGGGAAACGGATCGCCTCGGGCATGCAGACATTGGCGTGATGGGGCCCCACGATTTCGGGCCAGCGCGTCACCACACTGGATTGCACAAAGCCGAAGCGGCGAAAGGCTGTGCGCCCGATATCGGGCATCAGTTCGGCAATGGCGCGCGCCTGTCCACCGCGCGGGCGCTCATAGGGCTTGCCCACGCGCGATTGGGTTGCACGCGGTTTTTCCCTGCCCGCCCTATCGTCGCGCAATGGCGAGGGGCTTTTGCTGCCCCTTGGTGTATTTGGCCTATCCCTTTCCATACCTGCCCAGCCATGCCATAGCCGCCCCATGGATGCCAGAGGCCAGAGCGTGAAATGCGGTAAACTCGATGCCCCGCGTGCAGGATCAGTCGCGCAGGCATTGCTCGATTGGTATGACACCCATGCGCGCAGCCTGCCTTGGCGCATGCCGCCCGGCGCCAACCGGGCCGATCCCTATCGTGTGTGGCTCTCCGAAGTCATGCTGCAACAGACGACGGTCGCGGCCGTCATCCCCTATTTCGAGCGTTTTACCACGCGCTGGGCCGATGTGGCTGCGCTGGCCGCAGCGCCGGAGGATGAGGTGATGGCGGCATGGGCGGGGCTTGGCTATTATTCGCGGGCGCGGCGTTTGGTCGAATGCGCAAGGGTCGTGGCGGCGCGCGGCGGCTTCCCGGAGGATGAGGCAGGATTGCGCGCCTTGCCGGGGCTTGGGGCCTATACGGCGGCGGCGGTGGCGGCGATCGCCTTTGGCCAGCGCGCCGTGGTGGTCGATGCCAATGTCGAGCGCGTGGTGGCCCGCCTGTTTGACATTGAGCAGCCTCTGCCCGCCGCGCGCGCTGCCATCCGCGAGGCTGCTGATGCCATCACGCCTGACGTGCGCAGCGGCGATTTTGCCCAGGCGATGATGGATCTGGGCGCAGGGATCTGCAGCGTACGCGCGCCGCAATGTCTGATCTGCCCCCTGCGCAGCGATTGCCGGGGGCAGGTGCGGGCCGAGCAATTGCCGGTCAAACCGCCCAAGAAGGCCAAGGCGCAGCGCATCGGCCATGCATGGTGGATCGAGCGCGACGGCGCGGTCTGGTTGATCCGCCGCCCGGCCAGCGGGATGCTGGGGGGGATGCGCGCGCTGCCCGACGATGGCTGGAATGCGCGGGCCGACGGGTCGGCGCAGGCGCCGCTGGCCGGTGCGTGGCGCGAGGTGGGCAGGGTGGCGCATGTCTTTACCCATGTCGCGCTCGATTTGGCCGTGATGGTGTCACAGGGCGGTGATAATCCATCGGGCGAGGGCGAATGGTGGCCGCTCGACAGACTTGACGAGGCCGGATTGCCCACGCTCTATGCCCGCGCCGCCGCGCTTGCCATGGCAGGAAGAGGATGAACATGCGTTCCCCGATCACTTTTACCGGCAACCCTCTGGACCGCGCCGACGCGGTGCGTTCCGATCCAGCGCGTCTGGCGGCGCTCTGGGCGCGGGGCGGGCGGTTGTTGCAGATGGAGGGGCTGGAACCCGATCTTGACGGCGGCGCACTGATCTGGACCGAGGCCGGTGAAGCGCCAAAATGCGAAACGGTGTTTCTCGGTCTGGACGTGTCTGGCATTGGCCATTTTGCCCCGGTGCCCGCCCCCGACCAGGCCAGTACGGCACCCGCCAGTTTTAACCTGTGGCAGGCGCTGAACGGCATGGATCATGGCGAGATCGCCATTTATGGCGCGGCGCGGGCGCTGGTGGGCTGGCATGCGCGGCATCGGTTCTGTGCGCGCTGCGGCGGGGCGACGGCGCCCGCCAAGGGCGGATGGCAGCGCGATTGCGGCGCCTGCGGGGCGCAGCATTTCCCCCGCACCGATCCGGTGGTCATCATGTCGGTCGAGCATGAAGGGCACCTTCTGTTGGGCCGTCAACCGCGTTTTCCGCCGCATCGCTATTCGGCGCTGGCCGGGTTTGTCGAGCCGGGCGAGAGCATCGAGGAAGCCGTTGCCCGCGAGATTTTCGAAGAGGCCGGCGTCAAGGTCCGCGATGTGCGCTATGTCGCCAGCCAGCCTTGGCCGTTCCCTTCCAGCCTGATGATCGCGGCCCATGCCTTTGCCGATGATCCGGCGCTGACCATCGACCACAGCGAGTTGGAAGATGCCCGCTGGTTCACCCGTGCCGAAGTGGTCGAGGCCATGCATGCGCGCGACCGGGGCGAGGATGGGGCGGCCTTCAGCGCGCCTTCGCGCACGGCGGTGGCGTGGCATTTGCTGGCGGACTGGCTGGAGGATTAGGCGATGCGCGTTCTGGTGATGGTCAAGGCGACGGAGGAAAGCGAAGCGGGCCGGTTCGATCTCGGCTGGACACAGGAGATGATGGCCTCGATGGGGCGCTTCAACGATGCGCTGCGTGAGGCGGGCGTGCTGATCATGGCCGAGGGGCTGGCGGCATCGGATCAGGGCAAGCGCATCCTGTTTGACGGCGCGAGCCGCGACATTCTCAATGGCCCCTTCACGCCCAGCGAGGAACTGGTCGCCGGTTTCTGGCTATGGGAAGTGAAAGATATGGACGAGGCGGTGGATTGGGCGCGGCGCTGTCCCAATCCGATGCCGGTGCCCAGCGTGATCGAGATCCGCCCGATCCACGAGCACCGCTAGGCGATTAAACCAGCCCCAGTTTCGCCAGTTCGGCCGCCACGCTGGCGGGCAGGACATCACCATTGTCTCCGCCGGCCAGATCGGCCGGGGCATCCTTGGCTTCAAGATAGCGCCAGCCCTGATGCGCGCGGCGCGGCGTGGGCACGACATCAATCAGATCGGTTGAAATCAGGATCGCGGTGCGCCCGCCTTCATCCTCTTCAAATCCAAGGATTTCACTGCGCGCGACCAATTGATGTTTGAAGATCCAGAACAGCGAACCGCCGATCATCTCGGCCGCTCGCTTGGGCCGGTTGCGCGTGGTCAGCCGCGCCACCTTGGCGCCCCCGCGCCGGCCTTCGGGCGAGAACCATTCGTGGATTTCGGCCATGGATTGCGCGCCATAGGCGACTTTCGTCATGTTAAGAGGCATCAGGCAAGTCCCGTCAGAACGGCAAGGCCGAGGAAGGAGAAAAAGCCCATGACATCGGTGGCCGTGGTGACAAATACGGCCGAAGAGACGGCTGGATCAATCCGCAGCCGGTCCAGCGTGACCGGAACCAATATGCCCGCGAGGCCCGCCACCAGATTGTTGATGACCATCGCCGCGCCGATCACCGCACCCAGATGCGGATTGCCGAAAAGCAGCATCGTGCCCGTGCCGATCATCAGGCCCAGCGACAGGCCATTGGCGATCGCGATGCGCAATTCGCGCAGGACCATGCGGATCGTGTTCGAACTGGTCAATTCATTGGTGGCAATCGCGCGCACCACCACGGCCAGCGTCTGGGTGCCCGCATTGCCGCCCATGCCCGAAACAATCGGCATCAGCACGGCCAGCAGCGCGAATCGTGCAATCGCCCCCTGAAACAGGCCGACCACCGACGAGGCGATGATCGCCGTGCCCAGATTGACCACCAGCCATGACAGGCGCGTGCGCACCGTCATCAGGATCGGCTCGTTAATGTCACCATCGCCCGCGCCCGACAGGCGCAGGATGTCCTCGCTGGCTTCTTCCTGAATGATGTGGACCACGTCGTCGACCGTGATCTGGCCCACCAGACGCCCGCTTTCATCGACCACGGCGGCTGAAATCAGCGCGTATTTCTGGAAACGCAGCGCGACCTCTTCCTGATCCATGCCCACCGGGATCAGCGTCTGGTCGCGCTTCATCACATTGGAGAGCGTGACATGGCGATCGGTGCGCAGGATCCAGGAAAGCTGGCACGTGCCGACCGGATGGTGGCGCGCGTCGACGATGAACACTTCCCAGAATTCGGTGGCCAGATCCTTATTGTCGCGCAGATAGTGGATCAGCTCGCCCACGCTCATATGCTCGCCCACCGCGATGTAATCGCGGCTCATCAGGCGGCCTGCGGTCTCCTCGGGATAGGCAAGCGCGGATTCGATGGCGGCGCGCTCTTCCGGCTCCATTTCGGCCAGAACCGCCTGCTGTTCTTCCGGCTCAAGGTCTTCGAGCAGCGCGACCGCGTCGTCGGTCTCCATCTCCTCGGCAATGTCGGCAATGTCTCCGGCCGAAAGTTCATCGACCAGCGCCTCGCGCACGTGGTCGTTCAGTTCGGCAAAGACCTCGCCGCCCATCAGGTCGGAAATGGCATCGGCCAGCGCCGGACGCTCATCGGCATCGACCTGTTCGAACAGGTCGGCCACGTCGGCCGGATGCAGCGGCTCGACCAGTGCATAGACCGCATCGACCTCACCTGCGTCAAGGGCCGCGCGGACCCGGCGGACGAATTCCCCCTTCAACTGGTTGTCCTCGTCCAGACTGTCATGGCGCGTGTTTTCCTCCACCGCCTCGTTCTCGGCGTTGGGGGCATCGGCATAGAGAGGATCGACAGGCTCGACAGTCATGGGGGAAGGGGATTAGGCATTAAGCGAATAAAAGCAACCGTGCAGGATGCGTTTAACGCAAGGGACCGCACAAACTGCTGGCCTTGGGCGCGGGGCCCCTTTATCAGCGCGGCCAGAAAAGGGCGATGATGGCCAATCCTCGCCCAATACCCACACAGGAACGCCCATACAGGAGCTTTACCCATGGCCGACGAAATTCTCACCTTCACCGTGGATACCGGCAACGGCATCGGCGATGTTGTCATCAAGCTGCGCCCTGATCTGGCCCCCGGCCACGTGGAACGCATCAAGGAACTGGTCGGCGAAGGCTTTTATGACGGCATCACGTTCCACCGCGTGATCCCCGGCTTCATGGCCCAGGGCGGCTGTCCCAACGGCACCGGCACCGGCGGCAGCGACAAGCCTGACTTGAAGGCCGAATTCAACAACGAGCCGCATGTGCGCGGCGTGTGCTCGATGGCGCGCACCTCCTATCCGCACTCGGCCAACAGCCAGTTCTTCATCTGCTTTGATGACGCGACCTTCCTCGACCGCCAGTACACGGTTTGGGGCGTTGTCCAGTCGGGCATGGAATTCATCGACGCGCTGCCCAAGGGCGAACCGCCCCGTAATCCGGGCAAGATCGTCAAGGCTGTGGTGTCGGCAGCCTGATCTCAAGGACTGCCCCCGCGCTCTGCCTCTGACGGAGGGCGCGGGGGCAGTCCTGGCTTTTGCACCAATCGTTAACTCTTGCTGAGGGCTGGTCCTTAGCCATCGGTTCAACCGATCTCCATCGCTTGCCAAGATAATAAACGGACAGTCTCGAGAGGATAGTCCGTGCTCGCTCGCGCAAAAATCAGCACACTTGTCGCCGCAGGTTCGCTTTCATTAGCGGCCATCATCGGTGTGGGGGCCGCGCTGTCCGTTCAGGGTGCGGCGACCATGCGCACAGATATGGCTTATCTGGCCGGCAATTCCGTGCCCAGTGTCGACAAGCTCAACAAGATCATCATCGACTTTGAAATCGCGCGCATCCGCATGTCGCGCATGATTCTGGCGCAATCGCCCGATGATGCGGCCGAGCAATCGGCATTGCTCGACAAGGCGATGGCCAAAGCCGAACAGGGTCTTGCCGATTACAAGAAGTTGCTCAGCGACAAGGAAGATACGCGGCTTTACGAGGATGCTGTCCACCACTGGGCTGTGTTTCGCCAGGACGTTGAGGCTATTCGCGCCGCCACATTGAACAATCGGCATGATGAGGCCGTTGCACTTTTCAATGGCAGCATTGTTGATCATTCTCGCGCGCTGCAGGCTGCGATTGAGGCCGACAAAGACTATAACGTCAAAATGAGCAGCGACATTTCGAGCCGCGTGCTGGCGCAGGCTGACACGGCGGTCAAGCGCAACATTGTGCTGGGCGTGTTGGGTGTCGTCATTGGCATGCTGGTGCTGCTGATGTTCTCGCTGCGTGTGACGCGGCCTGTGTCGCGGCTTAAGGACGCGATGGGCGATATGGCGGCGGGCGATCTGGACCGCGATATCCCCGGCATCGACAAACGCGACGAATTGGGCGACATAGCGCGCGCGCTGGAGGAAATCCGCCAATCGATCGCCAATCGCAGCCGTGCCGAAGCCGAGGCGAAACTGGCCGTGCAGCAAAAGATCACCGGCGCGCTGGAACGCGGTCTGGCGGCGTTGCGTCAGGGGCGGCTCGATGAACGGTTGGATGAGGAGTTTCCGGCCGAATACGAACAGTTGCGCAATGATTTCAATGCCACGGCCGCCTCTCTGTCCGAACAGATTTCGGCCGTTTCGGTGTCCTCCAACGCGGTGCGTTCGGGTGCTGGCGAGATTTCCTCGGCGGCGCAGGATCTGGCCCATCGCACAGAGCTTCAGGCTGCATCGCTGGGCAATACGGCCAATACCGTGCGCGAACTTGCCAACTCGGTGGCCCGAACCGGGCAGGGCGTGACCAGCGTGGCCGGATCGGCGCATGAGGCCGAGCAGGAGGCCTCGAACAGCGGCCAGTTGATGCGCGGTGCAGTGGCGGCGATGCAATCCATCGCGGCGACCTCGGAAAAGATGCGCTCGATTGTCGAGATCATCGACGGCATTTCGTTCCAGACCAACCTTCTGGCGCTCAACGCCGGGGTCGAGGCGGCGCGGGCGGGGGATGCCGGTCGCGGCTTTGCCGTGGTGGCCACTGAAGTGCGCAATCTGGCCGAGCGCAGCGCGCTTGCGGCCAAGGAGATCGGCGCGCTGATCGTCCATTCGGGCGAAGAGGTGCGCGCGGGCGTCGACATGGTCAGCCGGACGCAAGCCAGTCTTGAGCGCATCGTCGAGCGTTCGACCGAAGTCGCGGGCATGCTCTCCACGCTGGCCAGCAATGCGGCCCAGCAATCCGAGGCCATTGCGGGCGTCAATCAGGTGCTGAACGAACTGGACATGGCCACCCAGCAAAATGCCGCGCTGGTCGAGGAATCGACCGCCGCCTCGCGTTCACTGGCCCATGAGGCCGAGCGTCTGTCGGGCGTGGTGCAGCGCTTTACGCTGGCGCGCCGCTCAACCCGCGACGGGCTGCGCAACGCTGCCTAAGGCAGGGCTTAAAGCCCGGCCTTGATCAGCCAATCGTGGAAGATCCGCACCGGACGCGTTTCCAGCGCGCGCGGGCGGCACACGAACCAATAGCTGTAGGGGCTGTCAATATCGGCGTCGAACAGGCGGACCAGTCGGTCATCACCAGGGCGCAGGAAGTGGTCGTCATGGACGATGGCGATGCCCAGCCCCTGAACCGCTGCGGCGATGATCAACTGGGCCGAATCGAAATGGTCGATGGCCGCCGGTTCCAGCCGCTCCAGCCCCAGCGCGCCCTTCCACACATCAAGGCTTTCGGGCAGATCGGTCGAGATCACGAAAGTCTGTTTTGACAGCCGGGCCAGATCGGGCGTCGCGCCGATCTCGGCGGCCAGCGCGGGCGAGGCGAAGGCGTGGATCTTGTTATGATCGAGCCGAACCGAATGGAGCGCGGGATCGGGCTCCTTGGACAGCACGATAGCCGCATCGATCGAATCGCCCAGTTCCGATTCGAGCTGGGCGCCTGTATCAAAGTCGATATGCAGGCGCGGATGCAGCTTGCGCAATTCGGGCAGGCGCGGAAACAGGCGTGTGCCTGCAAACAGCGCCGGAACCCCCAGATGCAGGCGCATCACATTGCTGGCCTCCATCTGTGATTCGACCGCTTCGGCCAGATCTTCCAGCTTGGGGCTGACGGCGGCATAAAACGCATGGCCGTCATCGGTCAGCTTCATCGCCTGATGCTGGCGGGTGAACAGACGCTTGCCCACGAAATCCTCGAGCGCGCCCACGCGGCGCGAGAGCGCCGAAGGGCTCAGGCCCAGTTCGCTGGCTGCGGCTTTGGCCGAGCCGAGGCGGACCGTGCGGACAAAGGCTTCCAGCGCGCGCAGGGGGGGCAGGCGGCGGGTGGCGGGCATGATCGATCAGTCCTCTTGTGCGCCATGGCTGGCGGGCGGATGCAGGCGAAGGCGAATCACGTGGCGCTCGTCAGCCTCGGTTACTTCGATGACCCAGCCGCTGGCATGTGCGATCCGCGCACCCACCGGCGGCACATGGCCGGACAGCACAAAGGCCAGCCCGCCCAGCGTATCAATGTCTTCTTCGACTGCGGCGAGGCGCGGATCGACCCGCTTGCCCACTTCGTCAAGTTCGACCTTGGCATCGGCGTCCCATAGACCATCGTCGAGGGGGCGCAGAAGCTCGGTCGGCGCGTCGTCATGCTCATCCTCGATCTCGCCGACGATTTCCTCGACCAGATCCTCAAAAGTGATGATGCCCTCGGTGCCCGAATATTCATCGACCACCACGGCCAGATGCACCCGGCTGGAGCGCATGTCGGCCAGCACGTCGAGCGCCCCGCGCGCGGTGGGCACAAACAGCGGCTGGCGCATCATCCGCGTCCAGTTGCCCTGCGGCTCCTCGCCGCGCGCCAGATAGGGGAACACATCCTTGATGAGGATCATGCCGATCACCTCATCAAGCGTCTCGCGATAGACCGGCATGCGCGAATGGCCATGTTCGGCAAAGGCCGCCAGCACATCGCGCCATGGCGCATTGTGCGCCAGCGCAATGATCTGGCCGCGCGGGATGCAGACATCGGCCGCGTCCAGTTCGGAAAAATGCAACAGGTTGCGCAGCATCTGCCGCTCAAGCATCGAAAGGTCGCCCGCCTCGCCGGGGCTGCCTTCCTCCTCATGTTCGTCGATGATGTCTTCCAGATGGGCGCGCAGCGACTGATCCTGATCGCCCCCTTCAAAGAAGCGCAGAACCGAGCGCCATAAAGAGCGCTTACTGTCCGGCTCTCCGAGGCCGGAATCCCCTGTTCGGCCCATGTCGGCCACTTTGTGCATTACTCCGATTGCAAGAAATTCAAAGGTGATGGTCGCCATATGGGTCGGCAATGCCGATCAGCGCAAGCGCCTTTATCTCCAAAACTTCCATCTCGCGCGCATCTTCCTCGGAAATCTCGTGATCGAGCCCCGCCAGATGCAGCAAACCATGGATAATCAGGTGCGAGGCATGATCGGCCAGCGCGATGCCCTTGTCCATTGCCTCACGCGCGCAGGTTTCATAGGCCAGCGCAATATCGCCCAGCAATTCGGGCGGCCCGTCATCGGGCAGATCGAGCAGGTCCTCGCGCGCCAGCATGGGAAAGGAGAGCACGTTGGTCGGCTTGTCCTTGCCCCGCCATTCGGCGTTCAGCACCTGCACCTCTGCATCCGAGGTGAAAATCATGCTGGTGCTCAGGCATTCCTTGGCCAGTTCGGGCGCGACCACGGACAAAGCCCCCGCCGCGCGGGCGGCAAGGGCTTCCCAATCAGTGGTTTCCGGCCAGGGGGATTCGATGTCGATTTCAAGCGTCAGCATAGGTCGGCTCCCCTAGGCGCTGGCAGCGGGAATGTCGAAGCCTAATCCTCGTTCTTGCCTTCATAAGCTTCGACAATGCGGCCCACGATCGGGTGGCGCACCACGTCCGATCCCTTGAAGCGCACCGTGGCAATGCCCTCGACACCTTCAAGCCGCACGACTGCATCGTTCAGCCCGCTGGCCGCCATGCCGCCGGGCAGGTCGACCTGCTTGGGGTCGCCGCAGATCACCATCCGGCTGTTCATGCCGAAACGGGTGAGGAACATCTTCATCTGGGCCGCCGTGGTGTTCTGCGCCTCGTCAAGGATGACAAAGGCATCGGCCAGCGTGCGACCGCGCATGAAGGCGATGGGCGCCACCTCGATCTCGCCATTGGCCAGACGCCGCTCGACCTGCTCGGGCGGCATGCAGTCAAAGAGCGCATCGTATAAAGGCCGCAGATAGGGATCGACCTTGTCCTTCATATCGCCGGGCAGAAAGCCGAGCTTTTCGCCCGCCTCGACCGCCGGACGGCTCAGGATCAGGCGCTTGACGCTGCCGGTGATGAGCTGCGAAACGGCCTGCGCCACGGCAATATAGGTCTTGCCCGTGCCCGCCGGGCCAAGGGCGAAGATCACATCATTGCGAGTCAGCGCGCGCATATAGTCGATCTGGGTCGGGCTGCGCGGCACGATGGTCTTGCCGCGCGTGCGGATCATGATCGGGGGATGGGTTTCATCCCCGGTGATGATGCCTTCCAGCGTGGGCTCGACCGACATGGCGATCAGCGATTCGACCGCGCCTGCGTCCACTTCCTGCCCGGAGAGCAGGCGGCTGTGCATGCCTTGCAGCACTTCACGCGCGCGGGCGACATTGTCTTCATTGCCTTCGATCAGGATGCGATTGCCACGGGCCGAGATATACACCCCCAGCCGGTTTTCGATCAGCACCAGATTGGCGTCAAACTGGCCAAAGAGCGCGCCCAATATGGTCGGCTCGTCAAATTCCAGCTCGGTTCGCGCGCGTCGGGACGGATTGGCGCGAGCGTTCGGGCTGCGGAAGGAGGCCACATCTTCGATGGGGTCAAAAGCGGCGCGGATCTGTTTGCGGGCCATGTGCTCCTTGTCTGTGGCCGGAGTCTCAAGACCGGCTCACCGGGTAAAGATATGCCTCCTCATGCCATCCGCCAAGGGGCCGCGCGCGCCGCAGTGGTGGAAAAGCGTAGGCGGATGCATGGAGGCCGTACAAATTGATACAAACCTGACTGACATCTGAGCGCCCAGTTCCAAATGGGTTCATGGCGACGGGGGCATAAAGGCTTCATCGGGGCCAGTCCTGTTCCTCAGGCGTCCCTCCCGGAGTTTCAAAGGAGAGCAAGATGCGAAAGATCCTGATGCTGGCGCTGGCCGCCGCGACTGTTGTTCCGACGGTTGCCTCGGCCCAGAGCGCCCATGAACTGCGCCGCGATCAACGCGATATTGCCCGCGAACACCGCGAGATCCATCGCGATATGGCGCGCGGTGATTACCGTGAGGCCCGCCGCGACATGCGCGACCTGCGCAATGCCCGCCAGGAATATCGCGAGGACTGGCGTGATTATCGCCGCGCCCATGGCGATGTGTTCCGTGGTCCCGCCTATGTCGGCCCGCGCGGCTTTGTCTATCGGCCCGTGGCGCCCGGCTATCGCTTCGCGCCCGATTATTACCACCGCCGCTATTGGATCGCCGATCCCATGGTTTACCGCCTGCCCCCTCCGGGCATCGGCCAGCGTTGGGTGCGTTATGGCCGCGATGTGGTGCGGGTTGACCTGCGCACGGGCCGCGTCCTTCAGGTTTACGGCTCGTTCTTTTTCTAATTCAGCGCGCTTCGGTCGGGAAGCTGTGCTGGGCCGCCCCTTCCGCAAGGAGGGGGCGGCTTTTTATGCGTTTCGGGCGATCACGCGCCCGGTGAGCGAATTGGGCCCGGCCTGCACCAGTTCGGCGCGCAGGATGTCGCCCACGCCGTAATCGCCCTGAAAATGCACCGATTGCAGCCACGGCGATTTGCCCAGCCATTGGCCCGGCAGCTTGCCCTTGCGTTCGATCAGCACGTCGCAGGTGCGGCCAAGGCTGGCCTGATTGAAGGCATGCTGGTCGCGGTTCAGGGCGGCCTGCAAACGCTGCAACCGGTCGTCCATCACTTCGCCGGGGATCTGATCATCCATCGTGGCCGCAGGCGTGCCGGGGCGCGGAGAATATTTGAAGCTGAAGGCCTGCGCATAGCCAACCGTGTCGATCAGCGCGATGGTTTCGGCGAAATGCTCCTCGCTCTCGCCGGGGAAGCCGACGATGAAATCGCCCGAGAGAGCAATATCGGGCCGCACCTCGCGCACGCGTTCCAGCAGGCGCAGATAGCTCTCGGCCGTATGGCTGCGGTTCATGGCCTTGAGGATCGCGTTGCTGCCCGATTGGACCGGCAGGTGCAGGAAGGGCATCAGCTTGTCCACCTCACCATGGGCGGCGATCAGGCCATCGCTCATGTCATTGGGGTGGCTGGTAGTATAGCGGATGCGCGCCAGACCGTCGATCGCGGCCAGATCGCGGATCAGCCCGTCAAGGCCGACCTTCTGCCCCTTGCCGTTCTCGCCGCCCCAGGCATTCACATTCTGGCCCAGCAGCGTGATTTCCTTGGCGCCCGCCTCGACCAGGCGATGCGCCTCGGCGATCAGGTCTGCATAGGGGCGGCTGATTTCCGCGCCGCGCGTATAGGGCACCACGCAATAGGTGCAGAACTTGTCGCAACCTTCCTGCACCGTCAGGAAAGCCGTCGGCCCCACGCTGCGCCGCTTGGGCAGGGCCGCGAATTTGGCATCGGCGGGCATGTCCGTGTCGGTCACGCGTTCGCCATCGACCGCGCGGGCGATCATTTCAGGCAGGCGATGATAGGCCTGAGGCCCCACCACCATGGTCACGGCGGGCGCACGTGCCATGATCTCCTCGCCCTCGGCCTGCGCCACGCAACCGGCCACCGCGATCAGCGGTTGCGTGCCATCCTCACGCCGCGCATCCTTGATGATACGGCCAATGTCGGAATAGACCTTCTCGGCGGCCTTTTCGCGGATATGGCAGGTGTTGAGCACGACCAGATCGGCCTGCTCGCCCTCGGGCGCGGGGGCAATGCCCTGATGGGCCAGCAATTCTTCCATGCGCTGGCCGTCATAGACATTCATCTGACAGCCAAAGCTTTTGACGCGATAGGTGCGCGGGGCGGAAACAGGCGAGGTGCGGGGGGTGGAGATGGCAGACATAGCGCGGGCCGTTACGCCAAAATGCGGCAAAAATGAAGGGGCGATGCGGGCGCCTGTCCGGTTATGCTTGCGGTTTCGCTTGCAAGGGCGGTGTCTTACTCTAGAATAACACCTGTTCTCGGAACAATTCAGGATAGTTGCCATGTTTGATTTCCTGCGCAAACAGTTCATCGATGTGATCGAATGGCATGAGGTGCCCGGACAGGTCGCATGGCGTGTGCCCACGGCGGGCAATGAAATCAAGAATGGCGCGCAACTGACCGTGCGCGAGGGCCAGATCGCGGCCTTTATGAATGAGGGGCAGGTGGCCGATTATTTCGGCGCGGGGCTGCATGTGCTGGAAACGGCCAATATGCCGGTCCTGACCAATCTGATGAATTGGGACAAAGGGTTCAACTCGCCCTTCAAATCCGATGTCGTCTTTATCAGCATGAAGGAACAGGCGGGCCGCAAATGGGGTACGCCCCAGCCTGTGACCGTGCGCGACGCTGAATTCGGGGCGATCCGCCTGCGCGCCTTTGGCACTTATTCGTTCAGGGTCGCCGATCTCAAGCTCTTTGTCGAAAAGGTGCTAGGCACGATGGGTGAGGTCTGGGCCGATACGCTCGACACCCAATTGCGCAGCGCCATCGTCACCGCCATCGCCTCCGCGCTGGGGGGCAGCAAGGTGCCTTTCCTCGATCTGGCCGCCAATCAGCAGGCCATGTCCGACACGATCAAGGCCGAGGTGGACATGGCATTTGCCGCATGGGGACTGTCCTGCCCGTCCTTCTTTGTCGAAAGTATTAGCCTGCCTGATGAGGTTCAGGCCCATCTCGACAAGGGTTCCTCGATGCGCGTCTTGGGCGATATGGCGGGCTACACCCGTTTTCAGGCCGCGCAGGCGCTGGACAATCCTGCCTCCGACAGCGGCCTTGCCGGGATCGGCGCGGGCATGGCGGCGGCCAATATGCTGAGCGGCGCGATGAGCGGAGCCTTTGGCCAGAGCGCGCCCACAGCGCCCGCAGCTCCGGCGGAAGATCCCTTCGCCCTGCTCGAAAAACTGCACAAATTGCTGACCATAGGGGCGATTTCTCAGGAAGAATTTGACGCCAAAAAGGCCGAAATCCTCTCGCGGGTGAAGTAAGAGACATCCATGGCCAACAACACCTGCCCGCAATGCGGCGCGCCTGTGCCGATGCGCTCGGGCGCCATGCCCTATGCCGTGTGCGGTTATTGTCAAACGGTGATCGCGCGCGACGGCATGCGCGACATAGGCAAGGCGGCGCTGCTGCCCTATGATATTTCCCCCATCCAGCTTGGCACCGGGGGGGCGGTCGACGGCGCGCGCTTTACGGTGGTGGGGCGGGTGCGCTGGGGATGGGCCGATGGCGCGTGGAACGAATGGCTGCTCCAGCTTTCGGATGGATCGACCCGCTGGCTGGGCGAGGCGATGGGGCAGTTTCAGATTCTGGCCGAGCGCGAGGACCTGTTGGAGCGTTTTGGGGCGTTCCGGGTGGGTGACAGCATGCAGGTAGATGGGGTGACCTTCATCGCCAGCGATATCAAGCAGGTGGAATGTCTTGGCGCGGAGGGTGATCTACCATTCCCGACGCCCAATGATTGGCGCATCGAAAGCGTGGATTTCCGCAGCACTACCGGCGCGGCGCTCTCGGTGCAGCGCGATGGTGGCCGTTTGAGCGCCTATGTGGGCCGCTATGTCGAACTGGCCGAATTGCGCCCAAGCCGCCTGCGCGCGGTGGAGGATTGGGTAATCCCTGACAATCTGGCGGAAACGGGCCGATGAGCCGCGCCATTAACTGCCCCTCCTGCGGCGGCTCGATCGAGGTCAAGGCGGCCGGTTATACGGTCTCGGTCGCCTGCCGCCATTGCGGCAGCGTGCTCGATGTCGCCAATCCCGATGTTGCCGTCATTGCCGAATATCACCAATCCGTGCGCCAGTTGCCCCTGCCGCTGGGCAGCCGTGGCACCTTGTTCGGCACCCAATGGGAGGTCATCGGCTTTCTGGAGCGGCAGGCTGGCGATTATCGCTGGGGTGAATATCTCCTGTTCAACCCCTATGCGGGCTATCGCTGGCTGGTCCATTCGGATGGGCAATGGCAATTCGGCACGATGCTGACCGATCTGCCGCGCGAGACCGGCCGCTGGGGCGAGGCGGCATGGCGCGGCGAGGTGTACCGGGGCGAGGACGAGCCTGTCACTATCATCACGGCCCGCGTGATCGGAGAATTCTACTGGCGGGTTCGCGCGGGCGAGATGTGGGTGGCACGCAGCTATGAACGCGGCGGTGCCTCGCTTTCGCGCGAATGGCGCGAGGGCGAGGAGGTGCAATGGACGCATCTGGTCGGCGTGCCGGGGCGGCTCATTGACGCCTTTGTCCGCCCGCAAGGCCCCGATCTGGCCCGGCCTGAACCGGCGCGGCCCCGGCCCGACACGTCGCAATCGGGGCAATTGGGGTTTTTCGCGCGCCTGTGGCAAGAGGCCGCCGAACGCCGCACCAGCCTATGGCACATGGCCATGCTGTTGCTCGTTACGGTCTTTGCTGCCCTTCTTCTGCTCTCCGCGCTGACATCGGGGGCCGATGGTGTAAGGGGGCAGGGGCAGGTGGCGGTTGACGGCCCCACCGCGCGTATCACCGTGGGGCCGATCCATCTGGCTGCGGCGCATCAGTTCGTCACGGTCAAGGTGGCGGCAAGCGATTTCACCAATCGCTGGGTCGATCTCGATTATCTGCTGGTCAACCGCGCCACACAGGCCACGATTCCCGCCAGCGCCACAATCGAATATTACGCGGGGCGCGATTCCGACGGCAGCTGGGCAGAGGGCAGCCACCACACCAGCACCCGTTTCAGCCAGGTTCCCGCAGGCGATTATGACCTGCTGGTCGAGGCCGAGGCAAAGCGCTGGAATGATCCCAGCGCCTACAATTACACCCCGCCCATGCCGGATAACCCATGGGGCATTGGTGGTGTGGCCAATGCCGCCGCGCCCGAGGCGGAAGTGATCAGCCTTGGCTTTCTGGTCGAACCGGGCGGATTTCCGATGGGCCTCTGGTGGTTGATCGTGGCGCTGGCGGCGGCGCCTTGGGCGGTGTTCTACGCTTATCGCGCCAGCAAGACCGCCGTTTACGGAGAGGATAGCTGATGAGTCGGGGCCTGATCTTCTATGCGGCATGGTGTCTGCTGCTGCTGGGTTTCGCCGGATGGGCGGGATGGGCCGCGTGGGATCCTTTCGCCGACGGATCGGCCCAGCACAGCGGTCCGGGCGAGCGCACCCACCATCACGGCGGGGCGGGCGGTTTCTGGGGCTTTGGGCCTTCGCATAAATAAGGGGATGGCCATGCTTTCGACTGCGATCATTATTGCCACGCTGTTCTATGCCTTGCTGGGCATTGTGGTTTTCGTGGCCAGCTTCATTCTGGTCGACAAATTGACGCCGGGCGAATTGTGGAAGGAAATCATCGAGCGGCAGAATATGGCCGTGGCCATTCTGGCGGGCGCGGTGGCGTTGGGGCTGAGCATGATCATTGCGGCGGCGATCCACGGCTGATGGACGATACGGGCGATTTTGCGGGGCCTGCGCGGGCCCATGCGGCCATCCTGCTGCTTTCGGTGCTGGTGGTGGCCACTTGCGGGCTGATCTATGAATTGCTGGCGGGCACGCTGGCCTCCTATCTGCTCGGCGACAGCGTTACCCAGTTCTCGACCGTGATCGGTTCCTACCTGTTTGCGATGGGGGTGGGGTCTTTCCTCTCGCGCTATGTACGGCGTGATGAGATCGGCGTGTTCATCCGCGTCGAGATCATGATCGCGGCCATCGGCGGGTGGAGCGCTGCGGGCCTGTTTCTGGCCTTTCCGTTGGCGGCCGACTTCCGCGTGCTGCTTTATGCCATCGTGCTGGTGATCGGGGCGCTGGTGGGTCTGGAGATCCCGCTGCTGATCCGGATCCTGCGCTCGCGTTTTGCCTTTCGCGATCTGGTCTCCAATGTGCTGACCTATGATTACGTCGGCGCGCTGATCGCTTCGCTGGCCTTTCCGCTGTTTCTGGTGCCGCATCTGGGCATGATCCGCACCGGACTGGTGTTCGGGCTGGCCAATGTGGCGGTGGCGGTGGCGCTGCTCTTTGTGCTGCGGCGCGCGCGGCGAGTGAGCGTGGACATGGCCGCCGCGCTGATGGTGGCGATCAGCCTGATCGCGGGCCTGTTTCTGGCCGAACGCATCCAGCGCTTTTCCGAGGTCGCCTATTATGGCGAAGGCGTGATCCATGCCCGTTCCACCCCCTATCAGCGTATCGTGCTCACGCGCCGGGGCGAGGACTTGCGCCTCTATCTCAACGGCAATCTGCAATTCTCCTCGCGCGATGAATATCGCTATCACGAGGCGCTGGTCTGGCCGGTGCTCGGAAGGGTGGCCAATCCGGCGCGGGTGCTGATCCTGGGCGGGGGCGATGGGCTGGCCGCGCGAGAGGTGCTGCGCGATGGGCGGGTGCGTTCGGTGCATCTGGTCGATCTCGACCCGGAAATGACGCGGATGTTTCGCGCAACGCCGCAACTGGCCGCGCTCAATCGCGGCTCGCTCTCCAATCCGCGCCTTAGCGTCGAAAATGCCGATGCCTTTCGCTGGGTCCGCGCGGCGCGGGGGCCTTATGACGCGATCCTGATCGACTTTCCCGACCCCACCGAATATTCTCTGGGTAAGCTCTACACGGTTAGCTTCTATGCGCAGGTGGCGCGCCTGCTGGCGCCTGACGGGGTGATGGTGGTGCAGTCCACCTCGCCGCTTGTGGCGCCGCGATCCTATTGGACCGTGGCGCAGACGCTGGAGGCGGCGGGTCTCCAAACGCGCGGCTACCACACCTATGTGCCCAGCTTTGGCGAATGGGGCTTTACGCTGGCCGCGCACACCTCTCTGGCGCGCCCGGCGCATCTGCCCGCAGGCCTGCGCTATCTCAACTCTGTGTCCGAACCGCTGATGTTTGATTTTCCCCCCGACATGGCGCGCCGCCCGACACCGGTAAACCGCCTCGACAATCAGGCGCTGGTGCGCAGCTTTGCCGAGGAATGGAGCCATTATGAGGGCTGACCTCTGGCGCCGCCGCGATGTTGTAGCCGCCGGGATGGCGGGTGCTGTCGGCATGGCGTTGGGTGGTTGCGGACAGGCAGACGGCACGCCTTTCCCCGGCGCCTTGCTGGGGCCGGATATGGCGCGGGGCCATGCGATCCGCGACGGCAAATTGCCCAAGGCCGTCGGGCCGGAGGAACGCATCCCCCTCGTGATCGCGGGCGGGGGCGTGGCGGGGCTGGCGGCGGGCTGGCGTCTGGCTGAGGCCGGTTTTGCCGATTTCGCACTGTTTGAACTGGAGGATGTCGCGGGCGGCAATGCGCGGGGCGGGGCCAATGGCGTGACGGCTTTCCCATGGGGCGCGCATTACCTGCCCATCCCCAACCGCGAGGCGCGCGCGCTGATCCATATGCTGCGCGGCTTTGGCATGATTACGGGGCAGGACGCTGAGGGCGCTCCCGTCTATGATCCGTTTCAGCTCTGCGCCGATCTGGAGGAGCGCCTCCTCTGGCGGGGCAAGTGGCAGGAGGGCCTTGTGCCCACCACCGGCCTTTCGCCGCAGGACGCTGCGCAATGGCGGCGTTTCGATGCGGCGATGGAGGCTTTTCGCAGGGCCGTGGGCCGCGATGGCCGCCCTGCCTTTACCAGCCCCTCGGCGCTGTCCAGCCGTGATGAAACCTATGCCGCGCTCGACCGCATCAGCTTTGCCGATTGGCTAAAGGCTGAAGACTATACCGCCGCGCCCTTGCTGGCCCATCTGCGTTATTGCACCCGTGACGATTACGGCAGCGAGCCGGGGGCGGTCTCGGCATGGGCGGGCATCCACTATTTCGCGGGCCGCTGCGGCTGGGCCGCCGATGGCGCGGGCGAGAGCGAATTGACATGGCCCGAGGGCAATGCCCGGCTGGCGCGGCTGATGGCCGGGCGAATCGGCGCGCGATTGCGCCCGCGCCACAGCGTCGCCCATGTTGCGCGCGATGGCGGCGATGTGCTGGTCGATGTGTTCGATCATCAGGCGGGCGCGGCGCGGCGGATCAGGGCGCAGGCGGTGGTTCTGGCCATGCCCGATTTAGTGGCGCGCCATGTTGCGCCCGGATTTGCCGGGACGTCGCGCTTTTCCTATGCGCCATGGGTGGTGGCCAATGTTGCGGTGTCGCGCATGCCGTGGGGGCCGGGCGCGGGGCTGGCTTGGGACAATGTTTCGAGCACCAGCGCCAGCCTCGGCTATGTCGTGGCCAATCACCAGACTTCCTCGGCCGCCGATGGGCCGGGAGTGCTGACATGGTATCAGGCTTTGTCGCAGGGTGATCCGGTGACGTTGCGCAAGGGCCTGCTGGCGCGCGGGCTGGGCGAGTGGCAGCGCGAAATCGCGGCGGATCTGTTGGCGATGAATCCCGAACTGGAGGGGCGGATCGAGCGGATTGATGTCTGGCGCTGGGGCCATGCGATGGTGCGGCCAACGGTCGGCTTTCGCAGCGATCCGGCGCGCATGGCGGCGCAGGCGATGAATGGCCCGGTGTTTCGCGCCCATTCCGACCTTTCGGGCCTCTCGCTGTTTGAGGAGGCGCATTACCACGGTGTGCTGGCCGCCGAGCGGGCGCTGGCCCATCTGGGGCGCGGCGTGGAGAGCCTGTTGTGACGCCCGGATTTACGGCCGCCCCCGCCACCGGACTGCATCTGATCGCCGATCTGGCCGGATGCGATGGGCTTTGCGATGTCGCGCTGATCGAGGCGGCGCTGCGCGAAGCCGCCGAAGCCGCCCATGTCCATGTGCTCTCGGTCCATCTTCACCCCTTCGGGCCGGAGCAGGGGGTGACAGGGGTCGCCTTGCTGGCCGAATCGCATATCTCGATCCATTCCTGGCCCGAGGAAGGTTTGGCCGCGATTGACATTTTCGTCTGCGGCCCACTGGCCGATGCCGAGGCGGCGCTGGCGGTCATCTGCGCAAGGCTGGGCGGGACACTGCGCCATGTTCAGGCCATCCCCCGTCTGGGCGCCAGAACCCGCGCAACACTGGCGCCTTAGTCATCACCCTGTCATACAGGAAGGCTTGGGACGCGTTTTGCATCGGGGGATCGGGTGAGTTTGGACAAGTTGGCGCGCGGGCCGCGATATGGACGCATGGCCGTGGGCGTGGCGCTGTTTCTGGTTCTGGCCTTGCCATGGCTGATGATGCCCGCCGGGTGGCGGGCGCGGCGCTGTCTGGCGGTGCTGGCGTGGCGGCTGCTGCTGCGCAGCTTTGGCATCAGCGTTCAGGTTCATGGCACGCCGATGCCTGCAGCGGGCACGCTCTATGTCGCCAACCATATCAGTTGGACCGACATCCCGGTGCTGGGGCTGGTGACACGGGCGGCATTCGTGGCCAAGGATGATATGCGGGGCTGGCCGTTGATCGGGCGGCTGACGGCGGAATACGGGTGTGTCTTTGTTGAGCGCGAGCGGCGCGGCAAGGTGGGCGCGCAGGCCGCCGAACTGGCCAGCCATCTGGAGGCCGAGCGCGGACTGGTGCTGTTTCCCGAAGGGACGACGGGGCTGGGCGATGGCGTGCTGCCGTTCCGTTCCAGCCTGTTCGCGCTGGTGCCTGGCATCGGCGAGGGCACCGCGCGGGTACAGCCTATCACCCTGCGCTATGCCCATGCCGATGGCCGCGCATTCAGCCCGCAGGAGCAGCGGCAGATCGCGTGGATCGGCGATGATGAGTTGCTGCCCCATGCGCTTACTTTGGCGGGCATGGGGCGTATCCGGGCCGAGGTGTGGTTTGAAACGCCCATCGAGGCGGGCGATCGCAAGGCGCTGGCCCGCGCCTGTGAGTCCGCCGTGGTGGCGCGATTAGGCCGCTGCGCTGAACCTTGAGGCATAGCGGTCGGCGATCAGATCGACCGGCATGACCACAAACACATCGACCGTGTTGAACGCATGGTCGATGAACGCGCCATCGCCAAAGCGCGCGCCCACCCGCATATAGCCTTTGACCAGCGGGGGAAGCTGAAACATCGCGCGACGCTCGTCATAGGTGCCGCGCTCCAGACGCTCCATCGACACGCCCTTGCCCGGCAGAACGCGTGGGCATTGGTCGGGCGCGGCCAGATGGTTGTGGTAGAGATAGGAGAGGGCGGGTGCGTAAAGATCCGGGTCGGTGCCCGGAAAGCTGGCGCAGCCGAACATGAGGCCGATCCGGTTGGCCTTGATGTAATCGGCGATGCCGCGCCACAGCATCGAGATCGTCGCGCTGGTGCGATATTGCGGCAGGACGCAGGACCGACCCAGTTCGAGCAGTTCCTTGCCTTCATTGTCGCGCGCCATCAGGGTGGAGAGGTCATATTCCCCGCTGGAATAAAAGCCTGAATGCGCCCGCGCCACCGTCTCTCGCAGCAGACGATAAGTGCCCACCACCGCATCGGCAGGCGCCGCGCCGGCATCCAGCAGCGCCTCGTCGATCACCAGCAGATGGTCGCACAACGAGTCATAGACATCCCGGTCACAGCGCAGCGCCGCATTGGCCGGATCGGCGCCCATGTCTTCCGGCGCACCCATTTCCTCGAAAAACACCCGCCAGCGCAGATGCTGGACCGCATGGAGATCATCGCCATCGCGGGCAAGACGGACAGTCAGGCGGCGGGTCATCAACGACTTCTCAAGCATCTGGGCGGTCATGGTGTCTCCTTCCCACCCGGATAGGCGATGGAGGTGACATGCTCATGGCGATTGCGTGATGCTTGTGTGACAGGCGCGCAAGGACGGGCGCCCAAACGAAAAGGGCGACGCCGCAGCGCCGCCCTTTCATGGTTGCGTTGGATCGCGATGGATCAGAATTCGAGGCGAATGCCCAGATTGATGCCATGCGCGATGTAATTGCTGCGATAGGTGCCCTGATAACCGATGAACAGCGCGCCCGCATCGTCGAACACAAAGTTGATACCGGCGTTGGTGTCGACCTGGCTGTTGGCCTGGGCCAGACCCGTCACGGTGAACTGGGTATCAGCCTGACCGTTCATCAGCGCCGTCACCGTGTTGCCCGAACCCGTGATCTTCGAGCGATAGGTCGCAGTCAGATAGGGGCGCAGCATGCCCTTCGAGCGGGTCAGCGACAGACCGGCCAGCCATTCGGTGCGATCCGCGCTGATGCCGTTGACGCTCAGATCGGCCGCGCCCGCCCCGGTTTCGGTGAAGGCCTTGATCTTGCCCTTGTTGAAGTCGATCCCGACAAAGGGTTCGGCCGTCCAGCCATTGGCCTTCAGCTCAAACCCGACCTTGCCGGTGGCCTTGAACAGATCTTCGCCCGCAGAGCCCGTGGCCGTGCGCGAATAGGCGCCGATGGTGATGAGCTTGGTCGCGCTCATCTTGCCCATGTGATAGCTGGCGATGCCGGTCAGGTGCAGCGGGCCGAAATTCTTGCCCACATAGGCCGCCACCGCATAATCGCGGTTCGTGCCGGTCAGATTGGCCAGCGCGTAATGCAGCTTGTCCCACGACAGGTTGACCGCCAGACCATAGACATGGCTGGGGCCGGAAAAGTCATAGCCCGCCGCGATCGCGGTGATCTGGTCGCGGGTGCGATAGCCGCCCACGGTCGAGGCCGTCGAGGAGAAGCTGCCCTGGCCCATCGGGGTCAGCCACCAGCCGTCTTCGGGATGGTCGCTGTTCTGATCCTTGAGGCGCATGTCGATGGTGCGGTGGAACAGGTTGGCCTGATCGCGCAGCGCCGTGGCATAGGCCAGATAGCCCTCGGGCGAGATTTCGTCGAGGAACAGCTTGGCATCCGAAACGCCCAGAATGTCGACCGTGCCCAGCAGCGTGGCGGCATCCGAACCGGTGCTGGCGGTGGCGGTCGCCAGCAGGCCCGTCGTGCCCGCAACCGTGCCGTCGGTATGGCCCAGCGCCTTGGAAATGGCGATCTGGTTGGCGTTGGCGCCATTGGCGGCCATCACCGTGTCATAGGAATTATGCGTGGCGGCAACCCGGTAATCCGAACCCGTGCCCGACGAGGCGGGCTGGATGCCCAGATCGGTAAAGGTGGTGAACAGCAGGTTGGTGCCGGTGTTGACGGTGAAGGACGAGAAGCTGCCCGTGATCCCGCCATCGGCATGTATCACGTTGAACAGCGTGCCGGTGGGATAGAAGCCTGCCGTGACATTGAGGTTCAGCGTTCCGCTCAGCGAGGCCGTGCCGGTGGTGTAGAGCTGGCTGTAAGTGGTGCCCGCCGCCGTGGTCGCGCTGCCCGCCGGATAGATCGGGATGTTCAGCGTGCCGTTGGCGCCCTGAATGTAATTGCCATAGACCTTGACCAAAGCAGGGGCCGAAGCGGTGCCGATCCACAGCTGGCTGTTGGTGATCGTGCCGTCGGTGTTGACCGTGGTGTTGTTGTTCGTCAGCGTCGAGGTGCCGCCGGTGGTGTAATAATAGCCAACCGTGCTGCCGTTATACAGGTACATCGTACCCGCATTGCTCAGCGTGGTGTTGTCGCCCGAGGCAAACACGCCGGTGAACGTGCCGCCAAAGCCGTTGGTGAAGGAGACAGTATTGGTGCCGACCGTGGCCGAAACCGGCGACTGGCTGAACGTGCCGGTAAAGATGCCGTTGTTGACAGCCGTGATGCTGCCGCTGGCGGTCACCGCGCCGGTAAAGCCGTAGGTGGTGTTGTAATTGTAGAAATAGGCGCGGTTGCCGTCGGTGTTGGTGCCATAGACGATGTTGCCGGTCACGGCGGCGGTGGCGGACGTGTTGTTGATGAACGTGCCGTTGACGCCGAAGTTGATCGCGGGCGTTCCCGAATAGGCGGTCAGCGTGCCATTGTTGGTCACGGTCGAATTGGCGCCCACGGTGATCGCGCCCGCGCCCGAGGTGCTGCTGGTCGAGGTAATCGTGCCATTGTTGGTGATCGCGGCGTTGTCGCCATATTGCACGCCGTAAACCGCGCCGGTGTTGGTCACCGTGCCGGCGTTGGTCAGCGTGCCCGATGTGCCGATCACCAGCGGAGCCGTGACGCTCGAGCCAGAGGTGACAGAGACATTCACGCCCGAAGCGGTGTTCGTATAGGCCGCCGAGGTGCCCGAACAGGTGACGGTGGAGCCGCTGGCCGTGCAATCGGCCCAGGCCACACCCGGCGTCATCAACGCGGTGGACGCAAGGGCAATGGGCGCAAAACGGCGCGCGCGGGTGGTGCGGCTGAGCAAGTTAATCGACCGGGCCATGTCCGTGTCTGTCCTTCGTCTTTCGAATGTCTACCCCGAATGGGGCGAGTGGCGCTCGCACAGTGAACGCCGGATGAATAGGGTGTTGCGGGACGTGCAGGGAATAGCGGCCAAAGGCAAGGGGGAATAAGGCGAACCGAGGCTGTTGGCCCCTTGAAGAAGCGTCGAACTGTAACGTATGTCCGATTTTACAAAGTAAGATTCCTTGTGCGGCAACAGTTTTAGGGCATTTTCTCGGCACTTCGCCAAGGGCGCGAGAACAGGGCAATGAGAGGCATGACATGACATTGGAAGTGATCAGCACCAACCGCAGCTTTGGCGGCACGCAGGGGGTCTATGCCCATGATTCGCAACAGACCGGCACGCGTATGACCTTCTCGGTCTTTGTGCCCGATCATGTGCCGGACGCGCGCCTGCCGGTGCTGTGGTATCTCTCGGGTCTGACCTGCACCCATGCCAATGTGACCGAGAAGGGCGAATTCCGCCGGGACTGCGCCGAGGCGGGGGTGATCTTTGTCGCGCCCGATACGTCGCCGCGCGGGGATGATGTGGCCGATGACGAGGCCTATGACTTTGGCAAGGGCGCGGGTTTCTATGTCGATGCGACGCGGCAGCCGTGGGCACCGCATTTTCGCATGCGTTCCTATATCGAGACCGAATTGCCCGCTTTGCTGGCCGAGCATTTTCCGGCGGATATGACGCGGCAGGGCATCACCGGCCATTCGATGGGCGGGCATGGCGCGCTGACCATCGCGCTGCGCAATGCGGGGCGATTTCGCTCGGTTTCGGCCTTCGCGCCGATCGTCTCACCGCTGAACTGTCCGTGGGGAGAAAAGGCGTTGGGAGGCTATCTGGGCGATGATCGCGGGGCGTGGCGCGAATATGACGCGGTGGCGCTGATCGAGGATGGCGCGCGTCTGCCCTATCTGCTGGTTGATCAGGGCGAGGCGGATGGTTTCCTTGAGGGACAGTTGAAAACGCAACTGCTGGTGGAAGCTTGCGAGAAAGCCGGTCAGCCCGCGACGATCCGGATGCAGTCGGGCTATGACCATTCCTATTACTTCATCTCGACCTTCATGGCCGAGCATGTGGCATGGCATGCGGAGCGGTTGAAGGCGTAAAGCAAAGGGCGGCGTGCGCAAGTGCGCCGCCTTTGGTCAATGGTGTCTGGAAAGACTGGAGCGGGCGAAGGGATTCGAACCCTCGACCCCAACCTTGGCAAGGTTGTGCTCTACCCCTGAGCTACGCCCGCTCGGGCGGGTGCGCCAAATGGCTGCACCTTAAAAAACTGGAGCGGGCGAAGGGATTCGAACCCTCGACCCCAACCTTGGCAAGGTTGTGCTCTACCCCTGAGCTACGCCCGCTCGGGCTTGGCCAAACCCACGGGGTGTGGCCGGGTGAAACTTGGAGCGGGCGAAGGGATTCGAACCCTCGACCCCAACCTTGGCAAGGTTGTGCTCTACCCCTGAGCTACGCCCGCTCTGGCGTTTCGGCAATGGAGCGGGGCGCTCCGTTGCGGGGTGAGGCGGCCCTTTAACGAGGCTCTTTCACCTTGCCAAGCACAATCTTTGCATCTTTTCATTTTCATGGCGGAAAATTGAAAATCAGTCGCCGCACCATCATCTTTGCCATGGTGCAAAACGCGCTTTATCCCTTCACAAATGCCGCGAAAGGTCCACATAGGGGGCAAGGCGCCGGATGGGCGCACAGACGGATGGAGTACCGCGTGGCAAGTCTTGGCCTGAGCATCGAAGAACAGAAAGCCGTTGATCGCTTCCGCAAGGCGGTGGTCGAGCCTTCGATGACGCAATTGGTGATTCTCGATTTCTGGGCCGAATGGTGCGGCCCGTGCAAGGCGCTGACCCCGGTGCTGGAAAAGGTGTCGGCCGAATATGCCGACAAGGGCGTCGTGCTGGCCAAGGTCAATGTGGACGAGGAAGGCTTTATCGCCAGCCAGTTTCAGGTCCGCTCGATCCCGACCGTCTATGCGATCTTTCAGGGACAGCCGATTGCCGACCTGACCAATGCGCGCGGCGAATCGCAGTTGAAGGCGATGCTCGATCAATTGCTCAAGCAATTGCCGATCCAGCCCGCCGGTGATCCCAAGCCCGACCTCGAGCCGCTGCTGGCGATGGGCGAGGAAGCGCTGGATGCGGGCGATGGCGAGCGCGCTGCCAGTATCTTTGGCCAGATTGCCGAAATCGCCCCCGACAGTGCGGCGGCCCACGCCGGGCTGATTCGCGCGCTGCTGCTGGGCGGTCAGGTTGAGGAAGCCGAGGCGGTGCTGGTCGCGCTTGATCCGGCGCTGGCCGCCGATCCGGCGGTGGAGCGGGCCAAGGCGGCGCTCGAACTGGCCAAGGATGCGCCTGAGGATGGCGAACTGGCCGCGCTGAAGGCGGCGGCCGAGGCCGCCCCCGATGACCATCAGGCTGGGTTTGATTATGCCAGCGCGGCCTTTGCCGCGGGCGATCGCGATGCGGCGGCTGCCACGCTGCTGCGCCTGATCGCGGCGGACCGGACATGGAATGAAGGCGCCGCCCGCGCCAAGCTGCTCCAGATCTTCGAGGCCATCGGCCTTGAGGACGCATGGGTCTCGGCCCAGCGGCGCAAGCTGTCCACCATCCTGTTTGGCTGATCGATGCGCGTCTCGATCTTTCCTCTTACCGGCGCGATGCTTTATCCCGGCCTCAGCCTGCCGCTGCATATTTTCGAGCCGCGCTATCGGGCCATGGTGTCCGACGCGCTGGCGCGGGATCGGCGCATCGGCATGATCCAGCCGCACAAGGCCGAGGAGGGGGCGCCGCTCTATGAGGTCGGCACGCTGGGCCATATTCAGGAGGTCGAGGCGCTGCCCGACGGCCGCTTCAACATCATCCTGGTGGGTGAGGCGCGCTTTCGCATCCTGCGCGAAATGACGGTGGTGACGCCCTTCCGTCAGGTCGAGGCTGAATTGCTGCCCGAGGCCGAACATCAGGTCATCAGCGCGGTCGAGCGCGCAATGTTCGAGCGCGAGGCACGCCACTTTGCCGATGCGCAGGGCTATGCGGTCGATTGGGAACAGGTGACGCGGCTGGATGACCAATCGCTGATCAATGGCGTGGCCCAGATCGCGCCTTTTGACGCGGCCTCGAAACAGGCGTTGCTGGAATGCGGCGATCTGACCGAGCGCTGCGAATTGCTGGTGCAACTGATGCAATTCTATGGTCGCCGCGATGGCGATGAGGGCGCGGCCACATTGCAATAGAACGCACAAGGCGCCGGGATGATGGTCCCGGCGCCTCCTGCGTTTTCGGCAGTTTTTCGCACCGCCGGCGTATTCTCCGGGAAAGCGCGAACCGCGGAAAAGCCCTGAACCGACCCGCTGCGCATGTTGTTTTTGTTCGACCAACCATCGCGATGACCGCGCGCAGGCTTGCCGCTATTCGTTCATTTTTCGAGACGAATGCTGATTTTGTCTTCGTCGACCACGGTGGAAAGCAGTAATTGCTCCTCACCTTCCAGCAACAAGGCGGTCAAGCGCCCTGATTGATAGGCGCCCGTGTCGATGCCGATCCGGTTGCGCCGAATTTCGGGAGCATCGGCGATGGTGTGGCCATGCACGATCACACTGCCATGGGCCTGTTCGCTCGACAGGAACGGCTCGCGGATCCAGCGCAGATCGGCCGGTATCTGCGCCTCAAGAGCAACACCGGGGCGGATACCGGCATGGACAAAGGCATAATCGCCGATCTGCAGGCATGCTTCAAAGGTGTCAATGAAATCAATCCATTCCTGCGTGATGGCCTGCTGCATCAGGACCTGCAGTTCTTCCCATGAAGCATCGGCATAGGTCTTTTCGTCGATCCCGAAGCTGATGAGCGTTTCGCGCCCGCCATGCTGGACGAATTGGCGCAGCACCTCGATCCGTTCCAGCGAGTGGATTAGCATTTCCTCATGATTGCCCATCAGGATATGCATCGCCTTGCCCGCCGCGCGGCGCCCCTGCTGCCATTGTCGGGCCAGCGCCAGCACGCCCAGACTGGCCGGGCCGCGGTCGATCAGATCGCCCAGCAGGATGACGGTGGTTTGGGCCGGGCCGCGCTGCTGGTCCTCGGCCTCGATCGCCTCCATCAGCGCCTCGAACAGATCGAGCCGTCCATGGATGTCGCCAATTGCGAAGACCCTTTGGCCATCAGGGATACGCGGCGGGCTGGCCGAGGCTGTGCCTGCGAACAACTTGCGCAACGCTCCTAGCATAATTCTGTCTGCCCTATATTCGTGAACCCCATGGCCTTACGGGGCGCGCCGATCAGGGTCAAGTTTAAGGGCTGTTAGGCAAATGGGTCGGGGGCGTGCGCGCATTTCTGCGGATAATGGGCGGTTGTGACCACGCGTGGGGTTTCGGCAAATTCTTTTTCCTTCGCCGGTGCCGCCCGCACAGTGTCAGCCTGGCATTGCCGCGCAAAGGCGCGAAAAAAACCGGATGGTGGCGGCGCTGAATCGGAAATTCTATCTTGCTCATGCCGACGGGTCGCGGCCATGATGATTTGTGCCCCCAATGCCCCGATGGCGGGGCGTTTATGTCTTGCGCAGGATAACGGCGGTTTGGGCCGCGCTGCACATGACTGGCGACGAGTGGAGTTAATAGCCGTGACGAAATTCTTGCACACGATGATCCGCGTGACCGACCCGGACGCGACCATCGCCTTGTTCGGCCTGCTGGGCCTGCGTGAAACGCGCCGCTTTTCCAGCGAGCAGGGCCGTTTCACGCTGATCTATCTGGCCTGCCCCGGTCAGGATTACGAGGTTGAGCTGACCTATAACTGGCCCGCCGAGGACGGCAGCGCCGAGACCTATACCGGCGGACGCAATTTCGGCCATCTGGCGTTTCAGGTCGACGATATTTACGCCACCTGCCAGACGCTGGCCGATGCGGGCGTGACCATCAACCGTCCGCCGCGCGATGGCCATATGGCCTTTGTCAAAACGCCCGACGGGATCAGCATCGAACTGTTGCAGAATGGCCGTCTGGAGCCTGCCGAACCCTGGGCCTCCATGCCCAACACCGGCAGTTGGTAAAGCGCGGGGCCGGGGTGTTTCAACCGCCTCGGCCTCCGTCATTGCGAGCCAGCCGCAGCAGCATCGCCCCGACCGCGCCCGAAATCAGCGACCCGGTCAGAATGCCCAGGCGGATAGCGTTTTCCCGTGCCGGATCGGGGGCAAAGGCCAGCGTGCTGATGAACATGCTCATGGTAAAGCCGATGCCTGCCAAATGCCCCGCGCCCAGCGCCTGAAGCCAACTGACGCCCTCGGGCCTGCGCGCCAATCCGGTGGCTTCGGCCAGCCACATCGCTCCCATCACGCCCACCGGCTTGCCCAACACCAACCCCGCGCCAATCGCCACCGGCAGCGTGATGTCGCCCACCGGGCCGCCCAATTGCACCCCGGCATTGACCAGTCCGAACATCGGCACGATAACCAGACCGCTCCACGGTGCCAGCGCGTGTTCGAGGCGTAGGAGGGGGCTGTCATGGCGTTCGTCCAGCGCGATGGGCACGGTCAGCGCGGCCAGCACGCCCGCCACCGTGGCATGCACACCCGAATGCAGCACGCACCACCATAGCGCGACCGCCATCAGCCCATAGGGCCAGACCCGCTTGCACCCCATCCTGTTGAGCGCCATGCCCGCCCCCAGCACGCACGTCCCCGTGCCCAGCCACACCAGATCAACATGGGCGGTATAGCCCAGCGCGATTACGATCACCGCGCCAATATCGTCCACCACCGCCACGGTCAGCAGGAACAGGCGCAAGGATCGCGGCACACAGCGTCCCAGCAGCGCCATGACGCCCATGGCAAAGGCAATATCGGTGGCCGAGGGAATCGCCCATCCGCGCTGGAGGCCCGGATGATGGCGCGCTACGATCAGATAGATCGCAGCCGGCGCCGCCATGCCCGCCAGCGCAGCCAGCACGGGGAGCCGCCTTTGCCGCGCATCGGCCAGATTGCCGATCAGCACCTCGCGTTTCACCTCCAGCCCGACCGTGAAGAAAAACGCCACCATGACGCCATTGCCCATCACATCGCGCAGCGAGGCCAGATGGGGCAGAGCCGCCCCGAATAGCGGCCTGTCCAGCATTCGTGTCCATGCCGATGACCATGACGAATTACTTATCACTATCGCCACCATGGTAACGAAAGCCAGTAAAACGCCAGCGAGAACTTCCTGATTGTGCGCAAGATTTTGGACAAAACCGCGCGTTCTAATGAAAAATGGCGTCACCGGTCCCTCTTGCCGAGAATTGGCATTGCTTCAATAAGTGATTCTTATTACTTGGATGCTCGTAGGTGCCAACAAGGGGGTTATCTCGTCGATGTCCTTTGCCGCGTGGGGTGGCTGGACCGTAGTTGAGTGGCTGCTGTTGATCGAGCGGGAATTGCTGCTCTTTGCGCTCTTCTGGTTTGTGATCGGTATGGTGGATGAATTGGCTGTTGATGCCATTTGGTTCTGCATGCGCCTCAAACCGGGTTTTCGTACACCATATCTCTCGCAAGATGTATCGCAAGGGCGTCTTGAAGGGCACCTTGCGGTCTTTGTCGCCTGTTGGCACGAGGCCGACGTGATCGGCGCGACGGTGGCCAATATGCTGCGCTGCTGGAAAGAAAGCGAATATATTCTGTATATAGGCTGCTATTGCAATGACCCGGCCACGGTGGCCGCGGTCACCGCGATCGGCGGCAGCGATCCACGCCTGCGCATTGTCATCCATGACAAATTCGGCCCCACCACCAAGGCCGATTGCCTCAACCGCATCTACAAGGCGATGTGCGCGGATGAACAAAGGCTGGGGCGGCGTTTCAAGGGCATTGTGCTGCATGACAGCGAGGACATGGTCCATCCGCTCGAACTGATGCTGATCGACCGGGCTCTGTCGGACGTGGAATTTGTGCAATTGCCGGTCCGCCCCGAAATTCCCGATGGCGCCCATTGGGTGGCTGGCCATTATTGCGACGAATTTGCCGAGGCCCATGCCCGCGCGATGCCGGTGCGCGATGCGCTGGGTGCGGGGTTGCCCGCTGCGGGCGTCAGTTGCGGCTTTTCGCGCGACATGCTCGAACTGATCGGCGAGGTCCGCATGATGGAATCGGTCGATGGCCCCTTTGCCGCCGATTGCCTGACCGAGGATTACGAATTGGGCATGCTGATCCCGCATCTGGGCGGGCGCGGCTGTTTTCTGCGTTGCCGCGATGCCGACGGCAATCTCATCGGCACGCGCTCCTATTTCCCCGATACGGTGCTGACCTCGGTACGGCAAAAGACGCGCTGGATGCATGGCATCTGCCTTCAAGGCTGGGATCGTTTGGGGTGGAACATGCGGTTGGTCGATATCTGGATGTCGGTTCGTGACCGGCGCGGGCCGCTGATCGCGCTGGTGCTGTTTGCCGCCTATATTCTGCTGTTGGTCGAGGGGGTTCTGGCCGTGGCGCGTTTCTGGCTGGGCAAGGACATGCCGCAATTGGCGCCGCCGCCCGCCTATCTGCATTACGCGATGAACCTGTGCGTGATCGGACTGATCTGGCGTTCGTTCATGCGCGCGCTGTTCACCGGGCGCGAATATGGCTGGCGCGAGGGCCTTTTGGCGCCCTTGCGGCTGCCGGTGGCGAATGTGGTGATGATATTGGCCGCGCGGCGTGCGCTTTGGGCCTATTGCCGCAGTCTGGGCGGCGCGCGGGTGATTTGGGACAAGACCGATCATAGGGTTCATCCCTCACTGCTGGCCTCGGCCATGCCGCGGCCGGGTGCGCTGGAAAATATTGCCTGATGCTTCATCGCGACGCCTTGCCGGACCGGTTCCGCCGACCTCGAAAGCGGGGCGAACCGTTGGTGATGTTCGCGGCTGTGCTGATGCTTTGGATGGGAGGACGCACGGCAACCTGGGAAAGTCTGTCGCTGGCGATGCGCCCTGATGATCTCAGTGCGGAGCGGCCCGCCGCGCCCCGGCTTGCGCTGCGGCCATGGCAAGGCGTGCCCGGCTCGTCCGCGGTTGCGGCGGTGCCCCATGATTTTGCCGGGCCGACGCGGATGGAGGATGTCGCGCCCGGGATGGTTCGACTTGTGTTGGCCGAACCATTGCTCCCTTTGCCGATCGCGCCTTTGCAACCTGCGGCGCTGACCTCGACAGCACCGCTGGCCCGGTTGGCACGCGCGAGGGCGATGCGCACCGTCACCCAGCAGGTGCTTTATATGGCCGCCATGGTCAGCCTGCCTTTGCCTGCCGAAATGCAGGTCCGGCCGCCTCGTCACCGCAGGCTTCAGCCGGGCCGTGACGGCATGGGCAACATCACCTCTGTGCCGGTCGAGACCGATAAGGATGGTGCAGGCGAGTTGATGGCCACGCATGAGAAACCGCTGGGCCAGACCGCCGGGCGGCGCGGTGCCGAGCGGCGCTGGTCGGGCGATGGCTGGCTGTTGATGCGGCAGGGGGGCAACGATCATGCTCTGGCCGGGGGCAGCGCGCCCTATGGGCCGACCTATGGCGCCAACCAGATCGGCGCGGTGCTGCGCTATCGGCTGATCCCCGGCGAGGCGCATAAGCTGACCGCCTATACGCGCGCCTATGGGGCATTGAACGGCACGGGTGAGCGCGAGGTGGCCGCGGGCCTGTCGCTGCGCCCTGTTCCGGCCGTGCCGGTAATCGCCATGGCCGAAATGCGCGCCAGCCAGTTTCAATCGGGCAAGACCCACGCCCGCCCGGCGGTCAGCCTGGTCACCGAAATTCCGCCGGTGCGGCTGGGCGGGCGGTTGGAGGCCGAAACCTATGTTCAGGCCGGCTATGTGGGCGGTGCGGCCGCCACCCCTTTTATCGACGGCCAGATCCGGGTGGAGCAGGTGGTTACGCGTGGCGGCGGGGCCGAACTGCGCATGGGGCTGGGCGCATGGGGCGGCGCGCAGCAGGGCGCGAACCGGCTGGATATCGGGCCAACCTTGCGCATCGGGATGCGGCAGGGTCAGGTGGGCGCGCGGATCGCCATCGACTATCGGTTGCGGGTGCAGGGTAATGCCATGCCCACCTCGGGCCCGGCGCTCACACTGTCCGCAGGTTTTTGACGCGGCCGGGGCGGGATGGGCCGGGCAGGGCTTTCCCGCGCGGCATTCAGGCGCTAGCGTGGGGGGGCTATGGATGTCTATCTTCCCATTGCCAATCTGTCGGTCAACGGCCTGATTATCATCGGGCTTGGGCTGATCACGGGCATGCTGTCGGGCATCTTCGGCGTGGGCGGCGGGTTTTTGACCACGCCGCTGCTGATCTTCTACGGCATTCCCCCCACGGTGGCGGCGGCCTCGGCGGCCAGTCAGGTGACCGGGGCCAGCGTCTCGGGCATGCTGGCCCATCATCAGCGCGGCGGGGTGGATTACCGCATGGGGCTGGTGCTGGTGGCAGGCGGCGTGCTGGGCACGGGGGTGGGGGCGATGCTCTTCAGCCTGCTGCAGGCGCTGGGACAGATCGATACGGTGATCAACCTGCTTTATGTCTCGATGCTGGGCGGGATCGGCGCGATGATGGCGCGCGAGAGCATCCAGACCCTGCGCGCGGGAGGCGGCGGCGCGCGCCCGGTGCGCAAGCGTCGGCATCATCCGCTGGTGACGCGCCTGCCGGGGCGGTGGCGCTTCTATCGCTCGGGCCTGTATATTTCGCCGCTGGCGCCTTTGCTGCTGGGCATGTTCACCGGCATTCTGACCATGCTGATGGGGATCGGCGGCGGTTTCGTGCTGGTTCCGGCCATGCTCTACATTCTGGGTATGAGCGCACAGGTGGTGGTGGGAACCAGCCTGTTTCAGATCCTGTTCGTGACCATGGCCACCACGATGATGCATGCGCTGACCACGCGGGCGGTGGATATTGTGCTGGCCGGACTGTTGCTGATCGGGTCGGTGTCGGGCGCGCAACTGGGCGCGCGTTTCGCCACTACGGCAAGTCCCGTCAAGCTGCGCCTTGCGCTGGCGGCAATCGTGCTGGCGGTCGCGGCGCGCATGGCGCTGGGGCTGACATGGCGGCCGGATGAAATCTTTACGGTGAGCCTGCTGTGAGGCGACTGCTCGCCCTGCTTGCGCTTTATCTGCTGGCCGGGACTCCTTGGGCTGCTGCGGCCGAGCCGGTGCTGGTCACCGATATTTCCCAGCATCGCATCGAATTGCGGCAGGGCTTTACCGGGGCGCAATTGCTGCTCTTTGGCGCGATCATGTCGCCTGATGGGGCCAATGCGGTGCGCGATTATGATGTGGTGGTGGTCCTCGAAGGCCCCGCGCATCCGATGGTCCTGCGCGAAAAGCGCAAGGTGGCGGGCATGTGGGTCAACGCAGAATATACCACGCTGCGCTCGGTGCCCAGTTTCTATGCCGTGGTGGCCAATCGCCCGATCCGGCAGATTACCGACCCGCGCACGGCCGCGATCTATCAACTGGGTCTCGATTCGCTGCAACTTTCGCCAAGCGACAGTATCGATCCCGCGCGTGAAGCCCATTTCGCCACCGGCCTTGTCGATCTGATGCAGCGGCAGGGCCTGTTCCATCAGGACGATTCGGGCGTCACCATCAACGGCGGAGTGCTCTATTCGGCCCGCATCAATCTGCCTTCCAGCGTCCAGCCTGGGGTTTATACCGCCGAAACCTTTGCTGTGCGCAAGGGGCGGGTGGTGGCATCGGCCATCGCGCGGGTCGAGGTGGGCAAGCAGGGCTTTGAAAAGGCCGTCGCCGATTTTTCGCAAAAGGAAGCGCTGGCCTACGGGCTGATGGCCGTGGCGGTGTCGGTGGTGATGGGCTGGGTCGCGGGGCGGCTTTTCGCCCTCTTCTGAGGGGGTGAAAATTAAGCCTAATATTAACCTTTTCGGCCTTATTTCGTGATGCAATGACAGGGGTTCGCATCTCGGCACAGGCCCGATTGGCATGAATGACATGACCAATCCCGGCTTGAACGGCGCCTATGGCGCACAGGGCACAGTCCATACGGAGCTGGGCGATCAAGGCGATTGCCTGCCCAATTCAGCTCAGCCGATGGGCGTGGTTCTGGAAATTTCAGGGGCGGGCGGGCTGATCGCGCTCGATCTGCAACGTCTGGCCGAATGCGGGGCGGACGTGGACCCTTCGATCGCGCAATCGGGCCTTGTGGGCAGCCAGATCCGCATTATAGCGGGCCAGACCTGCCTGCTGGCCAGCATCCGCGATCAGAAACAGGGGCGCAGGGCCGATGAGGGCATCATCGCCACGGTCGATTTTCTGGGCGAGGGGACGCTCGATCCGCAGACCGGCGCGCTGACCAGTTTTCGGCGCGGGGTGACGCAATATCCGCTGCCCGGCGCGATGGTCTTTCCGGCCGGCACGCGCGACCTGCGCCATATCTATTCGGGCGACGGGCGCGCGGTGATCACCATCGGCAAGGTCCACCCGACCACCACGATCCGCGCCAGCCTCTATATCGATTCGCTGCTGGGCAAGCATTTCGCGCTGCTGGGTTCGACCGGCACGGGCAAATCGACCGCGCTGGCCCTGATCCTGCACCGGATCTGCGAACTGGCGCCGCAGGGCCATATCCTGATGATCGACCCGCATGGCGAATATGCCAGCGCCTTTCGGCAAACGGGCCTGATCCTTGACGTTTCGAACCTGCAACTGCCCTATTGGCTGATGAATTTCGAGGAGCATTGCGAGATCCTCCTGTCGAGTCAGGGAGAGAACCGGCAGGTCGATGCTGAGATCCTTGGCAAATGCCTGCTGGCCGCGCGGCAGAAGAACCGTCTGGCCGAGGCGTTGGGCGGGCGGATCACGGTGGATTCGCCGGTGCCCTATCTGATCAGCGATCTTCAGGCGATCCTGCACAATGAGATGGGCAAGCTGGAAAAGGCGACCACCACCGCGCCCTATGTCCGGTTGAAATCCCGCATTGACGAATTGCGGGGCGATCCGCGTTTCAACTTCCTGTTTTCCGGGATGCTGGTGGGCGACACGATGGTGGACGTGCTCTCGCGCATGTTCCGCCTGCCTTCGGCGGGACAGCCGATTGCGATCATCGACGTGTCCGGCGTGCCCTCGGAAGTCACCTCGACGGTGGTGGCGCTGCTCTCGCGGCTGGTGTTCGATTTTTCGATCTGGGCGCGCGAGGAGGATACCCGCCCCATCCTGCTGGTGTGCGAGGAAGCGCATCGCTATGTGCCCAATGAGAAGAATGCCGATGGCTCTTCGGTGGGCCGTATCCTCTCGCGCATTGCCAAGGAAGGACGCAAATATGGCGTCTCGCTCGGCCTTGTGACCCAGCGGCCTTCCGACCTTGCCGAGGGCGTGCTGAGCCAGTGCGGCACGATCCTGTCGATGCGTCTGAACAACGAGCGCGATCAGGCCTTTGTCCGCGCGGCCATGCCTGAGGGCGCGCGCGGCTTTCTGGATTCGATCCCCGCGCTGCGCAACCGCGAATGCATCATCTGCGGCGAGGGTGTGGGCATTCCAATGCGTGTCTCCTTCGACGATCTGGAGGAAGCCAAGCGGCCCGCCTCCTCCGATCCGTCCTTCAGCCAGCTTTGGCGTCAGAGCGGCGACGATCACCAGATGGTGATGCGCACCGTCCAGCGCTGGCGCACCCAAGGGCGCTGATTGACTGGGCGTTAGGCGGGTCGGCCACCCGCCTTGGGCGTCACCTTGCGCCAGTTGCCGCGCAGATAGATCGCGCTGGTCATCGCCACGGCCACTACCGCGCTGAACGGATAGGCATACCACAGCGCATTGGCCCCCAGATAGGGGAAGGCGACAAAGTAGAAGCCCACGCGCGCCGGATACATCGCCACAAACATGATGACGAGCGGGAGGATCACCGCGCCGTAAGCCCGCATCGTGCCCGTCAGGATCATCATGATCCCAAACAGCACGAAGGACACGCTGACGATCGGCTGCATATGCTGGGCGATCGGGATCGACGGGCTGCCGGGCACAAGGAACATCCGCAGGAGAGGCGCATCGAAGATCACGATCAGCACGGCCAGCGTCACCGTCACGCTCTCGTTCACGATCAGCCCTCGCATCGTGATCTTGCTGACCCGCTTGTGCAGCCCCGCGCCGACATTCTGCGCCACCATGGCCGAAACCGCGCTGGCAATGGCAAAGGCGGGCATTTGCAGATAGTTCCACAATTGCATAGAGGCGCCATAGGCCGCCGCCGTGGCCACGCCTTCGCGGTTGACCAGACCCACCATCACCAGGCCGGCTGACGAGACCAGCAGCATCTGCGCGCCCATCGGCAGGCCCTTGGCGATGATGAAACGCAGCTCATCCCCGCGCGGGCGCAGATAGGCCCATTCCTGTCCCCGCAGCCGCAGGGGCAGATCGCGCGCATAGATCCAGCCCAGCATCAGCGCCGCGCCCGCAAAGTTGGCGGCCGCCGTCGACCATGCCGAACCCGCAATCCCCATCGCCGGGATCGGACCAAAGCCGCGGATCAGCAGCGGGTTCATCGTGATGTCGATCAGCACGGTCAGGATCATCGCGAAAAGCGGCACCTTGGCGTCACCCACTCCGCGCATACCCATCGAGAGCATGATCGAGATCGACCCGAAAGGCATGGTGATGAACACCACGCGCAGATAGTCGAGCGCCTCGATCCGGCTTGCCTCGGGCGTGGCCATCAGATGCAGCAATCTGGGCGCCAGCACCGAGCCGATGATGCCGATCAGCACCGAGAGCGCCACGCAAAAGCCCATGCCCGAGCCGAAAGTCACCCGCGCGCTGTCCATGTCGCGCGCGCCAAAGGATTGCCCCACGCGCACGGTCGTGGCCATGCCAAAGCCGAACACCGTGGCCATCATCAGGAACATGATGATGTTGACATTGGCCGTGGCCGCCAGCGCGCTTTCCCCGATCAGCTTGCCCACCCAGATCGAGTTGACCGTGCCGTTGAGCGTTTGCAGCAGGTTGGAGAGCAGGGTAGGAATGGAAAACAGCAGCAGCGTTTTCAGGATCGGCCCCTGCGTCAGATCGCCCCGCATCGGGGTGGCGTGGCCATGGGGGCGCGCATCGGAAGGCGGCGCTTCTTCGGTGACAAATTCGCTCATGTGCCTCTGGTGTCGCCGGAAAGATGAATATGCAAGCGGTCTGTCATCGCATAACCGCGCTGCAGACAAAGATCAGCAATCCATACCATCCGCGCGCGCAGTGTTTCGGGATCGCGCCCCTCGGGCATCAGGAAGATGCGCTCGGCAGGCAGGCCATGCTCGGCAGCCAGTGCGGCGACCTCTTCGACATCATCGGGGGTCGCCACCACGAATTTGAAGAAAGCCTTGGGATATTGGGCAAAAAAGCGCAAAGCTTCGGGCCGGATGGCCAGATCCCGCGGGTTGCCCGAATGGCCCAGCTTGGGGCTGACGTTATATTGCGCCACCCGCGCGGCCAGCGCTTCGCCAGGCACGACAGAACCATTGGTCTCGATCTCAACCTGATAATCGCCCAGCGCAAAAAGATGATCGAGCATCCGCACGAGGGCAGGGGCCTGAAGCAAAGGCTCACCCCCGGTAATGACGAGTCGGCTTTGGCCAAAGGCATGGATGGCCTCGGCCACCTTCGCCTCGTCCCAGACCACCTGATTGTCGGCGCGGTCAAAGGCGATCCCGTCCTTGTGGGGCCGGTTGTCGCCCTCGAACCGCCAAGTATACGCCGTGTCGCACCATTGGCACGCCAGATTGCAGCGCGACAGGCGCAGGAAGACGCAGGGGCGCCCGATGGACGCCCCTTCACCTTGCAAGGCCGCAAAGATTTCCGGTTTGCCCGGAATGATCGTTGCGAGGCTCAGCATTATCCCAAACGCGCCAGCGCAGCCGCAAGGCGGGTGGCCTCGGCGCTGTGATGGGCGTGGTCGGCGCGGGCCTTATCGATGGCCTCGGGCTTGGCCTTTTCGACAAAGGCCGGGTTCGACAGGCGCTTGTCGAGCGAATCGCGCTCTTTCTCCGACGTGGCCAGAGCCTTGGCCAAACGCGCCTTTTCCGCCGCCACGTCGATCAGCCCTTCGAGCGGAACGATGATATTGGCATCGCCCGCGCCCACCTGCATCGCCGCGCCCGCAGGGGCTGGAGCGAAATGGATGGCATCGAGACGCGCCAGGCGGTCAATCGCCACCGGATTGCGGGTGATGATGCCGCGCGTGGCCTCGCTGGGGTCGGGCAAATAGGCGGTCAGGCGCGATCCGGGCGCAAGGCCTAGTTCCACCTTGGCGCCGCGCAGGTTACCGATGAGCGCGATCAGCCATTCGACCTCACGCTTGGCCTCGGCGTCCACTTCGGCCTGAGGGGCGGGCCATGCCGCCACGATCAACTCGCTTTCACGCGCGCCCAGCTTGCTCCACAGCTCTTCGGTCACAAACGGCATGAAGGGGTGGAGCATGACCAGAATCTGATCCAGCACCCAACCGGCCACAGCCTTGGTTTCCTCGTCGAACGAACCCTTGATCAGTTCGATGTACCAGTCGCAGAAAGCATTCCACACGAATTGGTAGATCGCGCTGGCTGCGGCATCAAAACGCAGTTCGGCCATCGCCTTGTCGAGTGCGGCTACGGTTTCGACCACCTCGCCGATGATCCACTTGTTCACCGCGCTGGTGGCGACCGGGGCGGCCACCGAGGTGGACGCCGTGATGCCGTTGGATTGACAGAAACGCGCCGCATTCCAAAGCTTGGTCGCAAAGTTGCGATAACCTTCGACGCGCTTTTCATCCATCTTCACATCGCGGCCCTGCGATTCCATCGCCGCCATGAAGAAGCGCAAGGCATCCGCCCCATATTGGTCGATCAGGCCCAGCGGATCGACGACATTGCCCTTGGACTTGGACATTTTCGCGCCATCGGCCGCGCGCACCAGACCATGCAGATAGAGCCGCTTCCACGGCACTTCCTTCATGAAATGAATGCCTTGCATCGCCATGCGCGCATCCCAGAAGAACAGGATGTCAAAGCCCGACACCAGCAGGTCGTTGGGATAGTGCTTCTTTAGCAGCGGTGCGTCCTCGTCCGGCCAGCCCAGCGTGGCAAAAGGCCAGAGCGCCGAGGAGAACCACGTGTCGAGCACGTCGGAATCGCGGGTCAGCGCCTTGTTGCCCGCCAGAGCCTGCGCCTCTTCCTCGGTTTCGGCCACAAAGACCTGACCATCCTCGGCATACCACGCCGGAATACGATGGCCCCACCAGAGCTGTCGCGACACGCACCACGGCTGGATATTTTCCATCCAGTTGAAGAAGGTCTTTTCCCAGCTCTTGGGCACGATCTCGATTGCGCCGCTGCGCACCGCCTCAATCGGCTTTTGCGCCAGCACGGCGGCATTCACATACCACTGATCGGTCAGCCAAGGCTCGATCACCACCCCGCCGCGGTCGCCATAGGGCGTCTGGATCACGCGAGGTTCGGCGTCATGCTCCACCTCTTCGCCTTCCTTGTTCTTGGTGATGTGCGGGACCAGCAGACCCTCGGCCTTCAGCCGCGCCACAACCGCCTTGCGCGCGTCAAAGCGCTCCATCCCCACGAACTCGTCCGGGATCAGCCCATCGGCCACCTGCACCACATGGGCATCGGCATCGAGCATGTTGAGCATCTGGTTCGCGGCAATCCCCGCGCGCTTGCCCACTTCAAAGTCGTTGAAGTCATGGCCCGGCGTGATCTTGACCGCGCCCGTGCCCAGCGCCGGGTCGGCATGTTCATCGGCCACGATGGGGATCAGACGGCCTGTAATGGGCAGCTTCACAAATTTGCCGATGACGCTTTTGTAACGATCATCTTCGGGGTGAACCGCCACAGCCATATCGGCCAGCATGGTTTCAGGTCGCGTGGTTGCCACGACGATATGGTCACGCCCATCAGCCAGAGTCACGCCGTCTGCCAGCGGATAGCGGAAGCGCCAGAAATGGCCCTGAACCTCGCGGGTTTCCACCTCAAGGTCGGAAATCGCGGTTTTCAGCTTGGGGTCCCAATTGACCAGACGCTTGTCGCGATAGATCAGCCCCTGATTATAGAGATCGACAAAGACCTTCACCACCGCGCGGGTGAAATGCGGGTCCATCGTGAACTGCTCGCGGCTCCAGTCCATCGAGCAGCCCAGACGGCGCAACTGGCCGGTGATGGTGCCGCCGCTCTCGGCTTTCCATTCCCAGACCTTGTCGATGAAACCTTCGCGCGTGTAATTGGTGCGCTTGTCGCCCTTGGCCTCCATCTGGCGCTCGACCACCATTTGCGTCGCGATGCCGGCATGGTCCGTGCCCACCACCCAGAGCGCATCCTTGCCGCGCAGGCGCTCGTAACGGATCACGATATCCTGAAGCGTATTGTCCAGCGCATGGCCGATATGCAGCGAACCCGTCACATTGGGCGGCGGATTGACGATGGTAAAAGGCGCCGCATCGGGGCGCTCGGGGCGGAACAGGTTGTTCGCCTCCCAATGGCCATACCATTTCGCTTCGATCCCGGCGGGGTCAAAGGTCTTGTCGAGCATATTGGCGGTTTCTTCGGTCATGTCATTTCCAGCTATTTGGCTGCGGCCTTTGCCAGCATGGCCCCCCTTTCGCAAGGGCGCACCGGGTAAAGCCGTACTTAGGGGGCGAAACCACCTCTTGCGAGGGACATGTTTTTCGCCCACAAGGTTGATTACATGGCACCCGATTGCGATTTCTTGTTGGCCACGGATGCCGATGGCACGTCCACGCTGACCCTGTCAGGCGTGCTGACGATTGCCAGCGTCGGCGCGCTCGATCACGCGATGCGCCGGGAACAGCCGCAATTTGCCGAGCTCGACATTTCCGGGCTGGAGGAACTCGACACCGCCGGGGCATGGCTGGTGTGGCGTCTGGCGCGCGATGCCGGAGCGCAGGTGGTGGGCGCGGGCGAAAAGGCCGAGCGGCTGATGTCGGCGGTTAAATGTTGCAGCGGCGATGCGCCCATCGCCCCGCCGCGCGCCGCGCCGATGATCCGAATCGTGGAAACGGTCGGGTTGGTGATGATCGGCCTGTGGCAGGGTTCGGGCGCGATCCTGAGCTTTCTGGGTTCGCTGATTTGTGCGCTGGGCAATGTGATCCGCCATCCCTCGCGCATCCGCTGGACCGCGCTGGTTCGCCAGACCGAGTTGGTGGGCGTGGATGCTCTGGCCATTGTCGGGCTGATGAGTTTTCTGGTCGGCGTGGTGATCGCCCAGCAGGGCGCGGTCCAGCTTCAGCAATTCGGCGCCGAGATCTATACCGTCAATCTGACGGGCCGCATTTCCCTGCGCGAACTGGGCGTGCTGATGACCGCGATCATGGTGGCGGGCCGTTCGGGCAGCGCCTTTGCCGCGCAGATCGGCACGATGAAGCTGACCGAGGAAATTGACGCGATGCGCACCATCGGGGTCTCTCCGATGGAGGCGCTGGTGCTGCCGCGCGTGATGGCGGCGGTTGTCATGATGCCTTTGCTGGGTCTGTATTCGGCGCTGATTGCCATTGTCGGGGGCGCCACGATCAGCGCCTTCACGCTCGATATTCCCTTCTTCAACTTCCTTGCGCGGGTGCAGGAGGTGGTGCCGCTGATCGACCTGTGGGTGGGCCTGATCAAGGGGCCGGTGTTTGGCCTGATTGTGGCCATGACGGGCTGCTATCAGGGCATGCAGGTCAAGGGCAGCAGCGAAGAGGTGGGCCTGCGCACGACCCAGGCGGTGGTGCAGGCGATCTTCGCCGTGATCGTGATCGACGCCTTCTTCGCCGTCTTCTTTTCCGAGGTAGGCTGGATATGAACGATCTGGCGATCCGCATCGAGGATCTGGAAAACCGCTTTGGCGATCACGCCGTTCATGAAGGGCTGAGCCTTGACGTGCGCCGCGGCGAGATCATCGGCGTTGTCGGCGGATCGGGCACGGGCAAATCGGTCTTGATGCGCTCGGTCATCGGGCTTCAGACGCCCAGCCATGGGCGCATCGAAGTGCTGGGCCACGAGGTCGGCACCCCCCGCGCGCCCGGCGAGGCCGACATCCGCAGCCGCTGGGGCGTGCTGTTTCAGGGCGGGGCGTTGTTTTCTACGCTCACCGTGGCGGAAAATGTCGAGGTGCCGCTGAAAGAATTCTATCCCGACATGGACCCCGAACTGCGCCACGAAATCGCGCGTTATAAGGTCAGCCTGACGGGATTGCCCGACAATGCGGCGGCGAAATACCCTTCCGAACTGTCGGGCGGCATGAAGAAGCGTGCTGGTCTGGCCCGCGCGCTGGCGCTCGACCCGGAGCTGCTGTTTCTGGACGAGCCGACGGCGGGCCTCGATCCCATCGGCGCGGCGGCCTTTGACAGTCTGACACGCGAATTGCACGAGACGCTGGGGCTGACGGTGTTCCTCATCACCCATGACCTCGACACGCTGCACGAGATTTGCGACCGCGTGGCGGTGCTGGCCGACAAAAAGGTGATCGCGGTGGGCACTATCCCCGAACTGATGGCCAGCGACCATCCGTGGATCCATGAATATTTCGGCGGGCCGCGCGGCCGCTCGGCGCTGATGGCGCGCGGCGGCGAGGCTCAAGGTCTTGGGGCCAAAACCCACGGGCTGGACAGCCCCAATCCGGCAAAGGCATAGTAGAGCGATGGAAACACGCGCCAATCATATCTGGGTAGGGGCGGTAACGCTGATCTTGCTGGGGATGGCGGCGGGCTTTGCGCTCTGGCTGGCGCATCTTTCGCGCCATGAACGCAAACCCTATGACATCTATTTCCGCCAGTCTGTCGACGGCTTGGCCAAGGGAACACAGGTCAATTATAAAGGCGTTCCGGCCGGACAGATCACCGAGATCGAACTGTCGCCCGATGATCCCAGCGTGGTGCGTGTGCGCATCGCCCTCAACCGCGACATCCCGGTTTTGCAAGGCACCACGGCCACCATTCAGGGCAGCTTTACCGGCGTTTCAAATGTCCAATTGGCCGGCGGCAAGCCGGGGCAGCCGCCGATCACGGCCATTGGCCCCGATGGCGCGCCGGTGATCCCCACCAAATTGTCGGGCCTTGGCGATCTGCTCTCCAGTGCGCCGCAATTGCTCGAACGGATCGGCGCGCTGACCGACAAGCTGTCCAACCTTCTGTCGGACAAGAACCAGAAGAATATCGAGGGCATTCTGGCCAATACCAACCGGATGACGGCCAATCTGGCTGATGCCTCGCCGCAGGTGAAGCAGGTGGTGGGCGATCTCGATGCCGCGCTGGTGCAGGCCAAGGACTCGATGGCCGAGTTTCAGAAGCTGACCGCCAATTTCAACAGCCAACTGGACGGCAACGGCAATACGGTCGTGGCCCAGTTGAACCAGACGCTGCGCTCTGCGCAAGGGGCGGCTGATGCGCTGAAGGCCACGCTGGGCCAGACGGATCCGGCGATCCAGCACGTGCGCGAGGAAACCCTGCCGCAGGCCGAGAGCGCCGTGCGCGAATTGCGGGCGGCCAGTCGGGCGCTGCGCGAACTGACCGAAAAGATCGACAACCAGGGCGCCGTCGCAGCGCTCTCGCCCCCCAAGCTGCCGGAGTATCACCCATGAAAAAGATCGCCGCTCTGATCGGGGTGCTGCTGTTGGCGGGCTGCGTCAAGGTCGGCGCGGGGGGCAAGCCGCCGCGCCAGCTCTTTACCCTGCCGCCGGTTTCGGCGCCTGCGGGCGCGCTGGTCACGGCCACACCGATCACCACGCTGGCCGTGGCCGAGCCGGAAACCGAGCGGGCGCTTGGCCTGACGCGGATCGCGGTGCGGGTGAATGACAGCTCGATCGCCTACATGAAGGAAGGGCTGTGGAGCGAGCGCCCCGCGCGCCTGCTGCGCAACCATATCGCCGAGGTGATCCGCGCACGTGGCATCCGTCTCGTGCTGATCGATGGCGAGGATGGCGCTGTGGCGGGCCAGCACCTCGGCGGGCGTCTGATTTTCATGGGCTATGACGACCGCACCCGCTCGGCCGTGATCCGCTATGACGCGCTGTTGACCAAACTGGACGGCACGCTGGCCCAGCGCCGGTTCGAGGCGGTGGAAAAGGGCGTCGCGCCCAAGCCTGAAGCTGTGGCCGAGGCACTGGGGCGGATGTCGGACAAGCTGGCGGCGGAAGTCGCAGATTGGGTCGGGTGAGGGGCGTTAAGATGCCTCCGGCAGGCAAAGGGACAAGTCCCTTTGCCTGCCGGAGGCAAAATTTACCCCCTTACCATCCCAACAAATTCCGCCGACAAAGCAAACGCCTTCGCCCGCTTCTCGCGGCGCTCTTCGGCCTCCCAGTCGCGGCCCCAGAGGTCGGCCTGCCACTCTTCTTCAAGGCTGGCGGCGGCCCATAGCGCGGCCACATCCGCCCCCGGTTCCGCCGCCTCCAGCGCGATCAGCAGCGATGCCGCCAGACTGGCCATGTTGCGCAGGGCCGCCAGCGTGAACGCATCGGCATCGTCCAGTCGCGCGCGCAAGGCGGCGAGGCTTTCGGCGGGCTGGGGCTTGTGCATGATGCCACTGATGCGCTGCATCCGGATGCCGTGGCGCACTTCGGCGGCGGCCAGAATCGGCTCCCAAACCTCGTTCTGGCGCTCGAACAGGGCGTCTTCAGGATCGGCGCGATAGCATAGCGTGTCCGTTTCGGCATAGGGCAGCAGCGAGGCAATGGCCTCGGCCCGGTCGCGCCCGACCACGTCCAGTGCATAATCGGCCATATCGCGCAAAACGAAACTCGTCGGGTCGATCTCTTCGCCCTGCGCCGCCCATTCCCCGGCCAGCGCCTCGGCAAGAGCCTTGGTCGGCACCTTTTGCGGCTGTCCGCCCACGGTACGAATCGCGCGCCCGTCCAGCGTCACCTGCCAGGCGCCATCCTGCCCGGCCACCGATACTTCCTTGTAAAACCGCTTCATTGCGCCCCGTCTTGCTTCTTCCAGCGCTTCACCAACCGGCTGGGGAAAATCAGCGCGTAATAGATCCCGCCCAGCAGCACCAGCAGGCCGACGAGACGCGGCAGATCCACCTTGCCCGCCATGATCGCCGCGCCCACCATCGCCACCAGCACGCCGACAAAGCGCACCACCGTCAACCGCTTGAAGCGCGCCTTCGCCAGCGTTTGCGCGTCCATGCTCATCCCAGTAACTCCCGCAAGTGTTCCGGATCGCGCGCGACCGCATCGGCGCCCGCGGCCATCAACTGCGCCACGCTGTGATAGCCCCATGCCACCCCCAATGCCCGCACGCCCGCGCTGCGCGCCATGGCCATGTCAAAGCTGGTGTCGCCGATCATCACGCTGTCCTGCGGCATGGCGGCGGCCTCGAACAGGGCGGCCTCCAGCATGGCGGGATGGGGCTTTGACGGATGGCGATCGGCGGTCTGCAGCGAGACGAAATGGTCGGACAGCCCGTGCATCGCCAGGCAATGGGTCAGCCCGCGATCGCTCTTGCCCGTGGCCACGGCCATCGCCCAGCCATCGCTGCGCAGCCCGTCGAGCAGCCCCCGGATGCCGTCATACAAAGGCTCACCGATCCGCCCGGAATCGCGAGCGCTACGATAGGCGTATTTATATTCCTCGACCAGCGCGGCCTGCTGCTCGCTCTCAAGATCGGGGCGCAGGCGGCGCATGGCGACAGGCAGGCTGAGCCCGACGATTTGGCGCACCGCCTCACGCGAGGGGGGGGGCAGGCTTTGCGCGCGAAAGGCATCAACCATCGCGGCCTGAATGTCATGCTGGCCATCGACCAGCGTTCCGTCGCAATCGAACACGGCCAATCTGGTCATACCAGCCCCCGCATCATCGCGGCCACCGCATGGCTTCCGACCTCTTCCAGCCCGGCGGCGACCTGTTCGCGCATTTCGGCCGATTTGTTCTGCGAGAGCTTGAAGGTTGGGCGCCACGCCTGTACCTCCATCTCAAAGCCGACAATCGCGCCCATCAGCTTGTCGATATAGGCCGGGTCGGATTTCTCCATCGTCCATGCGGGCGGGGGCAATTTGGCCTCCTCCTGCGCCGAAAGCGCCTCCAGCAGGCCAAATAGCCCGTCGCGGTCCATCCTGCGCACCGGCCCTTCCATTTCCAGCGCGACATAGTTCCATGTCGGCACCTGATTGGGATCATGGCCATACCAGCGCGGCGAGACATAGGCGTCTGGCCCGTTGACAACCGCCAGCGCGACCATCCCGTGCAGATGGCGCGCCAGCGCATTGCCGCGCGCAAGATGGAACTGCACCGTGCCATTGCCGTCAGACACCAGCGGCACATGCGCCACGCGCGGCCCGTCCGGTGTGGCGGCGAACACCATGCCAAAGCCGATTTCGCGGATCAGGCGTTCAAACAGCGCACGATCGTCATGACGAAAGGCCGGATTAGGGTGCATTAACGCTGGCCCCGGGGCGCGGGCGGCCTGCCCGAGGGGCGACCAGCGGGCTTGCCGGCAGGCTTAGCCGCGGGCCGACCCGCAGGTTTGCCCGCAGCCTTGGCCGCAGGACGCGGGCCGGTCGGCTTTGCACTCGGCTTGCTGCCCAGGCCCTTTTTGGGGCCGGATTTGCGCGGGGCCTCGGACTTGGCGCCGGGGCCTTTGCGGGATTCAGTCCGGCGCGAATCATTGCGCGATCGGCCCGTTTCGGCCCGGCCCCGGCGCTCGCCCTTGCGTTCCTTGCGGTAATCCTTGGCATGGGCCTTGGCCGCCTGCTTCTTTTCCTCGCGCCCCCATTCGCCGCTGGGATCGGGGATATATTCGCCCTCCGATTCCTCAAAGCCGAGCTGGGCAAGGCTGGCCGCCATATGATCGGGCAAGGGCGCCTCGACATCCAAAGGCGTGCCGTCGGGATGTTCGATGATCAGGCGGCGGGCATGGAGGTGCAGCTTGCGGCTGATGCTGCCCGAGAGAAAGGCGTCCGGCCCGCCATATTTGCCGTCGCCCACGATCGGGTGGCCGATGGCCGCCATATGGACGCGCAACTGATGGGTGCGCCCCGTCAGCGGTTGCAGTTCGACCCAGCAGCAGCGATTGCCTGCACGGTCGATCACGCGATAGCGGCTCTTGGAGGGCTGCCCGTGTTCGGATTGGTCGACCATCATCTTTTCGCCGCCCGATCCGGGCTGCTTGGCCAGCGGCAGGTCGATCAGTCCTTCGTCGATCGAGGGGACGCCCACCACCAGCGCCCAGTAGACCTTCTTGGCCGTGCGCCCGGAAAAGCGCTTGGAGAAGAAGGCCGCGCTGCCCGGCGTGGCTGCGACCAGCAGTACGCCCGACGTGTCCTTGTCCAAACGGTGGACAAGGCGCGGGCGCGGGCCGCCATTGGCATAGGCGTCGAGCAGACCGTCGACATGCTCGAACGTTCCGCTGCCGCCTTGGGTGGCCAGACCGGGGGGCTTGTTGATGACGATGGCGGACGGGTCGCGGTGCAGCACAATGGAATCGGCCAGTTCGAGCTGCGCCTCGGTCAAAGGCTTGCGGGCGCGCGCGGCCTTGCCGCCGCCGATGCCCACGATGCTGTCGCCGGGCGGCACGCGCAGGGTCTGGCCCTTGGCCACGCGGTCTTCGGGGGCGGCGCGCTTGCCGTCGATGCGGATCTGGCCGGTGCGGGCCCAGCGGCTGATCGTGGCAAAGCCGATCTGGGGCAGATGGCGCTTGAACCAGCGGTCCAGGCGAATGCCGTCATCATCGCGGCCGACGACAAATTGGCGGACCTGATTGGAAGGTGTTTCATGACTCATAGGCCGCCCCTAGCTTATGGCGGGCCTTGCGTATAGTCCGGGGCATCCTGAGGATATAAGCCCGGCGTATAAAATGCCGGTGGGGTGTTGTCATCGTGCTGTTTATCGGCTTTAGAGCCGCTCCGCGCCCCGATTGGCGAGTCAGGTTTGGTTGATCGCAGCTTGCCTTTGACCCGCGACTCTGCTAGCGGGCCGCAAATCCAGCCGACCCCACAGGGATTCGGCGCAAGTTTCGTTGCAATCCCTTGGGTGAACCCCCGCTCGATCGAGATGGGTGGGGCTCTGGCCGACAGATATTTGAGGTGGTTCTTTTTATGCAGATTCTCGTCCGCGAAAACAATGTCGATCAGGCCCTGCGCGCTCTCAAGAAGAAGCTGCAGCGCGAGGGGGTGTATCGCGAGATGAAGCTGCGTCGCCACTATGAAAAGCCCTCGGAAAAGCGTGCTCGCGAAAAGGCCGCCGCTGTGCGTCGCGCCCGCAAGCTGGAGCGCAAGCGCGCCGAGCGTGACGGCGCCAAGTAAGCGCCTTTCGGTCTGAGTTCGGGCCGAATCAAAAGCCCGCTGATCCGGCTGTCTGACAAGGCGGTCATGATCGGCGGGCTTTTTGCTGTATGGCGTTTGGGCGCTCTTGGACAAATTCATGGTCTTTAAGACTTGTGTTGCGCTTGCACAGTCTGGGGCGCGCCTGTAGGGAGGCGGCCAAGAGTTGGGCCGTATCCGGCCATTGATCGCATAGGACAGGATTGCACCATGACCGAGATCACCCGCGTTCCCCTTCAGCCGCTGAGCAAGGGTTCGGTTTCGAAAATCTGGCTTGGCACGCTGGTGGCCGTGCTGGTGGGCGGGACCGTGGCCGTGGCCGCGCGCCCGCCGCTGGTGGGCGTCAAGACGCTGAAGGCCGGTGAAGGGTCGAATCCCACCATGGGCGATCTGGTCATGGTCAATTATGTCGGCAAGCTGGATAACGGCACGGTGTTTGACCAGAACAAGAATGTCGTGATGCAGATGCAGGGCACGATCCCCGGTTTCGCCAAGGCGCTGGCCCAGACGCAGCGCGGCGGCAAGTATCTGATCCACATCCCGGCCAAGCTGGCCTATGGCGACCATGCCGCTGGCGCGATCCCGGCCAATTCGAACCTGAACTTCGAGCTGGAGGTTATCGACTTCCGCAATCAGGCCGAGGTGGAAATGCAGCGCCGGATGATGGAGCGCATGATGCGCGCGCAGGGCGGCGCCGGTGCGGCTCCGGGCGGCGATGCGCCTGCGGCTCCGGGCGGCGCGGAATAATCCCGCTTGCTTGAAGCGCCGCCTTTGCGGTGCTAGCGAATATACGGCGCGAGGGGCGAGAATGCCCCTCGCTTTGTTTGTGGGCCGGGATTTCCGGCTTGGTTTTAATGGCAAAGGTTGTTGCATGTCGGTCGATACCGCCACAGTGGCCCGGATCGCCAGTCTTGCCCGCATCAAGGTAAGCGAAGGCGAGTTGGAAGCGATGGTTCCTGAACTCAACGGCATCCTCAATTGGGTGGAACAATTGGGCGAGGTGAATGTCGAAGGGGTCGAGCCGATGACGGCGGTGATCCCGAACACCCTGCGCCTGCGCGCGGATGTGGTGAATGCCGATCCGTTGACGGGCGGGGGGATTCGCGATGCGGTGCTGGCCAATGCGCCGGCGGCCGAACATGGATTTTTCGGCGTGCCCAAGGTGATTGAATAATGACTGGTTTGACCGATCTGGGCCTGATCGCGATCCGCGATGGCGTGGCCAAGGGCGAATTTACCGCCGTCGAAGTGGCGCAGGCGTTCAATGATGCCGTGGCTGATGCGCAAGAAGCGCTCAACGCTTTTATCGTGACCACGCCCGAAGCGGCGCTGGCGGCGGCCGAAAAGGTCGATGCGACCCGCGCGGCGGGCAAGGAACTGGGCAAGTTGGCGGGCGTGCCCATCGGCATGAAGGACCTGTTCGCCACCAAGGGTGTGCAGACCTCTGCCGCATCGAAGATTTTGGAAGGCTTCAAGCCGCAGTACGAATCGACCGTCTCGCAAAAACTGTGGGACGCGGGCGCGGGCATGTTGGGCAAGCTCAACCTTGACCAGTTCGCGATGGGTTCGAGTAACGAGAGCAGCGCCTTTGGCCCCGCGATCAGCCCGTGGCGCCGCAAGGGCGACACGGCGGCGCTGACGCCGGGTGGCTCCTCGGGCGGTTCCTCGGCGGCGGTGGCGGCGCGCATCGTGCCTGCCGCGACCGGCACCGACACGGGCGGCTCGATCCGCCAGCCTGCGGCCTTTACCGGCATCAGCGGCATCAAGCCGACCTATGGCCGCTGCTCGCGCTGGGGTATTGTGGCGTTTGCTTCGTCGCTCGATCAGGCGGGGCCGATGGCGCATAGCGTGGCCGATTGCGCGCTGATGCTGGAGGCCATGGCCGGGTTCGATCCCAAGGATGCGACCTCGCTGGATATGCCGGTGCCCGATTGGTCGGCATTGCTGAACGCCGATCTCAAGGGCAAGAAGGTGGGCATTCCGCGCGAATATCGCATCGAGGGCCTGAACGCCGATGTGGCGAAGGCTTGGGACGACGGCATTGCCTGGCTCAAGGATGCCGGGGCCGAGGTGGTGGACATCAGCCTGCCGCATTCCAAATATGCGCTGGCGACCTATTACATCATTGCCCCGGCTGAGGCTTCGTCCAACCTCGCGCGTTATGATGGCGTGCGCTATGGTTTGCGCGATCTGCCCGATGGGGCGAACCTTCAGGAAATGTATGCCGCCACCCGCGCCGCTGGTTTCGGGGCAGAGGTCAAGCGCCGTATCCTGATCGGCACCTATGTGCTCTCGGCGGGTTTCTATGACGCCTATTACACGCAGGCGCAGAAGGTCCGCACGCTGATCGCGCGCGACTTTGAGGAAGCCTTCAAGCAGTGCGACGTGATCCTCGCGCCCACCGCGCCGACCCCCGCCTTTGCGCTTGGTGAGAAGAGCAATCCGCTGGATCTCTATCTGGGCGATGTGTTCTCGGTGCCGGCTTCGCTGGCGGGCCTGCCCGCGATGAGCGTGCCAGCGGGGTTGAGCAGCGATGGCTTGCCGCTGGGCTTGCAGATCATCGGGCGGCCTTTCGATGAACAGGGCGTGCTGAATGCGGGCCTTGCGATCGAACAGAGGGCGCAGTTCTCGGCCAAGCCGGAGAAGTGGTGGTGAGTTCCGGTGTTGATGAATCGGCCAAAGGGAATGGTTTTGAGCAGGTAATTGGAGCGTTAACAAACCTTTCTATCGCTGCGCTTGGTGCAGGTGTGCACGCGATAAGAATGATGGCGAACGCGGGGCTTGTATCACCATCGGACGTTGATGAATCTTTTGACGGTATCACCGAAGCGATCGAAAATATGCCCGAGCCGTTTTCAAGTAATTTGGCGGCCGCATTTTTTGAAGCTTTCGCTGAAATCAAAGATTCCGCTTCTACGAACTGGAATAAGTAGATGAGCAATTATCGTATTCAGGGCGCAACGGGCGAATGGGAGGTCGTGATCGGCCTTGAGGTCCATGCGCAGGTCACCAGCAACGCCAAGTTGTTTTCGGGCAGCGCCACGGCTTTTGGCGCCGAGCCGAACAGCCAGGTTTCTTTGGTGGACGCGGCGATGCCCGGCATGTTGCCCGTGCCGAACATGGAGTGCATCCGTCAGGCGGTGCGCACCGGCATGGCGATTGAGGCGGCGATCAACAAGTGGTCGCGCTTTGACCGCAAGAACTACTTCTATGCCGACCTTCCGCAGGGCTATCAGATCAGCCAGCTCTATCACCCGCTGGTGGGCGAGGGATCGCTGACCATCGAGGCGGATGAGAAGGCGGGTATCCCTGAGCCCAAGGTTATCGGCATCGAGCGCATTCACGTCGAGCAGGACGCGGGCAAGCTGATGCATGATCAGCATCCGACCATGTCCTATGTCGATCTCAACCGCAGCGGCGTGGCGCTGATGGAAATCGTCAGCCGCCCTGACATGCGTTCGCCCGCAGAGGCCGGGGCTTACCTGTCCAAGCTGCGCCAGATTGTGCGCTATGTCGGCTCGTGCGACGGCAATATGGATCAGGGCAGCATGCGCGCGGACGTCAACGTGTCGGTGCGCCGTCCGGGTGAGGAATTCGGTACGCGCACGGAAACGAAGAACGTCAATTCGGTGCGCTTCGTGATGGCCGTGGTCGAATCGGAAGCCAAGCGTCAGGTCGCTTTGATCGAGGACGGGGGCAAGGTGGTGCAGGAAACGCGCCTCTATGACCCGGACAAGAACGAGACGCGGTCGATGCGGTCCAAGGAAGACGCGCATGACTATCGCTACTTCCCCGATCCCGACCTGTTGCCGCTGGTGCTGGATGACGCTTTCCTTGAGGAATGCCGCGCGTCCTTGCCCGAACTGCCCGATGCCAAGCGTGCGCGCTATGTCGATGGGCTGGGCCTGTCGGCCTATAATGCGGGCGTGCTGACCAATGACGTCGATACGGCGCGATGGTTTGAGGCGTTGCTGGCGGCGACCGCTTCGGCGCAGAGCAAGCCTGAGGCCGATGTGGCCAAGCAGGCGGCGAACTGGCTGCTGTCGGAATTCTTTGGCGCTTTGAATAAGCTGGGTAAGGATCTGTCCTCCAGCCCGATTTCACCTGAAGGCGCAGCGGAATTGCTCGCGCTGGTGGGCAATGGCACGATCTCCGGCTCCATTGCCAAGCAAGTGCTGGAAAAGATGCTGGAAACGGGCGATGCCGCTGGTGTGATCGTCGAGCGTGAAGGCCTCAAGCAGAACTCGGACACGGGCGCGATTGAGGCGGTGATCGCCGAGATCCTGACCAAGAACGCTGACAAGGTCGAGCAATATCGCGGCGGCAAGGAGGCCCTTTTCGGTTTCTTCGTCGGCCAGACCATGAAGGCGATGCAGGGCAAGGCCAATCCGCAGATCATCAATGAGCTGTTGAAGAAGGCTTTGGCTTCGTAAAAGGGGTTTGCCTCCGGCGGGTTAAGGGCCTCGGCCCTTAACAATCCCCGAACTGTATGCGTTGCGCTGCACGCTCGACTGAGGTTGAAGGGCGCAACGTTCGGATTTTGAAAGCCTGCGGCGCCGATTGATCAGCGCCGCAGGCTTTGTTTTAATTGGCCAGCGTATCAGCGCTCCGCCCGAGCCTTGGCACCACCCCAATAATGGGATTGCAAAGGGACCAAGTCCCTTTGCCCGCCGGAGGCAAACTTACTTTGCCCCCGACACCTCCACCGGCAACCCGACATCCTTCAACTGCGCCTCGACCTTGGCCTTGTCGCCCACGACGACAAAGGTCAGGCCATCAGGTTGCAGATATTCCGCAGCCTTGGCTTCCAGCGCCTTGGCGTCAATGCTGCGATAGAGCGCGGGCAGTTTGCTGTAATAGTCATCCGGGCGGCCAAGGCGTTCATTGGCGGCAATCGCGCCCAGCACCTGCCCGTTGGTCTCGAATTTGTTGGGCAGGCCGCGGATGTTGCCGTCGGTCACACGCTGCAGTTCCTCGGCGGTGACGGGTTTGGCCCCCGGAAATGCCTTCATGTCGGCGATCATCGCCTTGATCGAATCGCCGGTGCGGTCGGTCTGGACCGGGGCGAAGAGGATCAGGCTGCGCGCGCCCAGCGGTTGGCGAACTGCCGTGGAGACACCATAGGACCACGCCTTTTCCTCGCGGATGTCGAGATTGAGGCGCGAGAGGAAGCCGCCGCCCAGCACTTCATTGGCCAGATCGAGGGCTTCCTGCCCCGGTGCGCGGCCATCAAGGGGCAGAACTTTGCCCGCCACGATCACGGATTGCGGCGAGCCGGGCCGGTCGATCAGCACGATGCGCGGGCGCACCGTGGGCAGAGCGGCGTTCAGCGCCTTGACCGGCTTGGCGGTGGCAGGGGCCTTCCACGAGCCCAGCGCCGCCTCCAGCTTGGGCAGCAATTCCTCCATCGTGATATCGCCCACCACGGTTACGCGGGCCAGATCGGGGCGCAGCCACTGGTCATGCGCGGCGCGCAGATCCTGCGAGGTCAGCGCTTTCAAGGATGCCGCATTGCCCAGCCCGTCCGAGGCATGGCCATAGGGGTGGTTCGGCCCGAACAGCAGCGGATTGATCGCCCGCAGCGCCACCCCGCGCGGGTTTGCCATTGTCTGGGCCAGCGCTGCCAGACGCTGATCCTTGACCTGCGCCACTTCGGCCGGGGCAAAGGCGGGGTGCAGCAGCACGTCCGTCATCAGCGAGAGCGAGGGCGCCAGATTGGCCGAGAGCGAGGAAAGCGTGATCGAACTGGTGTCCAGACTGCTGCCGGTCTCAATGCTCGCGCCCAGCCGTTCCTCTTCCTCCAGCACCTGCACCGCGCTGCGGGTGGTGCCGCCGGTGGCGTCCTTGACGGTGCCTTCCTTCAGCATCGAGAGCATCAGGCCCTGTGTGCCGGGCGTATTGAGCGAATCCGCCGCGATCCCCGCGTCAAAACCGATGCTGACCAGCACCTTGGGCACCGCTGTGCGTCGCGCCAGCGTGACCGGCATCCCGTTCGACAGCGTGGCGTGCTGGACCGAGGGGAAGGTCAGTTGGCCTACCGGCGCCACTTCGGGCATCTTGCGCGGGGGCGATTGCGGCACGGGCGGCACGGGGGCCTTGGCGTCTGGTTTGGGCGCGGGGCGCGTGGCCTCATCGCCCCATCCGCCCAGCAGTTCGCCCTTTTCCTTGCGCTCGCCCGGCGTCACGGCAATCGCCAGCACGGGCCGCTTCATCCAGCGCCCGGTCGCCGCCTTGATCTGGGCAGGCGTCAGCGCGGCCAGTTCGGCCAGATCCTTCTTATACTGCGCCGGATCGCCCGAATACATCAGCCCCTCGGCCAGCGTGGTGCCCTTGCCGCCAAAGCCGCCGACAACCTCCAAAGCGCCGATCTCCGCCGAGACCGAACGGGTGGCGGCCCGCTTGACCTCATCGGCATTGGGCCCTGTGGCCAGAAAGCGCGCGATTTCCGCATCCAGCGCCGCCTCGGCCTTGGCGCGCGGTACGCCCGGTTTCACATCCATCGAGATTTCGAGGAAGCTGACCTGTTCATGCGTCTCGAAATCGGCGCTGACCGAGACAGCTACCTGCTTGCCCCGGACCAGCGCATTGTCGAGCCGCGATGAGGCCAGCCCGCCAAGCACGCTCATGCCCATATCCAGCGCGGCGGCATCCTTGTCATTCAGCCCCGGCCCGGACCAGATACGCATGATCCGCGTGGTGGCCACCTTGTCCTGCATTTCGATGCGCTTGGGCCATTTCAACGTGACCGGCCCGGCCACGACCGGCTTTACCGCCGGGCCGGAAGGAATGTCGCCAAAGTATTTTTCCACCAGCGGGCGGGCCGTGGCCGCATCAATGTCGCCCGTCAGCACCAGCACCGCATTGTTCGGGCCATAGTGTTCGGTGAACCAGTGGCGCACATCCGAAAGGCTGGCCGCATCAAGGTCGGCCATCGAGCCGATCGTCTGATGGCGATAGGGGTGGCCCACCGGAAACAGCCCGTCGGTTTCGGCATAGCGCAGCAGGCCATAGGGCTGGTTGTCGCCCTGCCGCTTTTCGTTCTCAACCACGCCGCGCTGCTTATCCAGCTTGTCCTGCGTCACCGCGCCCAGCAGATGGCCCATGCGGTCGCTTTCGAGAAACAGCGCCAGCGGCAGCGCGCCGGTCGGCACGGTTTCGACATAGTTGGTGCGGTCATACCATGTGCTGCCATTGGTGCTGGTCGATCCGGCGGCTTCGAGCGGCACGTCGAAATTGGGCACATTCTCGCTGCCGCCGAAAAACAGATGTTCGTAAAGATGGGCAAAGCCAGTCTTGCCGCGCGGCTCGTTCTTGGAACCCACCCGGTAATAGGTGGTGACCCCGATGATCGGCGCCTTGCGGTCGGTATGGACCAGAACCGTCAGCCCATTGGACAGCTTGAAGCTCTCATAAGGAATATCGACCTTCTTGACCAGTTCGGCCAATGGCGTGGTGGGCAGCGTGGCGATCGGCCCGGTGCGCGGCGCGGTCGATGGTGCCTGTGCGAGGCCAGCTTGGGCGGAGAGGGCAAGGGCAAGTGCCAGCAGCGGTGCGGAAATCTGGTGTCGCATGGTGTTTCCCGTCAATGGAATGCACCATGGGTAGTTTCATCCCCGGCCTGTCGCAAGGATGAACCTTGTGTCAGGCCGGGGCAAAAATCAGAAGCCGTAGATCATCCCCGCGACCACCTGATGGCGGTCAAAGCTGACGCCGGTCTTGGTGCCGTTGATGCTGAGTTCGCCATAATTGGTATAGCGATATTCGAGACGCATGCGCACTTTGTTGAGCATATATTCGGCGCCTGCCCCAACGCGGACACCGTCCATGGTCTGGCTGCCGTGATAGATATTGGCGCCTGTGGCGTCGGCCACATCGAGCGTGCCCAGCGCGTTGGAATAGCCAGCCTTGGCATAGGTCAGCAGACGCGGGGCGACCATATAGCCGAACTTGGCGCCAATGAAGATGTCGCGCCCCACGCCCACCTTGAGGGAGCCCACGCCCGTGGCCGCTTCACGCAAGGCCGCCGTGCTGCCCATCACTTCGACTTCGAAACCAAGGCGGCTGCGCTCCCCCGTGCGCGTGTCGACGCCCACAACGCCGCCATAGGTCACGCCGCTGCGCCCGATGGTGGTGGTCGAATCGCTGCCGATCACACTGTCATAGCCCACGATAGGGCCGGCATAGACCTCCATCTCGGGGTTTTGATAATCGATGCGCGGCGATGCCGCCATGGCGGGTGATGCGGCGATGGCGCTCAGGGCTGCGGTTGCCGCCAGGACACGGCGGGCGGCAAGAAGACTGGTCATTTCAGGAAATCTCCGAGGAATGGAAACGGGACGAACCTGTCTTTTCTGGCCGAACTAGGGTTAATTACTGGTTCTCGTCTTTGATTTTATTTCACAATTTTTAACCCCCATGCCCCTGATGGGCCGATGCTTGCCTGCCGCGAAATCTCGCCTATGCTGACATGCATGTTAGTTTCCCATAAAGAGAGATGCATGCCTGCTCTTGCCAAGTTTACCGCCTGCCTGATCCCCGCGTTGCTGCTGGTCAGCCCCGCCCATGCCCCCGCCCATGCCATTGAATCGGTCGAGGCGACCGAGGCCATGTACGAAGAAGCAGGCGCGCCGCCCGCCGACAAGCCTGCCGCCAAGGTCGAGGCGCCGACCCGCGCCGAGGCGGACATGCCGCTCGACCCGCGATTTTCGGCCGAGCGCATCCGGTCCGACATTGCCTTCTTTGCCGACGATCTGCTCGAAGGGCGCGATGTGGGCAGCAGGGGGCATGAGATCGCCGCGCGTTATGTGGCGCAGCGTTTCGCCTCGCTGGGGCTGACGCCGATGGGCGATATCGGGCTGGACGGCAAGCGCGGCTGGCTCCAGCGCATCACCTTTCAAAAGACATCCTATGCCGATGGCCCGGCCGGCATGGAGATCACCGGCCCCAAGGGCAAGGTCAGTTTCGAGCATGGCAAACAGGTGATGGTTTCGGCCAGCGCCAATGAGCCGAAGCTGGATATCAGCGCGCCGCTGGTGTTTGTCGGCTATGGCATCGACAATGATCTGTTGGGCATCAATGATTACAAAGGGCTGGACGTAAAGGGCAAGATTGTGGTCGTGCTGCGCGGCTATCCGGCGGGCATGGCCAGCGAGGAGGGCGCGCATCTCTCGGCCACCAAGGCGCAGATGGCGCAGGCCCATGGCGCGATCGGCGTGATCACCCTCAACACCAATGCCTCGGCGCGCGTGCGGCCTTGGGAAAAGGCGCTGCAATATGCCTTCTATCCCAGCTATGCCTGGGTGGGCGAGGACGGCAAGGCGAATGAGGCTGCGCCGGGCATCCGCGTGGCGGGCGCGATTAGCGATGAGGCTGCCGTTGCGCTGCTGGCGGGGGCCCCGCGCACGCTGGCTCAGATCCGCGCCGAGGCTGACAAGGTGGGCGGGCGGCCCAAGGGCTTTGCGCTCAAGACCAGCCTGCGCGCTTTTTCGACCAGCAAATCGGAGCGCGTGACCAGCCCTAACATTGTGGCCATGCTGCCCGGCGGCGATCTCAAGGATCAGACCGTGGTGCTTTCGGGCCACCTCGACCATCTGGGGATTGCCGCTCCCAAACCGGGCGATGCGCCGGACAAGGACCGCATTTACAACGGCGCGATGGACAATGCAGCGGGCAGCGCGACCACGCTGGAGGTCGCCCGCGTGCTGTCCGAGGACAAGAAAGGCCCGCGCCGCTCGGTGGTGTTCCTGATTTCGACGGCGGAGGAAAAGGGCCTGCTGGGCGCCGATTATTACGCCAACCATCCCACCGTTCCGGCCGCCAGCATTGTCGGCAATGTCGATCTGGACATGCCGGTGCTGCTCTATCCCTTTACCGATGTGGTGGCATACGGGGCGGACCATTCGACACTGGGGCCGATTGTGGCCGCCGCCGTCAAGCCGATGCAGGTGAGCCTCTCGCCCGATCCGATTCCGGCTGAAACGATCTTTGTGCGTTCAGACCACTATCGCTTTGTGCGCAAGGGCGTGCCGGCGGTGTTCCTTGCCACGGGCTATGCCAATGGCGGGGCGGCGGCCAATGAGGCGTTTCTGGCCAAGACCTATCACCAGCCCAATGACGACATGAATCAGGCATGGGACTGGCGTGCGGGCGCGCGCTTTGCCGAGGCCAATTATCGCATCACCCGCGCCATGGCCGATGGTGACACGCCGCCGCAGTGGTTCAAGGGCGATTTCTTTGGCGATACTTATGCGGCAGGGGCGGTCAAGGCAGCGAAATAAACCGGATTGCTCCGCATCAAAGAACGGGGAAACATGGGGCGGTAAATTCTTGTTGCAAGGGCTTGTGTGACGATTTTGTCACACTACCTTGTGAGGCAACGGAGGAACCGACCCCATGAACCTCGAAAAGTTTACTGACCGCGCCAAGGGTTTCCTGCAAGCCTCGCAGACTTTGGCGATCCGCCTGAACCACCAGCGCATCACGGCGGAGCATATTCTGAAGGCCCTGCTGGAAGACAGCGAGGGCATGGCCAGCGGGCTGTTGCAGCGCGCGGGCGGCAATCCGGCGATTGCCGGCGCCGAGCTGGACAAGGCGCTGGCCAAGATCCCGGCGGTGTCGGGATCGGGCGCACAGTCGCAGCCCGGCCTCGACAATGACGCCGTGCGCGTGCTGGATAGCGCTGAGCAGATTGCCACCAAATCGGGCGACAGCTTTGTCACCGTTGAACGCATCCTTGTCGCGCTGGCTCTGGCCACGACAACGGCTGCCGGACAGGCGCTGAAAGCGGCCAATGTGACCCCGCAGGCGCTGGAGGCCGCGATCACGCAATTGCGCGGCGGGCGCACGGCCGACAGTGCGGGCGCGGAAAACGCCTATGACGCGATGAAGAAATATGCCCGCGACCTGACTCAGGCGGCCAAGGACGGCAAGCTCGACCCGGTCATCGGGCGTGACGAGGAAATCCGCCGCACGGTGCAGATCTTGGCCCGCCGCACCAAGAACAACCCCGCGCTGATCGGCGAACCGGGCGTAGGCAAGACCGCGATTGCCGAAGGTCTGGCGCTGCGCATTGCCAATGGCGATGTGCCCGACAGCCTCAAGCATCGCCGGTTGATGGCGCTCGACATGGGCAGCCTGATCGCGGGTGCCAAATATCGCGGTGAGTTTGAGGAGCGCCTGAAGGCGGTTCTGGACGAGGTGAAGGGCGCGGAAGGCGAGATCATCCTGTTCATCGACGAGATGCACACGCTGATCGGCGCGGGCAAAAGCGAAGGCGCGATGGATGCGGGCAATCTGCTCAAGCCCGCTCTGGCGCGCGGCGAATTGCATTGCATCGGCGCGACCACGCTGGATGAATATCAGAAGTATGTCGAGAAGGACCCTGCCTTGCAGCGCCGGTTCCAGCCCGTTTTCGTGGGCGAGCCGACGGTGGAGGACACGATCTCGATCCTGCGCGGTTTGAAGGAGAAATACGAGCTGCACCATGGCGTGCGGATCGCGGATAATGCGATTGTCGCGGCGGCCACCCTGTCGAACCGCTACATTGCCGACCGCTTCCTGCCCGATAAGGCGATCGACCTGATGGATGAGGCCGCAAGCCGCATCCGCATGGAGGTGGAGAGCAAGCCGGAAGAGATCGAAAACCTCGACCGGCGGATCATCCAGCTCAAGATCGAGGAAATGGCGCTGGCCAAGGAGAGCGATCAGGCGTCGAAGGACCGGCTGGCCGCGCTGCGCGAGGAACTCGCCAATGCCGAGCAGAAGTCGGCCGAGCTGACCACCCGTTGGCAGAACGAGCGCGACAAGATCGCCGCCGAGGGCAAGATCAAGGAGCAACTCGACGCCGCGCGCATCGAGCTGGAACAGGCGCAGCGCAAGGGCGATCTGGCCCGCGCGGGCGAGCTGTCCTATGGCCGCATCCCCGATCTGGAGCGTCAGCTTTCCGAGGCGCAGTCTCAGGCGCAAAACGCCATGCTGCGCGAGGAAGTGACCGCCGATGACATCGCGGGCGTGGTCAGCCGCTGGACCGGCGTGCCGGTCGACCGCATGCTTGAAGGCGAGCGGGAAAAGCTGCTGCGCATGGAAGAGGTGATCGGCAAGCGCGTGATTGGCCAAAAGGATGCGGTCGTGGCCGTCTCCAAGGCCGTCCGCCGCGCCCGCGCCGGTTTGCAGGACCCCAACCGCCCGCTGGGCAGCTTCCTCTTCCTGGGCCCGACGGGCGTGGGCAAGACCGAGCTGACCAAGGCGCTGGCCGGGTTCCTGTTCGACGATGACAGTGCGATGGTGCGCATCGACATGAGCGAGTTCATGGAGAAGCATGCCGTCTCGCGCCTGATCGGCGCCCCTCCGGGCTATGTCGGCTATGATGAAGGCGGCGTGCTGACCGAGGCGGTGCGGCGGCGGCCCTATCAGGTCGTGCTGTTCGACGAGGTGGAAAAGGCCCACAGCGATGTGTTCAACGTGCTGCTGCAGGTCCTCGACGATGGTCGCCTGACCGATGGGCAGGGGCGTGTGGTGGATTTCACCAACACGCTCATCATCCTGACGTCCAATCTGGGCAGCCAATATCTGGCCAATTTGCCTGAGGGCGGCGATGTGGAGAGCGTCGAGCCGCAGGTGATGGAAGTGGTGCGCAGCCATTTCCGGCCCGAATTCCTCAACCGTTTGGACGAGATCATTCTCTTCCACCGGCTGGGTCAGGAGCATATGGCCCCCATCGTCGATATTCAGGTGGGCCGGGTGCAGAAGCTGCTTAAGGATCGCAAGATCACGCTGGCCATGACCGATGCGGCCAAGCGCTGGCTGGGCCGGGTGGGCTATGATCCGGTCTATGGCGCGCGTCCGTTGAAGCGCGCGGTGCAGCGCTACCTGCAGGACCCGCTGGCCGAAAAGCTGCTGGGGGGCGAGGTGCCGGACGGCAGCACGGTCAATATCGAGGAAGGCGACGGCGCGTTGAACATCAGCGTGGCGTGATAAAAGGGGGTCGGGGGTGAAATCCCGGCCCCTTTTCGCATCAGGCGAGCAGGATGGACGTCTGGTCGCCATCGCCCGTTACCGAAAGCGGGCTGTGTGCGAAGGCCATGGCGTAAATTGTCATCGCAATGCCAACACGGCGGACCGAGGGGCTGTCGAACTGGCCAATCAAAAGCATGGTATTTCCTTTCGACCGCAGACCGCACAGGTGCGCAACTCTTGGCAAGGGAAGCGAAAAGCGGTTTCGGCGCCGCGCTCCATCGGCTAGGCCACGCGCAGGACACAGGAGTTTGAGCCTATGAGCGCATGGCATATCGGGGTGATTGGCGGATCGGGTCTGGCCGAGGGGATCGGGCTGGAAAATGCGCAGGAGATCGCGGTCGAAAGCCCCTTTGGCGCGCCCAGCAGCAGCGTCACCACCGGCACGCTGGACGGCGTGCGCATGACCTTTCTGCCGCGCCACGGGCCGGGCCATGCCATCCCGCCCAGCGACGTGAACTATCGCGCCAATATCGACGTTCTCAAACGCTGCGGGGTGACGGATATCGTCTCGCTCTCGGCGGTGGGATCGCTGCGTGAGGAATATGCGCCGGGCCATTTCGTCTGCGTCGACCAGATGATCGACCGCACCGAGGGCCGCGCGCGCAGCTTTTTCGGCAGCGGCATGGTGGCCCATCTGGCGCTGGCCGATCCGGTCTGTCCGCGCCTGTCCGAATTGCTGGCGCTTTCGGCCCATCATGCGGGCGGCACCGTGCATCCCAAGGGCACCTATATCGCCATCGAAGGTCCGCAATTTTCGACCCGCGCGGAAAGCCGGATGTATCGCGGATGGGGCGCCGATGTGATCGGCATGACCGGCTTTCCCGAAGTGCGCTTGGCCCGTGAGGCCGAGCTGCCCTATGCGATGCTGGCGATGGTGACCGATTACGACGCCTGGCGCGATGAAGAAGCGGGCGTCGAGGCCCATGAGGTCTTTGCCACGATGAAGGCGAATGCGGCGCTGGCTCGCGCGGCGGTGCGCGAACTGGTTCGCCTGTTGCCAGAAGTGCGCGAGGCCAGCCCGATTGACCGGGCGTTGGACGGAGCCTTCGCCACGGCGGTGGACCGGCGCGATCCGGCGCTGTTGGGGCGGCTCGATGCGGTTGCCGGTCGCGTTCTGCGGTAAACGGAAAACGCCCCCGCCGTCTCCGGCAGGGGCGTTTCCTTGGGTCAGAACCGATCAGGTGGTTTGATAGGATCAGGCTTGGCGGTTGCGCCAGCTGTCGGCATAGGCATCGCGCGCTACTTCCGAATAGGGCACGGGGGCGACCACAGCCTTGATTTCGGTCTGGACGTGGCGTTCGACGGTGGGCTTGCGCGTGCCGCCATCGGGTTCGCCCCACAGCAGCGTGACCTGCGTGCCGGGCGTGGCGATGCTTTCGTCGACCATGGCCAGCGTCAGGAACTTGCCCTCATTGGCGGTATAGCCGATCCAGGTGGACAGGCCGACCATCTGGCCGTCCTTGAGCACCTGATCGAACGGGTGCATCGCATAAACGGCGCTGGGATATTCCATGAACTTGGCGCGCTCGCCCTTCGACAGGGCCGAGGACTGGACGCGCATCACATCCTCATTGTCCAGCGCCAGCGTCACCTTGCGGCGGTGCGGGCCGGCGGCCTTGGCTTCGAGCGCCTCGCGGCCGATGAAGTCATGGTCGAACTTCACAAACGGACCATAGCCCAGATCCCACGGGGTCAGGTAATAGCCCTCGATGCTGTCGGGCACATAGGAGCCGCCGATCGAGCACTTGGCTTCATAGGAATTGGCGCTGGCCCATTCGCGGAAACCCTTCGAGCCTTCGCCGGTGTAGGTGGCGGGGAGCGGCGAGGGGATCCAGCCCGATTCCAGCGTGTTCGACGAATAGGTGCGACCACCGCACAGCGTCAGGCCATAATCCTTGCCCGCCTCGACCAGCGCGCCATGGACGGCGGCGTAATCTTCCCAGGGGCCGAACAGTTCATAGCCCGGCTGACCGGCCATGCCGTGACGCAGCGCGCGCACCTTGGCCCCGCCGAATTCCAGCGTGGTCATGTGGAAGAACTTCAGGTCCGGGGCATCATAGCCCAGCGCCTTGGACAGCACGGCCATCGCGTTGGGGCCCTGAAGCTGGAAGCGGTAGCTCTTGCGCTTGCCGTCGGTGCGCATGGCCCAGCGCTCGTCACGCTCGACTTTCACATCCCACTTGCCGGTGGCGGCGTGATATTCGACCCATTCGATTGCGGGCGCGCGGCCCACCAGATTGAACAGATTTTCGCCCAGATAGAACAGGATCACGTCGCCAATCACATAGCCTTCGGCGGTGCAGGGCACGAATTGCTTGGCGCGATCAGGCACAAAGCCCTTGAAGCTGTTGATGCCCAGATAGTTGAGCATGGCAAAGGCATCGGGGCCCGACACTTCCAGATCGACCATGTGATACGACTGGTTGAACAGCACGGCGGTCTTGGCCCAAGCCTGCTGTTCGGTGCGCCAGTTCGAATATTCGGCCGGAACGCCGGGGTAGACATTGGGGCCAACCTGCGCGTTGCGCAGCATTTCGACAATGTCGCCGCTGGCATCGAGGACTTGTTGCAGGCTCTGGGTCATCTTGCTCTCCTTATGTGGATCTTGGTTTTCAGGCGCGCTGGGTCAGCCAGCGGGCGATGATCTGGGTGAAGGCTTGCGGGCGCTCAATGGGCAGGAAATGGCCTGCATCGGGCACGATTTCCAGCGTCGCGCCGGGAATGGCGTCGGCGATGGCGCGGGCCTGCTCGGGCGGGCTCCACACATCCAGCGCCCCGGTGCAGGAAAGCACCGGCATGGAGAGGGTCGGCAGCAAATCCTCGAGCAACGGGCGCGAGAGCAGGGCCTCGATCTGCGCTTCAAAGGCGCAGAGACCCTGTTCAAGGCACATCGCGGTCAAGGGCGCCATCAGCGCAGGGCGGTTGTCGGGCGCGATCATCGGCGGCAGCCAGTCGGCCACCAGCGCTTCCATCCCATGGGCGCGGCCCTTGTCGCGCAGGGCATAGCGCTTGTCCGCCTCGCCCGCGCCCACCGGATGCGTGCCGGTGGAAACCAACGCGAGCCGCTCAACCCGGTCCGGCGCGCGGCGGGCCACCTCCAGCGCCACGCGCGCGCCCATCGAATGGCCCAGCAGCGCAAAGCGTTCGGGCGCCTGTTCCAGCAGCCGCTGCGCCATCGCGCCCAGCGAATCCACCGCGCCCCAACCGGGCAGGGCGATGGCTTGCGGCAGGGCGGCGCATTGCGCGGCAAAGACCCGCGAATCACAGATCAGACCGGGAACCAGCAGCAATGGGAGGTTTTCAGACATCGTTTCCCGCAATTTTCTCGTCCATGAAAAATTCATCTATACGAAATTATCGCTCTGCGCTAGAGGACACTTCAAGTCACGCGCATTTCGTTTTAGTATGCGTCGCATACAAATTTCCGTCCCCGATGAGACAGGCATCAATGCCCCCATCGCCGGGCGCAAGAGAGAAAGGGCAGAGGACCATGGTGGCCATTTCGCAGATCCACCCCAATTGGGAACGCGCGCCGGACGGTATTACCGACGGATTTTCCTTGGAAATCACCGCCAAGGATGTCGATTCGTTGCGCGCCGCCGCGCCCGCCATTCCCCCCGAAACGCCCATCGCCGTCACCTTCCTGCCCGGCGAGGAAGCACCCGCGCGAATCGCTGCCGCCAAGGCCGTGCGTGCGCTGGGCTTTGAGCCGATGCCGCATTTCTCCGCCCGCCGGATCGCCAGCGAGGCCGAGTTTGAGGATTATCTCAACACTGTGGTGCAGGAAGCGGGCGTGCGCCGCTGTTTTGTCATCGCGGGCGATCCCGAACATGCTGCGGGGCCCTATAACGATTCGAGCGAGCTGATCGGCACCGGCCTGTTCGAAAAAGCCGGGATCAAGGCAATCGGCGTGGGCGGGCACCCGGAAGGGCACCCCAACATGAGCGAGGAGCAGTGCTGGGAGGTTCTGGCCCGCAAATGCGTGGACATTGACGCGCGCGGCATGGCCCCGCTGGTGGTTACGCAATTCGGGTTTGATCCCGATGCGGCGCTCGACTGGCTGGTCGCCCTGCGTCAGCGCGGGATTGCCGCGCCTGTGCGCATCGGCGTGCCGGGGCCGGCCGGGATCAAGACCCTGATGCGTTTTGCCGCGCGCTGCGGCGTGGGCGCCTCGGCCAGCGTGCTGGCCAAATATGGCATTTCGATCACGCAATTGCTGGGCAGCGCCGGGCCGGACAAGCTGGTTGACGCGCTTGCCAAGGGCCTGAATGAAAGCCATGGACCGGTGCGGTTGCATTTCTATCCGTTTGGCGGACTGGAAAAAACCGTGGCGTGGATCAACGGGTATCGCAAATCGCGCGCCTGATACGGCGCGAGCAGGAAATAAGCGCCGGCGCTCAAATGCGCCGTGCGGGAGAGAGAAAGGATCTATCCAAGTGACCACGTCTGACCACGACACTGTTTGTACGCTGAGCCTGTCCTGCGCGGACAAGCCCGGCCTTGTGGCCAAGGTGGCGGGCTATCTGGCGGGACGCGGCGGCAATATTCTCGATGCCCAGCAGTTCAATGACCGCCTGACCGACCGCTTTTTTATGCGCGTGATCTTTGCCTTGCCCCAGGGCGATACGGCCGAGGAATGGCGCGCCCATTTCGGCGATCTGGCCGCCGAACACGCGATGGACTGGCGTCTGCGCGTCCATGGCGAAAAGCAGAAGGTCGTGCTGATGGTCAGCAAATTCGACCATTGCCTCGGCGATCTGCTCTATCGCTGGCGCATCGGCGAGATCGACATGGATGTGGTGGCGATCATCTGCAACCATGACCGCAAGTTCATCACCACCAGCCTGATCGGCGATCTGCCCTTCTATCACTTGCCGATCACCAAGGACACGAAGGCGCAACAAGAGGCGCAGATCAAGGCCATCGTGACCGAAACGGGGGCCGATCTGGTGGTGCTGGCGCGGTATATGCAGATCCTGAGCGATGATTTGGCAAGCTTCCTGTCGGGCCGCTGCATCAATATCCACCACTCGTTCCTGCCCGGCTTCAAGGGCGCCAAGCCCTATCATCAGGCCTATGAACGCGGGGTCAAGATGATCGGCGCAACGGCCCATTACGTGACCGCCGACCTCGACGAAGGCCCGATCATCGCGCAGGACGTGGGCAGCATCAGCCACGCCCATGCGCCCGAAGACCTTGTCCGCAAGGGCCGCGACATCGAACGCCGCGTGCTGGCCGAGGCGGTCAAGGCGCATCTGGAGGATCGCGTGTTCCTCAACGGCCACCGCACGGTGGTCTTTCCGGGCTGATACGGGAGGCGGGGTGTATGGACAGTGTGATCTCTCTGCGCCCCGCACCCGTTGCGGGCCATGAGGTGGCCGAAACGGTCGTGCGCCTTTCGGGTTTCGAGGTGATGGCGGCCGTCGGCGTCAACCATGGCGAAATCGGGCGGCGCCAACCGTTGGTCATTTATGTCGAGCTGGGCCTTGGTGTGGGCGCGATCGAGCGGCTCGACCAGACCGTCGACTATCGCGACATCGGCGCGGCGGCGGAAAGGCTGGCGCGCACCCATATCGACCTCATTGAGAGCTTTGCCCGGCAGTTGGGTGAGGCCTGTCTGGGCATGGGATCGGTGCTCTGGGCGCGGGTGCGGATTGATAAGCCTGAGGCTGTCGATAATGGCATGGCCTCGGTGTCGGTGATGGTGCGGGCGGTTTAGGTTTTCGCGGGGGTTATGCCTCCGGCGGGCAAACTGCCCTTACCGGGGATCAATCCGCAACTCTGCCGCCCGCTTGAACAGTTCCAGCACCAGCGGATCGCTCTCCTCTGCCCGGATGGCGGCCTGAAATTCGATGCCGCGTGCGGGCCGTGGCCAGACTTCTTGCAGGCGCCCGCCCGCCACCGCTTCGCGCGTCATGGTTTCGGGCAACAGGGCGACGCCTTGGCCCGCCGCGATAATGTCGATCAGCATCCGGGCATTGTTGCAGGTGCGGATCGCGGGCAGGGCATCGCCCGAGAGCGTTTCAAGCATGACCTGATGCAGCGGCGACTGGCGGGGCAGGGACCAGAGCGGGGGCGTCGCGCCCTCGCGCATCGCGGCGGCCGTGGTGGGCGATGCCAGCCATTGCAGCGCCACCGCGCCGATTGAGGCGGTTTGCAGCCCCGGACTGGCCGCAGGGCCGGCCAGAAACACCAGGTCGCTCGTCGCGCCCAGCAGATCCTGCAGCAATTGCGCGGTCAGGCTGATGGTGATGTCCAGCGTTACGGCAGGCATGTCGCGCTCGATCTCGGCCACGAAACCCGGCAGGCAGGAGGCCGCCGCGATCTCGCCGGTGCCGATGCGCACGACGCCGCGCGCGCCCGCCAGATTGTCCGCCGCCAGCGTCCGTTCCAGCGCAGCCCATAGCGGCTCGGTATCGCGCACCAATTGCCGTCCGCGCACCGTCAGCAGCATCCGCCGTCCTTCGCGCCGGAACAAAGGATAGCCGATCTGCGCCTCCAATTCGCGTACGCGGGCCGAGATGGTGGGCTGGGTGGTGTTCAGCCTCTCCGCAGCCGCCGCGAAGGTGCCGAGGCGCGCGATCCAGAGCAGGGTTTCGAGGTGGTAGAGGGCGATGCGGTTCAATTTATGCCTCCGGCGGGCAAAGGGCGGGGGCCCTTTGCAATCCCGTTAATGGTGTTGCGTCCGGCTGGCCACGACGCGCCTTTCCGCGAAGCGGTTTAACAGCCTGCGGCGCTGTGAGGTTGCGCAAGGCTGAACCCGTAACGCGACATTGAAAGTATCGGGATTGTTAAGGGCCCCCGCCCTTAACCCGCCGGAGGCACCTTTCTTCGCACATCTCAATACATTATCATCTTCTATCAATACCCCAAAAAAACTATCATTAGAACACATCATTTTCCTTCGTTACAGTCCCCCCATATCAATCCCGAGAGAGAGGGAGCTGTATGGCGAGCAAGGTTTATCCCAGCGCAGAAGCCGCGCTGGACGGGTTGTTGCGCGATGGTCTGCTGATTGCCAGCGGGGGCTTTGGCCTTTGCGGCATTCCGGAACGGTTGCTGGATGCGATTCAGGCCAGCGGGGTCAAGGATCTGACCTTTGCCAGCAACAATGCGGGCATCGACAATGAGGGCATCGGCAAGCTGTTGCGCACGCGTCAGGTGAAGAAGATGATCTCGTCCTATGTGGGCGAGAACAAAGAGTTCGAGCGGCAATATCTGGCCGGCGAACTGGAGGTGGAATTCACCCCGCAGGGCACTTTGGCCGAGCGTCTGCGTGCGGGCGGCGCGGGCATTCCGGGCTTTTACACCAAGACGGGCGTCGGCACGCTGGTGGCCGAGGGCAAGGAAACCAAGGTCTTTGACGGTCAGGAATATGTGCTGGAACAGGGCATCTTTGCCGATCTGGCCATTGTGAAGGGCTGGAAGGCGGACACCACCGGCAATGTCATCTTCCGCAAGACGGCGCGCAATTTCAACGTGCCTGCCGCCACCGCCGGCAAGGTCACGGTGGTCGAGGTCGAGGAAATCGTCGAGCCGGGCCAGTTGGACCCCGACGCGATCCATCTGCCGGGTGTCTATGTCCAGCGCATCGTGCTGGGCAGCTATGACAAGAAGATCGAATTCCGCACCACCCGTCCGAAGGAGGCCTGAGCAACATGGCTTGGAATCGCAATGAAATGGCCGCCCGCGCCGCGCGTGAGTTGCAGGACGGCTTTTACGTCAACCTTGGCATCGGCATCCCGACGCTGGTGGCCAATTACGTGCCCGAGGGGCTGACCGTGACGCTGCAGAGCGAAAACGGCATGCTGGGCATCGGCCCGTTCCCCTATGAGGGCGAGGAAGATGCCGACCTGATCAATGCTGGCAAGCAGACGATCAGCGAACTGCCCCATTCGGCCTATTTCGACAGCGCGCAGAGCTTTGCCATGATCCGTGGCGGCCATATTGACCTCACCGTCCTTGGCGCGATGGAAGTGTCCGAGGGCGGCGACATCGCCAACTGGATGATCCCCGGCAAGATGATCAAGGGCATGGGCGGCGCGATGGATCTGGTCGCGGGCGTTAAGAAGATCATCGTGGTGATGGAGCATTGCGCCAAGGATGGCAGCCCCAAGTTCATCCCCGCCTGCACGCTGCCGCTGACGGGGCGCAATGTGGTGGACATGATCGTGACCGATCTGGCCGTGTTTGCCCGGCCCGATCACAACAGCCCGTTCAGGCTGGTCGAATTGGCCCCCGGCGTTACGGCCGAGGAAGTGCGCGAAAAGACCAGCGCGCATTACGTCGAATAAGGCAAGCCGCCTGACAGGAAAAAGGCCGGGGTGGATCGACCGCCCCGGCCTTTTCTTTAGTCCACGACCACCACGCCACCCTGCGGCCGGGCAGGTTTGCGCGTACACCAGAGCAGCGCCAGCATCGCCACACAGCCCATCCCGGCAAACCAGAAGATGTCGAGCGAGGACAGCAGGTAGGACTGGTTGACCATCTGTCCGGTCAGTGCGCCGGTGGCCTGCGCCTTGCTCATGCCGATGGTCTGCAAATGGTCCATCGCCTGCACATAGGCCGGATTGCCGTTGTTGGCTGCTTCGGCCAGACGGCTCTGGTGCAGAATTTCGCGTCGATCCCAAAACGTGGTGGTGATCGAGGCGGCAAAGGCGCCCCCGGTGATGCGGGCAAAGTTTGAAATGCCCGTGGCCGAAGGGATGCGGTGCGGCCCCAGCCGGTCAAAGGACAGCGTGGTCATCGACATGAAGAACGTGCCCATCGCCGTGCCCTGGACGATCGAGGGCAGCACGAAATGCCAAAGATCGGTATCGGGCGCAAAGCCGGTGCGCATCATATAAGACAATGCAAAGGCCAGCAGCGCATAGGTGGCGACATAGCGCAGATCGAGCGTGCCTGCCGCCCGCGCCACCAACGGCGCCAGCAAAAAGGCCACCATGCCCGCAGGCGCCGACACCAGCCCCGCCCATGTCGCGGTATAGCCCTGCTGGGTCTGCAGCCAGAGCGGCATCAGCAGGTTGCTGGCAAAGAAGAAGCCGTAGCCCAGACAGAAGCACAGCGTGCCGATGGCGAAATTGCGGCTCTTGAACAGGGTCAGATCGACCGCGGGATGCTCCTCGGTCAATTCCCAGATCAGCCAGGCAATGAAGCCCAGCACCGCCACCACCGACAGCGCGCAGATGAAGGTCGAATTGAACCAGTCCTCATCCTTGCCAAGGTCGAGCACGACCTGAAGCGAGCCAACCCACAGCATCAGCAAGGCCACGCCGCCCCAATCGAAGGGCAGCTTGACCGGCGGCGTGTTATAGGCCCGCATCCGTGCCATCAGCACGCCCACGGTGATGAAACCCACCGGCACGTTGATGAGGAAGATCCAGCCCCAGTGGTAATTGTCGGAAATATAGCCGCCAAGGATCGGCCCCAGCACCGGTCCGACCAGCGCCGTCATCGACCAGATCGACAGGCCCACGGTGCGCTTTTCGGGCGGAAAGATCGCCAGCAGCAGCGCCTGGCTGCCCGGAATCATCGGGCCTGACACCGCGCCCTGCAGCAATCGGAACAGGATCAGCGAGGGCAGCGACCACGCGATCCCGCAAAGGAACGAGGCCAGCGTAAACAGCGCCACCGAGGCGATGAATGTGTTGACCAGGCCAAAGCGCCGCATCAGCCACCCGGTCAACGGCACGGTCACGCCATTGGCCACGGCAAAGGCGGTGATCACCCATGTCGCGGTGCTGCTCGCCTCGCCCAGATTGCCCGAGATGGTGTTGAGAGCGACATTGGCGATGGTGGAATCGAGCACCTGCATAAAGGTGCCCAGCGCAAGCGCGAAGGCCGCCGAAAACAGCGCCGCGCCATGCAGCGGCGGGGGCGTTGCGGGCGAGGGGCTGTTATCCTCAACCGCGAATTCGCTCGCGTCCAGATCTTGCGAGGGGGATTGGCTCATGACCTCTGCCTTCAGCGGCCGGCGTTGGCCGCGATGATCCGGCGGATGCGCGCCTCGATATCGGGGCTGACGGTATCGACGGGTTCACTGGCCTGCACGGCGGCGGGGATCGCGGTCACAGGCTGACCGGTGCCCCGCGACGTATCGACCTTCACCGTCACCGACAGGCCAAGGCGCAACGGATGGGCGTCCAGCTCCTTGGGGTCGAGGGCGATGCGCACGGGCACGCGCTGGACCACCTTGATCCAGTTGCCGCTGGCATTTTGCGCGGGCAGCAGCGCGAAGGCCGCGCCCGAACCGGCCGACAGGCCGATGACCTTGCCGTGGAACACCACCTTCTTGCCATAGGCGTCGGAATGCAGCGTTGCGCTTTGCCCGATGCGCAGATCGGTCAGTTGCGTCTCGCGGAAATTGGCGTCCACCCAGACCTTGCGCAGCGGCACCACCGCCATCAGCGGCGTACCGGGGGCGACCTGCTGGCCCATCTGCGCGGCGCGCTGGGCCACCACGCCGTCGACCGGCGAGACCAGATGCATATGCGAGCGCACGATGGCTGCGCGCTTGACCGCCGCGATCGCGGCCAGAACCGCCGGATTGCCTGCCACATCGGTGCCGCCCACGGTGCTTTCCGCATCCGCCCGGTGGCTGCGTGCCAGATCCAGATTGGCCTGCGCCAAGCGCACGGCCTCGCCGGCATGGGCGACCTCTTCGGCGGAAATGGCGCCTGAGGCGACAGCCTTTTCACGGCGGGTCAGATCGCTCCTGGCGGCGGCAAGGCGAACCTCGGCCTGCGCGATTTCGGCATCGGCCGTGCCCACCTTGGTAAAGCCCGAGCGGACTGTGCGGGCCGCGCGGGCCAGTTCCGCCTCGGCTGCGGCCAGTTGCGCATCGGCCAGTGCCGGATCCAGATCGACCAGCGGCTGGCCCGCCTTGACCGCCTGTGTGCTTTCGGCATGAACGGCAATCACCGTGCCGGGGTCGCGCGCGGTGATCTGGGTGATGTTGCCCGCGACATAGGCGTCATCGGTTTCCTCGCTCGCCGCGCTCATCATCACATAGGCGCCGTAACCGGCAACGCCGACCAGCGCCGTCACGCCCAGCATCAAAAGACCTTTGCGGCGGGCGGCGTTCTTGGCCGAAGGAGGGCTGTAGCTGTCGGCCATGGCGGCGGTCTTGTCCTTGTCGAAAGAATGGTTTTGCTGGTTCATGGCGATTACTTTCTGGCCAGGGCGGGGGTGGCCGCGCCCGCCTGCTGATCGGGGATCGGCGCAAAACCGCCGCCCAGCGCGATCAGCAATTGGATACGTTTGACGGCCCCATCGGCGGCGAGATCGACCTGCGCCTGACGCGCGGAGAGCAGGCGTTCGCCTGCGCTGAGCACATCCAGATTGGTCGAGAGACCCGATTGCAGCCGCACCTTGTCAAGCGAAACGGTCTTTTCCAGACCGCTGAGGATCTCGGCCTGTTGGCGCGCATCCGCCCGGTTGGTGTCCACGCCCGAAAGCGCATCGGCGGCCTCGCGCACCGCGCCTACCACCGCCTTGTTATACTGGGCAATGGCAATATCGGCGCCTGCCACGGCCTGACGATACTGCGCGCGGATCGCGCCGCCCGAAAAGATCGGCAGATGGATGGCGGGGCCAAACCCGCCCGTCAGCGCGCTGCCCGTAAACAGCGAGCCGATGCCCAGCGCCTGCGCGCCCACAAAAGCACGCAGATTGACGTTGGGATAGAAATCGGTCTTGGCGATCTTTTCGCCCGCCATGGCCAATTTGACCTGTTCGCGCGCGGCCAGCAGATCGGCCCGGCGCGCCAGCAGGTCGGCGGGCAGGATTTCGGGAACGGGCAGTGCCTTGTCCAGCGCCAGCACAGGTGTGCTCAATCCATCGCCGTAATCCGGCCCGCGCCCCACCAGCGCGGCCAACGCATGAACCGCCAGCGCCCTTGCGCCCAGCGCGCGGGTCAGCGCCTGTTCGGCCTCCGATTGCAGGGTGCGCGCGCTGGCAATGTCGAATTCATTGCCAAGGCCAGCATCGCGCCGCCCCGTCACGATCCGCAGCGAGGCCGAGCGCGAGGCGACAAATTCGCGCGCGATCCTGGCCTGTTCCTCGGCGCGGGCGAAATTGACATAGGCCTGCGCAACATTGCCCGCCAGCGTCACACGGGCGGCGGCCAATTGCAGTTCGTTGGCGTGGGTATAAACCTTGGCGGCCAGCACCAGTTCCTTTTGCCGCCCGGCCAGATCCAGCGACCAGTCCAGATTGGCCTGCGCGTTGGAAATCCACGTCCACGATCCGCCCAGCGGCGCGGGATAGATATAGCGGTTCGACAGGCGCTGATCCATGGCCGACGCGTCGGCCGAGACCTGGGGAAGGAGGCCCGAACGCGCCGTGGCGATCAGGCCATGGGCCATACGCAGCCTTGCGGCGGCCTCGTCCAGCGAAGGGTTGCCCGCCAGCGCGTCGGCCATGATCCGGTTCAACTGAGGATCGCCCAGTGCCTGCCACCAGTCGGCCGCCACCGGGACGGGCGCGCCATTGTTCAGCCCCAGATCGGCGGCCTCACGGGGTTTCAGCTGCGGCTTGTCATGGGGCAGGGCGACACAACCGGCCAGCATCGACCCGGCCAGCAGGGAGACAGTCAAAGCCATGGCCATCTTTGCCGATGCCCGCGGCCTTGTAAGGGATTGAGTCATGGGTAGCTTTCGTTCCTCTTCCTGACGGATTTCCGGGGGCCGACAGGAAGTTTTGCAAGGGCGGGCCATAGGCAACCCGTCCTGATACTGACAATTGTGTTATAGTGTAGCGCAGCGTCAAGGATTATCCGCCACGGCGGCATAATAGTGTTTCCCAATTGACTATAATGGCCGTTCAATCTTTGTATCCATTGGCCCACTTGGGCAGGGTCAGATGCGGGCGCAGAAAATCGAGCAGCGCGCGCACCCGCGCGGGGCGCGCACGGCCCGGCGGCGTGATCAGATAGAGCGGGCCGGGCGGCGTGCTCCATTCCGGCAGCAATTCGATCAACCGTCCCGCGCGGATATGGTCCCACACGAAATATTCCGCCATCAGCCCGATCCCCACCCCGGCCACCAGCGCGGGCACCAGCGCATCGGCATGGTTGGCACGATAGCGGCCATTGACGCGCACGGTCACAGGGTCCTCCTCGCCGCGGGCGAATTGCCATTCGTGGCTGTTGGCGATGTGGCTGGGCAGAACGGCGGGATAGCGGGCCAGATCCTGCGGCGATCGCGGCATGCCCAAACGTTCAAGCAATTCAGGCGCCCCCACCAGCGGGCGGCGCAGCGAGGACAGGCGAACTGCGCGCAGGCTGGCGGAATCGCCGTCGAGACCCACCTGAATGGCCGCATCGAACCCTTCGGCCACCAGATCGACCCGGTTTTCGGTCAGCACCAGATCAACCTCGATTTCCGGATTGGCTTTCAGGAATTCAGGCAGGACCGGCGCAATCACCTCAACACCCAAGGCGCTGATCGTGGCGATGCGCACAAGGCCGCGCGGGGTGGCCGCTTCGTCGAGAATATCGGCCTCGATCGCCGCGCCGTCGATCAGAATGCGCGCCGCGCGTTCCAGCGCGAGCCGCCCCGTTTCGGTCAGCGACAATTTGCGGGTGGTGCGGTGGAAAAGGCTGGCGCGCATCCTGTGTTCCAGCCTCGTGACGGCCTTGGACACGGTGGTCTTGGCCAGGCCAAGCTGCTCGCCCGCGCGGCTGAAACTGCCGCATTCGGCCACTTTGGCAAAGATGGCCCATGCTTCAAGATCGGGGAGCGAATGCGGCATGGCGGTCTTTTGCCCCATGCGCGCAGCAAGGGGAAGGGGGCTTTAGCGCCGCCTTCCCCTTGAGGCATCAGAGTTCTTCGGGCCAGTAAAGGCGCATCGGATTGGTCACGAGCAGCTTTTGCTGAAGCTCGGCGGTGGGCGCGATGCGCGGGATCATGTCGACGATATGGCCGTCGTCAGGAATCGCCTTTTCCATGTTGGGATGCGGCCAATCCGTGCCCCAGATGCAGCGGTCCGAATAATCGGCCACCAGCGGCGCCACGGCATCGGCGAAATTGTTCCACGGATCACCGGCGGCCAGATCGAGGCGATCCGGGCAGGTGGGCTTGAACCAGATGTCATCCCGGCTGTCGAGCAGGCTGCGGAAGGCCTTCATGTCCGGCCCATCGGGGCCTTGGGTCACATCGGGGCGGCCCATGTGATCGACCACCACCAGGCGCGGCAGGGCGGCGATGAAAGGACGCATTTCTTCGAGGATATCGGCCTCGAAATAGATGACGATGTGCCAATCCTTGGGTAGGCGGTGGGCAACTTCAAGGAACTTGTCCTTGGGCGCGTCATCGACAAGGCGCTTGAGGAAGTTGAAGCGAATGCCGCGCATCCCGCCTTGATGCAGGGCGGCAATTTCCTCATCGCTGATCGCCGGATCGACCACGGCCACGCCGCGCGCCTTTCCGCCCGAGACGGCAATGCCGTTGAGCGTGGCGGCATTGTTGGTGCCATGGCACGAGGCCTGAACGATCACATTGCGCGAAAAGCCGAGATGGTCGCGCAGGGCGAACAGCTTGTCCGGCCCGGCGTCTTCGGGCAGATATTTCGCCTTGGGGCTGAAGGGGAATTGCGCCATCGGGCCAAACACATGGCAATGCGCGTCAATCGCGCCCGGCGGCGGGGTATAGGTGGGCCGGGACGGATTGCCGTGCCACGAAATGATACGTTCGCTCATCCGAAAATCCTTTGAAACTTGGGTGTTTAACCGAAGACGGTGCCATCAAAAAGTTTACGCGCGGTGCGCAGCAAAGCGGCGGTCTTCACATCGCCCGCCTCGTCGGTTTCCAGCACGCAGGTCATCTCGCCTGTGGGATGCTCGACCGACAGGGTCTTGCGGGCGCCTTCAGGGATCTGCGCCACCTCGGCGGCGGGCGAACCCGGCAGCAGGCAGGCCGTGGCCACCGACACGGCGCCCAGCACGCCGATCGTGGCATGGGCGCGATGAGGAATGAAGCTGCGCACCGTGACCGCGCCGCCATGCTTGGGCGGGGCCACCAGCATCATCTTGGGGACGGATTTTTCCTTCACGTCGCCAAGGTTCATTCGTTCGCCCACGGCCAGACGGATCGCTTCGATCCTGGCCTTGAGTTCGGTGTTGGCGTCCAGCCAGTCGCGGTCCTCATAGCCGGTGATGCCAACGTCTTCGGCCTTGAACACCACACAGGGCATGCCGTTGTCGATCAGCGTGACGCGCACGCCATTGATCAAATCGACCGTATTGCCGGTGGGCAGCAGCGCGCCGCAAGACGAACCGGCGGTATCGCGGAACTCAAGCGGGACGGGGGCGTGGCTGCCGGGAACACCGTCGATTTTGGCATCACCTTGATAGCTGACCACGCCGCCCGGCGTCTGGACCGTGGCGACGGCCACTTGCCCGGTGTTTTCCATGAAGATGGCCACGCGGGTTTCGTCGCCGGTGGGGGCAACAAGGCCGCGCTCAAGCGCAAAAGGTCCCACGCCCGCCAGAATATTGCCGCAATTCTGCGCGTCCGTCACAATCGCCTGATCGACGAAAACCTGAAGGAACAGGTAATCGACGTCAATGCCGGGGCGCTCGGATTTGCTGACCACGGCCACCTTGCTGGTCAGGGGATCAGCCCCGCCCATGCCGTCGATCTGCACCGGATCGGGCGATCCCATCACGCCCAGCAGAAACGCATCGCGCGTGGCCGTGTCCGCAGGCAGGTCGGATTTCAGGAAATAGCCGCCCTTGCTGGTGCCGCCGCGCATCCACATACAGGGAGAGGAGAGGTTGGTGGGCATGGGGTTGGTTTCCTTTTTATAAGGTTATAGATGCGAGGGTCTAGACCCTCGCGCTCCCACTACTGTCTTTGTTGCGTCTAGGGCTCGACATTGCGCGTCGGACGCGGCCATTGGATTGAAAGCCTGCGGCGCGGATGGCACTGGCCTCACCGCGCCGCAGGCTTTAATAATGACTTTGCCTTAAAACACCGCCTCGGCCATCGAGGCGCGCGCCCATTAACGGGATTGCCAAGGGACGAGTCCCTTGGCCCGCCGGAGGCATTTAAAACCCCCGCAAACCCTCAAACGTACTTCAAGCCTTCCTTCTCCAACCGCTCACGCATGTTGTAGATGTCGAGCCCCAGCACCCCGGCGGCCAGCTTTTCGCGCTTGGCGGCTTCGTTGGCCTCGCGGGCCTGTGCGGCTTTCAGCACTTCGGCGGCTTCCTCGCGGCGCACGACGCTGACGCCATCGTCATCGGCCACGATCACGTCGCCCGCGTTGACCAGTTGGTTGGCGCAGATGATGGGGACGTTGACGCTGCCCAGCGTGTTCTTGACGGTGCCCTGGGCGTAAACGGCCTTGGACCACACGGGGAAGTTCATGTCGGTCAGGTCGCGCACGTCGCGCACGCCCGCGTCGATGACGAGGCCCCGGCAGCCGCGCGCCTGCGCGCTGGTGGCCAGCAGGTCGCCGAAATAGCCGTCTTCGCAAGGGCTGGTCGGGGCGAGGACGAGGATGTCGCCTTCCTTGAGCTGTTCGATGGCGACATGAACCATCCAGTTGTCGCCGGGTGCGGCGCTGATCGTCACGGCGCTGCCGGCGATGCGCGCGCGCGGATAGATCGGGCGCATGTAGCTGGCCAGCAGGCCCTTGCGGCCTTGCGCTTCGTGGACGGTGGCAACGCCGCAGGCGGCGAGGCCGTCGATGACATCAAGGGGTGCGCGCTCGATGTTCTGGACGACGATGGAAGACATGAAGATCCTCTCTGGATGGTCGATAGGTTGGCTGGCATGCGACATGCGCCGGGGCGTCGTCACGCTCCAATGCGAAGTTGTCCAAGGCCATAAGTTTCTGCTAAACGCGCAGGCATGATCGAAAATGGAATCGGGGATCGCCCGCTCAATATCCGCCATTTTGCCGCGCTGGCCGCCACGGTGCGCCATGGCAGTCTGACGCGTGCCGCCCGCGCGGTAAACCTGACCCAGCCCGCCTTGACCCAGGCCATCGCTGGTCTTGAGGCGAGCCTTGGCGTGACCCTGTTTGAACGCAGCGCGCAAGGTATGACGGCCACCGAACCGGCGCTGCTGATGGCCCCGCGCGCTGAGGCCGCGATTGACCATATCGGCAGCCCGCGTGTCACCGGAACCCAGCTTCGCGCGCTGCTCGCGCTGGCCCGCGCGGGCAGCTATGCCGGGGCGGCCGAGGCGACTGGCCTGTCCTCGGCCAGCCTGCACCGCGCGGTGGCCGATCTGCAAGTGGCGCTGGGCCAAAGGCTGGTGGACCGGCGCGGGCAGCATGTCGCGCTGACCCCCACCGGGCAGCGGCGCGCGCGCGGCTTTGGTCTTGCCATGGCCGAATTGCGCGCAGGTCTGGCCGAGGTCGCCACATGGCAGGGCAAGGCGGCGGGGCGCATCATCGTGGGTGCCATGCCTTTGTCGCGCGCGCGCTGGCTGCCTGAGGCGATCAGCCGTTTCGCTCGCGCATATCCCGGCGTGGGCGTGATGGTGGTCGAGGGCAGTCATGGCGAATTGTCCGGCCCCCTGCGCGACGGCGAAATCGACCTCATGCTGGGCGCCTTGCGCGAAGGGGCCGAGGCCGAGGGACTGGCGGGAGAGGCGGTGTTTGCCGACATGCCGGTGCTGGTGATGCGCAAGGGCCATCCGCTGGAAAAGGTTGCCGAGCCGGGGGCGGAACTGGCTGATTATCCGTGGATTTTGCCGGGTTCCGAAACACCGCTGCGCCGCCATTGGCAGGTGATGCTGCGGGCCTTGGGGGCCGAGCCGCCGCGTGTGGCCATCGAATGCGGGTCGGTGATGACGATCCGGCAATTGCTGCTCGACAGCGACAGCCTGACCTTGCTCAGCCGGTCGCAGGTTTCGGTTGAACTGGACGCGGGTGTGTTGACAGCGCGTGACCTTGCCTCAGGCTTTTCACGCAGCATCGGGATCACCACGCGGGCGGGCTGGCGGCCGACCGCAACACAGGAGGCCTTTGTGGCGATGCTGCGCGAATGCGGAGCCGGCCAAAGCTGAACGATGGGCAAAGCGATTGGGCTTTGCAAAAACTTATGGTGACGGATGCCTTTCGATTGGTGCGCGCGCGAGGCTTGGCGGCATGGCTGTTGCAATAAGGAGATTCCTACGTGTCACATACTATATCCCTGATCGGCTATGGCGAGGCAGGCTCCACCTTTGCCCGCGCGGGCGGCTGGGGTGAGGCGGCCGATGGAGCGGGGGGCAATGCCCGCGCCGGTGTGTGGGATGTGCGGCCCGAAAGGCTGGCGCTGGCCGCGCAGGACGGGCTGATGGTGGCGCGCGATGCCCAGGAGGCTCTGGCCGGGCGGGCGATGGTGCTCTCGCTGGTGACGGCCGACAGCGCCTTGCCCGCCGCGCAGGATTACGCAGCATTCCTGCCGAAGGGGGCGATCTGGGCCGACTGCAATTCTGTGGCGCCCGGCACCAAGCGCGAGGCTGCCGCCGCAATCGAAGCGGCGGGCGGTTGCTATGTCGATGTCGCGGTTCTGGCCCCGGTCGATCCAGCGCGGTTGAATGTGCCGCTGCTGCTGGCCGGGCGCGAGGCGGGGCGCGCCGAGGCCATGCTGCGCGAGGCCGGTTTCAACAATATCCGCATCGTGGGCGATGAAGTGGGCCGGGCATCGGCGATCAAGATGATCCGCAGTGTCATGGTCAAGGGCATCGAGGCGCTGACCGCCGAAATGATGCTGGCCGCGCAGGAAGCGGGGGTGGTCGATGAGGTGCTCTCCAGTCTGGACGCCAGCGAGAAGGCTTGGCCCTGGGCCAAGCGCGCGGCCTATAACATCGAGCGGATGGTGACGCATGGCGTGCGCCGCGCCGCCGAGATGGAGGAATCGGCCAAGACCCTGACCGGCCTTGGCATCGAGCCGATGATGACCAACGGCACCGTTTTGCGCCAGCGCGAGATGGCGGGCCGTAAAGAGAGATTGATCGAGGGAAAGGAGTAAACCCCCGTGAGCCTGATTATTGACTGTCATGGCCACTACACCGTTTTGCCCAAGGGGCATGATGCGTGGCGTGAGGAACAGAAGGCCGCCTTCAAGGCAGGCGTGGCGGCACCCGCCTATCCGAAGATCAGCGACGATGAAATCCGTGAGACGATCGAGGCCAATCAGCTTCGCCTCATCAAGGAGCGCGGCGCGGACCTGACCATCTTTTCGCCCCGCGCCAGCGCAATGGCCCCCCATGTCGGCGACCAGAGCGTGGCCGTGCCCTGGGCGCAGGCCTGCAACGATCTGATCGGACGCGTGGTGGGCCTGTTCCCCGGCGTGTTCGAGCCGGTCTGCATGCTGCCGCAATCGCCCGAGGCGGATCTGACCAACTCGATCAAGGAGCTGGAGCGCTGCGTCAACGAGATGGGCTTCATCGGCTGCAACCTGAACCCCGATCCGGGCGGCGGCCATTTCAAGCATCCGCCGCTGACCGACGAATACTGGTTCCCCTTCTATGAGAAGATGGTGGAACTCGATGTTCCGGCGATGATCCACGTTTCGGGTTCGTGCAACCCGGCAATGCACGCGACGGGCGGCTATTACATTGCGGCCGATACGATTGCCTTCATGCAATTGCTCGAAGGCGATCTGTTCAGCCGCTTCCCCACGCTGCGCTTCATCATTCCGCATGGCGGCGGCGCGGTGCCCTATCACTGGGGCCGTTATCGCGGTCTTGCCGACATGCTGAAAAAGCCGTCGCTCGACACCCATCTGATGAACAACATCTTTTTCGACACCTGCGTCTATCACCAGCCCGGCATCAACCTGCTGGCCGATGTGATCGACAACAAGAACATCCTGTTCGGGTCGGAAATGGTGGGCGCGGTGCGCGGGATTGATCCCACCACCGGTTTCTATTTCGACGACACCAAGCGGTATGTCGATGCGCTGGATATTTCGGATGCCGAACGTCACGCGATCTTCGAGGGCAATGCCCGCCGTGTGTTCCCGCGTCTGGACGCCAAGCTGAAGGCGCGCGGCCTTTAATCAACGACCCGCCCTGTCCGGCAGCAACCGGGCGGGGGCGGGTTTGGGAGAATGACGATGGCTGAGAACCCCACACAGAACATTCACGAATATCTGGCCGAATTCGAGGATATTCCCGGCACCCGCGTTTATACGGCGGCGCGCGCGCGTCGTGGCTATTGGATCAACCAGTTTGCCATGAGCATGATGAAACCGGAAAACCGCGAGCGTTTCAAAAAGGACGAGCGCGCCTATCTGGACGAATGGGATATTTCCGAAGAGGGCAAGCAGGCGCTGCTGCGCCGCGATTACAACGCTTTGCTCGATCTGGGCGGGAACGTCTATTTCCTCTCCAAGCTGTTTTCGGCCGATGGTCTGCCCTTTGCCGAGGCGGTCAGCACGATGACCGACATGACCTGGCCCGAATATCGCCAGATGATGCTGGATGGCGGCCGTTCGCCCGAAGGCAACCGCTCGATCCGTGAAAATCAGGCGGCTGCTGCCGCGTCCAAGAAATAAGGGGCAAGAAAATGGCCAAGATTACCGCCGGTGTCGGCTCCAGCCATGTGCCCCTGTTGGGCGTGGCCGTGGATCAGGGCAAGGATCGCGACGATTACTTCGGCCCGATCTTTTCGGGCTATGACTGGACCCGCGAATGGGAAAAGCAGCAGAAGCCTGATGTGATCGTGCTGGTTTACAACGATCATGCCAGCTATTTCGACATGAACATCGTGCCCACTTTCGCCATCGGCTGCGCCGAGCGCTACGGCATCTGCGACGAGGGCTGGGGCCCGCGCCCGGTGCCCGATGTCGAAGGTCATCCCGATCTGGCCTGGCACATTGCCCAGTCGCTGATCCTTGATGATTTCGACATGACGATCATCAACAAGATGGATGTTGATCACGGCCTGACCGTTCCCCTCAGCATGATGTTTGACAAGCCCGCCAAGTGGCCGGTCAAGGTCATCCCGCTGGCGGTCAACGTGGTCACCTACCCGGTTCCCTCGGGCAACCGCTGCTGGGCGCTGGGCGAGGCGATCAAGAAGGCGGTGGAAAGCTTCCCTGAAGACCTCAACGTCCAGATCTGGGGCACGGGCGGGATGAGCCACCAGCTTCAGGGGCCGCGGGCGGGCTTGCTGAACCGCGAATGGGACAACAAGTTCCTCGACATGCTGGAAAGCGACAATGACGATGTGCGCCATATCCCGCATATCGAATATCTGCGCGAAACGGGCAGCGAAGGCATCGAAATGGTGATGTGGCTGATCATGCGCGGCGCGCTGGGCAAGAAGGTCAAGACGCTGCACCGCCATTACCATATCCCGTGCAGCAACACGGCCATCGGCCATATCGTGCTGGAACCTGCCGACTGATTTCTGATGCCGGGGCGCTTTATGGTGCCCCGGCCATTCCTTTGATGGAGTATCCTCTCATGCGTATTGCCCTTGCCGGCGCCGGCGCCTTTGGCGAAAAGCACCTCGATGGCCTCAAGAACATCGACGGCGTTGAAATCACCTCGATCATCAGCCGCACCGGCGAACAGGCCGCAGCCGTCGCCGCGAAATATGGCGCCAAGCATTCCTCGACCGAACTGGACGATGCGCTGGCCCGCGACGATGTGGACGCGGTGATCCTTTGCACCCCCACCCAGATGCACGCCGCCCAGGCCATTGCCGCGATGAAGGCCGGCAAGCATGTGCAGGTCGAAATCCCGCTGGCCGACAGCTGGGCCGACGCGCAGGAAGTGCTGAAGGTTTCGCAGGAAACGGGCAAGACCTGCATGGTGGGTCACACGCGCCGGTTTAACCCCAGCCACCAGTATGTGCACAACAAGATCACGGCGGGCGAATTCAACATCCAGCAGATGGATGTGCAGACCTACTTCTTCCGCCGCAGCAACATGAACGCCAAGGGCGAGCCGCGTTCCTGGACCGACCACCTGCTCTGGCACCATGCCGCGCATACGGTGGACCTGTTCGCCTATCAGGCGGGCAAGATCGTGGCGGCCAATGCCATCGAGGGGCCGTATCACCCCACGCTGGGCATCGCGATGGATATGTCGATCCAGTTGAAGGCAGAAAGCGGCGCGATCTGCACGCTCTCGCTGTCGTTCAACAATGACGGTCCGCTGGGCACCTTTTTCCGCTATATCGGCGACACTGCCACCTATATCGCGCGTTATGACGATCTGGTCGATGGTCGCGAAAATGCGATCGACGTGTCGAAGGTGGCCGTGTCGATGAACGGCATCGAATTGCAGGACCGCGAATTCATCGCCGCCATCCGCGAAGGGCGCGAGCCCAACTCGTCGGTGGGCAAGGTACTCGATTGCTATCGGGTGCTGGGCGAATTGGAAGTGCAGTTGAACGCGATGAAGAAGTAAGTGGAATGATGCGAGGGACTCGTCCCTCGCGCTCCCTTTATTGTATTCGTTGCGCTATCAGTCGGGCCTTGCGTGTCGGACGCAACGTTGAAATGATAAAGCCTGCGGTGCCATCGAGTATAAGCTCGCAGCGCCGCAGGCTTTATCATGTTCATGGCAAATTCGATGACGCCCCCTCGACAAACCCGGTAATGGGATTGCAAAGGGACGAGTCCCTTTGCCCGCCGGAGGCATAAAACTCGCCATTGAACAAGGACCCCCCAATGCCCATCACCCGCAAACTTGGTGGCAAGGATGTGAACCCCATCGGCCTTGGCTGCATGAATGTCAGCTGGGCCTATGCTCAACCGCCCGAGCCGCGAGAGGCAAAGATTTTGCTGAATATGGCGCTCGATATGGGTTACGAGCATTTCGATACCGCACGCCTTTACGGCGGCGGCAAGAATGAGGAACTAATCGGCGAGACGTTGAAGGGGCAACGGAACCGCGTTTACCTCGCCAGCAAGATGGGCCTGATTGCCGATGGTCAGCGCCGCTATGTTGATTGCAAGCCCGAGACGATCAAGGCTGAGGTGGAAAAGAGCCTGAAGGCGCTGCAGACCGATTACATTGACCTCTATTACATGCATCGCCGCGATTTCACCGTTCCCATCGAGGAAAGCGCAGGCGCGATGGGCGATCTGATCGCAGCGGGCAAGATCGGCGGCTATGGCCTGTCGGAAATGAGCGCGGACACGCTGCGCAAGGCCCATGCGGCATGTCCCGTCACCGCCGTCCAGACCGAATATTCGCTCTGGACCCGCAATCCTGAACTGGGCGTGCTGCAGACCTGCGGCGAACTGGGCGTGGCGCTGGTGGCCTTCAGCCCGTTGGCGCGCGGGGTGCTGGCCAATGGCGTGCGCGAACCGGGCGCGTTGGAGGAGAAGGATCTGCGCCGCACCCATCCGCGTTTTAACGATGAAAACTGGCCCAAGAATCTCGCGCTGGTCGATGCGTTCAACGCCATTGCCGCGCGCGAAGGGGTCTTGCCCGCGCAATTGTCGCTGGCCTGGGTGCTTTCGCGCGGTGATCATGTGCATGTGATCCCCGGCACGACCAATCGCCAGCATTTGAGCGACAACATTGCCCGCGTCGATTGGCGGCCCGCGGACGCCACGCTGGCCGAGCTGGACGGGCTGATCAACCAGCGCACCGTTTCCGGTCCGCGCTATCCCGCCGCGATGCAGGCGACGATGGATACCGAGGAATTTGTCTGAATAAAGAAAGGGCGGGGATCAGACCCCGCCCTTTTCATTTCTTGGTTTCGCGTTCCAGCTTGACCCCGAACAGTTCCAGTCGGTGGTCCACCAGTCGATAGCCGAGCCTCTCGGCAATCTGGCGCTGCAAAGCCTCCAGTTCGGGATCGACAAATTCGATCACATGCCCGGTTTCCACATCGATCAAATGGTCATGATGCGCCTCGGGCGCGGCCTCATACCGGGCGCGGCCATCGCCAAAGTCGTGGCGGTCCAGAATGCCCGCTTCTTCAAACAGGCGCACCGTGCGATAGACCGTCGCAATCGAAATGCCCGGATCGACCGCTGTTGCGCGCGCGTGCAGCTGGTCCACATCGGGGTGATCGTCGCTCTCCGACAGCACTTTGGCGATCACACGGCGTTGCTCGGTGATGCGCAGGCCGCGCTGCTGGCAAAGGGTTTCGATGTCGATTTGCTGATGCACTGGGGGTCCGTGTCTTAGAAAAGGTTTGCCCTGCCGACTATGGAGCCGGCAGGGCAAAACTTCAACCTGCTATGCGGTGATAAACGGTGACAAAGCCGCCGTATTGTGGCCTCAGGCCGCAGCCTTGGGCTTGCGGCCGCGCTTGACGCTGGGCTTGCGGCCAAGGCCGATCGACTTGGCCAGTTCACGGCGCTTTTCGGCATAGTTGGGGGCAACCATCGGATAGTCGGCGGGCAGGTTCCAGCGCGCGCGATACTGTTCCGGGGTCAGGTTATAGTGAGTCGCCAGGTGGCGCTTGAGCATCTTGAGCTTCTTGCCGTCCTCAAGGCACACAATGTGATCAGGCTTGACCGAGGCGCGGATCGAAACAGCCGGTTCGGGCGGGGTTTCTACCGGAGCCGAAGGTTGGCCAAGACCCGACAGGGCATTGAAAACATTGGTGATGAGGGCGGTAACTTCCTCAACGCTGACGCTGTTGTTGCTGACATGCGCGGCAACAATGTCCGACGTCAGCGTGATGAGGGTTTCCTTGGAATCGACTTCGATCGTGCTCATGGGATGTAGCCTTCTCTTTTGCTTATGACCCGATTGTCTGTTTTTGTTTGTTTTGTTTATGCAGCTCCATCCCAGCTGCACCATGCTCTATTGCGACGATTTCAAGATTTATTCAAGATGGAGAATTAGAAAAATTGAACATACATTGGAATGACGCCTTTTTTCGGCTCAATCAGTTGTTCTGTTCATCTGCGGGAAAGGAAAATGTGACCGCATCAATCCTCTCGCCATCGGCGCAGCGGTAATACTTGGGTCTGAGTCCGACGGGCACGAAACCTGTTGCGCGATAAAGAGTTTCGGCTGGATTGCCGCGCCGCATTTCAAGCATCACCTTGCGGACGCCCGATCTTTTCATGTCGTCTAATGTTCTGACTAATAATCTTGCGCCCAGTCCGCGCCGCCGCCACTGGGGCGAGACGGCAAAAAGCAGCAGTTCGGCTTCGTCGAAAATCTGCCGCACCAACGCGAATCCGGCCGCGTCCTCGCCTTCTTCCGGCGCGGCGCCATGAGGCGCGATCAGCCAGTAATGCGTATTGCCGACCGCCAGCGCGCTTTCGATCTGCATCCGGTTCCACGCCTCGCCCCAATACGGGTCAAAGGCGGCGTCCATGACCTCCATGATGCGATCAACATCGTCTTTGGGCATCATGGCTTTAGCAAATCCTGCGAATCAGGCGGCGGAGACGGAGGGCGTATCAGGCAGGCGCCCGCCCGGCAGCCGGGCATCGGGCGCGCGGCCATAAAGTGGGCTGAGATCCTGAGAGAAGTGGGCCGGGTTCAACCCCGCCACCGCGCGCGCATCGGGCCACAGTGCCAGCGCCAGTCCGTCCGCGCCACCCGCCGCCCGGCGTGCGGCCAGCAGCGCCTCTGCCTGACTGCCTGCGATCAGCGCCTCGCCATGGGCTATCGCGGCTTCGGGCCGCTGTGAAAGCAGATCGCCCAAGGCGCGCCCTTGGGCATCAAAGCTTTGCGTGAACCATTCGCCATGGCCGCCGGTGGTGGCCACGCGCACCGGGCCGTGCTCGCGCTCCAGCGCCATGGATGCGATCAGCGCCAGCGTGGGATAGCCATAGACCGGCGCGCGCCACGCCAGCCCCAGCGCCCGCGCGGCAGCAAGGCCGATGCGCAATCCGGTAAAGCTGCCCGGCCCGCGACCCACGGCAATCGCATCGGCCCGCCCGCGTTCGGGCAGGGCCGCGATCATCGGCACCAGCGCCTCAGCATGGCCGCGACCCAATTGCCGGTATTCGCCCGCCACAAGGCCGCCATCCCGAAACAGCGCCACAGAGCAGGCCTCGGTCGTGCATTCAATGGCCAGCCAGCGCCCGCCGCGCGGATCAGGCCCCGACATTGCCGGGCTCACGCCGCGCGAACCTCGGTCACCTCGGGCACGTAATATTTGATCAGGCTTTCGATCCCATTCTTCAGCGTGGCCGAAGACGAGGGGCAGCCCGAGCAGGCGCCCTGCATCTGAAGAAAGACCACGCCGTCGCGGAATCCGCGATAGGCCACATCGCCGCCGTCATTGGCGACGGCCGGGCGGATGCGGGTTTCGATCAGATCCTTGATCTGGTCGATGATGTCGGCATCCTCTTCGCGGTCGCCGGGGAAATCCTCTTCAGCCGGGACGCTGATGCCCGCGGCGGTTCCGGCGGCAAACAGGGGGGCCTCGGAAATGAAGTGATCGAGCAGCATGGCCACGACCTGTGGTTTCAGATCGCTCCACCCCGCGCCATGCCCGGCGGTGACCGAGATGAAGTCGCGGCCGAAGAACACGCCCGTCACGTCGCCGAGGCTGAACAAGGCAGCGGCCAGCGGCGAGGCTTCGGCCTGTTCCTCGTCGATAAATTCGCGGGTTCCGGCCACCATGACCTGCCGACCGGGCAGGAACTTGAGCGTGGCGGGATTGGGCGTGGTTTCCGTCTCGATAAACATGGGCGCTGATTTAGGAGCGTTGGCCGGTATCGACAAGGGTGGAAAAGCCATTTGTCAGGCAAATGTTGCAGTTTTGGCGGCGTAAAGCGGGCGCTGTTCACTGGCCTTTAAGGATGGGCCTCCCTATAGCTTGGATTATGAGCCATTTATCCCGCGCCCCCCGCCTGCTTTCGCTAGTCATCTCGCTGGCGCTGATCGGTGCCCAGACATCCTCGGCCCGCACCGTTTCGGCCCTGCCGCCTCTGCCTTCGCAGGACGCGCCGTGGCTGTATAAAGGCAGCGACGTGCCCCATGACCGGGAATGGTATTTCGGGGTGCTGGACAATGGGGTGCGCTGGGCCGTGCGCAATAATCAGGTGCCGCCGGGGCAGGTGTCCATCCGCGTGCGCGTTGATGTCGGCGCCATGAATGAAAAGCCGCAAGAGGCCGGGTTTGCCCATTTGATCGAACATCTGGTGTTCCGCCAGAGCCGCTATCTGCCCCAGGGCGCGGCGATCCCCACATGGCAGCGTCTGGGCGCGACATTCGGCAGCGACACCAATGCCGAAACCACGCCCACGGCCACCACCTACAAGATCGACCTGCCCGATGCCTCGCCCGCCACGTTGGATGAGAGCATGAAGCTGATTTCGGGCATGGTTTTTGCGCCCAACCTTTCGGACAGCGACATTCGCATCGAGGCCCCCATTGTGCTGGCCGAAAAGCGCGAGAGGGGCGGGACGGCCGAGCGTCTGATGATCGCCATGCGCAAGCTGATGGCCGAGGGCCAGCCTTTGGCCTCGCATGTCACGGTGGGCGATGTCGAAACGATCAACGGAGCGCGCCAGACCACTTTGCGCGCCTTTCACCAGCGCTGGTATCGCCCGGAACGCGTGACGGTGGTGGTGGCAGGCGATGCCGATCCGCGCCTGACCGCCGCATTGGTTTCCAAATGGTTTGGCGAATGGAAGGCGACCGGCCCGGCCACCCCCGATCCCGATTTCGGCGCGCCCACCACGCCCGCAGGGGCCGATCCGGCCAATCCGGTCGGCACCGCGCAGGTGATGATCGAGCCGACCGTGCCGCGTTCGCTGATCTATGCCGTGCTGCGCCCATGGCATGAAAAGCAGGATACGGTGGTTTATAATCAGGGGCTGATGCTGGACCAATTGGCCTTGGCGATCCTCAACCGCCGGTTGGAGGCACGGGCGCGGTCAGGGGGCGATTTCCTCTCCGCGCGGGTCGATCAGGAGAATGAGTCGCGCTCGGTCGATGGCACGTTCGTCACCGTTTCGCCGCTGGACGGCAACTGGCGCGGGGCGCTGACCGAGGTGCGCGGGATCATCGCCGACATGCTCGACCGCCCGCCCAGCGTTGAGGAAATTGCGCGCGAAGCCGCCGAGATGAATGTCGTGTTCGAGTCGCAGGTCCAGCAGCGCGCCCTGCTGCCCGGCGGCAAGCTGGCCGATGATCTGGTGCAGGCGGTCGATATTCACGAGACGGTCGCCTCTCCGGCCGTGGTGCAGGACATTTTCAAGCAGTCCATGCCGCTCTTTACCCCGCAGGCGGTGCAGCAGCACGCGCGCAGCCTGTTTGCCGGCAAGGTGATCCGCTCGCTCTATGTCACACCGGAAAAGGGCGAGGCCAGTCCGCAGGATCTGCGCGAGGCGCTGCTGACCAAGGCGGTGCCGGACGAGCGCGCCCGCGCCGCGCAAAAGCCTATCAGCTTTGCCCAGTTGCCCGCCATCGGCACGCCTTCGGCCCCGCCCGTGGTTCGCCCGACCGGGATGCTGGATGTGCAGGAACTGACCTTTGCCAATGGGGTCAAGGCGCAGTTCTGGCCCACCAAGGATGATCCGGGCCGGGTGATCGTCAAGGTCCGTTTTGGCGCCGGTTGGCAGGCTTTCAAGCCCAGCGACAATGCCTATGCCACGCTGGGCCAACTCGCGCTGGTCAGTTCGGGCGAGGGGCCGCTGGGGCAGGAGGAGCTGGACCGCATTTCGGCGGGGCGCAAGCTGGGCTTTGACTTCCGCATCGATGACGGCTCGTTCCAGTTTTCCGGCGAAACGCGGGCAGAGGATCTGGAGGATCAGCTCTATCTGTTTGCCGCCAAATTCGCGATGCCGCGCTGGGATTCGGAACCTTTGCTGCGCGCCCGGGCTGCGGGCAAGATCCAGTTTTCCTCCTATGCCGCCAGCCCCCAAGGGGTGATGGAGCGCGATCTGCGCTATCTCCAGCGGGGCAATGACGGGCGCTTTGCGGTGCCCACGCCGCAGCAATTGGACAAGGTGACGCCAGAGGGTTTCCGTCAGGTCTGGGCGCCGATTTTGGCGCAGGGGCCGATCGAGGTCCAGGTGTTTGGCGATTTCGACAGCGCCAAGGGCATGGAAGCGCTGCAAAAGACCTTTGGCGCGCTGGCGCCGCGCGGGCCTTTGCAGCCGGCCACGACCAAGGGCTATGGTTTTGCCCAGCCCAGCGCGCAGCCGGTGGTCATCACCCATGAGGGCGATGCCAATCAGGCCGCCGCCGTGGTGACATGGCCGACCGGCGGCGGGGTGGAGGGGCTGAGCGAGAGCCGCCATCTCGAAGTGCTCAGCCAGGTCTTTGCCAACCGCCTGCTGGCCGCTTTGCGTGAAAAGAGCGGGGCCTCCTATGCGCCGCAGGTGTCGGCCGACTGGCCCATCGATCTGCCCAGCGGGGGCACGGTTTCGGCCAGCGCGCAGGTGACGCCGCAGATGGTGCCGCTGTTTTTTGAAACGGTGGATCGGATTGCGGCCGATCTGGCCACGCGCAAGATCCCGGCCAGCGAACTGGCGCTGGTGACCGAGCCCTTGCGTCAGCAGGTGGCGCGGGCCTCGTCCAGCACAGCCTTCTTCATGAGCCAGATCGAAGGCGCGACGCAGGACCCACGCCGCTATGCGCAGGTGCGCGGGTTGATGGCCGATTATGTCAATGTGAAGCCTGAGGAGTTGCAGGCGCTGGCGGCGCGCTGGCTGGTCAAGGACCGCGCTTTCCGTCTGGCCATCGTGCCTGAGCGTAAATAGGGCGAAATTCCGCCTGCGATGGAGGCATTCATGCTCTCCATCGCGGGAATTTCCGTTCAATCTGATCGAAAAGAGCGGCTATCCATGCGCCGCATAGCCCTGTATGGGCAGCAACCTTGTCTAATGCACGGCAGAATCACATCTATGGGATTCACGGCAATGGGCAGGTTTTATCTCGTGGTATGTACTAGGTGGTACATCTTTCGTCAAGGCCGTAACGTGATGCGGCGTGTGGAGTAAGGAAAAGTGGCAAGCAACTGGACCCCGGAAAGCTGGAAGACCCGCGAGGCGCGGCACCTTCCCGTGTATCAGGACGCCGAAGAACTCGGCCGGGTGGAGCAGACGCTGGCCAACTTTCCCCCCCTGGTTTTTGCGGGCGAGGCGCGTGCGCTCAAGGCTGAGCTGGCCAAGGTTTCGGCAGGCAAGGGTTTCCTGCTTCAGGGCGGCGATTGCGCGGAAAGCTTTGCCGAATTCCATCCCAACGCGATCCGCGACACGTTCCGCGTGCTGCTGCAGATGGCGGTCGTGCTGACCTTCGCCAGCAAGCAGCCGGTGGTCAAGGTGGGCCGTATCGCGGGCCAGTTCGCCAAGCCGCGCAGCGCGCCGACCGAGAAGATCGGCGATCTGGAACTGCCCAGCTATTTCGGCGACATCATCAACGGCAGCGATTTCACCCCGGAATCGCGCCGCAATGATCCCCAGCGCATGTTGCAGGCCTATGGCCAGAGCGCGGCGACGCTCAACCTGCTGCGCGCCTTTGCCAGCGGCGGTTATGCGAATCTGCGTCAGGTGCATAAGTGGACGCTGGAGCATCTCGACCACAGCCCCTGGGGCGAACGTTTCAGCGCGATGGCCGATAAGATCGGCGAGGCGCTGGACTTCATGGCAGCCTGCGGTGTTGATCCGCAAAGCGTGCCCCAGCTTCAGGGCACCAATTTCTACACTAGCCATGAGGCGCTGCTGCTGCCTTATGAGCAGGCATTGACGCGGCAGGATTCGCTGACCGGCGAATGGTACGATTGTTCTGCGCATATGCTTTGGATTGGCGACCGCACGCGCTTCGACAATTCGGCGCATGTCGAATTCCTGCGCGGCGTGGGCAATCCGATCGGCGTGAAATGCGGTCCGTCGCTGGCGCCCGAACTGCTGCTGCGTCTGCTGGATCAGTTGAACCCGGCGCGCGAAGCCGGTCGCATCACGCTGATCGCCCGTTTCGGCCATGACAAGGTCGAGGCCCATCTGCCTGCTCTGGTGCGCGCGGTGAAGGCCGAGGGCCATCCGGTCGTGTGGTCGTCCGACCCCATGCATGGCAATGTCGTCAAGTCGGACAGCGGCTACAAGACCCGTCCGTTCGAGCGTATCCTCAAGGAAGTGCGCGACTTCTTTGCCGTGCACCGCGCCGAGGGCACCCATGCCGGCGGCATCCATATCGAGATGACCGGCAAGAATGTGACCGAATGCACCGGCGGCCTGATCGACGTGACCGACGCCACGCTGGCTGATCGCTATCACACCCATTGCGACCCGCGTCTCAATGGTGCGCAGTCGATCGAACTGGCCTTCCTGCTGGCCGAGGAACTGAACAGCGAGGCGCAGGAGCGCCGCGCGGCGGCCTGATCCGGCCAATCCGAACCAAGGGGGAGGGGGCCAAAGCGGCCCCCTTTCTTTTTTCCGCCACCCGGCTAAGTCACGGATATGACAGAGACGAAATCCTCCCCTGTGTGCGTGGCCCTGATCGTGCTGGCTGTGGTGCTGACCGGCATCATTCATATCGCGATGCTTTCGGCCCAGCGCGAGAGCATTCAGGCGGCCATGGCCGCAGCGGACGCCACCACGATGGTTGAGGCGATGAAGGCGCGCGAGACGATGCTGATCGCGCAGGCCAATCAGGGCGGGCTGGACGGCGACGTGCGCGCAGGCGCCTTGGGCGAGGCGGCTGTCCTGCGTCAGGGCAAGCTGAGCGCGCAGCCGGGCGCCCCGCGTGCGCCCGGCATCGACGCCATCGCCACGCGGATCGCGGGCCTGCGGGCCGAGGCATCCTCTGCGGCGGAGCGCAGCGGTCGGCTTGGCCTTGGCGAAAGCGCGCTTTTGCTGGGCATTTTGCTGCTGGCCTTGTCCCAGATCATGGCGGCGCGGCTGTTTCTGTGGCTGGGCGCGGGTCTGGGGCTTGCCGGTATCGCGCTGGCAGTTTTGGGAGTTCTGTTATGAACCTGCATCTCTGGGGCCTTTATTGCCTCACCGTGTTCCTGATCAGCGCCTCTCCGGGCCCCAACATGCTCCATATCATGAGCCGCAGCGTCGAGTTGGGCCTGCGCGGGTCGTTTCCGGCCATGGCAGGCTGCATGAGCGCGCTGGTGGTGATGATGACGGCCAGCGCGCTGGGCCTGACCGCGCTGCTTTTCGCGCTGCCCGGCGCGTTTGAGGTGCTGCGCCTGATCGGCACGGCCTATCTGGTCTATCTGGGCATCAAGGCATGGCGCGCGCCCGTCACCGAAGAGAGCGAAGAAACGGTCGAGTTCGAACGTCCCGGCCTGTCGCGCTGGGCGGTCTATCGCGGGGGCTTCACCATCGCCATCTCTAACCCCAAGGCGCTGCTCTTTGCCGCGGCCTTCCTGCCCCAGTTCATCGACCCGGCGCAGCCCAAGGCCATCCAGCTTTCCATCCTGATCGGCACCTTCGCCGTGATCGAGACCTTCTGCTACTTCACCTATGCTGTCGGCGGCAGGGGGCTGGCCGGCTGGCTGCGCCGCCCCGCCGCCCAGCGCTGGTTCAACCGCGTGACGGGCGGCGTGTTCATGGGGTTTGGCGCGATGTTGTTGCGTTCGCAGAAGGCTTGAAGGGTTTAGGAAGGCGCCTCCGGCGGGCAAAGGGCCGGAGGCATAAACCCCTTACCCCGCCAAATGATCAAGGCACCAACACACTCGCCCCCACCGTCTGGCGCCCCTCCAACGCGCGGTGCGCATCGGCCGCATCGGTCAGGGCAAAGCTCTGTCCCACGGGCACCTTGACCGCGCCGCTCTCCAGCATGTCGAACAGGCGCGCGACGCCCGCCGCGCTTTCCGCCGGGGTGGCGTAATAGTCCCACAGCCGGGGCCGCGTGACATAGAGCGAGCCCGCTGCGGCCAGAGCGCCCAGCGCGACGCCCGTCACCGGGCCGCTGGCATTGCCAAAGGACAGGATGGTGCCGCGCGGCCGGACGCTGGCCAGCGATACCGGCCAGGACGCCGCGCCCACGCCGTCGAAACTGGCCGCAACGCCGATCCCGCCGGTGATCTCGCGCACTTGCGCCGCCACATCGGGCGAGCCGGACAGGAGAACGGTTTCGGCCCCGGCCTCGCTGGCCATGGCCGCTTTGCTTTCGGACCCGACCACTCCAATCACCCGCACGCCCAGCGCATGAAGCCATTGCACGAGGATCTGCCCTACGCCGCCCGCCGCCGCATGGACCAGCGCCCAATCCCCACTCTTCAGCGCCACCGCGCGCTCAACCAGAAATTCGGCCGTACAGCCCTTGAGCATGGCCGCCGCCGCCGTCTGGGCGCTGATACCGTCGGGGATGCGGAACCACCCCGATGCGGGTGTGATCCGCGCCGTGGCATAGGCGCCCAGCGCCGGGCCAAAGGTGGCCACGCGGTCGCCGGGTTTGAAAGCGGCCACATCCGGCCCCACCGCCTCGACCACGCCCGCCGCCTCGCTGCCCAAACCGGATGGCAGGGGGCAGGGATAGAGGCCCGAGCGATAATAGGTGTCGATGAAATTCAGCCCCACCGCCTCATGCACCACGCGGATTTCGCCGGGGCCCGGTTCGTGCAGATCGACCTCGTGCCAGCGGATCACTTCGGGCCCGCCGGTCTGGGCGAAATAGGCTTGGAGAGCTTTCATGGTTTCATCATCCTTCCGGGCCGGCAAAGCCCGGCAAATAGGCTGCTTGGGGACTATTGGCCAATTTCAGCGCTTTGGCCAGCGCGGCAGCGAAATTTTCTTCGAGTTTCTCGCGTTTTATATGGTCGCGGAAGAAATCGGCCCATAAAAACTCCGCATAAGGCGTGGATGTCTTGGCATAGCCGCCCCCGCGCCGGACCGCGCCCGCCAGCGAGCGGAACGGATCATCGGCCAATTTGCCCACATGGCGCGGCAGATCCGACCAGTCATGCCTTTTGCCATTGTCATCATAGGGATGGAGCCAGTTGTAATAGTCCATCACCGAAAAGAACCGTTTCTTGCTCAATTTGCCCAGCCGCGCCTCGACCGAAACCAGCACCTCCTCGACACCTTCCTCATAAAGCGCGCGGGCCAGATGGTGATGGTCGATCACCCACCATGTGTCGCCCGGCCCATGCACCACCGGGATCAGATGCTGGCCCAGCCATTGCCCGGCCTGTTTCTGGTCGCGCCAGTGCTGCTGCTTGTCGCGCACTTCGGCCATGCCGACGGTCATTTGCGTCGGGCGCAGATCGCGCAGGCGGACCGGATTGAGGACCGGCTGGACCGGGTGGTTCATGGCCATAGGGGGCTTTCCTTTTCCTCAGATGGCGCTGTCCTGCCATGATGCCCCCGCCCGCGCCACGGCGTCGGCCACCGAAAATGTCGAATCCTGCGCCAGTTGCGCCATGCCCGCCGCCACCAGCACATCGCGCACCCGGTCATGCGCGCGGGCCAGCAGCACGCGCTGGCCATGCTGCGCCCGGTCGAGCACGAATTCGCCCAGCGCATCGATGGCGGTGGCGTCCAGATCGTTTGATTCCTCAAGGCTGAGCACCACCACCGGCGCGCCCGATGCCGCCGCGCGCGCCGCGATCAGATTCAGCACGCTTTCCGTATTGGCGAAAAACAGCGGCGCATTGGGGCGAAACAGCGCGATGTTGGCGGGCGCGCGCGCATCGTCATGGCGGGCGATATCGACATAATCATGGCTGTCGCCCACCTGGCCCAGCGTGCTGATCGAGGGATGGGCCAGATCATAGAGCAGCATGGCGATGGACAGCGCAATCGCCGCCAGCATCCCATTCAGCACCCCCAGCGCCAGTACGCCGACCGCCGCAGCCACCGCCACCCAGCCATCGCGCCGGATCTGAAACAGGCGGCGGATCGGGCCGGGATGCAGAGCATGGGTCAGCGCGGCGATCACCACGGCGGCCAGAATGGGTTCGGGAATCCGCCCGATGGCGGGCGCGGCAAACAGCGCCAGCCCCAGCAGCGCCAAGGCCGCCATGATCGCCGCCCACCGGCTTTGCGCGCCCGCCGAGGCATTGGCATTGGCCGCCGAAAAGCCCGCACCCACCGGCATGCCCTGCGCCAGTCCGGCCGCCAGATTGGCCAGACCCAGCGCGCTCAGTTCACGATTGGCATCGAGCCGGTCGCCATTCTGCAGGGCCAGACTGCGCATCGTCCCCCAGCTTTCGGCAAACAGGATGAGCGCAATCGGCGCCGCGATCTGAGCCAGACGCGGCAGCAGCGCAAAGGGCGGCAGCGCGAAATCGGGCCATGTCAGCGCCACCTCTCCCACCAGCGCCACCCCCCATGCCGCCGGGTCCAGCCACCAGCCCAGCAGCAGCCCGCCGCCGATCACCATCAGCGATCCGGGCCAACGCGGCGCCCGCCGCAGCGCCAGCAGCGCCGCCAGCGCCCCAAGCCCCAGCAGCAGACTGGGCCAGTTGGTTCGGGGCAGCGCCATGCCGATTTCGCCCAGCAGCCGCCACATCGGCGCCCCCGGCACGCTGATCCCCAACAGATGCGGCAATTGGCGCACGATGATTGTGATCGCCAGCCCCATTGCAAAGCCGCGCAGCACAGGGCGCGAGATAAACCCGGCCAGACTGCCCAGCCGGAACGCACCCAGCGCGGCAAAGATGACCCCGGTCATCACCACCAGCGCCGTGGCTGCCGCGCCCCCCTGGCTCAAACCCTTGTCGCCCACGCCCTCGGCCGAAAGCCCGATCAGCGCCGCACCCAGAATGGCCGCCGAGGAGGATGTGGGCGCAATCACCGCATATCGGCTGCGCCCGACCACCGCATAGGCCAGAGCGCCAGCCACCGCCGCCGCAATCGCCCGCCCCGGCGCCAGCCCCGCCATCCCGGCATAGGCCACCGCCTCGGGCAGGAGCAATCCGGCAAGGCCAAGGCCGGTCAACAGATCGCGTCTGGGCATGCTCTCCATCGCGCCATGCATGGACCCGCCATCATGCAAGTCAAGCCGCGCGCATCAATCTTCCACCGGTTCGACATCGACCGACACCGCCAGATTTTGGCCTGCACCGCCCAGAAATACGCCGTCGATCGGGGCGATGTCGGCATAATCACGCCCCATCGCGACAAAGATATGATCGGTCCCGGCCAGCACATCATTGGTGGGATCAAAACCGACCCAGCCGATGGCCTGACCACACCACAGCGCGGCCCAGGCATGCATCGCATCGGCGCCCACCAGACGCGGCTGACCCGGCGGGGGCAGCGTGCGCAGATAGCCGCTGACATAGGCGGCCGGAATGCCATGCGCCCGCGCAGCCACGATCATCACATGGGCGAAATCCTGACACACGCCGCGCTTTTGTTCAAAGGCGTCCTGCGCGGTGGTCGTCACGCTGGTGGCGGTGCCGTCATAGGCAAAGCTCTCGTGGATCGCTTTCATTAATGCGTGACCGGCGGCCAGCACGCTTTGATCGGGGGCCAGAAAGGGCGCGGCCCATTGCGCAATCGCGGCCGAAGGCGAGGCCATGGGCGAGGCAAACAGATAAGAGGCCGGCCCCATCGGTGACAGATCGGGAAGGGCCAGCGCGGCAGCGCGAATGTCGGCAATGCCGGGCGCGGCGGCATCATCGGGCGCGAGGGCCGGTTCATTCACCTCAATATCGAAACGGCTTTCGATGCTCAGTTCCGAGAGCGGTTCACGCAGGATCACGCGATGGCGGTGGACGATCCAGGGGCCATCCCCGGCCTCGATCTCGGCGGGGGGCGGGTCGAGTTTCAGCGCGAAATTCTCCACCCGCTGTCCCGGCCAGAGCGCCGGTTTCAGCCGCAGGTTGAGCCGCGCCAGACGCACCACGCCCTCATAGCGCAGGCTGGTGGTATGATGGATGCGATAGCGCATGAAAGGGTCAGCCTTGCAGAGGCGTGCGGCCCGCAACCGCCGCATCGAATTGCAGGAAGTAGCGCGCGGAAATCGAATCCGAGAGGGCCTGAAGCCGCATCTCGATCTCGGTCATGCGCGGCCCGTCGAATTGATCGACCGTCAGGCTGATCAGAGGGGCCAGCACCGCGCGCACCTCGCGCAGCGGCGCCTCGGGCAAGGCATCCTCGCGCAGCGAGGGCAGGGCGGCGATGTGGCGCTCGATGGCCTGCACCTGATGGACCAGACTGCGCGGATTGTCGGGGTCGAGCAGCAGGAGGTCATAGACCGGATCGCGCAGCGGCGCCGAAAGATAACGCGAGCGATAAGTGATCTGGCTGTCGAAAATGTCGAGCAAAGTGTTGAGCCGGTCGCTCTCCTCGCCCGCGCCTTCCAATTGGCGTGCGATGCGGCACAGCGAAAGGGCGCGCTCGATACGACGCCCCATGTCGAGAAAACGCCATGCGGGCCCGCGCACCATATCCTCCGCGCCAAGGCCGGAAAGCGCGGCGAAACGCTCGACCAGTTCACGCGCCACGCGCAGCAGCACGCCGGGCCGATGCGAATCGAGCAGCGGCAAAGGCCGACTGGCGATCCGCCAGAAATCAGGCGCGAAACGGTCGCGTAGCGATTGGCCCACATTGCGCTGGGTGTTGAGCAGCGCCGCCACGCCGCCCGGCAGAGCATGTTCAACCAGCGCCGCGCGGCACGCCTCGGCGGGGGAAAGCGCGGAATGGCCAGGGGCCAGCGCCCCCCAATTGGCCAGCAGATCCACCAGCCTTGCACGCACTTCGGGATGGCCGCTGGCGCCCGCGTCCACTTCGATCCCGCCGCCCAGGATCGAGCGGACCACGCGCACCGTCATTTCCGCCCGCTCGCCATAGCGGCCGAACCAGTACAGATTGTCGGCCGCCTGCGCCGCCAAGACGCCGCCATCGCGCCGGATCGCGGGCGCGCCGGTCAGGGTGACGCGGCTGAAACTCTCCTCGTCGGCCTCGTCCACCACGCAGACATCAGCCGAAAGGTCGCCTTCGCCCATCAGCGTCGAGGCGATCTTGCCCGATGAGGACAGGCGCGCAAAACCGCCCGGCATCACCACCCATTCGCCATCGGCCCCGCGCGCGACAAAGGCGCGCAGCGTGAAGGGGCGCGGTTCGAACCGGTCCTCGATCAGGGCGGGGGTGGTGGACAGGTTGATGATTTCCTGCGCGCAATAATCCATCGGGCGGCGGGCCATGGCGGCCAGCAGCGCCTCGCGCGCCTCGGGTGTCAATTGCGCACCATGGGCCGGCTGCACCGTGGCCAGCCCCTCGACCCTTTGGCCAAAGGCGGGGGCCACCATCAATTCATCCAGCCGCCCGCGCACCAGATCCGCCTCCGGCTCGCCCCCGCACCACCATGTCGCCACATTGGGCAGCAGCGGGTCTTCGCCCAGCAGGGTTTGGAACAGGCGCGGCAAAAAGGCGGCAAAGGCGGGCGCCTCAACCACCTCGACGCCGGGCCAGTTGGCCATGGCCACTTGTCCGCCGGTCCAGCAATCGGCCAGATCGGGCACACCGATGGTCGAGCGCGCATCGAAATTGAGCGGATCGAGCGAATTGGTGTCGATCCAGCGCCACAGCGCATCGACCCGCTTTGGCCCGCCGATAGTGCGCACATAAAGCTTGCCGTCGATCACAGACAGGTCGCGCCCTTCGACCAGCGGAAAGCCCAGATAGCGCGCCAGATGGGCCTGTTCGGGATAGGATTGGTTGAAGCGCCCCGGCGTCAGCAGCGCGATGCGCGGCGATTCGCGCGGGCAGTCGGCGGACAGGCCCTGACGCAATTGGCCAAAGAATCCCGCCAGCCGCCGCGCATGAATATCCGAGAGCAGCGAGCCCGTCCCGCGCGAAAGCGCCAGCCGGTTTTCCAGCGCATAGCCCACGCCATTGGCCAGCCGCAGCCGGTCGCCCAGAACGCGCCATTGGCCATGCGGCCCGCGCGCCAGATCGACCGCATAGACGTGAATATAATGGCCCCGGCGCGGCAGAACCCCGCCCATCGCGCGGGCGAAATAGCGGCTGCCCGCGACCACGGCGGCGGGCAGATGCCCTTCGCGCACCAGATCCTGCGGGCCGTAAATATCGCCCACCACCGCTTCGAGCAGCCGCGCGCGCTGGACCAGCCCTGCCTCGACCTTGGCCCATTCCTGCGCGCCGACAATCAGCGGCATCGGCGTCAGGGGCCAACTGCGCTCCTCCGCATCGCCGGTCATGCGGAAACTCATGCCCATGTCGGCAATCTGGCGCGCCAGCAGTTCCTGCGCCGACAGGCCCGAATCCCGCGCCAGCGTATGGAGCCCGCCCGCCATCATCCGCCATTTGGCGGCGACCTCGGGCGGGGCATGGCGAAACAGGTCGCCCGCGTCCACATCGACCGGATAGTCCTTCAGCCAGTCCACCGGCTGGGCCTTGCGGGGCGCGCGGGTGGCCAAGTTACCCCAGCCAGCCGGGGCGGCGCAGGTCGAGCGTCATCGGAAATTCGCCCGGCCATTCCTGTGCGGGCGTTGGCTGGAACCCCGGCGTATGGCCGATGTCGAAGAATCGCGCCTTGCGCCGCCCCTCGGCCTCGAACGCGTTCACTGGCACCGTATCGTAATTGCGCCCGCCCGGATGCGCGACCTCATAGACTGCGCCGCCAAGGCTGCGATGGTTCCATGTGTCATAGATGTCGAAGGTCAGCGGGGCATGGGGTGGCAGCATCGGATGGAGGCAATTGGACGGCCACCACGCCTTGTAGCGCACGCCGCCCACGCCTTCGCCGGGCGTGCCGGTGGGGTTCATGGGAATGCGGCGGCCATTGCAGGTGATGATATGGCGCCCGGCCACAAGGCCCGTGGCCCGCACCTGCAAACGCTCGGTTGAGCTGTCGACAAAGCGCACGGTCCCGCCGATCGCACCCGTCTCGCCCAGCACGTTCCAAGGTTCGAGCGCATGGGCGATTTCCAGTTGCACCCCGCCGCCTTCGGTCGTCCCGTGGATGGGGAAGCGGAACTGGCGTTGGGCCTCAAACCACACGGGGTCGAAATCATAGCCCGCGCGGCGCAGATCGGACAAGACATCGAGGAAATCGGCCCAGACGAAATGCCCCAGCATGAACCGGTCGTGCAATTGCGTGCCCCAGCGCACCAGCGGCCCGCCTTGCGGCTCTCGCCAGAACCACGCGGCCAAAGCGCGGATCAGCAATTGCTGGGCAAGGCTCATTTTCGCGTCTGGCGGCATCTCGAAACCGCGAAATTCGACAAGGCCCAGGCGGCCTGTGGGGCCATCGGGGCTAAACAATTTGTCGATGCAGATTTCGGTGCGATGGGTGTTGCCCGTCACGTCCACCAAGAGATTGCGGAACAGGCGATCAACCACCCATGCCAGCGGTTGCGGCTGATCGGGGCCGGGCACTTGGGCGAGCGCGATTTCCAGCTCGTACAACCCGTCATGGCGGGCCTCGTCGATACGCGGGGCCTGACTGGTCGGGCCGATGCACAGGCCGGAGAAGAGATAGGAAAGGGAGGGATGCCGCTGCCAATAGGTGACGAAGGATTTTAGCAGATCGGGGCGGCGGATGAACGGGCTGTCGAGCAGGCTTGGCCCGCCCAGCACGATATGATTGCCCCCGCCCGTGCCCACCGCGCGGCCATCGACCATGAAGCGGTCCGCCGTCAGCCCGACCTCGCGCGCGACATCATAGAGCGTTTCGGTGATGTGCACCGATTCGCGCCAAGAGGCCGAGGGCTGGATATTGACCTCGATCACGCCGGGGTCAGGCGTGACCTTCAGCACCATCAGGCGCGGATCGGTGGGCGGAGGATAGCCCTCGATCCGCACCGGCAGGCCGCTTTCCTGCGCCACGCGCTCCACCGAAGCGATGAGGTCGAGATAATCCTCCAGCGTTTCGACCGGGGGGATGAAGACGCAAAGGTGATCGCGCCGCGCCTCGACCGTAATCGCTGTGCGGACCACGCCCTCGATGGCCACCTGTTCGACATAGGTGTTGCCGGTGGGCTGGGGCGGGGCATCCGATACGCGCTGAAACGCGCCCTGCGTCCGCGCGGCAGCTTCGCGCTCGGCCGCCAGACCATAGAAATCGGGCAAAGGCGCCAGCGGCGCGGCGGTGTCCTGCGGGTTGATGAAAGGATAGTCTGAGGCTGCCACATGGGGCAGCGAGGAAAGCGGCAGGCGATAGCCCAGCGCCGCATCGCCCGGCACCGCATAAAGCGCCCCGCGCCGCAGTCGCCACTTTTCCGACCGCCAGCGCCGGATCGGCTGATGCGCCGCCTGCCACCAGCGCTGGACCGGCAGGACATAGCCGACCGGCTTGTTCAGGCCGCGCTGGAACGTGCGCATGAAGCGTGCGCGCTCCTCCGGGTTTTCCAGTTCGGGATCATCGGGGGCCACATTATCGGGCAATTGCGCCTCGCGCACGATCCATTCCACCGCGTCTTCATAGACCGGCTGAACAAATTCCTCATCCACACCCAGCGTGGCGGCAATGCCGCGCATCACCTGCTCCGCGCTTTGCGGTGCCACCTCGGGCGGGGGCGTTTCGCGCGGCAAGGTTTCGCCCGCGATCAGCGTCGCATCGCGCCACACCGGCACGCCATCCTTGCGCCAATAGATCGAATAGCCCCAGCGCGGCAGGCTTTCCCCCGGATACCATTTGCCTTGCCCGTGATGCAGCAGCGATCCGGGCGCGAATTCATCACGCAGGCGGCGGATCAGTCGGTCGGCATAGGCGGCCTTGGTGGGGCCGACGGCATCGCTGTTCCATTCGGGTGCCTCGAAATCGCCGTCCGCGATAAAGGTCGGCTCGCCCCCGATGGTCAGGCGCATGTCCTGCGCGGCAATGTCCTCATCCACCTTGTCCCCCAGCGCCAGCACCGCGTCCCAGCGCTCGTCGGTAAAGGGCTTGGTGATGCGCACCGCTTCATGGATGCGGTGGACGCCCATCTCGAAATGGAAATCGACCTCGGCCGGTTCGGCAAGGCCGCTGATCGGCGCGGCGGATCGGTAATGCGGCGTGGCGCAGAGCGGAATATGCCCTTCGCCCGCCAACATGCCGGACGTCGCATCCATCGCGATCCAGCCCGCGCCCGGCACATAGGCCTCGGCCCATGCGTGCAGGTCACAGACATCCTGCGAGACGCCCTTGGGCCCCTCGACCGGGATGACATCGGGCGTCATCTGGATCGAATAGCCCGAGACAAAGCGCGCGGCAAAACCCAGCCGCCGCAGCAGATTGACCAGCAGCCAAGCCGAATCGCGACATGACCCCGATCCGATTTCCAGCGTTTCCTCCGGTTCCTGAACCCCGGCCTCCATGCGGATCACGTAATTGACGGCCTGATAGACCGCCATGTTCACATCGACGAGGAAATCGACCGTGCGCTGTTTTACATCGGCAAAGCGTTCATAGAGCTTTTCGAACAGGGCGCCTTGCGGTTCGACATCGAAATAGGCGGCCAGATCCTCTTTCAGCGCCGGATCATAGGCGAAGGGGCGTTCCTCGGCATAATCCTCGACGAAGAAGTCGAAGGGGTTGATCACCACCATATCGGCCAGCAGATCGACCTCGATGCTGAAATGATCGACCGGATCGGGAAAAACCAGCCGCGCCAGCCAATTGCCATGCGGGTCCTGCTGCCAGTTGAGGAAGTGGTTTTCCGGGCTGATTTTCAGCGAATAGTTCGGCACCTGCGTCCGGCTGTGCGGCGCGGGGCGGAGGCGGATCACCTGCGGCCCCAAACGGATCGGTTTGCTGTAGCGATAGCGGGTGAGGTGGTGCAGGCCGGCTGTGATCATGAACGGGAGTGTGCGCGAAAGGTTTGTGCGCTGCAATATGGAATTGGCGGCCCGGACAACAAAGCCGCACCATGACAAAGCCGGTTGCGCTTTGCCCCCCTGTGGTCCAGCAGGGCGTGAAACTGGAGTGACAGGCAAGTGCAGGCGCAAATGGCCCCCGCGCCGGGGGTTTTGACAATCGATCTGGGCGCATTGGTGGAAAACTGGCGCCGGGTGGCGTGCGAGGTTGCGCCTGCGCGCGCCGCCGCCGTGGTCAAGGCCGATGCCTATGGTCTGGGTGCGGCGCAGGTGGTCCCGGTGCTGGCAGCGGCGGGTTGCCGTGCTTTTTTCGTCGCCAATCTGGTTGAGGCGCTGGCCATTCGTGCGCTGGTGCCGGATGACGCTTTGCTGGCGGTGCTCAACGGGCTGCATCCGGGGGGAGAGGCTTTTGCCGCCGAGGCCGGGATCACGCCGGTGCTGAACAGTATCGCGCAGGCGCGACGATGGCAGGCCTTTGGCCGCCCGGCGATGCTTCAGGTCGATACCGGTATGGCGCGCCATGGGCTTGGTTTTGAAGAAGCGGTGGTATTGGCGGGCGATGCGGAATTTCGCGGCGCTGTGCCCTTGCTGGCGATTATCAGCCATCTGTCCTGCGCCGATGAACCCGATCGGGCCGAGAATGCCGCGCAATTGGCGCGCTTTGAGGCGGCCGCCGCACTGTTTCCTGGGGTGGCGCGCTGTTTTGCCAATTCGGGCGGGGTGCAATTGGGCGCGGCCTGGCATGGCGATCTGGTCCGTGCGGGCCTGTGCCTTTATGGCGCCGAACCTGCGGACGGCCGAGCCGAGCCGTTTCGCCCGGTGGTGGGGCTGCAAGCCCGTGTCTTGCAAACCCGCACTGTGCCTGCCGGAACCGGCGTGGGCTATGGCCAGACATGGCATGCCCCGCGCGAGACGCGGCTGGCGCTGCTTTCGATCGGCTATGCCGACGGTTTCCCGCGCAGCCTGTCGGACCGGGGCGCGGTGTGGGCGCAGGGCGCGACATTGCCCATCGTGGGCCGAGTGTCGATGGATGTGACGGTGGTCGATGCTTCCGCCTTGCCCGAGGGCGCGCTGGCCGAGGGGGAACTGGTCGAGATCATCGGCCCGCATCGCCCGATTGAGGCTGTGGCGCAGGAGGCGGGCACGATTGCCTATGAAATCCTGACCCAGTTGGGCGGGCGGTATCAGCGCATCTATTGCTGATGCGATCCGGCGCGGGTGGATGGCCCGCGCCGGACAGCAGGGTCAGAACTCGAACTTCACCGTCGCGCCATAGGTGCGCGGATCGCCAAGGTTGGCCGCGATCAGGCCGGTGTTGCCGCTGGCCACGGTCAGCATCTCGACATAATTGGTGCCCGTGGCGTTGCGGACCCAGCCATAGATGTCGATCCCGCGGTCCTGACGCCACCCTGCGCGGAAATTGTGCAGCGAATAGCCTTTGACCCAGGTGTAGATCGAGGCCGAGGCGTTGGACGACCAGCTCGAACGATAGGAGGCGTCATAGCCGACATAGACCTCGCCATCCTTGCCGAACAGCTTGGCCGGGATGTTATATTCGCCGCCCCAGCTTAGCGCATATTTCGACACGCCCGGCAGGCGCTGGCCCGAAATGTCGCAACTGGCCGGGCTGAGCGCGCCCGGAGCGCCCGCCGCGCCCGGCGTGCCGGTGGTCGTCGTGCCGCCAGACAGTTCAGGTGGGCAGGGGGCGGTGGTGAATTTGCGGTATTTCGCGTCCGTCAGCGCGGCGTTCAGATAGGCGCTGAAACGGTCGCTGGGGCGCACCGAGAAATCGCCTTCCAGACCCTGCGTGCGCACGCTTTCCGCATTGGCCAGATAGCCGCGCAGCACGCCCAGCGCGCCATTGGTCACCTGCGCCTGGAAATTGTCGATGGTGGTGCGGAAGGCGGCCAGATTGACCGTCACGCGGCGGTCCAGCCACTGGCTCTTGAAGCCGATCTCGAAATGGTTGACCGTTTCGGGCTTGACCGTGGCGGCGGCCAGAATCGGCTGGCCATTGGCATCCGAGGGCACGCCGTTGAGGTTGACCCCGCCCGATTTGAACGTCTTGGCATAGGTGGCATAGGCCCGCACATCGCGCGCCAGCGCATAGGAGAGCGTCAGGTCATAGCTGAAATTCCACGCCGAATAGCGCGCCGGGAATTGCTGCGAGGACAAGACACCCGCCTGCGCGCCCAGCAGCGAATTGGCGCCGGTGCCCGAGGTCGGGAAGATCTGCGCGCCTGCCGAATTGGTGACGACCGAATTGTACCAGCCCTTCTTCTGGTCATAGTTCAGGCGCACGCCCGGCTGGATCGTGAAACGATCCGTGACCTTCCAGCTCAACTGGCTGAAGGCGGCCAGGCTGGTGTTGTTGAGGCGGATGTCATTCCTGGCGGTCAGACCGTTCAGGATGTCGGGAACGCAAGTGGCCGAGGAACCGGTGGGGCAGATCGCGTTGATCTGGGCCGATGAGAGCAGGAAGCGGCTGGCGGCGGTGCCCTGTTGCTGGGTGCCGGTGGTGTGGACAGCCTGATTGAAGGCGAAGAGGCCGACGTTCCAGTCGAAATGGCTGGTTGCGAGGCTGTAACGGAATTCCTGCGTATATTGTTCCTGCTTGGTCGGGTTCTGGCTCAGCGTGGTGATCGGCAGGCCGGTGTAGTCGCGGTCATTCGACGGGTTCCAGTCCCAAAAACGCCATGCGGTTATGCTGGTAAAGGTGCCTGCGCCGACCTGCGCTTTGATCTTGAGCGAGGCCCCCCCGATGCGGTTGGTGGCGCGCAATTCGCTGTCGAGATCGGTCACGCGGGCGTAAGGATTGGCGCTGGCGGGCGTATAGCCGAGCAGCGCGGCCAGCGCCGGGAACTGGCGGGCGGATGAGCGCTGGGTGCTGCCATAGCCGTAATAGACCGTGGCGCAGCACGAGGGGTTCTGCTCGTTGTAATCGGCGGCCAGCGTGACATCGACCGTGGCCGAAGGGCGCCACAGGATTTGCCCGCGCAGGCCCAGATTGTCCTGCGACTGCACCCAGCTTTTCGTGGTGGTGTTATAGATCGTGCCGCCCCGCCCGGTCGAGGACACCGCGATGCGCGCCGCCACCGTTTCCGACAAAGGCCCCGATACGGCCAGCTTCAACTGGCGGTAGCCGTAATTGCCGACAGACACTTCGCCCCGGCTTTCAAAATTGAAGGTGGGCGCGCGGCTGGTGATGTTGATCGCGCCGGCGGTGGTGTTCTTGCCGTACAGCGTGCCCTGCGGCCCGCGCAGCACCTCGATCTGGGCCACATCGAGGAAGTCGAAGGTGCTGGCCGCGGCGCGGCTGAAATAGACGTCATCGACGTAGATGCCTACGCCCTGTTCGATGCCGTCATTGGTCAGGCCGAAGGGCGCGCCAAGCCCGCGCAGATTGGCCGCCGAATTGCGCGGGTTCGAGGAATAGAACTGCAAGGTGGGGGCCAACTGCTGCAGGCGATTGACGTTGAACGCGCCGTTCCGCTCCAGCGTCAGCCCGCCCAGCACCGAGATGGCCAAAGGCACACTTTGCGCGCTTTCGCTGCGGTGGCGGGCGGTGACGACGATGTCGCCGGGGGCCTCGGCCTGAACCTGCTCTGCGGCTTCGGCGGGCGCTTCGTCGGCGGCATGGGCCGGGCCGGCGAAAAATGCGGCACCGGCCACGCTGGCAAGGAAAATCTGGCGCAGTTTCATACTCGATCCTTTGACTTTGCAACACGGCGGGCCGCGTTCAAGCGATGGTGATCGGGAATGCGCATGCGGCGTTCCGGCTTTTGCCGGGCGCGGGCCACATGCGAATATCCCCCCTGTGATGCTCACCCATTAATTTCTATCAATTAGGTAGAGTTGACTCGCTTCTAATCTCAATCATTAAAATAGACATTCAAGGAAATCTGTTGGTCGCCCAAGTCTGGCTAAACGCCGATCACACTGTTGCCCTGCGCCCCGCTCGGGCTATGCATAGGGTCGTGATCAATCGGGAGAACCGCCAGATGCAACCGGCGCGCATGTTTCTGTTGGGGCTGGTGGTGGCGATTTCGCTGGCTTTCGGCTGGCTGGTGGTGCCTTTTTGGGGGGCGGTGCTGTGGGCGGTGATCGTCGCGGTGCTGTTCGACCCGTTCTATCAACGGTTGATGCGCTCGATGCCGGGCCATCCGGATCGCTGCGCGGCGATGACCTTGCTGGTGGTGGTGGCGGTTGTGGTGCTGCCCGCGCTGGCGCTGGGGGCGGCGCTGATCGAACAGGGCGGGGTGCTCTATGCCCGCATCGAATCGGGCCAGATCGACCCTTTACGCTTTCTGGCCGGGCTTCAGATGCGGATGCCGCCTTGGCTTCAGGGGCAATTGGGCGTGGCCGGGCTGGCCAGTCTGGATGACCTGCGCGGATGGCTCAGCCGTGAAATGGGCGATCTGCTGCGCAATGTCGGCCCGCAACTGCTGCAATTGGGGCAGAGCACTCTGGGTCTGTTCCTGCAATTGGGGGTGATGCTCTATCTGGCCTATTTCCTGCTGCGCGACGGGAGGGCGCTGGGCGAAAAGATCGCGCGGGCGGTGCCGCTGGAACGGGCGATGACCGACCTGCTGATCGCCAAATTCCTTCAGGCGATCCGCGCCACCATCAAGGGCAGCCTGATCGTCGCCGTGCTGCAAGGCTCGATCGGGGGGCTCAGTTTCTGGGTGCTTGGCCTGCCGGGAGCCTTGCTGTGGGGCGTGGCGATGGGGGTGTTTTCGCTGTTTCCCTCGGTGGGCACGGGGTTCGTCTGGGTGCCGGTTTCGGTCTATCTGCTGGCCACGGGATCGGTGTGGCAAGGGGCGGCGCTGGGCGCGCTGGGGTTCTTTGTCATCAGCAGCGTCGACAATCTGGTGCGGCCCATTCTGGTCGGGCGCGACACGCGGGTGCCTGATTATGTGGTGCTGATCACCACGCTGGGCGGGTTTGAACTGATGGGTTTCAACGGCTTTGTCATGGGGCCGGTGATCGCCGCGCTGTTCATCGCCATCTGGCAGGTGGTGGGCGAAAGCCGCGATCAGGCCTGACGCAGGTGGAGCAGGGCGCGGGCGGTTTCATGCTCGCGCACATGGGCGGCCACTTCGGCGGCGGGCATCGCTCTGGCATAGAGATAGCCTTGCCCTGTGTCACAGCCCATCGCGATCAGATGCTCCTGCTGCGCGATGGTTTCGACGCCCTCGGCGATCACCTCCAGCCCAAGGCAATGGCCCAGATTGATGACGATCGAGGAAATCGCCTCGGCATCGCCCTTGGCGCCGATCTGGCCGATAAAGGAACGGTCGATCTTGAGCAGGTCCACCGGGAATTGGGTAAGATGCGAAAGTGAGGCATAGCCGGTGCCGAAATCATCCAGCGCGATACGCAACCCGTGATGGCTCAGTCGTTTGAGCGCGCGTTCGACATCCAGCACGCCCTTGTCCAGAAACACATCCTCGGTCACCTCGATCTGAAGGCATGATGCGGGCAGATCGCGCGCCTTGAGCCGGTCCAGCACGGTTTCGACAATCCCGCCGGGGCGGAAATCGCCGCTGGTCACATTGACGGCCACATGGCCAAAGGGCACGCCCCCCGCCACCCAGCCTTCGATATCATCCAAAATCATATCAAGCATGTAATCGCTGATCGCCACGCTCAGGATCGGGTCGTTGAAGGCGGCCTTGATCGCATCGGGGCCGCGCACATGCCCATCCCGGTCGCGCCAGCGCAGCAGCGCTTCGAAGCCCACGATGCGCCCATCGCCGCGTCCTTCACCGCCCAGACAGACCTTGGGCTGATAGTGCGGCACGATGGTCTTGCGCTTAAGGGCGAAGCGGGCGGCGGTGATCATGGCCTGATGGCGCTCTACCTCGTCCATCATGGCGGGCTCAAAGATCTTCATCTGCGCCCGGCCCGCCGCCTTGGCGGCATAGAGCGCGATGTCGGCGGCCTTCATCACCTCGGAACGGCCCGGCCCGTCCTGCGGGATGAAACTGGCCCCGATGCTGGCGCCGCATTCCATCACGCGGTCGCCATGCAGGATGGGTTCGCGCAATTCCTCATAGATGCGCGCCGCGATGCGATGCAGCGCCTCGGCATCGCCTGCGGCCACGATCAGCGCGAATTCATCGCCGCCCGTGCGCGCCACCAGATCGCCATGCCCCACCGCCGCACACAGCCGCGCCGCCAGCGCGCGCAGCAGCACATCGCCGCCATCATGGCCCAATGTGTCATTGATCGCCTTGAAATTGTCGACATCAACAATCAGCAAGGCGTGGCTGGGGACCGCGTCATTGCGGGCCGGATCGCGCATGCTCTCGCGCCCTTCGGCCATCACCAGCGCGGCATCCAGCCTTTCCTGAAGCACCGCGCGGTTAGGCAGGCCGGTCAGCGTATCGTGATGCGCCATCCAGATGGCATGTTCTTCGGAATGCTTTTGCCGCGAAATGTCGCGCGCCACCACAATCAGCCGGCCCGAGGAATCCGAGGTTTCGCTGACGATAGTGTCATACCAGCGTTTTTCTCCGCTGGGTCGGGTAAAGGAAATGGTAAAACTTGCGGGCCCGCCGCGTTGGGCCTGTTCAAGGGCCGTGGCGGCGGCCGGACGGTCCTTCTCCTCCAGTATCCTCAAGAAATCCAGACCCACCAACTGTGTCTCGCAATACAGGTCGTCCGGCTCTCGGTTGCTGAAAACCACCTTGTAGCCTTTGTCCAGGATCAGCGTCAGATCAGGGCTGGACTGGAGGATGGTCTCATTCAACGCCTTGCTTTGGTTCAATTCCGCCGTGGTGGTCATCCACGAAACCAGCATCCGGTGCAGCCCGAAGGAGGCGGAAAAGATCGTTGTCATGAAGATTGGCAATTGCACGCTGATGATGCGCAGCGAAGGCTCCTGCGTCATCAGTCCGCCCACCGCGCAAGGCGCCAGCGCGGCAAAGGTCATGACGGCGGCCAGACGCGGCGTGCCGAAATTGCGCAGACAAATGCCGCAGACCATTGCCGCGGTCGACAGACAGGCAATCGTGGCCAGCACCCAGTCGCCGCTGGTCAGGCACAGCAGCGTGCCGATCCCCACCGAAGCCGCCCATACCACCGACAGCGCGCTGGCCAGATGGCGCAGCCGCTCGAGCTTTTCGGGCGTCGCGCTGTGCGAGGACTGGACCACGCCGATCCGCACCAGCCCCAGCACCGCCTCGAACACCATCCAGCCGATGAAGGGGGCGGTGTGCATCCGCCCCGCCGCCACCGCCGCCACGGCCACGCTGTTGATCACCCCGCCGATGAAAATCGGCAGCGATGCGAACAGACCATTGGCCAATTGGGCGGCGATGGGCGCCGAGACTTTCTCGCCGGTGCTGAGCAGCCAATGGGTCAGTCTTGGTTTTGGCACGCTCGGCAGGCCCACTCTTGTTGATCCAGACCGAGTGATTCTACCGAAAAAGTGTTAATACATAGGTCAGTTTTACAAAAATTCACCAATGCATTGAAGGCTTTCCATGCCGCAGTTGCGAAATGCGGTTTGATTTCGGCCTATCACCCCTATCCGCGCGCCGCGATCCGCCTTGCCATGGCCAGCAGGCTCTGCGCCTGATCGCGGTGGAGCAGTTCGACCATCCGCCCGTCCAGCTTGATCGCCCCCTTGCCGGCATGTTCGGGCAGGGCAAAAGCCTCGATCACCCGCCCGGCCCATTCCAGCTCGGCAGGCGAGGGGCTGAACACCTCGTTGCAGGGCGCGATCTGGGCGGGATGGATCAGCGTTTTGCCGTCGAAACCGAACATCAGACCCTGCGCGGCTTCGGCGCGGAAGATATCCATATCCTTGAATTCATTGCACACCCCATCCAGAATGGACAGACCATGCGCCCGCGCCGCCGCCACGGCCAGCGACAGGAAGGGTTGCAGAAACGTGCGCCCCGCATCGGGCCGCGCACGCAATTCGCGGGCCAGATCATTCGGCCCGATCACCCAGAGCGCCAGCCGCGTCTGGCGCGCCAGCGAGGCGATGGCGTCAAGCCGCAGCACCGATCCGGCCGTCTCGATCATCGCCCAAAGCTGAAGGTCCGAGGGCGCATCGGCCAGCGCCTCATGATAGCGCAGCACATCCTGCGGGCTGGAAACCTTGGGCACCAGCAGCGCGTCGGCCCCCGCACGCGCTAGCGCTTCCAGATCTTCGGCCCCCCATTCGGTGTCCAGCCCGTTGACCCGCACCGCGACCTCGCGATGGCCAAACCCGCCGGTATAGAGCGCGCGCACCGCCGCCTCGCGCGCGGCCTCTTTCTGTTCGGGCGCAACGGCATCCTCCAGATCGAGGATGATGACGTCGGCATCCACCTCGCGCGCCTTGGCCAGCGCCTTGGGGTTAGAGGCGGGCATGAACAGCACGCTGCGGCGGGGGCGGTCGAGGCGGAGAGCGGGCATGGATGATCCTCTGATGGTTCGGCCAGGGCATCGGGGGTGGCGCCGCGACCTTGATAGGGCTGAACAGGCGCGATTTTGTTCACAAGCCCGGCGGGCGTCAAGCCAGCTTTAGGTAGGGGCAGCAATAAGTCGCGGATCTATTCCCCGCTCGTCAACCAGTCGCGGCCGACCAGTTGCGCCAGATTGAGCACCAGCAACATGCGATTGCCCACCGGCGCCAGCCCGTCGATAAAGGATGTCATCTCCTCCACCCCTAGGCAGGGCGGCGGCTGCAAAGATTCCTCGGCCAGATTGACCAGATCGGATACCGTTTCAACGATCAGCCCGGCCATCAGCGCGCCCATCTGCACCACGATGATGGCATGGCGCTCGGTCGTCTGGGTCGTGCCCCAGCCCAGACGCGAGCCAAGATCGACAATCGGCAGGGTGTTTCCGCGCAGGTTGGCCATGCCCGCGATATAGGACGGCGCGCCGGGAAAGCGCGCAACCGGCGACCACGCACGGATTTCGCGGATCGCGGCAATATCCAGTCCGAACAATTGCCGCGACACTTCGAAAGTTATCAGTTCGCGCGTCATGCCACCTCTTCTCGTCCGCACCAGCGTTTGGCGCATCCAAGCAGCATGGCGCAACGCCAGATGGGTTCAAATTGGCGCTGACCTTTTGCCGTTACAGCGCGGCAAAACCGCCATAATTTCCGCGATGAAACAGCAGGGGATCGCCCTCGCGCGCCACATTCATCCGCCGCACCGCGCCCAGCACGAAATCATGATCGCCCGCAGGCAGCGTGGCGCTGATATCGGCCTCGATCGTGATCAGCGCATCGGCCAGCAGGGGCAGGCCCCCTTCCGAAAGCGTGTATTTCACCCCGGCGAATTTATCCCCGCGCCCGGCCAGTTGCCCGCACAGCGCCGCCTGATCGCTGCCCAGCACATTGACGGCGAATTGGCCCGTGGCGGCAATCGCCTGCCAACTGGCCGAGGTGGTGGTCGGCAAAAAGCCCACCAGCGGCGGATCAAGCGAAACCGAGGTGAACGTGCCCACCACCAGCACCAGCGGCGCGCCATCGGCATCGGTCGAGGTGATCGCTGCGACACCCGTGGGATAATGGCCCAGCACGCGGCGATAGTCTGCCGGTTCGATGGCCGTGGCCGATTGCGTCATGTCTTTTCCCCGCCGTGAATGTCCTGCCTCATGCCGTGCCAGAGCGCGCGCGATGCTGCAAGTGCGTGATGGGGCAGGGCCTCATGGGAATTGCTTATAGTCGCCTTTCGGAGATCATATGCGCTTTACAAAACTGTCCAGTACGCGCTTGAACCCGCCGCTGTCGAATTCGATCTCCAGCTTGTTGCCTTCCTGCGCCTTGACCGTGCCATTGCCGAATTTTTCGTGAAACACTTTGTCGCCGATGCGGATGTCCAGACGCGGCGTGGCGGCGAAACTGGCCGCGCTGCGGGTATTTTCTGCGATCTTGCGCGATGGGGCAAAGGTTGTCTGGCTGGCGCGTTGCCAGCCCGGACCGCGCGTTTCCATCCGCTGGGGCTTGTTTTGCGCCAGATGGGCAAAGGGATCGTCCCGCTCGCTCCATTGCGCGCGCCACAGGCTGGCCCCGCCGGTCATCGTGCTTTCGCTGTGGATATGGGCGGGGGGCAATTCGCCGATGAAACGGCTGGGCAGCGAGCTTGTCCATTGCCCATAGATGCGCCGGTTGGCCGCGTGCAGGATCGTGCAATGGCGCCGCGCCCGCGTGATCGCCACATAGGCGAGGCGGCGCTCCTCTTCCAGACTGGCAAGGCCGCCTTCGTCCAGAGAACGCTGCGAAGGGAACACGCCCTCTTCCCAACCGGGCAGGAACACATGGTCGAATTCCAGCCCCTTGGCCGCATGGATCGTCATGATCGTGACCTTTTCGGCGTCATTGTTCGCCTCATTGTCCATAACCAGCGAGACATGCTCAAGAAAATCGCCCAGCGTCTCGTAATCCTCCATCGCGCGGGCCAGCTCCGACAGGTTTTCCAGACGCCCCGCGCTTTCCGCGCTGCGGTCGGCCTGAAGCATGGCGGTATAGCCCGATTCGTCGAGCATCACGCGCGCCAGTTCGGCAGGCGTTGCCGTCTTGGCCAGATCGCGCCAACGCGCCATATCCCGCATCAGCGCCAGCAGCGTGTTGCGCGCCTTGGCCGGCAATTCGTCCGTATCGGCCATGGCCAGCGCGGCCGCGGCCAGCGGCATCTCATGCGCGCGCGCGAAACGGTGCAGCTTTTCCAGCGTCTTGTCGCCAAGCCCGCGCTTGGGCGTGTTATAGATCCGCTCAAAGGCCAGATCGTCGGCGGGTTGGGTGATGATCCGCAAATAGGCCAAAGCATCGCGGATTTCGGCGCGTTCATAAAAACGGAAGCCGCCGATGATGCGATAGGCAAGGCCGATGCTGATGAACCGGTCCTCGAATTCGCGCGTCTGAAACTGGGCGCGCACCAGAATGGCGATACGGTCGAGGGGCAGCCCCTCGCGCTCCAGTCGCTCGATTTCCTCGCCCACGCGGCGCGCTTCCTCTGGCGCGTCCCATACGCCGATCACGCGCACCTTGTCGCCGCCGGTCGCCTCGGTCCAAAGCTGCTTGCCCAGACGCTCGCTGTTTTCCTTGATCAGCCCGCTGGCCGCGCCGAGGATATGCGGGGTGGAGCGATAATTCTGCTCCAGCCGGATCACTTTCGCGCCGGGAAAATCCTTTTCAAAGCGCAGGATATTGGCGACTTCTGCCCCGCGCCATGAATAGATCGACTGGTCATCGTCACCCACCACGCAGATATTGTGGCGCCGCCCCTCGATCCCTTGCGCCAACAGGCGCAGCCAGAGATACTGCACCGAGTTGGTGTCCTGATATTCGTCCACCATGATATATTTGAAACGGCGCTGATATTCCTCCAGCACATCGCGGTGCCGCCGGAAAATATCGAGCATATGGAGCAGCAGATCGCCAAAATCGCAGGCGTTCACTGCCTTCAGCCGGTCCTGATACAGCCGATAGAAATGCGCGCCGCGTCCATTGGCATAGGCCTCGTTTTCCACCGCATCCAGATCGCCCGGCCCAAAGCCCCGGTTCTTCCAGCGGTCGATGCACCCGGCCAAAGCCTTGGCGGGCCAGCGCTTTTCATCCAGCCCTTCGGCCTGAATCAATTGCTTCAAAAGCCGCAACTGATCGTCGGTGTCGATGATGGTATAATTGCTCTGCAAGCCCGCCAGTTCGGCATGGCGACGCAGCATCTTGGCCGCGATGGCATGGAACGTGCCTAGCCATGGCATCCCTTCCACCGCAGGCCCGATCAGATGGCCCACACGCTCACGCATTTCCCGCGCCGCCTTGTTCGTAAAGGTCACGCACAGGATTTCCGAGGGCCAAGCCAGTCTTTGCGCAATGATCTGCGCCATACGCGCGGTCAATGCCGCCGTCTTGCCCGTGCCTGCGCCCGCCAGCATCAGCACCGGCCCCTCGGTCGTCAGCACCGCCTCGCGCTGGGGCGGGTTCAGATTGGCCAGCCAGGGGGCCTCGTGAGCGGGGTCATGCGGGACAGTCATGCGGAACGCCTAGAGAACATGGGCGCCGGGTGCAAGAGGGGGTTTTGGGCAGAAAACTGCATTTTGGGTTGACCTGAGGCCATTCCGCCATCAACCCGTTGCGCCCATGAGCCAGAACATGCCGCACCCGATCGCGAAGAACGCCCGAATCCTGACCGCCGCCCTTGTCGGCACTTCGGTCGAATTCTACGATTTCTACATCTTCGCCACCGCCACCGCGCTGGTGTTCGGCCCGATGTTCTTTCCCGAGGCGGCGCCGGGGCGGCAATTGCTGCTGGCCTTCATGTCGCTGGGCATCGCCTTTGTCGCGCGACCGGTGGGCGCGATCGCCTTTGGCCATTTCGGCGACAGGATCGGCCGCAAGTCCACGCTGGTGGCCTCGCTGATCCTGATGGGTGGTTCGACGCTGGCGGTGGGTTTCCTGCCTTCCTATGCGCAGGCGGGGGTGCTGGCGCCGATCCTGCTGTGCCTGTGCCGCTTTGGTCAGGGGTTTGGCCTTGGCGGCGAATGGGGCGGGGCGGCGCTGCTGGCGGTGGAAAATGCCCCGCGCGGCTGGGAGGCCCGCTTTGGCTGCGCCCCCCAGCTTGGCGCGCCGGTGGGCTTTCTGGCGGCCAATGGTCTGTTCCTGATCCTTGGCCTTGTCATGCCCGAGGCCGATTTCAAGGCATGGGGTTGGCGCATTCCTTTCCTGCTCTCGGTGGTGCTGGTGGGCGTGGGGCTGTGGGTGCGGTTGAAGATCACCGAGACCGCCGCCTTTGCCGCCGCCCGCGCGCATGAAAAGCCGCCCGAAGTGCCGCTGGGCCTGCTGCTCTCGCAGCATTGGAAGCCGCTGATCGCGGGCAGTGCGGGTGTCGTCTCCTGCTTTTCTCTTTTCTATCTGTGCACAGCCTTCGCGCTGGCCCAAGGCACCGGGCCGCTCCACTATCCGCGCACCGGCTTCATGGTCGCGCAATTGGCGGCCAACCTGATGCTGGCCGCCGGGATCGCCTGCGCGGCCGTCTGGTCCGACCGCTTTGGCTCGGGGCGCATTCTGGCATGGGGCGCCTCGCTGGGCGCGGTGATCGGCGCGGTCTATTGGATGGGCCTCTCTTCGGGCAGCCTTATCATCGTCTTTGTCACCCTCTCGGCCGCGCTCTTCGCCATGGGCATGGCCTATGGCCCGCTTTCGGGCTGGCTATCGGGCCTGTTCCCGGTCGAGGTGCGCTATTCCGGCATCTCCATGGCCTTTAACGCCGGCGGCATCATCGGCGGCGCGCTGACCCCGGTGCTGGCGCAGGCCCTGATCGAAAAGGGGCTGGGCAACTGGATCGGGATTATCCCGGCGGTTGCGGGTGTCGTTACGTTGATCGGGATCGGGTGGACGCGGCGGTTGAAGGTGAAGTGAAGGTTTGCCTCCGGCGGGCAAAGGGCGGGGGCCCTTTGCAATCCCGTTAATAGGGTGGGTTTGAGGTCTTGGGCTATTAAAATGAAAGCCTGCGGCGCAGTTAAATAGCGCCGCAGGCTTTCATTTTTCCAACGCCGCGCCCGACCCAAAACGTCGAACTTTTAGCGCGACATAGACAGTAATGGGAGCGCGAGGGTCTAGACCCTCGCATCTTACCCTTCCTGCTTCTCTTCCATCCTGAACAAGGTAATCTTCGCCTTACCCACCTTCCGCTCGGCATCGACCACAAACCCGCGCACCTGCGGATTTTCGGTCGCGGCGGTTTCCAGCGCAACCCATGTGCCTTCCCCGATCCAGCCGAGGCGGCGCAGCTTGTCGATCGCCACCTGTCCCGCGCCGGTATTATAGGGCGGGTCGAGCAGCACGAGGTCGAGCGGCTGTTTGGTGGCGGTCAGGGCCATCACGCTGCCCGCGCGCACGTCGCAGCGGGCGTGGGCTTTGAGGTTGGCGATGTTGGTGCGGATCGCGCGGATCGCGGGGGCGGCCTGTTCGGCAAACAAGCAATGCGCCGCGCCCCGGCTCAACGCCTCAAGACCCAGCGCGCCCGACCCTGCGAAGAGATCAGCCACGCGCAGTTCCTCAAACCCGCCAAGGCGGCTGTTGAGCATGGAAAACAGCGTCTCGCGGGTGCGGTCGGCGGTGGGGCGGGTGTCGTCACCTTCGGGCGCGGCCAGTTTGCGGCCACGCCATTCGCCGGCAATGATACGGATCATTCGCCGCGCGCCTTGGCAAATTTCAGCCCCTTGCGGAAGCGTTCGACCTGCACCTGCGGGATCTGGATCGCCTGTCCGCGCGGCAAATCGAGCAATTCGAACGGCCCGTATTTGATGCGCATCAGACGGCTGACCTGAAGCCCCAGAGCTTCGAGCACGCGGCGCACTTCGCGGTTCTTGCCCTCGCTCAGCGTCAGTTCGATCCACTGGTTGCGGCCCGTGCGGCGCTCCATATTGGCGTCGATCCGGCCATAGCGGATGCCGTCAACCTCGATGCCTTCCATCAGCTCTTCCAGCCGGTCCTGCGTAATGTCGCCAAAGGTGCGGGCGCGATAGGTGCGCGGGATGCCGCTGCTGGGCAATTCCATCGCGCGCTTCAATTCGCCATCATTGGTCAGCAGCAGCAGACCCTCGGTGTTAAGGTCGAGCCGCCCGATGGGCATCAGGCGCGGCGTCCCTTCGGGCAGGGCGTTGCGCAGCGCGGTGTAGATCGTCGGACGCCCGGCGGGATCGCGCTCGGCGGTGATGAGGCCGCTGGGCTTGTGAAACGCATAGAGGCGCGCCGCTTCGGGGGCCTTGACCGGATTGCCGTCAACCGTGACCCCTTTGAGCGTGGTGAGCAGCGTGGCGGGCGTGGTGACAGTGATCTCGCCAACCTTGACCCGGCCTGCCTCGATCAGGCGCTCGACCTCGCGGCGGCTTGCCACGCCCGCGCGCGCCAGCATTTTGGCGATGCGTTCGCCTTCGCCTTCCAGTTTGTTGATCGGTTCGGGCGCGGGGCGCGGCGGCCGGGGAATGCGCGGCGGATAAAGCTTATTGGCCGATTGGGCATTGCCGCCCGCCCGCGACTTGTCGCCATAGGAGGGCTTGTCGCCATAGGAGGGCTTGCCGCCATAGGAGGGCTTGCCGCTCCGTTCAGCCTGCGGTTTGCCGCTGCGGTCAAATTGCGGTTTCCCGCGGGGGGCGGCGTCGGACGCGCGGCCATTGCGCGAGGCGGGGCCACGCGATGAAGGACCCTTGGAAGGGCCACCGGGATTCTTGGTATAAGCCATGGGGCCGCCTTACTCTTCTTCGGGCCACAGGTCAAAAGCGGTGGACGCGCGGCGATTTGCCCTTTCTTTTTGTTCATCATACCGCCTAATCTTGCCCCTTCATTTCCATTATTCAGGACCAAACCCGCATGGCCATCAGCGCCCAGAACAACACCCCGGCGGATGCGGAAAAACCGCCCCGGCCCAAGGGGCTGGCGCTGCTGCGCGTGGCGCTTTCGACGCGCAAGGCGGGGTGTATGCTAGGCTTCGGCTTTTCCTCAGGGCTCCCTTTTGCGCTGCTGATCGGCACGCTGAATGCCTGGCTGGGCGAGGTGGGGATCAAGCTGGCGACGATTGGCGTGCTGTCATGGATCGGCCTGTCCTATTCGTTCAAATTCCTCTGGGCGCCGCTGGTCGACCGGCTGAAGCTGCCGGGGCTGGAGGCTTTGGGACGGCGGCGCAGCTGGATCATCCTGTGTCAGGCGGTGCTGGCCTGCGCGATTGCCGGGCTGGCCATCACCGACCCCACGCGCGCCATCGGCACTTTCGCCATCATCGCCTTCATCGCCGCCTTTGCCAGCGCCACGCAGGACATCGCGCTCGACGCATGGCGGATCGAGAATGCCGATGAGGACACCAGCCTCGAACTGCTGACCGCGCTCTATCAGTTCGGTTATCGCACCGCCTCCATCGTGGGCGGGGCGCTGGCGCTGATGCTGGCGGCGCGGATGTCATGGCCGCAGGTGTTTGGCGCCATGGCCGGGCTGATGGGGCTGATGGCGCTGGTCACGCTGCGTGCGCCCGATACGCCGCGCACGATCACCGCGCGCCTGCACGCCGATCTGGGGGCGCCGGGCGAGTTGGCGCCGGGGGTGCGGGCGGTCCTGCTGTTCATCGTGCTGGCCAGTTGGGTCTGGGCCATTGCCACGATCGCCCATTTCATGATCGCGATGCTGGCCCCGGTGGCGCCGGGGGGCAAATTGCCCTCGGTGGCCGAATTTACAAAGACGCAGGGGCCGTGGATCGTCGGCGCCACGGTCTTTGTGCCGCTGATCGTGGCCAGCGTGGCGAACCACCTGAAGGCCCGCGCGCTGGGCGTTCTGGGGCAAGAGGATCATGCCCATGGCCCCTCGCGCACCATCGCCAACCACATCTATGCCGCGCTGGTCACGCCTCTGGCTGAACTGGCGGGGCGGCTGCGGGCCGGGGTGCTGGTGGTGCTGGGCTTCATCCTGACCTATGCGTTCTGTTACAATATCTGGTCCAGCTTCGCCTTTCCCTTCTATCTGGACTATCTGCATTACACCAAGGATCAGGTGGCCTTCGCCTCGAAAATCTTCGGCATTATCATGACGATGTTCGGCATCTCGCTGGGCGGATACCTGTTTCTGCGGATCGGGCGCTTCCCCACGGTTCTGCTGGGCGCGATGCTGCCGCCGCTGGGCAATCTGCTTTATGCCGACCTTGCCGATGGCGGGCATGTGATCGACGCCTTTGCCCATGTGCTGATGCTGGACCGGCTGGGCGGGGCGCTGGGGGCCGATGCGCGGATGCTGCGTCTGCTGCTGGCCATCGTCTATGAAAACATCGCCACCGGCCTCGCGGGGACGGCCTTCGTCGCCTATGTCTCCAGCGTGGTGTCCAAGCGCTATACCGCGATCCAATATGCGCTGCTTTCCTCGCTGACGTTCCTCGTCGGCACGCTGGGGCGCGGCGTGGCGGGCGAGGCGTTCGACACCTATGGCTATGGGCCGGTGTTCCGCGCCACCGCGCTGGCGGGCGTGGTCAGCGTGTCCTTTGTGTTGATGGAGTGGGTGAGGGTGAGCCGGGCGGAGGCTCGGGCAGTTAAGGAATAAGGGTTTGCCTCCGGCGGGCAAAGGGCGGGGGCCCTTTGCAATCCCATTAATTGGGTGGTGGGAGGTTGGAGGGTTTGGGCCGAAATAAATAAAGCCTGCGGCGCACTTAGGTGGCGCCGCAGGCTTTACTGTTTCAACATCGCGTATTGGCCACCTTGGTCGAACTCAAAGCGCAACACAGACAGTAACGGGATTGCAAAGGGACCGAGTCCCTTTGCCCGCCGGAGGCACCTTTCCCGTCTTAATCCGGAAACTCCAAATTCCGCCGCAACACATCCCCGGCCAGATACAGCGATCCGGCAATCAAGACATCCCCCTCCGCCGGCAAAGCCCGCAAAGCCTGCTCAACATCCTCAAAGGGCTGGGCGGGCAGGGCGGTGAAGGGCGCGAAATCCTCGGGCCGATGGGCATCATGGCCGGGCGCAGGGACGACGCTGAGCGAGAGCAGTTTGCCCGCCAGCGGGGCGATAATCGCGCTGGGGTCCTTGTTGGCCAACATGCCGGTGATGAGGTGAAATGGCGGCGCATCGGCAAAATGGCGCGCGATGGCAAGGCCCGCATCGGGATTGTGCCCCCCGTCCAGCCAAACCGCGCGTCCTTTGACCAGCCCCGTCAGCGGCCCATCGCCAAGACGCTGCAACCGCGCGGGCCAGCGCGCGACGCGGATGCCCTGCGCCATGGCCTCTGGGCTGACCGCCACTGCGGATTGGTGCCGGATCAGCGCCACGGCCAGTGCCGCATTTTCCGCCTGATGTCGTCCGGCCAGCGTGGGCAGGGGCAGCGAGAGGGGACCTTGCGAATCGCGATATTCGATTCTTTCACCGATCTCGGCAAACCAGTCGCGCCCGCGCCGGATCCACGGCGCCCCGGCCTTGGCGGTCAGGGCCGCGATCTGCTCCTCGGCCACGGCGGGATAGTCCAGCGTCACCATGGGCGCGCCGGGGCGCACGATGCCGCCCTTTTCCCAGGCGATGCGGGCCAAAGGCACCTCTGGCGCGCCTTCCTCGGGGCGCAGCAGAAAGCCTTCATGGTCAATGCCCAGCGTGGCAATGCCGGTGGCGACAGGATTGGGGATGACATTGGTGGCATCCAGCCGCCCGCCCAGCCCGACCTCGATCACGCAGACATCCGCCGGGATGCGCGAAAAGGCGAGGAAGATCGCGGCAGTCGTTACCTCGAAAAAGCTCGGCCCCAGATCCTCGCCCGCATCATTGGCGTCCAGCACTTCGGCCAGAAGATCGGCCAGAAGATCATCCTCAATCAGCCGCCCGGCCAACCTTATCCGCTCATTATAGCGCACCAGATGCGGCTTGGTGGCGCTGTGCACCACCAGTCCCTGTGCTTCGAGCATCATGCGCAGATAGGTGCAGGTGCTGCCCTTGCCATTGGTGCCCGCCACATGGAACACCGGGGGCAGGCGACGCTCGGGATTGCCCAGAAGCGCGAGCAGCCCTTCGATGATTTCCAGTCCCAGCCGCCCCTGCGGCACGGAAAGCTGTTCCAGCCGGGCCAATTGCGCGGCCACGCCGGGGTGGTCCGAGATGGCAAAATCCTTCACCGGATCACCCCGTCAATCGCGTGTCAGGCCGCCTTGGCGGCGGTGAGGTAGGAGAGCACCTGCGCCAGTTTCTCGCGCAGAGCATGGCGGTGGACGACCATGTCGACCATGCCGTGTTCATGCAGGTATTCGGCGCGCTGGAACCCTTCGGGCAGCTTTTCGCGGATCGTGTCCTGAATCACGCGCTGTCCGGCAAAGCCGATCAGACAGCCCGGTTCGGCAATCTGCACATCGCCCAGCATCGCGTAGGAGGCTGTCACGCCGCCCGTCGTCGGATCGGTCAGCACGACGATATAGGGCAGGCCAGCATTGTTGAGCCGGCGCACCGCCACCGTGGTCTTGGGCATCTGCATCAGGGACAGAATGCCCTCCTGCATACGCGCACCGCCTGCGGCTGTGCAGATCACATAGGCGCATTTTTCCTTCAAGGCACGCTGGGCCCCGGCCACGAAAGCCGCGCCCACAGCCATGCCCATCGAGCCGCCCATAAAGCCGAAGTCCTGAACCCCCAGCACGACCTTGTTGCCCTCGATCTTGCCAAGGGCATTGGTCAGCGCATCGGGATGCGGATTGGCGGCGCGGGCGGCCTTCATGCGGTCCGGATACTTCTTCGTATCGCGGAATTTCAGCGGGTCTTCCTTGACCTTGGGCGTGGGCAGCACAGTAAAGCCGGGATCGAGCAGATGCGCGAAACGCGCGTCCGTGCCGATGCGGCCGTGATGATCACAGCGCGGACAGACCGAGAGATTCGCCTCATATTCCTGAGCGAACAGCATCTCGTTGCAGTTCTTGCACTTGATCCACAGGTTGTCGGGCGTATCGTCCTTCTTCGCGGTGAGCGAGGAAAGCGAATTGCGTACTTTGTTAAGCCAGCTCATGCTTGGCCCTTAGCGTTATGCACCGCGTCTGCCAAGGCGGCGGTGTATTCCCGGATCGGGCCTGCGGCATCGGCGCCATGCTGGGCCACCAGATCGACCAGAGCAGAGCCCACCACGACGCCCTCGGCATGGGCGGCAAAGGCGGCGGCCTGCTCGGGCGTGCGCACGCCAAAACCCACTGCGATCGGCAGGTCGGTGCCGGCCTTGATGCGGGCCATGGCCTCCTTGATCGTATCGACGGCGGCCTGCTGCTTGCCGGTCACGCCCGCGACCGAGACGTAATAGAGGAAGCCCGACGAGCCATCGACCACGGCGGGAAGGCGCGCGGTGTCGGTGGTAGGCGTGGCAAGGCGGATGAAGCTGATGCCTTGCGCGCGCAGGGCGGGGCCGATTTCGGGATCTTCCTCGGACGGAATATCGACGCAGATGATACCATCGACGCCCGCCCCGGCGCATTGCGCGGCAAACCATTCGGCCCCGCGCGCCACCATCGGATTGGCATAGCCCATCAGCACCAGCGGCACGTCCGGGTGGCGCGCGCGGAAATCCTTGGCGATGCGGAAAATGTCGGCGGTGCGCGTTCCGGCGGCAAGGCTGCGCAGGTTTGCGGCCTGGATCGCCGCGCCATCGGCCATCGGATCGGTAAAGGGCATGCCCAATTCGATCACATCCGCCCCGCCCGCGACCAGCGCATCAAGGATAGCGGGGGTGGCGTCCGGCGTGGGATCGCCCCCGGTGATGAAGGTGACAAGGGCAGGGCGGCCTTTGGCAAAGGCGGCGGAGAGGCGGGTCATTGAATCACCATGGCGCGAAGTTTGTCCGATACATCTATGACGCCTGCTTCGAGCCAGACTGAATCTCTCAGCATAAATCGCCAACTGTTTGTATGTTCACCGTATTTGGATAGTTTTAAAACCTGATCATAAGGGATCAGTGCAGCTCGTTCGATTCCATAATTCCGATCGAAAAGTAGCCCTGCCAGATAGTCAAATCCCTGATCTTTTAGGTTTCTCAGTGCGCTCAATTGACGCGATGTGTTAGGGGCCGTCAATCGCCTTGATTTGATTTGATAGCGCATCTTCGTGGCTGGGTCTGTGGCATCAAACGACTTAACGGAATTGTCCGCCTGAACCCAACCAAAAGCTTTACAAAACAGATACTCGGCATAATCTCCAGCAGGGTTATTTGAACTGCGGGTTATCTCGCGATGACGCAATTCGTCCGCCACATCGGCATGCAGAGTAAGCAATTCAGCCGCAGACAAACCAGTCAATTTCACAATTTCACGCCCAGCTTTTCAGCCACGGTGAAGATGTCCTTGTCGCCGCGGCCGGAGACATTGACGATGATGATCTGATCCTTGCCCATCGCGGTGGCCACTTCGGGCAGGGCGGCAAGGGCATGGGCCGATTCGAGCGCCGGGATGATGCCCTCCAGCTGACAGCAGAGCTGGAACGCCTCCATCGCCTCATCATCGGTGACGGGCAGATAACGCACGCGGCCAATCTCGTGCAGCCAGCTGTGCTCCGGCCCGATGCCGGGATAGTCCAGACCCGCCGAAATCGAATGGGCCTCGGTGATCTGGCCGTCCTCGTCCTGCAGCAGATAGGTCTTGTTGCCATGCAGGATGCCGGGCTTGCCGCCGGTGAGGCTGGCCGCATGTTCCTTGTCCAGCCCATGACCGCCCGCCTCGACGCCGATCATCTGAACGTCGGTGTCGTCAAGGAAGGGGTGGAACAGGCCGATGGCGTTCGAGCCGCCGCCCACCGCCGCGATCAGCATGTCGGGCAGACGCCCGGTGCGTTCGAGCAATTGCGCGCGCGCCTCGGTGCCGATCACGCTTTGAAAATCGCGGACCAATTCGGGATAGGGATGCGGACCCGCCGCCGTGCCGATGATATAGAACGTGTCATGGACATGGGCGACCCAGTGGCGCAGCGCCTCGTTCATCGCGTCTTTCAGCGTCGCCGCACCGCTGGTGACCGGCACCACTTCGGCGCCCAGCAGCTTCATGCGGAACACATTGGGCTGTTGGCGCGCCACGTCGGTCGCGCCCATGAAGATCGTGCAGGGCAGGCCAAAGCGCGCGCAGACCGTGGCCGTGGCCACGCCATGCTGGCCAGCGCCCGTTTCGGCGATGATCTTGGTCTTGCCCATACGGATGGCCAGCAGGATCTGGCCGATGCAATTGTTGATCTTGTGCGCGCCGGTGTGATTCAATTCCTCGCGCTTGAACCAGATCTGCGCGCCATTTTCCGGCTTGCCCTGCGCCGCTGCTGCTGCGCGGAAATGGTCCGTCATGCGGGGCGCATAATAGAGCGGGCTGGGACGGCCCACAAAATGCTTCATCAGATCGTCGAATTCTTCCTTGAACGCGGGGTCGGCCTTGGCGGCCTTATACTCGCGCTCCAGATCGAGGATCAGCGGCATCAGGGTTTCAGCGACATAGCGCCCGCCGAACTGGCCGAAATGGCCGCGTTCATCCGGTTGCGTGCGCAATGAATTGGGCAGGGGCGAATTGGGGATGGTGGCGGTGTTCATAGCGGGAAGACGCCTGCCACGGCGGCGCCTGCAAGTCCAGTCCCGCCAAAGGGGCAAAAGGGGCAGTCAAGGCGCGATGCCCCATTGGCAATACATTTCGCGACAAATGCGGCGCAGGCTTGCCTCAATGCCGGATTTCTGCGGCAATCGCCCCTCATGGCATAGTTTTATGAACGAAATCTGACATTTGCCTGACTTTTCCATTCACCGGGCCGTCAGGCGGCAGGGTCCAGACGGGATGCAGGCGCCGATCAACGATGAAATTCTTTGGCGCCCAGGGATAACAAACGGAGTAACGATTATGCGTCTGGTTCTTTTCTCGCTCGCCGCGTCGCTGGCTGTTGCCGCGCCTGCCATGGCCCAGGGCGAAACCAATGGCATGGGGGCCCGTTTTGACGTTCACACCGGCGCCGCATGGAACGATGGTCGCGCCATTCAGGGGACCGTGGGTGCCACGCTGGGTTACGACATCGCCACCGGCGGCAAGTCCTTCGTCGGCCTCGAAGAATCGGTCGACAAGGTGCTGACCAGCCAGGACAAGGCCCGTTTCAGCACCACCGCCCGCCTTGGCATCAAGGCCACCCCCAATGACAAGGTCTATGGCCTTGCCGGTTACACCTATGGCACCGGCCCGAACGGCGCGCATATCGGCGCGGGCGTCGAGCACAGCCTTGGCCAGCAGTATTTCACCAAGGTGGAATATCGCCACACCTTCAATGAAGACAATGCCCGCGACAGCAACGCGGCGCTGGTCGGTGTCGGTATGCGCTTCTGATCCAGCCCTGACGGGTTGCGTGTAAAGAGCGGGCGGTCTGCATCGGCAGGCCGCCCGTTTTCGCATGCGCGGTGGGCTCTCCGGCCCACCGGTCTGGCTGATTTATTGAACGTCATGCGGTGTTTAGGACGTAGAAATCTGGACAATGGCGCGGACTTGCGGAAAGCGCGGGGGCGGAATTTCAGGGAAGCAGGAACCAATCCAATGCGTCATTTGATCTATGCAACCACGGCTGCCATGGCCGCCTTTCTGATGTCGGGCACGGCGCAGGCCGGCGAAATCCGCATCGAGGGTCACGCCGGGGTCAGCGGTCAGGGCAATGGCTCGACCAAGGCGACGGTCGGCGCGGCGCTTGGCTATGATGCGGCGGTGGGTGCGTTGGGCAATGGCGTGTTTGCGGGCGTCGAGGAATCGGTTGATCGTTCGGCCGGAGGCAGCGGCACGCGCTGGGGCACTTCGGGGCGCCTGGGGATCAAGGTGCTCTCGCTGGGCGCGCTTTATGGCGTGGCCGGTTATCATTACGGGTCTGGGCCGAATGCCGCCTCGGTCGGGGCGGGCTATCAACAGGGCCTTGGTCCGGTCTATGGCAAGGTCGAATATCGCCACTACATGAACGAGGGCGGATGGCGCCCCGCTGATGCGGTCACGCTGGGTTTTGGCGTCAAATTCTGAGGTATAGGGGCGGCGGGATTACCCTGCTGCCCGCACCGCCTCGCAAAAGGCGGCGATTTTTTCGGCATCCTTCAAGCCCGGCGCGCTTTCGACGCCTGAGGACACATCGACAAAATCGGCCCCCGTGGCATGGATCGCCTCGCCCACATTGCGCGGATCAAGCCCGCCCGCCAAAATCCACGGGATCGTATGGCGATAGCCCGCCATCAGCGACCAGTCGATCCGCAAGCCCGTTCCGCCCGGAAGGTCGGCCCCCTCGGGCGGCTTGGCGTCGAACAGGACGCGCGTGACACCCTGATAGGCGCGCGCCGCGTCCAGATCGGCCGTCTTGCGCACGCCGATCGCCTTCCAAACGGGCAGGCCTTGCGCGGCCATCACCTGTGCCACGCGGGCGGGGCTTTCCTTGCCATGAAGCTGAATCACGTCGAGGCGGACGCTCTGGCGCAATTGGTTCAGGAAATCGGCATCGGGATCGACAAACAGGCCGACGATCTTCGCCCGCCCCGCCGCATGATGCGCCAGCGCGGCGGCCTGTTCGATGCCGACATTGCGCGGGCTCTTGGCGAAAAACACCAGCCCGATATGGTCCGCCCCCGCGCCGATGGCCGCGTCCAGACTGGCGCGGTCGGAAATGCCGCAGATCTTGATACCGATGCGCGCCATGGACCTATCCCAGCGCCTTGGTCAGCACCACCATCGAGAGGTGGTCGAATTGGGGCAGGGGAAAGGGGCGGATCTCGCCGGTTTGGGCATAGCCGCGCCGCTCGTAATAGGAGACCAGCTCGGTGCGGGGTGCCACAACGGTCATTTCCATAATGGTCGCGCCGAAATCGCGCCGCGCGCAATCCTCGGCCGCCGCGATCAGGCTGCGGCCCAAGCCGCCCGCCTGCAGCGCCGGATCGACGCAGAGCATGCCCATATAGGCGATCCCGCCCGAACGCCGCGTGACGGTGACTGTGCCGATCAGGGGGCCGATCAGCGCCCCATCGCGATGCATCAGCAGCACGCGGCTGTCGGGATCGGCCACCACCTGCGCCAATTCGGCCTGCGAGGTGCGCTGCCCTTCCAGCAGGTCGGCCTCATGCGTCCAGCCTCCGCGCGCCGAATCGCCGCGATAGGCGCTTTCGACCAGCGCATGCAGCGCGGGCAAATCATCATGCGTTGCCAGGCGGATCATGGGATTTACAGCGTGCCTTCGATGGCGCGGGCGGCGGCCACCGGATCTTCGGCCCGCGTGATCGGGCGGCCGATGACCAGCACGCTGGCCCCGGCATCGCGCGCGGCGCGCGGCGTGACCGAACGCTTCTGGTCGCCCAGAGCGCCGTCGGCCGGGCGCAGGCCGGGCACGACAAAGAAACCGTCCTTCCACTGGCGGCGGATATCGCCCACCTCATGGCCCGAACAGACGATGCCGTCCACGCCCGCGCCATGGGCCAGTTCGGCCAGACGCAGCGCCTGATCGCTGGCGCGGTTGGCATAGCCGATGGCGCTCATGTCATCATCGTCCAGGCTGGTCAGCACGGTCACGGCCACCACCTTGGTATGCTCGCCCGCCGCGGCCTTGGCATCCTCCAGCATCGCCCGCCCGCCCGAGGCGTGAACCGTGACGATGGCCGGTTGCAGCACATGGATAGCCTGCATCGCGCCCGCCACCGTATTGGGAATGTCGTGCAGCTTGAGATCAAGAAAGATCGGCAGGCCCACCTTGGCCAGTTCATGCACGCCGTGATGGCCATGGGCGCAGAAGAATTCCAGCCCCAGCTTGATCCCGCCCACATGGTCCTTGATCCGCCGGGCCAGCGCTTCGGCGGCATCCAGACGGGGCAGGTCGAGGGCGACATAGATCGGATTATGGTTCATCTCTTGCGTCTCAATTCTTCTCGGCAGCGGCATCGAGCTGGGTTGCGGTGGCGATCGGCGGGGTGGGGGTGGCGGCGCGCAGCGTGTTTTCAAGGCCCGCGATGCGGCGGTTCAGCCGCCAGATCTTTGCCTTGGCCAAAAGCCACACCGGCACCATGCCCGCCACACAGGCGGCCAGCGCGATCAGCCCTACGGGCCAATCGACATGCAGATAGCCGTTTTCCAGCGGCCACAAATTGATCGAGGTCTTTTGCCAGTTGATCGCCACAAAGGACGAGATCAGCACAGCCGTCAGGATCCAGAGCGCGGTGCGTAAGATCTGCAAGGTCATCCCCTCCTGCGCGGTAATTAGGCCGGATTATCGTACCCAAAGGCCTATGCTAGGCCGGAATGTCGCGGATGGAAAGGGGCGCCTGTGACAGCGCCCCTTGTCCTTGCCGCATCCGGGCCTTGCCGGATCAGGCGCCGAACACGCGATCAAAGATCGTGTCGACGGCCTTGAAGTGATAGTCGAGGTTGAACTTGTCCTCGAGCTGAGCCGGGGTCAGCGCTGCGGTCACTTCGGGATCGGCTTTCAGCAGTTCGAGCAGCGAGAGCTTGCCGTCCGATTCCCAGACCTTCATCGCGTTGCGTTGGACCAGGCGATACGAAGCATCGCGCTCCAGCCCCGCCTGAGTCAGGGCCAGCAGCACGCGCTGCGAATGGACCAGACCGCCCATGCGGTCGAGGTTCTTCTGCATGCGTTCGGGATAGATCACCAGCTTGTCGACCACCGAGGTCAGGCGAGCGAGGGCAAAGTCGAGCGTGATGGTCGCATCCGGGCCGATGTAGCGTTCGACCGAGGAGTGCGAAATATCACGCTCATGCCAGAGCGCCACGTTTTCCAGCGCGGGCGTAACCGCCGAACGCACCACGCGGGCCAGACCCGTCAGGTTTTCGGTCAGCACCGGGTTGCGCTTGTGCGGCATCGCGCTCGAACCCTTCTGGCCGGGCGAGAAATATTCTTCCGCCTCCAGAACTTCGGTGCGCTGAAGATGGCGGATTTCGACGGCCAGACGTTCGATGGAGCTGGCGATGACGCCAAGCGTTGCAAAGAACATCGCGTGGCGGTCGCGCGGGATGACCTGCGTGGAGACCGGCTCGACCGACAGGCCCATCTGTTCGGCCACATAGACCTCGACGCTGGGGTCGATGTTGGCGAAGGTGCCCACCGCGCCCGAAATCGCGCAGGTGGCGATGTCTTCACGCGCGGCGACAAGGCGCGCACGGTTGCGGGTGAATTCGGCATAGGCCTCGGCCAGCTTCTTGCCAAAGGTGGTCGGTTCGGCGTGGATGCCGTGGCTGCGGCCGATGGTGGGCGTGTACTTGTGTTCAAACGCGCGGCGCTTGATCGCGGCCAGCAGCGCGTCAATGTCCTCGATCAGGATGTCGGCGGCGCGGGCCAGTTGGACCGCCAGCGTGGTGTCCAGCACATCGGAGGAGGTCATGCCCTGATGCATGAAGCGCGCTTCCGGGCCGACCTGTTCGGCCACCCAGTCAAGGAAAGCGATCACGTCATGCTTGAGGATGGCTTCCTTGGCGTCGATGGCGGCCACGTCGATCGACGGATTGGTCGCCCACCAGTCCCACAGCGCCTTGGGGCCGCTTGCGGGCACCACGCCCAGTTCGCCCAGCTTTTGCGTGGCATGGGCTTCGATCTCGAACCAGATCTTGTAACGGGCTTCGGGTTCCCAGATCGCGGTCATCGCGGGGCGGGCGTAACGGGGTACCATATGTGTCTCCGGCGCAGATTCTCTTGGGGCCGCCGCTAGGGCCTCATGCGCGCAAAGGCAAGTTTTGCGTTATAGCAGCCCCCGCTGGCGCAGCGATACATGCCCTTCGCGCCCGATCACGACATGATCATGCACCGCAATGCCCAGATGATGACCTGCCTCGGCAATCTTCTTTGTGATGTGAATGTCATCCCGGCTGGGTTCGGGCGAGCCGGAGGGGTGATTGTGGACCAGAATCATCGAGGCCGCCCCCAGATCCAACGCCTTGCGGATCACCTCGCGCGGGTGGATCGCCGCCTCGTCCAAACTGCCGTCGCCCAGATGCTCGTCGCGGATCAGGCGGAACTTGGTGTCCAGATAGAGCGCGCGCACCCGCTCGACGTTCAGATGCGCCATGTCGATGGTGAGATACGAGATCAGCGTCTGCCAGGTGCTCAAAACGGGCTGCTCGCTTACCTGATGGCGGGCAAGGCGGCGCGTGGCCAGCGCGACGATGCGGATCGCGGCCGCGCTGGTTTCGCCCATGCCCGGATGCGCGGCCAGCGCCGCCGAATCGGCATTGAACACCCCCGCCAGCGAGCCGAACCGCGCCAGCAGGCTGCGCGCCAGCGGTTTGGTGTCGCGCCGGGGAATCGCGGTCATCAGCAGATATTCGATGATCTCATGATCGGCCAGCGCCCCTTCGCCGCCTTCGAGCAATCTTTTGCGCAAACGCGCGCGATGGCCGGAGGGGTCATGCGCGATCTGCTGCAGCTTTTCGCCTGAGGGCGGGGCGGGATTCAGGTCCTGTGCAGAAAACAAAGTGCCATGATAGGTCTCACGCAGGCGGCTGTCGGCCCGGTGAGGGGGGAAGGTATCATCATCACTGTTCACATCCGTCCCCCGGTCCCTGGCGGTGCCTGTCGCGGCAATGGCGTATTAGCATTGCCTTTCCCGGCCCCCTCGCGCAAGAGTCTGTAGGTGATGGATGATTTGCCCACCGATGCCGAAGTGACGCCCCCGCCGCGCGGGCGCGGCCTTTTTCAGGCGCCGCGCGGCCGCGGGCGGCAACTGGCCTTGGCCGGGGCGGGGCTGGTGGCGCTTGCGCTGGGGCTGGGCTGGGCCGAAAGGCTTTCGATTGCCGATGCGGTGCTGCGGCGCGAACTGGTGCGGCTGGGGCTGGCGGCGCGCTTCAATGTGGCCGAACTCGATACGCGTCATGCGGTGCTGACCGATGTGGTAGTGGGCGATTCGGCCCATCCCGATGCCGTGATTCCCCGCATCGAGGTCTGGGCCGGTATGGTGGGCTTCACGCCCGGTATTTCGCGGGTGGATCTGACCTCGCCGCGCCTTTTCGCCGCGATCAGGGATGGGCGGGTCAGCTTTGGCGCCATCGACAGATTGATGAAAGGCGGCAAGCCCTCGGGCCTGCCCGCGATGGATTTGCGGATCAAGGATGGGGTCATGGCTCTGGCCACGCCTGCGGGCGGGGTCGGGGTGGTGCTGTCGGGCAGGGGCAATCTGGCGGGCGGTTTTGGCGGCGCGCTGGCGGTGTCGGCGCCTCATCTGCGGGGCGGCGGCTGTTTGGGCGGCGGGCGTTTTGCCGGACGCGCCGGCGTGAAGGCCGGAGCGCCGATGATCGAGGGCACGGCGAATCTGATGCCCGCCTCCTGCGGCGCGATCCGGCTGGGCGCATCGCAGATCGGGGTGAAGGGCAGGCTGGGCGAATTGCTCGATGGCGGTCAGGTCGATCTGGCGCTGCGCGGCGGGGTGCTGGATATGCCGGGCGCGCGGATCGGCGCGATCACGGGCCCATTGCGGCTGGCGCTGCGCGATTCGGCGGTCAACGCCATCGGACGGATCGCCGCGCATGATCTGGCCGCGACCGGGCTGGCGGCCAGGGAAGTGGGGATTGAGGGGCGCCTGCGCGCGCCTTTGACCATGGCGCGGATCGATGGCGACGGCACGATTTCGGGCCATGGCGTGGTGCCTGACAAGGCAAGCTATGCCGCGCTGGACAAGGCGCGGCGCGGCGCGGCCGGCACTCTGGCCGAACCGCTGATCGCGCGGATCGAGGCGAGCCTGCGCAAGGAGACCCCGCGCAGCCGGCTGGAGGGCCGTTTCAACCTCCATGCGGGCGAAGGGCGGTTCAGCTTTGTTGCGCCCCTGCTGCGACTGGTCGGGGATTCGGGCATGCCGCTGGTGGATGGCGACCGGCTGACGCTGGTCAAGAATGATGGAGCCAAACCTTCCTTCACCGGCTCCCTGCGGACGGCGGCACCCGGTCTGCCGCGCGTTCTGGCGGAAATTCCCAAGAATGGCGGGCCGATCCGGCTGAGCATGGCCGAATATCGCGCTGAAAATGGCGCGGCTCTGGCGCTGCCCCGGATGGAGATAGTGGCCAAGGGCGGCGAAATCCGCTGGCGGGGCGAGGCGGTGGCCTCTGGCGCGCTGGCGCCGGGGGTGAAGGTGGCAGGCCTGCATCTGCCGCTCGACGGTACGGGCGGGGCGCAGGGCGCGCGTCTTTGGTCCTCGTGCACGCCGATCACCTTTGCCGGGCTGGAAGCCAAGGGGCTCAGCCTGAGCGCGGGCAAGCTGGCGGCCTGTCCGATCACGGGGCCTTTGCTGACGCTGGACCGGGGCGGGTGGCGCGCGGGCGTTCGGCTGGCGGGGCTGGATCTGAACGGGCGGATGGGCGATTCGCCGTTGAGGCTGAACGGCGGGGCGATGGAATTGCGCGCCGGGGCCGGGCGTGATGCCGCGCTCAATGCGCAGAATGTTTCGGTCCAACTGGGCAAGCCGGGTGAGGGAACGGCGCTGAAGCTGGCCTCGGTGACGGCGCAGATGGGCACGGGCGCTGCGGGCGATTTCAAGGGGCTGGAGGGATCGCTGGCCGCAGTGCCGATGCTGATCCGGAATGGCGCGGGGCAATGGCGCTATGCGGATGGCGCGCTGGCGCTGGCCGATGTTGCGCTGGAAGTGAGCGATGTGGAAACGCCCGCCCGCTTTGCCCCGCTCTCCGCACATGGCGCGGGCCTGACCATGAAGGATGGGGTGATTCGCGCCGATGCGGTGCTGCGCGAGCCCAAGAGCGATCGGCAGATCGTGCAGGTGGCCATTACGCATGATCTGGCGGGGGCCAAGGGCTTTGCCGATCTGACGGTGGATGGGCTGACTTTCGATGCCAAGCTGCAACCGGACGGGCTGACGGCGCTGGCGCTGGGCACGATTGCCAATGCGGCGGGGCGATTCGACGGCACGGGCCGGATCGACTGGGCCGACGGCAAGGTGACAAGCCATGGCAGGATCACCACACAGAGCTTTGATTTTGCGGGCCTTGCCGGACCTGTGAAGGGTGTGGCCGGGACGGTGGAATTCACCGACCTGCTAGGCCTTGTCACCGCGCCCCACCAGAGCCTGCGCATCGGTTCGATCAATCCGGGCATCGAGGCCACCGATGGCAAGATGCGCTTTACCATGCATCCGGGCTATCTGCTGGAAATCGAGGATGCGCGCTGGCCTTTCCTTGACGGCGAGATGGAGATGCTGCCGACCACGCTGCAATTGGGCGGGGCGGCGGTGCGCCGATTCGAATTGAAGCTCTCGGCCGTGAACGCGGCCAAGCTGATCACGCATATGGAAGTGTCCAATCTGGCCGCGACGGGGCTGTTTGATGGGCGTATCCCGCTGATTTTCGATCAGAATGGCGGGCGCGTTTCGGGCGGTGAACTGATCTCGCGGCCCGGCGGCGGCTCTGTCTCCTATGTGGGGCAATTGAGCTATCGCGATCTTTCGGCCATGGCCAATTTTGCCTTCCGCACGCTGCGCGATGTGCGTTTCAAGGAAATGCGAATCGGCCTCGACGGCGATCTGGCCGGTGAGGTGGTGACGCGCGTATCGATGAAGGGCCTGAGCCAGGGCAAGGGCGCGTCGAAGAATTTCCTGACCCGTCAGGTGGCGAAATTGCCTTTGCAATTCAATGTGAACATCCGCGCGCCCTTCTATCAGCTGATTGGCTCGCTGCGTTCGCTTTACGATTCGAACTATATCGGCGACCCGCGCGACAAGGGTCTGACCCTGCCGTCCATGCGCATCATGCCAACGCAAAACCCTTTGCCGAAAACCGCAACCATTCAGCCTTCAGTCAGCGAGCATCGTCCATGAAGCGTAATACATTGACCCGCCGCCCCGCCGTGGCAAAAGATTCCCGTATGGACCAGCGGGAAACATTTCACGGCAGGGTGAAGGGGCCGGACGGACGTCTGTGGCCAGCCTTGCAAAAGGTCTGGCGCAAACGACCCGTCCGGCTGGGGGTTTCGGTTCTATCGCTGGGCATGGTCACCGCGCTATCGGGGTGTATTACCGTGAGCGCGCCGGACAAGCCGATCGTGATCGAGCTGAACATCAACATCAAACAGGAAGTCATCTATCGTCTGGCCGCCGATGCGGGCAAAACGATTGACAGCAATAAGGATATCTTCTGATGTCACGCGTAATTGCTTCTGTATCGCCCTTTTTGGCGGCGGCGCTGCTGGTTCCGGTGATGGCGGGCGGCGCCCTGGCGCAGGCGCGCGATCCGGCCTATGCGGCCGCGCGCGCCGCCGGACAGGTGGGCGAAATGCCCACCGGCTATCTGGGGATCGTCGGCGCCTCGACGCCCGAGCTCAAGCGGATCGTCGATGACATCAACATCAAGCGCAAGGCGGTTTACGCCGAACGCGCCCAGGCCCAGCACGCCACCGTCGAGGAATATGCCTTCACCACCGGCTGTAAGCTGGTGATGCAGACCCAGCCGGGCGAAAAGTATCAGACCCCCGACGGCAGCTGGCAGGTAAGGGGTGGGGGCGCCCCGGTGCGCGACAGCCGCTGTCCGGCATAAACCGGCTTAACCGCTGTCAGGATCGACCGCGCGGGGGATGGCTTCCGCGCGGTTTTTATTTGCCTGCGGCGGGGCGGATCATGAATGCGGGTGATTCGCGCCCGCATGCCCAGATGTCGGACAATTGCGCGATATTTTCCGGTTCCCGCATTTTCTGTGCATACGTACCCGTCTGAAAATGGCGCGAACGGCTTTATGCTACCTTACTACTACCTAGCGACCGGTTGACTTGGGCCTACCCCCCGCCTAAGGGGCAGGCGCCCTGAGCGGACAGCCGTTGCACAAGGCTCTTTTTGGCCCCACAGTCCACTCCAAGGACAGGCAGGCGGGAGAGAGAATTGAGCGACGAGCCGGAGGCACAGGATCAACGCGGTGAGGATGCGCGCCTTGCGGCTCTCGATGAACGGATTAACGCCGTTCGGGAGCGGGAGGAAATGCGTAAAACGCCGAATGCGGGGGCGCAATCTGACGATAGCTATCGTCTGGGCAACCGGGTTCTGGCCGAACTGATCGCGGGGATCGGTGGCGGTGCGTTCATCGGCTGGACCATAGACCAGTTGATCGGGCGCGGCCATTGGGGTCTGTTGGTGGTGATGGGGCTTGGCACCTTTGCCGCTTTCAGGAACATTATCCGGATTTCCACCCGGCGGTCTGAATGATCCTTGAACAGGGCGCTTGTCCCTGAAGGGGATCGCCCCAAGGATGGGGTAGGCAAGGACCGCACATGATGCATAGGCAAGGGGGCATAAAGCGTGGCCGAACAGGGCAAAGTCGATCCGATGCACCAGTTCATGATCGAGCCGCTTTTTGGCACCGATCACTGGACCATTGCCGGGCATAACATTGCTTTCACCAATTCGGCGCTGTGGATGCTGATCACTTTTGTCGCGCTTTTCGCGTTTGTCGCGGGCGGCGCCAAGGGTCAGACCGTTCCCGGCCGCTGGCAGGTGATGGTTGAAGGGCTGGTTGGCTTTATTGACAACCTGCTGGCCGCCAATGTTGGCCCCAAGGGCAAGAAGTATGTGCCCTACATCTTCTCGCTGTTCAGCTTCATTCTCTTCTCCAACGTTCTGGGTCTGCTGCCGCTGGGCCTGATCAAGGGCGTTCATCCCTTCACGTCGACCAGCCACTTTACGGTGACCGGCGTTCTGGCGATCCTGTCCTTCTCGATCGTCCTGATCGTGGGCTTTGCCCGCCATGGCCTGCACTTTTTCAGCCTGTTTGTGCCGCATGGCACGCCGGCATGGCTGCTCTGGCTGATCCCGGTGATCGAGCTGATCTCGTTCCTCGTGCGTCCCTTCTCTCTCGCGCTTCGTCTGTTCGTTGCGATGATGGCGGGCCACGTGCTGCTCGAAGTGCTTTCCAGCTTTGTGATCAGCTCGACCAATTCGGGCATGCTGTGGGGCACTGTTGTCGGCCTGCCCAGCTTTGCGCTGATGATCGCCATCTGCGCGCTGGAAATTCTGGTTGCCGGCATCCAGGCCTATGTTTTCGCGCTGTTGACCTCGCTGTATCTCAACGACGCCGAAAACCTGCACTAAGTTTTCAAGACGTACATCAAAGCCTTTCAACCAACGAAATTCGTTCAAAAGGAGTTATGGAAATGGAACCTGCAAGCGCAAAGCTGATCGGTGCTGGTCTGGCCGCTATCGGCGCCGGTGTGGCTGCCCTGGGCGTGGGTAACGTGTTCGGTTCGTTCCTCGAATCCGCTCTGCGCAACCCCGGCGCCGCTGATGGCCAGCAGGGCCGTCTGTTCATCGGCTTCGCGGCTGCTGAACTTCTGGGTCTGCTTTCGTTCGTCGTGGCGATGATCCTGATCTTCGTTGCCTGAACGAATACCAAGGTGATACTGGCCGGGGCACCTTGCCCCGGTCGGGATCGCCTTTGATTTTCCCGGCCCCGGATCTTGCCTTTGGGCAATGCCGCGGCCTTGCGGTGATACCGTTTGGGTCCATCCGGCCCGACGCACAGCGACCGGAACCTAAGTGATGCCTCAGATTGCGCAGCTATCCGCAACCTATGCGTCCCAGATCTTCTGGGCGCTGATCTTCTTCGGATTTGTCTTCTTTGTTGTTGGCCGCGGCTTTGTGCCCAAGGTTCAGGCAACGGTGGCAAATCGCGACAAGCAGATCGCTGATGATCTGGCCGCCGCCGAAGCCGCGCGCCGCGCCGCCGAATCGGACGAGGCCAATTGGGCCGCGACCAGCAACAAGCAGCGCGCTCAAGCGCAGGCCCTGATCGCCAAGGCCAAGGCCGACGCCACCAAGGCAAGCGAAGCCCGTCTGGCGCAGGCTGCCGCCGTGGTGGACGAGCGTATCGCGCAAGCCGATGCGCGCCTTGCCGCCGCCCGTGCCGAAGCGCTGGCCGAAATCGAAACCGTTGCCAGCGAAGCGGCCAGCGACATTGTCGCCCGCCTTGCCGGCCTGAGCGTGGATGGCGACGCCGCCCGCGCCGCCGTGAAGGAGGTCCTCCATGGCTGATCTTGCTACTCTGGCCGTTCTGGCTGCTGCCGCCGGTGAAGCCGGTGGTCATGAAGCCGCCGAACCGCTGATGCTGGGCTTTGCCACGGCGCCGCAGATCGTTGCCGCCGCCATGGCGGTGCTGATCCTGATCGCCATCGCGCTCAAGGTTCCCTCGGTGATCACCAAGGGGCTGGATGGCAGCATTGCCGAAATCCGCAAGCAGCTCGACGAAGCCAAGGCGCTGCGCGCCGAAGCGGACAAGCTGCGCGCCGAATATGCCGCCCGTATTGCCGGTGCCGAAAAGGAAGCCGCGCAGCTGGTCGAGCATGCCAAGCATGAAGCCGAAGCGATCATCGCCAAGGCGGAAGCCGACACCACCGCCGTGATTGCGCGCCGCGAGAAGATCGCCGGTGACAAGATCGAGGCGGCCGAACGTGCGGCTGTGGCCGAACTCCAGAACAAGGCGGCCGAAGCGGCTACCTCGGCGGCTCGCGGTCTGATCGCGGGTCGTTACGGGGTCGATGCCGACAAGGCTCAGGTGGACGCGGCCATCGCCGGTCTGTAATCCTGATCCTCGCCGATCTGGTGGAAAGCCCCGCTTCGGCGGGGCTTTTTGCGTTTGGGGCGGGAAAGAGAGGAAGCATGGCGGAAATCATCAATTTACGCATGGCGCGCAAGGCTAAGGCGCGCGGCGAGGCGGAAAATCAGGCGCAGGCCAACCGTGCCCTGCATGGCCAGAACAAGGCCGCGCGGGCAACTGTCAAGGCCGAGAGGCAGCGCGCCGAGCGTCTGCTCGACGGAGCCAGACGAGACGAGCCAGGCAAGGATCAACCGTGATGAGCAAGAAATCGGTCTGAAATCAAACCTGTAATTCGGACTGGGCTGCAATCCTCGATGGTTGCCATCGTCTGCTTTGAGCCATGGGCAAGACTACGTCGTCATTCATTGCGAAATGCAAAGAACCTCTGCGCTAAAGGCCTGCGCTCATTGAGCGGGATCATGCGCAGAAAGAGACGAATGGGCGATGAATTGTCTGAATCTTGCGGCCATCGGCCTTCATCTTGTCTCGGTGCATGACAAGCCGGGCTATAATGATCAGAATTATGGGCTTTATGCCCAAAGCGAATGTGGCTTTATCGCGGGCGGCTATTACAATTCCTATCGGCGGCCCTCTTTCCAGATCGGATGGCGCGCAGAGACGGATCACCTGCCGCTGTTTGTCGAGATCGGCGGCGTCACCGGCTATCCCAACCATCCGGTCGAACCCTATGCGATGGCAGGCATCCGGCTGGGGCCGCTGCGGGTCGGTTTCATCCCGCATGTGACGGGGGTAAACCGGACCTCCGTCGTTCATGCAATGGTGCAGTTCAAACTTTAGCGAGTCCTGCCTAAAAGCTGTTTTTGGCCTCGCGCAGGGTGGCAAAGGCGCTGACCGGATCGCTTCCCCAACGGGTCTGAATATCGGGACTGTCGGCGCGCAGGAAGGGATTCGTCGCCAGTTCGCGCGACAATGGGAAGGGGACGGTTGCCTCGTCGCGCGCGCGCTTTGCGGCTATATCCTCGGCATAGGCGGCCAGCGCTTTGTTGTCCGGGTCGGCGTGCAGCGCGAATCGGGCATTGCCGGCCGTATATTCATGCGCGCAATAAAGCATAGTGGCGGGCGGCAGCGCCTTGATCCGCTCCAGACTGGTCCAGAATTGCGCCGTCGTGCCTTCAAACATTCGCCCGCAGCCCAGCGCGAAAACCGAATCGCCCACAAAGGCCACTGCCGCCTCCGGCAAGTGATAGGCGACATGGCCCAGCGTATGCCCGCCCACATTGATGACCTGCGCAAGGTAGGCTCCCAGCGTCACCGAATCGCCCTGATCCACTGTGCGGTCCACGCCGTCGATCTTGCCCGCATCGCCCGCAGGCGCAGTGACCACACAGCCAGTGGCCGCCTTGATCGCGCCATTTCCGCCCGCATGGTCCTTATGCCAATGTGTGTTCCAGATCTGGGTGATCTTCCAGCCCTTTGCATCGGCCTGACGCATGTATTCCTCGGCATCCGGCGTGTCGATACACACCGTTTCGCCCGAAGCGGGATCATGCAGCAGAAAGCCGTAATTGTCGGAAAGGCAGGGGAATTGGTGGATCTGGAGGGGCATCAGCGCGGTCCTGTAGCGGGGATTCGGGAAGGACTTATGCCTCCGGCGGGAAAAGGGCGAAAGCCCTTTGCAATCCCGATACCGGGGGTGTTTCGTTGGCGGGGTGGTGCCATGCGGCGAAGCCGCTTTTAAAGCCTGCAGCGCGGCGGGCTGGGTGCAAAGGTGAACCCTTGGTGCAACGAAGACAGTTATGGGAGCGCGAGGGTCTAGACTCTCGCATTCAACTCTTCTTTTCACCCAAACAACAAAAAACCCGCCCGGATCGCTCCGAGCGGGTCTTTGTTTTCAGGCTAAGCCCGAAGGATCAAGCTTACTGCTTGGCCTTCAGAGCGGCGCCCAGGATGTCGCCCAGCGAAGCGCCGGCATCCGACGAACCGTACTGTTCGACGGCTTCCTTTTCTTCGTGCAGCTGACGCGCCTTGATCGAGAAGCTGGGCTTCTTCGAACGGTCGAAACCGGTGACCATGGCGTCGATCTTCTGACCGACCTGGAAGCGGTCGGGGCGCTGTTCGTCGCGGTCGCGACCCAGATCCGAACGCTTGATGAAGCCGGTGGCGCCATCGTCGCCAGCCTGCACTTCGAGGCCGCCGTCACGCACTTCGAGCACGGTCACGGTGACAACTTCGTTGCGCTTCAGGTTCGAACCAGCAGCGGTCGAAACGCCGCCGGCAGCCGGGGCGCCCTTTTCGAGCTGCTTGATGCCCAGGCTGATGCGTTCCTTTTCGATGTCCACGTCCAGAACGATCGCCTTGACGCTTTCACCCTTGCGGTGCAGCGCCAGCGCGTCTTCGCCCGAGATGCCCCAGGCGATGTCCGACATGTGGACCATGCCATCGACTTCGCCGTCCAGACCGATGAAGAGGCCGAATTCGGTGGCGTTCTTGACTTCGCCTTCGACGCTCGAACCAACAGGGTGACGCTCTGCGAAAGCTTCCCACGGGTTCTGCTGGGCCTGCTTGAGGCCGAGGCTGATGCGGCGCTTGTCCGAATCGACTTCCAGCACCAGCACGTCGACTTCCTGCGAGGTCGAAACGATCTTGCCGGGGTGGACGTTCTTCTTGGTCCAGGACATTTCCGAAACGTGGACCAGACCTTCGATGCCGGCTTCCAGTTCGACAAACGCACCATATTCGGTGATGTTGGTCACGGTGCCGCGCAGCTTGGCGCCAACCGGGTACTTGGCGGCAACGCCATCCCACGGATCCGATTCCAGCTGCTTCATGCCCAGGCTGATGCGCTGCGTGTCCTGGTTGATGCGGACGATCTGCACGCGGACGGTGTCGCCGATGGCGATCACTTCGCTCGGGTGGTTCACGCGCTTGTAGCTCATGTCGGTGACGTGCAGCAGGCCGTCGATGCCGCCCAGGTCAACGAACGCACCGTAATCGGTGATGTTCTTGACGACGCCGTCGATGATCTGGCCTTCCGACAGGTTCTGGATCAGGCCGCTGCGCTGTTCGGCGCGGGTCTCTTCCAGAACGGCGCGGCGCGACACGACGATGTTGCCACGGCGACGGTCCATCTTGAGGATCTGGAACGGCTGGGGAACGTCGAGCAGCGGGGTGACGTCGCGCACGGGGCGGATGTCGACCTGCGAGCCGGGCAGGAAGGCCACGGCGCCGTCGAGGTCGACGGTGAAGCCGCCCTTGACGCGGCCGAAGATGACGCCTTCAACGCGCTTGCCTTCGCCAAATTCGTTTTCAAGCTTGTCCCAGGCGGCTTCGCGGCGGGCGCGGTCGCGGCTGAGCATGGCTTCGCCGTCGGCGTTTTCGACGCGGTCAACGAAGACTTCGACTTCGTCGCCGACCTTCAGACCGTGGGGCTGGCCGGCCATGGCGAATTCGCGCAGCGGAACGCGGCCTTCGCTCTTAAGGCCTACGTCGATGACGGCCTTGTCGTTTTCGATAGCGGTGATGGTGCCCTTGACTACGCGGCCTTCAAAGCCACCGTTGGCGGCGCCGCCAAGCGATTCGTCAAGGAGAGCCGCGAAATCGTCGCGGGTCGGGGTGCTCATAAAAGAGTCCTTCAAGTCTAACGTTCTTCCGGCCAGGCGGTTGGGAGGGGTGCTCCGTCCGCCGGTCTTTCCTCCGGCATCGCACCATGCGATGGCCGGGCCAAAAAGGGCCGAACCGCCATGGAGGCCGGATGCCATCCACAGCACCCGCCCGCAGCCAAGGCCACGGGCAGACCGGCGGCGACTAGGCCAATCGGGCGCGAAAGGCAAGGAAAATACCGTCCGCCACCTGATCCTTGGTACAGGTGGCGATGGGCGCGACAACACGGTTCGTCTCGCGCCGGGGGCGGACCAGCGAGGTTTGCCGCTCCGTTCATTTTCCGCACAGGACCGCAGCGGTCTGTTCAGATTTCCACTGGATGGAAGCTTTGTGAAGGAGGAGAACCCATGCGTATTTCTTTGGGCCTGATGGGGACGGGTCTGGTGGCGGCGTCTCTCGCGCTTTCGGGCTGCGCGACGACCGGTTCGGTCAAGCGGGCGCAGGCGCGCGCCGATGAAGCCTATGCCAGCGCCCAGCAAGGCAATGGCGCCGCATCGCGCGCGCAGGGCACGGCCGACAATGCCCTTGCGGCCTCGGGCCGGGCGCAAAGCGCGGCCGATGCCGCCAATATGGCCGCGCAAAACGCAGGCAATTCGGCCAGTTCGGCCAATTCACTGGCCGCCGCGGCCGCCGCTGATGCCCGCGCCGCGCGTGAACAGGTGGCCGTGCTGAAGGCGCGGCTGCACAAGCTGGAATCGAAGAACAAGAAGCGCCATCATTCCAAGAGCGCGGCCAAGAAAAAGACCGTGGCCAAGGAGGCCCAGGTCACGCAGGCCCAATTTCACCACTAAGGTGTTTCACCACTAAGGCAGCGCATCTGTTCGACCAGCGCGATGGCGGCGGCAATCGCCGCCTCGCGCCCCAGATCGGATGTGTCGAGGGTGATCGCATCGGGCGCCGGGCGCAAAGGGGCGGCGCTGCGATTGCGGTCGCGTTCGTCGCGGGCGGCCAGGTCGGCCTCAATGTCGGCCAGCGCCACATCGCGCCCCTGCGACAGCATTTCGGCATGGCGGCGCGCGGCCCGTGCGCCCACGCTGGCGATCACGAACAGCTTGGCCGTGGCTTCGGGCGCGATCACCGTGCCGATATCGCGCCCGTCCAGCACCGCCCCGCCGCTTTGCGTGGCAAAGGCGCGCTGGCGTTCATAGAGCGCCTGACGCACGGCGGGATGCACCGAGACCCGACTGGCCAGCCCGCCCGAAGCCTCGGAGCGCAATTCGGGATCGTCGAGCAAGCCGTCGGCAAAGCCGCAGGCCGCCAGCGCATCGCCCGCATCGTCGGGATTGCCGCCATTTGTCGCCACTTGCCGCCCCACCGCGCGATAGAGCAGCCCGGTGTCCAGATGCGGCAGGCCGTAATGCGCGGCCAGCGCCTTGGCGATGGTGCCCTTGCCCGAAGCGGTCGGGCCGTCGACGGCGATGATCATGCGTTTTTTCCTTTGGCCATGATGGCGCGGACAAGGCCGACAAAGGCGATGGCCGACCACAGGCTTTCCAGCGCCAGCGAGGCCGGATTGGTATCGACCAGCAGCGAAATCACCAGCAGCAGCGCGCCGGCCAGATTGGCGCCATGCTGGACAAACGGATTGGGCTCGCGCGTCTTGCCGGTAAAGGCCGTGGTATAGCCATAGGCAAAAACGCAGAGCGCCATGCCCGCAAAACCGCAGGCGGTGGCAACCTCTTCAGGGATTCCGGTAATCAGGCTCATCCGGCCACCAGGCTGGCGAGCAGCGCCTCGAAATTGGGGAAGCTGGTGGCGATCGGGCTGGTGTCGTCGATGGCCACGCCGTTCATGCTGTTGAGCCCGGCGATGGCCATGCTCATGGCGATGCGGTGGTCCAGATGCGTGGCGACATGGATAGCGCCCGACGTGCCGGGGAGGGGCGCGCCGCCCGTGCCTTCGATGATGAGGCCGTCCTCGGTTTCCTGCACATTCGCGCCCGCCAGTTCCAGCGCCACGCGCATCACCGTGATGCGGTCGCTTTCCTTGACGCGCAGTTCCTCAAGGCCCTTGGTAACGGTGCGGCCCTTGGCCTGCGCGGCGGCGACAAAGAGGACGGGGAATTCATCGACCATGCTGGGCACGATGTCGGGATCGACTTCGATGCCATGCAATTGCGAATGGCGCACGCGCAGATCGGCCACCGGTTCGCCGCCCACTTCGCGGGGGTTCACTTCCTCGATGCTGCCGCCCATCTGGCGCAGGACCGTGACAATCCCGGCGCGGGTGGGGTTGAGGCCGACGTTTTCGATCAGCACATCGCTGCCCGGAACGGTGAGCGCGGCGACGATGAAGAAGGCGGCGGAGGAGGGGTCGCCCGGCACCACGATGGTCTGACCCTTCAGTTCGGCGGGGCCGTGGATCTGGATGGTGCGCGTGCCTTCCTCATCGACCTCGACGGTCAGATTCGCGCCAAAGCCGCGCAGCATCCGCTCGGAATGGTCGCGGGTGGGCACCGGCTCGATCACGGTGGTGATGCCCGGCGTATTGAGGCCCGCCAGCAGCACCGCCGATTTGACCTGCGCGCTGGCCATGGGCAGGCGATAGGTGATCGGCACGGCAGGCGATGCGCCGCGCATGGTCAGCGGCAGGCGACCCTCGGTGGAGGTGAAATCCGCACCCATGGTGGAGAGCGGATCGATCACGCGGCCCATCGGGCGCTTCGACAGCGAGGCATCGCCCACAAAGGTGGCGGTGATGCCATGCGAAGCGACAAGGCCCATCAGCAGGCGAGTCGAGGTGCCCGAATTGCCCATGTCGAGCGCGGTTTCCGGTTGCAGCAGGCCGCCTACGCCCACGCCGTTGATGATCCATTCGCCATCATCGGTTTTCTCGATTTTCGCGCCCATAGCCCGCATGGCCGCGGCGGTGGACATCACATCCTCGCCTTCCAGCAGGCCCGTGACCCGCGTTTCGCCCAGCGCCAGCGCGCCCAGCATGATCGAGCGGTGGCTGATCGACTTGTCGCCGGGGACGCGGATCGTGCCGGTCAGCGCGCCTGTGGGCATGAAACGGCGGGGGCGGGGGGTGGCAGAGGCGCTCACGGACAGATTCCTTGGGGCTAAGAAGACTGGGAATGCGAAAAAGGCTTGCGTCACGGGCAGGCACCCGTCAGAAGCGCGCGGCTTTTGACAGCGCGGGGGCTCTATGGCAAGGCGCCAGAGCATGGCAGGGCCGTCATATGGCCCTTCGCGCCAGTTACGCATAGCAATGGATACCGCCCGCCGCTTTGGCTGGGGCAGACATGAGGAATAGCATGGTCAAGCCAGAATGGGGCGCCAAGCACGGCTGCCCGAAGTGCGGCACCCGCTTTTACGATCTGGGCAAGGACGATCCCGTCACTTGCATCGAATGCGGCTATGCCTGGGTTCCCGAACCCGTGCTCAAGAGCAAGCAGCCGATTCCCTTTGAGGAAATCCAGAAGAAGGACGCCGATGAGGTGGCCGACGGCGATCTGGCCGATGAGGATCTGGACATCGATGATGACGGCGATTCGCCGGACAATGATGTCGACCTGGGCGGCGATGACGACCTGGGCGTGTCGGGCCATGATGAAGAGCCCGACGAAGTGTAAGCTCTTGTCCGGAACCTTGGCGGGGCTTTTTTCAGAAAAATGAAATTTCTCGAAAAAAGTTCTTGCCAAGGTTCCGGGGTCGTCCTAGTGGGGCGGCCCGCCGACGAGGCGGAAGCGAAGCAAACCACCCAGGGATGCCTAGCTTATTGAATGAATGGGGCCTTAGCTCAGCTGGGAGAGCGCCTGCATGGCATGCAGGAGGTCAGCGGTTCGATCCCGCTAGGCTCCACCATTCAAACACATACCCATTGGTTCGGGGCCTTAGCTCAGCTGGGAGAGCGCCTGCATGGCATGCAGGAGGTCAGCGGTTCGATCCCGCTAGGCTCCACCAAAGGGAAAGTATCGCTTCATGAAGCGTTACGCTGGCCGACGAATTTACGTCCGCCGGCGTTTTTCGCTTGATGGGAATATGCGCTGATCGGCGAGGTTTCGCCCATCGGCGTTTTTGGCGTAATTTTGCGCTACTGTTGGGGTTGGCTGATGTTCGACGCTCTGTCTGATCGCCTTGGCTCGGTCTTTGATCGGCTGAAGGGGCGCGGTGCGCTCAAGGAACAGGATGTGCGCGATGCGATGCGCGAAGTGCGCATCGCCTTGCTCGAAGCCGACGTGGCCCTGCCGGTGGTGCGCCGGTTTATCGACGATGTGACCGAGAAGGCCGTTGGGCAAAATGTGCTCAAGTCGGTCACGCCCGGTCAGCAGGTCGTCAAGATCGTCAATGACGCGCTGGTCGAGATGCTGGGCGGGCAGGATGTCCCCGGTCTCGATCTGAACGCCGCGCCGCCGGTGGTCATCATGATGGTCGGCCTGCAAGGGTCGGGCAAGACCACCAGCACGGCCAAGCTCGGCAAGCTGCTGAAAGAAAAGCACGGCAAGAAGGTGTTGATGGCGTCGCTCGACGTCAACCGCCCCGCCGCGCAGGAACAGTTGGCCGTTCTGGGCGAGCAGGTGGGCGTTTCGACCCTGCCGATCATTTCGGGCCAGATGCCGACGGCGATCGCCGAACGCGCGATCAATTCGGCCAAGCTTCAGGCTGTGGACGTGCTGCTGCTCGACACGGCGGGCCGTCTGCATGTCGATGCCGCGCTGATGGAAGAGATGAAGGCGGTGGCCGCCATCTCGACCCCGAAGGAAACGCTGCTGGTCGTCGATTCGCTGACCGGTCAGGACGCGGTAAACGTTGCGCAGAGCTTTGCGGGCGAAGTCGATCTGACGGGTGTGATCCTCACCCGTATGGATGGCGATGCGCGCGGCGGTGCGGCGCTTTCGATGCGCGCGGTCACGGGCAAGCCGATCAAGTTTGCCGGTATGGGCGAAAAGCTCGACCAGATCGAGGTGTTCAATCCCGGCCGCGTGGCGGGCCGCATCCTGGGCATGGGCGATATCGTCAGCCTGGTGGAAAAGGCGGCGCAGGCAGTTGAGGCCGAGGACGCCGAAAAGCTGGCCGAGCGTATGGCCAAGGGTCAGTTCGATATGAACGACCTGCGCACCCAGCTGCGCCAGATGCAGAAGATGGGCGGGCTGGGCATGTTGGCCGGTATGCTGCCGGGCATGAAGAAGGCGCAGGCCGCCATGGCCAACAGCGGGATGAACGACCGTACACTGCTGCGCATGGATGCGATCATCGGTTCGATGACGCCCAAGGAACGCGCACGCCCCGAACTGCTCAACGCCAAGCGCAAGATCCGCATCGCCAATGGCTCCGGCACGCAGGTGCAGGAAGTCAACAAGCTCCTGAAAATGCATCAGGAGATGGAAAAGGCGATGAAGCAGATCAAGAAGATGGGCGGGCTCAAGGGCCTGGCCGCTCTGTTTGGCAAGGGTGGCATGGGCGGTCTTGGCGGCCCCGGTGCCGGCGGCCTTCCTGGTCTTGGCGCGGGTGCTCCCGATTTCACAAAGTTTCTCAAGAAATAATTCGAATTTATTGGAAAGGTAAGAAAATGTCGGTTTCTCTGCGTCTCTCGCGTGGCGGCTCCAAGAAGCGCCCCTACTACAAAATCGTTGTTGCCAATTCGACCGCGCCCCGCGATGGCAAGTTCCTGGAGCAGGTCGGCACCTACAACCCGCTGCTCGCCAAGGACAGCGAAGACCGCGTGCGTCTGATCGAAGACCGCGTGAAGTACTGGCTGGGCGTTGGCGCACAGCCGACCGACCGCGTTGCCCGCCTGCTGGACAAGGCCGGTCTGAAGGAACGCGCCCCCACCAACAACCCGAACAAGGCCGAACCCGGCAAGAAGGCCAAGGAACGCGCCGAAGACAAGGCCAAGAAGGCCGCTGAAGCTGCTGAAGCGGCTGCTGCCGAATAATGAGCCGGCCCGTGACAATGGCCGCTGTTGCGGCGGCCCATGGCATCACGGGCGAGGTTCGTCTCAAGCTGTTTGGTGAAGGTGTGGCCGCGCTCAAGGGCTACCAGACCTTCAACAATGGCACGCTGACGCTGAAATCGATCAAGGATGACGGCAAGGGGGGCGCTCTGGCCCGCTTTGCCGAAGTCCCTGATCGAACAGCGGCGGAAAAATTGCGCGGGACGGCGCTGACGGTCCCCCGCTCGGCCATGCCGCCGCTGGCGCCGGGCGAGTATTATTACGCCGACCTGTTGGGTCTGGCGGCCCAATCCACCTCGGGTGCGATGCTGGGCACGGTGGTTGCGGTCGAGAATTTCGGCGCGGGCGACATTCTGGAAATCGAGACGCCCGCGGGCGAAGACGGCAAGAGCCACCGCTTCATGGTGCCTATGCGCGCCGAGGCCGTGCCCGAATGGGACGAGACGCGGGTGCTGATCGAGGACGCCTACGTCGGGTGACCGAGCGCGAGGCGGAGATTGCCGCCTTGGCGCAGGATCTGTCCGGTTTGCGGCGCGTATGGCCGGATATGGCCGTGTCGCAGGATCTCGGGCTTTACTGCGATGACATCATGGAATTCATAATGGCCTTGGCCGATCGCTATGGCGAGTGGGTCTGGGATTGGCCGTGGGCGCGCTTTGCCGATGACCGTGAAGGTGTGGGTTGCCTCGCCATTTTCGGCTTGCCCTGGCTGCTGCTGTGTTGGCTGTTTCGTGCCCGATCACGCGGTTTGCATCAGGTTCAGGGACTGGAACGGCTGGAAATCGGCCATATTGCGGCGGTGCTCGACCGGGGAGTCTGGTTCGAACCCTGAACACTTATGCCGTTGTTTTGCCAAAACCTCCTTATCCCAAATGCATGATTGTACCGTGCTGGTTTGAAGGTTAAAGACTCGCTGGGGTCTTCGCCGCCGGATGGCGGATGAGGAGGGATCATGGCGGGGTTGGACCCGTTTCAATTGAGCGGGGAGCAGTTTCTCGCGATCTATGCCGCGTTGCTGCTGGCGGCGGCGGCGATGGCATGGGTGCTGCCGCATTGGTTGCGCCCCGATGGCAGAATGCTGGCGTTGCAACATCCTTTTGAACTGGCCTGTCTGGCGGGCGGGCCGACGCGCTATGCCGAAACGCTGGTGGTGGGGCTGATGCAGGCGGGGCATCTGGCGCTGCGCGATGACCGCCATTTCGAGCCGCTGCGCCCCACGGCGGGCATCAGCCGGGCCGAGGTGGCAGTGCTTGGCCTGCCGCCCGGAACGGACTGGGCGATGCTCATGACCAGCCTGTGGAGCGCGGTCCATTGGGTCGAACTGCGCCTCATCGCGCGCGGTCTGTGGCTGGACCGGGCGGAATGGTGGCAGATTCGCGGCTGGGCCTGTCTGCCCTATGTGCTGGTGCTGCTGTTTGGCGCGATCCGCTGGGAGGCGGGCCTGCTTCATCATCGGCCGGTGCCTTATCTTGGGTGGCTTGTGCTGGCGGCCCTGCTGGGCGGGGTGGTGCGCTGCGCTACCATCGACCGGCGGACAAGGGGCGGCAGCCGCGTGCTGGCGCGCGCGCGGCGCGAGGCGCGCAACCTGCGCCGCGATGGCGAGCAGGTCCAGATCGCGGTCGCCCTGTTCGGCACCGAGGTTCTGGCGGGCACCCCCTATGAGGCGCTGCACAGGCTGCGCATTCGCCGCCGTTGAGACCCGATGCCCCTTGCAGACCGGCGGCGCAGGGGGCATGGGGGCGCCATGAGCTTTTCCGCCACCGTCCTGACGCTTTATCCCGACATGTTCCCAGGCCCGCTGGGGGTCAGCCTTGCCGGCCGCGCGCGTGAGGAGGGCAAGTGGGCCATTGACGCGGTGCAGATCCGCGACTTTGCACAGGACAAGCACCGCACCGTGGACGACACGCCTGCGGGCGGCGGGGCCGGGATGGTGCTGAAAGTCGATGTGCTGGCGCGCGCGATCGACCATGCGCGCGCGAATGGGCCGATGGGGCGGCCCGTCATCGCCATGACGCCGCGCGGGCGGCCCCTGACTCAGGCGCGCGTGCGCGAATTGGCCGCCGGGCCGGGGGTGATCGTACTTTGCGGGCGATTTGAAGGGTTTGACGAGCGGATTTTCGCCGGACGCGATGTCGAGGAGGTTTCGATCGGCGATATTATCCTCTCCGGCGGCGAACCTGCGGCAATTATGCTTCTGGATGCTTGCATTCGGCTGCTTCCCGGCGTAATGGGCGCGGCCTCTAGTGGGGATGATGAGTCGTTCGAAAACGGATTGCTCGAATATCCCCACTATACCCGACCCAATGATTGGGAAGGGCGATTGATCCCTGAAGTGCTGCGATCGGGGGATCATGGAAAGATCGATGCCTGGCGGAAACAACAGGCGCTCGACGATACTCGGTCACGCAGGCCCGACCTTTGGGAGCGCTACGGTGGTGCTTCGGGTCAGTCTGCCTCTGGCGCGCGGCGCAAAACGAAGGATTTGGGTCAATGAACCTGATTCAGCAGATCGAAGCCGAAGAAATCGCCAAGGCGCTTTCGGCTACGGGCAAGGAAATTCCGGAATTCCGCGCTGGCGACACGCTGCGCGTCGGCGTGAAGGTTATCGAAGGCGACCGCACCCGCGTTCAGGCCTATGAAGGCGTGGTGATCGCTCGCTCGAACCGCGGCATCAACTCGAACTTCACCGTGCGCAAGATGTCGTTCGGCGAAGGCGTGGAGCGCGTATTCCCGCTCTACTCGCCCAACATCGAATCGATTACCGTGGTCCGCCGCGGTGTCGTGCGTCGTGCCAAGCTGTACTATCTGCGCGGCCGCACCGGCAAACGCGCACGTATCGCCGAGCGCCGCGACCCCCGCACGGCGGGCTGAGCCGGAACAGCAGTTCCCCAGCCAACCAGCGGAACATCGTGAAAGGGCGCCTCGGCCAAGACAGCCGGGGCGCCCTTTTGCTTGCGCGCCTTATCTCCAATACTTCGACAGGTTTCTCTCCTTGCCATGCGCTTTCCCGCTCTCCTGCTTGCTGCAGCGGCACTCGTGCCTGCGCCCCTCGCTTTTGCGCAGGGGGTTGCTGTGAACGCGCCTGCCGCCGCTGGGCTGACGTTCGAGCGGGTGTTTGCCAGCCCTTCGCTCAATGGCCCCGCGCCGCGCGGGGTCAAGCTGTCGCCGGACGGGCGCTATCTGACGCTGCTGCGCAACCGCGCCAATGACCGCGAACGCTATGATCTGTGGGGCTATGACCGCCAGAACGGGCAGTGGCGGATGCTGGTCGATTCCGAAAAGCTGTCGTCGGGCCGCGCCTTGTCCGAAGCGGAGAAGATGCAGCGCGAGCGTCAGCGGATCGGCGACCTCAAGGGCATCGTCACCTACAGTTGGGCGGCCGACGGCAAGAGCGTGCTGGTGCCGCTCGATGGCGATTTGTTGCTGGCGGGGCTGGATGGTTCGGTGCGCAAGGTCGAAGGGGTGGGGGGCGATGCGCTCAACCCGCGCCTCAGCCCGCGCGGCGGTTTCGTCTCCTTTGTCCGTGACCGCCGCCTCTGGGTGGTGCCGGTTGATGGCGGCGCCCCGCGCGCGATCACGCCCGCCGAAACCAGCTCGACCGTCCATTGGGGCGAGGCCGAATTTGTCGCGCAGGAGGAAATGGCCCGCCTGACCGGCGCATGGTGGTCGGGCGATGACAAGCATGTGGCGGTTGAACGTTTCGACGAGGCCCGTGTGGGCGTTGTCACCCGCGCGGCTATTGGCGCGACCGGGACCAAGACCTTTGACCAGCGCTATCCGGCTGCGGGCACGCCCAATGCCGAAGTGTCGCTCTATGTCGTCAGCCCCGATGACGGCGTTGATGGTCAAAAGGGGCCGGTCAAGGTCGATCTTGGCTCGGACCCCGACATCTATCTGGCCCGCGTCGATTGGGCGCCCGATGGCAAGACGCTCTATGTCCAGCGCGAGGATCGGGCGCAGACCCGCCTCGACATGCTCAAGGTCGATCCGGCCACGGGCAAGTCCGAGGTGCTGTTTACCGAAACTGCGCGCGCGAAGAGCTGGATCAACCTGACCGACAATTACCGCTTCCTGCGTGATGGCAGCCTGATCTGGTGGAGCGAGCGGGACGGTTTTGGCCATCTCTATCGTCTGTCTGGCGGCAAGTGGCGGCAGCTCACTCATGGGCGTTGGATGGTGACTTCGCTGGACGGGGTGGATGAAAAGGGCGGCAGGCTCTTTTTCACCGCCACCAAGGACGATGTGCTGGCCCATCAGGTTTATTCGCTGGATTACAACCATCCGGGCGAGCCGAAGCGCCTGACCGATCCGGCCTATATGAACAGCGCGAGCATGGATCGCGCCGGGCAGACGCTGGTGGTGACGCGCAGCGCCCAGAACCAGCCTGCGCAGACTTATCTGGCGGATGGCACGGGGCGGCGCCTTGCGTGGGTTGAGGAAAACCGCGTGGATGCGGGTCATCCCTACGCGCCCTTCCTTGCCGCCCATCGCGCACCCACTTTCGGCACGATCAAGGCGCAGGACGGCAGCGACCTGCACTGGAAGATGATTACGCCGGTGATGGAGCGGGGCAAGCGCTATCCGGTGTTCTTTGAACATTACGGCGGCCCGCATGTTCAGGTGGTCAACAAGGGCTGGTCGGGCGCGCTGGCGCAGGCCATCGTGGCCAAGGGCTATATCTATTTCGAGATCGACAACCGGGGCAGCGCGAACCGGGGCGTCGATTTTGAAAGCCAGATCTGGCAGGCGATGGGCACGGTCGAGGTGGCCGACCAGATCGCCGGGGCCGATTACCTCAAGAGCCTGCCCTTCGTGGATGCCAGCAAGATCGCCACCTATGGCTGGTCCTATGGCGGCTATATGACGCTCAAGCTGCTGGAGGCGCATCCGGGTGCCTTTGCCGCCGGGATTTCCGGCGCGCCGGTGACGAAGTGGGAATTGTACGACACCCACTATACCGAGCGCTATATGGGCGACCCGCGGCAGGTTCCTGCCGCCTACAAGGCTTCGGACGCCATTGATAAATCCGATGTGATCCGCGATCCGCTGCTGCTGATCCACGGATTGTCGGATGACAATGTGGTCTTTGAAAACTCCTCGGCGCTGATCGCCAAGATGCAGAACGAGGCCACACCTTTCGAGATGATGCTCTATCCCGGCCATACCCACCGCGTGGGCGGGCCAAAGGTCAGCGTCCATCTCTGGAACACGATTTTCGCTTTCCTGGCACGGCATGGAGTGACGCCGCCGTAATTCTCTAGCCAGTTGTTGTAATGCGGCTTTGCGTCTCAGGCCGCGTGAAACGGGCCCCGTTTGGGCCGCAGGAGTGAATGACATGGGTTATCGGGTTGTCGTCGTTGGCGCCACGGGCAATGTGGGCCGCGAAATGCTCAACATCCTTGCCGAGCGGGAATTCCCCATTGCCGAAATCGCGGCGGTGGCTTCGCCCCGTTCGCAGGGCACCGAGATCGATTTCGGCGAAACCGGCAAGAAGCTGAAGGTTCAGAACATCGAACACTTCGACTTCACCGGCTGGGACATCGCCCTGTTTGCCGCAGGCAGCGCGCCCACCAAGATCTATGCCCCCAAGGCCGCCTCGCAGGGCTGCGTGGTGATCGACAATTCGTCGCTCTATCGCATGGACCCGGACGTTCCGCTGATCGTGCCCGAGGTGAACCCGGAAGCCATCGACGGCTATAAGGCGCGCAACATCATCGCCAACCCCAACTGCTCGACCGCGCAGATGGTTGTGGCTCTCAAGCCCCTGCACGACAAGGCCAAGATCAAGCGCGTCGTGGTCGCCACCTATCAGTCGGTGTCGGGCGCGGGCAAGGAAGGCATGGACGAGCTGTTCGAACAGAGCCGCGCGATCTTTGTCGGCGATCCGGTCGAGGCCAAGAAGTTCACCAAGCAGATCGCCTTCAACGTGATCCCGCACATCGACGTTTTCCTTGATGACGGCTACACCAAGGAAGAATGGAAGATGGTGGCCGAAACCAAGAAGATCCTTGATCCCAAGGTGAAGCTGACGGCAACCTGCGTGCGCGTGCCGGTGTTCATCGGCCACTCCGAAGCGCTGAACATCGAATTCGAAAACGAGATCAGCGCCGCCGAAGCTCAGGACATCCTGCGCGAAGCCCCCGGCGTGATGCTGGTCGATAAGCGCGAAAACGGCGGCTACGTGACGCCGGTGGAATGCGTGGGCGATTATGCCACCTTCATCAGCCGCGTGCGTGAAGACAGCACCGTCGAAAACGGCCTGTCGCTGTGGTGCGTTTCGGACAACCTGCGCAAGGGCGCGGCGCTGAACGCGGTGCAGATCGCCGAACTGCTGGGCCGCCGTCACCTCAAGAAGGGCTGATCGGCGCGCCATTCACGGCCAAAATGAAGGGGTGGGACAGGCGCGACCTGTCCCACCCCTTTGCATTTGCGGGGCTTAATTCACACGCTGGGTCACTGTAGTGGTCGTGGTGGCCACAGGGCCTGTGACACGGGTGCTGTGCGCGGGCTTTTTCACAACCCGCGTCCGCACCACCTTCCTGGCGGCCACGCGCCCGGTGTTCTGCGTGGTCACTGTGGTTTCCACGGCGGCTTTCTGCTCCATGGCGGCCTGAGCGCTGGCGCGGGCGGCCATGGCTTCCTGCTGGGCGGCTTGGGCGGCCTGTTCGGCATTGGCGGCGCGCTCATTGGCGGCGGCCACCTGCTGGGCTGCGGCCTGCTGCGTTGCCTCGCTGGCCTGCGCCTGAGCGATGGCGGCATCGGTCTTGGCCGCCTCGACGCGGGCGGCGGTGTGCTCGGCCTTCATGCGCTGGGCCTGGCCAAGGTTGGCATCGGCGATCATTGCGGCATGATTGGCGGTTTCAATTGCCTCTTCCTTGCGCCCGGCTGAAAGGTCCTCGCGCGCATCGGCCAATGCCTGCTTGGCCTTGGCCTGATCAACGGCCAGCAGCGTGTCCGCGCCTGCGGTATCGGCGGCGCTGATCTTGGCCTCGGCCACGGCAATGGCCTTTTTCGCGCGGTCGGCCTTGCCCTCGGCCATGGCCGGGGTGCTCCATGCCACGGCCAACATAGTGGCGGCGAGCAGCGTGCTGTGAAGCGGCTTCATGGGTCAACTCCTCTCGAACATGGACCATGCCCAAAAAAAGAGTCCGGTGAGGCGATGGTTCCACGCGACGGGGCGATGCGCGCGTCAGGCATAGCCCGACTTTAGGCTAAATGACCGAGAAGCGGACAAAAAATGCATGAGCAGAATTACGCATACCGGACGCCTGTCCGAAAAGCTAGGTCGCGCCGCGCGGGGGTGGGGACTTTCGCATAGGAGGAGTTATGAATATCCGTTTGGGCCTCGCTGCTGTGGTTCTGGCCCTTGCCGGCGCCTCGCAGGCCAATGCCGCTGCTGCCGGTGACATCGCGCTGGCCGAGATCCTGCCGCATGTGCCGCGCGATGCCGATGGCAAGGTCACGCGCGAAGCCTTCGTCGCCTATATGGAAACCGCCTTTGACCGCGCCGATACCGCCAAGAGCGGCCAGATCGACCCGGCCCGGCTCAAGCGCGCCAGTGCAGCGCGCGCCTGTTCGCCGATGTTCGGCCCGCGCTATGTGCCCGGCGCCTCGCTGACCGGCTGCTGAACCAGACGACAGATCATGCAGGGCGGGCGCAACCCGCCCTGTTTCCTCTCGCGCCTTTGGAGCGCCTTTCCTTGATCCATGAATATTTTCAGGCATCGGCTGGCACAAGCCGCTTGCCCCTTTGGCTTTTCCGCGCCTATCGCGATCTCCTTGCCCATTCGCCCGAAGAGGATGTCGTCATGCCCGAAACCGTCACCACCAGCTATTTTCGCGGTTGGGCAGGCACGAGGCTGGCGCTCCACCGGATGGGGCCTGCATCGGGAGGGAGCGGGCGGCCCTTGCTGCTGTTCCACGGGTTGTTTTCCTCGGCGGCGATCAACTGGGTCAAATATGGCCATGCCGAAAGGCTGGCGCAGGCCGGGTTCGAGGTCATCATGCCCGATCTGCGCGCCCATGGCATGAGCGAGGCGCCCCATGACGCCACCGCTTACCCTGAGGATGTGCTGGTCACCGATGCGCTGATGCTGGTGCGCGAACTGGGGCTGGAGCCGGGCGGTTTTGAACTGGGCGGTTTTTCGCTCGGCTCGCGCACGGCCACGCGTGCGGTGCTGGCGGGGCTTGAACCGCGCCGGTTGATTCTGGCGGGCATGGGGCTGGAAGGGCTGGCGGGATGGGCGCGGCGCAGCGCCTTTTTCCTCGACGCCATCGCGCGTTACGGCACGATCAAGCACGGCGATCCGGCCTATGTCGCCCAACAGTTCATGAAGGCGCAAAAGGTCGATCTGCGCGCCGCCGAACTGCTGCTGCAATCGGTGGACGATACGCCGCCTGCGGATCTGGCCGGGATCACCATGCCCACCTTGGTGGTTTGCGGCGCGGTGGACCATGACAATGGCAGCGCCCCGCGTCTGGCCCAGACCCTGCCCAATGCGCGCTATGCCGAAATCCCCGGCACGCATATGAGCAGCGTGACCCAGAAGGAACTGGGCCAGCAAATGGTGGAATTTCTTACTTCCTGAGGCTGAAGGGAATTTTCAGGAAACCGCGCAGCATCACCGCCTCGCCGCCGCGCATCATCGGGGTCCAGCGCCATTTGCGCACAGCCTCCAGCGCGGCCTTGTCGAGGCGGGGAAAGCCGCTGCTGTTGGTAACCGAGATTTCGGCCACGCGCCCATCCGTGCCGACCAGCAGGCCGAGCGTGACGGTGCCTTCTTCCATATTCCGGCGCGATTCCAGCGGATAGGAGGGCGGGGTGAAGGAGAGGATGCGCGCGCCCAGATCGCCCACTTCGGCCGGTCCCGCAGGCACCTTGGGCGCGGCGGCGGCAACCGGGGCGGGCGCGGGCGGAGCAGGCGGCGCGGGGGGCTGGGCTGCCGCCTCCTGACCCACGGCGATCGCCACGGCCAGCGGCGGGGTGGGGGCCTCGGGCTGGGGCTGGGCCACGGCCTGGGGCAATTGCGGCATATCGACCTCCTTGGCCACCGGCTTGCTCTGCGGCGCGGAAGGCGGGGGCGGGGCGGTCAGGTCCATCGTTACGATATGATGTTCGCGCTTGGCATGGGGGGCGACATTGACCCAGACCATCGCGGAAAACAGCAGGCCCATCGCCAGCGCCGATGCCACCATCGCGCCGCCGCGGGGGCGCTGCGCCTGCTGGGCATAACGGGCGCTGGGCACAAAGGGGGCGGCCGATGCGGGAGCGGCAAAGCCGGCGCGCGCCTCATGGCCAAGCGGGCCGTAATGGGCGGAAAACTCGGCTTCGTCGGTCACTCGGAAGGCGTACATGGGCTGCCTCTTGGGGTCATGGATGCTCGCTATTGCTAACGATTAGCAAAAGTATCTCGCTCCAGCAAGGCTTATTGCATCTAATTCGCAATCATATCGACCAAGGTCGCGCTCAACACCTCGCCCCCGTCCTCCATCACCCAGCGCACCGCAAGCCCCCGTCGATCCGCCAGTTCCCGTCCGCGATCCGGCCCCAGCACGCTCATCGCGCTGGCCCAGCCATCGGCGATCATCGCCTCTGTATGGATCACGCTGCAGGCCAGAACCCCGCTTTGCGCCGGGCGACCGGTGGATGGATCGAGATTGTGCCCGCCGCGCACATAGGTGCCCGACGTGGCCACGGCCAGACCATGCAGCGCGATTCGCAAGGGCATCACGCCCATCGGATTTTCCAGATCGACCCACCATGGCTGGCCATCGCGCTGCACGCCCCAGCCGAACAGTTCCCCACCGACCTCGACCAGCCCATGCCGCACCCCCATCGCGCGCAGCATCGCGGCCAGCGCATCGACGCCGTAGCCTTTGGCAATGCCCGACAGGTCGAGCGACACGCCTCCCGGTTGGCGCAAGCGCCCCGCCGCACTGTCCCATGCCAGACGCGAAACATCGCAACAGGGGCGCAGCGTGGCGATCTCCCCATCACCGGGCGGCGCGGTCACAGGTCCGGGCGGACCAAAGCCCCAGCGATCAACCAGCCGCCCCATCGCCGGGTTGAACGCGCCCCCGCTGGCCTGCGCCAGATCGAGCGAGGCGGCCATCACATGGGCGAAATCGGGCGAAAGGCTCGCCCATTCCCCGCCTTGCAAATTGTTGAAAAGGCAAAGCTCGCTGTCGGCCTGCCAATGGCTCATCCGCCGCACCAGATCATCGAGCCGCGCGGCAATCGCCCCGCGCAAATCCGCCGAGTCTAGGCCTTGGGGCCAAACCGCGCGAACCCGCCAGACCGTCCCCATGGTCTGGCCCGAAAGCGCCACCATGGGCGCCTTCGGGTCCAGCCCGCGCAGGGCATTATCATCAATGACTGGCGGCAGGGCGACACGGATCATCAGGGCGCCATCACCTCAACCGTGGCGGTATAGGTCATCCGGCGCTCGGTGGCGCGCGGGGTGGCGGGCTTGTTGTCGGTGGCGCTGATGGTCATCCAATACATGCCCGCGCCGGTCCATTTGACCGTGGCCACGCCATTGGCATCGGTGGTGACATCATAGCCGCCCTCGGCATCGCGATAGCGCTTGCCGCCCGGAATGACGGTCAGCTTGAGACCCTTGGCGGGCTGGCCGTCGATCAGGAAGCGGAACTTGCCCGGTTCATTGGCCACCAGATCGTCGGGATGGGTCATGGGATCGAATTCCAGACCCTTGCCGCTGGGCTTGAACAGATTGGTGGTGGGCGCGCCGCGCGTGATGAAGATTTCGTTGCGGCTGATCGCTTCGGTCAGCTTCAGGTCGGTGGCATTGGCCGGGATGGCATCAAGCGCGACCGATTCCACCGGCGCGCGGCCCGGAGCACCACCCGGCGTACCGGCCGGAGCACCGCCCGGCCCCATCGCGCCCGGCGGCGGGCCGGGGCGACGGCCGACGCGCTTTTCAACGCCGTCAACCTTGAAGCTGCCCATCACGTTAAATCCCTCGGTGCCGATCTTCCACGTGCCCGGCTGGGTCAGGTGAACGTCGAAAGTGCTGCGATAGCGGGCGGTGATGCCGTGTTCGATGGCGCCCGCTGTGCCGTCCGGCGCAGTCACTTTGATCTGGGCCAGTTGTATCGGGAAATGGTCGGGAAAGAACAGGTCGTTGGAAACGGCGGCATCGATGCTGGCCCACGGGTCCTCGCCCGAATAGGTGGTGGCCACCGGCAAAAGCCACTGGCGATGAGCCGAAGCCGTCATCGGCAGCGCGAGGGCAGAGGCGCCGACCAGCAGGGCAAGCGACTTGAACATGATGAAATTGGCCATGGAGAAGGCTCCTGTGGGGAAGAGACGGATCAGGGGAGGGTGACGGCAACCGCGCCGATTTCGCCGCCCGCGCCATTGCCCGCGCCCATGCCGCCGGTGCGCGGCAGGGTGAAGGGGATGCTGACCAGTTCGCGCCCGCCGGTTTCGCGCGCGGCCTCGACTTTCAGCGTATAGGCGCCGGGTTTCAGATCGGCGGGCAGGGGGATCGTGTGGTGGCCCGGCGCGCGGGTGGCGCCCGAAATGCCGGAGGGCGGCGTGCCGATGTTGCGCCCGGCCACACGCCACCATCCGCGCAGGTCCGACAGCCATTTCGTGCCCGGATCGCCGCGATGGTCGGCGTCATACCAGACGGCCAAGGTGCGCGGCTGGATGCCTGCGCCCTCGATCCAGATGGCGACATAGGGGCGGTGATATTCGGCCACCGACAGGCGCGGCAGGTCGATAGAGATCGAACCGGCCATGGCGCTTGCCGGGGCAAGAGCCAGCACGGGGGCAAGCAGGGAGGAGGGTTTCATCGGATATTCCTTTTAGGGAACAAGGAAATGGACAAGCAGCAGCGGCACGATCAGCCCCAGGCCCACCAGCGGCCATGTCGAGGGGCGGCGCTTGGAATGGAGGTGCAACAGCAGCAGGCCGGTGAGCGTAAAGACCACGCAGGCGCCCGCGAAAATGTCGAGGAACCACAGCCACGGCCCGCCCGCATTGCGCCCCTTGTGCAGATCATTGGCCAGCGAGAGCAGGCCCCGGTCGGTCAGTTCCGCCGTAATCGCGCCATCGGCCGGGTTGATCGAGACAAAGCCGTCGCCGCCCGGACGGGGCAGGTTGACGGTGATCGCATCCTCGGCCCATTCGGCATCGCGGCCCGCAACATCGATTTGGACGGCCTGTTTGACCGCGCTGGCCACCGGTGCGGGCAGGGGGGCGTTGGGGGCATGCTGCATGCGCAGCAGCACCAGCGCGCCGATCGACAATTGCCCGCTGCGTTCGACCACCTTGGGGTTGGCGGCAAAGGCGCCCGCATGGTTCAGCGTGATCCCGGTGATCGCGAAAAACAGCATGCCGATCAGGCTGATCGCCGCGCTGATCCAGTGCCATGTGTGAAATTGGCGCTGCCACCATTGTTTGGCGGCGCCATGCTTTTTCCTGGTCATGCCGTGGCCAAGTCCGTCGACAGCATCTGGTCGGCAAACCGACGCAGGCTTTCCTCCTCGCGCCCGTTCAGCCATTGGACCATCTGGCGGCGGAAACGGTCATGGCCAAGGCGCGCGGCCTCAGCCAGCCAGCGCTTTGCCGAATCCATCCGCCCATGCGCGATTTCCATGCGGGCATGGTTGAAACAGCCGCGAAAATCGCCGCCCTCGGCCGCGCGGGCATAGTGATAGGCCGCGATGTCCAGATTGACCGGCACGGCCCAGCCATCCTCGTGGAACGATCCGATCATGTTTTGCGATTTTGGATGGCCCATCGCGGCGGCGCGGCGGAACAGGTCCAGCGCCTGCGCCCGGTCCTGCGCCACGCCCCGGCCCAGTGAGAGCGCGGTGGCGTAATTGTAGAGGCCCCAGACATCGCCCTTGTCGGCGGCGGCGGCAAACCATGATGCGGCAAGGCGCGGCGTCTCATCCACGCCCCAGCCCTGATCGAGGCAGCGGCCCACCATGTTCATCGCGGGCGCCAGACCCGATTGTGCGGCCTGAACGAACCAGCGGAAGGCGCCTTGCGGATCGCGCGCCACGCCGCGCCCGTCCAGCAGGCATTGCCCGTAATGCAGCGCGGCATGGGCGTCCCCGCCGCGCGCCGCATCAAACAGCGCAGCGGCGGCGCCGGCAGGTTCCCCCGCCAGCACCGCCTGCCACTCTTCCACCGTCATCGGGGAATGGCTCATGCTCAATACTTCAGGCTCAGGCTGGCCAGAATGGTGCGGCCCGCCGCCTGATGGGCATAATGGCTGACATAGGTGGCATCGTAATAGAGCTTGTTGGTCAGGTTCAGCGCCGAGACCTTGACGCCGATATGGTCGGTCAACTGATACGCGGCATTGGCATCAAAGCGCCAGTAGGACGGCGTATAGACCGCGCGCACCGTTGCGGGCGTGCTGCCATAGGCATAGCCGCCATAGACCTTGCCCATATAGATCGCGCCGCCGCCCAGCGTGACCTTGGGCGTGACCTTGTAGGTCGTGGTCAGGCTGATGCTGTCAAGCGGGGTGTTGGGCGCGCGCTTGCCGGTGATGGCGGCGGGCACATAGGCCCCGCTCACCAGCGTATAGCCGCCGTTGAGCATGACCGAGGGCATATGCGCCCAGCCGCCGAACAGGCTCCACTTGTCGGTGATATTGCCGCTGATGCCCAGTTCGATGCCGCGCACCCGCTTGTCGCCGATAAAGCCCACCGTGCCGTCGCCCAGATTGGCGCGGACATTGGTGGTGCGCGTCTGGAACACGGCCAGCGAGAGCGACAGGTTCTCGTCAAACAGGTTCCACTTGGTGCCCGCTTCATAGGTGGTGCTCTTCTGCACCTTGAGCGCGTCCACCCCGATGGTGGTGGCGGTCAGTGTGTTATCCTCAAGCCCCTGCGACAGGAACGAGCCGGGCGCGATGGCCGACGTCGAGGTCGAGATATAGAAGCTGCCGTTCGGGCGCGGCTTGTAGACCAGCCCGGCCTGATAGGTGAACAGATCGTCCACCCGGCGCTGCCATGTGCGCGCCGCCGTGTAAGGCGCGGCCGAACTGGCGCTGACATGGGTGAGATAGCGGTCATAGCGCCCGCCCAGATTGATCATCCACTTGTCCGACAGCGTGATCGTGTCAAACACATAGGCCGACAGCGTGGTCCAGTCCGAGAAGGTCTGGGAATTGTTCGGGCCCTTGACGACGGGCACGTTGAACGCATCAAACGGATTGGGGTTGGACGCGCTGGTGCAGATGCCGTTGGTGCCCGTCGTGGCCGTGGGGCAGGCAATGGCCAGCGCCACCGCCGTGCCGCTGGTGTCGGACAGGTAATTGCCGATGGCCGACTTTTGCCAGTTGAACTCCAGCCCGGCGGCGAAACTGTGCTGGATGCCGCCGGTGTTGAACTTGCCCGACAGGTCGAGCTGATCCACCAGCCCGTCCTGTTTGCTGTAGCGCGCATTCACCCGGCGCGAGATCGTGCCATAGGAATAGAGGTTGCCGCGCGAGTCATCGGGCAGCGTCCAGAGATAGTCCTGCTCGGTGTTGCTGTAGCGGAAGGTGTTGCGGATTTTGACGTCCGGGCTGATCTTGTGTTCAAAGCGGGCGGTGAAGGCATCACTGTTGGTGGTGCGGAAATCGCGGTTGACCAGCCCGTAGAACGTGCCGCGCCGGCGCTGGACAGTGCCGCCATTGGCCGTGGTGAAGGGATCGGTACCCAGAGGGGCGACTTCGTAATAGCCGGGGCCAAAGCTGGAGGCGATGCGGGTATAGGGGATGCCCTGATCGGGCAATTCGCTCGACTGCATGTGATACCAGTCCAGCGTCAGGCTGGTTGGGCCGCTCATGCCGATCTTGATCGAGGGCGCGATGCCCCAGCGGCGTTGCCACACGTAATCGCGGCCCGCGACGCCCTGATCGTGATACATGCCCGACACGCGCAGGCCGACGAAATCGCTGATCGGCTGGTTGATGTCGGCCGTGAAGCGCTTGTAATCCTTGGTGCCATAGGTGGCGTCCGCATTGATGAAGCGGCGCTTTTCGGGGCTTTTGCTGACAATGTTGATCGAGCCGCCGGCATTGCCCGAACCATTGGTGATGCCGTCCGAACCCTTGGTGATTTCGATCGATTCGACGGCAAAGGTTTCGCGGCTGGTGGCGGCAATATCGCGCACGCCGTCCAGATAGATCGCGTTCGACGAATCCGAACCGCGCAGGAAGGGACGGTCGCCCAGCGGATTGCCGCCTTCGCCCGAACCCAGCGTGATGCCCGGCACCGTGCGCAGCGCCTCGGCCAGCGTGGTCGAGGAGGTGTCTTCCAGCAACTGGCGCGTCACCACCGTGATCGAGCGGGGCGTATCGACCAGATCGGCGGTCGCCTTGGGCGAGGACTGGCGCTCGACCTTATAGGAGCCGCCCGTGACGGCGGTATCGGTGACGGCAAAGCTGCCCAGATCGGCCTGCTGGGGCGTTTGTTCGGCGGCCAGCGCGGGATTGGCGATGGCAGGCGCAATCAGCGATGCGGCGCCGAGCAGGAGAGGTTTGCTGCCGGAGTTCATGGGCTTTCCTTATTGCGATTAAGTTGCAAGAGCCTATTGAGCAAATGCGAATGCGTTGCAATAGGAAAAATGAATAAAAATTGATTGGCCCCGCGTCGCCCGCCCCCGCCGGAAAGCTAAACAGACGATAACCAGCACCACCCGCAGCTGGGGCGAAATCCGCGCCGAACAAGGCCGCCGACCGCGCGTTTTGCGCAACAGGCATCAAGGTATTTTACCTAGATCCAACCCCTTCGGATTTTAGAAATTTGTCGCCAATTGCAAAGTCTCGCGTCGCAACCCAGACAAAAGTCCAGACAGGTCCATGCTCAAACGGATTGATCCCCATCAGGCGCAACTTGGCATGTTCATCCACAAACTGGAGGGCAACTGGTTCAGCCACCCGTTCTGGCGGGGCCGGTTTCTGCTGATGGACGAGGAGCGTCTGGCGCGGCTGAGGGCCAGCGATGTGGCCGCCGTGATCATCGATACCGAGCGCGGATGCGATGTGGCCGAGGGTAAAGCCTTGGCCGCGCTGCCCCCGGTCACGCCCCGGCGGCGGCGCCAGATGTTGCTGGAGGAGCAGAAGGCCGACCAGCGCCAATCCGCCCACGCTCTGACCCCGCGCAGCATGGCCCGCGAATTCGGCCGCGCCGAACAGGCCGCGGATATGGGCGTCAAGGTCATCTCGCGCGCCTTTATCGAGGCGCGGCTGGGCAAGGCGATTCAGGCAGATGTGGTGGCCCCTGTGGTCGAATCGGTCTTCGCCTCGGTCCAGCGCAACCCCCATGCCTTTAACGGCCTGATGCGGTGCAAGCGCGATATGGAATATCTGTTCCGCCATGCGCTGGCCACCTCGGCGCTGATGATCTCGCTGGGGCGGCAGATGAAGCTGTCGCATGAACAGATGCATGACGCGGGTCTGGTCGGCCTGCTGATGGACAGCGGCATCGCGCTGTTGCCCTTGCCGCAAGGATGGCAGGGCGACTGGCAAAGCCTGCCCGAGCGGGCGGCGCGCGAGCATGTGCTGTTCGGGCGCGATTTCGTGGCCATGGGTGGTTTTGACGAGGCGGTCGTGCGCGCCTGTTACGAGCATCACGAGCGGATGGACGGCACCGGCTATCCCGAAGGCGCACCGGGCGAGGGGATCAGTCTGCTGGGCCGGATGGCGGCGATCTGCGATGCCTATGACGATCTGGCCAATCCGTTCGACGGCGACGGCGTATCGGACCCGGCCTGTGTGATCGAGACGATGCAGGCCGATGCGGGGGCCTATGATCCCGACATATTGCGCGAATTCATTGTCGCGGTGGGGGTCTATCCGGTGGGGTCGATTGTCCTGCTGGCCTCGCACCGGCTGGCGATGGTGGTGGACCAGAATCCCGACGATCCGGCCATGCCGACCGTGCGCTGTTTCTACTCGCTCAAACTGGGCCGGGCGGTGGCGCAGGAAACGGTGGATCTTGGCAATTGTTATGGCAAGGACCGGATTGTGGGCGCGGCCGACAGCGCGCTGCTGGCGCAGGCCAATCTGCCCAATCTGGGCCAGATGCGGATGAAACTGCTGGCGGCGGCCTGTGCCGGATAACAGCGGCGGATGACCAGGGGCTATTCCTGATAGGCCAGCGCGGCAAACCCCTGCTGGATTTCGCTCAGCACCAGATCGGCGGCATAGGACAGCGTGCGCGAGGTGGCCGTGGTCATGGCCAGCACCAGAGGTTTCAGGATCGGATCGGCCAGCGGGGTAAAGCAAAGCGTTCCGGCGCGCACCTCGCTGGCCACATCGACCCATGACAGCACGCCCACGCCGACGCCTTCCTGCACCAGACTGGCGATCATCTGGATATTGTCGGATGCGAAGATGCGGTTGAGCGGCACCTGCGCCGCGCCTTGCAGCACGGCCACCTGATCATGGACAGCCAGAGGTCGCGCGGGCAGGATGACCGGCAGATCAGCCGCCATCGAAAAGCGCGCGCGGGGCAATTGCGCGATCGGATGGCCCGGAGGGGTGATAAAGCCCAGCGGCACATCGGCAAAGGCGCGCACGGTGAGATCGCGGATCGATTGCGGCTCGAAACCGATGCCGAAATCGACATCGCCACCGGCCACCGCATCGCGCATCGCCGCGCTGTCGAGGATGCGCAGCGCCACCGTGATGCCCGGATAACGCCGATGCAGCGCGGACAATACCTGCGGAATATAGCCCTTGGTCAGCGCATGGATGACGGCGATTTCCACATGGCCGCGTTTCAGTCCGCGCAGATCCTCGATCCGCGCCCGCGCATCGGCCAGCGACTTTTGCCAATTGCCGCCTGCCGCCATCATGATCTCGCCCGCCGCCGTCAACCGCAGGCCCGAGGGCAGGCGCTCAAACAGCGGCATGCCGATCTCGGCCTCGGCGTTTAGGATTTGCCGGTCGATGGCCGAGGCCGAGACATGCAGTTCGTCGGCCGCCTTGCGGATCGATCCGGTGCGGCCCACCACCATGAAATAGCGCAGGAAACGGGAAAAGGCGGGCATGGACTGACTCCGGGAAGGGTGCGCTCATTTTTGCAACGCTGCGTCTAAATCATTGCGTTTGATTGTTGCACGTCAAGCCCTAAATTCGCCGCCGAAGGGGTCAGGGGACCCTTTGACGGGGACAAATCTTGAACATTTCCGGTGGCAGGCGGCGGTTGGGCGCCTCGACCTTGCGTATGCGCCGGTCTTTGGGTCTTTGCATACTGGCCGGGGCCGCGCTCCTCCCTCACGCGGTTTTGGCCGGAACCACCGCTGCCCGCGCCAATTCCTCTCCGCGGCGCGAGGCGGCGGTGGCGCAGATGATGGCACGCGCGGCGCAGAGCCCGACCGAATTGCGCCTGTTTCTGCGCGCCATGCCCAAGGGCGGCGATCTGCATAACCATCTGTCGGGGGCGATCTGGGCCGAAGATTATCTGCTTTGGGCGGCGCAGGCGGGCTTTTGCGTCACGGCCGATGGCTTGAGCGTCGAGCCGCCCCCGCCGGGCGGATGCGCGAGCGAACGCCGGATTGAACGTCGCGACGGGCAGGAAGCGCCTTCCTATGCGCGGCTGGTTGACAGTTTCTCGACGCGCGGCTGGCAGGTGGGCGTAGGGCGCAATGAACGTTCGGGTCATGCGCAATTCTTTCAGAGTTTTGCGCGTTTTGCCCCGATCGCCGCCATCTCGACCGGGCCGATGCTGGCCTCGGTGCGGCGCCATGCCGCGCTGGACCGGGTTGCCTATCTGGAGCTGGATCACAACACCAACGCCTTTTCCCATGCCATCATGGCGGCGGGCGATGCGCCGATGGGCGAGGGCGATATTGCCGCCGCCTTCGAGGCTGACCGCGCCCTGATAGAGCCTTTGCTGGCGCAGGCCGGGGCGGAATTGACCCGCGACGAGGCGGAGGCGACCCGGATCCTGCAATGCGCCACGCCGCAGGCCGAGGCCGGATGCAAGGTGCGGGTGCATTATCTGTTTCAGGCCTTGCGGGCGCTGCCGCCGCGCATGGTGTTTCGCTCTCTGGCGGCGGCCTTTATGATGGCGGACCGCGATCCGCGCTATGTCGGCATCAACATCGTCATGCCCGAGGATCATCCGCTGGCCCTGCGCGATTACGCGCTGCATATGGCGATGATCCACTTTCTGGCGGCGCGCTATCCGCGTGTTCACCGCACGCTGCATGCGGGCGAATTGGGTGCAACGCAGGTGCCGCCTTTGGCCCGCACAGACCATATCGCGCAGGCCATCGCGGCGGGCGCCCAGCGCATCGGCCACGGCGTTGACATTGCAGGCGAGGAAAATGCCGCCGCCACCATGGCGCGCATGGCCCGCGCGGGGATTGCGGTCGAAATCAACCTGACCAGCAATGACGTGATCCTTGGGGTCAAGGGCGATGCCCATCCGCTGGGGCTTTATCGCCGCCATGGCGTGCCCTTTGTGATCAGCACGGATGATGCGGGCGTTTTGCGCGGCGACATGACCGGCGAATATGTCCGCGCCGTGCGCGAACAGGGGCTGACCTATCGCGACCTCAAACAGGCTTCGCGCAACAGCCTGACCTATTCCTTCATGCCGCCGGGCGAGAAAGCCGAGGCGCTGGCCGCGCTGGAGCGGGAATGGGACGCTTTTGAGCGGGATCGGATGGCCGGGGCGCCATGACGCGGATCATCACAAGACAAGCCGGACAGGCAAGGGGACGAGGACAGGGAACAATCACAGGACGGGCGCCGCCGCGGCGCGGCCGTCATCAGACATGGGGGCAAGTATGATGGAATCCAACGAGAAATTACGGCTGCGTCGCGTGACATTGGCGGCCGTTCTGCTGGCCGGGTCGGTGCTGTCGACCACCGCCTATGCCGCCGACGAACCGGCCGAGGAAAAGAAGGAAATCGTGGTGCAAGGCTCGCTGGGGGCGCTGCCCTTGAAGGATGTCGGCACGATTTTCGGCTTCAGCAAGAATCTGGTGGAAACGCCGCGCTCGGCCTCGACCATTTCGAAAGAGCAGATGGAGCGTTTCGGCGCGACCGAGATCTATGACCTTGTGGCCCAATCGCCGGGCGTGTTCACCAACTCGTTCTTTGGCGTGGGCGGGGCGCTCGATATTCGCGGCACGCCGGGCGAAATCTATTTCCGGGGCATGCGCCGCCTCGACAATCCGGGCAATTATCCCACTCCGCTGGGCGCATCGGACCGGATCGACATCGTGCGCGGCCCTTCCTCGCCGATCTATGGCCCGTCCAAGACCGGCGGCTATATGAATTTCGTGCCCAAGTCGGCGCGCGCGGGCAAGGGCAAGTTCCTTGACCATGCCGAGGGCGAGGTGAACTATACTGGCGGCAGTTGGAGCAAGAATGTGCTCTCGGCCACGATCCGCGGGCCGGGCCATGTGGGTTCGAAGGAATTCGGCTACAGCCTTTATGGCGAGGTGGAAGACAGCGGCTCCTACTATCGCAACATGGGGACCAAGCAGACCATCCTTCAGGCCAGTTTTGAAATGGACCTGACGCCCACGCTGCGCCTCGAATTTGGCGGCATGTATCACAATTACAAGGGCCAGCAGAACGGCGGCTGGAACCGCCTGACGCAGGCGCTGGTCAACAATGGCACCTATATCACCGGCACGGCCAAGCCGCTCGACACCAATGGCGACGGCCTGATCCAGCCCACCGAATTTACCAGCGTCGGCAATTTCAACCCCTTCTTCCCCAATCCGGCCAGCGTCACCAATGCCAGCTTTGCCGCCTATCCCTGGCTGGCGCTCAACAATGTCGGCACCACCACGCTCAGCCGCAAGAATGTGCTGACCGGGCCCAATGACAAGCTGTGGAACAAGGCGGTCACGCTGTATGCGGATCTGATCTGGAACCCGTCCGACACGCTGGAGATCAAGAACCAGCTTTTCTATGATGGCTATGATAACATTAACGAGAACGCCTATGGCTTCTCGCAATTCCACAATTCCTATGTGATCGAGGACAAGATCGTCGCCACCGGGTCGGTGGAAAACAGCGCGGGCAAGTTTCAGCTCCAGCTCAGCCCCTCGGTGCGCTATACCGATTTCCTGCATGGCGATGATTTCACGTTTGAATATTTCCACCGCGTCGATCTGACGCAGGGCTATACCGCGCTTTCGGCGCGGCGCCTGTCGACCCAGTGCGATTGCGAATATTCAAACTATGTGCGCGGCTATTACACCGATGCGGCCTTTGCGGCGCTGGCCGATCTGGATTTCAAGTTCGGCCTCGATGTGACGCTGGGCGGGCGCTATGACAGCATCAACGTGCGCACCAGCAATGACCTGAGCAAGCTGCGCGTGTCGGCGGGCGTGACGCCCTCGGCCTCGGCCACCAACGGCATCTGGAGCTGGACCGCCAGCGCCAATTACAAGCTGCCCTTCGGCCTTGTGCCCTATGGCACGGTGTCGCGCCAATCGACGGTGATCGCCGGACAGGGCGCGGAAATCTACACCTCCAACGTGCTGGGCCATGCATGGACCACCGCATCGCGCATGTGGGAGGCCGGGATCAAGGGTTCGTGGCTGGGTGGGCGCCTCTATGCCGCGATCGATACCTATAACCAGAAGCGAACCGATTTCTCGATCCAGTCCTCGACCGTCAACCAGTCGGTCGAAACGCGCGGCATTGAGGCCGAAGTGCGCTGGTCGGTGGACAGGCACCTGCTGATTTCGGGCAATTATACCAAGACCAAGGTGTATAACCTCTCCTTCCTCAATGCGGGCAGCACGTTCAGCTTCCTTGGCATCGAGGACCTTAAGGGCGTCGATCCGTCGCTGATCCTTGGCGGTCAGCCGGGCGGGCTGGTTTCCACCAACACGATGGACAAGTCGCGCCGGGCGGGCATTCCGACCAACACCTATTCGGCCACGGCCACCTATGCTTTCGACAATGGCCTTGCCTTTGCCGTCAGCGCCTCGGCCTTCGATTCGGTGTTTTCGGGCCAGTCGCAGGCGGTGCGCCTGCCCGCCTATACGCTGGTCGATCTCTCGGCCAGTTATAAGACCGGGCCGTGGCTGTTCCGCGTGGTGGTGAAGAATGCCACGGATGCCACCTATTTCCGCGCCAATTTCACCGAATTGTTTGGCTCGACCATCGTCCTGCCGGAAAAGCCGCGCAGCGTGCAGGGTTCGGTGGTTTACAAGTTCTGATGATGGGGCGGGGCGTTTCGGATTTCGGCCTGCGCGCCCCGCCCGTTTGGGGAAATGGTTTATGGTAATGGGCCGATACAAGGCTTTGTTTCTGGCGCTGACGGCTGCTCTGGCGGGGCCGGTGGCGGCGGCTCCGGTGTCTGGGCGCGCCGCCTTGGTGCAAATCGCCAAATGCGCGCCCGCCGCGCCTTGCGCCGCGCATCTGCCGGTGCGGGTGGTGGTGGTCACGCTGTTTGAAATCGGCAAGGACGAGGGCGACCGCCCCGGCGAGTTCCAGCTCTGGAAAGAACGGGCGAAGCTGACCGAGCGGATACCTTTTCCGCAGGGCTATCACGACCTCTATTACAACCCGGACACGCAGGTTCTGGGCATTGTGACCGGCATGGGCAATATCAAATCGGCCACCGCCGCGTTGGCGCTGGGGCTGGATCAGCGGCTCGATCTGTCCCATGCCTACTGGCTGGTGGCGGGGATTGCGGGGATTGATCCGGCGGCGGGATCGGCGGGCAGCGCGGCCTGGGCGCGCTATCTGGTCGATGGCGATATGGCGCATGAGATCGACGCGCGCGAAATTCCCAAGGGCTGGAAATATGGCTATTTCCCGATCCACGGCTCGACGAAAGTGGAGGGCGACCCGCTGGCCGGGCCTGCGCCGGTGGCGGCCAATGGCGAGATGTTTGCGCTCAATGCCGGGCTTGCCCAATGGGCCTATGGCTTGACCAAGGATCTGAAACTGCCCGATGATGCCTCGATCGCGGCCCAGCGCGAACTCTACAAGGATTTCCCCGAAGCGCAAAAGCCGCCCCATGTGATGATGGGCGATCAACTGGCCGCGATGACCTATTGGCATGGCGAGAGGATGACCCAATGGGGCCGCGACTGGGTCAAATACTGGACGAATGGCAAGGGCACTTTCGTCACCTCGGCGATGGAGGAGACGGGGATTATCCAGAGCCTTGAATATCTGACCAAGGTGGGCAGGGCGGATCGCAACAGGCTGATGGTGCTGCGCGCGGGGTCGAATTTCACCATGCCGCCGCCGGGCATGGGCGCGGCCGAAAATATGGCGCGCGAGAATGCGGGCTATTCGGGCATGACCGCCGCGCTGGAGGCGCTCTATGCCGCCGGGTCAAAGGTGGTGGGCGAAATCACCACGCATTGGCCGCGCTATGAAAAATCCGCGCCCTCGGCCCCTTAACCCTTGCGTTTGAAAAATCCCTCGGCGCGGGCGGCGAAATCCGCCCCGTCGAAGGCCGAGGCGAACAGGGCCAGCGAGGCTTCGTCCTCTTGGCCTTGCCCGGCGATCACCCGCGCGATCGTGTGCAGCGTGGCGGCATGGGTGAAGGCGGAATTGGCGACGATGGCGCGCAAGGCTTCATGCGCGCTCTCGCCAATCTCCTCGATCAGCCCGATGCGCAGCGCTTCCTCCGCCCCGATCAGCATACCCGTCAGCATCAGCCGCCGCGCCTGACCCGGCCCGACCAGATCGACCAGCAGCGCGGTGTCATGCAGCGGATAGGCCAGTCCCAGCCGCGCGGGCGTAATGCCGAAACGCGCGCGCGATGTGGCCACCCGCATATGACAGGCCAAAATCAGCCCGCATCCCCCGCCGATCGCATCGCCGTCAACCATTGCGACCAATGGCTTGGGGCATTGCGCCAGCGCCGATTGCGCCGCGTTGATGGCCTCTTGCGTGGCGGCGCGCAGCCCCCGGTCCTCACGCGCGGCCAGCATTTCGCTAATATCGGCCCCGGCGCAGAACAGGCCCGGCGTGGCCGAGGTCAGGACAATCGCGCGCACATCGTCATCGCCCACCGCCTGCGCCAGCAGATCGGGCAGCGCCTGCCACATGGCCAGGTTCATCGCATTATGGCGTTCGGGCCGGTCGATCAGCAGGCGCGCTATGGCGCCATCCTTGTCCAGTTTCAGCATGGGTGCGTCATAGCCTATCGCACGGCGGGGCAACAGCGCGCCTATGGTCGCAGCGCGGATAGGCGACAAAGAGCATCAGCTCATTGCCAGCACCATATTGCGCACTTGCGGATAGACCTGTTTTTCCCATTTCGAACCGGCAAACACGCCGTAATGGCCCACGCCCGGCTGCAAATGATGCCGCCGCAGATGGGGGCGCAGCGAGGAGCACATCTGATGCGCGGCGGCCGTCTGGCCCACGCCGCAAATGTCGTCGCGCTCGCCTTCGACCGTCAACAATGCGGTATGGCGGATTGTCGCGCAATCAATGCGGCGGCCGCGGTGCATCATTTCCCCACGCGCCAGTGTGGCCTGCTGAAACACCTGATCGATGGTTTCGAGATAGAATTCCGCCGAGAGGTCCAGCACCGCCATATATTCATCGTAGAAATCCGCGATCTTCTTCGCCTCGGCCTCGCGCCCATCGACAAGCGCCTTATAGAGTTTGCGAAACTGCCCGAAATGGCGGCCAAGGTTCATCGACATAAAGGCGGTCAATTGCAGAAAGCCGGGATAGACCCTCCGCCCCGCGCCCTTATACCGCGAAGGCACGCGCGAGATCAGATTGGCCTCGAACCAGTCCAGCGTATTGGCATTGGCCAGTTCATTGACCACCGTGGGCGCCTCGCGCACATCCAGAGGCCCGCTCATCAGCGTCAGGCTGCGCGGGGTGGCCGGATCGCGCTCGGCGCTCATCACCGCCACGGCCGCCAGCGCCGAGACGCAGGGCTGGCACACGGCCAGCATATGGCTGCGCGGGCCCAGTTCGCGCAGGAAATGGATCAGGTAATCGGTGTAATCCTCCAGCCCGAAACGCCCCTCGGCCAGCGGTACGTCACGCGCGTTTTTCCAGTCGGTCAGATAGACATCGTGATCGCGCAGCAGGACCTCGACCGTATGGGAGAGCAGCGTGGCGTAATGGCCCGACAGCGGGGCGACCACCAGCATCTTGGGCTGGGGCGTCATCACCTCGTCCTTGGCAAAATGGATCAGATTGCCGAAGGGCCGTTCGATGGCGATTTCCTCGCGCACGGCCACGCGGGCATTGCCCACCCGCACCTCGTCAATGCCAAAGGCGGGGCGGGCATGGGTGATGGCCGAAAGCTTGTGAGTCGTACACAGCGCATGGGTCCGGCGCGGCCAGCCCCACACATCCGCCCATGGCCAGAGCCGATCACGTGCCTCCAAAGCCAGCGCCGCCATCCGGCGTGATGGCTCCATCATATCGCAATAGGTCTGATAGGCCTGATAAAGCATCGGCTTGGCTCCACCCATTCTTTCGCCCAGACCGTGATTCGCACCGCCGCCGGGTTGAATTATCGGCCGATGCTGCGCTGCGTCATTGCGCTTGGCAAGAGTTTATGCTGCAAAAGCGAGAACAGCGCAGAGAGGAAGCGAGTCATGGCCAAGGCAACGCTCACCATTTCCAGCAAGACCTATTCGGCATGGTCGCTGCGCGGCTGGCTGCTGACGCAACTGGCCGGGCTGGAGGTTGATGAACAGCGGGTCGAAAATGACGCAGCCGACCGCGCCGAACTGCTGCTGCTCAGCCCCTCGGTGCTGGTGCCGCGCCTGACGCATGAAGGGGCCAGCGTGTGGGATACGCTGGCGATTGCCGAATATTTGAACGAGCTTTATCCCGATGCCCAGATGCTGCCCGCCGACCGGATCGCGCGCGCCCATTGCCGATCGATCAGCGGCGAGATCCATTCCGGCTTCACCAATCTGCGATCGGCCCTGCCGATGAACCTCAAGGTGCGGCACGAGAAATTCCCGGTCTTTTCCGGCGCCCGCCCCGATATTGAGCGGATCGAGGTGATCTGGCAGGAATGCCTTGGCAAATATGGCGGGCCGTTCCTGTTTGGCGCCGCGCCCACGATTGCCGATGCGATGTATGCGCCCGTCACCACGCGCTTCCTCACCTATGCCGTGGGGTTGAGCGCGCCCAGCGCCGCCTATTGCCAGACCATCGCGGCATGGGGGCCGATGATCCAGTGGCGCGAGGCCGCGCTGGCCGAGGCCGAGGAGATCGAGGATCTGGACGTTGAATTTTGAATGATGATGATCTGGTGACAATTACACAGAGGCCTCTGCGCGTCGTCTTAGGGCCTTGCTGGCAATATTCCCTTTCTGGAGGTCGCGGCCTTGGGGGATTGTTGCTTTATGAAAAGAGGATGTCTGGCCGCTCTGGGCCTGATTTGCTGGGGCGTGGATGCGCGCGCCGATGATGACCTGCATATTTCCGGATCGATGCGCGCGCGGTTTGAGGCCATCGAGGGTCAGGCTCGCGCCGGTGCCAATGCCAGCGACCAGCTTGCCAGCCTGCGCACGGCGGTAAAGGTACAGTGGAACCACGGCCCAATAGAACTGGTCGGGGAAATCTATGACGCCAGAGCATGGAATGCCAATCCCGGCACGCCGCTTTCCGCCAATGACGTCAACGTGCTGGAGCCTCTTCAGGCCTATGTCAGGGCCGATCTGGGTTCGGTTTTCGGCAAGGGCAGCAAGACCACCATCCAGGCCGGACGCATGATGGCGATGATCGGTTCGCGCCGTTTGATCTCATCGGATGATTACGGCAATTCTCCCAATTCCTTTTCGGGCGCGATTGCGACAACGAAGTTGAAAGGCGGATTTACTTCCACCTTGCTTTACCTGATGCCGAATCTGCGCTTGCCCGATGATGGTGTGTCGCTGCGTGACAATCGCTTTGCGCTGGATCGGCAAAATGTGAATGTCGCACTCTCGGGCGGGCTGCTGGCCCATCAGCGCAAGGGCAGTCCGGTGCTCTCGGAAATCAGCTTCATCCATTTTGGCGAGCGCGACGCGCCGGGCCATCCGACCAAAGACCGTTCACTCAACAATGTCGGCCTGCGCGCCGGCTATGATCCGCGCCCGGCCCATTGGGATGGTGGGTTCGAGGCGATCTATCAATGGGGCACCACCAGCGCCAGCACAGCGCCCAATGCGGCCACCCTCTCGGTCAGCGCGACTTTTGCGCGTGCCTATCTGGGCTATAGCTGGGCGGGCAAGTGGAAGCCTCATGTGCTGGCCGAATTCGACCGGGCCAGCGGGGACGGCCCCTCGGCCACCTATGGCCATTTCGACACGCTGTTCGGATTCCGCCGCGGCGATCTGGCTGCCAGCAGCCTCTACAATGCCGTCGGCCGGGCCAATATCGTCTCGCCCGGATTGCGCGTCGAAGTGACGCCCAGCGCCCGGCTCGACGCTTTCGTCGGCTGGCGCGGCCTTTGGCTGGCCGACAGCCACGACAGTTTTTCCACCACCGGCGTGCGTGATGCCACCGGCCGCAGCGGCACTTTTGCCGGACACCAGTTCGAGACGCGGATGCGCTGGTGGGTGAAGCCGAAAAGACTTCGCTTTGAATTTGATGGCACTTATCTGGCGCGCGGCCGGTTTCTGGAAACCGCGCCCAATGGACGGCGCGGCGATACGCGCTATGTGTCGTTCAATCTGACCGGATTTTTCTGATTCTGGCGGCATGGTCGGGCCGCCTGTCGCAGGGGGCTGTGAAACATGTCGGTGGGTTTGATCGCGCTGCTCGATGATGTGGCGATGATTGCCAAGGCGGCGGCGGCCTCGCTGGACGATATGGCCGCCGGCGTGGCGCAGGCGGGCAGCAAGGCCGCCGGCGTGGTGATCGACGATGCGGCGGTGACGCCCGCCTATGTCGCCTCGTTCACCCCCGACCGCGAATTGCCCGTCATTGCCCGTATCGCGCGGGGCAGCCTGTTCAACAAGCTGGTGATCCTGCTGCCGGTGGCGCTGGGGCTTTCGGCGCTGCTGCCATGGGCGATCACGCCGCTGCTGATGCTGGGCGGGCTGTTTCTGAGCTATGAGGGCGCGGAAAAGCTGCTGGAAAAGCTGGGCGGTCAGACGCATGGTGAAACGCCCGATGCGCCGGTGTCCGACGGCAAGGCCTTTGAGGCCGCGCGCGTCAAGGGCGCGGTGCGCACCGATCTGATCCTGTCGGCCGAAATCATGGCCATCGCTCTGGCCGAGGTGGCCGACAAGCCCTTGGTTGAGCGGGCGGTCATTCTGGGCATTGTGGGCGTGGGCATTACGGCGCTGGTTTACGGCGTGGTCGCGCTGATTGTTAAGGCGGATGATATCGGCCTGCATCTGGCGCGGGGCGGAACGGGGCTGCGGCTGACCATCGGGCGGGCGCTGGTGCAGGGCACGCCGCCCTTGCTCACCCTGCTGGCCAATGTCGGCACGGCCGCGATGCTCTGGGTGGGCGGCGGCATCCTGTTGCATGGCGCCGAGCAACTGGGCCTTGCCGCGCCCGCCCATTGGCAGCATGGCGTGGTCCATGCGGTGGAAATGGCGGCGGGCGGGGCGCTGGGCTGGATTGCGGGGGCCGGGATTGCCGGGCTGGTCGGGCTGGTGATCGGCATGATCGTGGCGGGGGTGCTGCACGGGCTGCCCGCTGTGTTGCGCCGGGCATGAAAAAGGGGGCTCTTTGGCCCCCTTGGATCAATGCGGCAGATTTTCGCTTTCCTCGCGGTCATAGCGATTGTTGATCTGCGTCAGGCGGTCGGTTTCCGACCTTTCGCGCTGGCTGGCATGGCGCAGCACCAGTTCCTCGAAAATGTCGGGATGGAGCGGCCTGTCGAATTCCAGCCCCGCGCTCTGTCCCATCAGCCACACCACCGTAGCGTCCTTGGGCGCCAGCGAGGGCAAGCACAGCGTCACCTTGTCGCCGCAGCGCAGCCCCTCGATGCCCTCGACCCGCGCCCCGCCGCAGGTCAGGTTCTTGAGCAGCGTCGGGCCGCGATCCTCGCCGAAACGGTAGCGGACCAACAGGTCGAAGCTGATACGTTCGGCGCGGGGGACGTAAACTACTGTATCGTCGATCGTATTGAGCAGCATGGCGTGGCTCCGGCTTTTCCTCTCGGCATGAATAGAAACGGGGGGTGGCGAGAGAAATTAAGATCGACGCCATGATTTTTGGATGCGGGGGATGCGCTCAGAATTCGGCCCAGTCGTCGGCCTCGTTGGCTGCGGCGGGGGTGGGCGCAACGGCAAGGGCGCCATCGCTGCGCGGCACAGAGACCAGCCTGGGCGCCGCTTTGGCGCGCGGCAGGGGCAGCGGGGCAGGGGAAAGATCGGCCGGCGAGCCTGACGGTGTGGGCGCCGTCCGCTCGATGCGGAAGCGCGCGACCAGTTGCGCCAGTTCCTGCGCCTGCGAGGCAAGGCTGCGCGCGGCGGCGGTGGCTTCTTCGGCAATGGCGGCGTTGGCCTGGGTGTTGCGGTCGATATCGCCCACCGATTCATTGATCTGCACCAGATTGCCCGCCTGTTCGCGGCTTACGCTGGCGATGGTGATGGCAAGGCTGGCGATGTCAGCCACCTTGCCGGTGATGCGGGTAAAGGCCTGACCCGATTGATCGACCAGCGAGACGCCGCGCGTCACCTGATCGACGCTGGTGCCGATCAGGCTGCGGATGTCCTTGGCCGCCTCGGCGCTGCGCTGGGCCAGCGCGCGAACCTCGTTGGCGACCACGGCGAAACCCTTGCCCGCATCGCCCGCGCGCGCCGCCTCGACGCCCGCGTTGAGCGCGAGGAGGTTGGTCTGAAAGGCGATGCCGTCGATGACATTGATGATCTGGGTGATCTCGCGGGCGGAATTTTCGATGCTGGCCATGGCATCCACCGCCTCGCGCACCACTTCGCTGCCCTTTTGCGCCTCGTCCTGCGCTTCCGAAACGCTGGCCTCGACGCGGCCGGCGCCTTGCGCCGCGTCGCTGATGCCATGGGTCAGGCTGTTCATCGCGGCGGTGGTTTCCTCCAGCGTGGCGGCCTGATGCTCGGTGCGGGTGGAAAGATTGTCGGATGCGCTGCGGATTTCGGCCGAACCGGCGCTGATCGTTTCGACCGCCGCCGTCACGCCGTTCAGCGCGGCATTGACCGCACGGCGCATCGCCTCGAAATCGGCCTGCAATTTGGCATAGCCGGGGGGCAGGCCGGTCAGGGAATGGGTCATGTCGCCATTGGCCATGGCCTCCAGCGCATGGGAAAGGCTGTCGACCACGCTTTGCCGCTTGGCTTCTTCGGCGCGGAAATAGGCGCCCAGCGCGATGTCCATGTCCATGATCGCCAGCTTGACCAGCGTGGCGATGTCCTGCGCCATCGCCCGCCCGCCCAGACGCCCGGCCAGCGATTGCCCTACCATGCCCTTGATCACATCCTGAAGGATCGTGGCATAGGCGCCGGTGTACCATGTCGGCTCCAGCCCGATGCGGGCGTGGACATCGCCGATATGGCTGGCGCGCTGGACATAGGATTGGGTCAGCCCGTCTGTGTTTGTTTCGAACAGATCCACCCAATGGGCAAATTGCTTGTCTCGCGCGCTCTGCGCCGAGGCGCTGGTCGGGAAAAAGCTGGCGATGGCGGGGGTGCGCGCCACGCGGCCATAGAAACGATCCAGAGCCGCCGGTGCGAATTTGCGCAGTGATCGGGCGATGCGGGAAAAGGCACTGTAATCTTCGCGTTCAACTTCAAAAAACTGGACCCGCAATTCAAGAGCATTGCTCTCTTTTTGCTGATGGTCTGGCCGGGAATCTTTCATGGCTGTTCCTTGCAGTCGATCAAGCGATGATTACTTCAAAATTGGACCACGGTTTAAAATGATGTCGTTTAGCATCCTGCGGGGGTGATTTAAGGATTGCTACCTAATGGTCCACATTTCGCCTCCGCGCCCAAGATACGATGGAATACCGAGTTCGTGTTCAGCCGAATGTAAAAAGCCAAAGGGTTACTCAGGCGCAGCAACAAAGAGTGCAGACTTGCGAAGGGGAACCTAATGGCCCTGCCATCCAAATCGGCGCCATGCTGGCAAAAACTGGCCAATGGCGGATTGAAAAAATTGCGGACCACCAATCTTGGCGCACAAATGCTCAGCCAGCGGCTCGAGATGAGCAAGCTCACGCCTGCGCAAAAGGCCGATGAAGTTTATGATTTCTTTGTGAAATGGGAAAGAGGACTGGCCAATGAAATCGCACAGCTTAGCTCCATCTGACTTCGCTGGCGCGATGGCCGGGCGCATCAATGCGCTGGTTGCGCTGGACGATGCGATTGCCCTCATCCGCGCGGGCGCGCCGCTGGCCATTGCCGGGCGCAAGGAAGCGCTTGATCAACTGCCCGCAGGCAACTGGATCGGGGGGACCACGCCCTATTTCCTGACCGCCGAGGGCGGCGAAATGATTGATGCCGGGCGGGTTTTCGTGACTGATTTCTCGGGTCTTGGCGCGGTCACCGCGCATCACTACGGCGCCGATGCGCTTCAGGACATCACCGAGGAAGCGCCCGAGCATGGCTTTGCGCTGGCCATCCTGCCGTTTCAGTCGCAGGCCCATCAGCGCTTTGCCAAGGAAGCGGGCCAATATCCGCTGGCCTTCCTCAAGCCCACCGTGGGCTGGATCGCAGGCTTCGATCTGGGCGAGGAAGGGGCCCGCGCCTATGTCTATGACGGTTCGGGCAGCGGCGCGCAGAGCGATGGCGCGGCGGTGCTGCAAATCCATCTGCCCGAGGGCATGATGCCGATCGTCGAGATCGTGAACATCTTCTCTTCCGATGGTGTCGACATCCTGCGCTTTGAAGAAGCCAGTTTTTCGCCGCAAAATGTGATCGTGAACGGGCAAAAGCGCCTGTTTGCCGACTATATCCGCGAACGCGGGGCCGAAGGCGGACAATTGCCGCTGGTGGGCGACTATTCGGGCGCGCGCATCAATGCTTCGCTGCGCGCAGTGGGCGATAAGACGGTGGATCTTTATGCGCCGGTGTTTCCCGGCATCGATTATGCCTTTGCCGCCCCGGTGGAGGACTATCCTTCGGCCTTTGCCGCGCAATTTGCCGAACATGACCATGACGGCGCGATGTGGTCGTGCAATTGCATCCTGAACTATCTGTTCGGCGGTCTGGAAGGCCGGACGGTGGGCGGCGTGGCCGGTCCCGTTACCTTTGGCGAAATCGCCTATCAACTGGTCAATCAGACGCTGGTGCAGGTGCGCGTCATCTAGGCATTTGCGTTTGATGTGAAAGGGGCGCGGGACTGTCTCCCCTCGCGCCCCTTTTTGCGTCTTATCCAACCTGTTCCAGCAGGTTTTTGGCAAAGAGCGTGAGCGTGTCGTCGCGCGCGCCCATCACCACGATGCGGTCGCCGGGACGTGCCTCCTGCGCCAGATAGGCCGCCACATCCTCGCGCGCGGGAATATAGCGCGCCCGGTCTCCGATCATATCGACGATCCGCTGTGAACCCTGCGTGCGGTCCACCGTCCCGCCGAAATAGACCGGATCGCACAGGATCACCTGATCCTCGCCTTCCAGCAGGCGCGCAAAGGTCTGGGCCAGTTCATGCCCCATCTGGCGCAGCGGGCCATAGCCATGCGGCTGGAAAAACGCCAGAATACGCCCCGGATGCGCCTTCAGAGTGTGCAGCGTCGCGCTCACCTTGTCCGGGTTGTGGCCGAAATCGTCGATCACGGTGATGCCGCTGCCGCTGGTGCCGACAATGTCAAAGCGACGTGCAAGGCCGGTGAAACTCTCGATGGCCGCCACGCCCTGCGCCAGCGCCACGCCTGCCGCATCGGCCGCCGCCAGCGCCGCCAGCGCATTGGCCAGATTATGCCGCCCCGGCACCCGCAGCGCCAGAGCATGGGTTGTCCCATTACGCCGGTCGATCAACGTGGCGGCAATCGTTGTGGGCGTTTCCACAATCGATCCGGGCATGATGCCGATATCGGCCTGCTCGCTGTTCAGCCCGAATGTCACCACGCGCCGCGCCCGACCGATCAGGGCGGCGCTCTCCGCATCGTCGATGTTGACCGCGGCCACATCGGCGCGGGCCAGAAAATCGCCAAACAATTCGCGCAATTCTTCCAGACTCTTGTGATCGAGGCTGACATTGTTGAGCACCGCCACGGTGGGATTATAGAGCGCGATCGAACCGTCGCTTTCATCCACCTCGGACACGAAAACGCTGCCCGCACCCACTCGCGCGCTGGCAAAGGGGGCATCGGGGCCGACGAAATTCTTCATCACCGCGCCGTTCATGATCGTGGGGTCGCGCCCGGCCTGCGTCATGATCCAGCCTGCCATGCCTGTCACGGTCGATTTGCCGCTGGTGCCGCCAATCGCGATGCGCGCAGGCGCCGCGTTGAACAGGGTGGAGAGCAGTTCGGCCCGGCTCATCCGCGCGCAGCCCAATTCGCGCGCGCGCAAGACCTCGGGCACGCTGTCCTCGACCGCCGCGCTGGCCACAAGGATCTGCGCCCCATCACGCATTCCGCTGCCGTCCTGAGGGCACAATTCAAACCCAAGGCTTTCGAGCCATGCGAATTTTTCCGGGGTGCGCCCCTGATCCCGGCTGCGGTCGGACCCGGCCACATGCGCCCCCATGCCGCGCAGGATCAGCGCCAGCGGCAACATGCCCGATCCGCCAATGCCACAGAAAAACCACGGGGTCGAAATGAGCGCGTTCTTGTCCATGAAGCGCGGGTTAGGGTCTGGCGCGCGCAGAAGCAACCGGCGTCTTTTCCGCCACGCGCGCAAAAGCAAAAAAGCGGTTCCCACTTTTTCGCGCGATGCTCTATGCCTTTCCGCCCATGACCCGAATTGCCATTTGCGCCCCCGCTTGCCCGATCACGCCCGAAGATGCCGCCCGCGTCGAAGCCATCGCGGGCGATTATGGGGTGAGCACCTATTTCCACCCGCAATGTTTCGCCTCGGCGGGGCATTTTGCGGGGGATGACGCCATGCGGCTCGCTGCTTTTCTCGATTGCGCGAATGATCCGGGGTTCGATGCGGTATGGTTCGCGCGTGGCGGCTATGGCAGCAACCGCATTGCCCAGAGCGCGGTGGCGCAATTGGGCGCGGCCGCGGCGCACAAGCGCTATATGGGCTATTCCGATATGGGTTATCTGCTGGGCGCGCTTTACCGGGCGCGGGTGGGGCATGTGTGTCATGGGCCGATGGTGGCCGACGGGCGCCGCACGGGCGGCGAGGCGGCGCTGCGCCGCGCTCTGGGCTTTTTCGCCGGCGGCAAGGAGGGTGTGGAGCCTTCGCTGGCCGGGGAAAAGCATCCCGTGGCGGCGTTCAACCTGACCACGCTGGCCATGCTGGCGGGCACGCCGATCATGCCGGGTCTGGCGGGCCATGTGGTGATGATCGAGGAGGTCAGCGAATATCTCTATGCGATTGACCGGCTGATGTTTCATGTGACGGCACATCTTGGCGGCGTGGCGGGGGTCCGGTTGGGGCGGGTGTCGGATATTCCCGACAATGACCGGCCCTTTGGCGCCGATGCGCAAGAGATCGTGGCGGATTGGTGCGCGCGTCACGCCATTCCTTTTCTGGGCGTGGCGGATATCGGCCATGACGCGGACAATCGCATCGTGCCCTTTGGCACGCAGACATAAGGCGTGCCTTTTGGCGCTCAGGCATAGAGCATGCCGTTTGATCTTGCTTCTGGCGCCCATCCGCAATAACCCGCGCCCACTTTGCATTTATCAGGGATTATCGCGCAATGCGGGCTTTCGTTTTTCCGGGTCAGGGCAGCCAGAAGGTTGGTATGGGCGTCGAACTGGCAGCCGCCAGCCCCGTTGCCCGCGAAGTGTTCGAAGAGGTCGATGACGCGCTGGGCCAGAAGCTCTCGGCGATCATGGCTGAGGGGCCGGAAGATGCGCTGACGCTGACCGAGAACGCGCAGCCCGCGATCATGGCCAATGCCATCGCCACATTGCGCGTTCTGGAAAAGGAAGGCGGCATCCGTCTGGCCGACAAGGCCGATTTCGTCGCGGGCCATTCGCTTGGTGAATATACGGCGCTGTGCGCGGCGGGGGCTTTTTCGCTTGCCGATACGGCGCGTTTGCTGAAGCTGCGCGGGCAATCGATGCAGGCCGCTGTGCCCGTCGGCGTGGGCGCGATGGCGGCCCTGCTGGGCGCGGATATTGAAAAGGCGTCCGCTCTGGCGGCGGCGGCGGCGCAGGGCGAGGTCTGCACCGTGGCCAATGACAATGATCCGGGTCAGGTCGTGCTGTCGGGCCACAAGGGCGCGATTGAGCGCGCCATTGCGCTGGTGAAAGAGCACGGCATCAAGCGCGGCGTGGCGCTGCCGGTCTCGGCGCCTTTCCACTGCCCGTTGATGCAACCGGCCGCCGATGCGATGGCCGAGGCGCTGGCGAAGACCGCGCCGGGCGCGCTCTCGGTCGCGCTGTTTGCCAATGTGACCGCCGATGTCGTGACCGATCCGGCCTTGGTGCAAAAGCTGCTGGTCGAACAGGTCTGCGGCCGGGTGCGCTGGCGCGAGAGCGTGATCGCTATGCAGGCAGCGGGCGTTGATGAATTTGTCGAATTGGGCGGCAAGGTGCTGGGCCCGATGATCGGGCGCACCATCAAGGATGTGAAGATTACCAGCGTGGTGACGATGGCCGACATCGAAGCGCTGCTGAAGGAGATTTGAGCGATGTTTGATCTGACGGGTATGACCGCGCTGGTGACGGGCGCTTCGGGGGGCATCGGTTCTTCGGTGGCCAAGGCTTTGGCCGGGCAGGGCGCGCGTCTGGCGCTGTCGGGCAGCAACCAGGCCAAGCTGGAAGCCTTTGCGGCGGAACTTGGCGGCGATCACATCTGTCTGGTGGCCGATCTGTCGGACAAGGACAGCGTGGAAGCGCTGATCCCCGCCGCTGTGGCTGGGTTGGGCAAGCTCGACATTCTGGTCAACAATGCCGGGATCACGCGCGATAACCTCGCCATGCGGATGAAGGATGACGAATGGGATGCGGTCATCCGTATCAACCTTGAAGGCGCGTTCCGCCTGATGCGCGCGGCCACCAAGCCGATGATGAAGGCCCGCTTTGGCCGCATCATCAACATCACCAGCGTCGTGGGCGCCACCGGCAATCCGGGCCAGATCAACTATGCCGCCGCCAAGGCGGGCCTGGTCGGCGCGTCCAAGAGCCTCGCGCAGGAATTGGCGAGCCGCAATGTGACGGTCAATTGCGTGGCCCCCGGCTTCATCCGTACCGCGATGACCGACGTCCTGCCCGATGCGCAGAAGGAAGCGCTGAACAGCCGCATCCCGATGGGCCGCATGGGCGAGGGCGAGGATATTGGCGCTGCGGTCGCGTTCCTCGCCTCGAAGGAAGCGGGCTATGTGACGGGCCAGACGCTGCATGTGAACGGCGGCATGGCGATGTTTGCCTGACAGGCCGATGTTTGCCTGAGATTTGGGGCGGGGGCGTTTACGCTTCCCGCCCTATTCTTTTCTGACGCTGCCCTCAGCCACGTGCCACTGTGCCGCCTTGCCCTTCAGCGCTTCAAAGGGCGCCAGTTCGGTCCCGGTCATCCAGACCTGCGCGGCGCCGGCCTCCAGCCTTTCAAACAAAGCGCCGCGCCGGATTGGGTCCAAATGGGCGGCCACTTCATCCAGCAGCAGCAGGCGCGGGCGGTCCGTATCCCCCGACAATTCCGCATGGGCCAGCGTGATGGCGATCAGCATCGCCTTTTGCTCGCCGGTTGAACATTCGGCGGCAGGCTGGTTTTTGGCCGCCATGGTCACGCCAAGGTCATCGCGGTGCGGCCCTGTCAGCGTGCGCTGGGCCGCGCGATCCCGGCGGCGATTATCCCGCAGCGCCTGCGCCAAGGCGTCCGCATCAATCGGCCCACCGGCCTGATAGGTCAGCGCGGGCCGCGCAAAGGGCGAGGGAGGCAGGGTTTCGAGCTTCGCGTTCAACGCGTCGATCAGCCGCGCCCGCCCGGCGGCCAGGGCCCCGCCTGCCTCGGCAATCTGCGCCTCGATGGCATCCAGCCAGCGCGCATCAGGCTCCTGCGGGGCGGAGAGCAGGCGGTTGCGCTCGCGGATCGCGGCCTCGCTGCGGGCGGCATGGGCGGCATGGGCCGGGTCCAGCGCCAGCGCCAGACGATCGACAAAGCGCCGCCGCCCGCCCGGCGAATCCATGAACAACCGGTCCATCGCCGGGGTCAGCCAGAACAGGCCCAGCCATTCCGACAGCGACAGCGCGCTGGCATCCGCGCCATTGACGCGCACGATGCGGCGGCCCGGCTTGTCCGGCGCGGTGCCCGTGCCCAGACGCACCCCCGCGCCATCGCGCAACAGATCGGCCGAAACCGCAAAGGCGCCGTCGCCCGCCTGCCCCGCCATATCGGGCAGGGCGGCGCGGCGCAGGCCGCGCCCCGGCGCAAACAGCGAGATGGCCTCAAGGATATTGGTCTTGCCCGCGCCATTCTCGCCCACCAACAGGTTGAACTTGCCCGTTCCCTCCAGCGCGGTGGCGCGGTGGTTGCGGAACCAGCCCAGACGGATGCGATCAAGCGCCATGGGCCGCGCTGTAGCCGGATTGCGCGACCCATGCCAGCCTTGGTGAAAAATGCGAAGGCTTGGGATTTTTCGCCATATGGAATGCGGTGAGAATGGCCGTTTTTCGGGCATTTCGCCAATTGGCACGGGCCATGCAAATCTCTTTGCACAAGCGGCGGCCACCGACCGGCCCCGCACCAAGGAGAAATACCATGAACAATTACGACCCCATCCGCCCCACCAATGGCTTCATGCTGGACCGCCGCAACAAGAAGATCTTTGGCGTCTGCTCCGGCATCGCGGCCTATTTCGGCCTCGATGTGACGCTGGTGCGCGTGGCCTTCGCGCTGGGGGCGATCCTTGGGTTTGGCTCGCTGTTTTTGGTCTATCTGGCGATTGCGTTGATTGCGGATTGATGGGGAGAGGCAAGCTCTCTTTAAACCCTCAAACCTCCGCCGCCTTGGCAAAGGGCGAGAATTTGGTGTCCGTATCGAACACTTCCACCCCTTCGCGGCGCTTGAGGAAGCCGACCACCCAGTAGGTTGCGGGCGTCAGGATCACTTCCCAACTGACCTTGATCGCCCATTGGGTCCATGCCACCTGCATCACCTGCGCCCCGGTCCAGCCGTCCGCGGCGTAGAAAGCGAGGGGGTAGAAGAGCGCGCTGTCCACGGCCTGGCCAAAGACGGTCGAGCCGATGGTGCGGGTCCACAGTTTGGATCCGTTGGTCAGGATCTTCATCTTGGCAAGGACGAAGCTGTTGACGAACTCGCCCGCCCAGAAGGCCGCGACCGAGGCAAAGACGATGCGCGGGGTCTGGCCGAAGACGCTTTCATAGGCGGCTTGGCCCGTCCATCCCGCATCGGGCGGCAGGGCGACCACCACCACGCTCATGAACACCATGAAGAGCAGCGCCCAGAAGCCCACCCAGATGCAGCGGCGGGCATTGGCATAGCCATAGACCTCGGTCAGCACATCGCCGATGATATAGGAAATGGGAAAGAACATCACGCCCGCGCCAAACGGCCATGGGCCGATAAAGGGCAGGTCGACCACCGCGCGCTTGCCCGCCCCAATCAGGTTAGACAGCAAGAGGATGGTGACGAAAGCCGCCATCACATAGTCGAAATAGCGGAAATGGCGGCGCGCGCCCGCGCTGCCCTCGAGGCGGAAGAGGGGGGATTGGCTCATGGTGCCAAGCTAACCCGCAATATCGCGTCGGCGCAAGAAAAACGGGGCGCCCCGGCAAGGAGCGCCCCAAAGGGCATCAGAAGTTGAAGCGCACGCCCCCGGTGAACCGGCGGCCGAAGCGTTCCCATTCGGTGGTGTAGTTCTGGCTGAAGCCGGCCGAACCGCCGCTGGCGTTGATCAGTCCGCTGGGGTCGACAAAGCGGCGCCCCGGTTGGTTGAGCAGGTTCGAGGCGTCGAAATAGATCGAGAGGCGCTTGTTGATCTGATAGCGCGCCGAGAAATCCATTTCATCATCCGCCGCCCAATAGCTGTCGCCGCCGGACGACAGATCGTCGCCGATCGCATCGAGCCATTTCGAGCGATACTGATATTGCAGGCGCAGCGTCAGGCCGTATTTCTCATAATAGCCGCCAAGGTTGTACACCATGTCCGACGTGTTGGGCAGGCGCACCTTGCGCGCGGCAAAACCGTCATAGGCCGCCTTGGTGACCGAACTGTCGTTCAGCATCAGGTTGGCGTTGATGCCGAAACCGCCCATCCAATCGGGCAGGCCCGCCTTTTGCGTCCAGGGTTCGAGGCTCTGCTGAAAGGCCACTTCCAGACCCATCAGATGGCCGCTGCCCGCATTGTTGATGCCGCGGAACGTATAGTTCGAACGGTCCACCCCGCCGCTGTTGAGCGAATCCGAGCCATAGGTCCGCACCGAAGTGTAGAGGACGTTCTCGACCTTTTTGTAATAAAGGCCCGCCATCAGGAAGCCGCTGGGGCGCATATACCATTCGAAATAGGCGTCCACGCCATAGGCGCGCTCGGGCTTGATGGCCGGGTTGCCGCCCGAAATGGCCTGATTGGTGTCGCTGATCACCACATTGGGGCGCATCTGGTCATAATCGGCGCGCGCGGCCCCGGTGGTAAAGGACAGGCGCAGCTTCTTGGTCTGATCGACGTTATAGTTGAGATGCAGGCTGGGGAAGGCCAGCAACTGGCTGGATTTGGCGCTCAGGTCGCGGGTGCTGACCGCGCCGGTGGTGCTGGTGATCGTGGCCACGGCATTGCCGGTGTTGGTGATGTTTTCAAGGCGCACACCGGCAAGGATGCTGCCCCAGTCATAGCGCAGCGTGCCCATCAGGAACCCGGCATAGACCTGTTCGCGCACCCGGTAATTGTTGTCGGTTACAGGCACGCGGGCATAAAGCTGACGCGCCTTGTTCGAGGCGTCGCGCATCTTGGCGGTGTCGAAATAGTGGAAGGTGTAGCCCATCGCGATCTTGCCCATGAAGGGCTGATTGGACAGGAAAGTGCTGTAATCGCTCAGCCCCAGCGCGGCCAGGTTTGAGGCGCCCGAGACGGAGATCTGCATCTCATTGGCGGTTTTGGTGCGCTGGTCATACTGGAAACCGGCCTTGAGCGTCAGATTGCCGCCCAGAAACCCGGTCTGTTTCGACAGGATCAGACGGCCGGTATAGGCGCGGGTCATGTCGATGGCATCGAGCAGGGTGAAGGAGGAGGCCGGTTTGGTGAACGTGTCGATATCGGTCACGCGCGTGCCCGCCGAGAGCAGGCCGCCCGAGCTGTTGGTGGTGTAGAGGTTCAGCGTCGAGATATTGGGATTGGTGTAATCATAGGATACCGTGGGGCGCGCGGTCAGCGTGCTCGGGCTGTCCCAGCCTACCTCGCCCACCACCGAGCGGTCATCCTTGCTCTCAGTGTAATTGCCCGCCCAATTCAGTTTCCAGCCGCCGTCGAATTCATGGCTGCCCTCCAGCGTGTTGGTGAAGATCGACTGGCGATAGGCGCGCAAGGTCGAGCGCTGGCGGATGTCGATGCCATAAATCGTGCCGCGCGTGGGGGTGTTGCCCGAACAGATGTCGGCATAGGCCGAGGTGGCATAGGCGGTCTTGACCGAAGTATCGCAGGCCGCGCTGGCATTGCTGAGCTGAGATTGCTTGTCATCCATGTCGAAGCGGTAATTGTCGCGCGCCTCGTCATCGGAAAAGATGGTGTAGATGCTGCGCAAAGAGATCGTGTTGCGGTCATCGGGCTTGTAATCCAGCCGTCCCGACACCGACCAGTTCTTGCGCGTCAGGCGATAGAGCTTGTTCTCGCTTTCGGCCGCCCAGATGCGGCCCGCATAGCCGGGGCGCTTGTCCTGCGACACGTTTTCCCAGTCATTCTCGAAATTGTCGGTCACCATGTCGCGCTGGTAATAGCTGCCCGACAGCAGCACGCCCAGTTCGCCTTCGCCCACGTTGAAACGGTTGGACAGGACCAGCGAGCCTTCATATTCCGGGCGGCCGCCATATTCCTGCTGGCCATATCCGGCCTTGCCATTGATGTGCAGGCCATTGAAATCAAAGGCCGAGCGCGTGACGATATTGACATTGCCCGACACGGTTTCACCCGGCATTTCGGGGGTCACGGCCTTGTTGATGATGATCTTGCCCGCAATGGCCGAGGGCACCGAGTCAAAGCGGCTGTCGCGCCCTTCGGGGCTGACCACATTGATGCCGTCGAAGGAAAGCGTGGTCCAATTCTTGGGCCCGCCGCGCAAGCTGATGTAGCGCGCCTGCCCCTGATCGCGCTCCACCGCCACGCCGGGCAGACGGCCTGCGGCCTGCGCAACGTTTTGGTCGGGCAGGCGGCCCACCGCGTCCGATGCGGCCACCGTCACCAGCGAATCCGACAATTGCTGAACCTTGAGCGCGGCGGCCTCGGACTCGGCGATCGGGCGCGCGCCCTGCACCACGATGGACTGGCCATCATCGGCGGCATCGGCGGCGGCGGGATTGGCTTTGGCGGCCTGCGTCGCCATTGGAAGGAACATGGCCGAGCAGAGCAAGGCAAAGCGCGCGCTCCGCATGGCGCGGCGCGCGGTGAAAACAGACGTCATGGATATGCCCCGTTGTTTGGTCAGAACTCGAGCGGGGGGCTAGGGATGGATTTTGACAATTCTGTTCCGCTCCGATGACAGGGATTGTCACAAAAGATGATTTTATGATCTTTATATATTATTGATTTTATATGTTTTTTATAGTAATGGCGTCCATGTCGGGAACGGGACGCGATCCACCTTTGCGCATCGCCGCCTTTGCCGCTATGGGGAGGGCGTCATGCGGCGATCCGCCCGTTCATGACATGCGCGCCCGTAGCTCAGCTGGATAGAGCACGAGCCTTCTAAGCTTGGGGTCACAGGTTCGAACCCTGTCGGGCGCGCCATATTTTCAGAGGGTTGGGTTCAACTGGTCAGGCGCTGGACCATCGCGTGGATGGCCGACAATTGCGCCCCGCTCTGCGTCTGGAAATTCAGCCCGCTATAGCCCCACCAGTCCCAGCAGCCCTGCGGATTGGCCGGAAAGGTGCTCTTGTTGACCTGGGGATAGAGCGTGATGATGCGGTTGGCATCGGCCCATGCGTTATAGCCCAGCCGGTTGTAGACCGCATCGCCCACCAGATCCGCGCTTTGCAGACAGCCATGGAAGACGACATGTACCGCGCAAGGGCCACCGCCATCGCGGCAGGCGGCGGGCACATAGACATAGCCGGTGGGCGCCATGCCGCTGCCCGTGGCGCCGGCAAATTCGCTTTGGTCAAACGCGATGGGCTGGGCTGAAAGGGTCGCGGGTTTGGGGCGCAGCGGGCCGTAAATATGCGACAGGATTGCGCCGGGTTGATCGTAATACTGCGCGCCCACCTTGCATTCATTGACAAAGGGCGCGGCATTGGCTCCGCAGACGCTGCCGAAATTGCCCGACAGGAAGGCATGGCCCGCAGGCGTATTGCGGACATAGCGCAGATTGGCCGCCGGAACCCGCGCGGCGGTGTAAAAGTCCCGCACCGCATTCATCGCGCTTTGCCGCACGACGATGTCCTTGGTGCCGCTGAACAGATAGACCTTCTGTTTGGCGATATTGGCCACCGGATCGACCATGCCGATGGCGGCAAAGCTGCTGGCCGCGCCATAGGAGGCCGCGCCGCTGGGTGCGCCCTGCATACAGGTGGTGATGCCGCCCAGATTGACCCATGCGCAATTGTATGGCCCTCCGGCAACCACGCCGACGCCGATCACGCTGCCTGAAAAGGCGACATCATATTGGACCGCCATGAAGGCGCCCGAGGACAGGCCCGAAACCGAAACCCGCGCCGGATCGGCGTGAAGGGCGGGCAATTTATCGGCCGCCGCCGCCATGGAGGCAAAGGGAAGCAGAATGAAAAAGGCTGTTCGACCCATGCGCATGATGACCTCCACAAGAAAAGGATCAAGGTTGCAGGTAATTCGATTCGCCGTTTCATCCATCCTCTTATGGCGCCAGAGTAACACCGGCCCATGGCGGTACAAATAAGGGAATGCGCCCCGCCCTTGTTAACTGAGCGCGGCGGCTTCCTCCCATCGCGCGGGCAGGGTGATGCGCACCCGCAGGCCGCCCCGTGCGCGGTTTTCGGCCGCAATCGTGCCTTCGTGCACGATCACCGCTCGCTGCGCGATGGCAAGGCCAAGGCCAAATCCGCCCGTCTCACCTTCGCCCCGGTGGAAGGGTTCGAACAGGCGGTCGATCTGATCGGGGGCCACGCCGGGGCCTTCGTCCTCGATGGTGACGACGATCCGCTCGGGTTCCTCGGACAGGGTGACGCCGATCGTGCTGTCTCCGGGCGAAAAGCGCAGCGCATTGCGCAACACATTTTCAAACGCCCGGCGCAGCAATTCGGCATCGCCCGTCACATCGGCATGAAATCCTTCGGGCATGCTGGCATGGCGCGAGAGGTCGATGCGGACATTCTTGGCCTCGCTCTCAAAGCGGACATCGGCCAGAATATCCTCGATCAGCGCGCGCAGATGGACGAAATGCTCCGGGCTGGCGCTGGCGCTTTCCAGCCGCGAGAGGGTGAGCAGGCTGCCCGCCATGGCGTCAAGGCGGCGCGCTTCCTGCTCGATCCGGTCCAGCGCCACCACCGCCCCTTCGGGTTTTTGCCGCGCCAGCGCGATGGCCAGTTGCAGCCGGGCCAGCGGCGAGCGCAATTCATGCGACATATCGTCAATCAACTGGCTGCGCGAAAGCACCAATTGCTCGACCTTTTCGGCCATGCCGTCAAAATCGCGGGCCAGGTCGGCGATTTCGTCGCGCCGCCGCCCCATCCTTGCGGCCAGACGCACCCCCAGATCGCCGCGCGCAAACCGGTCCAGCCCTTCACGCAGCGCCCGGATCGGCAGCGAGAGATAAAGCCCCAGAATGGCCGCAAAGACCAAACCGGAGATGATCCCGCTGATATAAAAGATCAGCGGCGGGGCGAGATGGACTTTGTCGAAACGTTGCGGCAACCGATAGAAAATGCGCCAGCGGCGGCCGTCGGGCGCGGTGGCCTGCATGGTGGTGGCGCGCACGCCCGGCGGAGGCGCCGCGCCATCGGGCGCAATCACCAGCGTGGGCATCGGCCCGTTCAGCAAGCCTGCCGGGATGGCCTGCGGCCCCTCATGCGTGATGATTGCGGCGGCCATCTGTTCCAGCCGGGGCGCGGCATAGCGTTCCAGATTGTCCGCCCAATAGGGATGATCGCGTTCCAGAACGAGGAACAATGTCCAAAGACCCGCCAACTGGGCAAAGAACACGCAGCAAAAGGCGGTGAAAATCTTCCAGAACAGCCGCCCCTTCATGCCGCCTGCTCCAGCCGCCAGCCGATCCCGCGCAGGGTGGCGATGCGCAGGCGCTCGCCACTCGCCCGCTCCAGCTTCTGGCGCAGGTTCGAGATGTGGACATCGATCGAGCGGTCATAACTTTCCCGCCGCCGCCCCAGCAGGCGCAGCGACAATTCATCCTTGGTCGACACCCGCTCGCCCGCGCGGATAAGGATTTCGAGCAGGTTGAACTCGGTCGCCGTCAATTCCAGCGCCATGCCCTCCCACCCGGCCCAGCGCCGCGCCGCATCCAGCGAAAGCGCGCCCAGCCGCAGATGATCGCCATGGACCGCCCGCCGCGCCGGGCGGCGCAGCACCGCGCGCAGCCGCGCCACCAGTTCGGGCGGGAAATAGGGCTTGGCCACATAATCATCCGCGCCCAGTTCCAGCCCGATCACCCGCTCGGTATCGTTGCTTTTGGCCGTCAGCATGATGACGGGCACATCGCTGGTGCCCCTGATATGGCGCAACAGGTCGATGCCATTGCCGCCCGGCAGCATGACATCGAGGATCACCGCATCATACAGGCCCGACAGCGCCGCCTCGCGCCCGCCCGCCGCATTATGCACCGCGCGGCAGGCAAAGCCTTCACCCTCCAGATACTCGGCGAGCATCTGGGTGAGGGCGGCGTCATCATCGACCAGCAGGATGTTGAAAGCGGGTGTTTCCATGCGGCTTTGCTTTTGACGGTTTGCGTCGCGCTTGTCCCGCCCGATTTACACAAACCTTACACTTCACTTGCAAAGTCCTGACCCGCAAGGGCTGCGCGCGCTGGCATAAGCGGCGCCATGATGCGACGTATTCCATCCCTCCTGACGCTGCCTGCGCTGGCCCTTCTGGCCGGGTGCAGCGCGAGCTCTGTATCCCGGCCCAACCTGACGCTGCCCCGGCAGTTTGCCGCCCCGCCTGAGGCCCATGCCGCCGGGGCCGAAGCGCTCGACCGCTGGTGGCTGCTGTTTTCTGATGCCCAGCTTGCCTCGCTTGAGGATGAGGCGCTGGCCCATGCGCCCGATGCGCGCTCGGCGCTGGCGGTGCTGGACGAGGCGCGCGCGACCCGGTCCAAGGCTTTGCTGGCCTATGATGTTCAGGGCAATGCCTCCGGTTCGATCACGCGGGGCCAAACCACGATCAGCGGTCTGGGCGGGGCAGGGGCTTTCCTGATGGCCCCCGCTGGCGCGACCACCACCAGCGCGGGCAGCTTTTCGCCTTCGTGGGAACTGGACTTGTTCGGCCGCCGCGATGCCGCGCGTCAGGCCGCCGATGCCGATCTGACCGCCGCCACCTTCACCTATCACGCCGCGCTGCAAAGCCTGACCGCGCAGGTGGCCAGCAATCTGTTTCAGGCGCGCGGCCTTTCGCTGCAACTGACCGAGGCGCGCGACACGTTGCGCGTGGCGCGCGAACTGGCCGATATCGGCCAGCGCAAGGCCAAGGCGGGCATCGGCTCGCAGGTCGATGCCGACAGCCTGCTGGCCGACCGCGCCACCGCGCAAGCCAATGTGGTCCAGCTTGAGGCGCAGCTTTCCGTCTCGCGCCAGACCCTGCTGGTGCTGATCGGACGGGCGGGGGCGGCTCCTGCAACGCTCGCGGTCGATGGTGCGCTGGGCGCTGCGCCCGATGTGCCCGATGCCACGCCCGCCACGCTGCTGCTCCGCCGCCCTGATGTGATGCAGGCCGAGGCGCGGCTGCGTTCGGCCATGGGCACGTTGCGGCTCGATTCGCTGGCGCTCCTGCCCAAATTCACCCTGCAAGGCACCACCAGCATCAGCGCCATTGCCGGTCCTGCGGGCTATACCACCTCGCTGTGGTCGCTGGCTGCGGGGGTGGCGATGCCGGTGTTCGACCGCGCGCGCCTGCTGGGTGAGAGGCGTGCCCAGCGCGCGCGGGCCGAGCAGGCCGCCATCGCCTATGAAAAGGCCGTCCAATCCGGCTTTGGCGAGGCGCAGAACCAATTGGCCACCTATGGCGCGGATCGCGCCCGCCTTGCCCTGCTGACCGAGGCCGAGGCGCGCGCGCATCACGCCTTTGACGGCCAGAACGCGGGCTATCGCGCCGGCGTGGTTGACCTCACCGCGCTGCTGACGGCCGAGCGCACATGGCGCAATGCGCGCACCTCGCTCTCGGCCCTGCGCGCCACGACGCTGAGCGATGCCGTCAATGTTTTCAAAGCGCTGGGCGGAGGCTGGACCCCGCTCGACCCGAATCATCCTGTGACTTCTTTCCCGGATCAAAAACCATGAACGCCCGTCCGCTTGTTCTCGTCGCCCTCATCGCGCCTGCCTTTCTGGCATTGGCCGCATGCAGCAAGTCCGAGGCCCCGCCGCCCGGCGCCGACACGCCTCGCGCCGTGCCCTTTGCCACGGTGACGCGCCAGCCTCTGGGCGCGGGGATCAGTGTCAACGGCCGTCTTGTCGCGCGTGAGGAAGCCGCCGTTTCCAGCCAGTTGTCGGGCTATCTGGTGGCCCGCGTGCTGGTGGATCAGGACGCGCTGGTGCGGGCCGGCCAACCTTTGGCCGAACTCGACGCCACCTTGCTGCGCGCCGACATCGCCCAGAGCCGCGCCGCGCTGGCCCAGACCCGTGTGGCCGCCGACAAGGCCGAGCAGGAAGCCTCGCGCGTGACCGCCCTCGACCACACCGGCGTGCTGTCCGATGAAGCCATCGCCCAGCGCCGTCTGGCCGCCCGCACCGCCCATGCGCAGGTCGATCAGTCGCAGGCGCAATTGTCCGCCCAACTGGTCAAGCAAGGGTTGATGGTGGTGCGTGCGCCGGTTTCGGGCCGTATCCTGACCCGCACGGTGCGCCCCGGCGATGTCGCCTCGCCCTCGACCGTGATGTTCACCATGGCGCGCGATGACCGTGCCGAACTGGACGCGGAAATCCCTGAGGAACTGCTGGGCGGTATCCATGCGGGCGATCATGCGCGGGTGCGGCTTGCATCGGGCCGGTGGGTCGATGGCACGGTGCGGCTGGTGGCCGCGCAGGTCGATGCGCAGACGCGCCTTGGCCGCGCGCGCATCCTGCTGCCGGTGGACCGCGAGATCCGCCCGGGCGGCTATGCCCGCGCTGAACTGGCCGGAAAGCCTGTGCCGGTGTTGGCCGTGCCCGAGGCGGCGGTGTCCTATGACGGCAATGGCGCCTCGGTGACGGTGATCGAGCCGGGCGACAAGGTGCGCCGCGTTGCCGTCAAAACCGGCGCGCGCGGCGGCGGCATGATCGAATTGACCCAGGGCCCGGCCGCAGGCACGCGCGTGCTGACCGGATCGCAGGACTTTGTGCTGGACGGCGAAAAGGTCCAGCCGGTCCGGAAGGGAAACTGATCCCATGAAGATTTCCGCATGGGCGATCCGCCATCCCATTCCCGTGGCCGTCATCATGATCGCGCTGACGCTGGCGGGCATTGCGTCTTATATGATGCTGCCGGTCAAGCGTTTTCCCAATGTCGAATTTCCGGTTGTTTCGGTCACCGTGACCCAGCAGGGCGCCGCCCCCAGCGAGATGGAGCAGCAGATCACGCGCCCTATCGAGGACGCGCTGACCGGCATTGCGGGCCTGCGCCACACGACATCGAACGTCCGGCTGGGGTCTTCGAGCACCAGCGCCGAGTTTGAAATCGGCACCGACATGCAAAAGGCGGTCGAGGATGTGCGCACCGCCGTGGAGCGCACCCGCCCCGTTCTGCCCCAGGGCATTGATGCGCCCAGCGTGCAGCGCGTCGATATGTCCTCGGCCCCGATCCTGACCTATGCGGTCAGCGCGCCGGGGATGAGCGCGGTCGATCTGTCATGGTTTGTCGATGACACTGTGGCCCGCGCGCTTCAGGCCCAGCGCGGCGTGGCACAGGTCAAGCGTATCGGCGGGGTGGCGCGCGAGATCAATGTCACGCTTGACCCCGATCGGATGACCGCGCACGGCGTGACGGCCTCCTCGATCAGCACCGCTCTGGCGCAATTCCACCGCGACGACAGCGGCGGCCGCGCCGAGGCGGGCGGGCGCGAACAGACGATCCGCGTGCTGGGTTCGTCGGCTACGGTCGATCAACTGCGCGAACTGAATATTCCGATCAGCGCGACGCAATATGTCCGCCTTGGCGATCTGGCCACGATCACCGACAGCCATGCCGAAGAGCGCGGCTTTGCCCGCCTCAACGGCCACCCGGCCATCGCCTTTCAGGTGAGCAAGACCACGGCGGCCAGCGACGTTTCGGTCGAGGACGGGGTGGATCGCGCGATTGCCAGACTGGCGGCCGAGAACAAGGGCATTGTAATCACCAAGGTCGTCTCGACCGTCACCGACACGCGCAATTCCTATCAGGCCACGGTCCATGTCCTGATCGAAGGCATGTTGCTGGCCGCGCTGGTGGTGTTCCTGTTCCTGCGCGATTGGCGCGCGACGGTGATTGCCGCGCTGGCCATGCCTTTGTCGCTGGTGCCCACCTTTGGCGCGATGATCCTGTTCGGGTTCAGCCTGAATATCATCACGCTGCTGGGTCTGACTTTGGTGATCGGCATTCTGGTCGATGATGCTATTGTGGAAATCGAGAATATCCAGAAACGCATCGAGGGTGGGGCATCGCCCTATCGCGCCTCGCTGATCGGGGCCGATGCCATCGGGCTTGCGGTGGTGGCGACCACGGCAACGATCATCGTGGTCTTTGCGCCAGTCTCCTTCATGGGCGGCCAATCGGGCCAGTTCTTCCGCGAATTCGGGCTGACCGTGGCGGTGGCGGTATTCTTCTCGCTGCTGGTGGCGCGTTTTGTCACCCCCTTGATGGCGGCCTATTTCCTTAAACCTTCCACCCACAGCGAGCCGCCACACCGGCTGCGCGGGGCCTATCCCAAGGTTTTGGACTGGGCGCTGGCCAATCCCAAATCGACGGTGGGCATCGGCATCGGCGTGTTTGTCGGCGCGCTGGCGATCGCGGCCACGATCCCCATCGGTTTTCAGCCGACCGGCGATCCGGGCTATTTCTACCTCTCGATGCAGGGCACGGCGGGCGCCACCCATGACACGATGGACAATGCCGTACGCGATGTGACCGCGCGGCTGCGCAAATTGCCCGATGTCGAGCGCGTCTTTGCCCAGGTCGGTTCGACCACCACCAGCGGGCCGGGCGGCGGCGGCAGCGGATCGGATCTACAGACCGGCACGCTGACCGTGGTGCTCAAGCGCGACCGCTCGATGACGACGGACCAGTTCCAGCGTTCAATCACCGGCCTGTTGCGCCAGATCCCCGAAGTGCGGCTCAACAATCAGGGCGGCTTTGGCGCGGCGGGCGTCGAGGTGGTGCTGGCAGGTCGTGATGGTGATGCGCTGGCCCGCGCCCAAGCCGCGTTGCTGCGCGAGATGCGGGGGATGAAGACCACATTGGACCCGCGCCCCGCGCCGCCGCCATCGGCGCCTGAACTGATTATCCGCCCTCTGCCCGATGCGGCGGCGCGGCTCAATGTCTCGTCTCAGGCGATTGCGCAGGTGGCCCGGATCGCCACGATCGGCGATATCGACGCCAATGTCGCCAAATTCTCGACGCTCCAGCAACGCCTGTCGATCCGGGTGCGTCTGCCCCATGATGCGCGGGTCGATCTGGACCAGATCGGCAATCTTCAGGTCCCCACGCTTAACGGCAAGATGACGCCGCTGCGCACGGTGGCCGACCTGTCGATCGCTTCCGGGCCGGGCCAGATCCAGCGCTATGATCGCGAACGGCGCGTTTCGGTTCAGGCGGATCTCAACGGCACCACTATCGGTCAGGCGCTCAATGAAGTGTCGAAGCTGGACGCGATGAAGCATCTGCCCGCAGGCGTGCATGAGGCTAAGACCGGCGACAGCGAGGCCATGGCCGACCTGTTCGGTGGGATCGTGGGGGCCATGGCCTCGGGCATTCTGATGATCTATTTCGTGCTGGTGATGCTGTTCCACAGCTTCTTCAAGCCGATCACGATCCTTTCGGCCCTGCCGCTGACCATGCTGGGTGCCTTTGTGGCGCTCAAAGTCACCGGCATTGCCATCACGCTGCCGGTGCTGATCGGGATGCTGATGCTGCTGGGTCTGGCGGCCAAGAACTCGATCCTGTTGGTCGAATTTGCGATCGAGGATGAGCGCGCAGGGCAACCCCAGCGCGAGGCGATCATGAACGCCTGTCGCGAGCGTGCACGCCCCATCGTGATGACCACAGTGGCCATGGCGGCGGGCATGCTTCCCACCGCGCTGGGCATCGGCGAGGGTTCGACCTTCCGCCAGCCCATGGCGATTGCGGTGATCGGCGGGCTGATCAGCTCGACCATGCTCTCGCTGGTGATGGTGCCGGTGGTCTATGAATTGATCGATACGCTGGAAATGCGGTTGCGTCCGCGTCTGGCGCGCCTGATCACTCCGCGGGCGCCGGGCGATGATGATCCCATCGAGCCGGGGCAGGTTACCGTGGTCAGCGCAACGCCGGACCGGGCCTGAGGCGCAGGCCTCAAGCCCGGTCCAGGTGTCGCGCTCTGCACCGATGGCCAGACCCGCGCTGGCGCCGATGCGGATGATCTGGCCGCGATAGCCATAGGTTTTCATCATCGCGCGCAGCACCCGATTCACCGCGCGGCGCGCATCGGCACCATCAATGTTGCGCAGGATGACTGCCAATGCATCGCCGCCAAGGCGCACCACCGCATCATCATGGCGCACCAGTTGCCGCCTCGACCAGAACGGCATTGCCCGCGCCATGGCCATAGGCATCATCGGCCTGTTTGAGATGGTCCAGATCGAGCAAGATGATGCCCACCGTGCTCAGATCCGCGGCGGTAATGGTTTTCGCATAGCGCTTCATGCCCCGCCGGTTCGGCAATCCGGTCACCGCATCGGTCGAGGCCTTTTTTCCCCGTTCGGCCACGGATCGCAAGGCCATTCCGGGCGGGCCGCAAGTCGATGGTCGGCTCCGACCCGATGGCGGGGCCAATGGGGTGTTTGTGCATAGTTTGCCTTGCCTTGGTGGGGCTTATGGTCCTAGTCGCCCGTCTGAATGGGATTGCGGCGATTGGGGCTGCGGCGGCGCTTGATTGCCGCAACCCGATCGCAGGAAGGCAAAGGGATCAGCATGTTCAGTTTCTTGAAGCGGTTTTTCGGCAACATGGTTCGCAAGGTGCAAAACCTGCCCATGGACCCGGATCAGGCGACCTTGCAGGAAACGCCCCCTTCGGCGGGTTTACCGCCGGTCGAGCCTGCGTGCGCGCCGGTGATCGATGCCGAAGCGCCGCCGCCTGTGTTCGCGCCCGCGCCCGCCTTTGCCCCCGCGCCTGCGACGATTTCGGAGGATTTCCTGCGCGGCTCGATCTTTGACGATGACGAGGAAGAGGAGGTGTTGCCCGGCGACAAGCCCAATCTTGGCATGGTGCCCAGCATCGGCAATCCCAACGCCTATATGATCGGGCTGGTGGGCGAGGATCAGCATCGCGAGGCGGTCAACAGCCTGACCGAGGGCATGCCCATCACGCTGCAGCTGGAGCCGGACAATCCGCATGATCCCTCGGCCATTGCGGCGGTGGATCGCTATGGCCGCGTCATCGGCTATATCGGCCATGACTGCTGGCTGCGCGAGGCTGTCTATGGGGGCGGTTCGGGCTTTTCGGCCTGGGTGCTGGCGGTCGAAATGGGCGACCGGGGCTATCGCGAGGTGGTGCTTGAGGTGGAACCCAGCGAGCGGCCGCTGCGCGAAAGGTCTTATCAGGGCTGAGCGACATAGCGCGCAGGCACAAAAAAGCGCCCCGCCGGATGGACGGGGCGCTTTCTTTTTGGCTGATTACCAGTTCAGGCTCAGCTTGGCATAGAGATAGCGGCCGTTGAAACCCCACGGCGAATAGTAGGGGAACGCCACGCCGCCATTGGTGGCCAGCAGATTGGCCGGCGTCTTGGTCGGATAGATGTCGAACACATTGTTCGCGCCCACCGACAGGCTTGCCATCGGCAGCACCTTGTAGCGCGCCTCCAGATCGATGATCGTCTTGCGCCCGGTGCTCAGGTCACCGGCGGCCGTCGAGGACGGCTGGATCACATTGCCGTAATAGGACGCACGGGCCGTCGCGCCCAGCTTGTCAAACGACCAGTCGACCGAACCGACCAGCTTTTCACCCGGCGTGCCCTCGGTGATCGTCAGGATGCGCTGGCGCGCAAACAGCGTCGAGAGCGACGAGGTGGGATAGCTGTCAACGGTGATCTTGTTGATGTTGGCCGCCGCCGTCAGGTCAAAGATACCCACCGAAGCGGTGCGCAGCTTGTAATGCCCCACGATGTCCACACCCTTGGTCGTGGTGTGCAGACCATTGATGAAGAAGCGGGCGGCGGTCACCCCATAGGTCGCCTGATCAGCCGACGAGAGCGGGATGTTTTCCGACAGGCCAAGCTGGTCGCGGATCTTGATGATGTAACCGTCGATGGTCAGATCAAAGCCGCCCTTGCGGAACACCGCGCCCGCCGAGAAGTTGGTCGACTTTTCAGGCCGCAGCGCCTGACCGCCCAGCGAACGCGCAATGGCGCTGGTCGAGGGGAAGGTGCCGGTTTCCACGATGGTCGGCACGGTCTGGCCGGGCAGCGTGGTCAGGACCGAAGCGGTTGAGGTGAAATACTGCTGCTGCAGCGAAGGGGCGCGGAAGCCGGTCGACACCGTGCCGCGCAGCGCGAACCAGTCGGCAATGTCGGCGCGGGCCGAAAGCTTGCCGGTGGCAATGTCGCCAAAGTCGGAATAATGTTCGCCGCGAACAGCCGCGCCAAAGGTGAAGATGCTGGGCAGCTTGGCTTCGAGGTCAAGATAGACCGCGTTGCTGATACGGCTGACCTTCAGAGCGTTGCCCGCCTGGAAGCCGATGAAGCCCTGCGCGCCGCTGGTCAGGCTGCTCGATGCACCCGGCGCGCGGTTGTACGAGGTAGGCTCGCCCGCGATGATGCGATAACCTTCGCGGCGCACTTCGACGCCCCAGGCCACGTTCAGGTCCGTGCCGCCCAGCTTGTAGAGCTTGGCCAGATCCATGCCGCCCAGCGCCTGATCATAGATCATCGCGCCGTCATAGAAGCTGGTCTGCGAGGCCGCGCCATAGGTCGAGTTGAGCGAACCCTGGGTGCGGTAATCGATACGGTTGCGGCCATAGGAAGCCTTGATCGTCGCATTCCAGTCGCCCATCTGGCCGCGCACACCCGCCGTGACGGTCAGGTCCTTCGACAGAACCTTGATCTGGGGCAGGAAGCCGTCGGGATAAATCGCCAGAACGTTATTGACGTTGCCCGGCTCACGCGCAAAGGCCGAGCTGGTGCTGTCGCGGAACTGATAACCGCCAAAGGCAAACGCGGTCCAGTTGGTGTCGCCGATCGGCAGCGCGGCGTTGACATAGCCGGTGCCCTGCAGAACCTTGGGATCGCCGATGCGCGAACGCACCACCGCCGGCGATGCCGGATTGGCGGTGGTCGTGCGCGTGTCGAGGTCCGAACGGCCCGTCAGGCCGCGATCGAGATATTCGCCCGTGACGGTCAGGAAGCCGCCGTTGTTGCCCAGCTTGAAGCCCTGCCACGCGCCCAGCGTCAGCGTGCCGCCGTCCGAGATGTGACGCGAGGAGCGCGCACCGTTGAACTGGGTTTCATACTGGCCATACGATGCGGTCGCGCCGCCGCCGTGGCTGGCTTCGCGCAGGCGCAGGTTCATCACGCCCGCGATGGCGTCCGAACCATATTGCGCCGAGGCGCCGTCGCGCAGCACTTCGACCTGCGAGAGGGCAAGGGTGGGGATGGTGTTGAGGTCAACTGCGGCCGAACCGCGACCCACCGAGCCGTTGACGTTGAGCAGCGCCGCGGTATGGCCGCGCACGCCGTTGATCAGCACCAGCGTCTGGTCGGGCGAGAGGCCGCGCAGCGTGGCGGGACGGATCGAGTCGGTGCCGTCGGTGCCGGCCGGACGCGGGAAATCGATCGAGGGCGCAACAGCAGCCAGCGAAGCACCCAATTCGGTCGAGCCCTGACGCGAAAGCGTGTCAAGCGAGAGCACATCGACGGGGGCGACAGTGTCGAGCTTGGTGCGGTTCTGGGCGCGGGTGCCGGTCACGACGATGGTGTTGTCGCTGTTCTGGTCTGCGGCCCATGCGGGGGTGCTGACGGCCACCGCCAATGCGGAGCCGACGCCAGCCAGAAGGGCTTGGCGGAAGTGGGTCATAGGAATGTCCTCATTCACTTGGCGAAGAAATTTATGTTTATCCGGCTGCCTGCCGCAGGCGACCTGCAGCCGGGGTCTTCCCTAGACCCCGATTGTCCCGCTGGACAACCGGCAAAACAGGGCAAGCTGTCATGGAATCGTCATCAAGCGGAAAAAGACGTACAAGGTGACATTTTTGCCGCATCTTTTTGGTATCTTGACCCGTTTTTGCCGTCTTTCTGCGTAAATGGCGATTTGCAATATGGATAGAAGCAGCGCTTGCTTGAAGGCGGGGGGCGGTTTGTCGCGCCCTGTTCAGCCCAGCACGATGGTGTCGCCCCGCGCCTCATAGGTCGCGCTCAGCCCGGCTTCCTCATTGCACCAGCGCATATAGGCCAGCACCTTTGCAAAGCGCGGATCGGTGGCGGGCAGGGGCTCGGCCTGCGCATCATCATTGATGAAGGCGGGGCGAAAGGCGGTGCGGGCGATGCCCTTAGGCGTCAGGTCGCATTCCACGATCATGGTCATGCGGCTGTCGGGCGGGAAATTATACATGCTCTCGAAATCGGGCTCCCATTCGGGGGCCAGTTTCTGGATCTCCCTAAAGCCCTTGGACTGCGCATGTTCGCGCGTCATCGGCAGGTCGATGGCGAAATTGCCCAGACTGTAGAAGATCGGCCGCCCGCGGTACATGTCCACGCCTTTCAGGATATGGGCATGGTGGCCAAGGATGATGTCGGCCCCCGCGTCGATCACCGCGTGGCCCACCTCGAACTGATAATCGGCAATCGTGGCGGGCACGAAATGGATGCCCCAATGCAGCGAGGCCACCACCACATCGGCCTGCGCCCTCGCGCTGCGCACATCGGCCAGAAAAGCGGCCAGATCATCGGCATGGGCATAGGTGTGGATGCGGGCAGGGGTGCCGGGCTGGTCGATCTCGATCTGTTCATACAGCGTGTGGGCGCGCATGGGCACGCATCCGGCGCGGCGCTCCTCGGCCCAGAAGCCGGGCGGCAGGATCGAGCAGGCGGCCAGAAAAGCCACCCGCACGCCGTTCACCTCGCGGATGACCGGGCGGCGTGCCTGCGCGATGTCCTGTCCCACGCCCACCACATCCAGACCCGCCGCGCCCAGATGGGCCAGCGTGTCATTCAGCCCTTCCGGCCCCCAATCCATGCAGTGATTGCCCGCAAAGGAGATCACATCATAACCCGCCTCGGCAATAGCGCGGGCGGCGGCGGGGATGGCGCGATGGGTGTGGCGCACTTGGGGCAGGCGAAAGCCCCTTTCGGAAATCACGCATTCCAATTGGCCAAAGGTGATGTCGGCCTCTTGCAGCAGCGGGGCGGAGGGCGCGAAACATTGCGCCGGGTTGGGGCGGTTGGGGCCGATATCGCCCGTTGCCCGAAACAGGATGGTCATAGCAAACTCCGTGGATTTAGTGGCGCAGGCGAGGGCCCACCGAAAGCAGCAGCACCGCGATCAGCAGCAATCCGGCCCCGACAAATTCGGCCCCGCTGGGCCATTTTCCGCCATAGAATTGGGCAAGGATCACCGTGCCGCCCACGCCCGCCAGAATGCTGGCCGAACGTTCCAGAGGCACGCAAAAGCTGTTTTCCCGCCCGTCGAGCAGGATGAGGCCGGAAAATACGCCGGTCGCGCAGACCATCAGCCCGGTCAGGATCATCGCGGGGAGATGCTCGCTGCGCCACGCCTGCGTAAAGCCCCAGAGCAATTGCGCGCCCGCGCCGCCCGGCGTCCGATCCGTCCATGCGATGACCGCCAGCGAGAGGATGGCGATGGGAAAGGCGACCAGCTTTTCCTCGCTGAAAAAGCGGCGCAGGCGGATCGGATCATCATCCTTGGCCACGCGGGTCATCACCCAGAGGCGGCCGAAATAGCCCGCCGTATAGATCAGCAGCGTGATGAGAGCCAAAGGCGGCAAGGCCAGTCCTCCGCGTGCGCGCAGCGTGTGAAACAGCGCCAGCGCCACCAGCACCAGCGCCCCCCACGACCACCAGTGCACCCGCCGCCCCAGCAGGAGATCGACCAGCGGCGCGATGATCAGAATGTCGCCCCGCATCAGCAATTGCATGAAAGGGATCGAAACATCGCGGAACGTATAGGACAGAGGCACCGTGGTCAGCACAAAGACCGTGCAAAGCCCCGACCAGAACGTGGCCCGCGTGGCCCCCGGCAGTGAGAGGCCGCCCACGCGCACCCGGTGCATCAATCGGCCCCAGCCCGAAATCCAGATGAAGCCATAGGTCGAGACCGCCGCGCTGATCAGCATCACCGGCAGGATATGCAGCCCGGTCAGCGGGTGGCCATGGCCGTCCATGCCGTTGGTGGCCAGATAGCGGGTCAGGATGACATAGGGCAGATAGGAAAGCAGATAGGACAATGTCACCAGTTCAATGGCCGAATGCCTTTGCCCGGTCATATTGCCCATCGTCACATGGCTCTCCCTTGCCATTTCCTGTTCTTTTCGCACGATAGGCGGGTGCGCCCATTGCTGCAAGCGCTTTCAGAATGCGTGCCGCCCGGCTTCGGGGAACTGCACGAAGGATGGTCGATTGCATTTATCAGGCTTGACAATCATGGGGCCATGACCGTCAAACCGCCAGCCATCTTCCAAGCAGGACAAGCATCATGAGCCAAGCCGAATTCCGTCCGATCGTCTATCTCAAGGATCGCTGTCCGTGGTGTTTGAAGTTCCGCCTGTTCCTGCTGGAATCGGGCCTGCGGGGCCATTTCGACTTCCGCGAATTCGCCCCCGGCGATGACCGCGAGGCCGCAATCCGCGAAGAACTGGCCCAGCATTTCGCCAAGCCCAGCTTTCCCACGGTCCAGATCGCGCCGGGCGTGTATATGCGCGAATCCGATGATCTGATCGCCCATTATGCCGACGCGCATGGGGTGGATATAGGCGATCTGCCCACGCTGGACCAATATATCCGTGGGCCTTTGGTCACCATTGCCGAATTGCGGGCCGAAATCGCCGAACTGCGCGGCTGAGCGTCAGTCCTGCGCCAGAAAGGCCCGCAGGTCGGGCATGAAGGCGTCGAACCGGTCGTGATGCGGCCAATGGCTGGCCCGGTCATATTCGATCAGGCGTGCATCGCGGAAATGCCCGATCCGGCCGTCCTTCGCCGGATTGGGCATGTAGCTCTCGCTGCCCTGAATGAACAGCATCGGACAGGCGACCGCCTGCCACAGGCTTTCGATCTCGTCCTGTTGAAAATCGACCAGCGGGAAGATGTTGAGCCGGGGATCGAATTTCCAGCGATAGGTGCCGTCTTCCTGCATGCGCAGGGCATGATGCGTCAGGTGATGGACCTGTTCCTCGTTGAGATGGCCGTTCTTTTCGCGCATCCGGGCGCGGGCCTGCTCCTCGCTGATATAGGAGCGGGGGCGGCGATCGGTTGCGGCGCGGTGCTGGGCCACCCATGCGCGCACCCGCGCCGCAAAGGGCGTGATGGCCAGCAGCGGGTCGGCCCCGGCAGGCACGCTCAGGCCCTCGATATTGACGAATTTGGCCACGCGTTCGGGATAAAGCCCGGCATAGCGCGTGGTGATCATCGCCCCCAGCGAATGGGCGCAGATCGTCACCTGATCCGCTCCGATCTCCTCGATCAGATTGACGAAATCCAGAATGAAGGCGGCCATGTTGTAGGCCGCATCCACCGACCAGTCGCTGTCGCCATGGCCGCGCAGGTCCGGCGCGATGACATGCCAGTCCGCCGCCAGTTCGCGCGCGATCCAGTCCATCGAGCGGCCATGATCGAACCCGCCATGCTGAAGGATCAGCACCGGGGCCTGCCGGTTGCCCCAGTCCAGATAATGCAGACGCAGGTTCTGGCTGGTGAAGAAATGCGAGGTGGGGGATGGCGCCGCGTTCATGTCGAGGGCCATGGGCGCGGCGGGGGCCTGCGTCAACCGCGACGAAGGGGGCGGCCGGGCCTTGGTTATCGCCTGTGTAACCCATTGCAAGGCGCGCGGCGCGCGTTTAGTCTGACTGCCTGCTTGAAGGGGAAACAGAGATTCTGGGGCAAACTCTGGCCGAGGCGTTTCTTGCCGCACCTTTTTCCGAGGATGGGTGGGATCATGCGCTGCGCGCCCTTGCCAGTGCCACCGGGTCCTCGCGCAGTCATCTGATCGCGATGAATGATCGTCATGCGCGCTTCAACTGGATGACCGACGCCCCGCTCGATTATGGCCAGATGTTTGTCGATATCGAGGCCTACAAGCCGGAGGTCAATTATCGCATCGGCGCGATGGCTGCGCCCATGACCGTCACTTTCGAGTCCGACTATGACGCCTATCGGCAGAAATCGGGCACCAACGAAGTCTATCTGGGCCATGTGCGCGATCTGGACGGCGAATTCGGCTGCCAGTCGGTGCTGATGCAGGGCAAGGGCTCGATGATCGGGCTGGCGATGCTGCATGGCAAAGCCGATGGTTTGTCCACGCCCGAACAGCGCGCGATTTTTGCCGATTGCCTGCCCCATGTGTTGGCTGCGGTGCGGTTGCAGAACGCCATCGACCATCAGGGGACCGAACTGCTGCGCGGCTCGCTCGATATGATGCGCACCGCCGCGATGCTGATTGACGGGGCAGGGCGCGTCTGCGCCTGGACGCGCCCGGCCGAGGATGTGCTTTCGGGCGGGTTGCTCTGCATCGCCGATGGGCAATTGCAGGCCGTCCATGGCGGTTTCGATGCGTTGCTTCAGCGCGCCGTGGGGGCCGCGATCGCCTCGCAGCCGGTGCCCATGCCGGACCTGTGGGTGCCCGATGCCTCGCCGCCGCTGCTGGTCGAGGTCAACCCCTTGCCCTTGCGGCCATGGAGCTTCGGTTTTGCCCCGGCCGCGATCATCACTTTCCGCTCGCCCCTGCGCGGCGATATGCTTGATGGCGGGATTCTGGCGCAGGCGCTGGGCCTGACGCGGGCCGAGGGGGATGTGGCCGCGATGGTGGCCATGGGCCAGAACCGCCAGGCCATCGCCGCCGCGCGCTGCACCAGCGTCCAGACCGTGACCGCCCAGATGCGCTCGATTTTCCAGAAATGCGGCGTGCGGCGCGAGGCCGAACTGGTGGCCATCGCGCTGCAGATCGGGCAATTAAGCCGCAACGCCCGCGAGCCATAAAGAAAGCCTTCCGCAAAAAAGCCTTCCGCGCAGGGCGCACGCGGAAGGCTTCTTGGGAAGTTCAGGGAAATCAGGCCGCGTTCTTGCCTTCCACCACGGTCAGCGAGGCGGGGCCTGCGGTGCCGATGGCGATCTTCTTGGGCTTCATCGCTTCGGGCACTTCGCGGATCAGGTCGATGACCAGCAGCCCGTCCTCAAGGTTGGCGGCCTCGACCCGGACGAAATCGGCCAGTTCAAAGCGGCGCTCAAACCCGCGCTGGGCAATGCCGAGGTGGAGGAATTCGCTCTGCGCGGCGCTTTGTTCGTCATGCTTGCGGCCCTGAATGACCAGCAGGTTCTGCTGCGCGACGATTTCGATATCGGCGGGCTTGAACCCGGCGACGGCCAGCGTGATGCGATAGGAATCCTCGCCCTTGCGCTCGATGTTGAAGGGGGGATAATTGTCGCTCGCCCCTGCACGATTGGCGTTTTCCAACAGGTCGAACAAACGGTCAAAGCCAACGGTGTTGCGGCGATAGGGGGTGAAATCAAAACGGTTCATGGCAAAAATCCTCGTTCAAAATGAGCAATTTTCGGTTTCGTGAAAGCCCTTGTCGGCGCTTTCCATTTGTGGTCATGCCCGGTGCGGCGCATGACACGCATCTTGAGATATGTTAGCCGCGACCTATTTCAAGACCCCGATACACGACAAAGAAGGACTAGCCCGATGACCACTCCCAAGGTCGAGATCTATACCCAATGGGGCTGCCCCTATTGCGTGCGCGCCAAGGCGCTGCTGGACAGCAAGAAGGTGGCCTATACCGAGATCGACGTGACCATGGACACCGCCAAGCGCCGCGAGATGGCCGAGCGCAATCCGGGCGCGCGCACCGTGCCGCAGGTCTTTGTGAACGATCAGGCGCTGGGCGGCAGCGACGATATCCACGCGCTGGACGCGGCGGGCAAGCTAGACCCGCTGCTGGGCCTGTAATATGGCCCGCGTCGCCCTGCTTCAGATGACGAGCGGGATCGATCCCGCCGCCAATGCCGCCGCGATTGCCGATGCCGCGCGCGCGGCATCGGCGGGCGGGGCGACGATGCTGTTCACACCGGAAATGTGCGGTTTGATCGACCGCGACCGCGCCCGCGCCGCGCCCCATATCGTCGCGCCCGAGGACAGCCCGGTGCTGGCCGCCGCGCGTGAGGTTGCCGCGCAGGAGGGCATCTGGGTGGTGCTCGGCTCGCTGGCCGTGCGGGTGGAGGGCGAAGAACGCGCCGCCAACCGCACTTTCGTGATCGATGCCAAGGGGGGTATTGCCGCCCATTACGACAAGATCCATATGTTCGACGTCGATCTGGCCACGGGCGAAAGCTGGCGCGAGAGCCGGGCTTATCGTCCGGGCGACCGCGTGGTGACGGTGGACACCCCCGCCGGGCGGCTGGGGCTGGCGATCTGCTATGACCTGCGCTTCCCCGCGCTGTTCGAGGCTTTGGGTCGGGCGCGCTGTGATCTGATCGCGATTCCGGCCGCCTTTACCGTGCCCACGGGCGCGGCCCATTGGCATATCATGCAGCGGGCCCGCGCCATCGAGGCCAGCGCCTATGTCATCTCCGCCGCGCAGGTGGGGCAGCATCAGGACGGCCGCGCCACCTACGGCCATTCGCTGGCGGTTGATCCGTGGGGCGATGTCCTGCTCGATCTGGGGGGCGAGGCCGCGGGACTTGGCTTTGCCGAGATCGAGCCGCAGCGCCTTGCCGAAATCCGCGCCCAATTGCCCAGCCTCGCCAACCGGCGGCCCATTTCCAAGACGTGATTTTCAATGATTGTGTTTGATCTTGTTTGCCGCGACCACGGGCATCGCTTTGAGGGCTGGTTCGCCTCGTCGGAGGATTTTTCGGGCCAGCAGCAGCGCGGTCTCGTGACCTGTCCGCAATGCGACAGCCATGATGTGATCAAGGCCCCGATGGCCCCGCGCCTGAACCGCAAGAGCAATCAGCAGGGCGTGGCCGTTCCCGTACCGGCGCCTGCGGCCAGTCCGCCGCCGCCCGTCCTCCCGCCCGAAGCGCGCGAGAAATTGCAGGCCGCCTTTGCCGCCATCGCCCAGGCGCAGGCCGAGGCGATCAAATCCTCGCGCTGGGTCGGCAGGAATTTCGTCGAGGACGCGCGCGCCATGCATTACGGCGACAAGGAGCCCGCCCCGATCCACGGTCAGGCCAGCCCTCTGGAGGCGAAGGCCCTTGTCGAGGAAGGGGTTGAGATCATGCCCTTGCTGATCCCTGTGGCCCCGCCTGACGAGATTAACTGAGGCTTTTGTGCGCGCCGGTGGTTGCCAGAGCGCGCGGGCCCCATTATGGCCAATGCCGCGTGCATCCGTAGCTCAGCAGGATAGAGCATCAGATTCCTAATCTGAGGGCCATGGGTTCGAATCCCGTCGGGTGCACCATTTTTTCAATATCTTAGTATGCGCGGTACAACTGTCGGTAGTGTTCAAGGTAACGCGCTAGGTATCAATTGGGGGAATCACCCTCGAAGTTTTGACCCTTTGTTATCCTAACAGCTTCTCTTTAGCGCACCGCTCCAAATCCCATTCGATCATCTGGGTTCCGGTTTCAGCAGGATAGGGAAGCACGGCATTGCCGGGTTCGAATTCCATCAGCTTTAGCTTGGCCAGCACAGCTAGGGGGCAGGAAACCGGCTGCATGATGGCTTCATCATACTTGGCGCTCACAAGGGCCGAAATGCGATCTTGGCTTACCCTGTCGTCGTCGGGGCAGGCGGACCATTCGGCCTCGAGCGCCTCAAGCTGGGCATGCAGCTTCCAAAATTTCACGTTTGCCTCTTGGCGTGATGCCCTCATTTTGGCGTCAAGCAGATACTCCGCAGGGGCGGCGGTGGCGGGGATTGCCATTACCGGCAGGGCAGCGGTTGCGCCCAGGAGCGAGCGGCGGGAAATGGCGAGGGTCATTGCTCCAACTCCCGCCAAGCCGCATCGAATGCCCGGTAAAGGTCGTTAATCCCGCCAGTGGTGAGCTTGGTCGATTTCAGCAGGGCCATCGCCTGCAAGGCAGAGCGCCGATCAGCCACAACGGCCGGGATAAGGTGCTGCCGGATCTTCTCGCGCGTATCGTCGTCCAGCGCATTCAGGAGCGCGGTCATCAGCTCAAGCTCTGGCGTCATGTTGGGCCGCATGGCCAGCAGCTCGCGCGCCACCGGGATCGCTGAACGGACGGATGGATATTCGAATCGCTCAATCGGAAAGCGGGGCAGGGCGGCGCGGGCCTTCATGGCGGCACGGCCCAGATTTTGCTTCACCTTGCGCGGTGCAGCAGTGGGCAGGCGAATGATGTTGCTTTGGCCGGTCGTGTCGGCCGCCCTGTTACTGGCCATGGGCGCGCCTCCCCATGCTGTCCGTGCCATGCTTCAATGGGCGGGCGATCACGGCACCGGCATCCAGCGCCATGGCTTTGTCGGCAAGCGTTTCAAGGAATGCCTCAAGCCCGGCAAGGGCGCTCACCTGGTATGGATGCAATTCGCTGTCCTGAGCGATTGCAAATGCCAGATTGGCCGCCGCCTTGATGCTGGCGGCCAAATCATCCAGCCCCCAAATGTGGTTAGAAGGCGCAACATTGCTTTGGGCGGATTTCGCCCGTAGGGAAAGGTCAGCCATTTTCGCACCTCATATGCGAGTTGTGGTTAGGGCCGACGCATGGGGCCTAATCCTTGCGTCGGCCCGTATTTTCTGACATTATCAATTCATCATGTCAATTGATGATGTTAAAAAATCGAAACGGGGTCGCCCGCCGGTCAACGCAACTCCGATTACCCTTCGGATACCCCCGGCTTTGCTTGAAGCCTTGGACGCTTGGATAGCGCAGCAGGATAAGCCTCTGTCCCGTCCAGAGGCTATCCGAATGATCTTGGAAAAAGGTCTGTGATTATCGGCTGAGACTACGGCGGTGCATGGTGCTAAGGATTATAAATAATCCTGCCAGTTCACGCCGGCGATGATCGCCCCGGCATCATAAACCCCGCCGCCCGTGGTGCTGGCTGCACCATCGGCCGGGGTGATGATCGAGCCCACGGCATGGCGGCCGGGGTTCGCATCGGAATTGCCGGATGCCGCTACATCCGTGGTATAACCATAGACCACGCTGCCGCCCTCGCGCAGGGCGTCGTCATAGAACACGTAATAGGTGGTAGCGAAGTCCAGCCCATTGATTGTCCCGCCCGCCACCGTCACGGTCTGATCGCTGTAAACCCGGCTGTGGCCGGTGATGTTGATTGTGGCCGTGGTGCCCGCATCCATGGCCGTCAGAATGCCGCTGGCCGGGTTGGTGCTGCTGCTGGAAATCAGATTGCGGACATAGCCCGAGGGCGCCTGGGCGGCGGCCGACAGCTTATCGCGATCCTCGGCCGTCTGCCCCAGCGCCGGGGTCGGCGGCGGCGATCCGGTGCGGCCCAGCGCATAGGGATGCTTGGCATCCGTCTCGCTCATCAGGGTCAGCCGTGTGACCATCCGCGCCGGATCAAAGCTCCGCTTCATGATCACCGCCTTGATGTCCAGCCCAAGGTTGGGCAGGTCGAGCCAGAGGCATTCGCCCGGCCGGTATTTGCGCAGGCGCGGCCCTACCGAAATCTCAATCGGCTGGATCTCGCGCGTTTCCCAGATCTTGTAGACTCCAAGCTGGGCGGCCTGTCCGGCATTCTTCACCAGATTGAACGGCCATTCGGTGCTGCGCTCGCCGCCATCCTCAGTAACAAAGGTCGAAATCTGTTCCTTGGCCGCCGCCACCATTTCCCATTTGTGGTCGGGGCTGCGGTATTTCGGGATCAGGGTATTGAGGCGGTCGCGCCATGCCGTCATGGGCGTGACGGCCATATCATCATCGGCCAGATCGGCCTCGGTGATCGTGTCCAGCGAAACCTTGGGCGCCCAATAGAGGAAGGACAGGCCCGCCGCCGTCAGGGCCGGGCGGCCGCCGCCCGCAAGGCATATCTCCTTGAGATTGTCCCACCGGTCGCCCGGTTCGGTGACGCGGCCAAAGATGGTCCAGCCGTTGGCCTCGCAGACATTGGCCCATGCGGCCACTACATCCCAGAAAATGGCATCATCGACCAGCCCGACACCCATCACCTTATGGCCGTTCTGAAACCGGCCATAGGCATAGGTTCCGGCATGGAGCGCGGGACAATCGCTGTAGGTATAGGTGCTTTCCACCCCCACCCGATGCGGTCCGTCGCCGCCCGGCCGGGTGCTGTCCAGACGCGGGTCATAGACCTTTACCCATTGGCCATAGGCGGCCAGCGCAGGCAGGCCCGAGGCAAAGCGTTTGCCGTCGCGGTCGAACTTCATATTCCACATGATCGCCGCCTTGCCCGACAGTTTCGATGTGGAATCCTTGGCCGGATATCCGCCCCAGCCGGTGGGCAGCAGCGCCGCGCTTTCGGGGCAGGCTCCCAACTGGCTGTTGGTGGTCAGATAGCCGCTATACCAGCTGGTGATGGGCGCCTGGTCAACATAGGGCGTGATGCTTTCCACCGGGCCGCCCACGCAATAATCATGCTGGAGCGCCAGATACGGGTTAGGCACACCGTCCAGCGTGGCGCCATAGGCGCAGCGCCACCGCTCGACCCCGGCCACAAGCCCTTCGCCCATCACATAGGGCGCCGGGGCATTGACCTCATGAATGACCTCGGTGACCGAACCGGCAACAGGCGGTGTCCGTTCACCAGAGGATGTAAGGGCACCCATCAAGGCTGCATTGGCCGCGAAAGCAAAACCCAAAGGCGTAGGACCAAAAACCACAGCGGCCACCGATGAAATGGTGCCGATTACCTGACCTACCGCTTTGACAACCTCAGACATAAAATCGTCCTTATGATCCAGATGGCATAGAAAAGGGCTGGCCAGCAATTCACCGGCCAGCCCCGAAAGCACCTGCATCGCGCTCAGCGCTTTGTTTTTGACGTGTCGCGCAATTGACCGCTGATTTCCCGATCAGACCGCCCGCGGATTGCGCTTCCCGCTATTCGGCCCACGTCCTAGGCCGTCGATGACGCGGGCGGTCAGGAAGCGGAAAACTTGAGCAGCTTGAGCGCGTTGCTGTCGACCACGCCACCGCCCACGCGGCGCGAGAAATAGAGCAGAGTCCAGCCCTTGCGCGTCACCTTGTCCACGATCAGGCGCAGGCCGGGCTTGTCCACAATGGCATAGCCCCGGCGCCAGTTGCCAAAGACGATAGAGACGGAACCGGCCGCGATGTCGGGCATGCCTTCATCGATCGCCACCGGATAGCCCAGAAGGCGGTCAGGCTGGCCCGCGATGATCGAGGGCGTCCAAAGATAGTTGCCCTGTCCATCCTTGAACTTGCGCACCACATTTGCCGTGGTGCTGTTCATCAGCCATGCCACGCCGTCACCAGCGCGATAGGAGGCGCGCAGGGAAGTCACCAGATCGCAAAGAATGTCAGCCGGATTGGATGCGGGGAAAGCGCCGCTGATGCCGGTGGGCAGGTATTGCAGCTTGCCGAAATCGCGACCGGCGTCGGCGGTGGTCACCGCGCTGTAGGTCAGAAAGCCGCGCGGCTTGTTGATGCCATTGCCCGAGATGAAAGCCGCGCCTTCGGCCAGAGCAAATTCGCCCGCCACGTCCTCGGCCAGAAAGGCGTTCAGATCGAACATCGAATCTTCAAGAACATGGTTGGTCAGGCTGGGGATGGCATAGACTTCTCCCGGCGCGATATCGATCTTGCCCAAAGTCGGGCTGCCCGTTTCGGCGCGGGTTTCTTCTTCACCGGCCCAATAGCTTTGCGCGCCGCTCTTGCCGAGGATCTTCTCCCATGAATTGCCCGAGGTAAGCGCCACGACACGCGCCAGAGAGCGCATCGGCGACAGATCGCGCAGCACGGTATCCAGCACGTTATCAACCTGACGATCAACCGTGAAACCGCCATCGGGATCGCTGCCCGTGCGCATCCCGGCATTCGGCGCACCCAGCAGTTGCGCACGAAATGATTCCGCAACATTGCCGCCAATGGTCGCGAAACGCTGGCCAGCGGCCCGAATACCCGCCGCAGGATGAATGGCCCCACCCACCGCCACGGCAGCGGCATTGCCTTCGATCATACCGTTGACGGCTTGTTCAAGCGCATCAATGCGACTTTCGTTGCGCGTACGAAAATCGGTCAAATTGGCGTGGATTTGCTCGACAAGGGCAACCGGCGACATGTTGCTATCCGCACGAACGGTGCGAATGCCACGGAAGCGGACAGGCGAAGCGATAGAGGTGGAAGTCATGGCCAAACCTTTTGAATGAGAACGGTGCGACCATGCGCCTAGTGCGTGGGCGAAAATATAGTTTCTGCCCATTTTCTTCATGCCTTGCGAAATTTCTCGGCCAAGCGGGTTTGCATCACCTGGGCAATTTCTGCCGTCTCGGCTGCCCAATCCGCTTCGGACAATTGGCGCCAGTTGCGGGCCTCAAAGCGGTCCGCCCTTTCGCGCCCCAGTTCAGCCTCTAAGCCCAGTTCCGGCGCCAAGGCCAAGTTTAGCGCAATGTTGCTGCCCATGGCGATGCGCAATGATGCAAGGGCAATTTCCATTGGCTCCACTCGCTCGTTTGCGGCGATCAGTTCCACGACCACACGCCGGGCAAGCTGCTGCGCCCGAGAACGGGCGGAGAGTTCATCCGACATGGAGGCCATAGCGGCCCGGATCAGCAGCCGGGCCGCATCCGCCCGAGGGCGGGCCATCGCGAACACGCGAACCGGCCCGCGAAAGCGGGGCTGGTTATTCGGCAAGGCGGGGCGCATCGCTCATGGCCATCTGTTCGGCAACGTCGCAGGCGTTGCGCAGCCATTCCACGGCGCCCATGCCGTAGCCTGCGAAGCCCTCGGCAATGTCCATTGCCGCAAAGAACGTGCCCATGGCAACGTCAACCGGCAGCACTCCATTGCGGGTAATCATCAGGCCGCCACCCTCCCGGATGATGCGGCGAACCTCGTGGACCTTCTTCAGTTCATCGGGAACAGAATTGTCAGTCATGGTCTTTCCTTCGTGAATTTGCCCGAGATGGGCAGAGGGGAAAAATAATCAGAAAATCAGAGGGTTAATCGTGCTTCGCGCGGTGTCTGTCGTAATGCAAAGTTGATAAGGCATTGAAATAACTGCGATATTCTGTGTCTATTTTGGCGATGGGCCAAATTGGCCGCCCTTTCCGCCCTCCCAGCGTCCGAAAATTCCGTATTCCGGGAAAAAAATGTCTCAATGGGAGGAGGGGCGGTGCAGCGCCCACCCGGCCCCCTGATTTTGACCCACCCCCCCTATGGGGGCGATCCGCGCCGCACCTGGTCATGCGTCACCCCCTTCGTCGGACAACCAATCGTCCTCGCTTGGCTCCCACCTGTAGGAGGGCGAGGGCGACCCCTTTGGGGCCTCGCCCTTCCTCTCCGTAGGAGAGGAGTTTCTCACGCCACAATTTCGCCCTTCGTACGCCGCAGTATTATCAATGACTTGCGTCATCCCGGTTGAGCGTTCGCCGCGTTCGCCGCAAGTATCTGCCGCGCGTTCGTCGCAGCGTTCGCCGCAGTTCCCCGCAGTCTCCCGCAATCCCCGAACGCGATGCCGATCACGCGCCAGCCAAGACAGTTCACCGGTCTCAATCAGACCCAATGTGAGCAGCCTGTTCATTGCTTTTGCCAGCGCCTTCGCATCCAGCCCCTTGGCCTCGGGCATCTCTGCAAACATCTTGGGCGCATAGGTGGGAGAAGGCGATGCAGACACCGCTTGCTCGCGCCGGGTGCACTCGCGCAGACAAGCAAGGAACAGTTGGTTAGCGCCAGCTGCTGCTGTGGTTTCTGCCAGCTTTGCCCGCATATCGCCGGGTAGATCAGCCTCTCTAACGAAAGCCCCTTCGTTCCACCGGAATGTAATCCGTCCGCCTTGCGGCCCGTAATTGGACTTGGGGTTGGCAATGGTGCGCGCATTGGGATCAGCACCTTCAGGACTGCCCTCAATCATCCACCTGCTGCGCACCTTGTTATGCCACGCCACAGAACCCAGCCAATCCGCGCCAGCTTTGTTCGGATGGTGCAAGAGAAGAAATGCGCCATCGATGCGCTGAGCTTCCCCCGTCAACAGGTTCACAAATGCGGCGACCTCGTGAATAGCGTTATGATCACCGGCAAAGGCATCCGTCGCATTGTCGTAAGCGACAACACGAATACCCAGCCTTTCATTGGTGGTAACGAGCTGCTGCCAGCGCTCCGTAGTGACCAGTCCGCCGTTGTCGGCATAGCGGGCCAACTCTGTGCCGGTTTCACCCGCCAAAGACACAAGACTCAACCATCCATCCAGATCGGCCATGCGCACGCCATGCGCGCGGCAAAAGGATGCAAGGCGCCGCCACAATTCGTCCACGTCATCCTCGCAGGTCACGAAAAGGCAGCGGGCGCGCTCAGTCTCCATGCCAAGGAAGGGCAAGCCCAGGGCAATCGACGCCAACAGATCCAGCGTCAGCAAGCTTTTGCCGACGCCACCCATGCCGGTGAGCATTGTTGTTTGGCGCACTGGAAACCAATCGCCCCAGATCGAGCGCCGCACGGGCGGCTCTCCATCAAAGCTGTTAAGATTAACTACCGGCAGCAAGCCAACCGAGCCGTTGCCGCCAGTGGAAATTGGCGCTTGTCCTCCGCATCGAGCGAGGGCAACCGTCAAGGCAGGACAAGGGAATTCGGGACGCGCCTTCCTGATTTCGTCGATACATTGGCGGATATATTCAATCCGCTCCGCAGGCGGCATATCATCGGCACAATATGCCGATTCCATGTCCGCCAAGGCCGCTTGTTCCCGCGTTAAAGGGCTGTCGAAGGCCAGAATGGGGATGACCGCATTCACGCAAACTGGTCCACCAGAAGAACGGTGACTTTACCCAAACGCCATTGTCTTCCACCCTTTCTGTACTCAACAAGCTCACCCTCTCCGCCTAATTGTCGCGCCCTCCACTCAGCAATTCTCATTGCCTTCTGTTGGCTTGCGCATGCAATCAGAGGAAATCGCCCATGGGCATGGGCCAAGGGCAAGACTACGGCCACAATCCAATTAGCAGCGCCGCGCGCGTAGTGAATGACCTGGACAACCGGCAAGTTACCGCCGCCGATATAATTGAGCGCGCCAAGCTCTGCTGGCAATTCCTTGGGCAACGGGAAATTGTGCCGAACGCACAACTGGCACTCCCGGCCCTTCAATTCGGCGCTGCAAACAGCCAGAGCGTCACCGACGGGAGCCGTGCAACCCGTTTGCGGACCTTCACGAAGGGGCGGAAATGGAGCGTTCCAAATTTGCGAGCCGCCCATCGATCAGCGCCCCGCAACTTGCTCTTGCATCCAAGCATCGACCTCATGCTCTGGCCAACAGTTAATGCGTTCGCCAACTTTCAGCGGCTTCGGGAAACGCTCCTTGGCAATCAGTTCGTAAAGCGTGGAGCGCGATAGCGCTGTGCGCTTGAGAACCTCCGGCTGCCGAATGAAATGCAGCTTGGCAGGTGTCCGCTCAGCAATTTGAGGCATATCTAACCCTTCCGAATGTGTCCGATAGGGTCAGTTTGATTAGCTTTGTTTCCGGGAAGCGCATCAAGAGAGTGGTTCACCGAAATTGTGATTTACCCGGAATCTTGCTCACCTTCGAGCATATAGCGCGCATACAATGCCATCGCCATGCAACCTCGAAAGGCCGATTCCATCTTGTCATACGCCCGTGCCCGCTCTTTCTTTAGCGCTTCATAGACGGTCGACTTCTTTATATTAAAACGTTGCATGGTATCTTCCAGAACGCCTGCGCTACTGCCATCACCAGAAGAATTCTGCATTCTCAAGTAATGTAAGGCGATTTGATTATGTAGCTCTTGTTTATTTCTCATATCTCCCCAGCCCGATTTCCCCTTTTTGCCTGTTAATTGCAATTTGAAGGGTAGATTATCGTTCTCATCAATCATATCTGCAATCAATCCGGCAAGGCAAACATCAATGTCATACCCAGATTTTATATAATCTCGGAGAGGTTTTAGATTTCCACTTAGGAGTCCACAATAAACATTAGTGGAAAGAAATTCTCTTTCTTCGCTAAATTTAACATCACTCATTTTCCAATCCTTTAGAGATTATTTCTCTTAGGCTAATTGCCCATGAATTAAGCGCGGCGCGCTTTTCCTCTTTCCAATCATGTCGTTGGTATACACCGGCAATGCCTCCACGTGCCCCGCTCAAGTGGTTTAGTACGGCCTCTGTAACCTCGAAGCGAATGCCCAGCTTTTGCAGGCCTGTGGCCACGGTTCGGCGAATGTCATGCATCTGCCAATGTGGACCGGCTTCGCGCCCCAAGTCCTCATCCAGAGATTTGCGAAAACGGGCTTGCAGCTTCGAAAAACCGCTGGCGCCGTTTTCTGGCGCCCCACGCGCTGGAAATACTTTGCCGCCGCCCTCCGGTCTATCAAGCGCCGTGATGACTGCCATCGCCTCCCCTGAGAGCGGCACGATATTCGCGATGCCGTTCTTTGAACGTTCGGGCGGAACAGTCCATTCTTTCGCCGCCAGGTCAAACTCAGACCATTCGGCTCCAAACACTTCAGAGCGCCTTTGTCCAGTCAGGATCAGCAGCTTGACAGCCGGGCCCCATGGCGCAGGCTCCGCATCGGCTATGCGCCATAAACCCGCCAATTCATCGTCCGTTAGAACCCGGTCCCGCGCCTTTGGCTTTTCAGGCCGTCCGGCATCGCGACAGGGATTTGCGGGCAAACGATCCAATCGAGGCATCGCCCATGTGTAAAATGCGGATAGCTGAGCATGGGTGGCGCGAGCGCGAGACGGGGAATGCACCGCTATCTTGTCGATCAGTGTCGTGACGTCCGCTCGGGTGATAGTGTCGGCAAGCCGCGTTCCCAATTCTGGCACCACGTAGCCTTCAAGTATCCTTTTCGTGTCAGCATGAGAGCGCAAATGCGCTTTGGCTTTTAGGTAGTCAGGAAGCATGCCGCTGATTGTGCGCGCCGCGACGGCACCCTTAGCCTTGGGCGGCTGTACGCCTTTCCCCGCTTCGATATCGGAAATAAGAGCTCGCGCTTTTCTTCGTGCCTCTACTATTCCGAACCGAGGGGCAAAGCGCCCCAGCGTGACGTTGCGTATTTTGCCGTCTACCCGCTTGCGAAGTATAAAGGTTCGTGCGCCGCTGGTGCCGATCCGTACCCTAAGGCCCGGAACCTCGCTGTCGGCATGCTCAACCTGCCCGGTGTCAGGTGGTGTCAAATCTCGAATTTTTGCATCTGATAGCTTCGTCGCCATAGGGCCGCCTCCATAAGGGCCGCTTGATACCTTAGGTATCGTTCCGGCGGAATACCTCGGACGATAACGGACAAGCAAGGCACCGGATTTCCACAATTTTACGTCCGTGGAAATCCGGCGATATTTGTCAAAAAAGAATTCCTAATCTGAGGGCCATGGGTTCGAATCCCGTCGGGTGCACCATTTTTCATAAAAAATCCTTATTTTTCTGAAGTTTGCTTGCTGATTTTGGCGAACTTTTCGGTGACGTTCGCCAAAACTGTGTCGGCAAGGGCGGCTTTGTCGGCGCTTTGCGAGTAGTAGGCGAACATGCGGTCGGTCTTGTGGCCGGTGACGGCGCGGCCCTGGTTGGCGGTGCCGCCTGCCTCGGCGATGCGGCGGCTCAGCGCTTTGCGCAGGCCATGCGCGCTGCAATTTTTCAGGTCGGCCAGATCGCATCGGGCGCGGAACCAATTGCCGAATCCGGCGGGGGTAAAGGGTTTGCCGAAATCCGTGACCAGATAGGTGTCGATGCCGATATGGGCCGGGTCGAGCGAGGAGATGGCGCGTTCGACATCGGGGGAGACCGGCAGGATCGTGTCCGATTTGTTTTTCGTGTGGCGCAGGTGGAAGCGGTCACCCTGGCGCTGGGCCGGGCCGAGGCGGATGACGTCGCTTTTGCGCAGGCCGGTCCACAGCATCAGTTCGAGCGCCAGCCTTTCGCGCGTGCCAAAGGGCCAGCGGGACTGAAAGGCGGCGATCTCTTCCTCGGTCCAGGCATGGATGCCGGTGCCCTCCATCCGATAGGGTTCGGTGGGCGCAATGGGATTGCGCGAGAGCCAGCCCATGCGCACCGCATAACGGAAGAGCCGCATCAGAGCCTTGCGCAGGTTGTTGGCGGCCGAAGGGCGATCCGCCATCGCGAACAGCCAGCCTTCGACGTGGCGCGGTTCGAGCCGGTTGATCGGTTTGGCGCCATGTTCGGCGCGCCAGCGTTCGATGATGCCGCGATAGACCTTTTGGGTGTTGGGCTGCATCGATTGCCAGCGGGGCGAGCGGTAATAGGCCGCGCACAGGGCATCGACCGAGCCGGGGGCCACGCGATCGGCGCCCACGGGTTGGCCTGCCTTGGCAGCTTCATATTCAGCCAGGAATTCGGGCGTGCCGGGCGCGGCGCGGAAGTGATAGGTGGCCTTGCCCGTCTTGCGATAGCGGTAGCGCCAGCGCCCGGTCTTGTCCTGATAGCGGCTAACGTTGGGGGGAAGCCAGCGGCGTTTGGTCACTGTTTCACCCCTTCGTCCCACGGGTTGGGCAGGGTGGAGCCGGGCAGGCCGTCATCATCAAAAATGATGTCATAGCCGGTATCGTGCACGCGGATGCGTTTGGGGGTGAGGCCCGAATTGCGGGCAGCTTTGAGGATGCGCTGGGCTTCGACCATGCGCACGCGGGCAGGCTGAACAGCCATCAGAGCGCCTTTCTGTGCTTTTGCTGCGCCTCGACATGGCAATCGCGGCAGCGCCATGGGCCGTGCGATCCGTTGAGGCTGTGGGTGGGGTGGAGAAGGCCGCAATCGGCGCAGCCTTCGGGTTTCCAAGGGCGCGGGGGCGTCATGCGATAGCGCCGGGCAGAGGGGCGCCGGGCAGGGGTGCCCCGACCGCGCCTTTGGCGCTGATCGGGGCGGTGCGACCCGGCGGGCGGGAATGGTGGGGGGCATGCCAATCGGCCCATGCTGCGCCGGACAGGGCGCCCAGCAGGATCGCCAGCGTCCAGAGGGCGGTGCCGCGCGAATTGGGATTAGGGCAGGCCATGGCGATCAGGCGTTGAGGCAGGCCAGCGCGCCGCATTGCACCGCGCCCGCGATCACGCGGTCGATGGCCAGCAGGGCGGTGGTAAACAGCAGGGCGACGGTGGCGATGGCGGCGGCGGCTTTTGGCATGGGCATGGCGGACCTCGCAGAGTTTCAGGGGTGATCGAACATCGAGATTTGCCCATCGTCGGCATCATCGCGCGGGGGCGGCAGGACGTGGGGGATTTGTTCGCGCGGGCAGGCCTTAAGCTTGAGATCGGCACGATCGAGCAGGCCGGGATTGAAGAAATGGACGAAGACCAGTTCGAACATGCCGGTCATCGTGCAGCCCGTATTCGTGCAATGGGCGTCGATATGTTTGACGGTTTCGGTTTGGCGTTCCGACCGGCGGATGAACATGGGCGCATCGCATTTGGGGCAGGTGATGAAGGCTTTGCCCTTTGCCTGCCCCCCGCCGGAGCGCAGGCGGAATTCGAGCGGGGCATAGACCAGCGGGCGATGGTCCAGCGCGCCTTCGCCGCTCATGCGCGGGCCTCGCGGCTTTCGATGCCGGCCACGCTGGCGTGCAGGGCGTGGATCGCCTCTTCGGCCTCTTTGCGCGCGTTGCGGATCGAGGCGCGATCACCGCATTGGGCGGCGATGATGAGGGCGGCGATGGCCTCGCCCGCCTCCTTGGCCGCGACGGCGGCCAGCGTGGAGAGATCGGCCAGCGCGGCATTGGCGGCCATATCGGCAATATCGAGCCGCATCGTCATCAGGCGATGGAAGGGCCGATGGTCGCCGCCCGCCTCGACAAAGGCGCGGTCGAGCCGTTCGGCATCGATCATGCGGATCTGTTTTTGGCATTCCGGCTCGGCCCAATAGCGCGCCGAGCGCGAGGAAACGCCGCAGATGCCCGCGACCGTATCCCAGCCAAGGACTTTGGCCACGGCCAGCAGCGTGTTTTCATAGGTGAGCGGTTCGCGGCGCAGGGTCATGCCGGGGCCCCGTCGCGCAAAGCGCCATCCCGCAAAGCCGCAACGCGATTGAACGCGACGAGGGGGGCGGTGTGATCTACGCCGCAGAAGCGGGCCGGGGCGGCCGGGATTTCGGGAGGATAGATATCGGGGCGCAGGTGATGGCGGGAGATGCCGGTCAGGCTTTCGGCCAGCAGGACAAAGGTGGGCGGGATCTGTTTTGCCTGATTGAGCCAGCGCCAGATCGTGGGTTGGGAAACCCCAAACGCATCGGCCATCGCCTGTTGCGAGGGGTAGCGGGCGGCCACTTGTTGCAGGGCCTCATAGCGGGTCGGGGCGGTTTCCATGCGCCGACCTATACGGATATGCATAGCCTATCGCAACATAAATGTTGCGTGTGGTGTTATTCGTTTCCGTATAACCCTTAGCTATGGCGACGATCAGAGGCGACCGACTCGAAAGGCTGATGGCGGATCGACAGATCAGCCAGAGTGAGCTCGCGCGCCGCGTCGGGCTCAAGCAGCCATCAATCGGACGTCTCATTTCCGGCGAAACCCGCAGTTCATCCGTCTTGATTGAGCTTGCGCGTGAGTTGAGTGTTTCCCCGGCTTATCTGGCCGGAGAAACTGACGACCCCCTTAGTGAAACTGCTGAGGTCACGTTATCGTCAGAAGAGCGAGAATGGTTGGATTTGTTCCACCGTGTTCAGCCTAAAGACCGGGCGGCGGCGCTCCATATTCTGCGGACTTTGGCTGGTCGCCACCATCGCCCCGATCCGGAGCAATCGGCTCCATAATGGTGGCATATCTTCATCCCAAATCGGCCGTAACCTCATGCAGAGTCCGGCTTCGTATGAGTTTTTTACGCAAGTCTCAGGCGACACTGGCCTATGAGGCGCAGGTTTCCCCCAAGGTGGTCAAGGATTTGGCCGCCGGGAAGCTGCCCCAATTCCTCGATCTGTACGAAATCGCCCGCGCCTTGAAAGTCTCCCCCGAATACCTTGCCGGATACACCGACGACGACGCGCAAGACGCCTTCGCCTTGGCCTACAGCCGCGAAGATCTGGAAATGCTGAGCAAGATCCGCGCGCTCTCGCCCGACGACCGCGAATCCGTCATGCAAATCATCCACTCCCTCGCCACCAGCGCCGCCAGCCCCCGCGTGAATGAGCGGCGGATCAGCGATGCAGATTGGTTTGGGGAGGGGTAGGGGGTGGGTTCATCAAGGTTGGAAGCACCAACATTGTCGTCAACTTGATTTGTCCGTCAATTAGAATTGACTTCGTTATGCAAGATACCTGATTTTGTAAAACTTCGATTTTTTCAAATTCCCTCCATCATCGCAGGCGAAATTTCTGGAGCAGTATCAATATTCAGCGATATGGACGAATACATCAAAGTGTAATAGAATTTCATCTGAACAAAGTTTTAGGGGCGCGTATGGTTGGCGACGGAACACATATCAATGCGATGCCTACGAAGGCGTTTTTTGTTGACATGTTGGTGAAGGACATTCCTTTAGAGCGAGCTGTTCTTGATCTGGTTGATAACTGCGTAGATGGTGCAAAGCGCTTGCGTCCTGAAGAGGTGCCCAATTTTACGGGACTTGAAGTCAAGCTGCAATTGAGCGGGGACAGATTTGAGATCGAGGATAATTGCGGCGGATTTGACGTCGAAACCGCGAAAAATTATGCATTTAGATTTGGAAGGCCGGCTGCAGCCAAATCTACGGACTATTCCATCGGACAGTTCGGCGTTGGCATGAAGCGCGCATTATTCAAGTTTGGAAGATACTTTGAGGTCCATTCGACTACAAAACATCAAAAATGGTCAATGACTGTTGATGTGGACGAGTGGGAAGGCAGTACGGACTGGTTTTTCAATTTCGATGAAATCATAGATGATCAGGAATTTCCGGAGGAAGAGTGTGGAACACGGATTATTGTTCGGCGCTTGAGGCCGGAGGTCGCATCGAGATTTTCCGCTGAATATTTCCGGCGGCAGCTTTCGGAAATGATTCGATCTCACCAGCGACAGTTTCTTGCATTCGGCATGGTAATCGATTTTGAAGGAATGCATTTGACCAATACGGATTTGCGCATCCGTACTGGCGGCAGTTTCAGTCCTGCAATCGAAGAATACGGCTTTGATGGCGATAGTGATTCACCGATCTTCGTCCGCATTGTTGCGGGAATTTCAGAATCCGTTCCTGCCGAAGCCGGGTGGTATGTCGTTTGCAACGGCCGCGTGATTTTGTCGGCTGATCGGTCGGAAGAAACCGGATGGGGCTCCGTAGCGGAGCAAAAGGAAGGCATCCCCAAGTATCATAATCAGTACGCTCGTTTCCGTGGTATTGTATTTTTTAATTGTCGTTCTTCAAGTAAGCTGCCGTGGAATACTACAAAAACAGGACTTGATTCCTCTTCGGTGGTCTGGCAGGCCACTTATCCTAAAATGCTCGACCATACGCGTACAGTCATAAAATTCCTCAATTCACTAGACGACGATATTGAGGAGTACGGACGTTCATCATCTCCGCTCCTTGCTGCGATGAGTAGAGAAACGCTGTCTCAGGACGTCGAGAAATTCCAGGGGGCGCGGTCATTTTCCTGGAACAGATCACCACGAGCGCTAGGACCGAAGATGGTAAAGATTCAGTATTCGCGAGAGGAAAGCAAGATACGCACTTTGATGACTGCGTTGGGCGTTAGCAGCGCAAAGGCTGTGGGAGAAAATACCTTTGATATGATCTACACCGAGCAAGCTAACGGCGAAGGCGAAGAATGACCGCTAGCTACCGACTCATCGATTATTCGGTGCGGCCAGCGAAATTCGCTGAGCGGAAGATGCTTGGTGAGCTGCTTGCCCGCCTTAAGGTCTTTGGATCACTCGAAACCTACCGGTATATCGGCTTTGGGTCGATCTGGTTTTCCGATTGCGTGCTATTTCATCGCGTACTCGGGATCGAACATATGGTTTCGATTGAGCGCGAACTTCAGCATGAGGAGCGGTTCCAATTCAACAATCCTTATCGTGGCATTGAAATCAGAATGGGTGAGTCTGCGGACATTTTGCCAGGTCTCGATTGGAGTCAGCGGTCCATCGCATGGCTTGATTATGACGATCCGCTCTCACCATCGATCCTAGATGATATCAGGACAATATCTACCAGAGCGGGGGCTGGTACGGCTCTGATTGTATCTGTCCAGGCTCAAAAGCTGTTTGACAATCGCAATCCTGATATAGATCCAATTCACATCGATGACCGCGACAAATTTCATCAGTTTTTCGGTGGTGCGCGCACTCCGCCTGTTATGCCGCCAGCTGACCTTAGGGGGTGGACGTTGTCCAACACCTCACGAAGCATCATCCGGAAGGAAATCGAGAACGGACTTTCTCAGGTGAATGCAGCCCGTTCACCGGGCCAGCGCATCCGATTCCGACAGGTGGCAGCGTTTGAATATGCAGATGGTGCGAAGATGACCACGATTGCGGGTGTGTTCATGGATGAAGGTCAGAACAATTTGTTCGAAGGAGCCGGTTTTCGAGATTTGACCTTCTACCGGGATGGCGACTCGGCTTTTCGCATTAATGTGCCAATGTTAACACCGCGCGAGATGAGGCATTTGGATAAGAGTTTGCCTTGTCCGGAAGAGGCCCAAATAGATCGCGGCCCGATTCCGGAACGAGAGGCAAAGCACTATGCTAAACTATATCGTTATTTACCAAATTTTGCATCCTACGATATTTGAATTGAGTTTCGTTGGGGGGGTAATACTGATTAATCGGATCCTCTTGAATTATATTCTTGTAACTCTTGTTCTGAAATATCCGTTTCGAGAACAATCTTATAATGCTTTTCCTCTACAATTTTGACAGAATCTTCTGAAATAGTTAGTTCAAAGAGGGCAATCAACTCTTTGTTCATGAACTTTGCCGCCAATGCGCGGCAGACTAGGTTGGGGTATTTGGCCTTGCAATAGGCCAAATCCTGAAAGAGTTGCGCATAGCCGATCTTATCCTTTCCGACCTTCGCTTGTGTCGGGATGATAAAATGCCGGCCATGTTTATCGATACCGACGTAAATCTCATCGATTTCAATTTGGCCGATCGATTCAACAGTCGTTCTCAAGTGGCTTTGAAGCGAGTAGGTCGTGATCCCAAAAAATGTATCGACCAAACGATTGTAGCGGACGCGAGCGAGAAGTGCCTGTTCATCGGAAAAGGCATAACGCTTGATCATTTCGGGCGTGGCGTCAGGAATCTTCGTCGAGAGCAGGTTTTCATTCGGCAAAATGTTGCTCTTTGAAACCAGTCTGAACTCGTACTGCGATATTCCGCGGCCGAGAATTACCCATTCCTTGCCTTCTGGCTGGGTTCGCAAAATTTCTGGCGGCAATTTTGTGCGGTAGCGATAGGAATAAAGTGCGCCGTCACCCATATTTTTCAAAGGTTCGATGCGATGCTTTGTGCAGGTATCGTAAAGATCTTCTCTGGAAAAATAAACGGATGTGTCGCCGTGGCTGTAGCGGTCGAAAAAGGTGGCAATAATGATCTGGCTCTGCCTGCTTGGTGGTTTAGGCATAGGAAGCCTTTCGGGTCAGTCGTTCACGCTCGATATTGACCTGCTTGCGTTTTTGGGCTCCGCTCTTGAGACTACGACAAGATGGCGGGGCTTCGACGATCTCCATGCTTACACGAGCTCCTTCAATCTCATGTTGTTTCCGCTTGCGGGCGCCGCTTTTACGGTCGCGCTTGCTTGAAGGCTTCGCAACGGAAAAGTGGGCGGCGGCCTGCGACATTTCCATATAGAGCAAGTTGGGATCGCCCAACTTGATGGTGCCTTTGGGGCGGATGGGTGCGATATTCAGCGCTTCCATAATGGAAAAGCCGATTGCCCTTGCGAGCGGAGGCGGCACGGAATTCCCGATTTGGCGGGCACCATGCCATTTGGTTGCGTGCAGGCGGAACCAATCCGGGAAGCCGTGAAGGCGGGCCATTTCGCGCACGGTTACGCAGCGATTGTAGGCATAATGGATCGGCCGGGGACTGGTAAAAGCACCGCGCGCGGCATCGGTGCCCGCGCGCAGCGTGTTTGACAGGCCATTCGGCGCCAATTTGAAAAAGCGGCTTACCGGTTCGACGGCGCCAGGAGGCGTTTTTGCGAAGCGCCCTCTGGAAATTTCGGTGTGGTCGGTGCGGGCACTCGACGTCAGCACGCCGGATTTCCAATCGCGGACATAGCCGAAATGCCAAGCATCGTTGGTTTGGCAGCGCAGCTCGGCCGCATAAGGGGATGGCTTGCCAAAGCCAGTTGCTTTCACATTGTCGCTGTCCAGCAATCCAAAGAAGCGTTCCGCGTCGGGGAGATCGCCCAGGGCATCCGAGCAGGTGGGGCCGAACGGAAGGTTGGGAATAGGTTTTTTCGTGTCAGCTGCGTTTGTGCTGGCCAGTGGATGGGTGGGCAGTTGGGTGCCCTTTTTCGAACCCAGCAGGATCAAGCGCTGGCGCTTTTGAGGGACGCCATAATTGGAGGCGTCGAGCACTTTGGCGGGGCTGACGTCATAGCCCTTTGCACCGAAGGCGGCGATGAGTTCTTCGAGAAAGGCCTTGTGCCTGCCGACGGTAAGGCCTTTGACATTTTCAAACACAAAGGTTCGCGCGCCCAGTTCCGCCACGATGCGAACAAATTCCAGCACGAGGCTGTTGCGGGGATCATCGAGGACGCGCTGGCCAATCATCGAAAAACCTTGGCACGGCGGGCCACCGAAGACGCAATCGACCTGGCGATTACCAATGCCTGCGGCTTCTCGGATTTCCGAAGCAGAGAGGCCGACGACCGATTTGGGAATTACGGCTGTATCGGGGAAATTGAATTTGTGGATGGCGCAATGGATCGGATCGATTTCAACCGCCGCCGCTACGTCGAAGCCAGCCTGTTCGAAGCCCAAAGATAGGCCGCCTGCACCGGCAAACAGGTCGATTGCGATCGGTCTCAAATTACCCTCGTTCAGAATCATGCGTTGCGTCCATGACGAGATGGCGCATCCTGCGAGGCGTGATTTTGGTGGATTGAGAGCGGGGATGCAAGGTCGCGAGGAAAAGTTCGCCCTTTGTCCACCGTTTCCGTTTGGGCGACAACAGGGCTTGCGGACTTTCCACGACACCTGTTTGTGTATGCCAGCCGCAGTATGATCAGGAGTAGGGGCGATGGAATTTTTAGACGAGCATGGCGCACTCGAGCAATTGCGCAACATGCTGGCATTGACACAGTCCGCGACCTTGGCAGTCGCTTTTTGGGGCGACGGCGCCATTGAACGTTTGGCGTTGGACCGCCCCGGACTTGCGTTGAAGATAATATGCAATCTTGAATCTGGGGCATGTAACCCTTTCGAGCTACGCAAGCTTCGTGCCCTTGCCGGGCCAGGCAACGTACTCAGCGATCCGCGTCTTCACGGCAAAGTCTATCGAACCGATTCCGGCGCAATCGTCGGATCGTCGAATGTATCGACGAACGGGTTGGCTGTTGAGGGCAGCGGCCTGCGCGGATGGGCCGAGGCCAACCTGTTTACAGCCGAGGAGTCCGTCTTATCGGATTTGGATTGCTGGATCGATGCGAGGGAGAACGCGCCGGACACTCATGTCGTCACAGAAGAAGATCTATTAGCAGCTGAGGCGTTGTGGAAGGAGCGGTCGAAGTTGGCGCCTCCGAGCGTGTTAGATCGGCATGACTTGTTTGATGCCTTTAAAACATCCCCGGATCATGCGGCTTGGGATTACGTGAAAGTCTTTGTCTGGACCGAGGGCGTAGATGAGAATGCGGAAGAGGAGGCAAAGGACTTATCTTGTGCACTAGATGACGAATCTGAGTTCGATTATTATCAGCATTGTCATGATGATTTTTCGGCTGGTGAATTCGTAATTGAAGTAAAAGGAATCGGGCGGCCGAGATTTGAGGATATTGTCCAGGTGCCCACGCCTAAAATCGAGGGCGAAACGCTAACTTTTGTGAAAAGCTTAGGCAGTGAAATCAACTTGCCTGCCTTTGGGAATCTCACGTTGAGCAAGGAAGCTAAAAAACTGTTGGCAAAGGCGGCAAAGCCGTTGCTCGCCCGATTTTCGAAGTCAAAGCCTCGCTACTGCATTGTCCCCTTGAGGGACGCAATGGACGTCTTGAAATCTATTGAAATATAACGGCTTTATTGAGAATGGCCAGAAAGTTAGGATGGACGGGGCGTCAGCTTTCAGGGCATCACGCCCCCTCCAACCTCACCATCTGCTTGATCCCACCGGCATCCATGGTGGTCTCCACACTCTCGATCAGCCACTCTGTCCCGCCCGCCGCCGCGCTCCACCCTTGGAGCGCCACCCGCTGGTTCGGCCGCAACCGGCAATCGGCCACGGCAAGGTAATACTCAAACCTGCTCTTCGCCCGCAGGCGCCTGGCGAGGTTGGATTTGGCCGCGCGGGTGGCGCTGCTCTTGCTGGCGTAGATGTGCTTGAGCCGATAGGCATCGCGGCTGCCCTCGCTGACCGTCTTGCGCGTGCCGGTGGAGCCATCGTGATATTGCGCCTCGACGCCCGTCTGCGCGCCGCGTTCGGCGCGGATGTAGCGCCATTGCCAGCCATCCTGCCGCGTCAGGGTGATCGCGGGGATCGTCCGGCCGCCCGCCGTGGTGGCGGAGCCCTTGGGCAGGATCAGGATCTTGCGGTCCTTCCATGTGGCGGTGGCATCGAAGCGTTTGCCCAGATCCTGCACCAGCGCCATGTCGGACTTGTTGTGCTGCTCCAGCGCCTCGATGGGCTGGCCCGCCAGATCGGGATGGACGCGGGCCGTGATGCCGTGGCGCGCGGCGATCTCGCCGATCAGCGCGCCCAGCGTGGTGCCATGCCAGACCCGGTTGCGCCGCTTGGCATAAGTGCCGGCCAGATCGGCCGAGCGGGCGCGGATGGTGATCTGATCGGGCGGGCCGCTTTCCTCGACCTCATCGACGCGGAAGCGGCCCTTGTCGATTAGGCCCACCGGATGGGAATCGAACCGGCTTTCCCAGCCAAGCGCCAGCGATAGGATCTGGCCCGCGCGCGGCACGGCCAGTTTGCCATCGACATTCTGCAGCGCGATCGTCAGCTCGTCGGCCGAGCCGTCGCGCTTTTCCACCAGCGTCAGCGAGAGGAAGCGCGGGTCGATCTTGGCCGCCAGATCGACGCCATTGTCGAGCGCCAGGCGCAGGCCCGCCTTGTTGCCCGCCATCATTCCACCCGCGAGAGTTCGAGGGCAAAATCGACCATGCGCGGGATGCCGCCCGCCATGATCACCTTATGCGCCTGATCCAGACCATCGATCCGGTAAAAGCCCCAGAGCGCGCCAAGGCCATCCATCAGCGGAAAGGCGTCACCCGTGTCGGCCATGTCGATCAGGAAGGCGAGCGCGCCGTAATTGCCCGCGACCTCGGGGATGATCGTGCCCGCGATGGAGACGTGATCCTCGCCCGGCCCGGCGAACTGGCTGGCCGGGCGGGCAAGGAAGCGGTCGTTCTGTTCATGGCGCCATGTCATGCGGCGCGAGAGCTGGTCATAGGCGGCCTGCTCCATGCCGAAGGTGAAGAGGCCGAGGCTCATCAGCACGGCGGGCGAGAGCAGGTCGCGCTGGGAGATCGTGACGGGCGTGGACAGGTCGATCAGGCTGTCGGTGGTGAGATCAGCCATCAGCGTCCGTCCCCGCCGTTCATGTTGGAGCGCGCGGCCACGCCCTGCGCATGGTCGATCTTGCGGATGACGTGATCGGCGATGGCATCGGGGCTTTGGCCGGGAGCGGGATAGACATTGAGCGTGACCGGGCCGCGCGCGCTGCCGCCAGCGCCCACCGCCGCCGGGCGGACGGGGGCAAGGGCGGGGAAGGGGTTGGAGACTTTGGCCCCGGCCCAATTGGCCTTGGGAGCGGGGCCGGACGGTTTGGCGGGGCCGCTGCCGAACTTTTCCTTGATCGTGTCCCAATTGGCATAGAGCGCATAACCGCCCGCCGCCACGCCCAGCACGGCCAGAGCGGCAAGGCCCCATGGCGTGGTGATCAGCGAAAGGCCAAGCAGGCGGATCGCGCCCATGATGCCGGTGATCGCGGTGGTGACCGTGGGGCCGATGCCCGCGACCATGCCCATACCGGCGGCAAGCCGGGGGAAGAAGGCGATCACGCCCGCGAGGCCCTCGTAGCTTTTGAGCAGGCGATAGGCGAGTGATACGGGGCCAAGGATGCCGCCAAAGGCGAATTGCAGCGCGCCAAGGCCTATGCGCGCGGCCACCATACCACCCAGCAGCGTCATCAGCGTCGAGGTAAGGCGCGGGTTGGCCTGCGCAAAGGCGGCGACGCGCGAGATCATGCCATCGGCAGAGGTCAGAAACCGTGTGGCAGCGGGCAGGAAGCCGTTGCCCAGGACAATGCCCAGACGCTGGACTGCGCCCATAAAGTCGCGCCATTTGATGCTGGCGTCCTGCGCCTCGCGCTGGGCAAAGGCCTTGTCCACGGTGCCGCCGCTTTTGGCGATATCGGCGCGCATCCGGCGGAAATCCTCCATATTGAGGATGAGCGAGCGCAAAGCGCCCTGCGCCTGCATATCCTCGAACAGATTGCCGATCTTGGCATTGTCGCCGCCGGTGGCCTTTTGCGTGAGATCCGCGATGGTCTCGAGCGGCGTCTTGCCCTCGCGTGCGGCCTTTTTGAGCGCGTTGGGCAGGTCGATGCCGAATTTGGCGAATTTCTTGACCGTCTCGGGCGACTGGATCTTGGAGAGCAGGTTCTGGATATTGTTGGCGGCGCTGTCGGCATCACCCGCGCCGCGCCGGGCGATCTGGAGCGCGGCGGCCAGATCAGCCACGGCGGGCGTACCCTTTTGCCCCAGCGCCTGCATCTGGGCCGTGAGCGAAGGAAACCAGCGGGCCATATCCTTGACCTCGAACGCGCCCGCATTGCCCGAGGCGGCCATGATGTCGAGCGCGCGCGCCGTTTCGCCGATCGGCACTTTCAAATTGTTGAGGTTGGAGAAGGCTGCATTGGCACCATCGGCCAGATCCACCTTAAACGCGGTGCCCAGACGCCCGATGGGGCCGATCATCTGAACCGCCTTGCGCGGATCGAGGCCGAGGCCCGCCAGCGTGTCGATGCCGCTGCGCATATCCTCGGGCAGTTGGTGCGCGACTTTCGCCAGATCGAGGATGCGCGCGGCCATACGGGCGGTTTCCGCGTTGGTGAGTTCGGCCTTTTGCTGGATATCGACCATGCCGCCGGAGAAATCCATCGCGGCCTTGCTGGCCAAAATGAAGGGCGTGGCCATGCCGACGCCGCCCAGCATGTTGTCCTGGCCGCGCTGGCGCAGATCGGCGCCGCGCCGCTGGATGACATTGGTGTCGGCGCTGATCGCGGCGAGGCGCTTCTGTTTCTCAAGCTGGGTGTTGGTCAGGGCAAGCTGCGCGGCCAGCGCGCGTTCCTTGTCGATCAGCGCGGTCATGTTGCCCGCGCCTTTGGCGATATCGGCCTGCACCGCGCGCATCTGCGCATCGAGCTTCTTCGTCTCGCCGGTCAGCGCCTTGATCGATTTGGAGCCGTCGCGGCCGAGGCCGACGATGTTCTTCATGATGCCGGTCATCTTGTCGATGCCGATGAAGTTGACCAGCAGCGAGAGCTTCTTGTCGCTCATGCCTCACCTTCCTTGCCCGCCCACATGCGGTTCCAGCTTTCCACGGCAAGGCTGCGCCAGAGGATCAGTTCGTCGAGCGTGAGGCCTGCGATCTCAGAAAGCGGCCAGTGGAAGATGGCGGCAATGTCGGCCATCAGCTCTTCGGCGTGTTCTGCTCGATCATCATCTCGAGCAGTCTGCGCTCGGCCTGCGTCATAAAAAAATCGCGGATCGCGCCCCCGATCTCGGCAAGGTCGGCAGGGTCAAGCTCGTCGGCCTCGGCCGGGGTGATCGGCGGCATGGTGATGCGCGGGGTGACGGTGAGGATCGCGGTGATGTCGAGGGCGAGCAGGCTTTGCAGCGAGAGGCCGCGCAGCTGCCCCGCGCTGGGCTTGCGGATGGTGAGGGCATCGATCTGGGTCTCGCCGCGCGCGATCGGGGCGGCGAGGGTGAAACTGTGGCTGGCGGAGCCGGAGGCGGCGGCAACAGGGGGCGTGTCGGTCATGGGCGGGGCTTTCGGCAAAGGTGGGCACAGGCGCGGGGCGGGAAGGGGCCGGTGGCGGGAGAGGACGCCACCGGCCCACCGCGCAGACGGCGCCCCGCAAAAGGACCGCCCGCACGGATCTGGAATAGGCGGGATTACCCGGCGAGGATGGCCATGATCTCGGCGTAGCGATCGACGCCACCGACCATGTAGATGCCATTGAGCATATCGATCTCGACCTCGACCGTGCCGTTCACTTCCCGGCGGTAATAGGTGAGGTCTGCCTTGTATTTGTGTTCGGTCTGCTCGCCGGGCTTGTCCTTGCCGAAGTCGATCTCGTTGAAGCTGCCGCGCAGGAAGATGTCGACCGCCTGGGGCGTGCTGCCGCTCTTGGCCTGATAGGCGCAGACGAGGCGGATGCGGGTATCGTCGCGGGCGAACAGGCGGACGAGGCCGGTCTCATGGCCGCCGAAGGTGAGCGTGGCCTCCATCGGGTTGAGGCCCTGGCGGATCTTGACCGCGCCGGGCATGCCGCCGCCGCGCCAGTCGGAGGTGGCTTCCGAGAGCTTGGGCTGTTCGAATTCGCCGATGATGCCGCGATAATCGGCGCCGTTGACGTAAGTGTTGAGGTTTTGCAGCGTGCGGGGAAGGCCCATGGGACGCTCCTGTCAGAAGAGGGATGAAGGGTGGGGAGGCGCGATCAGGCGGCAACTTGCGAGGCGAAGTCGCTGTAGAATTCCTCGGTGATGGCAAAATCGACCGTGGGGTTTTCAAAGGGCGCGCAGGGGGTGAAGCGCAGCGCGAATTTGGGGCGCCCGGCGGCCAATTCCGCGCTGGTGTTGCCGGTGGCGGCCAGCGCGACCTTGGCGCCCATGATCCAGCCCGAGGTCGCCAGCTCGCTGAACTTGGTGTTGCAGCTTTCGAGCAGATCCTTGACCAGGGCGACCGACATGGCCTTGTCAAATTCGGGGGCGAAGGCCTCGATCACGATATCCTGCAGCGCGTGGAGTGTGCGGACAGCGCTTTCGAAGCGGTACTCGCTCTGATCGCTCCCTGCGCAGGTGGTGTTGCCCCAGAAGCGGAAGCCGCCCCATTCACGGATGATCGTGACCACATCGGCATCATTGAGGACGCCCGCCTCGGTGCTGGGGTCGAGCAGGTCGAAGGCGATGTTGCGGGTGAGCGCGGTGACGCCGTCCATCGCCACGTTGCTGATCGTCTTGTGCCAGCCTGTCTCCTCATCGATCCGGGCGCGCAGGCCCAGCGCGCGGGCGGTGGCATCGCCCGCAAAGTCGGGCGAGGTGTTGGGCCAGATCAGCGTGAGTTCGCGCGCCGAGAAGGTTTCGCGATAGGCGATGACCGCCGCGTCATCCTCGCCGATGGCGCGGGCATAGGCGCGGGCGCGCAGGCGCTTGGCCGCGATTACGAGCTGGGCGGTGACGGTGGCGCTGTCGAGGCCCGGCGCGCCGAGGATGCGCGGGCGTACGCCCACCGCGCTTTTGGCGGAAATCAGCGCGGGGATAGCGGCGATGACATTGGCCGAGGTTTCGGTATCATCCTCGCCCTCGTCCACGCGCAGCACCACCAGCACCGGGGTGACCTGATCGGCGATGGCCTTGAGCGTGGGCAGCAGCGTGCCGCCGGTGCCTGCCTTGCCGATGGCCTCGGCGATGTTGGTGACCAGCACCGGGGCGCCGATGGGGAAGGCGGCATCGAGCGCGGTACTGGCCGCGCCCGCCGCCGCGCTGGCCGTGGCCAGAATGCCGATCACGGCCAGGGAGGAGGTGGCGAGGCTGCGCGCGCCGCTGGTGGATTCGGTGAGGGTGAGGCCGTGGGGCATGGGCGTGTCCTTTGCGTCAGGCGCGGATGGAGAGGGTGACGGGCTGGGCGGTGTCGGCGCGTTGCCCGCTGATCTGGATGGTGAGCTGGCCTTGGGCTGGCGCGCCGAACAGGCGGACGCGGGCGATCGAGAGGCGCGGCTCCCACGCGCGGATGGCCAGCACCGTGGCGGCGCGGATCAGCATGGGGGTGGCGGCGTTGATCGGCGCGTCGATGAGCGACGGGATCAGCGAGCCATAGGTGCGGCGCATGACCCGCGAGCCGATGGGCGTGGTGAGGATATCGGCCACCGACTGCGCCAGATGCGCATCGCCCGAGAGGGGCTTTCCTGTGGTGGCGTCCATTCCGTTCATGGGGAACGGGATGGCGGGTTACGCGCGCGCGGGGTAGGGGGCGGGGGCGTAACCCGGAGGGTTACGGAGTGAGGTGGCAGTGGGTGAGGGCTAAGGTTGGGACACTCCTGCCGGTCTGCCCCGTGATTGGCAACGGCGGGTTACGCCGGCACCGGCCATTCGTGGATGGGCTTACGGCATTTCTCATAGGTCGGACCTGGGATGCTACTGAACAACTCCCTTTAGAAACATAGATGGAAGAGCGAACGATTCAGATGGCGATCGTCCTTCCCGCTTTGCCCCACACCTCTGTGCTGGAGTGGTCACAAGAATTTACCGAAAGCAGGTTGCCTGAACCGTTGGCCGAAGCACTGACGGGCGTAAGAGCGTCATACACAATTTGTCCCAGATAAGGTTTTATGTAATCCAGCTGGCTATGATGGAACCGTTCCGGGGGCGATGGAATGCGAATCAAATTCGTCGAGATATCCAATTTTCGCAAGCTGAAGTTGACGCACATCGATTTCGACAAAAAGACGACGATATTTGTAGGCGCCAATAACAGCGGGAAGACCTCTGCGATGGTAGCGCTACGCCTTTTTCTCCTCTCGCCAACTCGTCTGGCGCTGCGTGATGTGACGATCGCCAACTGGACCAAAATTGATCAGCTGGGAGATGAATGGGAGGCCGATGCTGACCCGTCGGTCGACTTGAACCTACTCCTCCCCTCACTCGACATCTGGCTCGACGTTCCGCTCAGTGAAATCCAGCATGTCGTTCACATCCTGCCGACCTTGGATTGGTCTGGCGGCTTACTCGGGGTGCGGCTAGCCTATCGCGTCAAAGATTTCCAAAAATTAAAGGGCGAATACCTCGCGCAGCGCAGCGCCGCTCGAGATGCATCAATCACCGGCCCGAACGGCGAAGCGATCAAACTCGCAATTTGGCCGCGTAGCCTGACTGATTTCTTAGAACGACGGTTACCAGCCCATCTTGACCTGTCAGCCTACCCGCTTGATCCAGCCGCCGTCACGCTGCCAAGCAAAAACGGTCGCGCGATGCCGCAGACCCTACCCGCTAGTGCGCTCGCATTCGACAATCCACCTTTCAAAAACCTGATCAAGATCGATGAAATTGCAGCGCAGCGCGATTTCTCCGATGCTGGGAGTCGTGATGGCGGCGACGATAAGGGCGAAGCAACCACCCGCCGCTTCAAGCGGCGTCTGTCAGACCAGCTGCGTTCCTATTACGACCGCCACCTAGATCCTTCAAAAACGCCTTCTGACAAGGATTACGAAGCACTTGGCGCGATTCAAGCTGCTGAACGCAGTTTCGATGCACGCCTCGAAGCAGGGTTCTCTGCGGCCTTCGAAGAACTTGAGGATTTGGGTTACCCAGGCATGAGCAATCCCAAACTGAAAATCTCGACTCTTCTTCGAGCGACAGATGGGTTAAAGCACGGCTCATCAGTGCAGTATCAGGTGGCCGACCCGTCGGGTGACGGCACCAAGACGCTGAAGCTTCCGGAAGACTATTCCGGCCTCGGCTATCAGAACCTCATCGCAATGGTGTTCATGCTGATGGGGTTCCGCGACGAATGGATGCGCGTCAAGAAAGCGGGTGTGCTCGAAGGCGCCGATGTTTCACATGAGATTCAGCCTTTACATCTCGTCCTTGTCGAAGAGCCCGAGGCTCATCTTCATGCGCAGGTACAGCAGGTCTTCATCAACAAGGCCTATCAACTTCTCAGGAAACATTGTGACCTGGGCGACGGAGAAGGCTTTTGCACCCAGCTGATCGTCAGCACGCATTCGAGTCACGTCGCGCATGAAGCGGATTTTGCGAACCTGCGCTATTTCCGGCGTCGGCCGGCGGCTAGCAAGGGGGAGACTCCGACGACGACAGTCGCCAACCTCTCCCACATTTTCGGAGATGGCGACGACACGAAGCGCTTTGTGAAGCGGTACCTCAAGGCCACGCACTGCGATCTATTTTTCGCTGATGGGGTCGTATTTGTCGAAGGCCAGGCCGAGCGCATTCTCGTGCCGCACTTTATCCGCCATCACTTCCCTGAACTGTCGCGCCGCTATGTGACGCTGCTCGAGCTGGGCGGTAGCCACGTCCACAATTTCCGCGATCTGGTCGATGCGCTCGGAATCGCGACCTTGATCATTGGCGACCTCGACGCGACAGTAGCGACTAAGATAACCGACAAAAATGGTAAGGAAACGACGCGCTGGAAATCGGCACGCCCCGAGCAAGGCAAAGCGCAGCAAACCGCCAACTCGGTGCTCAAGGAGTGGCATCCCCAGAAGAAGCTGATCGACGAATTGGTCGCGCTGCCGGCCGAAGGCCACGCATCGACGGCGGGCGGCGACTATGAATTGTATGTCGCCTATCAGAAGCCGGTGAAAGTAGAAGGCGCTGCGGAGGACGACGCCCTTGTCATCCCTCGAACCTTCGAGGACGCACTTATCCTGGAAAACCTCTCGGCAGTCACGAAGGTCGAAGGCTCGGTCACGTCAGCCAAAATTCGTGCCATCGTGGCAGAGAGTTTATCGGGAGACGATCTTGAAGATGAACTGTTCGATTTGCTCAAGACAGCAGAAAAGGCGGCGTTCGCGCTCGATTGTCTGATGCTTGAAGATCCTAAAGCTTTGAAGCCGCCGACCTATATCGCGGCCGGTCTCAAATGGTTCGAAGGAGCGGTCGGTAAGGATATATTTGAAAGCGAGATCAAGGGCGGGGCAGACCAATGATGAGGATTGAAACCGCACCGCCAGACTTCGACGACAGCGCAGACGCGCAGATCCAGGAGTGCCTGAACCCCGCCGCTCCTAAGAGCTTCTTCCTCTATGCCGGTGCAGGCTCGGGAAAGACTCGCTCGCTGAAGAACGCGCTCGATGGGTTTCGCGAAACTCACGGTGCGGCGTTCCGCCGTTTGGGTAAGAAGATCGCGGTAATCACTTACACCAATGCAGCAGCCGACGAGATCGCCGAACGTGTAGGACAGGATTCGCTTTTCCCAATCTCGACGATCCACAGCTTCTGCTGGCGGCATATTGAAACCTATCAAGCCGATATCCAGGCGTGGCTACTCGAAACGCTTCCAGCCGACCTCGCCGATCTGCACGAGAAGCAGGCGAAGGGACGAGCTGGCACAAAGGCGGCGCTCGACCGCGAACGCGCCATCGCTTCTACGACCCGCCGCATCGAATGGCTCAGTGTACCCCGGCGTTTCAGCTACAATCCCAACGGCGACAATTTCGGCCAAGACTCGCTGTCTCATTCCGAGGTGCTGAAAATCACTGCAGCGTTCATCGAGACCAAGCCGTCGATGCAGGCGGTTCTCGTCAACAAATACCCGTTCCTGCTCATCGACGAGAGCCAGGATACGAACAAAGCGCTGCTCGAAGCCTTATTTGCCCTCGCGGCTGCGAACGAGGGCAAGTTCGGCATGGGTCTTTTTGGCGACACGATGCAGCGCATTTTTCTTGACGGTCATCCCGAGCTAGAGCGTCTGGTTCCCGACGGTTGGGCTCACCCGGTTAAGCGGCTGAACCATCGCTCACCCCAGCGGGTGATCGCGCTCGGCAACGTCCTGCGGGCGCCGATCGATCGGCAGTACCAGGTTGCCCGTGAGGACAGTGACGCCGGCGTTGTCCGGCTCTTCGTCGCGTCCAGCGCTACCCCAGACAAGCCGGGATTCGAGCAACGGGTCCGCGATCGCATGGCAGAACTTTGTGGCGATGCCGCATGGCAAGAGGAAGCTGAGGTCAAAACACTCACGCTCGAACATCACATGGCGGCATCGCGCCGCGGCTTCCTAGAGATGTTCCAAGCACTCGATCGGGACTCGCGCCTTTCGACAGGCCTACGGACCGGGGACATTGCAGGCCTGAGGCTGTTTACAGAGCGCGTTGCCCCACTTGTCGCAGCGGCGCGTGCGAAGGATGCCTTCGCCGTCATGGCGCACTTGCGCGCGACTTCGCCCCTGCTCAAGCGCGCGGCTGTTGTCCAGACTACGACCCCGGACGATCCTCTGCGGCCGGTACGGGCGGGAGTGGAAGCATTGCTCGCTCTCAATCCTGAAAGCCCGACAACCACCTTCCTCGCCGTTCTTGAATGTGTGGCTAAGTACCAACTATTTGACATTCCAGCCTCACTGCGGCCTTTTGTGGCTGATGATCACGGTCCAGAGGCAACAAGTGCCGACGCGATCATCGACGAAGAGAAATTGGAACCTGACGACGAAACGGTAGAGGTGTCTCCTGCAAGTCTCGAAGCATGGCGTGCTTTTCTGGAGACACCTTTTTGCCAGACGCCCCCCTTCGCCGAATATGTCAGCGACCGTGGGCCATTCGGAACCCACCAAGGCGTCAAAGGGCTTGAGTTTGAGCGTGTCCTGGTAATTCTCGATGATAGCGACGCGCGAGGTTTTCTCTTCTCTTATGAAAAACTATTCGAAGCCAAGCCGCTGTCGGATACGGACCGTAAGCATCTTGCCGATGCCACCGATGGTGGGATCAATCGAACCCGGCGTCTTCTGTACGTCACCTGCACTCGTGCGAGGAAAAGCTTGGCGCTTGTTGCCTATACTCAGGATCCGGATGCTGTCGTTGCTGCAGCACTCCGCAACAAGTGGTTCTGTTCCGATGAGATCGAGCGACTTTGACCCCGCTGCATGCAGGTTTATTAGCTAATGGCTTTTGAAATTCCTAAGTTTTCCCCTGAAGATGAAATCTTCAAACACGGAATCCGTAAAGCGGAGGCCCGCCTGCGCGCAGAAGAACTAGTGAACAGCTTAGATGATACTTGGAAAATGCGAACGAGTTCCATCGAAAAAGTCCAACATGCTGTTGATCTGGCGAATGCATTGCTGGCTGCTGGGAACATCACTGCTGATGAGTATCTCTTTTATGCGACCTATCGTGTGGACGATCACCATACCTCCCTTTGGCTAGCCGGAGCATATCCCGAAGTCGAGGAATTGGCATCGAAAATTCATCAGATCGAAAACGATCACGGGCTAAGCGATGGGCATTATTGGTTGCGAGGTGAAGGCCCGCCCGAACATAGCGAAGCCACCAGGTTGCACGAAGCCGCTCTCGATGAGCGTTTCGCTGCGATGCTGGAAAAGTTTGGTCTTGTGAAAATCGCCGAGATTTGGCGAACCGATCGCGCGGAGTATGACCGGCGGCATAAAATTGGACGGCTAACTATATTTGAAAAGGATAACGTCCAAAAATCGGTTGCTGACTCGATCGGAAGCTATGAAGAAGAGGCCCGGCGCTGCGCTTCAGCAGGGGCGTATTGCGCGGCCTGTGTAATGCTCGGGTCCGCAGCTGAGGCGCGGATATTGAGGATGTGCCTTGTTTACTACGACGATGTGGCGGCGATTTTGGCCAAAAAAGCCAGATCGCAGAAGCCGCGCAATCTCAACCCGCTGCATTGGACCTTGGATATACTAATTTCGTTCGCTGAAGAGTTAGGGTGGCTGCCCGACTTGGAGAACGATGAAATCACCGTCAAGATCGCTAGTTGGCTTTCCTCTTTGCGGGATACGCGCAACCTTCTTCATCCTGGACGACATGCTCGTGATCGCCCGCATATCGTCATCGGTCGGGAAGAATATGACGATGCAAACCATGCCTATACCGCTCTTCGCATCGCTCTTGAGCGTGTGATAGTTCGGAAAATGACGTCGGGTACATGAATAAAAAGGAAAAATTTGTCGATCCCGTGCAAATGGTTGTAACATGATCAACATGCGGCCCGTAGTTAACAAGGACTTCTAATGCCCGACACTCGTTATCGTCTTGGATTGGCTGTTTCCCTCCAACAAATGCCGGATATTGCCATGGCTCTTGCTAAGGATTTCCCCGCGCTTTCCGAGGCGATTGAAAAGCAATGGCTGGAAATCCTGAACAGCGGGGTGAACATCTTTGGCCCATATGAACATGCCTCTCCCGAGCCAACGGCCGGCCTCACGGAAGGCCGCATCGAACTTATCACTGGTATTGCTGAATAAAGTCCCGCTAAGTGGCGATCGGAATTTTTTGATTTTGGTCGTCCAAGCAGGGCGTTTTTGTGAATGCTTCGTGTCGAAAGAGCGGGTACCGCAGTTTGCGCGGCAAACGGAAAGCAATTTAGCCCGGTAGCGCGAGCCGTGAGCAAACGCAGTCAGACGCCTTGCACTGCGAAGGTCGTCCACACATGGACCTACAGCGACCACATCATCGCACAGCGACGCTGGTGCAGAGGTTGTCCATCACATCACGTCACCACTGCTACACATGCAAAAACGCTGAAGCCGTACATTGGCTCAGCCGGCCAATCTTCGGCGGGCGAATGACCGCTAGCGGCAAATCTCGCTGTTCCTCTGGAGAATTGGTAGCGGCTAGGTTTGGTCGAATGCCGTCAGTATCTGCGCCGCTAACGACCATCCTCGGCACCACATCGCCATTGGCGGGGGCGTAGCCCGGCGGATGCCGTATGATCAGAGGCCGGGGATCTGGCCTGCAGCGTTGTTGATCCGCTCTCTGGCGCGCTCGACGGCGTTTTCGATCTGGGCGACCTTGGCCGTCAGGGCGGCAAGCTGGGCGACATGCTTGTGATAGGCGGTGACCTGCGGCGCGATCTGGGCCGCGATGAAGTCCGTGATCCATGTCACGATCTTGGTCGGGTCAATCGTGGGGGGATTGAGCAGGGCCAGCAGCGGGGCCAGCATCTGGATCTCCCACGCGATCACCTCGAGCTGGCCGGTGATGGGCTGCACCCCGTCCTCGACGGCCTGTTGCAGATCCGACAGGTTCAGAGCCGCATTGATGCGTGCGATCAGGGCGTCGATATACTGCTCGGCGATCAGTTCGGTGCCTTCGATGTTCATGGCGGCCCTCAATTGATGTTGGTGATGATGCCGGAGACGACATTGATCGTCTTGCCCGAGGCGGAGAAAACCCCCGTTGCCCCGGTGCCGCTCGACAGGTTGCCGCTGGCCGCGATAGAACCATCGACCAGCAAGGTGCCGATGATTTTGACCCCGCCCGGCGCGGTGATCTGGACAGAGCCGCCATCGGGAAGGATTGCGGAAAGATGGTGGCTCTCCGGGTCATAGGAGAGGATCGCGCCATCGGGATAAGCGATCAGCTCGGCCAGCGTGTTGGCGGGGGCCGGGTGGTTGTCGTTGTAAAGCCCGGTGAGGGCCACGCCGTTGCCGATCTGGCCATCGGGGCAGATGAGGACGCATTCCTCGCCCACGGTTGGCGCGCTCCACCGGCGGGTGGCGCCCGCGCGCAGGGCCAGCCAGCGGATGGGCGGGCTTTCGATGGCGCCATCGTCGGCGTCGGGATCGCCAAAGCGGACGCGGCAGCGCGGGGGATCGAGCGTGACCGCGCTGATCACGCCAAGGCGGATCAGGGTCGAGGGATCGAGGGGGATATCATCGTCGTTCATTCGCCTGCCCCTTGCCCCCAATCATAGGCGGCCTTCGCATAGGCCCATGTCGCATCGCAGGTCAGCCAGTCGGCGCGGGTGATCCAGACGCGGGAGATGTCCGCCATGATGGCGTCGGGGGCGGGGTTTTCAGGAAGCGGGGCAGGGTCGGTTTGAACGGGGCCGGAGCGATGGGTTGGCGTTGAGCCGCGCACCCCGTGATCAATAGCGAAAGAAGCAAAGCGGTCAGTTGATCCAGCAGTGAGCGCTTCGTGAAGCGTTTCGGCGGCATGGGCATTATCCTTTGATTGCGCCTTGGCGGCGCGCTGGGCAGCGTGGGCGGCGGTGCGTTCCTTGTCCCACGCCAGCTTGGTCTGGCGCGCGGTATCGGCCCATTGCGCGGCGCGGTGGGTCTGCCATCCGGCCAGAGCCAGTGCGACCAACGCCAGCGCGGCCCAGATGCGCGCCGGGCTGGCCGCGATCCAGCGCAGGAGCGCGAGCGGCCAGCGCCAGAGCGAGTCGGTGAGCAGGGAGAGCGCGAGGGAGAAGAGCCTGGCCATGGTCATGCATCCTTGAGGCAGACGCGCATTTCGCGTGTCCGCCGATCGACCAGCCCCTTGAGAACGCGGCCCCCGGCGCGGTTGAACAGGGTGAGATTGACGCAGGCGGAGACGAGATTGCCCGCATCGATGTTGCGCCGCATGGTCGAGCGGCAATAGGTGGGCCAGCCCACGTTGTAGGCGAGGCTGACAGCGGCGAAGCGCACGAAATCCCGGCCCGGAATGGTCAGCGCCAGACCCGGCGTGCAGGCCATGACGTGCTGCGCCGTCTCGGCAAGGCGGGCCTCGAGCATCAGCGCGCATTGCGCCTCAGTGAAGTGCCGGCCGATCTGGATATCCTTGCCGGTCAGGCCGTCGCAGGCGGTCGGCACCTTGACGATATCGAGGTACGCCTTGAGGTATTGCGGCCCGCTGATATGCTGGATCGTGGCGGTCCTGGCTTGAGGCGAGACGGTGACCGCCACCTTGCGGCCCGATTCATGTGCAGGCGTTTCGGTCAGCAGCAGCTTTCCCGTCACCGGGCCGACAATGGCCAGCAGCGCGCCTGTCAGCACGATCAGCGCCCCGCGCTTGGGCTGGGCGGTCTCAGGCTGCGTTGCCATCGCCGCCTCCCTGTTGCACCAGCCGCGCGATGGTGGGGGCGGCAAAGACCACAAGCCCGGCCAGCGCCGAGGCCAGCGGGCGCCACGGCTCGGGCACATAGGCGACAAGGCCGGTCAGGATCTGGGGCTGGGCTACCAGCGCGGCGGCCAGCACACCGGCCAGCGCCGCCATACGGACGGACCACCAGCGCCAGCAGGCGCGCGCGTCTTCAACGAGGGTCATCGGATTGCTCCTTGCGGGGGCGCTTGGGGTTTCTGATCCAGCCCAGCGCGATCAGTTTCTCGGCGGCGGTAAGGATCACCACGCCAAGGCCAACGAGTTGAATGAGGTGAGGCAGCGCCTCGACGAAAGTTGCCAAGGCCATCACCACCAGCATCGAGATTGCATCAAAGGCCGAGCGCGCACCGTGGGGTGCGAAATTGGCCAGCGGGCTCATGTCGGCGGCCATCACACGAACCGGGTGCTGTTGGCCGCGTAATCGGCGGCGACCTGCGCGGCGGCGGTCAGACCCGAGACGGTCAGATCCTCAACCGACATTCGGTAGATCGTACCCTTGTAGCCGCCACCGATGGCCAGCGTCATGGCCGCCGCGCTGAGCGGGCTGGTAGGACCGCCGGTGATGGTGCCCGCCACAGATGCGCCGTTGCAGAACATCTCGTACTCGCCGTTGCCGGGGTTCATGCGATAGGCGATCTGCGCCACCACATTGTTGGCGGTGGCCGCACGCTGCTGATTGACGGTTGCGCTGCCCGTGCCCTGCTGCATGCGCGCCGTGTAGCCGTCGCTGCCGGTGTCAGACCAGAATTGCGCGCCATTGCCATTGCCCGCGCCAGCAGGTGAGAGCGAGAGCAGCGGCGTGTAACCGCTGGCCGGGGAGGCGGCGGGCGTCTTGAGCCAGAGCGTGTAGAGGAAATGATGCTTGAGCACTGCATCATCGAACGCGCCCGCCGTACCAAAGGTCAGCAGCTTGGCCGTGCTGCCTGCCGCGCCGCTCAACGAGAGGCCCGTCTTGCCTGTCAGATTGCTGGCATTGCCCGAAGCGTTGAGGGTCGCGCCGATGGGTGAGCCTTCCACCATATTGTTGAAGGTCACACCGCTTGCCAGCGCACCGTCCGCATTCGGGTTGCAATAGCTGTTGAGGAAGTCGAACAGCGCCAGCGTGCCCGCGTTCATGATCGGATCGCGGTAGAGCTTGGGCAGCGTGGCGTCGGTGAAGGCGCTGGACAGCTTTTGGATGACAGAAACCATGGGGGAATCCTTTCAGGGATCAGGCGCTCCACGAGGCCCAAAGGGTGGGGATGGCGGCAAGCTGGGCGGTGGTGACCCAGCCCCAACGCAGGAAGTGGCAGGCGACGATCTGGGCCAGCGCGTCATAGCCCGCGTCATTGAGGTGCAGCCCGTCCGCCGAAAGCTGGGCGCTGATCTTGCCCGCCGCCATGTCGGTCAGATCCTGACTGGTGGGCGTCAGACCCGCTGCCAGCAGGCCCCAGCGCACCAGTTCGGATTGCGCGTCGATCACATGCTCGAAGGCGGCGGTCAGGATCGCCATCCCGGCGCGGACATTGCCCCAATTCCCGCTGGCGTTGCTCTCGCTGGTCGAATTGAGCGGGCCGATGACAAAGCGGCGGCGGCCGACATGGGCGTTCATCCAGCGCGTGGCGGCGGCGGTCCACTGATTGTAGAGGTTGCGGTCATTGGTGCCGAGCCAGATGCCGTAGAGCAGGTTTGACCCGGCGGGCGGAATGGCGGCGGCCACTACCGGCCCCGGCACAGGGATCGCGGCGGGCATCGAAGGATACGTGAAGGTATAGGCCTCGCTGGTCGAGGCCGGGCCGCCGCTGGCCGTTCGGGTCAGCGTGCCCTTGACGCCAAGGATCGCGATCTGGCGCGTAATGGTGCGGTTGGTCGCCGGGCTGGAGAGCGGCTGATAGGTCCAATAGGCGTTGGTGCCGTCGCCGGTGTTGTCCGAGGTGGCATAGAGCGCGGATTGGCCGCGAAAGCCGGTGACCGTGGCGGTGCCGTTTGCGGGCAGGACATTGCCGGAAAGCGTCAGTTGGATGCTGGTTTCCCGGTCGGCGATGGCATGGGAATAGCTGCCCGGCACGCCCAGCCAGGACGCGCCGCAGCCCAGATAATAGGCGATGCGCGGCGTCAGGCTCTTGGTGTTGGAATTGGACGATCCCGAGCCGTCGATAAGACTGTCGCCGCCCATGTAAAGCAGGGTGGTGGAGAGCGCCGAACTGGATTGTAGGCCGGGGATATAGACCTTGCCCGATTTGGTAACGATCTGCGCCGCGCGGCCATTGATGTCGAGAATGGCACTCAGCACCTGCTCCCCGCCGTAATAGCGGGTGGCCGAGGTGTCGATCACATCGCCGCCGCTGCCCAGCGGGAGCTGGCCCTCGACCGTGCCGAATTTCAGCGCATAGCGGCCCGTAGTGGCCGAGCGGACAAAGGAGAGGCCATTGCCCACGGCAAGATCGATAGCCAGCTTGGCATGGAGCGTGCCATCGGCGGTGACCACCACGCCGCCGCCATTGGCGCTGCCCGCGACAGCCCACAGGACAGGCTGGCCGAACCAGTAGCGCGGCGTGGTGGTGTCGATCACATCGCCGCCGGAGCCGATCGGCAATTGCCCCGCCACCGTGCCAAACTGGAGCCGGTAGATCCCGCCAGCATCCTGCACAAAGGACAGGCCGTTGGATGCCGCGCCCAGGGCGATGGCGAATTTGCCGAACAGCGTTCCGTCCGGCCCCCATGCGAGGGCCATCCGACCGGCGCTGTCCATCACGCCCCCGGCGATCAGTGCGCCGCGCAGGTAGCGGCTGCCGGTGACGTCAAACAGGCCGCTGATCGAGGCGGCGGCAGCCTGCGCCTCGTCCACATAGGGCTGCGCGACCGGGGCGATCAGCGGGGCGAGCGCCGAGCGCATCGAGACGCCGTCCTTGACATGGGGAATGGTCTCGCTGCCATCGGGCGCGGCGTTGATCGGGAGTTCGGTGATTTTTACCATGGGGGCGGCTCCTTATCGGCCAATCGCGCGCCAGAAGACGGCCATGTCGAGGTCATCGGAAAAGACGTTGAATTGGGTCACGCTGACCTTGTTGCCGCCTACCTTGTTGCCGTTGGTGGCGGCCACATTCGGCGCGCGGGCGGTCACTTGCAGGTTGACCGAAGCCAGATCGGTGAAGGGGATGGGGAAGTCGAGCGCGGGCGGCGAACCGGTTTCGTCTGCGGTCACTTCGCCCCATTGTTCGATCAGGCCATTGGGCATTTTGCGCCAATAGCCGTTGGCGTTGGAGCCGAAGGAGAAGTCGGCGGCGTCTTGCGGATTGTAGCCCAGCACTGCCTTCACCGCCGCGCCGGTGAAGCCCGCGCTGTCAAAGGGGACATAGCCCAGGCGCGAGACGATATCGGCGTACCAGGCGCCGTGCTGGCCATCGAGCAGGTCGGCATCAAGGGCGGAGCCTGCGCCATCGACGCGCAGGAGCATGGCGAGGATCGCGGCCTGCATGGCGGCCGGGGTGAGGGCGCGTTGGGTGTCGTTGCCCGCGCTGGCCTCGGCATTGGTGGCCAGTTCGACCACGCCCTGGCCGCTGGTGGTGGCGGGCGGGCTCAGGAAATTGGTGTCGCCGAAGGTGATCGCGCCCGCCATGCCGCCGGTCAGTTGGATATCGACCGCGATATAGGTGGCGCTCGGCTCCGCCTTGGCGGCGATCGGGCCAGCCTGACCATAGACGCCGAACAGCGTGCCATCGGCCAGATAGAGCGCGAAGCCGCGATAGGAATAGGCATCATCGGAGGCGTCAAGGGCGACGATATGGATGATGTCATCGCCCGACTGCTCGCCCGAGACGCCCAGCCGCTTGAACTCGCCGGGCAGCGCGGTGAGCGTGCTGGACACAGTGAAGGCGGTGTCCGTCAGGCCGATTTCGGTGATCTCCACCGGGGAGAAGCCGGGCGTGTGATCATCGATGATCGCGCTGAAACCCGCCTTGGTCAGGGTGATCAGAAGCGGGTCCATTATTCATCCTCCCATGCGAGGCCATCGGGGCCTTCGAGCGGCTCGCCGTCCTCGGACTGCAATTTGAGATCATCGGCGGGGTCGGGGTCGGCCATGGCGGCTCTCCAGCGTTCGGCGCGCATCGCGCGGGCGGCGGCCACCATCGGCAGGGCGGCATGCGCCATCGCCTTCTGGCGCAGGGTGAAATGGGCGCGGGCGGGTTTGACTCGGACGAGATCGCGGTAGAGTTCGGCGGCGAAGCTGGCCGTGGCGATGGTGTCGAACAGGCCGTCGAGCGGCAGGGTGACGAAGAACGTGTAGGGGACGCCCGAGCCGCCTTCCTCCCACCATTCGGTGAGCGTGATGCGCGGGTCGTAATCGGCGATCACCGCTTCGGCTGCGGCGCGGCTGCCCCGGATTTTGGCATTGGGGATGGCCTGTGCGGTGGCGGCGCGGCGCTGTTCCTCGCTCCAGCTTGGGCGCCAGCGGTCAACCGACAGGCTCCATGCCAGCCAGGGCAGGATCGAGGCGGGGATCGTATCGGGGCGCCACAGGTCGGTCAGCGGCGTGGGGATGGCGGTGATGCGCGCCGTTGCGGCGGCCAGCGCGTGTTCGAGGCGCGTGGCGTTGGGCGGCAGGAGCGAGGGATTATTCGCCACGGCCCGCCACCGTCAGGTTGATGGCGAGGCAATGCCCGCAATGGGTGTCGTCCATCGGCATGTCCGCCGCCGGGCCATCGAGCGCGACATTGGAGACGCCCGCGACCGCGATGGCGGCAAAGATATTGGCGCGGTTGATGTCGCGGCCGATGCGGCGTGCGGCGGCGACATAGCCTTGCGCCCCGGCCAGCGCATTGGAGAGCACCACATCGCCATCGGGGCCGTCGAACAGGGTGAGGGCGGCGGTGATCGTGTAGGGGGTGATGGTGGCCGACTGGACGATGACCTGATCGGTGAGCGGGCGGGCACCGGCCAGTGCCGCCTCGACATGGGCGATTTGATCGGCGGTTGCCGTGCCGTCGCCGAATTTGGAGAGCAGCGAGACCAGGACAACGCCGGGGTTGGGGCTGGTAACGCTGGCGTCGGCGATCGTGCTGTCGGCGGAGAGGGCGAGATATTCATAGGCGCTTTCCGGCCCGGCGACCGAGAAAGCGTCGGGGGCAAGCTGGATGCGGTAGAGCAGCGCGGTATCGTCCTCGCCATCGAGGCGTTCCACGCCCAGCAGCGCGCCCAGATGGTCAAGATTGCTGTCCTTGGCATAGGCCAGCATGACCTGTTTGGCCCGCTCGTTGAATTGCTGGCGGATCAGCAGTTCGCGATAGGCGGCGACCTCGAGCACCTTGACCGCCGGGTCGCTCTCGACCGTGGCATCCCATGTGGGCAGGTCGGTCTGCACATCGGCGATCAGCGCGGCGCGGATCGTCTCATAGTCGAGCGCCTCCACCACCGTGGGGGCGGGGAGCTGCGAGAGGTCGATGACGGAGGTGCTGGTGGCCATGCCCCACCAGTGCATGGCCTTCGCGCGCGCGGGGAGAGGCTGGGGGCGTAACCCGGAGGGTTACGGGGGTGGGGCGGAGGTTGGGACATTGCGGGCATTCAGGACGCCCTTGCCGAACGGCAGCATCCGCCCCACTTGCAGTCATAGGTCAGGCTGTTTAGGCTCAGCCATGATCGAACTCGACGACCCACGCTGGCTGAAGCTTTCACACGCTTACGGGAATGCGGCCGACATTCCAAAACTGCTTGGCCAACTCGCTCAAGCGACAGGCCCGAAAACTGGATATGACAGCGAGCCGTGGTTCACGCTCTGGTCGAGTCTTTGTCACCAAGGCGACGTTTATGATGCGTCCTATGCAGCGCTACCGCACATCGTCGAGATTGCCTGTAATGCGACGGGGCCCATAGATTTCAGCTTTTTCCAATTGCCCGCCGCGATCGAGATCGCACGAGCTAGCGGGAAAGGCCCTGCCGTTCCGGCTGATCTCGCTCAGGCGTATGGCGATGCCGTTTCACGCTTGGCGCGGTGCGTCGTGCAATACCTTCGCGAAGATTGGGACGAGCCGATGCTCCTATCCGTCATGTCCGCCCTAGCGGTCGCCAAGGGGCATCACCGCGTTGCCGAGGCCGTCATGAACCTCGACGATGATCTCATAACAAAGCTGGTCGATCTAGATTTCGGCGATAGTTGATTGTCGCCTTCCCACCAAATTTCGCCGACAAGCGCCTTTCCGCACACGACACCATAGTGACCGTTCAGAGCTGCATTACGGTAAACATTTTCACCGAATTCAAGTCTTGGGAATATTCGGCGCGAAGCTTGATGCTGTTACCGATGAAGCGGTCCCAAGCTGGCCCCATTCCAAGTATAAGCCTCTGTTTGGCATCGCGACTTTCCTCGGGGTCACCCAAGTGGCTACGGAGACTGTCGCGGGACATATCGAAGGTTACGCCGAGCGGAATACGAAAGGGGAATCGCTTGAAGCCCTCCTTCTCACCCCCGTAGAGGTGAGCGGCGATAACTTGGTTGTCGTCGATTACAAAGGATAGACCGCTTTCGATCACGTTGAGATAGCTGCGATCACCTATCTGTTCAAGAGTTGCGCCCTCGAATTGGGCGAGGTCGCTCAGACGCTTTCCAAGCAAGTTCTCGACATGGGTCATTCTGGCCTCATTGAATTGCAAACACCATTTTATACTATTTCTTGCTCATAACGGAGTAGGTCAATCCTGTATCCTTAGCCTCATATAGAGGGCCACAATGCGCTCCCCCTAACTTTCCCGCCGCAGCGACTGTCACGCGAGAGGGCCGATAGCTGTCTTTGGTTCAGGGGGGCGAGGCGCGTGGAATGGCCAGTGTTGGCGTAAGCCGTCCTTCCCGGCACCGTATCGGAACGACGATAGTTGGTCGGTTTCCGTCACTGTCGACCGAACCGATCAACTTACTATCCCTCGGCCTCCAACATCTCCCCTGCCACCTGCAGCGCCAGATCCTCATCCTCGCGGCCAAAGCCGAGCAATCGGCGCTCGGCATATGTGGCGCGGATCTTTCGGCCATCGCGACCCCGGCCCACGGTGACAGTCTGGCCGAACTGGCTGACCGAACCGACGCGGTCGGCGGTGTTGGTGACGGGGCTGATTTCCACGCCATCAGGCGCGGCGTCGATGCGCCATTTGGCCAGTTTGCGCAGGCCCTTGAACATCTTGCCGCGCGCGCCCTTGCGCAGGCGTCCGCGCAGATCGCGGCGGGGTTTGCGCGAGGCAAAGGCGGCGCCGTCGGGATCGACATTGGCGGCGATGCGTTTGAGGTTGGCTTGGCGCAGCAGGCGGCCCAGCTTGAGCGTGGCCTTACGGCGCCGGGCCGGTTCCATGCCCGCCACGATCCGGCCGAACCATTCCTCGAGGCGCGCGAGGTCATCCGCCATCGACGGCATCCCACGACGGCAGATCCTCGCCATTGACGGTGATCGATTGGAGCAGCGGCATTTCCTCCAGCCCGCCAAAGGGCAGATCATCGGGGAAGAGCGGATCGGGCTCGGGCAGATAGGTGGCGGTGACGCCTCCGGGGGTGATGGTGGCCTCGACATTCTGGCGCAGTTGCAGGCGGATCTGCACATCGGACTTGCCGTTGTCGAGGATATCGACCTCGAAGTCGAAGGCATCGGCGCCCATGGCAAACAGGTCGGGCTGATTGGTGCGCAGCCAGATCAGGATGGCCAGCGCAAAGGCGGCGATATCGCCTGCGAATTCGACCAGCAGGACGTTGAGCTGGAATTCAAAGGCGAAGGAGAAATCGGCGGTGTCGCGCGACACCGCCTTGCCGCGATCCACCCACATGATGAGGTTTTTGGGGCTAGCCTTGAGTTCGGGCATGGCCTGCATCAGAGCAGCGCGCAGGAGGTTGATCTTGAGCATCCGCTTAATCCCAGAGCTGGACGATATCGATGGTGGCCACCTGCGCGGCGGCGGCATCGGGCAGGATCACCGCCGTCCCGCCGGGCAGGCGCGGGCCGCGTTCGGCAAGGCCTGGGTTCAGCTCCAGCACCTGTTCGGTGACGCCCGCCGTCTTGCCCAAGACGCGGTGGCAGATCTCGTCCACGGTCTCGCCGTCCATGGCGGTGGCGGTTTGGGTCACAGCATTTCGACCCGGTTGCGCGCGACCGCTGGGCCGCTGATCGAGAGCAGGTCGGCAATCGCGGCATGGCCCTCGCGGCGGTATTCATCGGCCAGCGCCGCCTTTTCCGAGGCGCGGGCAAGGCCGGTGTCGGAGGAGGCCAGATCGCGGTTTCCGGCGGCGATATCGGCGGCGGCGTAATAGCCCACCGCGCGGGTCCAGAGTAGGGTGGCGCGGTTCTTTTCGTTCAGCGTGTCGGTGGTCACATCGGCAAGGCTGGCGGCTCCGGCCAGCGCTCGCGCGCTGCGCCATGCGGCCAGTTGGCGCATGGCCGTCAGCATGCCGCCCTCGATGGCGAGGGTAAGCTGGAGCTGGGTGATCGCGCCGCCGCCGATGTTGAGCCCCTCGCGCACTTCCTCGAGCCGCACCGGCGGGAACCAGCCATCGGCGACCACCTGCGCATCGGGATCATCGGGCGGGGCCATGGGGGTGGGGGTGAAGCTGCTCATGGGATCGGCCTTCATCAAAACGGGGGGTGAGGATGGTGTGGGATGGCTGTCACCAAAGTGCGCCGCCCGCGCCAACCGCCCCCCGCCGCCGTGGGGCGAACTGGTTATTCGGTGTCGGCCTCGTCCTCGCCTGCGCCGCCGCCCGCCTCATCCGGGCCGAGTTTGCGCAGGGCCTTTTCGAGGCTGCGGATGTCGGATTTGACGCCGATGGAGCTGTCGAGCTGATGCGCGCGGCGGGCGTGGTCGAGGGCTTCGGCAAGATAGGCCGCCTTGCCACCGGCGGGCGCGTTGTCGGCGGCGGGATCGAAGGCGTCGGCGCGGCGCGCGAAGGAGCGGGCCAGCGCCTTGTGCAGCTTGGCCTTGGCCGGATCGGGCATGTCATGGCCCTCGATCAGGGAAAGGACGCGGCACAGGACGTCATGGGGCACGGCCTCCTGCTGATCGAGGCTGAGCTTGGCGATATCTTCGGCGACGAAACAGGCGACGGTGCGGTTGTAACGCTCGGGCGAGGCGAGGTTGAAGCGGATGGCATGGGCCGCCAAACGCAGGGCATACTCCCAATCGCGGTAGTCGATGGCCCAGACGAGGTTCCAGACGAGGATTTCATCCTGCGCGGCCTGGCCCTCTTCGCCCGCCTGCAAAACGCCCTCGATCCATGGGGCGAAGGTGCGGGCCATCTCGATCTTGACGGGATTGCGGGCCTCGATGCTGGCGATGTCGGAGAGGCTGCGCAGATTGTCATGAAGCGCCACGCGCAGGGCGGCATATTCCTGACCCAGCGGCGTATCGAGCGCGCGTTCGGGCGCGGCGGCGGGGGCGGTGTCGGGCTGCGCCGCGCCCGATTGCAGGGCGCGCACGCGCATCTGATGGCGGCGAAAGGCGGAAACCATGGGCGGGGCTTTCTGGATGCCTGCCCACCGGCGCGCGCACCGGCGGGCAGGTCGGGGGGGATTACGGGCGGGCGCCGAAGGTGATGTTTTCGGCCATCACCATGTAATCGGTGCTTTCGATCACATAGCCTTCGTTGACGCTGTTATAATCGACCAGCGCGGCCATGTTTTCCGGCTCATCCTTGATGTAGCGGCGGCGCGAGCCTTCCTGATAATAGAGCGAGAGGTTCGAGCTGTCGGGCGCATTGGCGCGGCCGAGCGGGGTGATCGCCATCGTGCCTTCGGGGAAGAAGGGGGCGATGGCCGCCGGACGCCCGCCGATCTGCTTGGTCGACATGATGAGATCGGAGACCACCTGATCGCTGGTCGAGCGGCCCCCGTCGATCGTGTCGGACAGGGGCCGGTTGATCATCGGGAAGTATTTCTCGTCGACCAGATCCTGCGACACGATCACGACATGATCGGTGCTGGCCCGCGCATAGGAGGGCATGCCCGCGATCAGCTCATAGGCCAGCGCATCGACATTCTTGTAGTCGCCTGCGGCATGGCTGGCATCGGGGCCGATGTAGATCGGCGCGGGCGCACCGGTCGCGGTGGTGACGCCCCCGGCGGTGACCGTGGCGCGGCCCATCACATGGTCGGGGCGTTCAAGCCGCAGCTTTTGCAGCCAACCGATGTTGACGTCCTCGCCCAGCGGGTTGTCCTCCGCATCGGTATCATCGGCCGCCTCGGTGCCGTTAAAGCCCACCGAGATCCGCGACAGGCCTACCGAGACCGCCACATGGCGGGCATAGCGGGCGGCAAAGTCGGGGAATTTCGACCAGGCGTCGATCACTTCCCAGGGCAGCATCGTGTCGAACAGCGTCGAATAGAGCTGAAACTTGCGATCCTGCAGCGCGCCGACATAGCGCGGGGTGCGCGGCAGGTTGGAGCGGCTCTTGCGGCCCGCGATCATGTTCGACGTGCCAAGGCCGATCACCTGACCTTGAAGGTCGCGCACGCCCATGACGTTGACGCGCTGGAGGAAGCCGACGCTTTCGCGCTGGAGATCCTCGAGGCGCTGCTCGCTGGTGGGGGAAAGGGCGAAATTGCGGCTGATGTTGCGCGTGCCGTTGACGTTGGCGATGGCGGCAAAGAGCTGATCCAGCGCGCCGCGCCCGCGATCAGAAAGGGTGTAGATTTGAGACATGAAGCTGCGTTCCTTGGATGGGGCGGGGCGTTGGGGCAGGGTGTTGAAAGGCGGCGGACGGCTTAGAAGACCGCCTTTTCAATGGCGGTGGCGGTGTTGCCGTCGGCGATCGGGCGGCGCTGGAAATGGGGCGCGGGGGTGGCCTCCTGCGTGTCCTCCAGTTTCTTGAGCTTGAGGGCCATGGCATCGGCTTCGGTGCGAAATTCGCTGCGCAGGCCATCAATGGCGGTGGTGACGGTCTGGCCGAATTCCTCGAACACGCCGCGCAGGGCCGAGAAATCGAGCGTGGTGGGCTGCTGGCCCTCGGGCTTGGGTTCGGGCTGGGTTTCGGGTTTGGGGGCGGGGGCAAAGCTGGCGGTGAACTTGTCGAACATGGCGCTCATGCTGGCGAGCAGGCCCTTGGCGCTTTCGGTGGCGGCACCATCCTCGGCAAATTCGAGCGCGGCGGCGGTGTCGCCCGCCAGACTGATCGAGCCGGGGAGGGTGCGGTTGAACTTGAGGCGGTCGGTGGCAATGGCCGCCGGGCTGTCGGTCAGGGCCACGCCGCCAAGATAGGAGAAGCCCTTGCCCGCGAAATTGTCGATGATTTCGATAGACGGATAGACCTTCTGGTTGGCGTCATTGAGCGCCTTGGCATTGTCGGTGACATCGAGGACGCCGAACAGCGCCTTGCGCTTTTCCGGCTTGCCGTTGAAGTCCACATCAACTTCGCCGACCGACAGTTCGAGCACGTCGCCATAGGCGTTGAACGGGGCCTGTCCGCTGACGCCTCGGATATGTTCGATATTGACCCGCGCGCCATAGGTCTTGGGATTATAGCTCGAGGCCATCTGTTCGAGGTCGCGCGCCTCGATGGTACGGCCATCGACCGTCGAACCGGCGGTGGCGAGCAGGAAGGGCTTGGTCTTCATCGGGTTACTCCGGGCGGGGCCTTTTGGGTTCGTTCTGGCCCTCCCGAAATCCACGCCGCCCGGCGATCCTGCAACGCGCGGGCGCGGTAAGGCGGGGCTTTACCGGGCATGGGTGGCGCGCGATGGGGCGAACTCAGGGCATGGCAGGATCATGTCCGCCCGAACCGCCCCCGATGATCCGACGCCCCCCGTGCAAAGCCGACAGGTGACGCGCGCCAAATCGCGCGAGGCCAGGTCGCTTTACCATCGCGGCTGGGGCCTGGCTGAGATTGCACGCGAGCTGGGCGAGAGCGCGAACACCTTGGCGAGCTGGAAGCGGCGTGGGGATTGGGATGCCGACAGCCCGCTCGATGTGGTCGAGGATCACCTTGAGGCCAAGCTGGCCACCTATCTGTGCAAGGAGCCTTTCACCGAAGGCGATATGAAGCGCGTCGATTTCCTGATGCGCCAGATGCAGACCGCCGCGCGCATCCGCAAATACAATGAGACCGGCAAGGAGGGCGACCTCAATGAAGCGGTGGGCCGCCGCAATGACGACAAGGCCAAGGCCAAGCGGGCCGAGAAGCGCAAGAATTTCCTGAGCCTTGAGCAGTGGGAGGCGCTGCTCGAGGATTTCCACGCGAAAAATGACGCCTATCAGGAGGGCTGGTGGGAGCAGCGCGAGCAGCGCACCCGCAAGATCCTCAAAAGCCGCCAGATCGGCGCGACATGGTATTTTGCGCGCGAGGCCATGGCCAAGATCGCGGAAGCCGTGATCGACGGGGAGCAGCCGCGCAACCAGATCTTCCTCTCGGCCAGCGAGCGGCAGGCCAAGAAGTTCATCCGCGAGATTGTCGGATGGGTCAAACGCGTGACGGGCGTCGATCTCAAGGGCAATCCGCTGATGCTGGATTTCTCCGGCCTGCACCCGGCTGATGAGGAGGCGGGCAAGAATGAGATCCGGCTGGACGCGGTCGGCCTCTATCCGCTTTCGACCAACAGCAACACCGCCCAGGGCGAGAGCGGCGACTTCTATTTCGACGAATTCTTCTGGGTCCATGGCTTTGCGCGCCTGCGCAAAGTGGCCGCCGCGATGGCGACGCTCACCATTTACAAGCGCACCTATTTCTCGACGCCCAGCACCAAAACCCATGAAGCCTATGCCTTCTGGAGCGGCGAGGAATGGAACCGGGGGCGCAAGAAGGGCGATCAGCGCGCCTTTGACGCCAGCCACCGGAACCTGCGCGCGGGCGCCATCATGCCTGATGGCTCATGGTGCCAGATCATCACGCTCGACGATGCCATCGCGGGCGGGGCAGGCGGGCGCATCGACAAAGAGGAGCTGCGCGCGGAGTGCAGCGAGGAGGAGTTCGAGAACCTCTACAACTGCCAGTTCGTCGATGACAGCGAGAGCAGCTTTCCTTTCAGCCGGATCGCGCCCGCCCGCGTCGATGCCTTCTATCGCTGGCGCGATTTCCGGCCCGCGCTGGCCGAGGTGCCGGGCGGGCGGCCCTTTGGCGACCGACCGGTGTGGCTGGGCTATGATCCCAACAAGCAGGGGCGCGATGATGCCGCGCTGGTGGTGCTGGCGCCGCCCGATCAGCCGGGGAAGGGCAAGTTCCGGGTGCTGGCCAAATACCGGCTCAACGGGCGCGATTTTGCCGGGCAGGCGGATTTCATCAAGGGGATCGCGGCGCGCTACAATGTGACCGACATTGCCATCGACACCACCGGCGCGGGCCAGGCGGTCTATGAGCTGGTGGTCGGCTGGTTCCCGCGCGCGCGGCGGATCGAATATTCGGTGGCCAGCAAGACGGCCCTCGTCGTCAAGGCGCAGAATGTCTTCAACTCCGGCCGCATCGAGTTCGATGAGAACTGGACCGACCTGATGGCCGCGCTGATGGCGATCCGCCCCGCGCTGACCGGCAGCGGGCGCGGCGTCACCTATGTCGCGCGGCGCAATGGCGAGATCGGCCATGCGGATCTTGCCTGGGCGCTGCTCAACGCCCTTTCCAATGAACCGCTCGATGCCGGGGCCGCCAGTGGGGCGAGCATCGGGCGCGTGGTGTTTTCCGACTGACAGGAGCCTGATTGATGAGTGATGCGCCTTCGACCGAACTGGCCCTGATCGAGCAGGAAGGGGAGCCTGCGCGCGCCGATGCGCCTTTGCGCGGCGATGTGTTCACCTTTGGCGATGCCGAGAGCGTGCTCGATCGGCGCGAGCTGTCGGCCTATTTTGAGGTATGGCATAACGGGCGCTGGTATGAGCCGCCTTTGCCGATGGGGCGCTTGGCGCAGGTGTTCAACGTCTCGCCCTATCACCGCTCGGCTGTGGCTTTGCGGGTCAATTTGCTGGTGCAGCAGATGGTGGCCACTCGCTGGCTAAGCGGCGATGATTTCGAGCGTTTCGCGCTGGATTTTGTGCAGATGGGCAATGCCTATCTGGAGAACGTGCCGAACCTGTCGGGCCGGATTGCGGCGGCCAAGCACAGCCCGGCGGTCCACACGCGGGCCGGGGTGGCGGCGGACACGTTCTGGTTCGTCAACATGGGGCTGGGGCAGGAGCATCAGTTTGCGCCGGGGCGCGTGTTCCATCTGATGCAGCCCGATGTGGCGCAGGAGATCTATGGCCTGCCCGAATGGCTCTCGGCGCTGCAATCGGCGCTGCTCTCGGAAAATGCCACGCTGTTTCGGCGGCGCTATTACCTCAACGGCAACCATGCGGGCTTCATCCTCTATATCAACGAGCAACTGTTCGATCAGGAAACCGTCGACAGCATTTCCGCCAAGATGCGCGATTCGAAGGGGGCGGGCAATTTCAAGAACCTGCTGATCTATGCGCCGGGTGGGAAGAAGGACGGGGTCCAGATCCTGCCGATCGGAAGCATTACGGCCCATGACGAGTTCACGGCGGTCAAGGGTATCAGCCGCGACGACATGCTGGCCGCGCATCGCACCCCGCCGCCGCTGATCGGGATCATTCCCCAGAACAGCGGCGGTTTTGGCAAGGTGAGCGAGGCGCTCGATACCTTTTACCTGACCGAGATCATCCCGATCATCCGCCGGATGCTGCGCATGAACGATTGGTTCGGGGTGCCGCTGCTGTCTTTCCGCGATTGGACCTGCGCCGATGGGAGGCTGATCCAGCAGGACGGCACCATTGTGCCTGCGGCAAGCGCGGGAGGCGCGCGGCGGGCTTGAGATCCATCCCGCCGGTTGATGCGGCGGGGGATGGGGCGTTGGCGCGCCCCAATCCGACGAATTGCCTCGTCATGTCCCAATCGGTCCCGCCTTGGGGCCATCCCGCCGTGCCAACGCTGGCGGCGGGCCTATGAGAGTTTGAACATGCAGGAGTCGAATCCGTTTTCTTTCAACATGGATGCAATGGTGGCGGAAAAGGTCGCGCCGGTGCGTCCGCTGGCGCCCTATATCGGGGGCAAGCGCAACCTCTCGCGGCGCCTGGTCGAGCGGATCAACGCCATGCCCCACGCGACCTATGCCGAGGTGTTTGTCGGCATGGGCGGGGTGTTTTTCCGGCGCGACCGACGCCCGAATGCCGAGGTCATCAACGATTGGAGCGAGGACGTCTCGACCTTCTTTCGAGTGGTGCAGCGGCATTACCAGCCCTTCATGGACATGCTGCGCTGGCAGGTGACCAGCCGGGCGGGGTTTGAAAAGCTGGCCGCCTTACCGCCCGAAAGCCTGACCGATCTGGAGCGGTCGGCGCGGTTTTTGTATCTCCAGCGGCTCGCCTTTGGCGGCCATGTGGCCCGGCGCAACTTTGGTGTCATTCCTACTGGCCCGGCGCGATTCGATGTGACCAAGCTGGGGCCGATGGTCGAGGCCGCCCATGAGCGCCTGTCGGGCGTGGTGATCGAGCGTTTGCCCTGGGCGGAATTCATCGCGCGCTATGACCGGGCGGGGACGCTGTTTTATCTCGATCCGCCTTATCACGGCTGCGAGGGCGATTACGGCAAGGGCATGTTCGGGCGCGAGGAGTTCGAGCAGATGGCGCAGGTGCTGCGCGGGATCAGCGGGCGGTTTATCCTCTCGCTCAATGACCGGCCCGAGGTGCGCCGGATCTTCGCCGGGTTTGACATCGAGGCGGTGGGCGTGCGCTACACCATCGGCGGGCAGGCCAAGGCGATGACCGGGCGGGAGGTGATTATCAGCAAGTGAGGGGATGGGCGCCGCTGAAAAAATGCGGCGCCTTTATCAACTGTTGATAAGGTGCTATATCATGGTCCAGACAGGAGTGTTTAGGCCATGATCAGCGCGGATCTCGGACAGCAGTTGGAGCAATTTGTGGCAAGCCTGGTTGCGACGGGGCGCTACAATTCGAAGAGCGAAGTTCTGCGCGAGGGCGTGCGGCTCATCCATGAGAGGGAAACGCGTCTGGCCGCGCTCGATGCCTCGATCGCGCGCGGTCTGGCCGATGCCGAAGCCGGACGCACAACCCCGGCCGATGCGGTCTTTGACCGGCTTGAAGCGAAATATCGCGCAATGGGTGCAGCGGACGAATGATCGTCCTCCTTACCGCCGAGGCGGAATTTGATCTTGAGGCCATCGGTGATTTCATCGCCCGCGACAATCCCACAAGGGCGCTGAGCTTTCTGCGCGAGTTGCGCGAGAAATGTCTGGGCTTGGCAGAAATGCCGGAACGCTTTCCGATGGTGCCTCGCTATGAAGCGACCGGCATCAGGCGACGGGGACATGGGGACTATCTGATCTTCTACCGCGTTGAGCCGGACAGGGTGATCATCCTGCATATCCTGCACGGTGCCCAGAATTACACCTCCATTCTGTTCCCGTCGTGATGGCGGCTGCGCTCCGGGGCTGAGGGGCACCGCGCCGGACTGATCGGGCCCGGCGCCCGCTGAGCGCCGCGCCGCTCTGCCTCGAAACGCCCTCGCCCCCACGCCTCGCTTTCGCCTTTTTCATCGAAAAATGTGCAAAATGAGCCGCGTTTGTGCAGCCGGAAACGCCGGAAATCCGCACATTTCGATGTGATGGCCGGTGCAGGCCATCCGTGCGTTTCCGTGCGCAACCCCTCTCGGCAAAGGGTAACGCCCGCCGGTCTGGCGCAAACTTTGCCCGCTTCCCCTCTGGGAAGCCCAGGAGCGGCCATGCCGCTCCGTCCGACGGTGCCGCAAACACCGCCGCAGGGGCCGAATTTGACCTTTCCGCACGCATTTTATCGTCCAATGACGCATGATGCAGCTCCAAGCTGCATCATTCCTTTTCCCCTTTAGATTCTAGGGCGGGGTACTCCCTATTGGCTGAACTCGCAGTCTGGGCCTCGAAGTGGGCGCCGAGGCGGTCGAGTTCGCGCGCCAGTTTGGGGTCGCCGGGCAGAAGCATGCTGCCCAGGCGCGAGGTGGGGGCGGCGAGAGCCTCGGCGCGGGCCTGTGCCGCTTGCTCCTTGGCCTCGCGGATCTCTCGCGCGCGCTTGCGCCCGCCGACGAGTTGCTGAAAGCGCTGACGCACCTTATCCTTCAACGCCACGGCGAAGGCATAGGCGTTGCTGATCTGCTGGCGTTGCGGGCCTTCGGTCGGGGCCATGCCTGTCTTTCGCGTGCGGCGGACCTTCTGCAGGAAGCCGTGATCCTGCAACGCGTCGATCGCGCGCACCACCGTGGCGCGGGCCAGTTTGGCCTTGGCGCAGATGGTATCGAGCGCGGGATCGCAGCGGCCCGAGGCGAAATCGACCAGCGAGAGGAGGATCTCCAGCACCCAAAGGCCGTTGCTGCCCAGCGGGCCTTCGCGTTCGCCCTTGCACTTGTGCAGCGTGTTATATTCGCGCGCGACCTGGAGCAGTTTGTCGCGCCAGCGCAGCGCGTCGGCGGTGCGCCCGCCGCAGATCGGGCGAAAGATCTGCGCGCGGCGGTCGTTCTCATCATAGCTCTCGCGGCGTACGCGGTCGGCGATCCGCTCGCCGCGTTCAAGCTTCTGGACCTGCCAGCCCACCAGTTCGCCGATGGCATGCGCGCTCATGCGCGGGGTCCAAATCGGCCGGAAAACGGTTCGCCATTTTTCCCGGAAACCCGCAGAAACCCGTCATTGCCATAGGAGGGGTTCGCCAAGCTAAGTCTATTAAAAAAGGAATTTACTGCGATCCCGTCGGGTGCACCAATTCTCAAAAATCTTATGTTTGAAAGTGGTTTGCTCACTGTGGCGAGCTTTTCGCAGGCCTGGGCCAAAATTGGTTGGCGGCTGCGGTGAAGGGTTTGCCGAAATCCGCGACCGGACGGGTGTCGCGGCCAGCATCGCCGCGCGCCAGCGTTGCAATGGGCAGGATGGGGCGATTTTGATCTGTTTTAACCGCCCAACCATTCGGCTGTCAGTTCGCCCCGGTGCCCTTCGGGAGCCAGTGCGGCGCGCATGGCTTCGAGAAGAGGCGGCAGTCCTTGCGTGAAGGCGTAGGGCGGGTTGACGATAAACAGGCCCGCGCCGTTATAGATGCCGGGCTGATCGCGATCATAAAGCCAATGCTCTACGGTCAGGAATTTCGGGATGCCCAGTTTGCGCAATTGATGCTTCCACTGCGCATGCGTGGGCCGCTCTTTCAGCGGATACCAGATCACCGTCACGCCATGCGCCCATTTGCGGTGCGCGGCGGCCAGAGTGGCCGTGATACGCGCGCGTTCGTCGGTCTGTTCATAGGGCGGGTCTATCACCACCACGCCGCGCGGGGTGCGGGGCGGCACCATCGCCAGCCAAAGTTCATAGGCGTCACGCTGATGCACGGCTGCGGGCGTGCCGCGCATGGCAACACGCAGGGTATGGACGTCTTCAGGATGCTTCTCGTTCAGGATCAGCAAATCCTGCGGGCGCAGAAGCTGGGCCAGAAACTTTGGCGATCCGGGATAGAGCTGCGGCCCATCGCCCATATTCACCCCGGCATTGACCGCCTGCACGGCGGCGCGATAATCGTCCAGCAAGGGGTTCGCGTCGGCAAAGGCCCGCAGCACGCCCTGCGCGGCCTCGCCGGTACGTCCGGCCTCCTCGCCGTTCAGGTCGTATAGCCCGCAGCCGGCATGGGTGTCGATCAGGGTCAGCGCGCTCTGCTTTTGCTGCAAGGCCCGCACCAACGCGATCAACAGGCTGTGCTTCACGACATCGGCGCTGTTGCCGGCATGGAAAGAATGACGATAATTCATTGTGATGTAAAATTCTGACGATCTGCCATGATACGGAATGCCGGGCGCGGGAGCCTGACGCGACGCGATTGAAGCAATCAATTGAGCGCTCATATAGAGAAGGGCGCAAATCTTCAAAGCCCTTCTGCGCGTCGGGCCTCCAGCCTGCGCCCAATCTGGCCGTTTTCGCCGAGCTTTAGGCCCTGCGTTTGGGGCGCAAAGCCCCATCCCGCAGCCGCCTAGGGCCAGTTGGCCAGCGGGTCGGTCTCGATCGAAATGCTGGGCGTGCCTTGCCGCACCACGCTGCGCGGGGCGACCGAGCGGGTCAGCCAGACATTGCCGCCAATCGCGCTGCCCGCGCCAATCGTGATGCGGCCAAGGATCGTCGCGCCCGCATAGATCACCACATCATCCTCGATCACCGGATGGCGCGGCGTGTTGAGCAAGCGCCCGCTCTCATCCGAGGCAAAGCTGCGCGCGCCCAGCGTGACGGCCTGATACAGGCGCACCCGCTTGCCGATGATCGCGGTCTGGCCGATGACCACGCCGGTGCCATGGTCGATGAAGAAACTCTCGTCGATGGTGGCGCCGGGGTGGATGTCGATGCCGGTGCGCGAATGGGCGATCTCGGTGATGATCCGCGCCACCAGCGGCGCACCATGGGCGTAGAGCACATGGGCGATGCGATAATGCAGCATCGCGGTCAGGGAAGGATAGCAGAGCAGCACCTCATCCACCGTGCGCGCGGCCGGATCGCCGGCAAAGGCGGCCTCAAGATCAGTGTCGAGCAACCGGCGCACTTCGGGCAGACTGTGCGCCAGCGTGGCGACGATGGCATTGGCCTGCGCGTGAATTTCGGCCTCGTTCTGGGCGCGCCCCGCGTGCAACTCCATGCGGATCTGCGCCGCCAGATCGGGCAGGGCGCGGCGCAGCGAGGCGATGACAAAGGCATCCTCGGTGTCGAGCGTCAGCCCGCGCGGGCCCAGCCGCATCGGAAACAGCGCCGAGGCCAGATTGTCCAGAATCTGACCCAGCGCCAGACGCGAGGGGAAGCCATGCGCGCCATAGGCCGAATCATGGTCCTGCGACAATCGCCACTGATGCCGCCGCCCGCGCAAAGCGTCCGCCAGCGCGGGCAGATCGACCAAAGGCGGTTCAGAGCCCGAGGCGTTGCCAGAATTCTGATGCGCTGATGGGATGTTTTGCGTCATGAGATGATCCGGTAGGCCGCCACGAGGGATGCGGCAAGGGCGTACCTGCCAAATGGCGGAGAGGGACGGGGCGGGGGCGGGATACGGCAATCGGCATTTCACATCATCCTGTCTGTGCAACAAAGCACGAGACAAGGAGCGGGAAACGCGCCGTCAGCCTCGTGCCGCTTTAGCCTTTGGTGACGCGGAGCAAGCTGACACGGGAGATCAAAAGCCGCGGCCCGGCGGGGGAGGGAGGGAAGAACCCCGCCGGACGTCAAAACCTCTACTGAATGAGTTGAGATTTATCCAGCAACGCTTGTTTGGCGCGGGATAAGAAAAACTTGGGGGCCAAGAAAAAAGGGGCGCCCGGTTGGACGCCCCTCCTCGCTGGTGTTTCGGATGCCGCGCGTCAAACCTCGACGCTGGTCTGGAGGCAGGCGGCACTGCTGCCCCCTGCGTAAACCCGATAGGTTCCGGGTTCGAGCCGCCATCCACGACCCGCGCGCCAGCGCATCGTGTCCAGCGCCACGGTAAAGCGCGCAATGGCCGTTTCCCCCGGCGCCAGCGATACGCGGGCAAAACCGCGCAATTGCTTGACGGCGCGCTCGGCCTCGACGCCCGGCGCGCCGATATAGCATTGCACCACCTCGTCGGCGGCCACATCGCCGGTGTTGCGCACCGCCACGGAAACCTCGATCGCATCGCCCGCCACGCGAGCGTTCAGCGCGCTATAGGCAAAGGTGGCATAGGACAGGCCATGACCGAAGGCATAGCGCGGGGCAATGCCTTCACGCTCCAGCTTGGTATAGCCATGCCAGAGGTCATAGGTGATCTCTTCCGCATCGCGGTCGAAGAAGGGGTAATGCGCCGCATCGCGCGCCACCGTAAAGGGCAGCTTGCCCGAGGGGCACACATCGCCAAACAGCACTTCGGCCAATGCGGTGCCGCCCTCCATACCGGCGTAAAAGCTCATCAGGATGGCGTTCGCATCGCCGCGCCATTCCTCGACCATCACCGCCGAACCGGCAACGATGGCCACCACCACCGGCTTGCCGCTGGATGCCGCCGCGCGGATCAGCGCCACCTGCGCCTCGGGCAGGGTCAGGCCCACACGGTCGCCGCCGATGGGGGTGGGCGAGAGGCTGGGGCCGCGCGGCTTCTTGTCGGCGCCAAGGGCAATGTCGCCAAGGATATACTCACCCTCTTCCTTGGCCGTATAGCCCGCCACAACCAGCACCGCATCGGATGCATCGGCGGCGGCGCGCGCGGCCTCCAGATCGCTCTCGTCGGCATGGAGAACGGCTTCCTCGCCCAGCATCGCGCGCAGCCCTTCAAGTGGCGTGACGATATAGGGCGGGCGCACGCGGCTCGATCCATTGTCGCCGGTGTTTTCCAGCGCGGCCAGCACGCCCAGCACCGCCAGCTTGCGGATCTTTTCACGCGATAGCGGAAGAATGCCATCGTTTTCCAGCAACACCGCACATTTGCGCGCCGCCTCCAGCGCCAAGGCGCGATGGGCATCGCACGCGATCAGTTCCTTACCATAGGCGGGCAGCGGGTCCTCACGCCGGGCAAAGGTCAGTTGCGTGGTCAGGATGCGGCGGCATGCCCGGTCTACGACATAGGGTTCGACCAGACCTTCCTCGACCGCCGTGACCAGCCTTTCGCCAAAGACCAAAGGTTCGGGATTTTCGATATCCAGCCCCGCCGAGGCGCCATAGACCTTGTAAACCCCGCGCACCCAGTCGGAATGGACGAAGCCCTCAAACTTCCACTCATCGCGCAGGATCTCGGTCAGCAGCACGCGGTCCTGACCGCAATATTCGCCATTCACCTTGTTGTATGAGGTCATCACGCTGGCGATGCCCGCATCAAGGCAGTGCTTGAAATGGGGCAGATAGACTTCGTGCAGCGCCCGTTCGTCGGCCAGCACATTGACCTTGAAACGCGCGTTTTCCATCGAGTTCAGCGCAAAATGCTTGACCGTGGCGATGATATTGTGGGTCTGGATGCCCGTGCCCATCGCCGCGCCCATCACGCCCAGATGCCAGGGGTCCTCGCCATAGGTTTCCTGCGCGCGGCCCCATGCCGGATGGCGCAGCAGGTTGATGCAGACCGCGCCGGAGAAATTGCAGTCCTGCGCGCGCGCCTCGATGCCCATCGCCTCGCCGATCCGCAGTTCGAGATCAGCATCGAACGTGGCCCCGCGCGCCATGGTGCAGGGAAAGCAGGTGGAACTGCCGCGCGTGACCCCGCGCGGGCCATCGGTGAACCACAGAGGCGAAAGGCCCAGTCGCGCATTGCCGCTGCCCGCGCGATAGGGGCGGGCACCCCACACGCGGTTGTCTTCCTGCAAAGCGGTGAAAAACCCTTGTCCCGACATCATCTCGACCTTTTCGGCCAGCGTCATCTGCGCGAGCAGCGCTTCGACCTCGGCCGCGACAGTCTGCTGGGTTTCAGTAGATTGCGGGGGCAGGGTAGGGGCGGTCATGCGCAAGGGGTCCTCTCAGGTGATATTGGGGCGGAATTGGGCAAAGCTTTGAATACCGCTAAACCAGCGCTAGCTGATGCCGTCAAATTTGTCGAGAGCGGAGGGCGCTTCGATAAATCTGAGGAATTTCCGAGGTTCCCGCGTCAGGGGTCTGCGGTGAACCGTGGTGCATCCTCGCGTCACCCCCTTGACAGCGGCGCATTTTGGCACGACTAGAGCGCCATAAGGTGTAGCGCTAATCCACGTATCAGCGCGGAGCATCTGAGAAAAAGCCTGAACAAGGCATTGGGAGATGGGGATATTGAGGCGGCAACCGGCCTCCTTCGCCTGCCCGATGCGCCACCGGCCAACGCGCCACCGGGAGGTATCCGAGAATGATCAAGACTATACACCTGTTCGCTGTGTCCAGCCTTGCCGCGCTGGCCGTTGCCACGCCCGCGCTGGCCCAGCAGGCCGCGCCCGCAACCCCGGCCGAGCCCGCCGCCGAAGCGCCCGGCGATATCGTCGTGACCGCGCAGAAGCGTTCCGAGCGTCTGGTCGCGGTGCCGCTGGCGGTGACCGCCGTGTCAGGTGCCAGCCTGGCCAATCAGCAGATCAACGACACCGCCAGCCTGACGCGCGCCGTTCCCGCGCTGTCCTATCAGGCGGGCAATGGTCCGGGCAATTCCAGCTTCCGCATCCGCGGCGTGGGCACCCAGCTCTTCAGCTATGGCGTGGAATCGGCGGTGGCCGTGGTGGTCGACGGCGTGGTCGCCCCGCGCCAGGTGCAGGGCTTTGCTGACCTTGCCGATCTTCAGCGCGTCGAAGTGCTGCGCGGGCCGCAGGGCACGCTGTTCGGCAAGAACGCGACCGCCGGTGTCATCAACATCGTGACCGAGGCGCCCACCAACCACCTGACCGGCCATTTCGACGCTACCATCGCCGAAAAGGGCGAATATCGCGTCAAGGGTTCGGTGTCCGGCCCGCTGTCCGAAAACGTCAAGGGCCGCATCAGCGGCTATTACAATGACGTGGGCGGCTTCATCTACAACGCCAACACCGGCCGCAACACCAATGGTGTCAAGAGCTGGGGCCTGCGCGGCAAGTTGGAATGGGATGCCACCAGCAATCTCAAGATCAAGCTGCTGGCCGACATGAACAGCACGGATGCCGATTGCTGCTCGCGCGTGCCGGTGCGGATCACCACGCCCAACATGCAGACGTTGCTGGGCAATATTTCGGCCAGCCCGACCAACCGCACCGTGTCGAACGATGGCGCGGGCTATTACCGCACCACCACCAACATCGTCTCGCTTCAGGGCGACCTCGATCTGGGCAAGGCCACGGTCACCTCGATCACCGCTTTCCAGCGCTTCACCGATTCCGACCAGTTCGAGCCGGATCAGATCGCCTCGAACCCCAACCGCTATGTCGGCGCCTTTGCCTATTCGGCGTGGAACGACAATTTCAACCACATCGCCTATAACAACTGGTCGCAGGAATTGCGCATCGGTTCGAACGGCAACAGCGACCTGACCTATGTCGCTGGCGTGTTCTACAACCACATCAACCTCAACCGCTATCAGTCGCGCCGCCGCCAGACCTGCTCGTCGGGCGCCTCGATCGGTGCTGCCTGCTCGGGCACGCAGATCAGCCAGTCGGCCGGGATGAACGGTACCTATGCGGGCGACAATATCGCCGGTTTCGGCCAGATCGACTGGCGCGCCGTGGGCGGCCTGCACGTCATCGCCGGTATCCGCGAACAGTATGAAGCCCAGCGCGTGACCGGCAGCAATTACGGCCCGATCAACAGCGGCGATGTGCTCTTCCCCGGCACGGTGGTCTCGAACGGCACCACCCGCCGCAGCGGGTCGGCGCTGACCGGCAAGGCGGGCCTGCGCTATGAATTCAACCGCAACCTTCAGGCCTATGCCAGCTATACGCGCGGCTATAAGGCCTTTGCGCTGGATATCGACATCGGCACCAACTTTGCCACGCAAACGGGTCTGGCGCCTGAACACGTCAATGCTTACGAACTGGGCCTGAAGTGGTCGGCGGCGAGCGGTCTGCTCGACATCAACACCGCGCTCTTCCGCTCGGACTTCACCAGCCTTCAGGTGCAGGCGCTGGTCACGGACGTTGCGACCGGCACGTTCAACACCGTGCTGGCCAATGCGGGCAAGTCGCGTTCGCAGGGTGTCGAAATCGAAGCCACGCTGCGCCCGGTTCAGGGGCTGAGCATCGGCGCGAATTTCTCCTATACCGACGCCACCATCGACGTGCCGGGCCAGAGCTGCGCCATCCAGCAGCAGACGGGCCTCTCGACCTATTCCTCCAACTTCCCGTCGAACACCTGCTATCTCAAGCAGACCACGAGCGGCGGCGTGACCAGCACGTCGAGCGCGATCATCGATGTGGTGGGCGGCAAGCTTCCGGCAACTCCGGCCTATCGCTTTGGCATCATCCCGCGCTATGAACGCGACTTCGGCAATCTGACGGGGTTCATCCAGATGGCGCTCAATTATCAAAGCTCGACGATCTTCGCGCTCAATCAGGACCCGATGCTGGCGCAGGGCGCCTATACCCTGGTCGACGGCAGCATCGGCGTGCATGGCCCCGACAACCGCTGGAGCGCGACCGTATTTGTGCGCAACATGTTCAACCAGAATTACTACACCCAGTTGAACCACGGCACGCTGCTGGCCAACACGGCCAATTCGGGCGACCTGTGGGCGAACTTCAACAAGGACTCGCGCCGTTACTTCGGCGCGACCGTGGGCTTCCGCTTCTGATGCGGGGGGGCGGTCTCTCGCCCTTGGTTTCCCTCCTGCGGGCCGGGTTTTCCCTCCCGGCGCGCAGACGGTTTTGGCTGGGGCTGGCCGCGCTTGGCCTGACGCCCCATCCAGCGCAGGCCGCTGCGCCAGTTCCAGTCAAACCACGTATCCTGATCCTGACCGACATCGGCAATGAGCCCGACGATTCCGAAAGCCTCGTCCGCCTGCTGCTCTATGCCAATGAATTCGACATTGCCGCGATCATCGCCACCACATCGACGTGGCAGCGCGACCGGGTTCGCCCCGAGCTGATCGACCAGCGCCTCGATGCTTATGCGCAGGTCTGGCCCAACCTGACCCATCACGCCAATGGCTATCCATCGCCCGACACCCTGCGCCAGCGCCGCCTCGCGGGCGCGCCGCTTTATGGCATGAAGGGCGTTGGCAAGGGGCATGACACCAAGGCCAGCACCGCCATCATCGCCGCCGTCGACGCGGGCAGCGCGACGCGCCCGCTCTGGGTCCTGGCATGGAGCGGCGTCACCGATCTGGCGCAGGCCCTCTGGTATATCCGCGCCACGCGCAGCCCGGCCGATCAGGCCCGCTTCCTGAGCAAACTGCGCGTCTATTCGATTTCCGATCAGGATGACGCCGGGCCATGGGCGCGCCGCAATTTCCCCTCGCTGTTCTGGATCGCCAGCATCCACGGTTGGGGCCAATATAACATGGCCGCCTGGACCGGCATTTCCGGCGACCGGCGCAGTCCCGAACAATGGCCCGACCGCGACAAGGTGATGGACCCATGGCTGGAGGCCAATATCCGGCGCGGGCCTTTGGGCGCGCTCTATCCCTTGCCCACCTTCATCATGGAGGGCGACACGCCATCGCTGCTCTATATGATCCCCAACGGCCTGTCAGATCCCGAAAGGCCTGACTGGGGCTCGTGGGGCGGCCGCTATATGGTGGCGGTTCCGGGGGCCGGATTGCATGCCGACACCAAGGATGTCTTCACCCGCGACGGCGCGACCTATGCAGGCAATCAGGCGACCATCTATCGCTGGCGCGGCGCCTTTCAGAATGACTTTGCCGCGCGCATGGCATGGACGCTGACGCCGGATCGCGCGCGGGCCAATCATGCGCCCATGGCGGTGGTCAACGGCCAGAGCGGCCATGCGCCCTTGCGCATGACGGCGCGGGCGGGCGAAACCATCCGCCTCGATGCCAGCCAATCGCGCGATCCCGATGGCGATGCGATCACCGCCCATTGGTGGCAATATCGCGATGTCGGCGGCATTCCGCCGCAGGCCCCGGTGGCTATTGCCGCGCCCGACGCCATGGCCACGGCGATGACCATGCCGACGGTCAATGCCCCGCGCGACCTGCATGTCATCCTCGAATTGTCCGACCGCGGCGCGCCCGCGATGACGGCCTATCGGCGTATCGTCATCTCCGTTTTACCCGTCGCGGCGGCAAAGCCGGCGCAATAGGCCCAACTTTTTGGAAAAGCAGACAAAGATGCAAACCCCCGAGCAATCTTCCGTCCCATGGCCCTCGGCGGGCCGCGCATGGTGGGTGGCCATTGTGCTGATGCTGGCCAACACGCTGGCCTTTATCGACCGTCAGGCGCTGGCCCTGCTGGTTCAGCCGATCAAGCAGGATCTGGGCATTTCCGATACGGCGATCAGCCTGCTTTATGGCTTGTCCTTCACGCTGTTCTACATTGCCGTGGGCCTGCCTATCGCGCGTCTGGCCGACAGGTCGAACCGGCGCAACATCGTGGCGGGCGCGATCTTTGTGTGGAGCGTGGCCACCAGCCTTTGCGGTCTGGCGCGCAGCTTTGCGATGCTCTTTGCCGCCCGCGTGGGCGTCGGCGCGGGTGAGGGCGGGCTGACGCCTTCGGCCCTCTCGCTGCTCTCGGATTATTTCCCCAAGGAGCGCCTGCCGCTGGCCATGTCGATTTATCAGATCGGCATTTATCTGGGCAATGCCTCGGCGCTGGTGATTGGCGGCGTGGTGTTTACCCATATCCAGCCGACCGCCTCGATCACCCTGCCGATTTTGGGCGCGATGAAGGGGTGGCAACTGGTGTTCCTGTTGCTGGGCCTGCCGGGCATCCTGCTGGCGGCGGTGACCTTCTCGATCCGCGAACCGGCGCGGCAAGGCGTGGGCGCCAGGGAACCGAGCGCGCCGCTCTCGCAATTCTTTGCCCATATCGGCGCGCGCCGCCGGGCCTATATCGGCATCATGCTGGGCTTTGCGCTGATGATCCTTGTCGGCAACGGCACGGCGGTCTGGGTCCCGGCTTTCTTTGAGCGCACCTATGGCTGGACCACGGCCTCGGTGGGCAAGATCCTTGGGCCGGTCATCTTCCTGTGCGGCACGACCGGCGCGCTGACCGGCGGCTATGTCGCCACTTTGCTGCGCCGCCGGGGCATGGCGCATGGCAATCTGGTGGCCGCGCTTTTCGGCTTCTGCATGTTGGTGCCGATCACCATTGGCTTTCCCCTGATGCCCTATCCCTATGTGGCGCTGGCGCTGGTGGGGGTGATGAACTTCTTTGCCGGGTTCAATTACGGCGGCGGCCTTGCCACGCTTCAGGAACTGACGCCCAACCGGATGCGCGCGCTGATGTCGGCGGCCTATATGCTGACGATCAACCTGATCGGCGCGGCGCTTGGCCCGACTGCCATCGCGCTGGTCACCGATTACTGGTTCCACGATCCCAAGTCGCTCAATCTGGCGATCTCGCTGGTTTGCGCGGTGGCCTCGCCGCTCTCGGTGGTGCTGTTGTGGATGGGGATGCGCGATTACCGGCGCATCCTTGCCGCTCAGTAACGATCAGGTGCTTTCGCGCGTGACGATCTGATAGTTGTGCCACTGGGCGGTAAAGGGGCGGTCGGCCTCGCCGTCGCGGTGGCGCTCGACCAGCCAGTTGGTCGCCTGCGCGGCCATCAGGTCGATATCCTGACGCACCGTGGTCAGCGGGGGCCAGATCTTGACCGCGATGGGCGCATCGTCAAACCCGGCCACGGCGACATCCTGCGGAATGCGCAAGCCCCGGCGATGGGCGGCCAGCACGACGCCCGCCGCCATGTCATCATTGCTGGCAAAGATCGCATCGGGCGGGTTTTTCAGATCGAGCAGGGCGGCGCCCGCGCTCAGCCCCGATTCAAAGGTGAAATCGCCCGGCGCGATCAAGGTCGGGTCCAGCGCCAGCCCCCGCGCGGCCAGCGCTGCGCCATAGCCCTCGAAACGCGCCTTGCTGGCCGAATGGGTCGATGCGCCCATCACGAAACCGATGCGCCTGTATTCCCGGTCGAGCAGGTGATTGGTCATGTCCATCGCCGCGCCGCGCTCGTCTATGCCCACCACGTCCATGTCATCCAGCGCCCGCCCGCAGGCAATCGCGGCAATCGGCACGCCAAGCCCCGCGATGGTCGGGCTGCCCGAAAGCATTTCATTATAGGGCGGGGCAAGCAGGATCGCGCTGGCCCCGCTGCGCACGAGGGAGGACACAGCCTCTATGGCGGCGGCGGCCGAAAGATCGTCGCATTTGCGGATGATGATCTGGGCGCCCGCGCGCGCGGCGGCGTTCAGCGCCCCCACCAGCATGGCCGAGAGAAACGCGTTCTGTGCATTGCGATAGACGATGCCAATACGGGGGCTACGCGCGCTGGCCAAAGACCGGGCGGCGGCATTGGGCACATAGCCCAGTTCCTCGACCGCCTTCAAAACCGCCGCCCGCGTCGCCTCGCGCACACTTTTCGTGCCGTTCAGCACATGCGACACGGTCATCGGGCTGACCCCGGCCAGATCCGCCACTGACTGGATGGTGATGCTCTGGCGCGAACGTCGGGACCGGGCGGGGATGGGGTTAGACATGATCGGCATCGGTCCATTCGTGATCGGGCCGGCAACAGTTTGGCCCCCTGTCGTTTCAGCGCTACGAGAGAGCAGGGGCAGAGCGCAAGCCCTCGATTGCGAAACTCTGGTATAGCGCTACAATTTTTAGGTTGCGCGGACCATCACTTTTCGCCAGATGAGGATGCAGAGCCAAATCTGTTTCCGTGTTGAGAGGATTCGACAATGACGCTGGCGAATGAGCAGCAGGCCCAGTTGCATGCGCTCTATGATGAAATGGCTCCCTCCTATCTGACGCCTTTGTGGGAATCCCTGGCCGATCTGGTGCGCCCGTTTCCGCGCTCGGCGGCCCATGCCCATCGGTGGAATTATGACGAGGCGCGCAACTACCTGATGCGCGCCGGGGACCTGATCAGTGCGGAAAAGGCCGAGCGCCGTGTGCTGATTCTGGAAAACCCCGGCCTGCCCGGCCAATCCGCGATCACGCCCAGCCTCTATGCGGGCCTGCAGCTTATCCTGCCGGACGAGGTGGCGCCCTGCCACCGCCACAGCCAGTCGGCGCTGCGCTTTGTGATGGAGGGCGAGGGCGCCTTTACCGCGCTGGACGGCGAAAAGGCGATCATGCGCCCCTTCGACCTCGTGCTGACGCCGGGCGGCCAGTGGCATGACCATGGCAATCCCAGCGACAAGCCGATGATCTGGCTCGATGGTCTGGATATTCCCACCGTCCGCCTGTTCGACGCGCAATTTGCCGAACACTATGACGGCAAAGCCTTCCCCGAAAGTGCGCCTGCGGGCGATACGCTGGCCCGTTATGGCCACAACATGCGGCCCATGCGCGGCACGGCGGCGGATCGTCGCCCCGCGCATCAACCGCTCTTCCACTATCCCTATGCCCAGTGGCGCCCGGCTCTCAACGCACTTGCGGCCGGCGGTGAGATCGACCCGCATCTGGGCCATGCGCTGGAATTCACCAATCCGGCCGATGGCGGCTCGATCATGCCCACCATTGCCGCCCATGTCCGTCTGCTGCCCGCCGGTTTTGAAACCCGCCCGCGCAAGTCCAGCGATGGCACGATCTTTGCCGTGGTCGAGGGGCGCGGCACCGCCAAGGTGGGCGGCACCGAAATCAACCTGTCCGAACGCGACATTTTCGCCGTGCCCTCGTGGAGCGAACTTGTGCTTGCCGCCGACGAAACGCTCGTGCTGTTTGCCTATTCCGACAAGGCGGCCCAAGAAAAACTGAACCTCTACCGTGAATGGAACTCGTAAGATGACGCTGTTTGCACCTCCGGCCCCGATTATCGCGCAAACCACCGAAGGGAATGGCTTTCCTGTCCGCCGCCTGTTCTGCATCGGGCGCAATTATGCCGCCCATGCCCGCGAAATGGGCAAAGACCCGACGCGCGAGGCGCCCTTCTTCTTCACCAAATGGGCCGAAACGGTTGTCGCCAGCGGCACGACCATTGCCTATCCGCCCGAAACCGCCAATTTTCACTACGAGGCCGAACTGGTCGTGGCGATCGGCAAGGGCGGACGCAATATCGCCGCCTCCGACGCGGCCTCGCATGTCTATGGCTATGCCACAGGTCTCGACATGACGCGCCGCGATCTTCAATTTGAAGCGCGCGACAAGGGCCGCCCGTGGGATACCGGCAAGAATGTCGAACAGTCCAGCCCGCTGGGCATCATCCATCCGGTTTCGGAAACGGGCGAGCTGAAGACCGGCCGCATCAGCCTGACCGTCAATGGCGACATCAAGCAGGACGCCGATCTGGCCGACCTGATCTGGAGCGTGGACGAGGTGATCGCCTATGTCTCGCGCTTTTATCGTCTGGAGCCGGGCGACCTGATCTATACCGGCACGCCCGCGGGCGTAGGCGCGGTGGTGACGGGCGACGAGATCGTGGTCTCGGTTGAAGGCCTGACGCCCTGCACGATCAGGATCGGGCCCAAGGCCGATGTCTGAGCCGCTGCTGCATGGCTTCTTTCGCTCGGGCGCATCCTATCGGGTGCGCATCGTGCTGGGCCTGAAAGGCATCGCCTATGGCAATGTCAGCTACAGCCTGCGCGAGGGAGCCCATCGTTCGCCCGCCTATCTGGCGCTCAATCCGCAAGGACTGGTGCCCGCGCTGGAGATTGACGGGACGGTGCTGACGCAAAGTCTGGCGATCATCGAATATCTTGATGAAACCCACGACGGGCCGCGCCTGTTGCCCGCCGATCCGATCCTGCGCGCCCATGTCCGCGCGGCGGCGCAGGTGATCGCCATCGACACCCATCCGATCCAGAACCTGAAAGTGCTGGGCTGGGTCAAGGCGCTGGGCGGTGATGAAAGCGCATGGGCTGCCCGCGTGATCGAGGAAGGCTTTGCCGCTTTTGACGCGCTGATCGCGCCTCATGCGGGCCGGTTCTGCTTTGGCGACACGGTTACTTTGGCTGATGTGTGCCTTGTGCCGCAACTGGTCAATGCGCGCCGCTTTGGCGCGAAGGACATCCCCGCGCGCCTGTTGGCCATCGAGGAAGCCTGTCTGGCCTTGCCTGCCTTTGACGCGGCCCGGCCGGAAAACCAGCCGGACGCTGTATAAAGCGAAAGATCCGCCCATGAATTTGCCTCTCACACGCCGCAGGATCATGGGCGGTATCGGGGCCGGGATGCTGTCCGGCGTGTTGTCTCATGCCGATCTGGCGCAGGCTGCGCCCTTGGCTGTACCGGTGCCTTCCAGCGCCGGTTCGCGCCCCAATCTGATCCTGTTCTTTCCCGATGAACTGCGCGCCGATGCGCTGGCCTGCTATGGCAATCCGGTCACGCGCACGCCCAATTTCGACCGTCTGGCGCGGGGCGGCACGATGTTTCGCAACGCTCATGTGCAATATCCGGTCTGTGCGGCCTCGCGCTGCTCGATGCTGACTGGCCTGCCCACCAGCGCCACCGGTCATCGCGGCTTTTCCTATCTGATCCAGCCCAGCGAGCCGAATCTCTTCGCCATGCTGCGGCAATCGGGCTATGACACGTTCTTCTTCGGCAAGAATGATGTGCTGGCGCCGGAAACTTTCGCCACCAGCCTGACGGCATGGGCCGATCCTCCGGCGCCCGGCGCTGCATCGGGCGACCATGCACCCGGCGCGCGTTCAGGCGCCAACAACGGCCCGGTCACGATGCTGCTGCCTCCCATGGGCGAGCGGCGCCAAACCAGCGATTACGGCATTATCCAGCGCGCCATTCAGGTGATCGAGCGCAAGGAGAGCGACCGGCCCTTCTGCCTGTTCCTGCCGATATTCCAGCCCCATCCGCCCTATCGCGCCCCCGCCGATTTCGCCGCCATGTACAAGCCGGAAGATATTCCCGCGCTGATTCCGCCGGGCCTCTCGGGCAAACCGGCCTATCATGAGGCGATCCGCCGCGCCTATGGCTTGGACAAGGCCGGGCCGGAGGTTTTCGTCCGCGTGCGCGCCGCCTATTACGGGCAGGTGTCCTATGCCGACTGGCTGCTGGGCGAATTGCTCGACGCGCTGGAGAGAACCGGGCGCGACAAGGATACCGCCGTGTTCGTCGGTTCCGACCATGGCGATTATGCGGGCGATTATGGTCTGGTTGAAAAATGGCATGGCGGGCTGGAAAGCTGCCTGACGCATGTGCCGCTGATCGGGCGGGTGCCGGGCGTGGCCGGGGGGCATGTCGCCGATGATATGGTCGAGCTTTTCGACATCATGCCCAGCTTCCTCTCGCTGGCCGGAGCACGTTCGGGGGGCACGCAGTTCGGGCGCTCGCTCTTGCCGCAGATCCATGGGGGCGCGGGCGATCCCAACCGCGCGGCCTTTACCGAGGCGGGCATCAACACCTACGAACCGCAGGCCTTCGACACGCCTTCGGGCGGGCTTTATCGGATGAAATCGCAACTGGCGGCACAAGAGCCGGTTCTGGTGTCCCGCGCAGCCAGCGTGCGCACCCAGCGCCACACCTATATCCACCGACCTCAGGGCCAGAGCGAGTTTTACGACCGCATCGCCGATCCGGGCGAAACGCGCAATCTGATCGGGACCAAAGCGGTGGCCAAGGATCAGGCCGCGATGCAACAGCGCCTGCTCAATTGGTATATCAACACCAGCGGCGTGCCGCAGGACACGCGCAACAGCCGCGATGTGCCCAATTTTACGCCCCCGCAGGCGCCCAAGCCAGAAGCGCCCGACCGCATCCTCGACCTCTGATATGAAAAAGGCCGCTGTTTCCAGCGGCCTTTTATTTTAGTGGTTATGGCGCGGCGTTTTGGCCGCCAGTCCGCGATATTTCACCGCCATTTCCAGCACGGCCCCTTCGCCCATCTGCCCGGTCTTTTCGCGGTACAGTTCCTCCCATGGCGTGTTGCTGGGCGGAACAGGGGGCAGGGGTTCTGCGCGACGGCGGGCGATTTCCTCGTCCGACACCAGAGCGTTGCAGGAACCCGTCACCACATCGATGCGGATGATGTCGCCCGTGCGCAGCCATGACAGACCGCCGCCCACCGCGCTTTCGGGCGAGCAATTGAGGATCGAGGGGCTGTCCGAGGTGCCCGACTGGCGCCCGTCGCCCAGCGTGGGCAGCCATTGCACCCCGCGTTGGATGAGCGCTGCGGGGGGCTGCATATTGACCACCTCGGCGCTGCCCGGCCAACCCTGAGGCCCTGCGCCGCGCATCACGAGGATGCAGTTTTCGTCGATGTTCAGCGAAGGATCGTCGATCCGGTGATGATAATCATCGCCCCCTTCAAACACCACCGCGCGCGCTTCGAACGTGCCGGGGGCCTCGGGGTTGGAGAGATAGCGGCTGCGGAATTCCTCGGAAATCACGCTGGTCTTCATGATGCCGAAATCGAACAGATTGCCCGACAGCACAAGGAAGCCCGCCTTTTCCTTCAAAGGCTTGGCAAAGGGGCGGATCACTTCGCGGTCGCGGGCCGGGCGCGCGCCGACATTTTCCGCCACGCTCTCGCCCGTCACGCTCAGACAATCGCCATCCAGCACGCCCTGTTGCAGCAATTCCCACATCACCGAGGGCACGCCGCCCGCCCGGTGGAATCGCTCGCCGAGGAAGCGGCCTGCGGGCTGCATATCGACGATCAGCGGCAGGTCATAGCCATGCTCCATCCAGTCGGCGGCGGTGATTTCCACCCCGGCGTGGCGCGCCATGGCGACGATATGGGGCTGCGCGTTGCTCGACCCGCCGATGGCCGTCACCACGCGGATGGCGTTGAGGAAACTCTCGCGCGTCAGGATTTTCGACGGGCGCAGGTCTTCATAGGCCATTTCAACAATCCGGCGGCCGGTTTCATAGGCAATCTGGCCACGCTCGCGATAGGGGGCGGGAATGGCGGCGCATCCGGGCAGCGAGAGGCCAAGCGCCTCGGCCACGGCATTCATGGTCGAAGCCGTGCCCATCGTGTTGCAATGGCCCGCCGAAGGGGCCGAATCGCAGGCGCGCTGAAGGAACTCCTCCTCGTCGATCTCGCCCGCGGCCAATTTGCGGCGGCTGCGCCAGATCACCGTGCCTGAACCCACCAGATCGCCCTCATGCCAGCCATCGAGCATCGGCCCGCCCGACAGGACGATGGCGGGAATGTCCACCGTGCTGGTGGCCATCACCTGCGAAGGCGTGGTCTTGTCACAGCCCGTGGTCAGCACCACCGCGTCGATGGGATAGCCATAGAGAATTTCGACCAGCCCCAGATAGGCCAGATTGCGATCCAGCGCGGCGGTGGGGCGGCGGCAGTTTTCAAAAATCGGGTGGACCGGAAATTCCATGCAGATCCCGCCCGCATCGCGGATGCCGTCGCGCACCCGCTTGGCCAGATCAAGATGGATGCGGTTGCAGGGCGAGAGGTCGCTGCCGCTTTGCGCGATGCCGATGATCGGGCGGCCCGAACGCAGTTCATCCGGGGTGATCCCGTAATTCATGAAGCGTTCCAGATAGAGCGCTACCATATCCGAGCGTGCCGGATCGGCGAACCAGTCCTGCGAACGGAAACGGCGGGTGGAATTATCGGTCATCTGTATCTCTCCCTTGAGAAATCTCTAGCGCGCCACGGGTGCGATGCCAGCGATTTCCCGCCCTCATTGCTCAAAACCACTTGACAGCGAGCCTGTTTGCATGATGGTAGCGCTATCAAGCTTTGTCAACGCCGCGCCCCCGCGTTTGGTGTCAAAAATCCTGTCTGGAGAGAAAATGTCTGGGAATTCTTCCTTCGCGGCCCTGCTGCCCGCCGACTGGCGCGGCGGCCGTTTCCTTGGCCGGGTGCAGTTGCCCGAAGGGCCGACCCCGATTCTGGTCGAGGGCGGCATTGCCTATGATATGTCGCGCGTGGCGCCCACGGTGTCGCAACTGGTCGAGGCGCTGCCGCTTGATGCTTCGGCGGGACGCGCGCTGGGGCCGCTTGATGAACTTGATGCGCCCTGGCTCAGCCCGGTGGATCTTCAGGTCATCAAGGCCTGCGGCGTGACCTTTGCCACCAGCACGCTGGAGCGCGTGATCGAGGAACGCGCGCGCGGCGATTCGAGCAAGGCGCTGGAAATCCGCGCCCGTATCGAGGAACGTGTCGGCGGCTCGATCCGCTCGGTCGTGCCCGGTTCGGTTGAGGCCGAGGCGCTGAAAGAACTGCTGATCGCTGATGGCCTGTGGTCGCAATATCTCGAAGTCGCCATCGGGCCTTATGCCGAGGTCTTTACCAAGGCGCCGGTGCTGGCCACCGTTGGCGCGCTGGCCGAGGTGGGCGTGCGCAGCGACAGCACTTGGAACAACCCCGAGCCCGAAGTCGTGCTGCTGGTCGATGCGGGCGGCAAGGCGGTGGGCGCGATGCTGGGCAATGACGTCAATCTGCGCGACATCGAAGGGCGCAGCGCGCTCTTGCTGGGTAAGGCGAAGGACAATAACGCGTCCTGCTCGCTTGGGCCGCTGGTGCGCCTGTTTGACGACAGTTTTTCGATCGACGATGTGCGCAATGCCGAGGTCGATCTGCTGATCGAAGGGCCGGAAGGCTATCGCCTTGAGGGCCATTCCAGCATGCGCGAAATCAGCCGCGACCCGCTCGATCTGGTGCGCCAGACCTTGAGCGAACATCAGTATCCCGATGGCTTCACGCTGTTTCTGGGCACTTTGTTTGCCCCCACGCAGGACCGCGACGATCCGGGGCGCGGCTTTACGCATAAGGTGGGCGATGTCGTGACGATCTCGACGCCGAAACTGGGCAAGCTGGTCAACACCGTGGTCACCAGCAAGCAGGCCCAGCCCTGGACGCAGGGCATCGCTGCGTTTTACGCCAATCTGGGCGCCCGCGGCCTGTTGGGAGCGAAAGCATGAGCGCTGTTAACAACGGGCGCGCGATCTATCCCAGCCTTGCGGGCAAGCGCGTTTTCATCAGCGGCGGCGCCAGCGGCATTGGCGAAGGTTTCGTCGAAGCCTTTGTGGCGCAGGGCGCGAATGTGGCTTTCTGCGACATTGCAGAAGAGGCAGGAAAGGCGGTTGCAGCCCGCCTGAACACCGGCGCCACGCCGGCGCCGGTGTTCTTCCCCTGCGACCTGACCGATATCGAAGCTGTCCAGTCGATGATGGCACAGGTTGAGGAAGCGCTGGGCGGCATCGATGTGGTGGTCAACAATGCCGCCAATGATGACCGGCATTCCGTGGCCGAAGTGACGCCCGCCTATTGGGACGAACGCATGGCGGTGAACCTGCGACACCAGTTCTTTGTGGCGCAGGCCGCCGTGCCCTCGATGAAGCGTTCGGGCGGCGGGGCGATCATCAATCTGGGCTCGATCAGTTGGCATCTGGGGCTGCACGATCTGGTGGTCTATCAGACCGCCAAGGCCGCCATCGAGGGCATGACGCGCGGTTTGGCGCGTGAACTGGGCCGCGACAATATCCGCGTCACCAGCATCATCCCCGGCAATGTCAAAACCCCGCGTCAGGAACAATGGTACACACCCGAGGGCGAGGCCGAGATCGTCGCGGCGCAATGCCTCGATGGCCGCCTGTTGCCCCATGACGTGGCGGCGCTGGCGCTGTTTCTGGCCTCGGATGATGCGCGGCTGATTACGGGCCATGAATATTGGGTCGATGCGGGGTGGCGATGATGGCGGTCCAATCAGTCTGGGCGCTGGGCGCCACGCTGGGCGAAGGCCCGGTCTGGGTTGAGCGCGATGCCTCGCTCTGGTTCGTCGATATCAAGGCGCCCTCGATCCATCGCTTCACCCCCGCGAGCGGAGAGCAGCGCACTTGGGCCGCGCCCGCGCAGGTCGGCTGGGTGCTGCCCAGCGCGCGGGGCGACATGATCGCGGGCCTGCAGACCGGCGTGCATCGCTTCGATCCGGCGACCGGGGTGTTTTCGCTCCTTGTCGCGCCCGAGGCGCATCTGCCGGGCAACCGGTTGAACGATGCCACCGTGGCCGGTGACGGCGCGATCTGGCTCGGCTCGATGGATGATGGCGAAGCGGCTGAAACCGGGCGTTTCTATCGCCTTGATGGCGCGGCCTGTGTTGATACGGGCCTGCCGCCGGTGTCGATCACCAATGGCCCGGCCTTCTCGCCCGATGGCGCGACGCTTTATCACAATGACACGCTGGGGCGCAAAGTCTGGGCCAGCACGATCGAGGATGGGCGCGTGGTCGCCACCCGCCTGTTTGGCGAGATTGACGAAGGCTATCCCGATGGTCCCTGCGTCGATGCCGAGGGCTGCGTCTGGGTCAGCCTTTTCGCGGGCTGGGGCGTGCGGCGTTATGATCCGAGCGGCACGTTGATGCAGACGGTCCGCTTTCCGGTGGCCAATATTACCAAGATCGCTTTTGGCGGCCCCGATCTGCGCACCGCCTATGCAACGACCGCCGCCAAGGGGCTTTCGAGCGAGGAGCGTGCGCAGCAACCTTTGGCAGGCGCGCTTTTTGCCTTTGATCCGGGCGTGGCCGGAATGCCGGGCGTTATGGCCCAAGTATAAGAATTTACGGGAGAGAGTGGATGCAGCAGCAATCAGAAGGCCCCGTCAATTCGGGGTTGATCGCGATGATCGTGGCGGTGGCCACGATCGGCGGCTTTATGTTCGGCTATGATTCAGGGGTTATCAACGGCACGCAAAAGGGGCTTGAGGCCGCCTTTGACCTCGGCAAGGTAGGCATCGGCATCAATGTCGGCGCGATCCTCGTCGGTTCGTCGGTGGGTGCGTTTGGCGCGGGGCGTCTGGCCGACAGGATCGGGCGGCGCGGGGTGATGAAACTGGCCGCCGTGCTGTTTCTGATCAGCGCGCTGATCGCCGGGGCGGCGGGCTCTTCGCTGGTGTTCATTCTGGCGCGCATCATCGGCGGCCTTGGCGTGGGCGCGGCCAGCGTGATTTCGCCGGTCTATATTTCCGAAGTCGTGCCCGCCCATGTGCGCGGGCGCCTTTCCAGCGTGCAGCAGGTGATGATCATCACCGGCCTGACGGGCGCCTTTGTCGTCAATTATATTCTGGCGCAGGTGGCGGGCGATTCCACCGCGATCCTGTGGGCCGACCAGCCCGCGTGGCGCTGGATGTTCTGGCTTCAGGCTTTGCCCGCCGCGATCTATTTCTTCGCGCTGATGTTCATCCCGGAAAGCCCGCGCTATCTGGTGGCGCGCGGCGATGAGGCGGGGGCGCAGAACGTGCTGACCCGCCTGTTCGACGGCGAAGTGGCGCGCCGCATGGTGGGCGAAATCCGCGACAGCCTTGCCGCCGACCATCACCGCCCGCGCCTGTCAGACCTGATCGACAAGGCCACCGGGCGTATCCGCCCCATCGTATGGACCGGCATCGGCCTTGCCGTGTTTCAACAGCTCGTGGGCATCAATGTCGTGTTCTATTACGGCGCAACCTTGTGGCAGGCGGTGGGCTTTTCCGAGAGCTATTCCTTGCAGATCAACATCCTCTCGGGCGTTGTTTCGATCGCGGGCTGTCTTGCCACGCTGATGCTGGTTGACCGGGTGGGGCGCAAGCCGCTGCTGCTGGTCGGTTCGGCGGGCATGGCGGTGACGCTGGGCGTGGTGGCTTGGGCCTTTTCCACCGCGATTCACGGCGCCGACGGTTCGGTCAGCCTGCCGGGCCATAATGGCGTGATCGCGCTGCTGGCGGCCAATGCCTATGTCATCTTCTTCAACATGAGCTGGGGCCCGATCATGTGGGTCATGCTGGGCGAAATGTTCCCCAATCAGATCCGTGGATCGGGGCTGGCTGTGTCCGGCTTTGCGCAGTGGATCGCCAACGCGGCCATTTCTGTCAGCTTCCCTGCGCTGGTGGTTTCGCCGGGTCTGGCTGTGGCCTATACCGGCTATGCGCTGGCGGCGGCGGCGTCCTTCTTCTTTGTCCGCGCCATGGTGCGCGAGACCAAGGGCGTCAGTCTGGAGCAGATGGAAGGTTGAATGAAAAACGGGGGCTTGGCGGCCCCCGTTTTTTGTGTCTCCATGCGTCTATCGGCCTTACCAATTCCACATGGTTCCATCTTCGAGCCTTGCGACGGGGAGGTATGCGGGCTTGTAAGGGTACTTGGCGGCGAGGGCCTCGTCGATGTCGACGCCATGGCCAGGCTTGTCGCCGGTGTAGAGGAAGCCCTTGTCGAAGGTGTAATCGTGGGGGAAAACCTCGTCGGTTTCGGGCGTGTGGCGCATATATTCCTGAATGCCGAAATTGGGCACCCAGGTGTCGAAATGCAGCGCCGTGCCCATGGTCACGGGCGAGAGGTCGGTGGCGCCGTGGCAGCCGGTGCGGACCTGATACATGCTGGCGAGGTCCGCGATGCGGCGCAGATGGGTGATGCCGCCGGCTCCCACGATGGTGGCGCGGATATAGTCGATGAGTTGGTTCTGGATCAGGTCTTTGGCGTCCCAGATCGTGTTGAAAATCTCGCCCACGGCCAGCGGCGTGGTGGTGTGCTGGCGGATCAGCTTGAAGGCTTCCTGATTTTCCGCCGGCGTCACATCCTCCAGCCAGAACAGCGAGTAAGGCTCGAGAGCCTTGCCGAGCTGCGCGGCCTCGGTGGGGCTGTAGCGATGGTGGCCGTCATGGAGCAGATGGTGGTCGAAACCATAGGTCTCGCGCAGCTTTTCAAACAGTTTCGGCACGTAATTCAGCGCCTTGCGCGTGTCCCAACCCGTTACCGAGGGCAGCGCCGCATCGGCCGGTTCATAGAACAGCTTGCCCCGGCCCACGCCATAGGCATCCTTGATGCCCGGCACGCCGGTCTGGGCGCGGATCGCCTTATAGCCCATGTCGATATACTGACCAACCGCATCCACCGTCTCGGCAATGTCCGAGCCATTGGCATGACCATAGACCATCACGCCATCACGGCTGCGCCCGCCCAGAAGCTGGTACAAAGGCATGCCCGCCATCTTGGCCTTGATGTCCCACAGCGCCACGTCCACCGCAGCAATCGCGCGCATCGTCACCGGCCCGCGGCGCCAATAGGCCCCGCGATAGAGATATTGCCAGATGTCCTCGGAATTGCGCGGGTCCATGCCGATAAGGCACGGGATGACATGGTCTTCCAGATAGGACACCACCGCCTTTTCGCGGCCGTTGAGCGTGGCGTCGCCAATGCCGTAAACGCCTTGATCGGTCTCGATTTTCAGCGTGACAAAGTTGCGCCCCGGACAGGTGACGATGACGCAGGCGGAGGTGATTTTCATGGGAGCGGTGCTCATGGGGATAATGTTCCCGAATTGGTCTGCTTGTGCTAGAGAAGACTCTTGACCAATTTGAGTTGGCCTGTCAATTTCTAATTAAGCGGTAAGGCCATTTCGCGGAAGGTGACCTCAATGAACGATACCAGTCCCGCACAAGAGCGCCTCTATCAGGACCTTGCGCGGCGTTTGATGGATGAACTTGTCAGCGGCCGTTATGAAGTGGGCGACCGCCTGCCGGCCGAGCGCGAATTGTCCGCGCAATTCAACGTCTCGCGCCCCACCGTGCGCGAGGCGGTGATCGCGCTGGAAGTGCAGGGGCTGGTCGAGGTGCGCGTGGGTTCGGGCGCCTATGTGCGGCGCCTGCCGGGCAAGGGCGACATCCCCGGCTTCAACATTTCCGCCTTTGAACTGACCGAGGCACGCCTGTTGTTCGAGGGCGAGGCCGCCGCCTTGGCTGCCACCACGATCACCGAGGAAGGTCTGGCAGAACTGGCCGCATTGGTCGAGGAGATCGAGCGCGAGAACAGCAATCCGCATGGCACGGAAAAGGCCGACCGCGCCTTTCACCTCGCCATCGCGCGGGCCACGCGCAACGCGGCCGTGGCCGAGGCGGTCGAGCGCCTGTGGTCCTTGCGCGCGGATTCGCCGGAAAGCGCGCTGCTGCACGAAAAGGCCCGCAGCGCCAACATCAAACCCGTGGTCGAGGAGCACACCGCCGTCCTCGAAGCCCTGCGCGCCCGCGACCCGGCCGCCGCCCGCACGGCCATGCGCACCCACCTTGCTTCCGTCCTCGACAGTCTCCTCTTCGCCACCGAGGAAAAGGCCATCGCCGAAGCCCGCCGCGCATCCCAAGCGCGCAGGGATCGGTATACCAAAGCTACCAGTTGAGCGTTGCATTCGGGCGGGGTGGAGAATGTCTGGGTCGACCAATGCCGCGTGTTTCAGGAGGCGCATGGCGAAACCAACAGCGATTTCAACAATCTGCTCTATATCAAGACCAATGAGCGGCGGGGCGGCTTTGTCCGCTCGATCCATATGACCAATTTTGCCGCCAGGCCGATAAAGGGCGGGGTGCTCTCCATTGAAACCGATGTTTTGTACCAATGGCGTAGGCTGCTCCCGACCTATCAGCGCCGGTTGACGCCGATTGAGGGCGTGCATGTGTCGGACGTCAAGGTGGGGGCCGCCGGATTTCGCGTGAACATAACGGCCGAGCGCGAAGCGCCCGTGCGCGATGTCACGCTGACACGTATCGCCATTGATGGCGCGGCTGGGCCACGCTCGACAATGTTGCCGGTTTTTCAGACCGTTAGGGGCGCCAGCCAATCGCCGCGCTGACATCATCGGCGCATTGCTTGACCTTGTCGGCCAGTTCTGCGGCAATGTCATCGGTCAGATAGTGGGCGGCGCTGGCGATGCTGATGGCAACGCAAATCGCGCCGCGTGCATTGCGCACCGGGGCGGCGATGGAGCGCACGCCGTCGCCCAACTCGCTGTCATGGCGCACAAGGCCTTCTTCTTTGTATCCGCGCATCCGTTTGAGGAAATCGTCCAGATCGGCCTCGGTGCCGCTGTCGGCATGGGCCTGTTTCCAGAGCTTTTTCCAGTTTGCCTCGCTGTCATCCAGCATCAGCGCCTTGCCAAGGCCGGTCTCGGCGATCGGGCGGCGGTCGCCCGGCGCGGTCGCTACGCGCAGCCGCTGGCGCCCGGTCACGCGATCAAGGTGGCGTGACCAGTTGCCCTCGCGATTGCCGATGAAGACGCAAAATCCCGTCTGGGCCGACAGGGCCTCCATGCGGGGGCGGGCGATGCGGACATAATCGGTCTGCTCGCTGGCCAGCACGCCCAGTTGCAGCAATTTTGGCCCCAGCGCAAAACCATCGGGCGTTACGGCCAGATAATCGCGCGTGCGCAGCGCATGGGCCAGACGATGCGCCGTGGTGCGGTTCATCCCCAACTTGCGCGCCAGATCGACCGCGCGGATCGGCCCGTCGATCACCTCGTCCAGTATGTCGAGAGCGCGCATCAATGTCTGCGCGCCCTTGACGGTGTTGCTGTCCGGTGCGGTTTCGTTGGTTTCATCGTCGGCCATGGCCTGCTTTTAGATCCTTTTGGCGCGAAAGCAATGGAAGTGTGCGCAATGTGAAACGCGGGCGCGGTGTGTGCAAAATGCCACAGGGGGCGATTTCTATACAGATTCACAATATAGTCCCTATATATGAAATTATCGTGCAATATATGCATTGACGTGCTCACATATCGGATTTATCCATCGCCCCAACGGGACGCCCGGCGCCGCAGCGGCGGCAGACAGAGGCAAGGCCCGCAAATGGGATTATGGAGGATACTTTGGGGCAGTTTTCAGCGGCACAATTGCGTCTGGCGGCATCGGGGCTGGCGATCATCGCGGCAGGATTTGCCGCCGCCGCCCAAGCTCAGGCGCCCGTCACGCCCGCGCCCGCCAAGGGTGATGAACAGACGATCATTGTCACCGGTTTCCGTACCTCGCTGGCCGCGGCGCTGAATGAAAAGCGCGCGTCGGCCGCGGCCATCGACACGATCAAGGCCGAGGACGTAGGCAAGTTTCCCGATTCCAATCTGGCCGAATCCATGCAGCGCGTGCCGGGCATCGCGCTGGCGCGCGGCGACGGCGGCGAGGGCAAGAATATCTCGGTGCGCGGCCTGGGGCCGGGCTTTACCCGCGTCCGCCTGAACGGCATGGAAGGCACCGCGCAAACCGGTTCTTCCGACATTTACGGTGCGGGCAACACGGGCCGCAGCTTTGACTTCAACGTCTTTCCGACCGAAATCTTTTCCGAACTGGCCGTGCGCAAGACGCCCTCGGCCGATGTCGAGGAAGGCTCGCTGGGCGCGACGGTAGACCTTAAAGCCCCGCATCCGCTCGATTTCCACAAGACCTTCGTCGCCACCGTCTCGGCCAAGGGCGTGTGGAACGAGGTGAGCAAAAAGCTCGATCCGCGTTTCTCGGTGCTGCTCTCAAAGCAGAATGAGGAGGGCACTTTCGGTGTTCTTGCCACGGCCAGCTACAGCCATCGCAACATCCGCGAAGTGGGCTATTCGGCGGTCAATATCCTGCCTACCTATGTCAACGGGGGCTTCTGCTCGCCCATCGGCTATGCGCCGCAAAACCCCGCGACCAATGCGGCCAAGGGCACGGATGCGGCCAATTGCTCGACCGGCAATCCGCGCACGGGCAGCACGGCGGCCTATAATCTGATCCAGTCGATGACCGGCCCTTCAGGGCAGGCGGGCGGCGGCGTGTTCCTGCCGCGCATCCCGCGCTATCTCAACTCGCGTCAGGATGCCGAGCGCATGGGCGGTTCGCTGGCCCTGCAGTGGAAACCCGACGACAATACCGAGATCGTCTTTGATGCGCTCTTCTCGCGCTACAAGGTCACGCGTTGGGACAATTACATCGACGCGCTTTCCTTTGCCCGCAATGCCAGCAACAACGGGCAGCCGATGACCTCGGTGGTCGATCTGTCGGTCAAGCCGAACGGCTCGCTGCTCTATGGTCTGTTCAATGGGGTGGACCTGCGTTCGGAAAGCCTGCGCGACAAATTCACCACCACTTTCGGTCAGGCCAATCTGAACATCCATCACAAGTTTACCGACCATTTGACCATGGACATCATGGCGGGGTATTCGCGTTCGATCTTTGACAATCCCGAGCGCCTGACCGTCAATCTGGACGCCATCGACACGCCGGGATATTCCATCGACTTTCGCGGCGGCGGTTCGATCCCGGTGATGAAATATGGCATCGACGTGGCGAACCCGGCCAATTTCAACTATGCGCCCGGCCGCGCGGACGGCACGGTGCTGGGCAATTTCAACACGCGCAACTGGAAGGTGACGACCGACAACTATACGTTCGAGGCCAATTCCACCTATGAATTCAATGATGCCTTCAAGATCAAGGGCGGGCTGCAATATCGCCAGAGCGCGTTCAAGAACCGCGTGCTGGGCGTGGCCCCGGCCAATCAGGCGACCACGGCGCTGCCCGCTGGGGCCTCGGTGGCCGATTTCACCTATCAGATCACGGGCCTCAACAATCTGCTGATCCCCGGCGCGCTGCCCAGCTTCCTTGCCACCGACATCGACAAGTGGAAACAGACGGTCGGCTTCAACAATTTCACCTTCTGCGGCGTGGAATGCGGCAATGGTTCGCCTGAAGTGCGCGAAGAGGAAAAGTCAGCCTTCCTGATGGGCCAGTTCAACCTGCCCGATACGCTGCCGATCCCGATCCGGGGCGATGTGGGCGTGCGCTTCGTCAACACCACGCAGCACACGGTCGGCTATATTCCCACCAACGCGGCGGCCGGATCGGCCTATCCCACGGTGGCGATCCCGGCGATCGTGGACCGTTCGTACAGCGACTGGCTGCCCTCGGCCAATCTGGTGCTGGAATTCACGCCGCACCTGCTGGGCCGCCTGTCCGCCGCCAAGGTGATGAGCCGCCCGGAACTGGGCGTGCTGCCCTCGGGCGGGTCGGTCAATGCCGTCACGCGCACGGCCACCATCGGCAACCCCTATCTGGACCCCATCCGCGCGAGCACGTATGACGCGGCGCTGGAATGGTATTTCCGCCCCGGCTCGCTGCTCTCGGTCGCCTATTTCCACAAGGATATCAGCACCTATATCCAGTCGGTCAGCAGCCTTGTGCCCTATAACACGCTGGGCCTGCCCAATTCTCTGCTGACCGCAGCGGGGACGCAACCGACCGATCTGTTCACCGTGACGCGCTCGGTCAACACCAAGGGCGGGCCGCTCAACGGGTTCGAGGTCAATCTGCAATTGCCCTTCACCTTCCTGCGCGGCTTTGCCAAGGACTTTGGCCTGCTGGCCAATTACACCCATGTGTCGTCCAAGGTGAATTACGTGCTGCAATCGAGCGGCGGCGCGGCCACGCTTTCGACCACGGCCAATCTGGTCAACATGTCGCCCGATACGGCCAGCGGGACGCTCTATTACGAGAACCGCAAGTTCAGCATTCGCGGCACGATCAACTATCGCGGCCCCTTCATCCGCCAGATCCCCTCGGGCGCAAATGACAGCGACATTCTGGGCAATAGCGCGACCACCTTTGTCGATGCCTCGTTCAGCTATAACCTGATGAAGGACATCAAGTTCACCATCGAAGGCCAGAACCTGACCGACGAGCACAACACGCTCTATATCGACAGCGGCCGACAGGATCCTTTGTTCAACACCCGCATCGGGCGCACGATCACCGTGGGCGTCAACGCGAAATTCTGATCCTCCCCACACGCTCCCTCGCGTGGTTCAGGGCCGCCGGACGAGGCATCCGGCGGCCCCTTTTTTCAGTTTCCCAACGGGCGTTGCGAAGAAACCAGCGCACTGGGCGGGATAGCGACATTTTCCGGGCGGACCGGATCGAAAGGGGCCGAGATGATATGCGGGGCCAGAGCCGGAATAGCGGCGCGGATGCCATCGGCGATGATGCGCGCGCCCATCCAGGCGCCCCAAGCGTTATAATGTGTTTTGTCGCGGCCTTCGTCATTGAACATGGCCGGGGCGCGATCCGGCCCCAGCGCTTCATAAAGGGTGATGCTGGCGCGGTTGAGGTCGATCAGGGGGATGTGCATATTCGCCGCCATCTCCCGCATCACCGCCGGATAATCGCCCAGCGAAGGGATGATCTGCCCGCGTGCATCGAAATTGCGCCGCTCCGGGCTGGTGACCAGTACCGGGTTTGCCCCGCGCCGCCGCGCCTCGGCGATATAGGCGTTGAGATAGGCGCGATACGTCGTGCCAGCTTCGGCATAGGTCTGGGGCCATTGCGCCTTCTGGTCATTATGGCCGAACTGGATGAACAGATAATCGCCCGGTTTGATGAGGCTCAGCACCTTGTCCAGCCGCAGGTCGGCCAGAAAGGATTTAAGCGTCGCGCCGCTTTCGGCGTAATTGGCGACCGCCACCGTGTCGTCCAGCATCAGCGGCAGGATCTGGCCCCAACTGGCCGTGGGTTCGCGCGGATGATCGGCCACCATGGAATCGCCGACAAGGAAGATGGTCGGCCCCCGCGCCGGTTCGACCGTGACGCTGCGCACCGCAGGCTTGCCCAGAAATTCCAGCGTCAGGCGGTCGTCCCAATTGCGCTGGGCGGCCTGATCCGGGCGCAGGCGGACATGGTCGCCCCCCGGCGCATTGTCGGGCACGGCGCCAAGGCCCGCATTGTGAACATGGACGGCAAAGCGCCGCGTTACGCTTTGCCCCCGCGCGGTGGCGGCGTTCAGCACCATCAGGCGGCGGTTCTCGGCCTTGACCGTGGTTTGGCCCTCGCGCCTGTCGCTGCCCAGATCGAGCGTGATGCGCCAATTGCCTTCGGGCAGGGGCAGGGAGAGCGCGCCATCGCTCTCATAGCCGCCGACACCGGGGGCATAGGGCGCGCCGGGCGCAATCGCATTTTCGCCGCTGCGTGCCGGACCGTCGAGGCGCCACACCTTTGCGTTTTGCGCAAGGGCCGCAGGGGTCATCGCGCTGGCGCCCATTGCGGCCAGCAGCAGGGATAAACGTGCCATGGAACAAACATCTCCTAACCCATCTTGCTTTTCTATATATGAAATCTATTCTCACAATATACGTAGCATAAAGGTCAGGGAGAGACCATGATTCGTCGTTCCATCCGCCTTCTGGCATCGGCCGCGCTGATGTTGGCGGCAACGCCTGCGCTGCACGCGCAAACGCCCGCCACCCTGCATGGCGAAGCGCCGGGGGCCACCATTGATCCGCGCATATTCAGCCAGTTTGCCGAACATCTGGGCTATGGCATCTATGGCGGGATCTGGGTCGGGCCGGAATCGAAGATCCCCAACATCAAGGGCTATCGCCGCGATGTGGTCGAGGCGCTGCGGGCGCTGCATGTGCCGCTGGTGCGCTGGCCAGGGGGGTGCTTTGCCGATGAATATCACTGGCGCGATGGCATCGGGCCGCGTGCGAAACGCCCGGTCAAGATCAACACCCATTGGGGCGGCGTGACCGAGCCCAACATGTTCGGCACGCATGAATTCATGGATTTTGCCGAGCTGATCGGAGCCGAAGCCTATGTATCGGGCAATGTCGGCAGCGCGCCTGCGGGCGAGATGGAGGAATGGGTCCAGTACATCACCGCTCCGCAAGGCACTCTGGCCGACGAACGCGCGCGTAATGGGCGCAAGGAGCCGTGGAAGCTGCCCTATTTCGGCATTGGCAATGAATTGTGGGGCTGCGGCGGCAATATGCGCGCCGATTATGCCGCCGACGTCACGCGCCGCTATGCCACTTTCGTCAAAGTGCCCTTTGGGACCAAGATCCAGAAGATCGCCAGCGGCGCCAATGGTCCGGACTATAACTGGACCGAGGTGATGATGCGCGAGGCGGGCCGGATGATCGATGGCATCGGCCTGCATTATTACACCGTGCCCGGCGACTGGAAGAGCAAGGGTTCGGCCAGTGATTTTACCGAAACCGATTACGCCCGCACCATGGCCAAGACTTGGAAGATGGAGGAATTGCTGACCAAGCACTCCGCCGTCATGGACAAATATGACCCTGCAAAGCGCGTCAATCTGGCGGTGGATGAATGGGGTATCTGGACCGATGTGGAGCCGGGCACCAATCCCGGTTTCCTGTATCAGCAGAACAGCTTGCGCGATGCCTTGCTGGCGGGGGTGAACATCAACCTGTTCATCCACCATGCCGACCGCGTGCGCATGACCAACATTGCCCAGATGGTGAACGTCCTCCAGTCGATGATCCTGACCAAGGATGCGCAGATGGTGCTGACGCCGACCTATCATGTGTTCGACATGTATCGCGGATTTCAGGGAGCGGCGGTGCTGCCGCTTGATCTGCCCAAGGTTTGGTATGGGCGTGATGAATGGGTGGCCCCCGCGCTGCATGGCTCGGCGGCGCGGGGCAAGGACGGCGTGGTGCATGTGGCCCTCGTCAACATCGATCCGGCCAAGGCGCAGCATCTGGAGATCGCGCTCTCGGGCATCACATCCACCAGCGTATCGGGCCGTATCCTGACCTCGGATCGCGTTCAGGATGTGAATGATTTTACCAATGGCGCGCGGGTGCATCCGGTGGCCTTCACCGGGGCCTCGGTTGCCAATGGAAAGCTGGTGGTCGATCTGCCGGCCAAATCGCTGGTCGTGCTGGACTTGCCGTGATCGCGGATCTTGGGGCGTTTGGCGACGGGCGAAATCTTGCCCATGGCGCGATCAATGCCGCCATCGCCGCCATGCATCAGCGCGGCGGCGGGGTGGTGGAATTGCCCGCCGGGCGTTTCCTCTGCTTCTCGATCCGGCTGCTGTCGGGCGTCCGTTTGCATCTGGGGCCGGGCGCGGTGATCGAAGCGGCCGACCCCGCCCGCCACGGCGGCGCCTATGACCTGCCTGAGGACAATGGGCCGCAGCTCTATCAGGATTTCGGCCACAGCCATTGGCGCAACAGCCTGATCTGGGCCATCGGGCAAAGCGATATTGCCATTACCGGCCCCGGCCGGATCGAGGGGCGGGGCCTGACCCGCAACGGGCCCGGCTCGCGCTGGCGCGCGCAGGCGGGCGAAAGGCCTTTGTCGATGGCGGCGATGAGCGAGGCCGAAGTCGGCGCGCTGGAGCAGAGCCATGCCGCAATGCGCGGCCTTGGCAACAAGGCAATTGGCCTGCGCGAATGCCGCAATGTCGAACTTTCGGGCTTCACTATCGCGGGGGGCGGGCATTTCGCCATCCTCGCCACCGGGTGCGAGGACATGGTGATCCGCCACCTTTCCATCGACACCGAGCGTGACGGGATCGACCTTGATGGCGTCTCGCGCTGCGTGGTCGAGGATTGCCGGGTGAACAGCCCCAATGACGATGCCATCGTGGTGAAAACCAGCCTTGCCCTTGGGCGACTGACGCCATCAGAGGATATCACGATCCGCCGTTGCACCGTTTCGGGTTATGATCTTGGCTCGATGCTGGATGGCACGCATGGGCGAATGCAGCAATTCGCCCCCGACCGCGACCGGGTGACGGGCCGCATCAAGATCGGCACCGAAACCAATGGCGATATTCGCCGCGTGACCATCGAGGATTGCCTGTTTGAACGCAGCCGGGGGCTGGCCATCGAATGTGTCGATGGGGCGGTGGTTGAGGACATTGCCGCGCGCCGCCTGACCATGCGCGAAGTGACGACCGCACCCATTTTCCTGCGTCTGGGCGCGCGGCTGCGTGGGCCGGAGGGGACGCGGATCGGGGCGCTGCGCCGGGTGGAGATCAGCGATATTCGCGCCACCGCGATCGCCTATGAATTCCCCGTCATTGTGGCGGGCCTGCCCGGCCATCGGGTGCAGCAGGTGCTGCTGCGCGACATAGATCTGGGTTTCGATGGCGGCGGCACGGCGCAGGATGCCGCTCGCCAGCCTCCGCTGGTGCCCGACGCCTATCCCGAACCTAGCATGTTCGGCGTGTTGCCCGCATGGGCCTTGTGGATGCGCGATGTTCAGCATGTGAGCATCGAGCGTTTCACCGCCCGCCACGGAGGAAACGAGGCCCGTCCGCCGGTCATCGTTCAGGACGCACTGGGGCTGGATGTGCGGGAAATGCCGCTTTGGCGGCCTGTCGATTTGGGCGTCTGACCCATTTGGGCGATTGACGGCCATTGGGCGCTTGTGTATCACAATAAGCAACAAATGTGCATAATGCGGGATTTGGAGAGGCCAGTGCAAAGGTTCGCATTCCGGATGCAATTGAAACCCGGCATGGTCGACGACTATCGACACCGCCATGACGAGATCTGGCCCGAGCTGGTCGATCTGCTGCATGATGCGGGAATCAGCGACTATTCGATCTTTCTGGACGAGGCCACGCTCTCGCTCTTTGCCGTGCTGCGGCTGGCCGAGGAGAATAGGCGTGAGAGCCTGCCCGATGAGCCGGTGATGAAGCTGTGGTGGGCCGCGATGGCGCCGCTGATGGAGGTCGAGCCCGACAATCGCCCGCGCGAATGGCCGCTGGTGCCGATGTTTCACATGGCCTGATGGGGGTGATGATGCGTTCTTTCCTGCTGGCCGGCGTTGCCGCGCTGATTGCCGCTCCGGCCATGGCGCAGGAGGCGCGCCCGACCGTCAATCTCAAGGCCCCGGTCAAGACCTTCGGCCGCGTGTCCTTCGATGGGCGCTCGCTGATGATCGACGGCAAACGCACGCCGATCTGGGCCGCTGAATTTCACCCCTACCGACTGCCTAGTCCGGACCTGTGGCGCGATGTCCTGCAAAAGATCAAGGCCAGCGGGTTCAACACCGTCACTTTCTATTTCGACTGGTCCTATCACAGCCCGAAACAGGGCGAACTGGATTTCACCGGCATCCGCGACATGGAGCGCGCCATCACCATGGCGGGCGAGGAGGGGCTTTACGCCATCACCCGCGTCGGTCCCTATGTTAACGCGGAACTGGCGCGGGGCGGCTTTCCCGGCTGGCTCAACAACCAGCGGGCGAGGGCGCGGACCGATGACCCGGAATATCTGAAAGCGGCTGATGAATGGCTGGCCGCCATCGACGGTATTGTCGCGCGCCATCAAATCAACAATGGCGGCAATGTCATCCTGCACCAGATCGAAAACGAACTTTCCCAGACCAGCCCGGCCCACCGCCGCTATATGGACCACCTCTATGCCGTGACCCGCAGCCACGGCATCACCGTGCCGATTTTCCACAATGATCCGGGCCGCAACGGCAATTGGGTGCCTGACGGATCGCCCGTTCCCGGCGTGGTCCATGGACCGGTCGATATGTATGCCTTCGATGGCTATCCGGGCGGCACCTGCACCGCGCAGGGCAAGATTGCGCGCGGGAACGGCGCGCCCGATTGGGGCTATTACGGCATCGGCGGGGCCAAGGGCGGCGCGTCGGCCTCGCCTGACACGCCGGGCTTTATGGCGGAAATCGGCGGCGGCTGGTTCGATTACTGGGGTTCGGACGGGATCTATGCCTGCAATGCGGTCCAGACCGGACCGGGCTATGGCCGCCTGTTCTATGGCACCAATTTCGTCAACGGCATCGGGCTGCAAAGCGTCTATATGGGCTATGGCGGCACCTCGTGGGGCTGGCTGCCCGCGCCTGTGGTGTTCACCTCCTATGACTATGGCGCGGCGATTGCCGAGGACCGATCCCTGCGCGAAAAGGCCTTGGCATTGAAGCCTATCGGCGGCACTCTTGCGGCCCTGCCCGAGATTGCCGCGATGGTCCCGGCGGACAAATTGACGCCATCCTCCGATGCCATCCGCCTCTATCACAACCGCAGCCCCGAGACGGATGCCCGCCTGATCCTTGCCGCGCATCAGCCGGGGCATTTGACGCAGGACACCAGCTTTACCTTCGCCGCCGATCTGCCCGATGGGCATTATCAGATGCCGCAGATCCGGCTGAACGGCTATGATGCGAAATGGATCGTGGCCGGGGCCAATGTCGCGGGGCAAAGGCTGGTTTACACGACCAGCCAGATCCAGACCGCGCAGAACGGCCTGCTGCTGATGATCGGTCGCGCGGGTGAGGGCGGACGGACCGTTCTGCGTTACAGCGCCAAGCCTGCGGTCAAGGCGCCCGATGGCGTCGCCGTCTCGTGGGACGCATCGCGCGGCGACCTGACGCTGGATTACACCCATGGCGCGCTCTCCACGGTGGCGATCAGCGGCGGCGGGCGGCCTGCGCTGACGCTTTTGCAGGGCGATGATGCGGCGGGCGGGGCGTGTTGGCAGGCCGATGGCGTGTTGGCCTGTGGGCCTGCGCTGCTGCGCCATGCGCGTGCCAAAGGCGGGGTGCTGGCGCTGACCGGAGATACGGTTGCGCCCGCTCCCCTGCGCGTGTGGGCCAAACAAACGCGCATCACATGGAATGGCGCCCCGGTGGCCATGCGGCCAGCGGCGGGCGGATCATGGCAATCCATCGCGCCCATTCCCGGCCCGGCCCCCATTACGCTGCCCGCGCTGTCCGACTGGCGCATGGCCGAGGGCACGCCCGAAGCCGTGCCGACGTTCGACGACAGCGCATGGCAGGCCATCGACCACCGCGCCGATGCCACGCTAAGCCAGAAACCTGCCGGTCAGCCCACGATGACCATGGACCCCTACGGTTTCCACGAGGGCGATGTCTGGTATCGCGCCCATTTCGCCGGATCGCCCGATGCCCAGCGTCTCAGCCTGACCTATGGCGCGGGCGGGGCGGGGATGGTGCAGGTGTTTCTCGATGGCCGCCTGATCGGCCAGCAGGACTTGCCCGCCGCCATGCCGCGCCCGATCACCACGGGCAATATCACGGTTCCGATGCCCGATGCGGCCCGCGCGCCCGGCGATCATGTCCTGTCGGTAATGGTGCGCAACAATGGCCATAACTGGGACTTGACGGCGATGGATGAGCATAAGGAGGGGCGGGGCCTGATCGCCGCCTCGCTCGAACCGTTGACGGGGCCTGCCTTTGCCGTGCCGCTCAACTGGCGGATACAGGGCCGCAGCGGAGGCGAGGATTTTGCCGACCGCGCGCGCGGCACGCCCAACAATGGCGGCCAGTTCGGCGAACGGATGGGCTGGCATTTGCCCGCATTCGATGACCGGGCGTGGCGCGCCACCGGGGCCGCTCTGCCGCAGGGATCGGCGGGCACGAACTGGTATCGCACCCATGTCACGCTCAATGTTCCGCGCGGACAGGACGCCACCATCGGCCTGGCCTTTGGCGATACCGCAAAGCCGCGTTCCGCCGCCCATTATCGCGTGCTGATCTTCGTCAATGGATGGAACATGGGGCAATTCATCGCCCATGTCGGGCCTCAGCGGATCTTCCCTATCCCTGAAGGCATCCTCAACCATCATGGGGCGAACACCATCGCCCTTGCCGTCACCAGCGACGGCGCACCGGCCAATGCGCCTGAAAATGTGCGCCTCGTCACAATGCAAAATCGCCGCGGCGGGCTGGAGGTGGCGCAGGTTGCCGCCCCTGCCGGCCTTGCGCCCATCCGTTGATTCATGGAGAATACAGTGTCCGCAACTCTTCCTGCACGTTCTGATCTGATCGGGCTGATCCATCGCCTGATGGACAATCTGGTCTCGATCCATGATGAAACCGGCGAATTCCTGCTGCGGCTCGAGGATGGCCGCGTGATCGACACCAAGGGCTGGAACGGTTGGGAATGGACCCATGGCATCGGCCTGTTCGGCATGTGGCGCTATTATCAGCAGACCGGCGATGACAAGGCGCTGAGCATCATCCGCCAATGGTTTGTCGATCAATTGCCGCGCGGCACGACCAAGAACATCAACACCGTCTCGCCCTTCCTGACGCTGTCCTATCTCTATGAGCGCGAGCCGAATGCCGACTGGCTGGCCCAGATTCAGGAATGGGCCGACTGGCTGATGGCGCCCGATGGCCTGCCCAAGACCGAGGAGGGCGGTTTTCAGCACATCGTCTATAATGACGAAAACCCCGGCGAGATGTGGGACGACACGCTGATGATGAGCGTGTTGCCGCTGGCGCGTTTTGGCCTGCTGCTCAATCGCCCCGACTATATCGAGGAGGCCAAGCGGCAGTTTCTCGTCCATATTAAATATCTCTTCGATACAAAGACCGGCCTGTGGTTCCATGGCTGGGATTTCAACGGGCGGCACAATTTCGCGGGCGCGTTGTGGGCGCGGGGCAATTGCTGGATCACGATTGCCATCCCTGAAATCATCGAATTGCTGGATTTGCCGCAGGGCGATGCTTTCCGCACTTTCCTGGTTGATACGTTGGCGGCGCAGGTGAAGACTTTGGCCGCGACGCAGGCCGACAATGGCTTGTGGCACACGCTGGTGATGGACCCGACCTCCTATCTTGAGGCATCGGCCACGGCGGGCTTTGCCTATGGCATTTTGAAAGCCGTGCGGATGGGGTTGCTGGACGAAAGCTATGAGGCCGTCGGCCTGAAGGCCGTGCAGGGCGTGATCGACCATATCAACGCGGATGGCGAATTGACGCAGGTGTCTTTCGGCACGGCCATGGGCGACACGATGCAGTTCTATAAGGATATTGCGCTGACCTCGATGCCCTATGGGCAATCGCTGGCCATCTGCGCTTTGGCCGAGGCGCTGCACCGGCGGTAAGGCGCCGAGCGCAAAAAAGGGGCGGCGGACCTTGGCTGGTCCGCCGCCCTTTTTTCGTTTGCCCATCAATGACAGGCGTATTTGCCCAATGGCGTCGTCCGCTCCAGATCGGGCCGCTGCGCCAGCACCGCCTTGGCGGCGGGCACCGAGAGGCCCGACAATTGTTCGGCCACCAGATCGGCCATGGTCCGCGCGCCCAGCTCGGTAAAATGCGTGTCATCCTTGAGGCCCGCGGCAAAGGCGGTATAGGCGCCGGGCGTCAGGTTCATGTAATAGACCACCGCCTTGTCCGCCCCCATCCGGTCGAGCAGGTTGCGCGAGGCACCCTCCAGGTCGATCAGGGGCGTGGCGGTGGTGGCGGCCAGTTCGCGCATCACGGCGGAATATTCGGCAAAATCGGCCCGCGCCTTGCCCGCCGCGTCAAAGGATCGCCGCGCCACCGGCGTCACCAGCACCGGGAAGGCCCCATGGCCCCGCGTTTCCCAGATGAAGCGCAGCAGATTGTCGCGATACATCGCCGGATCGGCATAGCGTTCGGGCTTGGCCTTGGTGGCGTCATTATGGCCGAACTGGATCAGTACTGTGTCGCCGGGGCGGATCTCGCCCATCATCCGGTCCCATCGGCCCTCGTTGATAAAGCTCTTGGTTGACCGCCCGCCGATGGCGCGGTTGATCACCACCGCATCGGGGGACAGGCCGCAGGCGAGGAATTGGCCCCAGCCGCCTTGGGGATAGCGTTCGGCGGCATAGGTCTGAACCGTGGAATCGCCCGCGATCAGGATGCGCGCCGGTTCGGGTTTGGGCGCGGATTTGGGCGCAGGCGTGGCCGCCACCGACAGGCTGGCCGCAGCCAGCAGCAAGAAATGCTTCACAATTTTCCTCCCACCGGATTGTTGCCCCACAGGCGGGCGTATTCCCAGCCTGTCAGGTCCTGCACCACATCGCGCGCGTGGGCGCTGGTCGGTTCGCGCCCGCCGCCGCGCAGATGTTCGATCTCGCCCATCAGCACGTCATGCGTGGCGCGGCTGAGACGGAAGCGGCGCGAGACGGCGATACCAAAGCCCAGCATCGCCCATGTGCCGATGCCCATCACCAGCACCAGCGTCAGCACCGCGCCATGGCTCTGTACGTCCGCCTTGGGCACGAAACCGCCCGCATCCATCAACAGGCCCACCAGCGCCACGGCGGCGGCCTGTGTTGCCTTGCGGATAAAAGTCATCACGCCCGCAAAGGAGCCTTCGCGGCGACGACCGGTGACGATCTCGTCCACATCGGCCATGTAATTGTACGTCGCCCATGGAATGTAATTGAGCGCCCCGCGTCCGAGGCCCACCAATCCCATGCCTATCCAGATCCAGCCCGAGGCCGCCGGCAGACCCGTCCACCACAGGCCGAGCAGCGCCGCCACGCCCAGCGCGAAACACGCCGCCGCCATGCGATAGGCCAGCGCCGGGCTGGAGCGCAGCGCCATGCGGATGGCCAGCATCACCGCGCCCAACTGCACAATATACATCGTCCCCAGCAGGGCGGAGGCCGCCTGCGTCGATCCGGCCAGCGCGAAGATCACGAAGAAGGTGAAAGCCGCGTTGAAAATGTCCTGCGAGATATATCCGCCCAGATACATGCCCAGATGCAGCCGGAACGCCCGAATGCGCAAGGTGGACGACAGATTGCGCCACAGATGCAGCAGCGGGGATCCGGCGGCGGGCTTGGGCGGCGTGGGGCGTTGACGCTCCCAACTGAAGGCATAGAGGAAGCCCGCCGTCGCCATGAACAGCGCGGCAAAGATCGCCCCCATGATGAGGAACGTGTTCGCACTGTCGCGCCCCAGCCAGTTGATCAGCCAGAGCGGCAGGAAACCGGCCAGAATCGCCGACCCTTGCGCAAACAGAATGCGCACCCCGGCAAATTTGGCCTTGGTGGCAAAGTCGCTGGCCATTTCGGCGGCCAGCGTTTCATAGGGGATGATCTCCAGCGCATAGGTCAGTTCGAACAGCACGTAGGAAACAAGGTAATACCAGAAAGTCTGGCCCGGCAGCCACATCAGCGCGAAAGTCGGCAGGAGGGGGATCGCTGCCAGCACAAAGAAGCGCCGCCGCCCGAACCGTCGCCCCAGCGCGTGCCGGTCGAAATGGTCGGAAATATGGCCGATGGTGGGCGATACAAAGGCGTCCAGAATACGCGCCACGGCAAAGATCAGCGCGGCCTGTCCGGCGGACAATCCGCAAAATTTGGTGTAGAAAATCAGCACCCACGCCGAGATCACCGCCATTGACCCCGCGCCCAGCACGTCATTCGCGCCATAGGCCAGGTAATTGACCAATCGGACCGGTCTTGCCGCCGGTTGCGCCATCACGCCTTCCTTTTCCCTTGGGGCCGATTGGCGTTTCACCATGCGGCGTAATTATTCATATTGTGGACTTCGTTTATACTATGTAAAACGGCATCGACAAGCGGCAATCATAGGGCCGCACCGATTCATGGGAGATTTTCGGATGCGTTTCCGCCTTTTGATCGGCCTGCTGGCGGCCACGGCTTGCGCCGCCCCCGCCATCGCCAAACCTGCGAAAGAATGGATCGACCCGGCCACCGGCCACCGCATTGTGCGCATCAGCACTCAGGGCGGAACCTCCAATCTCTATTTCACGCAAAGCGCCTTTACCCCCAAGGGCGACAAGATGGTCATCAAGACCCCCGACGGGATCAGCGTGGTGACGCTCTCGGACTGGTCGATCAAATTGTTGGTGCCCGGACCCCATCTCAACCTTCTTTTCACCGGCCATATCAGCCGCAACGCCTATTACGCCACCCGTGCGCGCGACGATGCGGGCGGGCCGTTTCAGGTCTATGCGGTGGATGTGGACACCGGCAAGGCGCGCAAGGTGGCCGATGTGGCGGGCGGCTCGATCGGCTCGATCAATGCCGATGAAACGCTGCTGCTGGGCCAATACACGCTGCCCCCTGCGCGGGTGAACCCCGATGGCACGCTGATCCGCGCGGAACAGGGCAGCAATGCGGTGGTGGGCGGCAACACCTATGCCGAAAACCGCCCCGACGGCACGCCCTACACCTATGCCGATGCGAAAACCCGCTCGCTGCACCGCCGGTTGAAGGCCGGTTTCCCGATGGAGGTCTTTACCCAGAACCTCGTCACCGGCGAGCGCAAGACCATTGTGGCCAGCAACGATTGGCTCAATCATGTGCAATTCTCGCCCAAGGACCCCGGCCTTATCATGTATTGCCACGAAGGGCCGTGGCACGAGGTGGACCGCATCTGGACCATCCGCACCGATGGCACGGGCAAGAAGCTGGTCCACACGCGCACCATGAACAATGAGATCGCGGGCCATGAGTTCTTTTCACCCGATGGCGAGACGATCTGGTACGATCTGCAAACGCCTCGGGGCCAAGTGTTCTGGCTGGCGGGCTATAATGTGCGGACCGGCAAACGGACCTGGTATCATCTGGAGCGCAACCAGTGGTCGGTGCATTACAACCAGTCGCCCGATCTCAAATACTTCACCGGCGATGGCGGAGACAGCGAGATGGTGGCCCGTGCGCCCGACGGCAAATATCTCTATCTCTTCACCCCGCGCATGATCCCCGATGATGCCGAAATCCCGACCGCCGACGCCGACAAGCTGATTGTGCCGGGCACCTTCGATCAGGAAAAGCTGGTCGATATGCGCGCCAACAATTACAAGACCGAACCCAACATGACCTTTACCCCGGATGGCAAATGGATCATTTTCCGCGCAAATTTCGAAGGAACCACTCACACCTATGCGGTGGAAACCGCCAAGTGAGGGGTGTTTTGCTGCTCGCCGCCTTGCTGACCAGCGCTTCGGCCCATGCGGGCGTGGCGCGAAGCTGGGGCGTGGCAATGCAGGCCGCCCCGGCGGCGGACGCGCCCAATGCGCCGCCCTCGATTGCGGATGCCACGGTGCGCCAGTTCCTGCGCCTGTCGGCGGGTGGGGACCGGCTGCGGCTGGTGCTGGACAATCAGGACAGCGCGAGCGCCTTGACCATCGACCGCTTTGCCGTGGCGCTGGTCGATGCGCGTGGCGCGGTGATCCCCGGTTCCACCCGCAGCATCAGCTTTGGCGGGCGGCCCGGCGTGACCATCCCGGCCCATGCCCCGATGATCAGCGACTGGCTGCGCATGCCGGTCAAACCTCTGGCGCGGATTGCGGTATCCTTCCATGTCGCGCCGGGCCAGACGCTGGGCGCGTTCCATTCCTTCGCTGCTGCCAAAACCCAACTGGCGCCGGGCGATCAGGTGGAAAAGCCTGAATTGGCCGAAGCCGCCACGGTTGAGCGGCGCTTTGTGGTGTCGGGCGTCGATGTTGCGGCCAAGGCGCCCTTGCGCACCATTGTCACCTTTGGCGATTCGATCACCGACGGGGTGCGCGCCACGGTCGATTCCGACCTGCGCTGGCCCGATCAATTTGCCGCGCGCCTGCAAAAGGCGAGGATGACGGTGGGCGTGGCCAATGTCGGCATTTCGGGCAACCGGATGCTGGCCGACGGGGCGGGGCTGAATGCGCTGGCCCGGTTTGACCGCGATGTGCTGGCCATTCCGGGCGCCAGCCATGTCATCGTGCTGGAGGGCGTGAATGACATTGGCGCGGCATGGCGCGAAAAGCGGCATGAGAGTTTCGACACCGAGGCGCTTATCAATGCCTATCGCCAGATGGTGATCCGCGCCCATGATCACGGCGTCAAGATCATCCTCGCCACGATCCTACCCTATAAAGGCGCGGGCTATTGGTCCGAATGGGGCGAGACGCAGCGTCAGAAGATCAACACATGGATCCGCGAGCAGAAGCAGAGCGATGGCGTGGTCGATCTGGACGCGGTGATGCGCGACAAGGCTGACCCCTTGGTGATGAACCCGGCCTATGATTCCGGCGACCATCTGCATCCCAATGACAAGGGTTTTGCCGCGATGGCCGATGCCGTGCCGCTATCCTTGCTGGGTCAGCGCAAGACGCCCACCCGATAAACCATCACATGCACATAGGGTCGGGCCGGATCGACGCGGGCCGACCCGAATTGCGGGAAATGCGGGGTATCGGGCGGCAATCCCGGCTCCAGCGCCAGCCCGTCGCCCATGCGATAGAGATGCCCGGCCTTGCCCGGTTTGGCCCCGTCGAAATAATTGCCGGTATAGATCTGGACCGATGGCTGGGTGGTCCACATTTCCAGCCAGCGGCCTGAGGCGCGATCCTCCATCCGCGCGGCCAGATGCGGGCGGGCGGTCAGCCCCGCATCCAGCATGAAACTGTGATCAAACCCTCGCGCCTGCACGATTTGCGGATCACGGCCATCGCGGATCACGGATTCGATCATGCGCCCGCGCCGGAAATCAAACGCCGTCCCGCCCACATCGCGTAATTCGCCCGTGGGCAGATTGCCCCGCGCCACCGGCACCATGCGCCCCGCCGGGATCATCAGTCGCGCCATGGTCGCCGCCCGCTCTGCGCCTTCGCCCGACAGGTTGAAGAGCGCGTGGTTGGTGATGTTGACGATGGTGGGCCTGGTCGTTTCCGCCTCAAAACGGATGGTCAGCGCGCCTTTGACATCCAGCCGATAGGTGACGGAAACCCGCAACTTCCCCGGATAGCCGCTGTCGCCATCGGGGCTGGTGTGGGTCAGGCGGACCATCGCGTCCCGCCCGCCATGCACCTCGGCCACGTCGAACACCTGCCGGTCGAAACCTTGCCCGCCGCCATGCACAGAATTTGGCCCCGCGCCATTGCGCCGCAGATGATAGGTCACGCCATCCAGCGCGAATTGCGCTCCGGCGATCCGGTTGGCATAGCGGCCCACGGTGGCGCCCAGATAATCCTGATGCGCCTCATAGTCGGCCGCCGTGTCATGGCCCAGGACAATATCGGCGCGGCGGCCATGGGCATCGGGCGCGATCAGGCTTTGCAGCGTGGCGCCATAGGCCAATATCCGCGCCGACACCGGGCCGTTGCGCAGCACGATGGCCGCCACATGCCGCCCATCGGCCAGCGCGCCGCCATCCTCCACCCGCGCGGTTGCCGCCATCGCGGGCGAGGCCGTGAGCAGCAGAGCCAGCGCGGTCCTCAATGGCGTGGTTCCTGCGGGCTGTTGCGATGGGCGGGGATATGGGCGGCGTCGATCTCCGGTCCGGCCAGCGCCAACATCTGGATCGCGGCCAGCCCCCATTGCGCGGCGGCATTGGTGGACAGGCGGGGCCATTCGACCTGATTGCCCAGATGCACGCGCGGATCATGATCCCATGTGCCGAGACCCTCGTCGCCCGAGAAGAATTCCTCCACCGCGCGCTTCATCAAGCCCCGGTCATGGCGCGCCCGCGCCGCATAGGCGGTCATGCGCGAATAGGCCTCTCGCAAATTGCGCGCGCCAAAGGGCGGGCCGAATTTGGCGAGGAAATCGGGCTTGGGCGCATTGTACCATTGGCAGAACGTGACCCATGCCAGCGTATAGGCGGGAATGTCGATCAGGCTGATGATCTCGGCATTGATCTCGGTCGCGCCGAAGACGGAGGAGAGATGGCTGATGCCGATCGTGTCGCCTTTGCCAAGGAACCGATGCGTGGCCGGGTCATAGGGCGCGCCGCCCACCAGCCAGCCATATTTCATCGCGCCGATACTCTGCATTCCCGCCGCGATCCGGTCGCGCCACTGGGTGTCGCCGGTGCGCTCCCACTGGGTCAGCCATGCGCCCACCACCGCCGTCCAACTGGGGCCAAAACCCATGTCGAATGTGCCCTTTGGCCCGGCATAGGGTTTGGCGCCCGGCACCTTGCGCCCGATCTCGACATGGTCCAGCGTGCGGTCGCTGTCCACCAGATCGGCGATGAGATCGCCCACCCGGTCATCGGCGGTCAGATAGAAATAGATCCGGCGATAGATGGCATTGGAGACGCGCGGCTGTTTCGAACTGTCGCCCCAATGCTGCACCCCGTGGCGCGTGCCCAGCCCCTTGAAACGGCCCATGTGATAGGTGTCCACCTCGCTGGTGTGGCGCGTCATCGCCTCGGCCAGACGGAAGGGTTGTGCCGCCCCGGTGCGCAGCGCCTGATACCACAGCCACAGGTCGGGCGAGAGTTCGCTGTTGTCCCAGGCAAAGCCGCCAATGTCATAGCGCCACTGGTGCCGGTCGGCGTCATAGGTGTGCATGATGTCGCCATGGTTCCAGAAGCCGTACCAGCCGCGCCGGTCCACTTCGCCCGCATAGAAATCGACGAGGCGTTCGAGCTGATCCTCGACAATCGCGCGGTTGCGGCTGGAACGGTCGGGCAGGGACCAATCACCAAACACGCCCGCCTTGTTCAGATGGTCGGGCGCGGCCATCAGGCGGGGGGATGCGCCATTTGCGGCGGCCATGACCTCGATGGCGGCATTTTCGGGCGTTGCCTCGCAGGCCCAGAGGGTGAGTTCATGCGTCTTGGCAATGCCGGTCGCGCTGCCCCAGCCGGGTTCGTAATCCTCATAAGTGATGTCAAGACCGGCGTTTTGCGCGTCATAGGACTCCATTCCGTTGACGCCGCGCCATGGGCGCAGATCCATCGGTTCGGCGCGCGGGCTCCACAGCCATGCCGTCAGATGCGCGGTATCAGAGGCCGCATCGCGCACCGACAGGGCGCTGGGGCAGGTCTGCCAGAACCAGCGCTGGGCAATGGCCGCGCCGCCGCCGGGGCCGCCCACATAGGCCAAACCCGGCGCGCGATGCCCGGATGCGGACGCCACCCACGCCATATCGGCCTGCGTGCGCTTTTCGATGCGAAAGCCGTCGGCGTTGGGCTGTTCCAGCCAGAAGTCGGACCATGTGGGGATATACTGCAATTTGTCGCGCACCGCTGCGGCCATTTGCGCGATGGGCGGCGTGGCGCGGCCCTCGATCTGGGCATGGCGGAAGGCCGCGCCCGGATCGCGGCGCAGGCCGGTCAGCGGGCGCACCGCCTCGGCAAACAAAGGCCCATCGCTGGCCAAACGGATATGGCGGTCGTGGGGCGCATCGCGCATCGGCACGGCCACCGAAACCCCAAGCGCGGCAATCGCATCGCGCGCCGGATCGCCATCATAGATGAAGCTGTGAACGATCCGCAGATGCCGCGCCCCTGCATAGGCGTAGAAGCGCAAGGTGAAGGGCAGGGTGGCCTCCTGCCCCTGACGGTGGACACCCTCGACCTTGATGACCGCGCGCACCAGGCCGTTTTGCTGAAGGGTCAGGCGCGTGACCGTGGCGGCAAAGGCTCCGCCCATCTGGCCTACCAGCGAGACCGGCCCCATCACCGCCCGCCCGCCGATGCTGGCGCTGCGGATCAGGGCGTCGCCCGATTTGGCAAAATCCCATGTCACCCCGGCGCAGATGAGGCGCAGGCCATCGGCGGTCTGCTCGACCCGGATCGGGTCGGCGGGGCCGGGGCCGGGCGCGCCGGGGGCCACGGTAATGCCATCGGGCACGGCATCGCCGATGCTGGCGGGCAGGGCATGGGCGCTCCATTTGACCGAGCCGTCGGGCCAGAAGGCGGTGGGCCAGCTTTGCGCCGGGAGGGCCGCGCCGCCCGCCGCCACGGCAAAGCCCGATCGACGCGACACCGCGCCGCGCGGCCATGCCACGCCGAAACTGTGGCCCAGATCCATGGCAGGGCGCCCCTCCAGCCAATGCGCCGGGGCGGGCGATGGCGCGGGCGCGGCATGGCCGATACGCGCGGCCAACGCGGCGGCGGGGATCAGGCTGGCCAGTTTGAGGGCATCGCGGCGGGTCGTCATCGTTGGGCCTTTATGCGGATATGGCGGAAGGCCCAGTGGCTCCATGTGGTGCGCAGGCCAAACCAGCCGGAGGAATAGGGGGCAGGGTCGGAAAGGATGAAAAGGCGCGCGCCGTCGCGGTCCACCGCAATGTTGCGCGCGTCCGAGATCAGGGTGATATGGGTCCAGCGATTGGGCCTTAACAGCGCATCGCTCCGGTCATGTTCGGGGCGCAGCGGGCGCACACCCGGCGTTGCGATATAGCGGCGCAGGCGGGTGGAGGTGTTGCGATTGCCGCCAATCCCCACGTAATAGGTTTGCAGGCTGTCATAATCCTCGAACCGGCCGGAGCGGGGGGCGGGGTCATCGCCATTGGCCTCGCGCGCCATCCAGAAGGCGTTGAGGTCGCTGACCGTGTCATTGGGGCCGCCGTGGGCAATGGCCATGGCGTCGAAACTGATGCGGACGGGGCCGGAGAGACGGTGGCGATACCAGAGCGTCAGCCCGCGCGGCGTGTCGATCTCGATCGTGCCATGGGCAAAACTGACGTGGGCGGGGGCCTCGGCCTCGGTGCGCCAGTCATCGGGGCGCCAATCGGCGGGGCGGGCAAAAGTCGCCCCGCTCGACAGGCAAAAGACAACGCAGAGCAGGAGAGGAGATCTCACGCGCCGCTTGCCCAGGATCACATCTTGGCCCGGACGCCGAAATAGACCCGGCGGCCATAGGTTTCGACGGTGGAAACGCGATAGGCGCTTTCCTCATCCTCGATGCGCTGGGCATTGGTGATGTTCACCAGATCGACAAAGGCGGTGAAATGATCGCCGATGCGATAGCTGATCGAGGAATCCCATTGGCCATAGGGGCGGCCAAAGGCGTTGAGATTGTCACGCTCCGGCCCGATATTATAGCGCGAACGCCAGTTGTACGAGATGCGCGCGTTCAGACGGCCATCGTCATAGAAGGCGGACAGGTTATAGCTGTGGCGCGACAGGCCGGGGAAGCCCAGTGCCTGACCGCTGTAATAGCCCGCCGTGGTAAAGCCGCGATCCTTGGCATAGGTGTAATTGGCCTGAAGCCCCATGTTCTTGAACGGGCCGGGCAGGAAATCGAAGCCATAGACGAGGCCCGCCTCAAACCCGTTGATTTGAACCGGGGCGGCGCTGTTGTAATAGGTCGAGATGGTGAAATCGGTGCCATTATAGGTTTCGGTCGTGGCGCGCTTATAGGGAAAGCCCTGAATGTCCTTGCGCCAGAAAGTGGCCGACAGATAATTCACCCGCGAGATATACCATTCCAGCCCAAGGTCATATTGCTGGGCGGTATAGGGGCTTAAGTTTGGATTGCCGCGCGATCCGGTCTGGGCAATCGTGTTGAGCGACATGGAGGGCGCGATCTTGGCCAGATCGGGCGCGGCGGCAACCGACGTGGCCGTGGCGCGCAGGATCAGCTTGTTGGGCACCAGTTCATAGCGCAGATTGGCGCTGGGCAGCACATAGGTGTGATTGCCGGTAAAGGACACCGGGGCGAAAGTGCCCGCGCTGGTGTTGATGTTATAGCCCGAGGCGATGGTCTCCATGCGGATCACGCGTGCGCCCACCACCACGGCCAGATTGCGGTCAAACGGGGTAAAGCCCCATTTGGTCGAGACATAACCGGCCCAGTTCTTCTGCTTCACATCATAGGTGTCGCCCGGCGACCAGTTGCTGGTGGTATAGGTGGTCGGGATGCCCGCCGCATTGGCGATGGCCATGTTCATGTTCAGCCAGCGCTGGATATTGGTCGAGCCGATATTGCCGGTCGAAAAGAAATTGTGATCGCCAAGATCGGCATATTTCACATAGGACTGGATCTGCGAAAGGATCGCGGCATTGGTGCCGGTCGAGGTGACGGCATCGACCGCCGTGCCCGTGACCCATGTGCGGGTCTTGATGTCGCCCACGCCCGGCGTTGCGGTATAGCCTTCATAGGTGACGGTGCCGTCGTGATAGATCGAGTTGAGATCGGTCACGCGGCGCTGGACGCCGAATTTGATCTGTTTCAGGAAGCCGCCCACGTCATAATCGCCGTCGAACTGGAAATTGCGTTCGGTCTGGACGTTCTGGCGCGGCTTGTGCTGGATCTGCAGATTGTTGATGCCCGCCGGACTGGTGGGGTCGGTCGACAGGCTGATGTTGGGGGCGCCGACCGGATTGCGGAAATCCACCGTTACCGAGGTCAGGCCATATTGCGTGCCCACCACGTCGATTTCATCGTTGAAGGCTCGCGCCCAGGAATAGCCGCCGCGTGCGCGCAGGGTCAGTTTGGGCGACACATGCCATTCGCTGCCCAGTGTGCCGGTATAGGTCTGGCGGTCGATCGTGCCGTTGATGTTGCGATAGGACACGCCCAGCGCATTTGTGCTGTTCGGATTGGCCACCGGGGTTTGCTGGAATTGCACGTAACTGGCCGCGTTGCCTGCGTTGACACTGGTGTCATTGCTGAGCGACAGAGCCGAGGTCAGGGCCGAAAACGTGTTGATCTGCATAAGCTGCGAGTTCAGCGTCTGCTGGCCGCGCGTATAGGTGTTGTCAAAGAACAGGCGGAAATTGTCGGACGGGCGCCATTCGACAATGCCGTTCATCGCATAGCGTTCGGTGCGTTCGCGATACATCGCATAGCGCGGAATGTCGGGATAGAAATCGCCGGTGCCGTCATTGTTCAGATCAACGCAGCCGCTCTGCGCGGTCTGGCTGCATTGCGCGGCCGTGGCGCCCACCTTGCGGATCTGGCGCCAGCCCGTCGTCTTGGCCTGATCGTACCACAGGCTGCGCTTTTCATAGGTGGCCGAGAGCAGCACGCCCAGCGTGTCATGGGCGAAAAGATGGCTGCCGATCAGCGCGAATTTGGGGTCGAGCCGGTCGCCCAGCGTTCCGTAAACCCCCTGAACCGATCCGGCCAGATAGTCCTTTTTGGTGTCGAACGGGCGGCGGGTGATGATGCGCACCGTGCCGCCCAGACCGCCTTCGGTCATGTCGGCGGTGGCCGATTTGACGACTTCGAGGCGGCTGATGAATTCGGCCGGGATGTCGCGGAATTCGACCGCCGGATTGGTGGCCGACCCGGCGGCCGGGCCTGCGGCGGTGGAAAGGGTGGATTGCCCGTTGATTTCAACGCGGATCAGCCCCGGATCCACGCCGCGAATGGAAACCGCCGAACCCTCGCCGCCCGCGCGGCTGATTTGGACCCCGGTGATGCGCTGCAAGGCTTCGCCCACGTTCTTGTCCGGGAACTTGCCCACGTCCTCGGCCGAAATCGCATCGACCACCTGATCGGAATTGCGCTTGGTGTTGAGCGCATTGGCAAGGCTCTGGCGGATGCCGCTGACGATGATGTCGGCGTTGGTGGCGGGGGCGCTTTGCGCATGGGCCAGAGCGGGGGCGACAAGCGCGACAATCAGCGCGGCGGACGCGCAGGAGCATCGCCAAAGGTGAGCCTTTGAAGCCATGGTGGACAACCTTCCCTGTTATCATTTTCATGTTGCTCAATATGAACTTATCGAGCGCATTATGAACCTATCGCCAAGGCCGTCGCTTTGCAAGCATGAAGGCGAAATATTGATGGTGGGGCGGTGATTTCTGAAATCAAACGATAAATACCCGCGCGTATGCCTGTTCTCGGCATCATTATTCGCGCTTTATGTGGCGGATCATCCCAATTTATGAAATTTCATGGGGCGGGATTCGCCTGTTTGCCCAAAACAAAAGAACCCGGCAGACGCCTGCCGGGCTGTGTGATGAGGATGTCTTGGGATTTACCGCCAGTCGGCGGGAGGCAATCCGGCCTTGCGCCCGATGGCCTGAATATAGTCCAGCACCGATTGCGCCCGTTCGCCCGCCGGAACCGGCCGCCCCGGCGGCTCGAACCAAATCGGGATAACGCCGAAATCCAGCCTGCCATCTTCGTGCCAGAGGATTTCGCCGATCATGCCGTTCACCGCCTCGGGATGAAAGGGGGCGAGGGGGTAGGCCGGGTCGGGTTCGAAACCGAACAGCTTCTTGCGCCGCTCCACCCACTCGGCGCGGGCCGGATGGTCCTGCGCGGGCGAAAGCGCATGAGTGACGACACAGCCATTGCCCAGTCCATGAAACACAGGCGCGCCATCAATAACCTCGATCCCGCGCGCGATATGGGCATGGTGGCCCACCACCACCCCGGCGCCTGCTGCCACCGCCGCCGCCGCCAGAGGGCGCTCATAGGGCGCCAGATCGGCGGGCCTATGCGTGATGCCTTTATGCAGAGCGACAATGACCAGATCGGATGCCGCCCGCGCGCGGGCAATGTCGGCCTCCATTGCGGCCTGCGATGCCGGGTCGATATGGACCAGTTCGGCCTGCGGGCGGCAGGGGCCGCCATCCTGCGGTGTGATGCGGACATAGGCGCAGCCGGGCCTGCCTTCGCCCGCCCAGCTCAATTCCGGCCCCACGCAATTATAGCTGAGCAGCGCGATCCGCCGTGTGCCGGCGCTCAGAAACACCGGCGCCCGCGCCGCCGCCAGATCCACGCCCGCCCCGGCATGGGCGATCCCGTTGCGATCCAGCCCCGCCATCGTTTCGGCCAGACCCACCGGGCCGCAATCCATCATATGATTGCCCGCCATGCTGACCGCCGTGATCCCGGCGCGGGCCAGCGCGTCCAGATGGGCCGGGTCCGCGCCGGGCGCAGGCACATCGCCGGGCACCTCCTCCTGACAGGTCGTATAGGGCACCTCGAGATGCCCGATCACCACATCGCCCCCGCGCAGGATCGGCGCGATGCCTGACAGCCAGTGGTCAGGCTCGGGCACATCAAGGATGAGATCGCCCAGCAGCAGAATGCGCGTTGTGCTCATCCGATCACCCCTTCATCGCGCAGGGCCGCAATCGCCGCCGCATCCATCCCCATTTCGCCCAGCACATCGTCGCCATCCGCGCCCAGCACCGGCACGGCGCCCGCATCGCCGCTTGCGCAAAAATCCGGCCCCATACCCAGACCCAGCACCGCCAGCGGCCGATCATGCCCCGGCAATTGCGCGTGCGAAATCAGCCCGCGCTGCGCCATATGGGGGTGGCTCAAAATGTCGCCGATCTCGCCGATCCGCGCGGCGGGGACGTTCGCCTGCGTCAAACGGTCCTCCAGTTCCTGCGCGCTGTATTTCAACATTTCCTGCGTCAGCCAGCCTTTGAGCGCGGCGTAATTTTCCACCCGCGCGCCATGCGTGGCAAAGCGCGGATCTTGGATCATCTCACCCGCGCCCAATGCGGCGAACAGCGCCTCGATCTGATGCTGGTGATTGGCGCCAAGAGCAATCCAGCCATCGCCGCAGGCATAATATTCCGCCGTCGCCACCAGCCGAAACCCGCGATTGCCGGTGCCCTTGGGCGAGGTCCCGGTATAGTCCCAGACCGAGGCCGCAGCGCCCATGATCTTGAGCGCCGCATCCAGCATCGCCACATCCAGCCTCTCACCCGCGCCGGTCAGATCGCGCCGCCGCAGCGCCGCCAGTACGCCCATCGCGCCAAGGTATCCGGTGAAACTGTCCACCACCGGAATGCCGATCTTCAGCGGCCCATCGGCGGTGGCATTCATCATCGCCATGCCCGATGTGGCCTGCGCGATATGGTCATAGGCGCCGCGATCCTGCAAATCGCCGCTTTGCCCAAAGCCCGAAAGCGAGAGCCAGATCAGGCGCGGGTTGAGCGCCGACAGATCCTCATAGCCCAGCCCAAGGCGGGCCATCACGCCGGGGCGGAAATTTTCCGCCACCACATCGGCCCGTGCGGCCAGATCGCGCGCGATTCTCACCCCGCGCGGGTCTTTCAGGTTCAGCGCCAGACTGCGCTTGCCCGCATTGACCGCGGCAAAGGGGACCGACATGCCCGGCAAACCGGCATGTTCGGTATAGTGGCGGAAATCGTCGCCCTTTTTCGGCGGCTCGATTTTGATGACCTCGGCCCCCAATTGCGCCAACGTCATCGTGGCGGTCGGCCCGGCAATGGCATGGGTGAAATCCAGCACGCGCACACCCGATAGCGGCATCATTGTCTCTCTCCTGCATCGAGCGCCCCGCTGGCGGCGATTCCGGCCGGGTCAAAGCCCAGCTCGGTCAGGATCGCCTGATTGTCGGCCCCGGCGTGTCCCGCAGGGCGAGGCGGCACGCTGCGCGTTTCGGATAGGCCAAAGGGCAGGCTCAATTGCGTCACCGGTTCCTGCCCCGGCACCGGCACCTCGATGATCCGCCCGCGCGCGCGGTGGTGGGGGTGGGCCAACGCCTCGACCATGGAATAGACCGGCATGGCCTGCGTATCGGATTGCTCCAAAAGCGCGGCCCATTCGTCGCGCGGGCGGGTTCGCATGATCGCGGCGATTTGCGCCTGCATCATCGGATGCTGCTCGACGCGGTGCTGCATGGCGGCGAAATCGGGCCGTCCGATGGCCTCACAAAAGCGCCGCCAATAGGCAGGCTCCATATCCGTGGTGCAGAGGAATTGCCCATCGGCGCATTCCCAGACCCCGCCTTTAGGATGCCACTGGCCCGGCGGCGGCGCGGCGTCGGGATCGTCATGACGCCCCATGGACACCGCCAGCAGCGGCAGGCACGCGTCCGCCATCGCCACATCCACATGCTGGCCCCGCCCGCTGCGCTCGCGCGCGGCAAGGGCCAGCAGCATGGCAATCGTCCCCTGCGCGCCGGTCAGCACATCGGCGACCTGCAAACCGGGCAGCGAAGGCGTGGGTAGGCCATTAAGGCGCGACAAGGCTCCGGCCAGCGCCAGCGCCAGCGGATCATGCCCCGCGCGCCCTGCCAGCGGCCCGCTCTGCCCGGCAAAGCTGACCGAGAGATAGACAAGCTGAGGATTGAGCGCGAGCATCCGCCCCGCGCCATAGCCCATGCCCTCCATCACGCCGGGGCGGTAATCCTCGATCAGCACATCGGCCCGCGCGATCAGTTTCTCCAGCACGGGCCGGGCTGCCTCATGGCCGGGGTTGATCTTCAGGCTGCGCTTGCCCCGCGTATAGGAGGGGCGGGCGCGGCGGCGCAGCGCGGCGGTCTCATCCTCATCCTTGCCGAAAATCGCCTCGGCCTTGGCCAGTTCGCGCGGGTGCTCGATCCGCACCACATCCGCGCCCATGTCGGCGGCCACCCATGAGGCATAGGCGGCCGGCAGGAAGCGGCTGAAATCGACCACCTTGAGGCCGGTGAGCGCGGTCATCGCCCTGTCGCCCGCGCTGCCGCCCTTTGGCCTGCCTCGCCCTCGATAAATGCGGTGATCGCCGCCTCGATCGCCGCGCCATCCTCGCCTTCGCGGTTGAAATTGTCGGCGGTCAGCTCCAGCACCGGATAACCCGCCGCGCGCAGGGCCCGCACCACAAAGGGATCGGCATCCGACAGCGCCACCACGCCGTCGATCGTGTGGGTCTGGGCCTCGTGCACATACCACGGCCCGGCCCATGTCGGCATCCGCAGCTCATCGCCCATCGTGATGCAGCGCGAGGCCAGCGCGCGCAGAGCATCCTTGCCCGCAATATCGCGGATATAGCCATCGGCGGCCAGCGCCAGATACATTGACCATACGAACACCGCGCCATGGCTTTCCTCCCATTTCTGGTAGAAGCCCATCTCGCTCCACAGACCCCGGCCCACCCACATCAGGCGGACCCTCTCGCCTTCGCAGGCGGCCAATCCGGCATCGACCCGCGCCTTGACCTCTTCATAAAAGGCCCGCGCCGCATCGCGCGCCCATGGCGTTCCGCGATGCCATTGCGGCACCATCGTGGCGGGCATGGAATCGACAATGCCGATCGGGGCGGGCACTGTCCGCGCGATCAGATCGCGGGTCTTGCGGTAATAATCCTCCTGCTCGTTGACCAGATCCATCACGGCGCGAAAGCGGGCTTCGTCAAAGCGGCGGCCGGTCTTGGCCTCGATGGTGGCGATCACCTCGCGCAGTTCCGCCGTCATCAGGTCGATGCGTTCGGGTTCGAGCGCATTTTCCCAATCGACGGGCAGGCGCGCCCACCAGTCGCCGTAAAGATCCATGCGCGGATCATTGCTCTTTTCATAAACGAAGGGCGCGGCGCCCGTCACCTGCGCCCATTCGGCAAAGATGCGCGCGGTCGGCTCGCTGGTGGCGACGGCATGGACGAAATCGGGCCGGGGCAATCCGCCCCATGGCGCGTTTTCGGCGTCATCATCAAAGGCGGCGGCAATGCCTTGCGCGGAATAGGCCTCGACATTGGCGGGATAGTGATGGTCGCGCAAAAGCGATTGGTAACGGCGCGATTGCTGTTTGGCGGCCACGATCGAGGCCCACCACTGGTTGACCACAAAGGGTATGTCCATCGCGCGCAGGATTTCCTGCGGGGCATTCGCGTTCACCATGGCAAAGGGGCTGCCCGCGGCGACTTTGGCGCGCAGATCGGCAAACCATTCGCGCTGATAGGCGTTGAAATTGGCGACGGATTCCAGAGATTTGCGGCTGCGCTTGTCGCCCTTGCGCGGCGCGGCGCGCGGCGGTTTGGTTGCTCGGGGCGGTTCGGCCTCTCCACGCAGGCGCGTCAAGAAAGGCCCGTCGGGCAAGGCATCACAGCGCAGCGCGGTAAAGGCCATATCGGGCAGGGCACGGCGGATCGCGGCCTCTTGCCATGGCGCGGCTTCATCGCCGCCGATGGAGAGATGAAGCACGGCATCCGCCCCGCAGGCCGTGGCCGCCGAGGCGATCCGCCGCCCGCCCGCCATGTCGATACGCGGCGGGCAGGGGGCATGGGCAAAACTCTGGCCCCATGCGTGATCCTCGCCCACGATGAGCCAGCCTTCGGCCTCAATGGCCTGATAGAGTTCAAGGCCCTCATGCGGGGTGCCGGTGATGAACAGGCGGCGTCCCGGAATTTCGGGCGCGGCGACAAGATCCACCAGCAATTCTTCGAGCGCGGGGTTATAGTCGGCGGGGTGCAATATGGCCGAGGCACCGATCACCGCCAGCGCATCACTGCCGCTGATCTTGCCCCTCCGCCGCGCCTCGCCCAGCGCGTCGAGCAGATGGGCCTGATGGGCGAGCAGGGCCTGCGCATCGGCAAGAGGCTCCGCGCGCTCCAGCCTCGCCAGCCAATCGGCCATCTGCGCCATGCGGGCCTCATTATAGGCCATAGACGCAGCGCGCGGCAGATGGAGCAGATCGAGGAAATGCATGTGTTGTGGCACGGCCTCGCCCTGCCGCCCCAACTCGCGCAGGGCGGCGAAGATCTGCGGCTGTTCGCCATCGGCCGCGGTGATCAGCAGCGGCGTGTCATCCCATGACAGCAACACTTCCAGCAGGCATTTGCCGCGATGGCCCATGGCCGCATGGCCCATCACGGCATCGGCGCGGGGCGTTGCCGAAAGGCGCGGCGCGACCAGACGCACCGGCTGAAGGCCCGCGCCCAGCAGCGCGGAGCGCGGCGCATCGAAGCCCAGCGTGCGGATGATCGGCGCGCGGGCGGCTGCGCCGGATGGATCGGCGTAGGCCTGATGGAAAAAATCCAGCATCAGATCACGCCCTGAGCCTTCAGCCGCGCCACATCGTCGGGCGAGAGGCCCAGATATTGCGCATAAACATCCTCATTGTGCTGGCCGATATAGACCGGCAGCGCATCGTCGAAACCGGTGCTGGCGGCGGAGAACTGGATCGGGATGCCCGCCGTGCGCAGATCGACATTCGAGCCATAGGTGGGATGTTCGACCGCCATGGTTTCGTGGCGCTCGACTACGCGCGGGTCGACCAGAGCGTCTTCGGGATGGCGCACCGGGGCAACGGGTACGCCGCGCTCCTCCAGCAGGCGGCAGACCTGCGCCATGGGCAACTGGCGGCTCCACGCATTGATCGTGGCTTCCAGCACCTCGGCATTGGCCACGCGCGCGTCGCGGTTGGCAAAGCGCGGGTCATCGCCAAGCTCGCGCTGGCCCATGGCGTCGAACAGGCCGCGGGCAAGGGGTTCATGCACCGCGACCACGGCCACATAGCCATCGGCGCATTCAAACACGCCAAAGGGCGAAAGGCGCTGAACCGTCAGGCCTGTGCGCGCGGGCATGCCCGCCGCGGCCATGGCGGACCAGTTTTCAATCGCCACAAAAGATGTCAGCGCCCCCAGCATCGAGACATCCACATGTTGGCCGACCCCGGTGCGGTGGCGCTGTTCGATGGCGGCAAGGATGCCGATCACGGTGAACACCGGGGCCAGCATATCGGCAATCGGAATGCCGATGCGCACGGGCGGATGGCCCGGCTCGCCGCTGGTGAACATTGCGCCCGACAATGCCTGGATGATGACGTCCATCGCCTTGCCCGAACGGTCATTCGCGCCAAAGCCGGAAAGCGAGGCGAAGACGATGCGCGGGTTGACCTGCGCGCAGGCTTCATAGCCCACGCCCAGCCGGTCGGCGGTGCCCGCGGTGAAATTCTCCACCACGATATCGGCCTTGGCCACCAGTTCCATGAACAGTTTCTTGCCATCCGGGTGTTTCAGGTTGAGCGAGACGCCATATTTGCCCCGCGCCCGCGTGAGGTGAGACAAGGAAATGTCATCCTCATGCGCTCGCTCGACCATGATGCCTTCGCGGCCCAGATAGGGGCTGTTTTCGCGGGCAAGGTCGCCACCTTGCGGTTCCTCGATCTTGATGACCTTGGCGCCCAATCCGGCCAGCAGCAGCGTGGCATAAGGCCCCGCCAACGCGCGGGTGAGATCAAGAACGGTCAGCCCTTCGAGAGGGCGGGTCTGGTCAGTCATGGGGCATATCCTTGGTGCAGCGGGTCTGGCCGCTGGCAATGAGGGCTTGGGCGGCGCGGAACACCGGTTCTCCATCGATGCCAACGGCCGAAAGGCGGCGGGCCTGATCAAGGGCAAAGCGGTTATACAGCGCATCGAAACGGGTCTGGTCGGCGGCGGGCAGGGGGATGATCATCACCCCATGGTCCTTGGCAAAGGCGATGCCGGCCTTTTCCGCCTTGGCGTTGTTGGCGTTCAATTGCGCCTCCCACTTGGGCTTGGCGGCATTGAGCACATTTTGCAGATCCGGCGGCAGGCGGCGCCAGGCGATGTCGGACATGGCGCGGGCCGGATAGCCGCCCCGGCTGAGGCGCAGCGTGGTGAAATAATGCGCGACCTCGGAGAAGTGCAGGCTCTTGATCGTGTCGGCGGGCGCCACCACGCCGTCGATCACCCCCTTGGCCAGCGCGGAATAGACCTCGGCCATCGGCATGTTCACCGGATCGGCGCCCAGCGCGCGCAGCACGTCGATGCTGTCGGTTTGCGCGCGCAGGCGCAGGCCCTTGAGGTCTGCCAATGTGCGCACCGGGCGGTTGCGCGTCATGATTCCGGGGAAATTGCCGCCTTGAACCGCCAGCACATGCAGGCCCGGCAATTCATTCGACAATTGCGGGAAACGCGCGGCCAGACAGTCATAGATGCTGACCTGATCCTCCATGGTTTTGACGCCGCCGTAAAAGCCCGCCTGCGTGCGCTGCAGATGGACCCCGCCGCGCGTGTAGATCGGCGTGATCAGGCCGATGTCGGCAAGACCATGGCGGATTTCGGTGATGCTCATGTCGGACGAAATCAGCGCACCCGACCAATAGGGCTTGAAGGCGATGCGCCCGCCGCTGTCTTTTTCCACCTGCGCCATCCACGCAATGTCGGCGCGGCTGAAGGGGTGAGTCGGAGGATAGGGGCTGGCATAGGTCAGCGTATATTCGGCTTTGGGGCCGGGGGCGGGAGATTGGGCGGAGCAGCCCGCCAGCATCGCGGCGATAGCGAGAGTAAGAGACTTGCGCATGGGTTCAGGCCCCCATCATCTTGGGCAGCCAGAGCGCCATCGCCGGAAAGGCAATGATCGCGCCCAGATGCAGAAAATCGGCAACGAGGAAGGGGATCACCCCCCGGAAAATCGTGCCCAGCGAGAGATCCTTGGCCACGCCTTGCAACACATAGATGTTGAGACCCAGCGGCGGATGGACAAAGCCCAGCTCCATCGTGCGGACGAGGAAGATGCCAAACCAGATCGGGCTGTAGCCCAGATGCTCGGCAATGGGCAGAAAGATCGGCGTGGTGAGCAGCATCAACGCCACGCCATCAAGGAAACTGCCCAGCAGGAGCAGCACCAGCGTCATCACGATGATCGCCAGAACCGGGCTGGCATGCAGGCCGATCACCGCGCCCGACATCGCCTCGGTTATGCCGGTGATCGAGATAAAGGTGGCGAACAGCATCGCCCCGATGATGATGACATAGATCATCCCCGCCGTGCGCAAGGTGGCATGGGCGGCCTGTTTCAGCGCGGCAAGCGTAAAGCCCCCGCGCAGCGCCAGCAGGCCCAGCGAGGCGACAACGCCCACCGAAGCGGCCTCGGTCGGCGTGAACCAACCGATCATCAGCCCGCCGATGACAAAGGTGATCATCGTTACGATATCGGCGATCTTGCCCATCGCGCGCAGGCGCTGCCCCCATGTGGCGCGCGTGCTGGCCGGACCAAGGGCGGGGTTGATGGTGCACAGGATAATGATGGTGATGAGATAGGAGATCGCCTGCGTCGCCACCGGGATCAGCGAGGCGGCGAAGAGTTTGCCGATGGATTGTTCGGCGATGATGCCAAACACGATCAGTGCGCCCGAGGGCGGGACCAGCGAACCCAGCGTGCCCCCGGCGGCCAAAGCGCCTGCGGCAAAGCCGGGATTATACCCCGCCTTGCGCATTTCGGGCAGGGCAACCGAGGAAATCGTGGCGACCGTCGCCAGCGACGAGCCGGAAATCGCACCAAACCCCGCGCATCCCCCGATCGAGGCCAGCGCCAGCCCGCCCCGCCGATGGCCGACAAAGCGCGCCGCCACGGCAAAGAAATCGCGGCTGGCCCCGGCGGCGAAACAGATATGCGCCATCAGCAGAAACAGCGGCAAAACGCCCAGTTCGTATTTTGAGATCACCTCATAGGAAACGACCCCCGCCTTGATGAGCGCGGCCTCGGGCGAAATCATCACCGCCATGCCGCCAATACCCGCCAGCATCAGCCCGATGCCGATAGGAATACCCCCCGCCAGCATGGCCAGCAGCAAGGCAATGCCGATCCCGCCGATCAGTTCGGGACTCATGCCTCGCCCCCATCGTTGCGGGGCGCGTCGCTCTGGAAGGCCTGACGCAGGAACAGGGCGGCGATGGCGAAACTGGCCAGCAGCCACAGCGCGCGCAGCCAGCGGATCGGGATTTCCAGCAATTCGGTCATCTCATACCCGTTCCACAGGTCGCCCATCACCCATGTCGTGCCGATGGCCACGCCCAGAAACACAGCCGCAGAAACCACCGACATGATCCGGCGCAGCAGGGCGGCGGTGGGGGCGGAAAGGCGGGATGTGACCATGTGAACGCTTGCATGATGGCGCTCAAGCGTGGCGTAAAGCATCGCCCCGGCGCCCAGAAAGACGATGCCCGTCTGCGTCAGTTCAATCGAGCCGAGCAGATGCAGCCCCAGATGGCGCCCCGCCACGGCAATGAAATCGGACAATGCGGCCAATCCCAGCCCGACCGCGCCCAGCCCATAGGCAAGGCGGCGCAATACGGAAGGTCTGGTTTCATCGCCATCGAGAACGCCATGGGGCGGTGGTGGGGGCATCTTGCTCTCTTCCCTTGGTGCCGGCTTGCTTGGACGACCGGATCTTTGCGGCGGCGCACGGCGTTGACATCACCCTGTGTCAGGCGTCTAATGGCCGAGTCACCGAGAAGGTAGATTAATTCAATCGTTGAATATGTCAACTAAATGGGATCGGGTTTGCGGATGAATAAGGCAGAGACGGCAACTGGCGTGAAACTGGGGCGGCTGGGCGATTATGTCGGCTTTCGCCTGCGCCGGGTGCAAAATCAGCTCTCGCGCGATTTCGTCAACGCCACGGCCAACCGGGGGCTGCGATCGGGCCTGTTTTCCTCGCTGGCGCTGATCTCGGCCAATCCGGGGATCTCGCAGGCCGAGCTTTCCCGCGAAATTGCGATGGACAAGTCGGTGACGGTCAGTTTGCTCGATGATCTGGAGCGTCGCGGCTGGGCCACGCGCAAGCGTTCGACCCAGGATCGGCGGCGCCACGCGCTTTACATTACCGCCGAGGGCGAGCGTGAACTGGAGGAAATCTTCGCGGTTGTCTCGACCACCGAGAATGCCGTGCTGCACCAGCTTTCTCCTGCAGAATTGATGTTGCTCAGCGAATTGCTCGACCGGATGTATGCAGTGTGCGTGCGCGAAGAGTGAGGGGCGGCAATGCTGCGTTGCGGAAAATTGATCCAAAAAAAATATAGTTGACTCATTCAACTAATTTACGCATCTTCATCCTCAAGAACGCATAAGTTCCGTCTGGCAAGGCCGAATCCGGCCACCGGCTTGTGAGGAGAGGAAAGGTGCCCGGCATCATGCGACACAGCGCATCCATCTCGCTCAGCGGACTATTCCTGTAATCGCTTGCAATTCTTGGGAGGATGCCATGAACCATCGTAAGTTCCGTGCGGCCGTGCTGACAGGCACGGTTCTGGCCGGGGCGCTGTCTGCGTCCGCGGCATGCGCGCAGGGGGCGCAGGAAGCCGCCACCAATGCCGATATCATCGTGACGGGCAGTCGCGTGCGCGGCGAGGCCCCCATCGGTTCGACCGTCACGGCCCTGTCCAACGCCGACATTGCCGCCACGGGCCGCGTCACCATCGACCGCGCGATCCGCGATCTGCCGCAGGTGTTTGACCTTGGCGTGTCGGAAAATTCGCGCGGGCAATCGGGCGGCGCGGGCAATATCGTCTATTCGAACTCGATCAACCTGCGCGGGATCGGGCCGAATGCCACGCTGATCATCGTCGATGGCCACCGCGTCACCAACAACAGCCGTTCGATCGACCCGTCCACCCTGCCGACACTGGGCGTTGAGCGGATTGAGGTGGTGGCCGATGGCGCATCGGCCATTTATGGTTCGGACGCGGTGGCGGGCGTGGTCAACCTGATCCCGCGCCGCAGCCTCAACGGGCTGGAGGTCACCGCGCGCGGCGGCATCGCCTCGGACGGGGCCTATAATGAAAAGATGGCCGGGGCCGCCTATGGCCATAAATTTGATCGCGGCCAGTTCATGGTCGCCTATGAACATGTTGAAAAATCAAACCTGAACGGTTCGGACCGCCCCTTCTTCACCTCGAACCAGACGCGCTTTGGCGGCAATGACTATTCGGTCACGCGCTGCAACCCCGGCACGATCACGGCGGGCGGCGTCAATTACGCCATTCCGGCGGGCGGCGTCACCAGCCCCTCGCAATTGACCGCAGGCACCAGCAACCGCTGCGATGATCTGCAAGGGCAGGACCTGATCCCGCGCCAGAAATATGACTCGGCCAACATGACCGCCAATTTCAAGGCTACCGACTGGCTCGAATTTTTCGTCGACGGCTTCTATTCCTATCGCTCCTTCTACCGCCTGCCTGCCTACAGCAGCGCGACGCTGACCGTGCCGCAGACCAATGCGTTCTTTGTGCGGCCCACGGGCTTTACCGGCACGTCCTATACGCTGGGCTATAATTTCTCGGGCGATGTGGCGCGCAACGCCAGCTATGGCCATTCGGAAAGCTGGCAGATCACGCCGGGGGTGAAGATCAAGCTGCCCAAGAACTGGCAGTTCGAGGCCTTGGTGGGCAAGGGGCGCACCTATGACATTTCGGCCAGCACGCTGGGTACGAACAATGGCGCGCTGAACGCCGCGCTGGCCAGCAGCAATCCGGCCACCGCCTTTGATCCCTATGGCCTTGGCCGCACGTCGGCGGCCACGCTTGCGGGCATTTTCAACCAGGTGTTCTATGCCCCCACCATCGGCCGCTTTGTCGGCTATGAGGCGCGGGTGAACGGTCCGCTGTTCAATCTGCCCGCCGGTCAGGTCAAGCTGGCCGCCGGTTATGAAGGCCAGGAATTCAACGTCTCGCTGGGCAGCCAGCGCGGCAATCCTAGCGTGCCTTATACCTGGACCAATCCGGGGCGGCGGGTGGATTCGGCCTATGCTGAACTCGTGATCCCGGTGTTTGGCCCCGACAATGCGGTGCCGGGCCTGCAAAAGCTGGAGATCGATGCGGCGGTCCGTTACGATAAATATTCCGATGTCGGGCAAACCACCAATCCCAAATTCGGCGTGAACTGGAAGCCGGTCGAAAGCCTGACCCTGCGCGGGTCCTATGGCACGTCTTTCCGCGCGCCGACCTTGCCGCAGATCTACGGCAATTCGAACGGGCTTTTCGTGCAATCCTATCAGAACCCCACCGGCGGCGCGCCGATCACCGGGGTGGCGCTGTCGGGCGGCAATCTCAACCTCAAGCCCGAAACCGCCACGACATGGTCGCTGGGCGCTGATTTCCAGCCGACGCGACGGACCAAGTTCTCGCTGACCTATTTCAACGTGGATTACAAAAATCAGGTCATCGCGCTGCTTTCGGATCTCTCGCTGCTCAACCGCGTGTCGCAATATGACGGCACCGGCCTGATCACGCAGGGTTCGGCCGCAGGCGTGCTGGCCGCGCAATATGTGGCGCAGGGTCTGACGGTTGCGGGCGCCTTCCCCGGCGGCAGCCCCAGCAATGTGACGCTCTTCGTTGATGGGCGCAGCCAGAATCTGGGCCGCTCGATCACGCGGGGCCTCGATTTCACGGCCAGCCATGTGATCGACACAGACAAGGCCGGTCGCTTCACTCTGGCCGTCAGCGGAACCTACAATCTGGGCTTCAAGACGCAGCAGGCCCCCGCCGCACCTTTCATCAGCCAGCTCAACCTGATTTTCCAGCCGCTGCGCTTCCGCGCGCGGGCCACCATCAATTGGGAAATGGATCGCTTCGGCGTCCTGCTGCGCGCCACCCATGTGGGCGGATATACCAATAATGCGATCTCCACGCCGCAGGCGGTCAAAAGCTATACGCCGATCGACGCGGTGATCAATTTCAAGGTGGGCGATGCGGATAATCCGTTCAATCTTGGTCTTGAAATCCGCAATGTTTTCAACATCAAGCCGCCCTATGTCAACATCGCGCCCAGCTCGAACGGCAGTGGCGGCTATGACGCCACCGCGTCCGATCCGATCGGCCGCCTGATCGCGGTCAGCGCGAGGAAGAAGTTCTGATGCGCTCCGTTCTTTTGGCCTGCGCCGTGGCGGGGGCCATGGCGCAGGCTGGGGTGGCGGGGGCGCAGGCTCCTGCCGCTCTGGCCCCTGCCGCCGCGCCTTCCAGCTTTGGCCATTATCAGCCGCCCAAGACCTATAATTCCCAGATCCGCCAGAGCTTTTACGTGCGGATGCGCGACGGGACGCGTCTGGCCGTTACGGTGGCGCGCCCGGCGGTGGACGGCAAACCGGCCGAGGGGCGTTTCCCCGTCATCTGGCACCACACTTTGTCCGCCACGCAGGAGGCCGCCGATGGCACCGGCCCGCGTGCGGCGGGGTTCCGCTCGATACCGGGCCTTACCGATTACGGCTATGTCGTGGTGCAGGTCGCCCGGCGCGGCAATGGGCAGAGCTTTGGCACGATGCGCGGATACCATGAGCGCAACGAGGATGCCGATGCCTATGAAATGATCGACTGGCTGGCCGATCAGCCGTGGTCGAACGGCATTGTCGGCCAATATGGCTGTTCGAACACCGGCGATGCGGCGGTTCATGCGATGACGGGCGGCAATCCGCATCTGAAAGCCGTGTTCGCGGGCTGCTTCAGTTGGAACAAATATGACGCGATGCGGCGCGGGGGCATCTTTGCCCAATGGGGCACCGGCCCCACGCGCACCATCGAGCAGGACATGGCCATCCCCCCCATCGATGGCGATGAAAACAAGGTGATGCTGCGCAAGGCCGCCGAGGAGCATCAGCGCGCCACGCCTTTGTTCGAACTGTGGAAATCGCTCCCCTACCGCGACAGCTGGGCGCCCAGCGTGCAAAGCACCTTCTGGGCCGAGGGCAGCGCGTCCTCCTATGCCAACCAGATGCGGCGGTCGGGAACGGCGCTCTATGTCGTGGGCGGATGGCGCGATGAATTGCGCGATCAGGGGCTGATCACCTTCCTCAACATCCCCGGCACGCGCATCCTGATCGGGGACTGGCTGCATTGTCAGAATGACGGCTTTGGCCTTGTCGAGGAGGCGCATCGGTTCTTTGACCGCCACCTGAAGGGCATCGACACCGGCATCGACCGCGATCCGCCGATCCATTATTACACCGTCGGCGCCGATGAATGGCGCAGCGCGACCCAATGGCCCTTGCCGCAGGCGCCGCAGACCAGTTTTGCCATCACCGCCAAGGGGCTGGAAAGCGGGGCCGCCAAACCGGCGCCGCTCACCACCAGTTTTGCCGTCGATTACGCCACGCCTTGCGTGGGCGAGGGCGGCGGCCCCACGATGCAGCCGTGCCACCCCAAGGGCGCCGGTTTCTCCGTGGCGGGCAAAGCGCTGGCCGCGCCGGTCGAGGTGACGGGCCATGGGCTGGCCGATGTCTGGATCGCGGCCGACACGCCCGATGCCAACCTCTTTCTCCTGCTGGAGGATGTCGCGCCCGATGGCAGCGTCAAGGTTGTGACCGAGGGCCGCCTCAAGGCGTCGCTGCGCAAGACCGACAAGGCGCCATGGGCTTTGCCCGGCCTGCCGTGGCATCGCGCCTATGCCGAGGATGCGCAGATGCTGAAACCGGGCGAGCCGGTGCGGATGCAGTTCGACCTGATGCCTACCTCCTATGTCTGGGCCAAGGGGCACCGCATCCAGTTCACTTTTGCCGGATCGGATTACCGCGAAAGGGCCCGCAGCGCCAATTCGCAACCCGCGCGGATCACGCTGATCAGCGATGCGGCGCATCCATCGAGCGTCAGTCTGCCTATCGTCAAGCCCTGAACGGGTCGCGGCGGGGCCGGGTCAACCGGCCCCGTTTTTGCGTCAGGAAAACAGATCGCATGCATCTTCGCCACGTCTTGTTTGCCACGGCCGTGATGGCCGCGCCCGCCGCCGCCCAGCCTTTGCATTGGGGTGCGCGGGTGCCCGAAACCGCCGAGGGCGCGCTGAAATCCGGCGCGAAATGGGCCGCGCAGGTTCCGGCCAACTGGAACGGGACGCTGCTGGTCTGGGGCCGGGGCTATTCGGCGCGGTTAGGCGCGCCCGAACTGGCGCCTGCCAATGCCAGGGCGCTGTTGCTGGAAAAGGGCTATGCGCTGTTGGCCAGCGATTACGGCGCGGCGGGTTGGTCGCTGGCCGAGGCCGTGCCGGCCCAGACGCAGGCGATTGCCGCTTTTGCCCAGACCTATGGCAAGCCCAAACGCATCATCGCATGGGGCAATTCGATGGGCGGCCTTGTCACCACGGCGCTGGCCGAGGCGGCAAAGCCTGCGGTGGATGGCGCTATTGCCTTCTGTCCCTCGATTGGCGGGGCGGTGGGCATGATGAATATGGCGCTGGACGGGGCCTATACATTCCGCACCCTGATGGCCGACAATAGCCTGCAATTGACCGGCATTGCCGATGACATGGCCAACGGCCAAAAGGCGCAAGGTGCCGTGCAGAGCGCGCTGACCACGCCGCAGGGCAGGGCGCGTCTGGCGCTGGCGGGTGTGCTGGGCGGCATTCCGGGCTGGACCCGCCGCGACCATCCCCGCCCCGCCGATGGCGATGTCGAGGCGCAGGTCGATGAAATCGGCGCTGCTTTCACCATGGGCATCTTTCTGCCCCGCGCGGATCAGGAAAAGCGCGCGGGCGGGGTGTTTTCATGGAATACGGGCGTCGATTACGTGGCGCAACTCGCCCAATCGGGCCGCCGCGCCTTTGTCGAGGCGCTTTATGCCAAGGCGGGGCTGGACCTGAAGGCGGATCTGGCGCGGCTGAATGCGGGCGCGCGGGTGGCGGCCAAACCCGCGGCGGTCAATTACATGATGGCGCATTATACGCCCACGGCGCGGCCTTCCGTCCCGCTGCTCTCGGTTCAGGCGATCGGGGATGGCGCGACCTCGCCCTCGCTGCAGCGCGCCTATGGCGAGGCGGCCGATCCGGGCATGTTCAGTGCCATGTGGCTGGCCCAGGCGGGCCATTGCGGCTTTTCGGGTGAGGTGCTGGTGGCATCCTTGCGTCAGATGGAAAAGCGGCTGGACACGGGCGTATGGGATAATCCGGCGACCGGATTTGTTGCCCATACGCCCGCGCCGATGCTGCGGCCCTGTTTCCGGGACCGCAGCTGCCGTTGATATTCAATCCATGTGCTTGCGCTCAATGCTCCATCCGGGCGCAACGCAAAGGCGACAGGCCGGGCCCTTGAAAGTCCGGCCTGCGCTTTTATCCCCGCGCAATTGCCATTCCAGCCAGTCGACCGCAACCTGTGCCACCGCCCCGCCATAGGGTTTGGAGAAAGTGCCGCCATGGCCCACCGGCAGGTTGACCAGAACGGCGGGAACATGCTCGATCCGCGCGTAATCGTCGGTGCCGTTGGGATAGGCAATGTCGCCCGGCCCGCCCAGAATATAGATGATCGGCGTGTGAATGTCTTTGAGCAGCGCCTTGGTCACATTGATCCCGGCAATCGGGTTGCTGCCATCGGCAAAGACGCCGCTGTTGTGGATCAGCACGGCGTGGATGCGTGGATCACGGGCCACTTCCAGCGCCTGCAACCCGCCGCAACTGTGGCCCGCAACGGCGGTTTGTTTGGGGTCGATATGGCCCCTATACGGGCTTCCCGCCCGCGCGTTTTCCTTCAGCGCCCAATCGAGGCCGGCCAGCACATCGGTGCCCTTGGTGGGCGCATCCAGATGGCGCGGCGCACCGGGGGCCGGTTCGGGCAATTTTTCGGTTGCAGTGGGGCCCGACAGGATGCGGCCCGGCGCGATCACGACATAGCCATGGCTGGCGATCTCCAGCAGATGCTGGCGCGCGCTGGCGCCATCCTCCTGACACCCGCCATTGCCCCAGACCAGCACGCCCAGCTTGGCCGCAGGCATGGAGGCGGGGCGGTAGATGACGTGATTGGGCAGACCGGGATTGACCTCCATGATCGCGGGATAGGGGCCGGAACCGGGAACATTGGGCAGATTGCGCGCGGCGATGCGTTCGGCCTCCTGCTCGGGCGTCAGGGCCGGGGCGCGCGGCGGCGTTTGCGCGATGGCGGCGCCGGCAAGACCGAGCAGCGCGGCCGCGAGGGGCAGGCGATAACGGGGCATCCTTGTCTCCTTTTATGGCGGCTTCATGTTTTGCCTATTTTTCAGGAGATGACAACGCTTGCATTGTCGGATCTGCATGGCAAGATCACTTTTTCCATGATGGATGACGGTTGGGCGCTTGCGCCTTGCGAATAGATATAATATTGCTATCAATAATAGCAGAATGTCAGGATGCTTTTGAAAGGCTGATCGCATGGAATTCACGAGATTGAACCCCGTGACGGGAGAGGTTGCCTCCTCGGCGGTGGCGATGCAGGCGGGCGAGATGGGGGCGATTGCTGCGCGTGCGGCGGCGGCGCAGCCGGCATGGGGCGCGATGGGTCCGAATGCCCGCCGCGCGGTGCTGCAAAAGGCGGCCGATGCTCTGGCGGCCAAGAAGGACGAATTCGTCGCCGCGATGATGGGCGAGATCGGCGCGACCGCTGGCTGGGCGATGTTCAACCTTGGCCTTGCCGTGTCGATGGTGCGCGAGGCCGCGAGCCTCACCACCCAGATTTCGGGCGAAGTGATCCCCTCGGACAAGCCCGGCTGTCTGGCGATGGCGCTGCGTGAACCCGTCGGTGTGATCCTTGGCATTGCGCCGTGGAATGCGCCGATCATCCTTGGCGTGCGCGCGATTGCCACGCCTTTGGCCTGCGGCAATGCGGTGATTTTGAAGGCGTCGGAACAGTGCCCGCGCACCCATGCCCTCATCATCGAGGCCTTTGCCGAGGCCGGTTTCCCCGAAGGCGTGGTCAATGTCGTGACCAATGCTCCGGCCGATGCGGCGGACGTGGTGGGCGCGCTGATCGATGCACCGGAAGTCAAGCGCATCAACTTCACCGGCAGCACTGCCGTTGGCCGCATCATCGCCACGCGTGCTGCGCAGCAATTGAAGCCCTGCCTGCTCGAACTGGGCGGCAAGGCACCTTTGGTGATCTGCGCGGACGCTGATCTGGACGAGGCAGTCAAGGCGGCGGCTTTCGGGGCCTATATGAACCAGGGCCAGATCTGCATGAGCACCGAGCGGATCATCGTGGTGGACGCCGTGGCGGATGAATTTGCGGAAAAATTCGCCGCCAAGGTCAAGACCTTGACCGCAGGCGACCCGCGTCTGGGCAACACGCCGCTGGGCGGGGTGGTCGATGCCAAGACGGTGGCGCATTGCCTCAGCCTTGTGGACGATGCCGTGGCCAAGGGCGCGGTGCTGCTGACGGGCGGGGAAACCACGCTCAATGTCGTGATGCCCGCGCATCTGGTCGATAAGGTGACGCCGGACATGAAGCTGTTCCGCGATGAAAGCTTTGGCCCGGTGGTCGGCATCATCCGCGCGCGCGATGAGGCCCATGCGATCGAGCTGGCCAATGACACCGAATATGGCCTCTCGGCGGCGGTCTTCACGCGTGACATCGCCAAGGGCTTGCGTCTGGCCAAGCAGATCAAGAGCGGCATCTGCCACATCAACGGCGCGACCGTCCATGACGAGGCGCAAATGCCCTTCGGCGGCGTTGGTGCTTCGGGCTATGGCCGCTTCGGCGGGCGGCAGGGCATCGACAGCTTCACCGAAACCCGCTGGATCACCGTCGAAACCCAGGACGGGCATTTCCCCATCTGATGGGCAAGGGATTGATCGCGGCGGGCCTTGCGCTCGCCGCTTCGCCCGCAGTGGGCCAAGGCCCGGCTGCCCCTGCGCCCACGCTCGATTACGCGTTCACCGCGCGCATTACGCTTGCCCCGCCGGTGGAGCAGGGCGAGGTAGCGGGCGGCCGCAAGCGCTTTATTGCCATCACCGGCGGCACAGTCGATGGACCCCTGCTCAAGGGCACGATCCTGCCCGGCGGCGGCGATTGGCAGACGATCATGCCCGGCGGCCTGACCAAGGTCGAGGCGCGCTATTTCATGAAAAGCGCCGATGGCACAGTGATCGAGATCACCAACCCCGGCGTGCGCGTGGCCAGCCCGGAAGTGACCGAGAAACTGGCCAAGGGTGAAAGGGTTGATCCTTCCGCCTATTATTTCCGCACCACGCCGCGCTTTGATGTGAAGGCAGGGCCGCAGGAATGGCTGGCCCGTTCGGCCTTTGTCGCGCGGGGTATTCGCATGCCGGATCATGTCGTCATCGACTTTTATGTCGTGCGATAATGCCTTGTCGGACCGGCTTTCCGCCTTTGTCGCGGATTGCCGGTTCGACGATCTGCCGCCCGCAACGGTGCGCAGCGCGCGCTGGGTGCTGCTCGATGCCGTCGGCGTGATGCTGGGGGCCAGCGGCATGGCGGGCGAGGTGGCCCCTTTTATCCGCGTCGCCGCCGGGGATGGGCCTGGCCGCATCCTTGGCACAGGATTGAGCGCTGCCGCGCCGATGGCGGCGCTCGCCAATGGGGCGATGGCCCATGCGCTCGATTATGAGGATGCGCTGGATGGCGCGCCGATCCATCCCAATGCCAGCCTTGTTCCTGCCTTGCTTGCCTTGGCGCAGGCCGAGGGCGGGGTTGATGGGCGGCGTTTCCTGACCGCGCTGGCGGTGGGGTGCGATGTCGGGTGCCGGATGGCGATAGCGCTGCGGCAAAGGATGGAGATGGGCGGGTGGTATCCGCCGCCGATTCTGGCCGGGTTTGGCGCGGCGGCGGGGGCGGCGTCTTTGCTGGGCCTTTCGGAGGTTCAAGTCCGTGATGCATTCTCGCTGATGCTGTGTCAGAACGTGATGCCCGGCGAGATCAAACATTCGCAGGGCACCGTGATCCGCGCCGTGCGCGAAGGTTTTCCGGCGCAGGCGGCGGTGTTGTCCGCCTTGCTCGCGCGCGAGGGCGTTGCCGGGTTTGAGCAGCCTCTGGAGGGCAAGGGGGCCTTTTACGCGCTCTATGCCGGGGGGCATTATGACGCGGGCGATCTGCTCGATGGGCTGGGGCAGAGGTTTTGGATCGAGGCGCTGACCTTTAAGCGCTGGCCTTCATGTCGGGGCACCCATGCGATGATCGAGATGGCCAGAGCGATGCAGGTCGCGCCGCAGGATATTGCGCGCATCGAGGTGGGCGTGGATGCGATACAGACCATGCTGTGCGAGCCTCTGGCGCGCAAGCAGTCCCCCGCCACGGCGATTGATGCGAAGTTTTCGATCCCCTTTACGCTGGCGCTGGCTTTGGTGCGCGGGGATGTGGGGCTGGATGATTTCGATGCGGCATCGCTGGCCGATCCGGCGGTGCTGGCCATGGCGGCCAAAGTGTCGCCGCGCGTTCTGGAGGAGGCAAACTGGCATGGCGCTGGCGGGCATCTGACGCTGCATCTGCATGACGGGCGCAGCATCAGCGCGCGGCAGGAGGATGCGCTCGGCTGTCCGGCAAGGCCGCTGGGCGAGGAGGCGCTGGTGGCCAAATTCCTCGACGGCGCGGCGCGGGCGAAAGTGCCGCCCGCCGATCCGCAAGGACTCGCGCGGGCGATCCTCTCGCTGGAGGCTTGCCCGGATGTCGGGGCGTTGTTTTAGAAGAGCGCCTTGATTTCCACCCGGCGGCGCGACTGGTCGGGCAGACCATCGGCATCCTTGTCCTGAGTTGCGCTGCCGCTGGTGTCGGCGGCGGTTTCGATTGGCATGCCCGGCATCAGACGGCGCAGCGTTTCGGCAATCGTCTCGGCGCGCTGGGTGGCCAGTTCCGCCGGTTCGGCCATGCTGCGCCCCGAAATCACCGTTGGCTGTGTCGCGGCAAAACCGGTGACGATCAGCTTTTTCGGTTTGGCGGCGATGATCCAGTTGCTGGCCTGCTCAATCAGATAGTCGCTGTATTGATAGACGAGGAAGTCATTGCCGAATTCGAAATAGACCGGAAAGACCCGCTCGCCATAGGGGCCGGGGGGCACCGGGCGCGCCACCGATGAGGGCGTGATATTGCGCTTGGGCAGCACGAAGCGGCGGCCCGGATAGCCCTCGGCCGGCAGCATGTGGCGCGTGCAGGGCGTGTCATACAACCGACTGGTGCGCACCGCATCCAGCACAATGCCGCCGCAGGGCGCGGGCGGGGCGGCCGAGACGATCCCCTCGACCATCACGGCATAGTTCCAGTCGGGCTTGTGCGGGCTGAGCGACACATCGTAGCGCGTGCCTGTGGCCGGATCGTCGGCCAGCCAGCAGCCCGATTTCTTGCCGCTGTCGGCGTCGCGATAGATCGGGCAGGCGATGAAGCGGACGGTTTCGGCCGCAGCAGCCGACAAAGGCGCGACCAGCGCGGCGGCGGAAAGGAAAAAGCGAAACATCACAACGCACTCATCATATTGGTGAGATCCTGCTTTTCCTGCTCGGTATAGCCGATGTTATAGCGGCGGTCGTAATAATCGACGATGCCGCGCAGATCCTTGGCCAGACCATTGGAGAAATAGGGCGCGCGGGCGGCCAGCCCCCGCATGGATTGCAGCGTGATCTTGCCCACATCGGCGCACCGGCCCGTGGTCATCGCAAAGCCGGGGTCCATCGTATAGATCACGCGGCCATAATGGGGGTGCGGCGCCTTCAGACAGGTGATGCGGAACAGCGGCAGATCGCGCCACGGGTCGGCAAAGGGCATGGTGGTGGTGCCAAGGTCGACCTGGCCGGGGGCCACGTCATTGCCCATCTGGCTCATATTATGGCAAAAAACGCAGGAGTTGCGCACTGGATTGCCAAAGCCGATGCGCGAATTGATGCCCGCCGTGTCGGTGATGAGGAACATCTTTTCGCGGAACACCCGCGCCCCGCGTGCCACCGATTGGCGGAAAGCCAGTTGTTCGGGCGTCAGCGTCTTGGCGTCCTCGGGGCTGATCTTTTCCCATTTGGCGAACTCGCTCCACACCGGGATGCCGATGCTGCCCAGCGCGCCGGGCTGCGAGTTTTTCAGCTTCATCGGCCCGCCCTCGGCGTCCATGCTGTCGAGCGCGCCTGCCTGTTTGCTGACCTGCTGGGCGGTGTAGACGCGCATTTCAAAGTCGCGGATCTGGGCGATCTGCTTGGCGTTCAAACCTTTGGCAAATTGCAGATGACCATGCGCTGCATCCTCCATCTGGATACGCAGATTGCCCGCGCGATTGTCAGCCATGATATTGCCCGACATCATTGAGCCATCGTCAGGATCGCGGGGCAGGGCGAAACCCTGCTTGGGATCGAAGGGAAAGCCCACGGCCAGCAGATATTTCATATTCGCCACTGGCCGCGCCCGGCGATAGACCGAGATATTGCCCGCCGCCGGTCCGTAATTCGGCCCCGAATTGCAACCATTGGGATCGCGCATCACCTCGATGGTGAAATCAGGCGTAACGGGCCGCCCGTTCCATTGTCGCACCGGCCAAGGCAATTGAATGCGGAACAGCCCCCGCTCGATCAGCAGCGAATGGGATTCGCGCCTGTCCTGCGGCAGGCTGGGGCAATTGGCGCCGTCGATGGCGGCGAAGAGGGGGTCTTTGCCGCCTGTCTTGTTCCAGCGCTCCGCCGCCGTGGCCGCCGAAATGCTCATCGCATCGGCAGGTTGATGACAGGTGACGCAGGCGCGGCCATTGGCGCCCAGCGGCTCGAAAAACGGATGGCCCTTGGTCTCCACCGGCCCGCCATCGACCAGCACGCGCAGCGTCCCATGATCGTTGGGATAATCGAGGCTGGCGGGAAACACGCGCCCTTCGCCCGGCGACCACCAGCGTTCAGGCGCGGCGGCGCCCAATTGGCCAAAGACCGCCGCCCCCGCGACACCGGCCACCATCAGGCTGATCTTGCGCATGATCCCCGCTTTCCTCTCGATTACTTGCCGAACACGGCCTTCAGGCGCACGCCCCAGGTGCGCGGCGCGCCATAGATGATCCCGCCGTCCGCGCTGGACGAATTCTGGATCTGCGAGGCGATGTAGAGCTTGTTGGTCAGGTTCTGGACAAAGGCTTCCACCTGCCAGCCATGGTGGAAATCAAAGGTTACCCGCGCATCGAGCAGATCGCGCCCCGGCACCAGCGTGTTGATGCTGGGGAAGGGCGTGGCGTTCTGGCTGGAGACATGGCTCCATTGCAGACGCGGGGTGGCGGTGATGTCGCCGCCCAACGGAATGGCGTATTGGATGCCGCCGTTAAGCGTCAGCTTGGGCGAGAAGGGCAGGTTGCGCCCCTGCGGCACAAAACGCAGGTTGGTCGGGCATCCGGCATCCGTGCCCGCCGCGTTGGTGTCGGAAATACAGGCCGCATTGCTGAATTGCGCATCCAGAATCCCCGCGCCCATGTTCAGCCCCAGCGCGCCGAATTGGCCGGTCACTTCCAGTTCGGCCCCCTTGGCATGGCCGCCCAGCGCGTTTTGCGTGACGGGCAACCCGCCCACCAGGCTGGAAAGCTGGATGTCTTTGTAAACCGAATAGAACACATCGCCATTGACGCGCAGATGGCGGTCGAGGAATTGGGTCTTGAAGCCCGCCTCATAGACGAAATTGCGTTCGGGGCTGAAATTGGGCGTGTTGGGCGTCAGGTTGACGCCGCCCGCCTTATAGCCCTTCGACGCCGAGACATAGAGCAGCCCGTCGCGGCCCAGATGATAATTCACCCCCACCTTGCCGGTCAGCTGATTGGTGGAAATCGAGGAGGTGAAGGGCAGAGTAAATCCCGCGCCCGGCACGGCAAAACGGGTATAGACCTGACTGTCCCAACTGTAGCGCCCGCCGACGACCAGTTCGAGCTTGTCGTTGAAATGATAGTTGATCTGGCCAAAACCGGAATAGGTGGTGTTCTTGGCGGTGGTGATGATCGTGCTGGTGCTGCTGACGAAATCGCGCACATTGTTGTTGTCGCGCAGCAGCGTGACCGGCACCTTTTCATCCATGAAGAACGCGCCCAGCACCCATTGCAGCGGGCCCTTGTCGGTAGAGAGCAGGTTGAATTCCTGAATGAAGGTCTGGAACTGGGTGCTCGACTGGCTGACGCGGCCGACATTGCCGGCGGGTGGGCGCGGGGCGGCGGTGGCGGTGCGGTCACCATCGGTCTGGTCCAGCGTCTTGCCGTCCTGCCACGAGGTCAGCGTGCGGAACTGCACTCGATCGGTCAGGTCAATGCGGGCGTCCATCGCCAGACGATAGCCGTGCTGATTGAGATAGGAGCGCGCGTCCTCCTCGATCTGGAACGGGTTGCTGGTAACGGCGTCATTGCGGTTTTTGACGGCAATATTGTCGCTGCGCGAATTGAAATATTCGGCGCGCAGGTTGAGGTCCAGCGTCCCGTCCATGCCGCGCACGCGCAGATTGCCGCGCACGGCGTCCATCTTCAGATTGCCGGGCTGGCTCTGCGCATTGGCGGCGATGTTCTTGGTATAGCTGTCGCGCTCTTCATGCACATAGGCCAGACGCAGGGCGACATTTTCGCCGCCGATATTGGCCGCCGTTTCCGCGCGATAGCGACCATAATTGCCCGCCGTCAGATTGGCCATGGCCGAGAGCGAGTCAAATTGCGGCTTGGGCGTGCGCACATAGATCGCGCCGCCGGTCGAATTCTGGCCGGTCAGCGTGCCCTGCGGCCCGCGCAGCACCTCGATGGAAGCGATATCATAAAAGCTCATCCCGATGAATTGCTCATGCGGGATCAACTGGCCATCGATGTAATAGGCAACGCCGGGGTTCGAGGTGGGCGCGCTCTGCGCAATGCCCACGCCGCGAATGTTGACGAAGGTCGAGCGGTTGACCGTGTTGATCGCAATTGAGGGCGCAACCTGTTGAATATCGGCCAGATTGCCCACGCCTTTGCGTTGCAGATCCTCTGCATTCAGCACCGTGGCCGAGATGGGAACCTGTTGCAGGCTTTGCTCGCGGCGCTCGGCGGTCACGACAATATCGGCCAATCCGGTGTCCTTGGGCGCGGTTTGCGCCAAAACAGGCGTGGCGGTGCTGGCCAGCAAAAGCGCAAAAACGGGCGCGTGGCGGCGGCGAAACTGGATCATGACATCCTCCCTTTATCTCTTTGCCGAACATTTATGAAAGGGCTTGCATTCTGTCAAGATTGTTCTGTCTCATACGCTTTTGCCGCCCGCGATCCGCACCAGCCCGCCCCCGCGCAGACTGCCGCTGTGGTCAGCATCGCCAGCGCCAGACGCCATGACGACATCGGCGCAATCAGCCCCAGCGCCAGCGTGGCCCCGGCGCTGGCCAGCATTTGCGTGGCCCCCGCGATGCTGGTGGCGGTGCCCGCCATGCTTTCCTCGGCAAAGACGATGATGGCCATGGCCGATGGCCCCGCCACCCCCGCGCCCAGCCCCACCAGCACAATCGGCCCGATCAGCGCGGCGGGCGTGTGCAGCCCCGTGCCTGCCAGCAAACCCGCCCCGCAGGCCCCGGCAAGGATCAGCCCCGTCCCGATCGCCAGCCCATAGCCCCCGCGCGACAGATGCCGCACCATCCGCGTGCCGCCGATTGAGGCGGCGGCCACCACCAGCAGCGCAATCCCTATCCGGCGCGGATCAAGTCCTTCATCTCGCAGCAGAAAAGGCGCGGAGGCAAGGAACATATACAAAGTGCTGCTGGCCGAGGCCATGGCCAGCGTGGAGAGTGTAAAGCGCGCATTGCCCAGCAAACGCCGCATATTGGGCGCGGCCCCCGGCGCCGAAACCTTGCGCGCGCCATGCGGCAATCGCGGCCCCACCAGCGCCAGCACCCCCAGCGCCACCAACGCCAGCACCATAGGTATCGTCCTCCATCCGCCCAACGCGGTCAGAAACCCGCCCAGCACCGGCGCCAGCGCGGGCGAGATCAGCACGATGGTCATCAGCGTGGCCTGCCGCGCGGCGGCTTCGTCCCGTCCGAACAGATCGCCCACCATCACCCGCGCCGTCACTACGCCCGCCGCGCCGCCCGCCGCCTGCACCGCGCGCGCGGCCAGCAGCATCGGCAAAGACCCGGCCAGCGCGCAGCCCAGCGCCCCCAGCCCATAAAGCGCCAGCCCCGCCAGCAGCACCGGCCTGCGTCCCAGCCTGTCCACCGCAGGCCCGGCCACCAGTTGCGCCGCGCCAAGGCCGATCATGTAGATGCTGATCGCCAGTTGCGCCCCATGGGCATTGGTCGCGAAATCACTGGCCAGTTGGGGCAGGGCGGGGACCAGCATATGGATCGCCATCGAGCCCAGCGCCGCCACCATCGCCAGCGCCAGCATCGTGCCATTCATGCCGCGCGCGCCATCTGTCGCCGCGCCAGTATCACCAGTCCCGCGCACATAACCGCCAGCCCCAGCAACAGCAAGGTCGGCGGCAGAAACGAGCCGGTCGTCTGCTTCAAAACGCCCATCAACGGCGGCACCGTCGCGCCCGCCAGACTGCCCGCCATGTTGATGACGACAATGCCCATGGCCAGACTTTGCGGCGCCAGCATCCGCGTGGGGATTGCCCAGAAAGCCGCCACTGTGCAACCCGTGCAGGCCCCGCCCAGAATCAGGCACAAAAGCCCTGCCGCCCCCGCGCCCAGCCACCATGCGCAGACCAGCAAGACCCCGCCCAGCAAGGCCGGGATGGCAACATGCAGGAACCTTTCCCCCGTGCGGTCGGAATGGCGGGCGTTCAGGATCAGGCCAATTGCGCTGGCCGCATTGGGCAGGGCGACGATGGTTCCCGTCTCGGTCGAGGTCAGATTGCCCATGCCTTTGACCACCTGGGGCAGCCAGAACATGATGCCGTAATTGCTGGCCAGAATGCAGAACCAGATGGCGGCGCAAGTCCAGCCCACCTTGCTGCGCAGCACCGCCCAGCGCTCGCCGCCCGAGGGTGCCTTTTGCGCGCCGCGCACATTGGCGCCGATCCATGCGCGCTGTTCAGCATCCAGCCAGCGGGCGTGATCGGGCGTGTCGGGGAACCAGACATAGGCGAAAATCGCCAGCGCCAGCGCAGGCAATGCCTCGGCGATGAACATCATCCGCCACGGCGCGATGCCCCATGGATTGGCCCAGTCGAGCAGCAGGCCCGACACCGGCGCGCCGATCACCTGCGCCACATTGATCGACATGATCGGGATCGCCAGAATGGCCGCGCGATGCCGCTCGCTGGCCCAGAGGCTGAGATAGAGCATCAGGCCCGAGGACAGGCCCCCTTCGGCAAAACCGATGGCGATGCGCAGCGCGTAGAGCTGGCCATTGGTTTGGACCAGCGCCATCGAGGCCGAACAGATCCCCCAGATCGCCGTGATCGCCGCCAACCAGCGGTGCATGCCGATAGCCTCATAAAGCAGCACGCTGGGATATTTGGCCAGCATATAGCCGACGAACAAGATCCCTGCGCCAAACCCGTATTGCGCGGGCGAAAGGCCCAGATCGCGGTTCATGGCCAGCGCGGCAAAGGCGACATTGGTGCGGTCTATCGCCCCGATCAGGATATAAAGCGCGCAAGGCACCACCAGCCGCGCGATGACCTTGGCGCTGATGGTCTGTTCCAGCGCGCTGTTGGTGGATTGTTTCATGTGCTCTCCCGGATGCTTTGCTCTATGTGATAGCGCTTGCATGATGGCTCGTCGAGCCTCTTTGCACCCATCATGCCTGCTTGTGAGAGGCGGTGCGCGCGGCTAGTGTAAGCGCATGAACGAGCCTTCCACCCGCAATCCTACGCTGGATGATGTTGCCGCGCTGGCATCGGTTTCGACCGCCACGGTCAGCCGCTATCTCAACAATCCCAAGGTGGTGGCCGCCGCCACCGCCGAACGCATCCGCGAGGCGATTGCCCAGACCGGCTATATTCCCAATATGCTGGCGGGCGGACTGGCTTCGTCGAAATCCAAGATGGTTTCGGTGCTGATCCCGCATCTGACGGATTCGATCTTCAACGACACGATCCAGACCATGGCCGAGGAACTGGCCGGCGCGGGGACCACGGTGATGATGGGGCTGACCGGGGTGGCGCCCGAACGCACCGATGAGATGATATTGGCGGCGATGGGACGGCGGGTCGATGCGATCATTTCCACCGCGCCGCTGGGGCCGCAGACGCGCGAACTGGTCGAGCGTTTTCCGGGCCTGTTCATCCAGATCTGGGAATTGCCGGAGGATCCGCCGGGCATCGCGGTGGGTTTCTCGCACCGCGATGTGGGCCGCGATGTGGCGCGGTTTCTGCAATCGCGGGGCTATCGTCGCCCCTTGCTGGTGACGGCCGAGGGCGCGCGGGCGCGCATCCGTTCGGACGGTTTTATCGAGGAATGGCAAGCCCTTGGCGGCGGCGAAGTGGCCCAGGCGCAGGTCGATATCCCCTCGCGCTTTGGCCATGCGCGGCGGATCTTTGCCGATATGCGGCGGATGGCGGAATTGCCCGATGTGGTGGTCTGCGGCTCGGATTATCTGGCGCAGGGCCTTATCGTCGAGGCGCAGGCGGCGGGGCTGCGCGTGCCCGATCAATTGGCGGTGATGGGCTTTGGCAATTCTGCGCTGGCGGGCGCGATGCGGCCCACGATCACCACGGTGGACATCGACGGATCACGCATTGCCCGCGAGGCGATTGCCGCCATCCGCCACCATGCCACCGGTGCGCCTCCGCTGGCGCGCAGCATCGATGTCGGCTTCCGCCTGATCGAGCGGGAAAGCGCCTAAATTTCCGCGAATTGCAGCTCGATCTTCACCCCATTGGGGTCGAGCAGATTGAGTTGCGTCACCTCGCGTCCCTGAAGGCGCGCCTCGCGAAATTCCACGCCCTGCGCGGTCAAATGCGCGCGCCATTGCGCCAGCCCGGCACAGGAAAGCGCGAAATGGTCGAGGCGGCTTTTGACGCCAATATCGGCCACCACTTCATCCCCGGTCGGCCCGTTGACATGGATCATCGGCACGCCATCGGCATAGAGCCAAAGGTTCTGCGGCCGCCCATGGACCGAGCCTGCCGGGCCGCGCTGCATGCCGAGGCAGTCCTCGTAAAAGCGCAGAGTTTCCTCGAACAGGGGCGTGCGGATGTTGATATGGTCGATCTTCAAAATCCGCATCGCCATCATGTCCTTATGCTTTAGTCGCGGGGCCGCGACAAACGGGGTGGCTGGGCCGAGGCAGCAGGCTTATGCGCGGCCAGCCAAGTCTGTCCAGCCACATTGAGCTTCACCGTTTCCACCTTGTCGCCAAACCATAGCAAAGTGTCATTCTTCGCGCTCCACGGTTTCCACGGCATGGCGGGCGTATCGGGCGATCCGGTGTTGGCCAGAGCCATCAGCGCCTCCATCATCTGTTTCGACAGGGTGCGGTCCCATTCGGTCCAGTTTCGCGTGGGGCGGATCGAATTATAGGCGTCCTGCGTGCCGAACCAATAGGGGATGTCGGCGGTGTGATAGGCGCCCACGGTCGCGGTGTCCTGATCGGCCAGTTTGACGCCCGGAATATAGGGATGGCGGCGGGCATATTCGTCGATGAAGACCGGGACGCCCTGAGCCGCTGTATCGACCGCGCAGGCGCGGGCCGAGGCGGCCAGATTGGCGTCCTGCGCCGCGCGGCGGGCGGCGCTGCGCACATCGGCGTCGGTTTTGGCCGGATAGAGTTTGAGGAAGGCCGCCGCATCCGCGCCGAACAGCTTTTGCGCGCCCGCCTGATAATCGGCCACGGTCTTGGCACCGGTGATGGTCTCAAAGCCGAAAGCCATGTCATCCTCGTTGAAGGAGGCCACCATCGGCACCTTGGCGAAATTGCCGGCGGCCACGGCATCGGCGGCCTGTTGCGGCAGGAAGCGGCCATCGATGATCGGCCCGTTGATCCGCACGCCCGAGACCGACAGGCCCAATTGCGATTCCGATTGCATGGCCAGAATACGGTCCGCCGCCATGGCGCGCATCTCGCTCAGGCTTTTCGCGCCGAGTTTTTCCTGAAACGCCAGACCGATCTTTTCCGCATCCGCCAAGGTGGGTTTTGCCCCGCGCAGGTTGCAGCCCGACGACATCACCGCCGCCCGGAACAATCCGCGCGCCGCCGGGGCCAAGACCTGCGCCGCCACCGAGCCTGCGCCCGCCGACTGGCCCATGATGACCACCTTGTCCGGGTCGCCGCCGAATTTGGCGATATTGTCGCGCACCCATTGCAGCGCCAGCGTCTGGTCCATCAGCCCGTAATTGCCCGAAGCGCCACCTTGCTCCTTCGTCAGTTCAGGATGGGCCAGAAAGCCCAGAGCGCCCACGCGATAGTTGAAATTGACGAAAACCGCGCCCGCCTTGGCCATGGCCTCGCCGTCATAATTGGCCATGCCGGACGAGCCGATGGTAAAGCCGCCGCCATAGATGAAGACCACCACGGGGCGCTTTTCGCCCGCCTTGGCATTGGTCCACAGGTTGAGCGTCAGGCAGTCCTCGCCGGTCGCTTCCTCGCCGAAATAGTGGTTGATGTCATGCGGGCGCAGCACCTGAATGCAGGCGGGGCCTTTGCGGTCAGCGTTGAAAATGCCGGTCCAGTGCGATGGCTTGGGCGGCGCCCAGCGCAGATCGCCGGTCGGCGGCGCGGCAAAGGGCACGCCCAGATAGGCCCGCACGCCCGAAGCCAGCGCGGTGCCCGCCACGCGGCCGCTGCTGGTTTCCACCGGGTCGGAAGGAATCGGTTGCATCGAACGGTCGGCGGCGTCCAGCGCGCCCGCGCCCAATGCAATCGCTATCATGCTTGTGGTAAAGGCAATGCCCTTCATCACATTCTCTCCTCATAGGGGGATATCCGCGCCCGCTTCAGACGAGCGGGTCGCGGTATTTGGCCTGTGCATTCAATCGGATCGGGGCGTTGACGGCACCATAGCCGTCATAGCCACGCCGCTCGACCACCTCGAAAAACACGCGCTTGGCCACGGCGCGGGTGTAGAACTGGAAATATTCGGCGTCTCCGTCGCGGTCATAGAGGATGTTGAGCCGCTCCATCCGCGCCAGCAATTCAGGATCGAGAGCATATTTCGCCTCCAGATCCTCGTAATAATTGGGGCCGATATCCAGCATCGGCAGGCCCGCGTCGGCGGCCGCCTGGGCTGCGGCAAAGACATCTTCGCTGGCAAAGGCGATATGTTGCACCCCTGCGCCGAAATAGGCCTGAATGAAGCGCGAGGAGAGGGATTGCACTGCCATCGAGCCGTTAAGCGTGAAGCGCAAAGCGCCATCGGCGGTTTCCACCGCTTGGCTGTAGACCAACCCCATCGGATCGGCGATCTCAAGCTGGGGCGTTTTCTTCACGTCCAGCAGCGCGTGGTAATAGAGCAGCCAGCTGAGCATTTCCTCATACTGCATGGTCTGGGCAATATGATCGACGCGCGACAGCAAAGGCTTGGCAGGGGCGGGTTCGACGGTGCGGGGGAATTCATCGGCCCACATCGCATCGCGTGTTTCGGCATCGACCAGATAGAGCAGGCTGCCCCCCACGCCGCGCAGCGAGGGGATTTCCCATTCATCCGGGCCCACCTGCTGGGCAAAGCGGGGAATGTCCAAAGCCTGTGCGCGGTCCAGCGCCGCTTGCTGGTCCGGCACGGCAAGGCCGATGGCGCAGACCGATCCGCCGTGAACAATATCAAAACTGTGCGCCAGACCTTCCGGCTCGGAATTGACGACCAGATTGATCTCGCCTTGTGCCCAGCGGGTCACGTCCTTGCTTCGATGCTGACCCACCGGCGCAAAGCCCAGAGCGCGGAACACGCGGGCGAAATCCTCGGCTTCCTCGTGGGATGCGGCAAATTCGATGAATTCCACACCGCGCGGCGCGACGCGCGGCGGCATGGGCGAGGGGCGTTTCAACAGACGCGCGGCCTGATCCTCCAGCAGGCGCAGCGAGCGATGCCCGTCGCGTGCCACCTGATGGGCGCTGCCGGCACGGAACCGGTCGTTGAAGATCTCAAGGCTCCACCAGCCGTCATAGCCGGTGCGCGCAATCGCGGCCGCCCATTCGGCCAGCGGAAAGTCGCCTTGCCCCGGCATACAGCGGAAATGGCGCGACCAGTTGAGGTAATCCATGTCCAGCATCGGCGCATCGGCCACCTGCACAATGAACAGCTTTTCGGGCCGGATGTCGCCGATGCTGGCCGAGGGAATGCGGCGGGCCAGCGAATGAAACCCGTCCAGCACAAGACCGATGGCCGGGTGATCACAATCGCGCACCAGCGCCCAACTGTCGCGGTGATCAGCCACATGGCGCCCCCACGCCAGCGCCTCATAGCCCACGCGCTTGCCATGGGCGGCGGCCATCTCGCCCAGTTCGTGGAGATCATCCAGCATCCGCTGGCGGTCATCCATCGCGTGGGGCGAACAATTGGAACAGAGCAGCACCAGATCGGTGCCCAATTGCTCCATCACTTCAAACTTGCGCTTCATCCGCTCAAAGGCGCGGGCGCGCAGATCATCGGGAAGCCCTTCCAGATCGCGGAAGGGCTGAAACATCGTGCAGGCCAGATTGAGGTCACGCATCAGCGCCCCGATCTCGCGCGCGCTTTCGGGGGCGGAGAGCAGGTCGTTCTCGAAGATCTCGGCGCCGCCATAGCCCGCCTCGGCAATCGCGCGCAGCTTGTCCGAAAGCGCCCCGCTGATCGAGACGGTGGCGATAGAGGTCTTGAATGTCATCCCCTTGCCTCCTTCAATTCGCGTCCTGTTCAAACTTGGAAAAACTGTCCCACATCCTTTGCCGGTCGGGGCTCAGGCCGGTGAAGATGCGGAAAGCATCCACCGCCTGACCCACCGCCATGCCCCGCCCGGTCATGGTGCGACACCCGAGGGCCTTTGCCGTTTTCAGCAATTGTGTTTCGAGCGGGAAATAGATGATTTCCGAAACCCAGTGATGGGGCTTGATCGCCTCGGCCGCAATGGGCATGCCGGGGAATTTGGCCATGCCGATGGGGGTGGCATTGACAATGCCGTCCACATCGGTGGCCGCCTGCACGGCATCGGGGGCCACGCTGGCGCGGGTCTCGCCATAGGCGGCGGTCAATTGGGCTCGCAATGCCTCGGCCCGCGCCGGATCGGTGTCGGTCAGCACCAGATGCGCCACGCCGTTGAGCGAAAGCAGCGCATGAGCCGTGGCCGACCCCGCCCCGCCGCAGCCAAGTTGCAGTACGCGGTCGAGCTTCTCGCCGCCCATCCTGTCGCCAAACGCATGGGCAAATCCGGTGACATCGGTGTTATAGCCGATCCGCCGCCCATCGCGAAATGCCACCGTATTGACCGCCCCGATCGCGGCGGCTTGCGGCGAGAGTTCATCAAGCAGCGGCACCACGGCCTGTTTGAACGGAAAGGTCACGTTGACCCCGGCAAAGCCGACCCGCTGCACCGCGTCCAGCGCCGCGCCCAATTCATCATCGCCCCATCCGCGATCCGAAAAATCCAGCAGCGAATAGACCATATGCAGGCCTTGCGCCTGCGCCTCGCATTCCTGCATCCACGGCGTGCGGCTTTCCAGAATGCCGCGCCCCAAAAGTCCGGCCAGCACCCGTCCCTTGCCAATGCCGACCATTGCGGAAGGAGAGAGGGAAGGGGCAGGCTGTGTCATTGTATTTCCTATCAAAAAGACCCGTCCCGGACATAGGTCCGGGACGGGGCAGGGGAGGATCAGAATTTGGTCCGCAGACCGATATTCACCACGCGGCCCAGCGGGTTGGCGTTGAGCCCGTCATAGCCGACCGCGCCATTGGCGCCCGAACCGTCCGCTGAACCAAAGGCGCCTTGCCCGGCGCTTTGCAGGCCGACCACCGAGGGGACGGTTCTCAGCACCTGCTGCGCCGTCTGGGCGCCGGTCGCCTCAGGATCGGTGCGGGTGACGGTGACGAGGTTGGAGCCTACCGGGGCCACGCCCTCGATGCTCGATCCGGTAACGATGATTTCGGCGTCAGGCTTGGCCTCCTGGGCATAGGCCGACTGGGCACAGGACAGCGCCACCGCCAGCACGGAGCTTTGCACAATGAAACGCATCTTGAAATGCATGAAGGTCCCCTCACGAGGGTGTTATGGTCTATTTGTGAACTAACTGGTACATATATCAATGGCGGGCGTCAATAGGTCTGCGCGCCCGCTCTTTGACCTTCAGTGGATTTTCACCCGCTCCACCGGACCCAGCACGATCAGATAGGCCAGCGTGCCGATGATCCCCAGCGCGCCGATATAGGCCAGCGCGCCATAAAAGCTGCCCGTGGCGCCCACGGCAAAGCCGACCACCAGCGGGGTGATGATGCCAGCCAGATTGGTGAAAAAGTTGAACAGGCCCGCAGTCAGTCCCATCATTTCCTTGGGCGCGACATCGGACAAAAGCGTCCAGCCAAGTCCGGCCAGACCCTGACCGAAGAAGGCCAGACTCATGACGGCGATCACGGCATTGTTGCTGTTCATGTAATTGGCCGAAACCATGCTGGCGCAGAGCAAAAGGCCCGCAATGATCGGCACCTTGCGCCCGATGGTAGGCGAGCCGGTGGCGCGAATCAGCCAGTCGGAGAACACCCCGCCCAGCATCACCCCCGCCGCCGCCGCGATATAGGGCAGCGAGACCAGCCAGCCCGACTTGATGAAGGTCATGCCGCGTTCCTCGGCCAGATAGGACGGGAACCATGTCAGGAAGAAAACGAGGGTGGAATTGGAGCAGAACTGGCCGATCGAGGCGCCCGCGATTTGGCGCGTGGTGACAAGGGCGCGGACGTTGCTCCAACTGAAGGCGATGGGGGCGGTGCCACCCGAAAAGCCGCCGCCTGCGGCGATCAGGTCGATTTCAGCCTGATTGGCAGTGCTGTCCTGCGGCTCGCGATAGAGGCGGTGGAACAGGATGGCAAAGACCACGCCAAGCCCGCCGACCACGAAAAACAGCGAACGCCAGCCGTAATGGGCCAACATCCAGCCCAGAACCGGGATCAGCAGGCCAAGCCCGATATATTCGCCCACGGTGTAAACGCCGGTGGCTTTGGCGCGCTCGTTCTGGGGAAACCATGTCGAGAGGACGCGGCTGTTCGCGGGGAAACAAGGGGCTTCGGCCAGCCCCAATGCGAGGCGGGCCGAAACCAGACCCGCGACCCCCGTCGCCAGCCCATGCAGCGCCGTCATCGCCGACCACAGGCCCAGCGAGAGCGCATAGGTCAGCCGCGTGCCAAGGCGATCCAGCACATAGCCGCCCGGAATTTGCGCCAGAGCATAGGTCCATGAGAAAGCCGAGAAAATCAGGCCCATGACTTCCGGGCTGATGTGCAGTTCCTTGACCAGTTCGGGCTTGGCAACGCCCATGACGGATCGATCAAGATAGTTGATGAGGGTCGCGGTCGAGATCAGCGCGAGAACGACAAGACGTTTGCGGCTCGGCCTCATTTCGCGCGCTCCCGCGCCCACATGACATGGCGCACGCCCAGCGGATAGCCGTTGACGCCAAGACCCGAAATGATGCCCGTCACGACCTGCGTCATGATCGAGTGGCTGCGCCATTCGGCCTCGCGGCGATGGATATTGCTGATGTGAACCTCGATCACCGGGCAATCGACCATCTTGAGCGCATCAAGAATGGGATAGGCGGCATAGGTGAAGGCGGCAGGGTTGAACACAATCCCGGCATGGCCGCGCCGCGCGGCCTGGATCCAATCGACCGCTTCATGTTCCGCATTGGTTTGTCGAAAGTCGATTCCATAGTCGGTTCCGGTCACTTCGGCCTCGCACATCGCCTGCACATCGGCCAGCGTTTCGTGGCCATAGATATGCGGCTCACGCTCGCCCAGCAAATTGAGGTTGGGCCCGTTGAGGACCAGAATCGTGCCACCCATGGCATGTCTCTCCCTTGTTTGCGGCAGGCATAATCGAAACCGCTTGTCATGGGAAGAATTATGTACGAACCAGTTCATAAATCAAAAATGGGAGAATGTGATGCGATGGGGGGCGCCGGAATCACGACCGCGCTCTTGTCGGGCGCGGCTATGGCGCAGGCGCCCATGCCAGCGCCCGGGGGATTGGGCCACCTATGGTCATGACAAGGGCGCCCAGCGCCATTCGCCTCTCAAGGTCATCTCCCCGGCCAATGCGGGAGCGCTGGCCCCGGCGTGGGTCTATTATATGCGGCCGGCCGCGCATGCCAACACGGCTGATGCCAATGTCGATGCGCAGCGCCGGGCCGAGGGTCTGCCTCCCGCCAATGCGCCGGACATGACCGCAGGCGGCGCGCACGCCGGTCCGCGTGCCCGCCGCAGCCGTTTCGCGGGATCGGAGGTGACGCCGCTGGTCGTGAACGGGCGGATGTTTGTTTCCACGCCCTATTGTCGCGTGGTGGCGCTGAACCCTGATACCGGCGCGGAACTCTGGGCCACCGCCATTCCCGGCCCTGGCCAGCCATCCTTGCGCGGCGTGGAATATTGGCTCGGCGATGCGCAAACGCCTCCGCGCATTGTGTTCGGCACGCGCGATGGCCGCCTGATCGCGCTGGATGCGGCCACAGGCGCCTTTGCCGACGATTTTGGCGCGCATGGCGTGGTCGAGATGAAAACGCCCGAGATCCTCAACGGCGGCGAGGCGCGCTTTTACGGCATGACCAGCCCGCCCATCGTTTACGGCAACCTGATCATCACCGGCAGCGCGGTGCAGGAATTTCCGGCCAAGGGCGCAGCGGGCGACGTGCGTGCATGGGATGCGCGCGATGGCCATCTGGTCTGGACCTTCCACTCCGTGCCGCGCAAGGGCGAGAAGGGGTACGACACATGGGCGCCGGGCAGCGCGGAAGGGCGCAGCGGGGTCAACACCTGGGGCTTCCTCAGTCTCGATGAGAAGCGCGGCATTGTGTACATGCCCTTTGGCGCGCCCACCTTCGACCGCTATGGCGGCGACCGGGCGGGGGACAATCTGTTCGGCACCTCGCTGGTGGCCGCCGATGCCCGGACGGGCCAATATCTTTAGAATTTTCAGGTGGTTCACCATGACATCTGGAACGGCGATCTGGAAGCTGCACCGCTGCTGTTCGATGCCAAGGTCAAGGGAAAAACGGTCCCTGCCGTGGCCGTGATCTCGAAATCCGCGCTGCTTTTCGTGCTGAACCGCGAGACGGGCAAACCCATCTTCCCCATCGCCGAACGCAAGGTTCCGGTCAGCGATGTGCCGGGCGAGAAAGCCTCGTCTACGCAGCCATTCCCGCTGATCACGCCGCCGCTGGGGCGCACGAGTTTCTCGATCAAGACGGACATCACCGACCTGACGCCGGAATTGCACGATACATGTGCCAAATGGATTGCCGACAATCAGATGGTCGAGGGACCGATCTATACGCCCGTCCATCTGGACAAGGTGACGATCAGCTTTCCCGGCCTGCTGGGCGGGGGCAATTGGGGCGGGGCCACCTATGATCCGGCGCAGCGCCTGCTGGTGGTCAACACGCATGATCTGGGGCAGGTGACGAAACTGGTGCCGTCCAAGGGGCCTCTGCCGTTTGAGCGGGGCCAGCCTTCGGGTCGGTTCCGTCCCGACAATTCCCGCCTGCTGTGTCAGAAGGGGCCGTGGGGGCGCCTGTGGGGCGTGGACATGACCACGGGCAAGATCCGCTGGCAGGTGCCTCTGGGCATTTCGGACGAGGCGCCCGAGGGCAAGAAACTGACCGGGCGGCCCAATATGGGCGGGGCCATCACCACGGCGGGCGGGCTGACCTTTGTGGGGGCGACCGATGATAACCGTTTCCGCGCCTTTGCCACGGCGACGGGCAAGATGGTGTGGGAGGTGAAGCTGGACGCCGCCGCCCATGCCACGCCCATGACCTATGCGGGGCGGGACGGGCGGCAATATGTGGCCATCGCGGCCACGGGGGGCACCTTCCTCGACAGCCCGCTGACATCGGACACGATCACTGCCTTTGCGCTGAAATCCAAGGATGCCGGACAATGAAAATCGCGCTTCGTATTGCCGCCTGCGCCGGTCTGGCGCTGATGCTTTCCGGCCAAACTCCGCCGCCTGCCGCGCCCAATGGCCCGCCGCGCACGCCGCCGCCCGGCTATCAGGATGTCTATGCGGGCAAGAAGCGCCTGCTGGTGATCGCCGATCTTTCGACCGGCAACCAGAGCGCGCATATGGCCGTCAGCCATGCCGTCTCCGTGATCGAGCAAATTGGGCGCGAGAGCGGGGCCTATGTCACCTTCATCCGCACCGACATGGACTGGATCACCAAGGGCGAGACCTGGGGCAAGTTCGACTATGCCAAGGGCGGGCCGAAACAGGCGAGGGGCAAGAACCTCGACTATTTCGACGCCGTGCTGTTCTACACCAACGGCGATACCACCCTTTCGCCCCAGCAGAAGCAGGACCTGCTCGATTACGTGGCCAAGGACGGCAAGGGCTTCATCGGCATCCACACCGCCACGGCGACGGCCACCAACTGGCCTGAATATGGCGAGATGCTGGGCGGGGTTTTCGATAACCACCCATGGATGATTTCCGACGCGAAGATCATCGTTGAGCGGCCCGGATTCCCCGCGATGAAGGCGTTGAAAACCGGCATGGTGCTGAAGGACGAGCATTACCAGATGCTGCCCAATCCCTATTCGCGCGACAAGGTGGATGTGCTTGCCCGCATCGACACCAGCAGCGTCAACATGGTCGCACCTATGGTCCATCGCAAGGATGGCGATTTTCCCGTGGTGTGGATCAAGTCCTATGGACAGGGCCGCGTGTTCTATTCCGGGCTTGGGCATACGGACGCCAGTTGGGACGATCCGCGCATCCGCACTATGGTTTTGGAGGCGGTGAAATGGGCGGTCAATGGCGGGGAGAAGCCGGTGCCGCATGGGATGAAGTGACGGTGGGGGTGATGCCTCCGGCGGGCAAAAGGCGAAGGCTCTTTGCAATCCCGATAATGGGGTGGCGCCTGATTTGCTGCTGGGCGTTTTGTGGAATGAATTAAAGCCTGCGGCGCAGGCGGTCTGCACGGCGGCCTGACCTTCGCCTGCGGGGAAAGAGGGCGCGGTGTCCTGCGCCCTCTCAGCCCACAGCCCAACAGCGCAGCCAACGCAGGCAGCACCATCCATGCAGGCTTCATTTTGCCGCGCTCTTCTTGTCGAGACGCGCGTGGAAGAAGTCGAAGGTGGCGTTCATCGCGCGCAGGGTGGCCTCGCGGGTCTGGGCGGGGGTCTTGCCGATGAAGCTGTGATCGACCCCGTCGATATAGATGCTCTCCACCGGCACGCCCGCGGCTTTCAGCTTCTCCTCGGCCAGATGCGATTGGGCGACGGGGACGGTCTTGTCCTCTGTGCCGTGGATCAGCAGGAAAGGCGGGTCCTTGGCGTCGATATAGGTGGTGGGGCTGGCGGCGGCGAATTTCTCGGCCGTGCAGGGGCCATTACAGCCCAGCAGCTTGCCCGCTGCGCCGTCCTGTCCGCCGGGGCGGCTTGCCGAAAGGGCGGCGAAATCGAACACGCCGTACCAGATCGCGGCGGCCTGCACGCATTCGCTGCCCGGCGCGGCCTTGGTGCCGGGGGCGTCAAGCGAGGCATCGCCGCAACTCAGCGCCGTCAGCGCCGAGAGATGGCCGCCCGCCGATCCGCCCCAGATGCCGGTGCGCGTGGGGTCGATGCCAAAACGGGTTGCATTGCCTTTCAGGAAGCGCAGCGCCGCGCGGGCGTCCTGCACCTGCGCGGGGAAGGGCGCTTCGGCGGCGAGGCGATATTCGAGGCTGGCCACCACAAAGCCTTCGCCCGCCAGACGCGCCAGCGCGGCGGGGAAATCGGCCAGCGCCCCCGAATGGCGCGTATGCCCCGCCACCCAGCCGCCGCCATGGATATAGAGCACCAGCGGCTTTGGCCCCGCGCTCTTGGGCGGCATATAGATATCGACGATCATCGGGCGATAGCCGGGAATGGTGGAATAGGTGACGTCGGCCAGACTGGTTACGCCGCCGGGCCATTGGGTGACATGCACCGGATAGTGATCCTCCAGCACCGGCGCGGCCGCTACGGGGAACACGCGGGGGGCGGGCTTGGCGGTCCCGGCCGAGGCGATGCCGGGCAGCGCCATGGCCAGCGCCAGGGTAAGAAGATATTTGCTCATGAGGCCCTCTCAGACTGTGTTATGTGAACCAGATAGTACACATCAGTCACGAGGGCGCAACGCTTCGCTTGGCACAAATTGTATCAGGCGTGGAAAAACCCCGTTTATCCCGCCTTTACCCAGCGCAGGACGCAATCGATGATCTGTACCCGGCGGCGTGCCTTTTGCGCGGATTCGGCAAAGTCGACGCCGAAGTTTTGCAGGAAAGTGTACCGGTTGGATACGTTGTAAAAGGAAAGCGCCGAAATCGTCATATGCAGATCGACCGGGTCGATCCCGTCGCGGAACACGCCCTGATCCACACCCTTTTTCAAAATCGCACCCAGCGCCGCGATTACCGTGCGGTTGCGTTCGCGCATGCCGGGGATCTGGGCGATATGATCGCCCTTGTGCACGTTTTCATTCATGACCAGACGCACGAAATCGGGATGCTCGAAGTGATAGTCGAAATTGTGCCCGATGATCGCGCGCAACGCCTGTTCGGGCGAGAGATCCTCAAACCGCGCGGCCTGTTCCTGATTGCGGATCGTTTCATAGGCGCGTTGCAGCACGGCCTGATACAGCCCGTCCTTGCTGCCGAAATGGTAATAGATCATCCGCTTGGAGGTCTGGGTCTTTTCCGCGATCTCGTCGATCCGCGCGCCCGCCAGCCCTTTTTCGGAAAATTCGTGGCCCGCAACCTCGAGAATATCCTCGCGCGTGCGCAGCGCGGTCAACTGGCGCTTGGAAAGGCCCTTATTTTCAGATTGGGCTGTGCTGTCTTGCGTCACCTTGCTTGCAACTCCCGCGGGTCAAAGCGATCCCATGCCTGATCCGTAATCGGCCTAGCCCAAGCGTTATCGCTTGTCATCCCCATCGGGGTGGCAGGGGGCGGGCGGATGTGCCACAAGGGGGCAAACTCCATTCAGAAAGCCCGGTTAATTCATGGAAAATAGCTCGTCCCTGCTGCATGACGGATTTCTGCTGCTGGGTTTTGCCATGGTCTTTGTGCTGGTGTTCCGGCGGCTGGGGCTGGGGGCCACGCTGGGCTATCTGCTGGCCGGGGCGGTGGTGGGGCCGCATGTGCTGGGCCTTGTGGGCGAGGCCGAGCAGAAGATGGGCTTTGCCGAATTGGGCATTACGCTGCTGCTGTTTCTGGTCGGGCTGGAACTGAATCCGGCGCGTTTGTGGAAGATGCGGCGCGACATTCTGGGGCTGGGCGCGATACAGGTGGTGGCCTGCGGGGCGGCGCTGGCGGGCTTTATCTATGTGGCCACGATGCTTTCGCCCATGGCGGCGCTGGCGCTGGGCATGCCGCTGGCGCTGTCCTCGACCGCACAGGTCTTGCCGATGCTTCAGGCCGCGGGCCGTCTGCGCACCCCCTTTGGCGAGCGCACCTTTGCCATCCTGCTGTTTCAGGATCTCTCGATCATCCCGATGATCACCATCATCGCCTCGATGAGCCGCAATCCGGCCGATGCCAATGGCCCTCCGGGCTGGCAATTGGGGTTGTATACGGTGCTGGCGATTGCGGGGCTGATCCTGGCCGGGCGCTATCTGATTCGTCCGCTGTTCCGCCTGATCGGCAATCTGGGCGAGCGGGAGATGTTCATCGTGGCCGCGCTGTTTACCGTGATGGCCAGCGCGGCGGTGATGGAGCTGCTGGGGCTCTCCACGGCGCTGGGGGCGTTTATCGCGGGCGTGATGCTGGCGGATTCGCCCTATCGGCATGAACTGGAGGCTGATGTCGAGCCGTTCCGCTCGATCCTGCTGGGCCTGTTCTTTCTGGCGGTGGGCATGATGCTCGATTTGCACACTATTGCCGAAAGGCCGTTTTTCGTCGTCGGCATGGCGCTGGGTCTGGTGGCGATCAAGACGCTGGTGATCTTTGCCATCGGCAAGATCTTCGGCATGACATGGCGCGGGGCGCTGGCGCTGGGCCTGCTGCTCAGTCAGGGCGGCGAATTCGGCTTCGTGCTGTTTACGCAGGCCCAACATGCGCTGTTGATCGCGCCAGAGGCAGCCAGCCTGTTCGGCGCGATTGTCACCGTCTCGATGGCCACCACGCCTTTCCTGATGAAGGCCACCAAGCGGATGCGCGAAGAGCCGGCCATGGCGCAGGGCGAGCGCGCGGGGCCGGAAAACGCCGACCGCGCCGCCGCCATCGTCGTGGGCTATGGCCGCTTTGGCCAGAGCGTGGCGCAGATGCTGAATGCCAGCGACATTTCGGTGACCATGATCGACACCGATATCGAAATGATCGACATCGCCAGCAGCTTTGGCGCCAAGGTCTATTTCGGCGATGGCACGCGGCTCGACCTGCTGCGTCTGGCGGGGGCTGAGGATGCCAGTATGATCCTGTTCTGCATGGATGGCGATCAGCTTTCGGCCGATGCGGTCGAGGCGGTGCACCATGCTTTCCCCGAGGCCAGCATCTATGTGCGCGCTTATGACCGGCGCGCGGTGATCCGGCTGAAGAAATCGCCCGCCTCGCGGATCGTGCGCGAGGTGATGGAATCGGCGGTCAAGATGGCGCGTCTGGCGCTGGAGGACAGCGGGGTCAGTATCGAGGCGATCAACCGAGCCGAGGAAATGTACCGCGCCAATGATCGCGAGCGGTTGAAGATCCAGATCGAGGCGGGCGACGTGCGCGCCGCGCGCGGCATGATCATCGTGCGGCCATCGGGCGAGGAGTAAGCCGAACCATCGATGTGTTTATGCAATCCTTTATGCAAGGGATAATGATAGCGCTTGCATAGATGGGCTGTGCGCCATATCGATGGACGCCATGAAACAGACTCGCGCCGATTTTGATCCTGCCGCCCCCGAAGATTTTGACAGCGCCCATGCCGAATATGCCCGTCTGCGCGCGCAATGCCCGGTGGCTCATGCCACGGAACTGGGCGGTTTTTGGGCGTTGACCAAATATGAGGATGTCAAGAAGGCGGCCTCTGACTATACCGCCTTCACCACCACGGTGCAGAATGTCGTGCCCAAGGTGGCCTTTACCGGGCGGCGGCCTCCGCTCCACCTCGATCCGCCCGAACATACGCCCTACCGCCGCGCGCTCAACCCCTTGCTTTCGCGCGAAAGAGCAGAGGCGATCGAGCCGCGCGCGCGCGAATTGACCCGCGCCGCGCTGGCGCCGCTGGTGGCGCGGGGCGGGGGGGATATATGCATTGAATTTTCCTCGCATCTGCCGGTGCAGATCTTTGGCAAATGGATGCGGATGCCGGGCGAATGGCTCGAAACGCTCCACCGGCAGGGGCGCGAATTCGTGCTGGCGGTGCATTTGAACGATCCCGACAAGATGAAGGAAACCAGCCTGCGCCTCTATGACATGGCGCGCGCGCTGATCGCCATCCGGCGCGAGAATCCCGAAGACCCCGCGCTCGACCCCACCACCGCCTTGCTGGAAGCACGGCATGAGGGGCAGGGATTGCCCGATGAACTGATCGTCGGATCGGTGCGGCAAATCCTGCTGGTGGGCATTGTCGCGCCTTTGGTGATGGTGGGCAATATGGCGGTCCATCTGTGCCGCGACCGCGCGTTGCAGGATCAGCTCCGCCGCAGCCCCGACTTGATCCCGGCGGCGGTCGAGGAGTTTCTGCGCCTTTACACCCCCTATCGCGGCTTTGCCCGGACGGCGGTGCAGGATATTGAAATTCGCGGCGAAAAGATCTGCGCGGGCGAGCCTGTGGCGCTGCTTTACGGATCGGCCAACCGCGATGAGGACGTGTTCCCCAATGGCGACCAATTCATCCTCAATCGCCCCAATATTGCCGAACATCTCGCCTTTGGCCGGGGGCCGCATAACTGTCCGGGGCTGCATCTGGGGCGGATGGAATTGAAGGTGGCGCTGGAGGAAATTCTGGCCGCAACCCCCAACGGCTTTGAACTGGCGGGCAAGATCGCGATGAGCCGCTGGCCCGAAATCGGCGCGCTCTCGGTGCCGCTGCGCTTCCTCTAGACGCGGCGCAGCAGGACCGAGAGATTGTTGGCAGGCATGGGCAGCACCGCCTCGACCCGCAAGCCATGCTCTGCTGCGCAAGCGCTGACATTATCCAGATCGCGCAGGCCCCATGCCGGATTGCGCGCCCGCAGATCCGCGTCAAACGCCGCATTGCTCGGCTCCAGCGGCACCCCCGCGCGGCGATAGGGGCCATAGAGATAGAGCAATCCGCCCGGCGGCAGGATCGCCCCCGCCCCGCGCATCAGGCCCTCTGTGGCCGCCCAAGGGCTGATATGGATCATGTTGATGCACAGGATCGCATCGGCGCGCACCGCCGGCCATTCCCCGGCCGCATCCAGCGCCAGCGGCGGGGCGATATTGTCCAGCCCCTCGGTCGCCGTCCATGCCGTGATCGAGGCGCAGGCATCGGGCGAGGGATCGGAAGGCTGCCATTGCAGGGCGGGCAGGGCGCGGGCGAAATGGACTATATGCTCGCCCGACCCGCTGGCCAGTTCCAGCACCACGCCCGCAGCGGGCAGCGCATCGCGCAGCACGTCAAGGATCGGATCACGGTTGCGCGCGGCGGCAGGCGCGACAAGGCGCAGGTCTGGGCTGGTCATGGGGCCAGATTAGACGGCAGGCCCGGCCCCTGCCAAGCCCTTAACCGTGCCCCCTAGTCATGCCCCGCCAATTGCATCGCATGGGCTTCGCGATAAAGATCCTCGCGGAAATCGGGATGGGCGATGGCGATCAGGGCCTGCGCGCGCTGGGCCAGCGTTTTGCCCTTCATATCGGCCACGCCATATTCGGTGACGACCAGATGGGTGTCATTGCGCGATGTGGTCACCGGCCCGCTCAGGCGCGGGGTGATGCGCGAGATCGTGCCGCCCGCCGCGGTCGAATGGCATGCGATGATCGATTTGCCACCCGCCGACATGTAGGCCCCGCGCACGAAATCGACCTGGCCGCCGGTGCCTGAAAACTGCCGGCCGGCCACGAATTCCGAATTGCAGGCGCCGTGGAAATCGACCTGCGTGGTGGCATTGACCGAGACGACGCGATCATTGCGGGCGATCACGGCGGGATTGTTGACATATTCGACAGGGAAAGCCTGAGCGGCCGGATTGTCGTCGATGAAATCATACAGCGCCCGGTCGCCCAGCGCGAAGGTGAAGATCGTGGTGCCGGTGTGGGTCTGCTTGGCCGAATTGTCCGCCACGCCCTGGCGCACCAGTTGCGCCAGACCCGGTGTGATCAACTCGGTATGGATGCCAAGGCGGCGGTGGTGATGCAACCCGGCGCAGACCGCATCGGGCAGCGCGCCGATCCCCATCTGCAGACAGGCGCCGTCATCGACCAGTCCCGCGATGATCTCGCCGATGCGGATGTCGGTCTGCGACAGAGGCGCGGGCGGCACTTCGGCCAGCGGCGCGTCATTTTCCACCAGCGTGGCCACATCGGTCAAAGGCACGCGGCAATCGCCCCGCACGCGCGGCATATGGCGGTTGACCTCAAGGATCAGCCGCGCCCCCGGCTTGCGCGCCACGGCCAGCGCGTAATCGGTGTTGGTGCCCAGACTGAAAAAGCCTTCGTCATCCATGGGCGAAACGGTGGCGATCAGCGTATCGACGCCGACATGCTCGACCATGGATCGCGGGATCTGGCTGAAATGGGATGGGATGTAATCGACGATGAATTCATCGCCCCCGCGCCCCTTGTCCAGCCCGCGTTCGACGCCGCTGTGGAAATAGCTCATCGGGATCAGGCGGTCTGTCAATTGCGGGTCGAAAATCGTGCGCCCGACAATCGCGGTGCACAGCATATAGTAAAAGCGGATGTCGCGCGCGGCCCCGGCCCGCGCCCGGTCGGCCAGAGCATGCAGCAAAAGCGGCGGCGCCCCCGCGCCCAGCGCGAGCGCAACCCGCCCCCCGTCGGGGATCATTGCGGCGGCCATGGCCGGGGTGGTCAGGCGGGCGCGATATTGCGCATTAAGATCCATCATCACCGTCTCATCCTCTCGCGCCCCATTGCGGCGGGGTCTGTGTAACAGACTAGAGATAGTGGCCCGCGCGGCCAAGACCTGCCAAGGGCGGATCATGCCCGACCATCGGATTATATGGACAAGCGCGGCTGTCAGAATAGTCTTGCAATTGTTTGTCTGTGGCCCGAGAAGACCCGATCCTTCGCCAGAAAGCGCCCCTCAGGCATGAGCAGAATTCGCAATATCAAGGAACTGGCCGATCTGGCCGGAGTGTCGACAGGCACCGTTTCGCGCGCGCTGGCGGGCTCCACGCTCATCAGCCAAAAGACCCGCGAACGGATTCAGGCGCTGGCCAAGGAGCATGGATTTCGCCCCAACCTGCTGGCGCGCAATTTGCGGATTCAGCGCACGAACACCATCGGCGTGCTGATCCCGCTGGGGCATGAAACAGCCCAGCATCTGACCGACCCTTTCTTCATCACCATGCTGGGCCTGCTGGCCGACAAGCTGACCGAGCGCGGCTATGACCTGCTGCTCAGCCGCGTGATCCCCACCGACAGCGCGTGGTTGGACCGGATCGCCACATCGGGGCGGGTCGACGGGCTGATTGTGATCGGGCAATCGGATCAGGCCGCCACAATTGACGCGGTGGCCAAGGATTACCGCCCGCTGGTGGTCTGGGGCGGCTATGATGCCGATCAGGTGCATTGCAGCGTGGGTAGCGACAACCGCAAGGGCGGCGATCTGGCGGCCAGCCATCTGATCGCGCAGGGTTGCCGCAAGATCGCCTTTTTCGGTGATCCCAAAACGCGCGAGATCGAGCAGCGTCTGCAGGGCGTGCGCGATGCTCTGGCCCGCGCGGGCATGGGCGAGCCGCATATTGAGCCCGCGCATCTGACCGATGATGAATTCGGGCCGGAAATCGCCGGTTTTCTGGGACAGGCCGCCGATGAGCCGATCGGCATCGTGGCCGCCTCGGATGTGATCGCGCTCAAGACCTTGCGGGCGATGGCGGTGATGGGCCTGTCGGCGCCGAATGATGTGCGCGTGATGGGCTATGACGGGCTGACCATCGGCGAGCACACCGTGCCGCAGCTCTCCACGATCTGTCAGGATCTGGTGCGCGGCGCCGAGCATCTGGTGGACATGCTCGTGCGCCGTATCGCGGGCGAGGACACGCAAAGCGTGGTGATGGAACCGGAACTGGTCCTGCGCGCATCAGCCTGAGTTAAATACCCAGCGCCACCGCCAAAGCGCCCAAGAGGCCCGAATTGTCACCCAGCGCGGGGGCCACGATCACCTCGGCCGGATTGCCCACGAAATAGCCCGCGCCGCTTTGCGCGGCCATGGTGCGGACTTTGTCCAGCAGGCCCGGCGTGGCCGTGACCCCTCCGCCCATGACGATGCGGGCCGGGTCCATGATCGCCTGAAACGTGACGGCGGCCTGCGCCAGATACCATGCGATGATGTCCGCGCCCGGATGGCCCTCGGGCAATTCGGAGAGCGAGACGCCCCAGCGCGCGATGATGGCGGGGCCGCAGGCCAGCCCTTCAAGGCAATCGCCATGAAACGGGCAATGTCCGGCAAAATCCACATCCTGAGGATGGCGGGGCATACGGATATGCCCCATTTCCGGGTGCGACAGACCATGCAGCAGCCGCCCATCGGAAACAAAGCCGCCGCCAACGCCCGTGCCGATGGTCAGATAAAGCAGCGAACCGGCTGCCTTGCCCGCGCCCCAGCGCGCCTCGGCCAGAGCCGCGCCGTTCACGTCCGTTTCCAACCCCACACGGCAGCCAAAGGCGCGCGCAAACGGCCCGGTCAGGTCCGCCCCGCTCCAGTGCGGCTTGGGCGTGCGGGTGACATGGCCCCATGTGGGCGAGGCGCGGTTGAGGTCGAGCGGGCCAAAGCTGGCGATGCCGATGGCCTCGGGCTTGAGGCCTTGCTCGCGAAACCAGCCGATGGTGGCGCCCAGCGTTTCCTCGGGCGTGGTGGTGGGGATGCGGTGGCGGGCAAAGATCGTGCCTTCCTCATCGGCAATCCCTGCCACAAATTTGGTGCCGCCCGCCTCGATCAGGCCATATTGCGCCATCTTACTGCCCCTCTACCCCAGCCTGATCGACCCATGCCCGGTCGCCGTCCAGCCCGATGCGGAACGTGGGCGCAGGCGTACCGCCAAAATGGGCGCGCCGCCATGCCGGATCGTCCGCCTTCGTTTGCGCGGTGCAGGCGGGATAGTCGATGAAACCCCAGACATCGAGGGCGGCATCCACCCACCAGCTATAGGTCTGGAAAGGGGCCTCTTCGGGATTGGCCGCGACAAGGCCGGTGCCGTTCAAGGGGCGCCACGGCCCCAGCACATCATCGGCCACCGCGCCATAGACGCCATTGGGGCCGGAGGGACCATCGGGGGCAAAGACCTTACGCTGGGTGGACCAGAACAGGTAATAGTGCCTGCCGCGGTGGATCAGCAGCGGGCGCTCCTGCTCATTGTTCAGCCCGTCCGCGCTCAGGATCGGGGGCAGGATGTCCCATTGCGTCAGGGCCTCGTCGCGCGCGCGCGCGATGCCGATGCAACCGTTGAAGGCATGGGTCGAGGCTTTGAGCGAGCCGGTGAAGACGATGTAGGTTTCGCCGGTTTTGGGATCGCGGAAATGGGCCGGATCGCGGAAACCCTTGATAAAGCCGGGCGCGCCCTCGCGCTGGTTGACCAGCGTGTAGTTCACATCATCCGCGATGATATTCTCATGCGGATCGCTCCATCCCGTGATGGTGAAATCATCGGTGTTGAGCTTTCCTTTGGTCTGAAACAGGCGCTGGGCAAAGGAGCGGGCTTCCTCGTCCGGATAGCCCGCGACCGTGTAGAACAGCGTGACCTCTCCGGTTTCGGGATGCCAAAGCGCGCTGCCCGCCCATTCGCGGCTGCCGGGGTTGAAGCCGTCGGGCAGGGCGTGGCCATGGTCGCGCCATGTGCCGTCGGCGGCATGGGTCATCAGGCGGATGCGCACGATGTCATGGCGCGCCTCGGGATCGGGCAGGGCGGGGGCGCAGAGCACGAACCACAGGCTGGCGCCGTCGAACAAAGCGGTGGTGCCATCGGCATTCTGCAGCGGCCAGAGATCCCAAAGGTCGATGCCGGGCAGGATGGGGTGGACATCGGCCGGATCGATCAGCGGAATGGTGTTATGCGCCAAAGAGGCGATGGCGCGGATATGATCGGCGCGCCACATGGAAATCGAGGGGGGAACGCTGGGCTGCGTCACGGTCATTCTCTCCCGGTATATCTGGCCATTTCGGGCTTGTAGGTGATGATTGATGAATGGGCAATCGTTTGCATTCTTATGCGCACGGATCGTCCTGCTGCGCGATTAATTCGTGGATCAGCACTTCCTCGCCCTTCATCGGGGGCAGGGGCAGACCCATCCGGACCAGCCATGCGCCGTCCATCTCGACCGGTGCCGCGCCATCGCGCATCAGGCGATAGCGCCGCGCAGGATCGACCATGTCGAGGCGCAGATGCGGTTGATGGCGCATGGTGGTCGGCGCGGTGCGGGTGACGATCAGCAGCAGTTGCTCCTCATCGCCATGCGCCTGCCAGACCACGCTGTCGCCCGCCTCACCCTGCCACACGCGACCATGGTGCAGGCGGTCGCGCAGGGCCTTGTAGCGCGCGATGGTGGCGGCCAGATCGTCGCTCTCGGCCTGGGTCAGCTTGCGCAGGTCAAGTTCGACCCCGAAATGGCCGGGCAGGGCGACCCCTGCGCGAAAGGGCATCGACTGCATCCGTCCGGTCGAATGGGCGGGGCATGCGCCGACATGGCTGCCCATCACTTCGGGCGGCATGAATTGCAGAAAGCCGCGCTGGATCGAAACACGGCTGATCGCGTCGATGCAGTCGCTGGTCCAGAAGCGATGCGTATGGGCGATCACGCCCGCATCGATCCGCCCGCCGCCGCCCGCGCAGCTTTCGATCTCCACATCGGGAAAGGCCGCGCGCAGGCGCGCCATCAGCTCATAGGTTCCAAGCACTTGGGCGCGGAACTTCGCGCTGTTTCCGGCATGGGTCAGATCGCGGTTGTGGTCCCATTTGAGATAGGAAATCGGAAGCTCGCGCAAATGCCCCGCCACCGCCTCGAACAGGTAATCGCGCACCTGCGGCAGGCTCATGTCCAGCACCAGTTGGTTGCGCGCGCCCAGCAAGGGACGGCCTGCGATATGCAGCGCCCAGTCAGGATGGGCGCGATAGAGATCGCTGTCCGGGTTGATCATTTCGGGTTCGACCCACAGGCCGAATTCCATCCCCAGATCGACCACATGGCGCGCCAGCGGCATCAGCCCGTCGGGATATTTGCGCGCATCGACCACCCAGTCGCCCAGCGAGGAGGTGTCATCATCGCGCCCTTTGAACCAGCCATCGTCCAGCACATAGCGCTCGATCCCCACGCGCGCGGCGGCATCGGCCAGTTCCTTGAGCGCGCCCAGATCATGGTCGAAATAAAAGCCCTCCCATGTGTTGAGATGGACCGGGCGCGGCTTCATCACACCATCGGGCCATGTCATCCGGCTGCGGATCGCGCGGTGAAAGGCCCATGACACACCATTGGCCCCATCGGCCGAAGCGGTGGCGAGGATTTCGGGGGTGGTCACGCTTTCCCCCGACGCAAGGCGCATTTCGCCCGGCGCCAGCGCTTCGCCCATGATCCAGTGGCGGCGGCCATCGTCGATCCATTCGATGGTCTGGGTGTGATTGCCGCTCCACGCCAGTTGCGCGCCATAGGCCGTGCCATCGGCGCAGGACACAATCGCGCCGGGAAAGCAGTCGTGACTGGTCAGGCCGCGCCGGTTCTCGCGCCGCCACTGGCTGCGGGTGAGCAGATCGTCGATGGCGACAAATTCGCTGTTATGCCGCCCGCCATAGGAGCGCACGCGATCCGCATCGGCGGGCAAAGGCAGATTGCCCGAAGCCAGAAAACCGACCTCCAGCACATCCTCGCCCGCGTTGGTCAGCGTGGTGGAGAGCGTGAGCGTATCGGTGGCCGGATCGAGGCGCGCGGTGATCGTGGCGGCAATGCGCGCAACGTCATCGGCCATGTGGAAGATCACGCCATCGGTGGTCTTTTCCACGCGCGTTGCGGTGATCGCCTGCGCCCAGTCCTGCCCGGCGCGACTGGCCATCAGCGCACTTTGTCCGAACCAGCCCAGCCCCATGGTGGGGAAAATCGAGAGCGGCTGGTCGAAATGCAGCGAGAAGCTGGGTTCGGGCCGCGTCTCGCGCAGGGGGGCGGGGGGCATCACCCCATCGGGCAGGCGCGGGCCCCAATAGCGCCAGAGCGGCGCCTCGTCGGGCCGCATTTCCCAAATGGCTGTGCAGGCGGGCGAATGCAGGGTGACGAATTCAGGCCGCACGACGATTGTCCTCGGGAATGTCACGGACGCGGATCATCGTCAGGCCCGCGCAGAACAGCAGAAGGGCGGCAAAACTGATCGCATGGCGCGGATCGGCATTCAGCACATGGCGATAGATCCAGCCGAAGGTCAGCCCGTTGATCAGCATGGGCACCACGATCATCATATTGAAAATGCCCATATAAACCCCGGTCCTTTCGGGAGGGATGGCGCGGGCGAGGATGACATAGGGGTTGCCCATGATGCTGGCCCAGCCAAGGCCGAGGCCCAACGCCGGGATCATGAGTGCAAGGTGGCTGCCCAGTTCGGGCATGGCCAGCGTGGTGAAAATGGCCGGCGCATGGGCCGATCCCGCACCCACGCCGGGCAGCATCAGCAAGGAGAGCGCGCAAAGCATCAGCGCCACCATATGCATCCGCGATGCGCCAAACCGCCGCGCCAGAGGCACCATGGCAAAGGCTGCGGCAAAGCCGATCAGATTATAGAAGGCCCCCAATTGCTGGGTCGTCAGCACAGCGTCGCGGAACAGGGCGCTGCTCTTGTCCGCTGTGCCAAAGGCCGAGCGGCCGATGGAAAGCGCGGCATAGGACCAATAGATCGAGAAGCCGTACCATTGAAACAGGCTCATCCATGCCATTTGCCGCATGGCGCGGGGCATTTCGACAATCGCCTGAACAATCTCGCGCAGGGCCGCCCCGGCGGTCTTTTCGCTGGCCGCGATACGTTCGCGCTCGTCGGGCGTGGTGGGCAATTCGGGCACGCGCAGGACCGACCAAAGGATCGTGCAGATCGACAGGACCGCACCGATCAGGAAGGAAATATGCGTGATCGTGGGGATATTATGCGCATCCACCGCATTGCGGTCCACCCCGAACCAATAGACCAGAATCGAGGGGCTGAGAAAGGCCATGCATTGCGCCAGGCCGGTAAAGGCGCTCTGGCTGAGAAAGCCGATTTCGTGCTGGTCGGCGTTCAGCCGGTCCGAGACATAGGCGCGATATGGCTCCATTGTGGTGTTATTTCCAGCATCCAGCAGCCACAGCAGGCTGGCCGCCATCAGCAGGCTGGAGGAATGCGGCATCAGAAGCAGGCCGAGGCTGCACAGAATCGCGCCGATCAGGAAATAGGGCGTGCGGCGGCCAAAGCGCGAGTCGGTCCGGTCGCTCATCGCGCCGACCAAGGGCTGGATCAGCAAGCCCGTCATCGGCCCGGCCAGTTGCAGGATCGGCAGACTGGCCTCGTCCGCGCCCAGCCACGAATAGATCGGCACCATATTGCCCTGTTGCAGGCCAAAGCTGAATTGCAGACCCAGAAAACCAAGGTTCATTTCAACAATGCGCAGCAGCGACAGATGCGGCTTTCGGGCATCTGTGCGGGCCGGGGTGGCGGCCAGATCGGCGGGGGCAGCGTGGGCCATGGGCATCCTTTCCTGACGCCCTCTTCGCGGGGCTGACTCGTTCTTGCCCTGTTTGCTTAGCCTGTGTCACGGGGAAGTGCAACAATCGTTTGCATAGATTCGTCGCGCTTTCCGATTCGCGCGTTGTCCAGTGCGGCATGAGGTGCGGGTGGAGGATTTCCGGAGAAGGCAATCTGATCCGATCCGGAGGGGTTAGTGCATAACCCGGAGCTTGCCTTGTCGTAACTTTAACGCGCGCGCGTGAGTGTGTAAAAATGGCGCGCAGAGTCGATCCCGGAAGGATGAGGACCGGGATCAGTGTAGCCGATTTGCCACAGGAAAGGAAAACTCGGATTTGCAAATGCACTCGATTGCAAAAGCTATTGCAACCGATTGTTTTGAGGTTTAGAGGCATTTTTTATGAGCTGCCCGGAATAACCCGGGGGCGTTCCATACCTCTTGGGGGAGGATCTGATCATGAAATCGGTTTTCAAGTCATGCGTGTCGCTTGCGGCGCTGGGTTTTGCTAGCCTTTCGGCCCCTGTCATGGCGGCGGATGCGGCATCGGGCGACAAGCCGGATGACTCGCAGGCTATCGTCGTCACCGCTTCCAGCGCAGGCAAGACCGCGCAGAACAGCTCGATCTCGGTCTCGCAGCTCAGCCAGGAAGCGATCACCAATTTCACCCCGCGTTCGCAGGCCGAAGTGCTGCGTGCCATTCCCGGCCTGAACGTGCAGGATACCGCCGGCCCCGGCGGCAATGCCAACATCGGCGTGCGCGGCATTCCGGTTTCCACCGGCGGTTCGGAATATGTCGGCCTTCAGGAAGATGGCCTGCCGGTTGTGCTGTTTGGCGACATGCAGTTCGGCAACAACGACTACTGGGTCCGCTTTGACAACAATGTGGATCGCGTCGAAGCGGTGCGCGGCGGCAGCGCCTCGACCTTTTCCAGCCAGGCGCCGGGCGCGGTCATCAACTATGTGTCCAAGACCGGCACCAAGGAAGGCGGCGAAATCGGCCTTTCCACCGCGCTCAACTATCGTGAATTCCGCCTCGATTTCGATTATGGCGGCAAGATCAGCGACACCGTGCGCTATCACCTTGGCGGCTATGTGGTGGACGGCAACGGGCCGACCCATCTGCCCTACACCGCGAGCAAGGGCTATCAGATCAAGGGCAACATCACCAAGGACATCGCCGACGGCAAGGGCTATATCCGCCTGAACTTCAAGCGCCTTGATGATCAGGAGCCGACCTTTACCTCGATGCCCGCGCTTGCCACGTTGTCGGGCAACACGATCACCGGTTTCTCGCAATTGCCGGGCGTGGACGCGCGCCAATATGCTTCCACCGGCATTTATAACCGCAACTTCAATGTTCTGGCGGCCAATGGCTCGCTCCAGAATGTCCAGATGCAGGGCATTCATCCGGTCTCTACGGCATTGGGCGGCGAGTTCCATTATGAATTCTCGTCCATCTTCACGCTGGATGAAAAGATCCGCTGGACCGACATGAGCGGCACGTTCAGCAATCAGTGGACCGGCGAAATGGCCACCAGCAGCATGCTGGGCCAGACCATCGGCAGCGTGAACGGCACATCGGATGCCCGCGTGATCGGTGCGGTGAAATATGCCGCCGGGCCGCTGGCAGGCCAGACCTACACCGGCGCCTTCCTGTCCAACAGCGCGCAGGCCTATGTCAACATGAAGGATGTGGGCAGTCTCGCCAGCGATCTGACGCTCAAGAGCAAGTTCGACGTGAGCGGGGCAAAGATCAATATCCGCGCGGGCTGGTTCCACATGCGCCAGAACATCTCGATGGATTGGCGCATCAACAATGTGACGCAGACGCTGAACAGCAACGGCAACCCGGTTCCGCTTAACCTTTACACCGCTGCGGGCGCCCAACTTACCGCCAATGGCGTGACGGGCTATAACAACCAGTGGGGCGGCTGCTGCGGCGGGCGCAGCTACGATGTGTCTTACACCGATGATGCGCTCTATCTCGAAGGCGAAGCCGACATTGGCCGCCTGAACCTCTCGGCCTCCTATCGCCGCGATATGCTTCAGGCTGAGGGCGTGTCCTATGGCACCACGCAGACCGGCACGATCACGGTTACCGATGCTTTGGGCAGCGCCACCCTGCCGACCTGGAATACTTCCTCGGTCCCGGCGGACCGGCTGAACTATACGAAGAGCTATTCCAGCTGGTCGCTGGGCGCGCTCTACAAGCTGACCGACAACACCAATGTCTTCGTCCGCGCCAGCAGCGGCGGCCGCTTCAATGCCGACCGCATGCTCTATGGCGGCAACAGCTTTACCGCTGATGGCAAGCTGACGGCGGGCGGCGACCACCTCTCGGTCAACACCGTGACGCAGCAGGAAGTGGGCGTGAAGCACAATGGCAGCATCGGCGGCGCCCGCTATCACGTGGAAGCGACCTATTACCGCGCTCAGGTGAAGGAATCGAACTACGATTTCACCGCCATCAGCCGTGGGCAGAACCCGTTCACCGACACGGTCTATCACTCCAGCGGCGTCGAGCTTTCGGGCAATGTCCGCTACGGCGATTTCGCGATGAACGGCTATGTGGTCTATACCGACAGCAAGGACACCAAGACCAATCTGACCCCGATGGCCATGCCCAAGTGGACCTTCCTGTTCTCGCCCAGCTATGACATGGGCAAGGCGGCGATTGGTGTCAGCGTTTCGGGCCAGTCCGATTTTTCGATCGGCACGATCACGGCGCCCGGTTCGGTCTTTGCCAATGGCTATGTCAAGGTTCGCCCGATGGACAATGTGGAAGTGGGCTTCAACGTCAACAACCTGTTCAACACGCTGGGCTATCGCGCCAACAATGGCAGCCTTCAGGCGCGCGGCGCCGGCGGGCTGACGGCCAATCAGGCGATCTTCGACAATTCGGCCATGCTGGGTCGGACGATGACCGCCTCGGTGAAGTACAAGTTCTGATCTGACCGGCCATAACAGGCCGCCGCAGGAGAACCGGGGAGGCGGGCACGGAAGGGAACACTTCCGGCCCGCCTTCTTTTTCGCCTACAAGAGGCGCAAGGAGAGGATGATGGGCGATTCTGATCGGAAAATCCGCAAGATTCTGGTGGTGGGCGGCGGCTCTGCGGGTTGGATGGCGGCCGCGATGCTGGCCAACGCGCTCAGGCAAGATTGCGCGATCACGCTGATCGAGAGCGAGGAGATCGGCACCATCGGCGTCGGCGAGGCGACCATCCCGCCCATCCGCATCTTCAACGAAACGCTGGGCATCGACGAGCGCGAGTTCATGGCCGCCACCAAGGGCAGTTTCAAACTGGGCATCGAATTTGTCGGCTGGGGGCGTGAGGACAGCCGCTATTTCCACCCCTTTGGCCCGCATGGCCGCAATTTCGACATGGTGCCGCTGCATCAATATTGGCTGAAAGCGCGGATGGAGGGGGATGACACCCCGCTCGATGATTATTCGATGGCCTGGCATATCGCGCGCGCCGGGCGTTTTTCCCACCCTTCGCCCGATCAGCGCAGCGTGCTCTCCACTTTTGAATATGCCTATCATTTCGATGCAGGCCTCTATGCCCGCTTCCTGCGCGCCTATGCCGAAAAGCGCGGCGTCACGCGGATCGAGGGCAAGATCGCCGATGTCGGGCTGAACGGCGAGACCGGCTATGTGCGCGATGTGACCATGGCGGATGGGCGCGTTATCGAGGCTGACCTCTTCATCGACTGTTCGGGCTTTCGCGGGTTGCTGATCGAGGGAGCGCTGAAAACCGGTTATGAAGACTGGTCGCACTGGTTGCCCTGTGATCGCGCGGTGGCCATGCCCTGCGGCCATCCGGCGACGGACCCCAATCCCACGCCATACACCCGCTCGACCGCGCGCGAGGCGGGCTGGCAATGGCGCATCCCGCTGCAACATCGCATCGGCAACGGCTATGTCTATTGCAGCGACTTTATGGAGGATGACCGCGCCGCCACCCTGCTCGCCCAGCGCCTTGATGGCGAGGCTTTGGGCGATCCGCGCCATGTGCGTTTCACCGCAGGGCGCCGCCGCCAGCATTGGAACAAGAATGTCATCGCGGTGGGCCTGTCTTCGGGTTTCCTCGAACCGCTGGAATCGACCTCGATCCACCTGATACAGGCCAATATTTCCAAGATCCTCGCGCTCTTTCCCGACAAGGATTTCGATCCGGCCACGCGCGATGAGTTCAACCGCATCGCCCATGGCGAGATGGAGCGCATCCGCGATTTCATCATCCTGCATTACAAGCTGACCCAGCGGCAGGACAGCGAGCTGTGGCGCTATGTTTCGGCCATGGATATTCCCGACACACTGGCGCTGAAGATCGAGCATTTCCGCCGCCATGGCCGTTTGATCGCGCGCGAGCTTGATCTGTTTGCGCCCCCCTCGTGGCTGGCGGTGCATGTGGGGCAGGGGAACATCCCGGAGGGCCTCGACCCGCTGATCGACTATCGCGGGATTGACGCGCGCGACTGGCTGGCCAAATTGCGCGGCGCGATGGCGGCCGAGGCGGCGCGGGTGCCGATGCATAATGCGGTTCTGGCGCGGCACTGCGTGGCGGCGTGAACGCCGAGGCAATCCGGTGGCGGGACGCCGCCCGCGAACTGCGCGCCGGGCAGCGGATGATCGAGGCCGACGAGGCGATGGCACGGGCCTATGCGCTGGCGCCCGATGATCGGCTGATCGCCTTTCTCCACGCGCAGTCGCGCTATGAATTGGGTCATCCGGCGGCGGATCTGTTCGCGCAGGTCTGCCGCCTGTGGCCCGACAATCCCGATGCGCTGCGCAATCAGGCCATGGCGCGCGCCGGCGAGGGGGATGTCGGCGGGGCGGTCGATCTGCTCTCCGCCGCGCTGGGGCAAGATCCGCAATGGCTGGATGGGCATCGGGTGCTGGCCTCGCTGCGCTGGGTGGCGGGCGATGTGCGGGGGTTCGATGCCTCCTATGCCGCCGCCGCCCGGGCGCATCCGCGCGCGCAGGGCCTGTGGCTGGGCTGGTTTTCCACCGTGGCGCAGCATCGCGACTGGCCCCGCGCCCGCGCCATTCTTGACGAGGCCGAAAGCCATCTGGGCCGGACCAAGCCGTTGACGCAAGCCCGCCTGTTCATCGCCAATGAGAGCGGCGATGAGGCGGAAACCGTGCGCCTTTTGGCTGCGACTTCGGCGTGGGATGATCCCTTTATCCAGATTGCCCGCATCCGCGCTGCCTTGCGCGCGGGCGATCCGGCACGCGCCCTGTCCATCGCGCTGCCTCTGGCGCAGGCCGCGCCCGGATCACCGCTGGCGGGGCAGGCATGGCCCTATGTCTCGACCTGCTGGCGGCTGCTCGATGATCCGCGAGGGAACTGGCTCGACGGCGATTTCGTGCGCAGCATGGATGTGGGCTTGAGCGATGCCGAACTGGACGAACTGGGCGAATGTCTGCGCGCGCTCCATATCGCGCAATTGCCCTATCCCGAACAGTCGGTGCGCGGAGGCACGCAGACCGACCGTTCGGTCCTGCTGCGCCATGAGCCGATCCTGCAACGCGCCCGCGCCGCGCTGATGGCGGCGGTGGCGGATTATGTCGCCGCCTTGCCCGCGCCCGATCCGGCGCATCCCTTGCTTTCGCGCCCGCGCGATGATCTGCGCATCAGCGGCAGTTGGTCGGTGCGGCTGACGGGCGGGGGCTTCAACATCCCCCATTCGCACCCGATGGGCTGGATCAGCAGCGCCTTCTATGTCGCCCTGCCACAGGATGACGCGCCCGCGCCCGCCGGTCATTTCCACTATGGCGCGCCGCCGCCCGAACTGGGGCTGGGCCTTGCTCCCTATGCCACGATCGCCCCCCGGCGAGGCCATCTGGTGCTGTTCCCTTCCACCCTGTGGCATGGCACGGTGCCGACCACCTCAGGGGAGCGCCTCAATATCGCTTTTGATATTGTGCCCGCTCAAGCCTGAAAGGCAAAGTGATAGCACTGGCTGCGGCGCTCTCCGGCGGGCAGGATGTCTTGCGCGCCCCATTCGCCCCGGCCAAAGCTGTTGGGCGCGTGGCTGACCGGTTCGACGCAGAAATAATCATGGTCGCCGGGGCAATAGAAGTGAAAGCCCGCGCCTTGGCCCGACAGGGTGACGGTCATGTCCGGCCCGCCGATCACGATCCGCGGATTGGGCGCGACAAAGAAATTGTCCAGCCCCTCCAACGCCTCGATCCCGACCGGCGCGCCCGAAAACAGTCCCGATTCCTGCGGACATACGGCAAGGCCGGTGGGATCGTTGAACCACATCACCCCGGCTTCGGCCGCCACGGTGCTTTGCGGGCTGCGCGGGAAATAGGGGTGGAGGCCAAAGCCTGCGGGCATCGCTTCGCTTTCATGCCGGTTCTCGATGGTGATTTCGACCCACAGGCCGTCCTCTTCCAGCGTAAAACTCTGCCATGCGCGATAGGGCCATGGCCAGTCGGCCGACCCGTCCAGCCGCAGCCTGGCATGATCGGGGCCGGCCTCCTCGACCGTCCACGGGCGGCGCCAGCCATCGCCGTGGATCGCATGGGGCGCGCCCAGATTATAGACCGCAACGGCGTGGTCCGTCCCGTTCAGGGTGATCCGTCCTTGGTCGATCCGGTTGGCGAAAGGGACCAGCGGAAAACACGCCATATCGATCGGCTTGTCCCCCACAGCCCGGCGCAGCACCGCAACCCCGCCGCAATCGAGCGCCATGATCGATCCGCCCAGCGCGGGGGCGATCCGGCAAAGGGCATCGCCCTTGGCGAGATGGAGCTGAGTTTGATCGTTCATGGCCCGCTTTCTAGCCGGATGGATGGAAAAGAGAAGACTTGTGCAAACGGATGGAATGGCAAATTTTGCTCAGTCGCTGTTGAATGACATTCATGATGAATGCTATGGGCCAAGCCGTTAATGTCTCGCCATGCGATAATGGGCCAAGCACCCCCGCCAAGGCCCTTAATTTGCCGAAATTTCAGGGAAAACCATGATCGAATTGACCATCAACGGCCAAAAACGCCGAGTCGATGCCGAGAGCGACACGCCCTTGCTCTGGGTCCTGCGCGATGATCTGGGGATGACGGGCACCAAATATGGTTGCGGCGTGGCGCAATGCGGCGCCTGCTCGGTGCTGGTCGATGGTTCGGTGATGCGCTCCTGCGTGACGCCGGTCGAGGCCGTGGCTGGCCGCAAGGTGACCACCATTGAGGCGATGGAAAAGGACCCTGTGGGCGCGAAGGTCGTGGAGGCATGGGTCAAGCACCAGGTGCCCCAATGCGGCTATTGCCAGTCTGGTCAGGTGATGGCGGCGACTTCGTTGCTGAAACAGAACGCCAAGCCCAGCGATGCCGATGTCGAGGCCGCGATGGTCAACCTGTGCCGCTGCGGCACCTATAACGCCATCAAGGCGGCGGTGCGCGATGTGGCCGGATTGGAGAAGAAGGCATGAACCTGCCGTTTCAAACCTCGATGAACGATCCGGTCAATGTCTCGCGGCGCAGCTTTATCGCGGGCGCCGGCGTGGGCGCGCTGGTGCTGGGCTTTGGCGTGCCGATGGGCGCGGCGCGGGCGCAAGGGGCCGCCAAAGTGGTGCCCGGCACGCGGGTCCCGGCCTTTCTGGCGATCCGGCCCGACAACACCATCCTGTTCCAAAGCCCCTTTGCCGAGGGCGGGCAGGGCGTATGGACCGCCATGGCCCAGATCGTGGGCGAGGAACTGGACGCCGATCCGGCCAGCTTTACGGTCGAAAATGCGCCTCCCGGCCCCGATTATCAGGTCGTCTTTGGCAAGATGCGGATCACCGGCGGTTCGATGTCCGTGCGCACCAGCTATGCCACGATGCGCAAGCTGGGCGCGACGGCGCGGGCCATGTTGGTGCAGGCCGCCGCGCAGAAGATGGGCGTGCCTGCGGGCGAACTGACCACCGAGCCGGGCCGGGTGATCCACAAGGCCAGCGGCAAGGCGATGACCTATGGTGAGCTGGCGCCTGCCGCGCTCGATATGCCCGCGCCCGCCAATGTGGCTTTGAAGGACCCCAAGGACTTCCGCTGGATTGGCAAGCGTCAGGCGCGGCTGGACGTGCGCGCCAAGTCCACCGGCAAGGCGCAGTTCTCGATCGACATGAAAGTCGAGGGGATGCTCCATGCGGCGGTCCAGCACGCGCCGCGTCTGGGCCAGAGCGTGGGCAAGATCCGCAACGAGGCCGAGGTCAAGGCGATGAAGGGCGTGCATTCGGTGCACGTCCTGCCCGGCGCGGTGGCCGTGGTGGCCGAGCGTTTCTGGCACGCGCGCCGCGCGGTGGAGGCAGCGCAGGTCGATTGGGCCGAGGCAACCGGCGAGACTTATCGCCCGATGCCCGCCGATTTCTCGACCGAGGCTTTCGCGCAATATCTGGCCAATTATCAGGGCAAGGAAGAGGTTGCCGAAACCGCAGGCGACATAGCCGCCGCCTTTGCCGGGGCGGCCAGCACGGTGACCGCCACCTATCACAGCCAGTTCGTCAACCATGCCCAGCTTGAGCCGCCCTCGGCGCTGGCCCGGTTTAACGCCGATGGCACGCTGGATATGTGGTTTCCCAATCAGGCTCCCGAAATGTTCCTGGCCGAAGTGGCCAAGGCATCGGGGCTGAGCGCGGACAAGATCACCATCCATTCGCCGCTCTTGGGCGGGTTCTTTGGCCGCCACTTCATCTATCCCCACGGCACGCCCTGGCCGCAGGCTCTGGAACTGGCCAAGCGGGTGGGGCGACCGGTCAAGCTGATCTGGACGCGCGAGGAGGAATTCCTGCGCGATCCGCTGCGCCCGATGGCGGCGGTGCGGTTTCGCGGAGCGCTGGATGCCAAGGGCATGCCGGTGGCCATCGAGGCGATCAGCGTTACCGAAGGCCCCAGCGAAGGCATTGCCGACAAGCGCGGCCCCAAGCTGGACGATGCGGCCTTGGAAGGTTTGACGGGCAAGAAATATGCGCTGCCCGCCAAGCGCATCGCGCAGGTCTTCGTCAAAAGCCCGACCACGCTGGCCTATTGGCGTTCGGTGGGCAATTCGATGAACGATTTCTTTTACGAGACGTTCCTCGACGAACTGGCCGACAAGGGCGGGCAGGACCCCTATGCGCTGCGCCTGAAATTGCTGGAGGGCGATGCGCGGCTGACCAATCTGCTGAAAGCAGTGGTGGATCTGGCGGGCGGATGGAAGGCCGGACCCTTCACCGCGCCTGATGGCAGCAAGCGTGCTCGCGGCATCGCCATGGCATCGCCCTTTGGCAGCGAGACGGCCGCGATGGCCGAGGTTTCCATCGCCGACGGCCAGATCAAGGTCCACGATGTCTGGCAGGCGATTGATCCGGGCAGCATCGTCAACCCCGCGATCATCGAGGCGCAGGTCAATTCCGCCGTGGCGCTGGGCCTGTCCGAAGTGCTGATCGAGGAGGCCGTGTATAAGGACGGCCTGCGCGCGGCGCGCAATTTCGATGGCTATCCGATCCTGACGCCCGACCGGATGCCGCGTGTGCATGTGCGGATTGTCGAAAGCGGCGCGCCGATGGGCGGAATCGGCGAACCGGGCCTGCCCGCTGTGCCGCCTGCGGTGGCCAATGCGGTGTCGCGCCTTATCGGCAAGCGCCTGCGCAAGATGCCGCTGGCCGGATTTGCGTGATGGAACGGGGCGGCGGGGTAAAATCCGCCGCTTCTTTTATGCGGCGCCCATCGGGTCCATCGTGCCCGCCGCCGCGATGCACCAGATCACGCCCAGCGCCAGCAGCGTTTCGAGCGTAACACTGCGCCGCAACGCAGCCAGCGCGCGGTGGCGCGCGCGCGGATCAATCGCTTGCTCAAGAGCAGGCACCAGATGGAACCGGTTATGCCCGGCCAGCAGGAACATCGCGCCAAACAGACCCAGCTTGGTCAGCAGCAGCCGGCCATAGGGCGATCCGGCCATCACGCCCCATTGCCCCGGCGGGGCCAAAAACAGCAGATTGCCAAGGCCGCTGAGCACCAGCACGCCCACCAGCACCGTGCCGATCAGCGCAAATCCGCCCAATTGCCGCCCCAGCCGGGCCAGCGCCGTGCGATCATCGGCCCCGCTGCTCCACACCAGCGCGGTGAACAGCAGCAGCGCCCCCAGCCATGTCAGGCCCGCCCACAAATGTGCCATATCGCCGCCCAGCCGGACCACTGAGGCAAAACCCATCGAGGCTGCGGCATGGCCGCCCCACGCCAGACAGGCCGTTGCCAGCCCTCCCAGCGCCGCAACCGCCGCCAGAGGCGTATTCCGCCGCGCCGCGATCACCCCCAGCGCCAGCGTCAGAAACAGCCCCCGTGCGATCACCGCCCAGCCCAGCGCCGTATCGGTCAGCATCGTCGAGACCATCTCGGTGTCGAGATCGGCAACCGTGCTGGCCGCCATACGCGCCAGAATAAAGGCAAATTCGCCCGCCCCCAGCGCCAGCCCCAGAACGCATCCCAGCCCCAGTACCCGCCGCCCCCACGGCGAGGCGACACGCTGGCCCAGCAGGCGGGCCGTCAGAGCAGCGCCGAACACCAGCCCCAGATCCATGAACTGAAGCCAGCGCAGCCAGACCAGCGTTTCGCCCATCACTTGACGGTGAAGTTCAGCTTGCCCGCGACGCGATGCGTGTCGGTTGAAACCACATGCCAGTTGGCCTCATAGGTGCCGGCGGGCAGCGCGCGCGGCAGCTTGGCCACCAGCGTCACCTTGTCGGCGGCAAGGGCGGTCTTGACGCCGGTCATCTTCATCGGTTCGTGATTGGTCATGCCGGGCATGCCGGTCATCACCACATCCATGCCCGACATTGCGGCCATCAGCGGCTCGTTGAAGGTGATCGAGATCTGCGTCACCTTGGCGGCGGCGGTCGAACCTTCGGCCGGGTTGGCGGAAACGATCTTGGGATGGGCCAGCGCGGGCGCGGCAAAACCGGCAACCGCAACGCAGGCGGCCAGAGTGGAGGCGAGAATATGGCGCATCGGATCGAACTCCCCGAATAGGAACTGGCAAAGGCTTTTGCCCGATCCTGTCATACGATCATCGCGCGCCGGAGTGAAAGGGCAATTCCGGGCTTTGCCGCGCAACACTATGCCGTTTCGCAGCGCCGCTTTGGCATCCTTCCTTGGCATCGCATGCACGCCCGCCTTGGGCCCGGCCGCGATCCGGCAAGGGCTGCATCTGGCGCTGCCTGAACCGGCCTTGGTGTTCGGCGCCGGCGATTGGGGGTGCAGGGGCGCGCGGCCTGAGGCGACAGGCGGCGCGCGCCTTGCGGATCAGGCTTCCTCGCGCCGCATCTGCATCAACCGGCGGCGCGCCCGGATCGCGGCGGCGTCCGAGGGCAGGATGACCGGGCGCAGCGCCCAGAAATCCTGATCCCCCATGGCTTCCTGCTGGGCGCGGATCATCGGTTCATCCTCTTCCAGAAAGACCCGGCGCGCCATTTGCGCGGCTTCTTCGCCATGGTCGCGGGTGAAGAAGTAATGCGTTTCGCGCGCGCTCTTGGGGGTCAGGATATGCGGGTTGGCCATGGGCGGCACCACCGGCGCGCGCGTCTCCGATTGCACCACGCCGATCATCAGCGCCAGCGAGGCCGGAGCGTGCCAGCGCATATGCAGCCATTGATCGACCCGCGCGTCGCCCACCATCGGCACGGCCCATTCGGGCGGGCGCGATCCGTTCATGTCCCACTTGTTCCACACCGCGCCGGTATCGTCGCTTTCAACCGTCTGTTCGCCAAATTCGAACAGCGCGCCATTCACCCCGAATGTCTCGGTATGCAGGAATTCGGCATGGCTGAGGTCGAGCAGATTGTCCGCGATCAGCTCGTAATTCACATCCATCAGCAAATGGTCGCGCGCATCGCGGGCGTCATTGATGAAGGAGAAATCGGGGATCGCATCGGGATCGGCGCGCTCGGCATCGCCGGGCCAGAACCATAGACCGCCGTGGCGCTCGACCAGCGGGCGGGTCGCCACGCGCGCCTCGGGCGGCAGCGTCTTGCCAAAGGGGTTGAAGACGCAGGCGCCATCCATGCCATAGGTCAGCCCATGATAGCCGCAGGCCACAGCATCGCCCACGCGCCGCCCCCGGCTGAGCGGCACAAAGCGGTGAGGGCAGCGGTCGGCCATCATCACCCAGGCGCCGTCGCTCGATTGCAGGATCAGCCATGGTTCGTCCAGCAGCGTGCGCGCGAGGAAGCCATCGGCAGGCACCTCGGCGGCCCATGCGGCCATATACCATGCATTGCGGACATAAGGCTCTGCGGCCATTTTCTCTCTCCTCTCTTATCGAGGGAGCGGGCCATGCCTGTTGTCTTTGATCGCTGCATGCCCGCACCCACGCGCGGGACTTTCCCGCCTCAAGCTGTGGGGCCTGCAGCATGACGCCATGGGCGCCTTCCCAGACCGGCAGGGCCGGTCACCAGGCTGTGCCCGCAAAACGGGCGTGAACAGGATAAATTGGAACGGCGATTCGAGTCAAGTTTCATTCGTGGATCGCAAGGCGCTCCAGCAGTTTCGCGCCCTGCGGCCCCATCACATCGGCCAGCGTATAGCGCTCCAGCACGGCAAAAAACGCGTCGAGCGCCAGATCGAGCGGACCGGGCAACTGGCATGCTCCCGCCAGTTTGCAGGTGCCGCAGCCGACCAGATCGATCTCCCCCTCGGTATGGCGGATCAGGCGTCCGATGTTGATTTCCGCCGCCGGGCGGGCCAGCCGCAGCCCCCCGTTGCGCCCGCGCAGCGCCTGAACATAGCCATGTGCGGCCAGGTCGCTGACTACCTTCATCAGGTGATTTTGCGAGATGTCATAGGCCTTTGCCACTTCGCCGATCGAGCACAGGCGATCGGGATGCGTGGCCAGATAGAGCATCACGCGCACAGCGTAATCAGAGAAGCGGGTCAGGCGCATAGGGGTTCATCCTAAAGATGCATTTCACTTGCATGATATATTTCGTCCTCATATATAGCATCCAAGATGCATGATTTGGAGTCGTTCCATGACCTCCCCCGAAAACCGCCCCGATCCGGTTCCCACGCCCGCGCTGGACGATGCCGCACTGGCCGGTCTGGTCGATGCTTTTTACGCCCGCGTGCGCGTCGATCCGGAGTTGGGCGCGGTGTTCAACGGGGCGATCGCTCCGGCTGACTGGCCCGCGCATCTTGGCCGTATGGCGCAGTTCTGGTCCTCGGTGATGCTGGGCAGCGGGGCCTATCACGGCAATCCTGTGGCCGCCCATATGCGCCACCGCGCGGCGATGGACCCCGCCATGTTCGCCCGCTGGCTGACGCTCTGGGAGGATACCGCACGCCAATGCCTGAGCCCGCAGGACGCGCTGGCCGTGCAGGTCAAGGCGCGCCGCATCGCCGAGAGCCTGCAACTGGCGCTCTTCTTCCGTCTGCCCCGTTCTCAAAACGCTGCCTGAAACCCCCAAAGGAGCCACCATGACCCCCGAACAGACCGCCATCATCAAGGCCACCGTTCCACTGCTGGAAACCGGCGGCGAGGCGCTGACCACCCATTTCTACCGCATCATGCTGTCCGAATATGACGAGGTGCGCCCGCTGTTCAATCAGGCGCATCAGGCTCATGGCACCCAGCCGCGCGCGCTGGCCAATGCGGTGCTGCAATATGCCCGGCATATCGACAATCTGGGGGCGCTGGGCGCGCTTCCGGCCCAGATCATTCAAAAGCATGTCGCGCTTCAGATCCTGCCCGAACATTACCCCATCGTCGGCACCTGCCTGCTGCGCGCGATCCGCGAAGTGCTGGGCGAGGAGATCGCCACCGACGCGGTGATCGAGGCATGGGGCGCGGCTTATTGGCAATTGGCCAACATCCTGATCGGGGCCGAAGGCGCCGAATATGACCGTCTGGCCGCCGCTCCGGGCGGGTGGCGCGGGGCGCGGCAATTCCGCGTGACGCGCAAGCAGGTGGAGAGCGCCGAGATCGTCTCCTTCTATCTCGAACCCGTCGATGGCGGCGCGGTGGTCGATTTTCAGCCGGGGCAATATCTGGGCCTGCGCCTGACCATCGACGGGCAGGAATTGCGCCGCAACTATTCGCTCTCGCAAAAGGCCGATGGCCGCACCCTGCGCATTAGTGTCAAGCGCGAACCGGGCGGTGTGGCCTCGAACCATCTGCATGACCATGTGGGGCAGGGCGATGTGTTGGACGTGTTCCCCCCGGCGGGCGAATTCGTGCTGGCCTCGGGCGAGGCTCCGCTGGCGCTGATCTCGGGCGGCATCGGCGTGACGCCCACGCTGGCCATGGCGCAGGCCGCGCTGGAAGAAGGCAAGCGCGACGTGACCTTCATTCACTATGCCCGCAATGGCGATGTCCATGCCTTTGGCGATGTGATCGACGGCTGGGCGCGCAACTATCCGCGCTTTACCGCGCATATCGTCTATGAACAGGGCGGGCATGAAGATGGCCCCTCGGGCCGCCCTTCGGTCGAGCAATTGCAGGCATGGGTGCCGGTCGAGGCCGATGCCTATTTCCTCGGCCCCAAGCCTTTCATGGGCTTTGTAAACCGTACGCTGGCGCAGATCGGCCTGCCCGAAACCCGCCGCCATTTCGAATTCTTTGGCCCGGCCGAAGCGCTCGATTGATCCCTATAGGGTCCCGCCCGGCAGATAGCGGCTGGGCGGGACGCCAAGGCGGCGTTTGAACATGGTGGTAAAGGCCGCCGCGCTGTCATAGCCCAAATCGAAGGCGATACCCGTCACGGCCTCGCCCTGCGCCAGACGGGGCAGGGCGATCAGCACGCAGGCCTGTTGCCGCCACTCGCCAAAGCTCAGCCCCGTTTCCCGGCGAAAGGCGCGGGTGAAGGCGCGCCGCCCCATGCCCAGATCCGCGCTCCACTGGTCGATGCTGTCGCGCGGGGTGGGTTGTTCCAGAAAGGCCTGACACTTGGCCGCCAATGCCGGGGTCTGTGGAAAGGGCACCGCCAGCGGCACCGTGGGCGCCAGCGCCAGTTCGGCCAGCAACAGCGCCATCAGCTTGCCGTCGCGCCCCTCGCGGTCATATTCGGGCGCAATCTCGCAGGCCGCCTCCAGCAGGCTGCGCAAGAGGGGCGAGACCTGAATGACCTTGGTTTCCGCGCCCAGCGAGCCTTGCACCCCCGGTTCGACCAGAACGCTGCGTGTGCTGACCGCGCCGACCATGCGCACGGCATGGGGGCATCCACCCGGCGTCCACACCGCGCGCTCTGGCGGGGCCACCCATGCGCCCTGCGGCGTGGAAAGCACCACCACGCCCCGCGCCGCATAGAGCAATTGCCCGCGCCGATGCTGATGCCAGTCCAGTTCGAAGGCGGGCGGATATTCATTCCCCACGCCGATGATGGGCCGGTCGATATGGTCCACCGCTTCGGGATTATTCCAAGGCATGCCTGTCCCAATCGCGAAAAGGAAAGACCCATACAGGAATGCGGGCCAAGGCGCGAGGCGCTATAGCGCGCGGGCAACACAATTGGAAATCAAGCATGCACGCGCCCCGGTCCACTTCACCCCAAACAACCGCCTACGGCATCATCGCCGCGATCAGCGCCTGCCATCTCATCAATGACATGCTGCAATCGCTGCTGCCCGCGATCTATCCCAATCTGAAGGCAGAGCTTGGCTTGTCCTTTGCCCAGATCGGGCTCATCACGCTGGCCTATCAGATCACCGCCTCGATCCTTCAGCCGCTGATCGGTCTTTATGCCGACAAACGGCCCACGCCGCTGGCGCTGCCGGGGGGCACGCTGTTCACGCTGGCCGGGCTGGTGGTGCTGTCGGTCGCGCACAGTTACGGGCTGCTGCTGGTGGGCGCGTCGCTGCTGGGGATGGGTTCGTCGGTGTTCCATCCCGAAAGCTCGCGCGTGGCGCGCATGGCGGCGGGCCAGAGGCACGGGTTTGCCCAGTCGATGTTTCAGGTGGGCGGCAACGCGGGGTCTGCGCTCGGGCCGCTGGCCGCCGCGATTGTCGTCGTGCGCTGGGGCCAGACCAGTCTGGCGGCCTTTGCCTTGCTGGCGCTGCTGTCCTGCGCGATCCTGTGGAATGTCGGGCAATGGTATCGCCATCATGGTCTGGCGCGGCTTTCGGCCGGCAATAGCGCGCGCAAATCGGCCGATCCCTTGCCGCGCGGGCGGGTGCTGGGCGGGATTGCGGTGCTGCTGGCGCTGATCTTTTCCAAATATGTCTATCTGGCCAGCCTGACGAGCTATTTCACCTTTTACCTGATCCACCGTTTCGGCGTCTCGGTCGAGGTGGCCCAGCTTCACCTGTTCGCCTTTTTGGGCGCGGTGGCCGTGGGCACGATCGCGGGCGGGCCGTTGGGTGATCGGTTCGGGCGCAAATATGTGATCTGGTTTTCGATCCTTGGGGCGCTGCCCTTCACGTTGCTTCTGCCCCATGCCAGCCTGTTTTGGAGCGGGCCGCTGACGGTGGCCATCGGCCTGATCCTGGCCTCGGCCTTTCCCGCCATCGTCGTATTTGCTCAGGATCTGGTGCCGGGCAAGATCGGCATGATCTCCGGCCTTTTCTTTGGTTTTTCCTTTGGCATGGGCGGGTTGGGCGCGGCCGTCCTTGGCGAGGTGGCCGACCGTGCGGGGATCGAGACGGTCTATGCGATCTGCGCCTTCCTGCCCGCCATTGGCCTGTTGGCGGTGTTTCTGCCCAATCCCCGGCGATAAGGGCCGGGGCCATCATTGCATCGGCGCGATAATCGTTTCGGAGAGCGCCGCCCCATTGCGGCGCAGGAACAGCCGAAATTCGCGCTGGGCAATGGCGGCGGTGCGCACATCCAGCACCACCCGCCACCGCCGCTCCGCGCCCACCACCGGATAGGCCGCCTGCGTCACCACGGCCGCAGGCGGCAGATTGGTTACCGCCTCGACCCCGCTCGCCCGGTCCAGCCCGATCAGACTGTCGCCCTCGAAATCAAACACCAGCTTGCGCGTGCCCTCCTGCGCCGCGCCGCCCGGTATGCCGCCCGCGCCGTTCCATTGATCGACCAGATGCGCCCCCGAGCCCACCGAGGGATCGTGCGATGTCCAGTGCAGCCGATAGCGCCACTCATGATAGCCACCCGCCCGCATCGGTTCGTCGCTGACCCAAAAGGCGGCGATATTGTCGGTGGTTTCGGAATCGGTGGGAAATTCATAAAGCATCACCGCGCCCGGCCCCCAATCGCCCAGCGGCTCTACCCAGAGATTGGGGCGACGGTCATAAAAGGCGCCATCGTCCTGATAGTCGGCAAAGCGGCGATCGCGCTGCATCAGGCCAAAGCCGCGCGGATTGGTGGCGGCAAAGGCATTGGTGCGGGCATGGCGCGGGTTGCGCAGGGGGCGCCAGAGATGCTCGCCATTGGCCGCGACAATCGCCAGACCGTCTGAATCATGGATTTCCGGCCGCCAGTCCGGCCCGCGCGCCGCCGCATCCTGATCGTACCAGAACATGCTGGAGGCAGGTGCTATGCCCAGCCGCCTTATGTCGCGGCGCATGGCAAAGGCGGCGGTCACATCCTGTATCACCCCGGCCGGCCCATGGGTGCTGTCGATCCGCATCGCGCCCGACAGGCTGGGGCCGTTGATCAGAGCATGGATGCGGACATGGGCATCGCCTGCGGTCTCGATCCAGAATTCGGTGAAGCGCGGAAATTCCTCGCCGCCCTCCAGCGCGGTATCGACCGCGACGCCTCTGGCCGAAATGCCATATTGGTTTTGCGCGCCCGCGCTGCGGAAATAGGTGGCGCCAAGAAAGGACAGCCAGTCGCCCTCGGCGCCGGGATTGAGCAGGCGGAAACCGGCCGGGGCCGCATCGCGCCCTCCGGCAAACAGCCCTTTGGCGGACAGCAGCCGGCGCGCCTGACCGTTCCGGATCAGGTTGAGCCGTACCGGCACAGGCGCATAGCGGCTGACCGGCAGCAGGCGCACCGTTCCGGCCAGCGCCTCGGCAGGGCCATAGGTGAGTTTGCCTGCGGCGTCATAGTCGATCCGGTTCGCGCCTGGCGCTTCACGCTCTGCCTCATAGGGCCGCGCGGCCATAGCGCGGGCGCGTTGGATCAGCCCCTCCCACGAAAAGCTCTGGGGCGGGGCGAAGCGTGCTGCGTCGAGCCCGCCCATGGAGGTCGCCGCCTGGGCCAGTGAAAGGAGCGGCAGCCCCGCGATGGCGCCGCAAACGCCTCGGCGCGACCAGGCGGTGGGTGCGTTTTGTGTGATCATGGGGCAAAACTCGCGCTGCTCCGCTGTACGGCGGATTTACGCGAATGAAATGTGACGACACGCCAAGATGTTCCGGGGCAGGCGGAACGGAGGGATCGGTGAAGCGTGTGCGGCGGAGGAGAGGCGGCGGGGACTTATGATGTCGGCCCGGCCCACCCTTTGGCGATTTCGCGCTGCTCCTCTTTGACCGACAGGGGCGCGCCCGCGATCATGGCATCGACCTGCGCCATCAGGGATGGGGGCAAGGAGGATCCGGCCAGGCGATATTCGCCCTGCTGCCTTGCCTCACCCTCCTGCTGCACCGTGCTTTGCACTCGCCACCGGCCCGATTGGCGGCAGGCCAGCCCGGTGGTGCCTCCGGCGATGGAAAAGAGGCGGCAGACGCCATCCTGCGTGCGAAAGCTCATGCGGATCGTGACCGGGCCATGGTCGGCCTGCGCGGTCGCTTGCCGCGACAGGGCGGAATCCAGAGCGCCCGCCGCCATCAACCGGCCATTCTCGACCCGCAACGCCGCCGCCGGGGGCGCTGCATCCCACCCGCCGATCATCACCCCCATCACCAGCGAGGCCGCCATGGCCGCCATCGGCCAGAAACGACGGACCGCCTGAAACCCGCGCGCGGGGGGCAGGGGCGCGGCGGCATCGGCAGGCGCCTCGAGCAATCGATGAATGCGCGCCAGATCATCCTCGCCCGGCGCCGGGCCCCACGCCTCGATCAGACCGGCGCGCAAGGCGGTGTGTTCGGCCACCAGCGCCTGCCATTCGGGGCGGGCCTCCAGCATGGCCTCAAAGGCCCGCTTTTCCTCTTGCCCCATTTCCCCGTCGACATAGCGCACGACCAGTTCATTCACATCGCCCAGCATCATGATGCCTCCTGCGCCTTGAGGGTCTGGAGCAGGCCCGAGCGCGCACGCGCCAGACGGCTGGTGAAAGCGCCCACCGAAATGTCCAGAAACTCGGCCGCCTCGCCATAGGACAACTCGCCCATCACCACGAGCTGGATCGGCAGCCGTTGATCCTCGGGCATGGTTTCCAGAACCTGACGCACCCGCGCCAGTTCGACGCGGCGCTCGCTGGCGTTCACGGCGTCGCCTTGGTCGGAAGGGTCGCTGTCATCGGGCATGGGCGCGACGATCCTTTGCCAACGCCGCCGTTTGCGCATTTCATCGATCCACAGGTTCTTCATGATCCGCAACATCCAATAACCCAGCCGATCGGAGCCGGGGGCCCCGGCCTCGTGGCTCAATGCTTTTTCCACCGCCGCCTGAAGCAGATCGAGCGAGTCGGCCTCATGCTGGGTCAAGGCCCAGGCCACCCGTCGCAATTTCGGCAAAAGAGCGGCAATTCCTCGGCGTAACTCGTCCAATTTTCATCCCCTTGTGAAAGAGACGCTTGGGGCCAGACGTTTCTTTCCGGTAGATGCGCGTGGCGCGCAAAAAATTTTCGCCATGCGCGGGAAGATGGAAAACGGACCCTATCCGATGATGGCAAGTGATGTCGACAAGGCGGCGTGCGGGAGGCGGGGCGGGCGATGGCTGCTCGCGGCGGGGTTGGCCTTGGTCATGGCCTTTGCCCCTCAATGCGCGGCGGCGCAGGGCCATGGCGGCATGGGAATGGGCATGGGAATGGGCATGCATCCCTTTCCCAACCTGCCCGATGTGGCGCATGGGCCTCCGGCGGATCTGGGCCTGCTGCGCGGGGGCGAGGCGGCGGCGCAGGCCATTGCCAACGAGGCGCGCAGCCAGCGCCTGTCGAATGGCCGGATCGAAGAGGCGCGCAAAATCGCCAAGGCCCGCCCGGATGTGTTTGAAACCGACCGCAATGGGGCGCTGGCCGTTCGGGCCGAGATACTGGCCTATAACATCCCCGCCTCGCGCCTTGAGGCGATCCGCAAGGCCGGTTTCACCATCCTGCGTGAAAACCGGCTGGATGGGCTGGATCTGGCCATGCTGGTGCTGACCAAGTCGGATGAGAACACGCCGCGCGCCATCCGGCGATTGCGCCAGATCGCGCCGGAGGGAACATTCGACTGGAACCATGTGTTTTTCCCGTCGGGCCGCCGCTCTGCAACGCCGCTGTCGCCGCCGCCTGTGCAATCCGTCGGCGCGCAGGCCGCAGGCATCATCGACACCGGCGTGGGGCGGGCCATTGCCGGTCTGCGGCAGGTGGAGGTTCTGGAAAAACCCTTTGCCGGACCATCGCCCACACCGGCCGATCATGGCACCTCGGTTGCCGCCCTTTTGCTTCAGGCTTCGCGCGATGCCCAGGGGCGGATGCCGCTCAAAAAGCTGTATGTGGCCGATGTCTATGGCGCATCGCCCACCGGCGGTTCGGCCGAGCTGCTGGTGCGCGGGTTGAACTGGATGGCGCGCGAACAGGTGCCGGTGGTCAATGTCAGCATGGTCGGGCCGCCCAATGCGATGGTGGAGGCCGCCATTCGCATCATGGTGGGGCGCGGCTATCTGATCGTGGCCCCGGTGGGCAATGACGGACCGCAGGCCCGCCCGCTCTTCCCGGCTTCCTATCCGGGCGTCGTGGCCGTTTCGGCGGTCGATATGCAGGACCGGCTGCTGCCCGAGGCCAGCCATGTGCCGCGCGTCGATTTCGTGGCCAAAGGGATCGCTTCGGCGCCCGATGCGGCCGGGCGGATCGATACCGTGCGCGGCACATCTTTTGCCGCCCCCATTGTCAGCGGGCGATTGTCGGCCGTCTTGCCCCGGCCCGATCCGGTGCTGGCGCATCGCGCAGTGGCGGCCTTGGCGGCGGCGGCCCGCCATCCCCATGGCCGCGCGGCCGGTTACGGCCACGGGATCATCGACGCGCCCTGAACCGCCGCACCCCGCGATTTTGAAAAAATTTTCCGCCCGCTGAAAGGAGTCACCCTCGCCGCGCGTCTTCCCCTTCGACACGGTTAAACCTTCACTGTCGAAATAGGTGGGACATGAGGATATTGAAACTGGCAGCCGCGCTGGGCTGCATCGGGATGGCCGCATCGGTGCATGGCGCGGCCCATGCGGGGGCGACTGATCCGCAGACGGGTGGGAAATCATCGGCGGTCATCCCCGTGCAGGACAGCGATGCCCTGCCTGCGCCGCGTTTTGAACTGGCCACAGGGGTTGACTATTCGGCGGGCCATTACGGAGCCGCCGCCGACACGACCGTCTGGAGCATCCCCATCGACGCCAAGGCGCAACTGGGCCGCCTGCGGCTTCAGGCCAGCCTGCCTTATGAATTCATCAACGGGCCGGGCCAGATGGTGGGCGGGGTCATCGTTTCATCGTCCTCCGGCACCGCGACCACGCGGCGGTCGGGGCTGGGCGATCTGGCTTTGACCGGCGCCTATATGGTGGTGCGGGAAAGCGGTATTTTGCCCTCGCTCGAGCTGGGCGGCAGCGTCAAACTGCCCACCGCGCCGACCTATATCGGCACGGGCCAGACCGACTACACGCTGAGCGCCAACCTTTACAAAACGCTGGTTCCGGGCGTGATGCTGTTTGGCTCGGCGGGCTATTCCTGGCTGGGCAGCCCGGCCGTCTATCAGCTTCGCAATGGCGTCATGGCCTCGGCGGGGCTGAATTTCCGCCCGTCGCCCAAGGCGAATTACGGGTTCAGCTTTGCCTATCGCGATCCGGTCGTCACGGGCCTGCCGGGGCAGGCGATCGTCTCGCCCTACATGACCTATCGGATCGGACGCGGGCTGGGGATCACCGCATATGCCATGGGCGGGCTCAACCGGGCCAGTCCGCGCGTGGGTGCGGGGCTGCGGTTGAGCCTGATGCGCTGACAGGGGGAAGCAAGGGGGCAGTCACGAAACCATCGTTCAAGGAGTTCGACATGCGATACAATCCTGTTGCCATGAGCACCGCCATGCTGGCCCTGCTGGCTGCATCAGCGGCCTTTGCCGCGCCGCCCGCCAACGTGCCGCACGGTCCGCCAGCCTTTGTCACCATGGGGCCGCCCAGCGTGGCTACGGTCCATATTCCGCAAGGCGTTCCGGCCGCCGCCGCTGTGCCTGCGGCAGCATCGGCGGGGGTGCATGCGGGCGTTGCGGCCAATGCCAACGTCAATGCCAATGCCAATAGCGCGGCCTCGATGGACAAAGCCGCCGCCATGCTGGGCAAGCTGAACGCGGCCCATGCGTCGGACACGGCGCTGGCGCATGCCTCGTCCAAATCGGTGGTGGGGGCGCTGTCGCTCTATAAATCCTCAACCATCAGCGCGCGGGCCTCGATCACCAGCTATTCCAACGCCATCGCGGCGGACAAGGCCAATATCGCGGCGGATCAGACCGCGCTGACCAATGCGCAGGCGGCGCTGAGCGCCGCGCAAAGCGCCTCGCCGCAAAATGCCGCAGCGGTCGCCACCGCGCAGGCCAATCTGACCGCCGCCCGGAACCAACTGGCCGCCGATCAGACAAGGCTGGCCTCCGATCAGGCGGGCCTTGCCGCCGCGCGGCAGTCTTTGCTGGCGGCCCAGACGCAACTGGCGACCTCGACCCATACCACGTTGAGCGCGTCGGTGATCAGCCGGTTGAACAAGCTGCTGGGCCTGTAAGGCATCGGTTTTTTTATCCTGTCCCGGTCGGGTTCGCCCCGGCCGGGGCAGGCTGTTTCACGGTTCCTTGGGGAAATGGGCGGCCAAATGGTCGATCAGCGCCCGCACCGCAGGCGGCAGCCCCCGCCGCGTGGTGAACACCAGATGGACGATGCCGCGATGGGCGCGCCAAGGCGGCAACAGGCGGACCAGCCGACCATCGTCCAGCGCCTCGGCGCAGACATGATCGGGCAGCAGCGCCACCCCCAGATCGGCCATGGCGGCGCCGCGCACGGCGGCAAAATCGCTGCATGTCATGCGCGGTTCGTGGCGCAGATGGTGGGTGGCGCCATCGCCGCGCTCCAGATGCCAGTCCACCTCGCCGATCTCGTCGCCGGTGCCCAGCGTCGGTTGCCCGGCCAGCGCGGCAATATCGCCCCCAATGCGGCCCGCCATCTGCGGGCTGCCCACCAGAATGCGCGAGGAATGGCCCAGCGAGCGCATCGTCAGGGCCGCATCGCTGGTCAGCGCCACACGCACGCGCAGCGCCAGATCGATGCGCTCCTCGATCAGATCGACCGCGCGGTCGGTCGCCAGCAATTGCAGCCGCACCTTGGGATAGCGCGTCAGAAAGGTGGCGATCAGCGGATGGACCACCTCGACCAGTCCGGTGGGGCAACTGAAGCGCACCCGGCCATGCGGCTCGGCCTGCGCCTCGGCCACGGCCGCTTCGGCCCGTTCGGCCTCATCCAGCATGGCGCGGCAGCGTTCATAGAAACTCTGCCCCACCTCGGTCACGCGAAAGCGGCGGCTGGACCGTTCGATCAGCCGCACGCCCAGCCGCGCTTCCAGTCCGGCGATGCGGCGGCTCAGTTTCGACTTGGGCTCGCGCAGGGCGCGCCCGGCCGGGGCAAAGCCGCCATGGGCCACCACGGCGGCGAAATAGGCATAGTCATTGAGGTCGGCGCGCATCATCGTTCCTTTGATGGAACGATAAGTATCATTTTTGCCGACTACAGCCAATATCGTTCCGGGTGCATCTCCTCTCTCACCGGCACGAAGGGTGCCGCACCAAGCAACAGGAGAATGAACCATGGCACAGGATTTCAACAACAAGGTGGTGGTGATCACCGGCGGCACCTCGGGCATCGGTCTGGCCACGGCCAAGGCGTTTGCCGATGCGGGCGCTTCGGTCTTCATCACCGGCCGCCGTCAGGAAGCGCTGGACGCGGCGCTCAAGGCCATCGGCGGCAAGGTGACGGGCGTGCGCGGCGACATGGCCGACCTGAACGATATCGACCGCCTGTATGACGCCGTTCAGCAGCAGCATGGCCAGATCGACGCCCTGTTCGCCAATGCTGGCGGCGGCGAATTTGCCCCGCTGGGCGCGATCAGCGAGGAGCATTACGCCAGCACTTTCGACACCAACGTCAAGGGTGTGCTCTTCACCGTGCAAAAGGCGCTGCCGCTGCTGCGCGATGGGGCCTCGGTGGTGCTGACCGCCTCGACCGTCAGCATTTCGGGCAATCCGGCCTTCAGTGTCTATTCGGCCAGCAAGGCGGCGGTGCGCAGTTTTGCCCGCAACTGGATCCTGGATCTGAAAGACCGCCGCATCCGCGTCAACGCCATCAGCCCCGGCGTGACCGACACGCCCGGCGTCACCCATCTGTTTGGCGAAAATGCCGAGGGAACCAAGGACTATCTGGCCAGTTTGGTTCCGGCCGGGCGCGTTGCCCAACCTGAGGAGATCGCCAAAGCCGTCTTGTTCCTTGCCTCGGATGATGCCAGCTATATCAATGGCATCGAACTCTTCGTCGATGGCGGACAGGTCCAGATCTGAACCCTTAGCCAAGCGCCCGCATCCTTAGCCAGGGCAGGGATGCGGGCAACTTTTTCGCCCCTCATAAGGAAAATTCGATGACGATCACCCCCCGTTACACGACCAGCGCCACAGCCACCGGCGGCCGCGACGGCAAGGCCGCAACCGATGACGGCAGCTTTTCCGTAACGCTGGCCGTGCCCAAGGAACTGGGCGGCAATGGACAGGGCAACAATCCCGAACAGCTTTTCGCTTCGGGCTATGCGGCTTGCTTTCTGGGCGCGATGAAATTTGCCGCCACGCAGGACAAGACCCTGCCGCGCGTGCCCTCTGACGCCAGCGTCAGGGCAACCGTGGGCATCGGCCCGCGCGATGACAAGGGCTTTGGCCTGACGGTCGAACTGGCCGTGACCCTGCCGGGCGTCGATCGCGCCGCGGGCGAGGCGCTGATCGCTGAGGCCGACACAATCTGTCCCTACAGCCATGCCACGCGCGGCAATATCAGCGTCAGCCTGACGCTGGCCTGACATTTTCGGGCTTTACCGGGGGGAGGGAAGGCCATCCTTCCCTTACGGGCTGCCAGCCATTAGGCCTGTTAACGGGGGAACAGTCATTCCCCGCAGCATGACAGCCTGGGGTATAGAAGATTTCCGGTAAGGGGCCAAGGCGGGGATCGGCCTCAAGGCAGTGCCAAGGGGCCTGATCACCAATTGCTCTTCTTTCCATACCGTAATGCTACGGTATCGTGTAGGGTGAGCGCGATTTACCCTTGCCGCTGAATGGTAAGCAGTTTGCCCGAGCGATCCGGGCGTGAAACGAGCAACATCGTGTTCAACAACCGCGTGGCTTATGTCGTGGATAGTGATGCGTCCTATCGGCGACGGTTCGCTCTGGCCTTGCGGCATCAGGGATTGGAAACGCGCGCCTTTGCCGGCGGCGTGGATCTGATCGAGGAGGCGCCCCATCTTCCGGCGGGCTGCGTGCTGTTGGCGGTGCGCGCGGGCGAGGGCGATGGGCTGGACACGATCCGTGCTCTCTTGGCGCAAAGGTCGGACATGCCCGTCATCGTGATGCGCGTTGATCCCACCATCCGCGAAGCCGTGCAGGCCCTGAGGGCAGGGGCGGTTGATTGTCTGACCATCCCATGCCCGATGGCGAAAGTTCGGCTGGCGCTGGATTATGCCTATGAAATCCTTCCGGCCAAGGTCGCCCACCAGCAGTTCATCGGCGAGGCGGCCGCCTTGCGCGCCCATCTCACCCCCCGCGAGGAGGATGTGCTCAAAAGGATCGTGGCGGGTATGACCAATCGGCAGATCGCCGATGATCTGAAGATCGGGGTGAGGACGGTGGAGATGCATCGCGGCAATATCATGCAGAAATTGCGCATGGATAATCTTGTCGCCCTGATCCGCTTTGCCACGCTGGCGGGGATTGCCGGTGCCGATGAGGACGCCGCATGAAGAAAGGATTGTTCATCCCATGACCCATCCGCCCCTTCAACGCAGCGGGCTGGTCGGCTGGCTCTATGCCAGTCGCTGCGCCTTGCCTTTGGTATGGGCGCAAAGGGCGGTGGACGATATTGTCGAGAAATCGATCCCGCGCAATGCCGCGCTGGATGTAACCGGCGCGCTGTTGTTCACCGGATCGCGCTTTGTGCAGTTTCTGGAAGGCCCCGCCCAGAGCATCGCTACCATCCGTCAGAGCATCCTGGCCGACCGGCGGCACCACGACATCGTGACTTTCCTGAGCGGCAGCCGGGCGGAGCGGGTTTTCAGCAACTGGTCGCTGGCCTATGCCGGGCCTTCGCTGTTCGTGGCCGACAAGGTCGAAAACCTGTTCCATGCCGGCATTAAAAATACGAACGAAATTATTGATCTACTTGAACAATTTGTCATCATCGCGCAGGCCGACAAGCCCTGACCGGGGAGGTCTGCTGACGGATTTGCGTCAAGGTTCTTCCCGTTCCCGATGGCTCTCGTTGCGCATCTGGCGGTCATAGAGTTCGCGGTAATATTGCGCCCGCGTGGCGCGCAGCCCGCCAAGGCCGTTGCGATGGACGGCGCGCTGCCAACTGGCGAATTCCTCGAGCGAGAGGGCGTAGCGGCTGCAAGCCTCGCCCACGGTCAGCAGTCCGCCATTGACCGCGGCCACCACCTCGGCCTTGCGGCGCGGGACCCAACGGCGCGTGTCGGGCGGGGGAAGGGTTTCGAGCGTCAGCGTTTCGCCCAAAGGACCCCGCACGGCGCTAGGGCGGGTTTTCTGATTTTCGACCATGCGGCACCTCCGCGGGTATTTTGCGATCGCAATGCTTCATTCATGCCTAAGCCCGGCATTCGGGTAATACGGTATACCACTTAGTTGCTGTTTGGTGCCCGGTCAGGGATGCCCCGTGCCGCCAAGCGTTGCGATTATGCGCCGGACAGTGGCCGTGAGACCATTCATGGCCAGAGCCGTGAATGGTCCGAACCTCTTTGGGGATTTTTCCGGCGGCCGCTCTGGCAAACGGCATGGGCAAGGGGCGGCGCGTCTTTGCCGCCGGTCTTGGTTAAGATACCTGCGGCCTGTCCTCCGGCAGCGGTTCATGCTGTCCGCCTGCCAGCGCTTTGGTGAAACATGCCTGCCACCAGCGGACATCCTCGTTGCGGATGCTCTCCATCATCGAACGCCAGCGGTCCCTGCGCTCTTTCAGATCCATTTGCAGCGCGCGATCAATGGCTTCGGCCAGTTCGTCAGGACTGTAGGGGTTGACGATCAGCGCATCGGTCAACTGCCGCGCGGCCCCTGCAAATTGCGACAGGATGAGCACGCCGGGATCGTCCGGGTCCTGCGCCGCCACATATTCCTTGGCCACCAGATTCATCCCGTCGCACAGGGGCGTGATCAATCCGATGCGCGAGGCCCGGTAAATCCCCGCCAGCGCATCACGCGGATAGCCTTTGTTGATATAGCGCAGCGGCACCCATTCGGCGTCGGCAAACTCGCCGTTGATGCGCCCCGAGAGGCTGTCGAGCGTGGCGCGGATCTGCTGATAGGTGCGCACCTGTTCGCGCGAGGGCGGGGCGATCTGGAGCAGGAAGAGCTGTCCATGGAGATCGGGCCGCGAGGCGAGCAGACGCTCATAGCCCAGAAAGCGTTCGGGCAGGCCCTTGGAATAATCGAGCCGGTCCACGCCCACGATCATCGTGCGACCGTTGGCGCTGCGCTGCATGCGTTCGTAGAATTCGCGGGCGGTCTGGCCATTGGCGGCCTCGTGAAATTCGGCAAAATCAATGCCGATGGGGCACACGACAATCCGCGTCCGGCGCTCGCCAAGGGTGATGGTGCCGTCCTGGTCGATGGTGGCGTCGGTATGGGTCTGAACATATCTGATGAAGGACTCGCGCCAGTTTTCCGATTGGAAACCGATGACGTCATAATCCAGCATGGCGTCGAACAATTCACCATGCCCCGGCAGCGATTCCAGCAGGCGCGCGGGCGGCCAGGGGATATGCAGGAAAAAGCCGATCCGGTTTTTCACGCCCCGCGTCCGCAGGTTTCGCCCCAGCAGCATGAGGTGATAATCATGCACCCAGACCAGATCGCTCTCCTCGATCAGCGGTGCAACCGTTTCGGCCAGACGGTCATTGACCCGTTCATACCCGCCCGCAAAACCACGCTCGAATTCGGCCAGATCGACCCGGTTGTGAAACAGCGGCCAAAGCGTGCAATTGGCATAGCCGTTGTAATATTCCTCAACGTCCTGCGCTTCCAGATCGACGGTGGCGGTGGTCACGCCATAGCTGCGCTGGAAATTGATGTGGCCGGTAAAGGCCTCGGTTTCCTCGCCTGACCAGCCGAACCAGATCCCGCTGCTTTCGCGCAGCGCCGCCGAAAGCGCCACGGCCAGACCGCCCTGATTGCCGGGACCATCGCCCATCGGGGGCGATACCCGATTGGAGATGACGATCAGGCGGTTCAACGCACCGCGCTCCATGGTTTGCTCAGCAGCGTCGCGCAATTGATCAGGCCGACGAGTGAGTAGGTCTGCGGATAATTGCCCCATAGTTCCCCCGTGTGTGGATTGGTGTCTTCCGACAGCAGCCCCGCCGGGGTCCGGCGGGCCAGCATTTCCTCGAAAAGGTTTCGCGCATCGCCATGGCGCCCGGTGGCGTGCAGCGCCTCGATCAGCCAGAAGGTGCAGATATTGAACGCGCTTTGCGGCAGGCCGAAATCGTCCTCGTCGGCATAGCGCAGCATATGCGATCCCCGGCGCAGCCCCTGTTCGACCGCGCGCAGCGTGCCCAGAAAGCGCGGATCATCGGGCGCCAGAAAGCGCAGGTCGAGCAATTGGATCAGGCTGGCATCGAGCAGATCGCCGTCGAAGGTGGCCGACATGCGCTGGGTGTCCGGGCGCCATGCCGCATCGATGATGCCACGGCCGATGCGCTCGGCGCGCTCTTGCCAGAGGGCCTGCCGCTCATGCAGGCCCAGATGATGCGCGGCTTTGGCCAACCGGTCGCAGGCCGCCCAGCACATGGCCACCGAATAGGTGTGGACATGAAACCGGCCGCGCAATTCCCAAAGGCCGGAATCGGCCTGATCATGGGAAAGCCACGCCCTTTCCCCCACCCTTTCAAGCGCGCGAAAGTCTTCCTCGCCCGCCATGCGATACAGCCTCTGGTCGAAAAAGGCCTGAACGTTGGACAGGACGATCTGGCCATAGGCGTCATGCTGCATCTGGGCATAGGCCTGATTGCCCACGCGCACCGGCCCCATGCCGCGATAGCCCGCCAGCCCGGCCTCGATCCTTTCCTCCAGCCGCGCCTCGCCGCCCACGCCATAGAGTGGCTGGATATGGCCGGAGCGGGCATTGTCGACGATGTTGCGCAGATATTCGAGATAGGATTCCAGCACATCGAGCGCGCCCAGCCGGTTGAGGGCCTGTGTGGTGTAATAGGCGTCGCGGATCCAGCAGAAGCGATAGTCCCAATTGCGCCCCGACCCGGCATGTTCGGGGATCGAGGTGGTCATCGCGGCCACGATCGCGCCCGTTTCCTCATGTTGGCACAGTTTGAGCGTGATGGCCGAGCGGATCACCGCTTCCTGCCATTCCAGTGGGATGGCCAGACCGCGCACCCAATGCCGCCATTCGCGGACGGTCAGATCGAGCATTTCCTCGACCGTGGTGGCGATATTGCCCTCAAACCCTTCATCGGGGCCGAGGAAGAAATGCAGCGGACGTTCGAGCCGGAACACCTGCTCGTCCTCGATCCACCCGATCGGCGCCGAGGTGGAAAGGCGGATCGTCATATGGCCCAGCATATAGCGGATGTGGTTCGAGCCGCGCGTGCGCTCCACCTCTCGGCGGGCCCAGTCGCGCGTCGGGCGCAGCCGCACCCGGATGCGCGGGCTGCCCGCCACGGGCCGCACGATCCGGGCATAGGCCACCGGCCGATAAATCCGCCCACGCCGATGAAAGCGGGGGCAGAAATCGGTCACCACGATGGCATTGCCCGCATCATCCTCATGGCGGGTTTCCAGAATGGGCGTGTTGCGCAAATAGCGCTGGGTGGTCCTGGTGCAGCCGTCCAGTTCGATGGCCCAGAAACCCTGCCCGTCCGCCGCGCGGTCGCCCCCATCGTCGATCAGCGCGCTGAAGGCCGGAGGGCCATCGACGCGGGGCAGGCAGCCCCACAGAAAAGTGCCGTCGCGGTCGATCAGCGCGGAAATCTGGCAATTGCCGATGGGCCAGAGGTCAAGCGTCGCACTCATGCGGCCGTCCTTGCCAGCCAGGCCAGCACAGCGGCCGGACCGGCCAGATTGCATTGCGCATTGGTCGCCCGCGCCGGGCCGACCAGAACCGACAGGCCCCCCAGCGCGTTGACTGCGGCAAAGGCCGTTTCATCGGTCAGGTCATCGCCCAGATAGACCGGCGTTCCCCCGACCATCGGCGCGCATCCCATCAGATTGCGCACCGCCGTGCCCTTGTCGCCGCCGCCAAAGCGCAGCTCGACCACCATCTTGCCATTTTCCACCACAAGTCCGCTTTCCGTGGCCAGATGTTCCGCCAGCCTTTGGGCATAGGGCGCGCAGGCGGGGTCCGCGCGATAGTGGAGCGCAACGCCATAGGTCTTGATCTCGACCAGCGTGCCGGGATGGCCAAAGGCGAAATCATCGAACTTGCGCGCGGCATGTTCCAGTTCCTCCACCGGGCGGGGGGGATGGACCAGTTGGTCCTCCCAGCGGAATTCGCAACCATGGCTGCCCGAGATGGCCAACCCATGCATCGAGCGGCCGAACAGCGTGTCGATCTGGGCTATGGAGCGCCCGCTGACCAGAGCGAGGCGCCCGTGCAGCCGTGCGGCCATGGCAAAGAGCAGGTCGGCCAGTCCTTGCGGCACCGCCACCTCGTCGGGCCTGTCGGCGATTTCAATCAGCGTCCCGTCGAAATCTAGGAACAGGCTGGCCCCGCCCGGCAGCGGCGGCGGCGGGGCCAACAAATCGGAAAGCGGGGCTGTGGGCATCAATGTCTCCAGAGCATTTCTATTTGGCGTGCGGCGCGCTCAAACCGCCTTACGCAGGAAGAAGGGGCGTTTGCGGGGCGGGGACACAGGGCCATCTCTCGCGGCCCTGCGTCCCCCCTTCGGGTCAGGCGCCTTGACGGGCTGCGGATTGGATCGCGGCATCCACCTCTTCCTTGGTCATGTTGATGGCCAGACCCTTGGTTCCGGCAAACAGCGAGGCCAGAGGAATGGTGATCTTGCCCTTGGTCGTGGTCACGATGACCTGCTGGCCGTTGGTGCTGGCCACGGTGCCGATCTGCTCGGCGTTCTTGTCATAGATATTGTCGCCGATCATCGGCTTGACCGTCTGGGCAGAGGGCGCATCGGCGGGGGCTTCATCGGGGGCGGGCTGGCTCGTCTGCGCCGCGGTCTGGGCCGCCGCGCCATGAGGCACAGCGCCGATCACAGTGGCCGCGATCACGTATTTCAGGATTTTCATGGCATTTCTCCGGATAGTGTTCCCCCGGATGGAAAGAACCTGTTGTCGATTTCCCCGACGGTTGATGTCCATGCATCCGGACATGGCCCCGGCGCCAAGGACGGGCGCCGAAAAGGCGGGGCACCGGATCTGAAATTTCTTCAGACCGTTCATGGACGTAAGGATCTGGCGGCGTGAAAGGTTCCTTCGCAATTGCGGAAATTTTGCGCGGACCGATCGGGGGGCCGCCGCTGTTGCTTTCAAACCAAGGATCTGTCTGGGGCACACTGGCCTCCTGTGTCATGCCACCGGGCAGGAGGCTCCGCACCTCGCTGCTCAATTTGATGAAAAGAAACGCGGGGCTATCGTTCCCTGCCTTGTGAGGAACGGTGCTTTTTGCGCGATGAAGCGTGTTGGGCCGACAGCAGGTGATCATGGCGGTCCAGTGGTCGGCGGCGGCGCAGAATTAAGTATAGCCGCTTAAGTTACGCACTTCTGAATATATAAAAGGTCTGAAATTTAAACTGTGTTAGGTGCTTTTTCAAAAATATAACGGCATTTTGCCTTTTCAGGCACCCGGATTGCCGAGGGTGGGCTGGCGCCGCAAAGGCTGACGTCTTATTGTTCGGTCCATTGGATCGCAAAGCAATCCGAACGGTTGGGCCGCCTCAATTTCGAGTATGGCCACCCCCCGTCATCAAGGAAAAACCTATGCGCGATCCGCGTCCTGTGACCATCTTCATGATCGAGGATGATCCTCGCATCTTTCGCATCGCCGCGCCAAATGCGATATGTTCTGTTCTGATATCGGTTGCAAAGGTTCCCCACGATGTCCCTCGACGAAACCTCGCCCCCCACAAGGATGGAAAGCGACAGCATGGGGTCGGTCGCGGTGCCGTGCGATGCCTATTGGGGCGCGCAGACCCAGCGCAGCATGACCAACTTTGCCTTTCCCCCCACGGAGCGGATGCCGCTGCCCATTATCCACGCGCTGGGGATCGTCAAGCTGGCGGCCTGCCGCGTCAATCGGCGCTACGGGTTGGACTCGGCCTTGGCCGATGCCATCGAAACCGCCGCGCGCGAGGTGATCGATGGCGTACATGACGACCATTTTCCTCTGGCCATCTGGCAAACGGGATCGGGCACGCAGACCAATATGAACGTCAACGAGGTCATCGCCGGGCGCGCCAACGAGATCCTGACCGGCGCGCGGGGCGGCAAGGCGCCCGTCCATCCCAATGATCATGTCAACCGTGCGCAATCGTCCAATGACGCCTTTCCCACTGCGCTGCATATCGCGATCCAGCGGGCGATGGTGCGGCGGTTCAGCCCGGCGATCGGGCGGCTGTATGAGGACCTGCGCGCCAAGCAGGCGGCGTGGGGCGATGTGGTCAAGATCGGGCGGACCCATCTTCAGGATGCGGTGCCGCTGACGCTGGGCCAGGAGTTTTCCGGCTATGCCGCCCAGATCGCCCGCGCGCGACAGGCCATCACCCATGCCATGGACGGGGTATGGGAACTGGCGCTGGGCGGCACGGCGGTGGGCACCGGATTGAATGCTCCGCCGGGGTTTGGCCGGATCGTGATTGAGGAAATCCGGCAATCGGTGGGTTTGCCCTTTCGCCCCGCGCGCAACAGTTTCGAGGCGCAGGCCAGCCGCGACACTCTGGTGGGCCTGCAGGGCGCGCTTGTGCAACTGGCGGTGGCGCTGACCAAGATCGCCAATGACATCCGCCTGATGGCTTCGGGGCCGCGCGCGGGGCTGGGCGAATTGCTGCTGCCCGAAAACGAGCCGGGCAGCTCGATCATGCCGGGCAAGGTCAATCCCACGCAATGCGAGATGATGGCCATGGTCTGCGCCCAGGTGATCGGTAATGGCGCTGCCACCACGGCCGGCGGCATGCAGGGGCATCTCGAACTCAACACGTTCATGCCGCAGATCGGGGCGAATGTGCTGCGTTCTGTCACATTGCTGGGCTGCGCGATGGACGGGTTTGTCCGCCATGCCTTGGCCGGAATGCAGCCCGACCGCGCGCGGCTGGGCAATCTGGTCGAACTCTCGCTGATGCTGGTGACGGCTCTGGTGCCGCACATGGGCTATGAAAAGGCCGCCGCGATCGCCAGAGACGCCCACAGGCGCGGCGTCGGCCTGCGACAGGCCGCGCTGGAGAGCGGCTATATCGATGCGCCCACCTTTGACCGGCTTGTGCGGCCGCAGGATATGGTCGGCCATTTGCCCGAAGCCTGATGACCGACCGGTTCAGCCATCAGGCATAGGTCAGCCCGTAATGCGAAGTCATAACTGGGCGTCTCGTTCTCGCTTTAATGGGGCGTGTTTTCCAACTGCTCCCTGTCGATGTTCGCGGCATAGGTCGATGTTCACGACATAGCCGCCCTGCGCCGGATCATGGGTCAGGATTTGTCAGGGCAGGGGGTAGTAATCGCTGCCCAGGCCAAACAGGCCGACAAATTGCAGCATGTCGATCATGGTCAAAGCGGATCCATCCTGCGGCTCTGTCTCGTCAGGCAACCGTAGGGGGAGCGCGCCGGTTCCGGCGATGAGGCTGCCAAGGCCAGCGCGCTTTTATCGGGGGCCATGCCCAGCCGCCGACAAAAATCGGGACCGGGCTGGAAGGCCCGATCCCGACAGGTACGGTTTGCGCCCTCAACGCTCCATCGGTCATGTGGCGGACAACCGGCCCCGTTCAGGGCTTGAGCTTGCCTTCGAGGCGGGCCTTGGCCTTTTCGGCATCGCCCTTGGCTTCCTGCATGTCGCCTTCGGCCTTGATGTCGGGGCGGTCGATCGCCGCGCCGATCGCGCGCTTGGTCTTGCCGATGGTTTCGTCCATGAAGCCCTTGGCCCGGTCCTTGATTTCACCCATGGTACAACTCCTTTTTCCGTGTCGGTATGGGCGAAAGCGGGGGTGGGCGGGCATGTTCCGCCATGGAGCGGACCTGTTGCGGGGAAGCGCCCATCCCGCACGGCGAGCGGAACGCCTGCAAAGCCATGTCCGTGACGGCAGGTGATACAGGATGAGGCGGCGGCGGTTTGGTCCGCTCCCTCGCATGGCTTCCCTTGCTAGCGAAAGCTGAGCGAGAGGGCGTGATACAATTTGGGCCGACACACCATCGCGCTGGCCCAATCGGCGATCAGCGCGGTGCCGAACAGCGGCAGGATCATGGATCGGTCAGCGGTCATTTCCATCACAATGATGATCGCCGTCAGCGGCGCGCGCACCACGCCCGAGAAATAGCCGACAATGCCCAGCACAACGATCGCACCATCGCCATGGGTGGGAAAAATCATCGCCAAAGCTTGCCCAAGGCCTGCGCCCACCGAGAGCGAGGGGGCAAAGATGCCGCCCGGCGCGCCGCTGAGCGCGGTGGCCAGCGTCGAAACCAGCTTGGCCGGGCCAAAGGCCAGCGGGACGTGATGCCCTTCAAGCAGCGCGCGCGTGGTTTCATAGCCGGTGCCCCATGACAGGCCGTCGCTGACCACCCCGGTGATCGCCACGATCAGCCCGCATACCCCGGCCAGAACCAGCGGCCGCGCCTTGATCCGCACCAGCCATGGCGCGCCCGACCATGCCAAGGCCACCATCGCGCGGGCAAACAGCCCGCCCAGCACCCCGCCGCCGATCCCGGCCAGCGGCACCACCATCAGCATGGTGCGCAGATCCAGCGTCGCGCTCATCGCGCCGAAATAGATGTAATCGCCCGACAGGCCCAGACTGACCAGACCGGCAATCATCACGGCGGCCATGACCTGAACCGCGACCTTTTGCTCAAAAGCGGCGGCCAGTTCCTCAATCGCAAAGGCCACCCCGGCCAGCGGCGTGTTGAACGCCGCCGCCACGCCCGCCGCGCCGCCCGCAATCACCACGCCCGAGGTGATCGGCACACGAAGTATCCGATTGACCGCCATCATGATCGAGGCGCTGATCTGGACCGTGGGGCCTTCGCGCCCGGCCGAACCGCCTGCCAGCAAAATCAGCAGCGTGCCGACAAATTTGGCGATGGCGGTTGCCGGGGAGAGCAGGGCGGCGGCCTTGGCTCCATCGGGATTGTGACAGGCGGCCATGACCTGCGGAATGCCCGACCCCCGCGCCAGCGGCCAGAAGCGGCGCGTGAACCACACCACCGTCATGAACAGCGCCGGGGTCAGGACCAGCGGCGCCCATGACGCGCGGTGGTAAAGCGCGAGAAAGGCGCGCTGTGCCAACTCGCCCGTTTGGGCAAATACGATGGCCGCCAGCGCCAGCGCCATCGCGCCAAGGATCGCGGCAATCCGCGATGCCAGATTTCCGGTCCACCGCAGGCGGGCAAACCCTGTTTCGGCGCGTTGTTCCATCGGTCCAGCGGGCACCTTGTTCCAGCCTCAAAGCCATGCCCTTAGGCCCGGAAGGCGGCCACGTCCATGGTCTGATTGCCAATTGTCTTTATGCGTCTTTTCGGGAAAGGGGGCGCGGGCCCTCGCGCGCGCCCATGCGTGCCGGTCAGCCCGCAGCGCGAGTGATCAACCGGCCCAGCCTTTCGGCAAAGGCGCGCGGGTCGAGCGGCTGTTCGCCATCGACAATGCGCGCTTCGTCCAGCAGCAGATGGGCGGCATCCTTGCGCAATCCATCCTGTTCGGGCAGGGAGGCAAGGCGCGCGATCTGCGGATGGGCGGGGTTGACCTCAAGCACCGGCTTGGCGCCCGCCGGGGCCTGTCCGGCATTGGCCAGCAGTTTTTCAAGCTGGCGGTCCAGCGCGCCTTCGCTGGCGACAAGGCATACCGCGCTGTCGGTCAGGCGATCCGAGGCGCGCACCTCCGACACCGCATCGCCCAGCGTTTCGCGCATGAAGGCAAGGAAGGAGGAGACTTCGTCGCTGGCCTCTGCCTTGGACGCCTCGGCGCCTTCGGGCAGGGGGATCAGGCTCAAGTCCGCCGCGCCCTGCGTCACCGACTTGAACGGCTTGCCGTCCATGTCGATGCCGCCGCGCACCCAGAAACTGTCGACGGAATCGGGCAGCAGCAGCACCTCGATCCCGCGCGCACGGAAGCCCTCCAACTGGGGCGATGCGGCGATGCGCTCGATGTCGCTGCCGGTGGCGTAATAGATCGCGGTCTGGTTCTCCTTCATCGCGGCGACATAATCGTCGAGCGAACGCCATTCCCCGCCCGAGGTCGTCGTCTTGAAACGGGCCAGACGCAGCAGGCTCTCGCGCCGCTCGAAATCCTCGTAGAGCCCTTCCTTGATCACCGCGCCGAACGTGTCCCACAATTTGGCATAGGCGGCCGGGTCGTTCTTCGCGGTCTTTTCCAGCTCGCCCAGCACCTTGCCGGTCAGGCCCTTCTGAATCGTGCTCAGGATCGGGCTGTCCTGTATCATCTCGCGCGAGACATTGAGCGGCAGGTCCGCCGAATCCACAAGGCCCCGCACAAAGCGCAGATAGCGCGGCAGCAATTCGGCCTCGTCGGTGATGAACACCCGGCGGACATAGAGCTTCATCCGCCCCTTGCGGTCCGGGTCGAACAGGTCGAACGGGCGGCTTTCGGGTACAAAGGCCAGCACATTATATTCATACCGCCCCTCGGCGCGGTAATGCAGCGTCAGCGCGGGCGCATCCCACTGGCCCGCCACGCTGCGATAGAAGTCCTTGTATTCCTCCTCGCTGATCTCGCTCTTTGGCCTGGTCCACAGGGCGGTGCCGTCGGCAATCTGCTCGCCCTCGGCATCGGGCTTGTCTTTAAGAGTGATGGGCACCGGGACATGGCCGGACTGGGCGCGCACCATCTGCTCGATGCGATAGCGCTGGGCGTAATCCTTGGCCTCCTCCATCAGATGCAGCACGATGCGGGTGCCGCGCGCAGGCGCTTCATCGGCGGAGACGGTGCCGACAGTGTAGGTGCCCAAACCGTCGGAGGACCAGATCGCCGCCTCATCCTGTCCGGCGCGGCGCGAGATGACATCGACCCTGGACGCCACCATGAAGGCCGAATAGAAGCCCACGCCGAACTGGCCGATCAACTGTGTCTGTTCATCGCCCTTGGCCGCCGCGATGCTGTCCATAAAGGCCTTGGTGCCAGAGCGCGCAATCGTGCCCAGCGTTTCGGCCATGTCGGGGCCGGTCATGCCTATGCCGTTGTCCTCAAGGATCAGGCGGTTGCTGTCGGCGTCAATGGTGATGGTGATGCGCGGGGCCGGGTCTTCGCCCAGCAGGTCGGGCCGGGCAATCGCTTCATAGCGCAGCTTCTCGCAGGCATCTGCGGCGTTCGAGATCAGCTCGCGCAGGAACACATCCTTGTCCGAATAGACCGAGTGCACCATCATGTGCAGCAGCTTGGCCACATCGGCCTCAAAGGCATGGCTCTGCGGCTTGGCCGCGTCCAGCACGTCGTCGGTCACTGGGCTCGTCATGGGTCGGCAAAACTCCCTGCTGTTGGTCAATGATGGCGCTCAGATGTTAAGCCGGGCGGGCAGTTTCAAGAGAGGCCGGACCATAAAACCGGATCGATGCCCGTCACCCGCCGGCGGGCATCGCGGCCATATCCATCCAGAAGGCTTCCCAGACATGCCCATCGGGATCGGCCAGATTGCGGTTGTACATGAAGCCGAGATCCTGCACCGGATTGATGTCCGCCTGGCCGCCATGGGCCTGGGCGGCCTCGTTCATGCGGTCCACGTCCTCGCGGGCGGCGCAGGAAAGGGCCAGCATGACTTCGCTCGATGTGGCGGGCGGGATCGGGCGGCTGGTGAAAACCCGCCATTTGTCATGGGTCAGCAGCATCACGCTGATCGCCTCGCTCCACACCATGCAGGCCGAGCTTTCGTCGCTGAACTGCGGGTTGTTGGTAAAGCCGAGCGCCTCGTAAAAGCCTTTCGCGCGGGACAGATCGGTCACGGGCAGATTTACAAAGATCATCTTGGTCATGCTGCTTCTCCCTTGGTTGTGGAAATGGGGCCTTCGATGCGTCGGGCGGTGGCGCGCTTTGTGCCTCGAAGAATGGATGAAACCGTCTCAACTCTTGCGCAACCGCGTGACGGCGATGCTGTTTTCGGGAAAGGAATGTTTGATGACCATTCGCAATAGGTGCGTATTTTGACGAAAAAGGCATCGGTGCTCATGGGGCGGATCCACGCAAAGGACTCTTGCCAAACGCACGAGTTCGCGATTTTCTCCCGGTGGGGCCAGCGTTGATCGCTCGAAATGCTCCGGGCGTGGCTCCGGCCCCGGCCTTCCGGGCGTTCAGCCAGCGGCGCAGAGCGGTTCGGCCAGCCCCAGCAGGGGCGGCTCGACACAGTTGCGGCCGCGTTGCTTGGCCTTGTAAAGCGCGCTGTCGGCCTCCTCAATCAGCGCATTGAGATCGAAATCGTCACCCAATCTCCCCGTGGCGATCCCGAAGCTGGCGGTGACGCAGTTCGATCCTGTCGGTGTTTTGTGGGGAATGCGTTTGGCTGCTATCTCGCGGCGCATGCGCTCGGCCACGGTGATCGCGGTCTGCAGGTCGATGTCGATCAGAAAGACAAGGAACTCCTCTCCGCCAAAGCGGCATACCCGGTCGCCGGTCTTGCGCGCCTCGGACACCAGCAGGCCCGAAACACGGCGCAGGCAGTCATCCCCGGCCAGATGGCCGAAAGTGTCGTTATAGGCCTTGAAATAATCGACATCGACCATCACCACCGATACGGGCCGGTTGGCATTGGCCTTGCGCCTTGTGTTGACCCATTGCTCCAGCGCCCGCCGGTTGCCCAGACCCGTCAGCGGATCAATGATTGACATTTCCTCGAAAACCTTTGCGCAAAGCCGGTCGCGCACCGAGCGCAGCCAGCCCTGCCGCTCCATTTTCTCAAGGCTGTAGAGCGCCATCAGCGAAAATCCGGCAAAGGCCAGCGACAGGAAGGCCGAGGCTCCCTTTGACTGCGCCGAGGCCTCGTGCAGGCTTGCCAGCGTCATGATCTGGACCGTCACGGTGGTGATCACCGCCAACACGGCATAGCGCCAACGCAAACGCAGCACCATCACCGTCATCATCATGACGAAGAGGATGCCCAGATGATAGTTCTCGCGCAGCGGATTGGTGCTGGACGCAACCAGCGCGTAAACGACCAGCGCCATGACCGTGGCGAGGATCACCTGCATCCCCTCGCGCACGAAGGCAGGCGGATGGCGCATGGTGATCCACACCGCCCCGGCCGTCAGCGCGGTCATCAGCCCCAGCCGCAAGACCAGGGCCAGACCGAAAGCATCGGGGATGGAAAAATAGTCGAGCGCGATTAGCAGATCGGACATGCCAAGCGAGAGCAGCCCCATGCGCACATACCAGCGTTCGCGCGCCGGGCCGGTTTCCTCTTCAAACTGCTTTTCCAATTCGCGCGGAAAGTGCAGGGCAAACCCTCTCTCGCCCAGAGTCTGATCAATCAGTTCGAACTGCTGCTCGACGGCATTCTGGTCGCTCTGGTGGTCCATTCAGGTTCCGCCGGAAGTATCTGTACGTTCAGACTAGACCATCGGCCACAATGAATTGTTAACAATTTGGGCATTTTCTACCTATTCCATTGCGGCCGCGTGGCGCAACCGCTCGGCCCGGCGGTGCCTGCGCGCAACTTTGGGATGGCATCGGGCGTTGAGAGCAAGGTGTCTGACCCGATGCCCGGATGCATGGCTATTGTATTGTGATTATGGCCTTTTGCCGCGCCATCATATTGTTTATCCCTCGGCCCGATCGGCGCGATGCCATAGATGCCTGACAACAGAGGGGCGCGCGGACCGAAATCCTCAGCACGAAACTTCATGCCGGAGCCAGATTGAAAACGGCCGAAGGTATCGCTTTGCGCCGCGATATGCGGCTGTGGATTCCAATGCGAAATAGATAGCCTTGCTGCTGCTTGGGGAAGCATCGGCATGGCCGATGTCGTGTGCCCGGCGAAAAAAAAAGAACCAAAATCATTCCCGGGAGGGTGTCATACCATGAAGCTTTATCTCCTTTCGAGCACGGCCTTTGTCCTGTGCGCGGCGGCTCCGGCCTATGCGGCGGATGCAGCCAACCCGCCGCCCGTCGCGGACATCATCGTGACAGGGACGCGACAAACCGGAATGCGGGCGCAGGACAGCGCGGCGCCGGTTCAGGTGGTCGGGGTGCAGGCTCTGCAGAACGTGGGGCCGCCTGATCTTGGGCCGGCCCTGTCGCAATCGCTGCCTTCTCTGAATTTTCAGGGCTTTGGCAATGACACTGCCAACCTCACGCTGTCCGCCGCGCTGCGCGGAATCAGCCCGAACGAAACGCTGGTGCTGATCAACGGCAAGCGCCGCCACACCACGGCCAACCTTGCCGTGGCCGGGGGCAGCCCCTATTCCGGCAGCGCCACGACAGACCTGAGCTTTGTGCCCGTCGCATCGATCCAGCGGGTGGAAGTGCTGCAGGATGGCGCGGCCGCCCAGTACGGGTCCGATGCGATTGCCGGTGTGGTCAACATCATCACCAAGACGGCGGACCATGGCGGCATGCTGACCGCATCGGGCGGGAAAAACTACGAGAACGGAGGCGCCACCGCTTCGGCGGCCATCAATGCGGGGATGAAACTGGGCGAAAACGGCTTCATCAACCTGACGGGCGAGTACAAGTTTCACGACTTTACCCAGCACGGGACATGCGACCGCCGCTATTTCGACCCGCAGTGCAATATCACCGCGACCAATCCGGTTATCGTGGCCGGTCTCAAGGCATCGGACGGCTTCCCCCGCGTCAACCGCATCAATGGCGATGCGCGCTACACGATCTACAACATCAGTTTCAGTGCAGGCTATGATCTGGGCGGCGCCGAGCTTTATGCTTTTGGCAGCTATGGCAACCGCAGCGCGCGCTCAAACCAGAACTATCGCGTCGGCAACCGGGTTTCCGGCACGACAAGCACGGGGGTAACTGTCTATCCTCTGCCCAATGGTTTTACCCCGCAAGAAGGCGTGCGCGAGGAGGACTTCTCGCTGACCGCCGGCATCAAGGGCAAGGCCGCCGGTTGGAACTATGACCTTTCGGGCACCTATGGCCGCGACACGGTCAAGCTCTACACGCTGAACTCGGCCAACCGCGGCCTGTTTTCGGCCCTCCAGTCGACCAGCGCCACGCCGCTCAGCGGGCTGCAGCGCGATTTCTATGATGGGCAACTGTCCAACAGTGAATGGGCGGCCAATCTCGATCTTAACCGCGATCTCGAAATGGGCTTTGCCAAGCCGGTCACGCTTGCTCTGGGCGCCGAGTATCGGCGCGACAGCTATGCCATCGGTGAAGGCGAGTGGGCCGCCAATGCGTATGGCGGCGGTCAGGGCTATCAGGGCTTTGCCGATACCGACGCGGGCGTGTTCAGCCGCACCGGCTATGCCTTTTATGCCGATCTTGCCGCCGATCCGGTGGCGGGCCTGCATACCGACCTTGCGGGGCGCTATGAGCATTTCTCCGATTTCGGTTCGGTCACCACGGGCAAGTTGACTGCCCGCTATGACTTTTCCCCCGCCTTTGCTTTGCGCGGCACCATTGCCAACGGTTTCCGCGCACCCAGTCTGGCCGAGGAACACTATTCGTCGGTCAATGTCGGGCCGGGCTATGTCTATGGCCAGTTTCCGGCAAACTCGCCTTCCTCGCAACTGCTCGGTTTCTCCCCGCTCAAGCCCGAGCGCTCGACCAACCTGTCGATCGGCATCGTGGCCCATCCCGCGCCCGCGCTGCAGTTGACGGTGGATGCCTACCAGATCAGCATCAAGCACCGGATCGTGGGATCGGGCGACATCTTCGGCTCCAACGGGTCGACGGTGGTGTCTCAAGCCGTGCTCGATGCGCTCTCGGCACGCAAGATTTCGGTGGCGGATGCAACGTCTTATGCCGGTATCGACATCTTTACCAACGGGGCCGACACCCGTACGCGCGGGGTTGAGGCAACCGTCAATTATGCCAGCGATTTTGGCGAGGCCAATCACGTCGACTGGTCGCTGGGGGTGAACTACAACAAGACCGAGGTGACCAATATCATCGACCTGCCTGCTGCGGTCTATAACGCCAGTCAGGGGCAGACGAAGCTGATGACGCAATATGCGATGGATGCGCTGACCACGGCCTCGCCGCGGGTCAAGGCCATCGCCAATGCCCTGTGGAGCCATGGGCCGCTCAAGGTCAACCTGCGCGAGACGATGTATGGCGTCACCAGCCAGCATCTCAGCCCCGATGGCTCAGGGCAGGGCAGCAGCGCGCAGTTGGTGCGGATCGGCACGACATTCATCACCGATCTTGATGTCGGCTATGCGTTGACGCGCCGGCTTCGGTTCAACGCGGGGGCGAACAACCTGTTCAACAAGCAGGCGCCGACGATGCCGACGGTCACCGTCAATGGCACGCAGCGGCCGCTGCTCAACAATGTGTACAATGCCGCGATCGCCTTTACGCCCTGGGGCATCAACGGCGGTTATTATTACGCGCGCGTTACCTACAACTTCTGAGGCAGGGCGGGGCCGCTCCGCAGCATGTTGCGGGGCGGCCCTTGCGCCGGCGGAATAGGGACACACAGGGAAATTGATCCACCCGGAGAGCGGCATGACCGATCCTGTTGAGCAAGCCGCTGCCGCACTCGCCGACAATCCCGCGCGGGCGGGCGAACTGGCGGCCCGCTACCCTGCCAATCCGCGCATTGCGGTGAACCTTGGGCATGCTTTGCGCACGCGTGGCGACCGCGAAGGCGCGATTGCCGCCTATCGCCGGGCCGCTGCGCTGCAACCGACGAATGGCGAGGCATGGTGGAGTCTGGCCAACCTCAAGATCGGCGTGCTCGGCGCGGCGGATGAGCGCGAAATGCGCCGCCTTCTGGAAAGGCGGGATCTGGACGAGCGGGATCGCATGCGATTGTCCTATGCGCTGGGCCGGTTGCTGGAGGATGCCGGACGCTTTGCCGAGAGTTTCGAGCATTATGCAGCAGGAGCCGCTGTCGCCTTTCGGCAGCGGCAATCCCCGCCGCCTGACTATCGGCAACAGGCCGCCGACATCAGCGCGCTCTTTTCAGAGGAATTCTTTGCCCGCCGAAAGGGCTGGGGAGCAGCGAGCGCCGCGCCGATTTTTGTCGTCGGATTGCCTCGGTCCGGTTCGACGCTGGTGGAGCAGATCCTCGCCACGCATCCCGATATCGAAGGCACGATGGAACTGCCCTATACGGGGAGCATCGCGGGCCGTCTGGCGGCCAGAGGCCCTGATGCCATTGCCCGCCTTACCGAGCGGGAGGTGCGGGCGCTTGGCGAGGAATATCTGGCGCAGGCGGGTGTCCACCGCCGGTTGGGGCGGCTCCGCTTCATTGACAAGATGCCGAACAACTTCCGCCATGTCGGGCTGATTCGGCTGATCCTGCCCGATGCCTGCATCATCGATGTGCGGCGCCATCCGATGGCCGCGGGATTTTCGTGTTTCAAACAGCTCTTTGCCGAAGGTCACGATTATTCCTACGATCTGGCGGAGCTGGGCTTGTACTATCGGTTCTATCTGGCCACGGTGCGCCACTTCGCCAAGGTCCAGCCCGGCACGATCCACACGCAGGTCTATGAGGCCCTCGTCGCCGAACCCGATGCGCAGATTGCCGCGCTGCTGGATGCCGCAGGCGTGGACTTCGCGCCGGAATGCCTGCGCTTTTACGAGAACCGCCGAGCCGTGCGAACCGTCAGTTCCGAACAGGTGCGCCAGCCGATCTATCGCTCTGCCCTTGAGCATTGGCGCCATTACGAGTCCTTTCTCGGACCGCTGAAACAGGCCTTGGGCGATGCCGCCTCAAACTGGCACTGAGCTGCGGGGATGATCGGGGATCGCCTGTGGACGCCATGCCGCATGCCGGTTTTGCCCGCGGCGGCCCGGATCGGCGATGGGGCCATGGCCGGCAACGGGATGAATGGCTTCAAATCTCAACAATTGCGGGAAACAAGGCAAATCGTTTTTTAATTCATGCCGGATTTACAATAACGTCTATGCACGCTCCTTGGCCGACACTTCGCGGATCAGATCGACCAGAGCGCGCAGATTGGGCGGCAAATGGCGTCGCCCGGCAAAGTAGAGCGAGAGCCCCTCGAACGGTGGCGTCCAATCGGCCAAAAGCTCAACCAGACGGCCTTCCGCAATATGCGGCAAGGCGCTGCGTTCTTCCACATAGGCAATCCCGGCGCCAGCCACGGCGGCCGACAGGATCAGGTCAGTCCCGTCGAGAATGAGATTGCCCGGCACGTCCAACGTCATGGATACACCATGGCGTTCAAATTCCCAGCGATACAGCCGCCCGCCTGACAGCCGCATCTGGACGCAGTTGTGCCCCATAAGATCCTTGGGCGCCTTGGGTAAGGGGCGCCCTGCGAGATAGATCGGCGCAGCGACCACAACCATGCGCAACCGGGAAAAGATCGGTACGGCCACCATATCCGGCGGTATGGCGTCATGCAGCCGCGCGCCCGCGTCAAACCCGGCGGCGGTGATATCGACCAGCGCATCCTGTGTCACCACGTCCAAGACCACTTTGGGGTAACGCTGGTGATAGGCAAGAAGGATCGGTTCCAGCATCAGGCGCGCGGCCCCGCGCGATGTGTTGATGCGCAGCGATCCGGTCGGTTCGCTGGCGTGCTGTCCAATGCTCTCGATCGCGGCCTCGATGGCGCCCATGGCGGGCGCGACCTGGGCGATCAACTCCTCGCCTGCCGAGGTGAGGGCAACGCTGCGGGTCGTGCGGTTGAACAGACGTACCGCCAGACGCTCCTCCAGCGCGAGGATCGCATGGCTGAGCGCGGATGACGATACGCCCAAAGCCCGCGATCCGGCCCTGAATCCGCCATGTCGGGCAACCGCCAGCACCGCTTCCAGTTCCGCCAATGTGACACGCATTGATCAGTTTACCTCATCAGACCGTCCGGAATTGTCCCACTTCTTATAGCGCCGGATCACGCGCATCTACCAGCCATCGATCAGGAGGCTTTCATGCGCAGCATCATCAACAATTATATCGGCGGCCAATTCCGGCCCGCTTCATCAGACCGGACCGCCCCTTTGCACAATCCCGCGACGGAGGAGCAGATTGGCACCGTCCGCTTGTCGAATACCGATGATGTCGATGCGGCCGTGGCTGCCGCCAAGGCGGTATGGCCATCCTTTGCGGCCACGCCGCAAGACGAACGCATCGCCATGTTGCGCCGGCTTTCCTCGGCCCTCGCTGACAGCGAGCCGGAGTTGATTGCCGCGATGCGTGCGGAATACGGCGCGCCGATCCATTTCACGACGTTCAGCGTGCGCCATGCCGGCTCTGTCTTTCTCGACATGGCGCGAACGGTCGCGGATTACCCATGGCGCCAAAGCATCGGTCGCGCGCAGGTCGAGATGCGCCCGCTTGGCGTCGCGGCGGCGATCACGCCTTGGAACAGCAACATTGGCTTCATCTGCGCCAAGCTGGCAGCCGCGGTTGCGGCAGGATCACCGATCGTGATCAAGCCGTCCGAACTCAGCGCCATTCAGACCGAGGTTCTGGCGCAGGCCTTGCACAAGGCCGGATTGCCCGCAGGCGTGCTGAACATCGTGAACGGCGATGGCGCGGTGGCAGGGGCCGCGCTGGCCGCCCACCCGGATGTGGCAAAGGTCAGTTTCACCGGGTCCACCGCGACAGGCCGCGCCATCCTGCGGGCGGGCGCGCAGACGATGAAGCGCGTGACGCTGGAACTGGGCGGCAAGGGCGCTCAGATCATTCTGGACGATGCGGATCTGGACCGGGTGGCGGGCATGGTGCTGGCCAATGGTTTCATGAACAGCGGTCAGGCCTGCATTGCCGGAACCCGCATCCTCGTCTCGCGGCGGCGGCAGGAGGATTTTGAGCAAAAACTCGTGGCTGCGCTGGGGGCATTTCCTGTGGGGCCCGCAACAGATCCGGATGCCGGGATCGGGCCGATGGTAAACCGGCGCCAATGGGACCGCGTCCAGTCCTATATCGCGCTGGGGCAGGCCGAGGGCGCACGCGTTCTGGCCGGCGGCGCAGGCAGACCGGAGGGAATGGAGCGGGGGTGGTTTGTCAGGCCCACGCTCTTTACCGATGTGCATCATGACATGCGGATCGCGCGCGAGGAGATTTTCGGACCAGTGCTCTGCATCATCGCCTATGAGGATGATGCCGAAGCCATCCGCATCGCCAATGACACAACCTATGGGCTGCAAAACTATGTTTTCGGTGGTGACGAAGACCGCAACCGCCGTGTCGCCCAACAGTTGGAGAGCGGACGCATTGCCGTCAACGGCGCCGCACATGAGCCGATGGCCCCTTTCGGCGGCTTCAAGCAATCAGGTATTGGCCGCGAATTTGGCGCCTATGGGCTGACCGCGTTTCTGGAGCCGCGTGTGGTGCTGAGCTGATACCGGGCTGCGAAGATGCCGGACCTGAGCGGTCCGGCGCCTTCGGGTTCAACTGGCCGGTGATCCGCGATGCTTTGCTGATTTTCCGGGCATGACGGCGCGACAGGCGGGATGCCCGGTTCAGTTCAGCAGGCGGTTTTCGCGCAATCTTGTCACCGCCAGATCGACAAAGGCGCGAACCTTGGCGGGGGCGTGGCGCCCTTCCGGATGCAGCACATGGATCGGCAGTGGCGGCTCCTCGAAATCGGCCAGCACGATCTGGATATCGCCTGCGACCAGCGCGGGGCCAATCTGATAGTGCAGGATGCGCGTCAGCCCCCAGCCTGCTTTGGCGGTGCCGATCGCGGCTTCGACGGTGTTGCATTGCAGGGCCGCGTCAATCGTCATGCGCTGGTCGCCCGCAAAGCGCCATTCGGGCGATGCCCAGGCGCTGGTTGAAACCGCGATGCGGTGGCCTTTCAGATCGGCGGGGGTGGCCGGCACGCCATGCTTTTCGAAATAGGCGGGCGCGCCGCAGATCACCCGGCGGACCGATCCAACCTTGATCGCGGTGAAGCCGGAGTCGGCAAGGTGGCCGATACGGACCGCGACATCGATCCCCTCCTCGATGATGTTGACAGGGCGATCAAGGAACAGCGTCCTGCCGCTCATCTTGGGATAGGTGTCGAGATATTCGGTCATGATCGGCAGCACATGCATATGGCCAAACATCGAAGGCGCGGTGATTGCCAGCGTGCCTGCCGGGCTGGCATAGGAACCGGCCGCGCCTGCCTCGGCCTCGGCGATGTCGGCAAGGATGCGGCGGCAGTCCGCCACATAGCGGGCCCCCGCCTCGGTCAGTTTCACCGAACGGGTGGTGCGGACCAGCAGCCGCGCGCCGATCAGGTCTTCAAGCGCGGCGATGGCGCGCGTCACGGCGGGCGCGCTCATGTGCATCAGGCGCGCGGTCTCTGCAAAGCTTTCGGTTTCGGCGACCTTTGCAAAGATCCGCATTGCTTGCCATCGATCCATCGGCACTCTCTCTTCACGGCCCTTTCATGCGATCCGCATCGGGATCGTGACATCACCGGCCGGTCCTTGACCCGGCAGGCCGCAGTGATGCGGACGGCTCTGCCGCAGACTTTAGAGCAGATGCGCAGGTCTGACGCCAGCAAATCGCGCAAGGAGAAGCCGCGTCGGTCGCCTGGCCATCGCCGTCCTTCTTCCCAACGATGGTGTGCCCTTGTGCCATGCGCTCAATTTCGCAGCAGGCCGCTTTATCCATGCCTGTCGTGATTGCACGTGACCGCAAGGCATCATTGCCCCTCCTTGCGGGTCAGGAAGGCCTGCGCCTCGTCGCGGTTGGTCGCAAACCCGGTGCGGGCGGCATCGGGGGGATGGCCGCCCGCTGTTGCGTCACGCCGCCAGACGGGTGACGTGGGGAAAGTCGATCTCGGTGCCCAGCGCCTCATTGACGTAGTTGGTGAAAGTGTTCAGCGCGACATGCGCGATGATCTCAAGGATCTCGGCATCAGAGTAACCGGCGGCGCGCACCGTCTCGACCTCGGACGGGGCGACCGATCCGCGTGCTGCGGTCAGCGCGCGGGCGAAGGCGAGTGCTGCGGCGGCCTTGGCATCGCTCGACGAGCCGTGACGCGCCGCGGCGATCTCGGCATCATTGAGCTTGGCGAAGTTGGCGCTGGTGTAGGTGTGCGCCGAAAGGCAGTAATCGCAGCCATTCGCCTCGGCCATGGTCAGCGCCAGACGTTCGCGGGTGGCGAGGGACAGCTTGCCCTTGCCAAGCGCGCCTTGCAGACCGGCCAGCGCATTGAGCGCAACCGGACTGGTGGCAACAAGCCGGAAGATGTTGGGCACGACGCCCAGTTGCTTGTTGATGGCTTCGAGGATCGGGCGCGACGCTTCGGGGGCATCGCTGATGGTGGCGGGGGTGGGGATCACGGACATTTTGTTTACTCCTTGAAGGCGGGGGTGCCTTCGATAGGGTGAAGATGGGGCATTTCCGGGCGGCGCTGAATGCCGAAAAGGCGGAAGGGATTGTTCCACCTGGTGGTGGTAATCGGGCAATCACAGGTCCAGCCGCTTCGGCCGGGAACCGCGCACCGGCGGTATTCGGCGCGCCGGCACCGGGCGGCCTAGCGCCACTCACCGGTCATCAGCGAGGCCGGGGACCATGGGTCCTGCTGCATGGACCAGCGCAGAGCCAGTGCCTCGCGCCGGCGGATGATGGTTTGCGCCTTGAAAGTCCACAACCGCTCCGCGCCCTGAAAAGCCGCAATTTCGGGGCTGTCAAAAATGATTTCGGCGGCGCCCGTCATCTGGAGCACATGGCCGCCCGCGTAATCGACAAAGAGCAAACCGGCCCGACCATTGAGCAGAATGTTGCCCAGCGTGTTGAAGAACAGATTGCCGTCGAAGTCGGGAATGGTAAGCGTGCCATCCTGCGCCACGCGCACAAAACCGGCCTTGCCGCCGCGATGGGAGGCATCGACCTGCCGCCGGTCGCCGCGATCCGCGTAGGAGGCGACGAAAAAGCTGTCGGCCCCCGCGATCATGGCGCGCGCCTCTTCGTCCAGCGCGGTCAGGGCCTCAACCTTGACGGGATGAGGCGCGGCAACATCGCGGGCCCAGTGCCAGTCGCGAAGCTGGATATAGCGTGGGCAATTGCCGAAGCTCTGCTCCACATCCACGCGAAAGCCTTGCTCCGCCGCGCCGACCACGCCGTTCATCCGGTTGCGCCGCCGCGTGTGCAATTCGATGCCGAGCAGTCCGACGGGCTTGCCCGGTCGCAAACCCGGCCCGGCGGGATCGGTAGGGTCCGCGCCGGCGTTGATTTCGAGCGTGGTGGGATCGGGAGAGGTGATGAAGCCGGATCGCCCTTCGAGAAAGCTGGCCCAAGGGGCGCCGGCCTCATCGACGCTGCCCAGCACGATGAAGGGCAACTGCGCGTAAAAACCGCGATGCTGATCGGGCATATGGTCGCGGATCACCCGTTGCCCGACCGACGCCATGCGCTCGGCTACGCCCAGCTTCTCCTGAATGAAAAGCTCACCCTCATGCCAGACGGGAAGCTTGGTTGGGTTGGCTGCCATCTCTTGGGCCTCCGTTCGGGGGCTGGTGGGCGCACCGCTTCGGCACGCCCGCTCTCAGCGGCACGGCTTATGCTGTCAGGCCCGCCGGGGTTTGCGCAAAGGGAACGAAGCCGGGGAGCGCCTCCACCCGGCGCAGGAATGCGTTCACACCGGGGTAGGCGGAGAGATCGACATTGCCCTCCGGCGCGCGCGCGACATAGCTGTAGATCGCAACATCGGCGATGGTTGGCCGCGCCCCGACCAGCCATTCGGAACCTTGCAACCGCGCTTCGAGACGACCGAGCAGCGTATGAGCGCGGGCGATCACCTCTTCGGCATGGAATCTGGCACCAAACACCGTGATCAGCCGCGCGGCGGCCGGCCCATAGGCCACTTCGCCCGCGGCAACAGACAGCCAGCGTTGGACCATGGCCGCTCCTTGCGCGTCCTCCGGCAGCCAATCCGTGCGGCCCGCCTTCTTGGCGAGATAGACGAGGATCGCGTTGGAGTCAGCAATGGCCAGGCCATCATCATCCAGCACCGGCACCTGGCCGAACGGATTGAGCGCCAGAAATTCGGGCTGCTTGTGCGCGCCCGCCAACAGGTCGACTTCGACCAACTCGTGGGGAACATTGATCAGCGAGGCGAACAGAACGGCGCGATGGGCATGGCCCGACAAGGGATGATGATAGAGCTTCATGGCGGTGGCCTTTTGCATTGGTCGGGCCCATTCCCGATCCGCCAGGCCATTGTGCGTTGATACCGAGCGGGCGAGAACGACCGCTCTTGGCACTTCATTATTCCGCGTGGCGCAATAATGGATTCTCGATCCGGCCCGTTTCTCGTGCTTGTCGGATCACTTCTCGCAGCGCGGGATGCAGCGCCCTGTTGGCGGCCAGCACGCCGTCGCCTGACCAGCCGAATGTGTTGCCGGCAAGGTCGGTGACAGCGCCGCTAGCCTCGCGGATCAGCAGGGCGCCTGCAAGCCAGTCGGCTGCGTCGCGCCCGGTTTCAACATAGGCGTCGAGGCGGCCCGCCGCGACATAGGCGAACTGAAGCGAGGCGGCGGCCATCGGCCTTACGACGAAGACTTCGCGGGCAACGCTGCGCAGCAAATGCAGCGCCTCATCCTGCATGGCCGGCCCCACCTGACCGATTGGCGGTATCGCGCCGCCGACAACAGCGGCCCCCGGATCGCGCTTGCCGGACACCTGGAGGGGGACGCCGTTGCAGGTTGCACCTGCACCTTTCCCGGCAACAAAGGCTTCCTTCATCGCGGGGTCGTAGACCATCGACATGACCGGCTCGCCGTCGCGCACCAGCACCAGCGAACTGGCCCATAGCGGCAGGCCCTGCGCCCAGTGATAGGCGCCATCAATGGGATCATAGAGCCAGTAGGTCTGGCCAGCGGGGCCATCATCCTCATCGGCCCACTCAATGGTGGGGCAGCGCTTCTCCAAAGCTGACCGCAATGTGGTCTGAGCAGCCCGGCTGACGGCGCGGGCGTGCTGGATGATATCCCTGATCGGGGCGTCGGGGCGGGGCTTTGCCTTGCTTGCGGCGATCTCTTCGGCGATGGAACGCACCAGCATCATGCATGTCGCGGTATCGATCTGGGTCAACTTGGCCTCCGGTATGGTTGATTTGACGATCGAAAAATATGAGTATCAGCTCATGTTTCAAACTCGCTTTCCCAAATGAGCCCGAGCCGCAAGCCGGTGCCCCTGAAGCCACGGAAAACCGCGAGGCAAATGCGTGCGACCAAGACGGTCGAAGCGATTGTCGAAGGGGCTGCTCGCATTCTGGAGACCGTCGGGCTGGAGGGGTACACAACCAACGCCGTGGCGGCCCGCGCCGGGGTCAGCATTGGCTCGCTCTATCAATATTTCCCGAACAAGGATGCGATCACACTCGCGCTGATCGAGCGGGAATCGGCCCTGCTGCTCAAGGAAGTGGAGGCAGCCACCGCTGAGCCAGACTGGAAAGCGGCGTTGCGGTTGATGGTTGCGGCGGCCGTCCGCCACCAGTTGAACCGCCCGGCGCTTGCCCGCCTGCTCGATCTTGAGGAGGCGCGGTTGCCCGTCCGCGATGCGACCGGATCGGGAAGCGGGGCGATTTTTACGGCGGTCGGTGCCGTGATCGCCCGGGGAATGCCTGCGCCAGCCTTGCCGGGCATATCCTCGGGCGTGGAGCAGTTGACCAGTGACGTGATCGGGATCACGCGCGGCATGACCGATATGGCTGGTCATCGACATGAGGTTGACCGGCTTGATCTTACCCTGCGTGTCGAACATGCGGTATTTGGCTATCTGTCCCGTGCCGTAAAATAGGAAAGCAGCCACGAGCGTCCTGTCCCTCAGGTCATGGCGCGGCAGCTTTCCCTAGGCGCCCGCATCGTGACCGGTCTTTTCGGCCAGAGATCGCCATGCGGCAAGGTCTGCCGCCACCCCTGCCAGCTTGCGATCAATCCGCGCCAGTGCGTCCCGGCCCAGCGGCAGACGCAGCGGCGGCTGCTCGGCCAGAACGGCCTGCATCAGCACGGCCATGCCCTTGCGCGGATCGCCGGTCTGGGCGCCGTCATTGGCCGCGCTGAAGTCACGCGTAGCGCCGCTGGTGGCATCATAGGCGGCAAGGCGCGAGGCGCCGGTGGCAATCGAGCGGCCAAGGAAGCTGGTGCGAAAGGCGCCCGGCTCGACGATGATCACCTTGATGCCAAAGGGCGCGACCTCCTCGGCCAGGGCTTCGGACAGGCCCTCGACCGCGAATTTGCTGGCATTGTAAAGGCCAAAGCCCTGCCGCCCGGTGAAGCCGCCCACCGACGACAGGTTGACGATCCGCCCGCCGCCATGGCGCCGCATCAGGGGCAGGGCGGCGCGCGTCACTTCGATCAGGCCGAACAGATTGGTATCGAACATCGGGCGATACTCGCGGGGTTCCAGTTCCTCCACCGCGCCCACCAGCCCGAAACCGGCATTGTTGACCAGCACATCGATCCGGCCAAAAGCGGCCTCGGCCTGCACCATGGCGGCGTGGATGGAGGCCGGGTCGGTGACATCCAGCGCCAGCCGCAACACCTGATCGGGATGCGGCGCGGCCAGATCGGCGATCTGCTCGACCCTGCGCGCTGTGGCGATCACGCGGTCGCCCCGCGCCAGCGCCATTTCGGCCAGAATGCGACCAAAGCCTGACGAGCAGCCGGTGATCAGCCAGACCTTATCAGGAATATTGCTCATGATCTGTCTCCTTGAGGTGTGGTTCAGGCAATGGTGATGGCGATCTTGCCCTGCGCCCGCGTGGCGCCATGGCGGCCGGTCACTGCGTCATAGGCGTCGCCGATCCGGTCCATCGTGAACTCGCGCGGGTCGAGCCGGGGCAGCAGGCGCCCACTTTCGGCCATGGCGGAGGCGGCGCTCAGGATTTCGGCGTAATGGGCGCGCCCTTCATCGGCCAACAGCGTGTGCAGCGTGAAGACGCCGGAATAGGTGGCCTGCTTGAAAGACAGCGGGGCCAGCGCATGGGCGCCCCAGCCAAGGCAACTGACCACATGGCCAAAGCGCCGCACCGCCCGGAACGAGGCATCAAGCAGCGCCCCGCCGCCCGTGTCATAGACCACATCGAACCCGCGCCCTGCGGTGTGTTCGGCAACATAGGCATCCACATCCAGCGTGGCATCGATCGGGATGGCGCCCAGCGCGCGCAGGTAATCATGGTCTTGCGCAAAGGCCGTGGCGAACACGCGGGCGCCATGGGCCAGCGCGATCTGCACCGCCACATGGCCCACGCCGCCCGCCCCGCCTTGCACCAGCACGGTGTCGCCGGGGCGGATGGCGGCGCGGTCGATCAGCCCTTCCCATGCGGTGATGGTGACCAACGGCAGGATGGCCGCCTCGCGCATCGTCAGGTTGGCGGGCTTGTGGGCCAGCAGGCGGGCGTCCGCCGCGACATATTGCGCCTGCGTGCCGGGCAGAGCGCCCACGCCGCCGATCAGGCCATAGACCTCGTCTCCGGGCGTGAAACCGATGACGCCGGGGCCCACCTGCTCGACCACGCCTGCCACATCCATGCCCAGCACGGCGGGCAGCGGGCGGCGGGCATGGGCTGCCTCGCCGGCGTGGATCTTGGTGTCGAGAGGGTTGGTGCCGCTGGCGTGGACGCGGATCAGGACTTCGCCGGCCCCGGCGTCAGGCCGGGCGACGGTGCGGAGGTTGAAGGGGCCATTGGCGATGTCGGCAAAGGCGGCGGTCATGGTGGACATAGTGTTCATCGGGCATCTCCTGTTTGATGCCTTGATGATGACCCTGACGGACTTGAATGAAAATCAACGATAGTGCATGATTTCCATTCACATTTGTATGGGTGCATCATGCCGTCCACGCCGCTTGAATGGAGCGATCTGCCGGTTTTCCTAGCCATCGCGCGCGAGGGCACGCTGGGCGCGGCGGCGCGAAAACTGGGCCAATCACAGCCCACCATGGGCCGCCGCCTGCGTGCGCTGGAGGAAGCCACCGGCACCGCCCTGTTTCAGCGCACCGCCGATGGCTTTGTGCTGACCGATGAAGGCGCGGTGATGCTGCGCCATGCCGAGCGTATGGAAGCCGAGGCGCAGGCGCTCTCACGCGAACTGGCGGGCAATGAGCAGCGGTTGGAGGGCATGCTCCGGCTGACCTGTTCGGACTGGTTCGGGCGGATCGTGCTGGCGCCCATGCTGGCCACGTTTCACCGGCGCCATCCCGGCGTGGTGGTTGAAACGCTGACCGATCCGCGCATCTACAGCCTTGCCCGGCGCGAGGCCGATCTGGTGCTGCGCATCGCCCCGTTTGATGAGCCCGAGGTGATCGCGCGGCGGCTGATGACGGTGCCTTATGCGCTCTATGCCCCGCCGGGCTATGGGGCGCCGGGTGATGATGTGCCGCCCGATGATGTGCCGGTTGTGGTGATGGACACCGGCTTTGGCGGGATGCCCGATGTGGGCTGGCTGATGCAGAGCCTGCCCGGTGCCCGCATCGTCGCGCGCAGCAACAGCCGCGAGATGCAGGCGCAGCTCTGCGCGCTGGGCACGGGGCTGGCGGTGCTGCCCCGGCCGCTGGGCGCGGCCACGCCGGGTCTGGTCGAGGTGGATCTTGGCAGCGACCCGCCGAGCCGCGAGACATGGCTCGGCTATCATCGTGACATGAAACGCTTGCCGCGCCTGCGTGCCTTGGTCGACCTGATGGTGGAAAGCGCGGCGCTCAGATGATGTAACCACCTGAAATTTCGATGGTCTGGGCATTGATCCAGCGGTTGTCGTCTGACAGCAGGCCGGCCACCATCTGACCCACATCGTCGGGTTCGCCGATACGACCCAGCGCCGTTTGTCCGGCCAGCATCGCTTCGAACCCGGCGTTGATGCCGCCGCCAAGATCCGTGCGGATCGCCCCTGGCGCAATGGCATTGGCGCGGATGCCGCGCTCGCCAAACTCCTTGGCCATATAACGGGTCAGCACCTCCAGCCCGCCCTTGAACGCGGCATAGGGGGCAACGCCCGCTGTTGCCACGCGGGTGGTGGCGCTGGTGACATTCACGATATGGCCGCCATCCGCCATCAGCGGCAGCAGGTTCTGCGTCAGGAAAAACGGCCCTTTGAGATGGACGCGGAACAGGGCGTCAAAATCATCTTCGGCGACATTGGCGATAGGCGCGAATTGCCCGTGACCCGCATTGTTGATCAGCGCGTCAAAGCGGGTGGCCTGCCATACGTTGGCCAAGGCGTCGCGCAGCATCGCACAAAAGGCCGGGAAGCTGGCGATGTCGCTGACATCGAGCGGCAGGGCCACTGCTTTGCCGCCCTCGGCCTCAATCGAGGCGGTCAGTTGCTCGGCCTCGTGTCGGCCTGTGCGGTAGGTGATGATGGTGCCAAATCCGCGCCTCGCGCAATGGCGCGCCATGCTGGCGCCAAGGCCGCGACTGGCGCCCGTGATGATTGCAATTCTCATGCTCTTCCCTCTCGCTAAGTTGGGCAGGCTCTAGGCGGGCAAGCGACCTGCGCGCACGCACGATCCTTGTGCATTCATGCCTGATCCTGCTCGACCATTGCGGGGGCGAGGGCAATGTGACACAGCGCAGACCATGGAATCCCAGCTCTGCGAATTGCGCAAATTGGCGTCTCGGGCCGAAAACCGCCGGACAGAGACGGGAATCCCGCGCGTGGCCATGGTGCAGGGCGAGATTGCCGAGCATCGTCTGGCCGCTGTCTATGACCCGATGATCAACCTGATCCTGACCGGGGCCAAGACGATGACGGTGGGCGGGCGGACGCTGCGTTATGATCCGGCCACCTATTTCGTGATGTCGGTGGATTTGCCGGCGGTGGGCCGGGTGCATCCGGCGGAGGACGGCGCGCCCTATCTGGCGGTCAGTCTGACGCTGGAGCCGCAGATCATCGCCGGCATGTTGGCCGATGCGCCCCATGTCCTGACCGGGCAGGGGGATGGGGCGGGCTTTTGCGTGGCGCCCGTCACCGGAGATTTGCTGGATGCATGGGTGCGGCTGCTGCGGCTGATGGATCGCCCTGACGAGATAGCCGTGCTGGCGCCGGCCTATGAGCGGGAGATCCTTTTTCGCGTGTTGCAGGGACCGTTGGGCTGGATGCTGCGCGCGATCGCCACGCCGGGGACGGCCTTGGCGCGGGTGAGCACGGCGATCCAATGGATAAGGCAGAATTTTGCCCAGCCGCTGCGGGTGGAAGCCTTGGCGGGGATGGCGGCGCTCAGCGTTTCGGCGTTTCACCGACAGTTCAAGGCTGTGACCGCGTTGAGCCCGCTGCAATACCAAAAGCAGGTGCGGCTGTTGCACGCGCGTTCGCTGCTGATGGCGGGCGAGGGGAATGTCACATCGGTCGCGTTGGACGTGGGCTACGAAAGCCAGACCCAGTTCAGCCGCGAATATGCCCGCCAGTTTGGCCTGCCGCCTTCGCGCGATGTCGTCCGATGGCGCCAGTGCTTCTCACCCGATTTTAGGACCTTGTGATCGCAAATGGCCGGGTTGAGGCGATCTGCGGGCAGGTTTCGCAAAGAACGTCCACCATGGCAGAACAGGCGTCCGGCCCAGTCGGTGGGGGGCTGGCCCTGTCTGAGCAAATTTCTGAGGTTTCTGCCGTAAGGCATTGGGCAAAAGCCGAATCATGAAGACTCGACTGGCTGGGGCGGGAGGATTCGAACCTCCGCATGGCGGTACCAAAAACCGCTGCCTTACCGCTTGGCTACGCCCCAGCATCGCCTCGGCCTCATCGGGCCGGGAGGCGTCGCATAACGGCATTGTGCGGGGAAGAAAAGAGGCAATTTGAACTTTTTGCGCAAATTGCCTCTTTGGGCGCAACAAGGCCGCGATCAGGCGGTGGCGTTGACCAGACTTTCAAAATCCTGAGCCGAATGGCGCTCCAGCAAGCCCTTGCGATTGTTGACCAGTCGCCCGCGTTGGGCCGCCTCGCGCGCGTCGATTTCCGTTACCCAGCGGCCCACGTTTTCATATTCCTCAAGGCCGAGGAAGGTCTTGGCGTCGCCATAAGCATCACCGCGCCACAGATTGCCGAGCCAGGGATAGGCGGCCATATCGGCGATCGAATAATCGTCGCTGCCCAGAAAACGGCTTTGCGCCAGACGCTTGTCGGCCACATCGAACAGGCGCTTGGTTTCCATTGCATAGCGGTTGATCGGATATTCGTATTTTTCCGGCGCATAGAAATAGAAATGGCCAAAGCCGCCGCCGATGAAGGGCGCGCTGCCCATCTGCCAGTTGAGCCAACTGAAGGTTTCAGCCCGCGCCGCGCCGCTGGTGGGGAGAAATGCGCCGAATTTCTCGGCCAGATAAATCAGGATCGCGCCCGATTCGAACACGCGCACCGGCTTGGCCTCGGTGCGGTCGAGCAGGGCGGGGATCTTGGAATTGGGGTTGATTTCTACAAAGCCCGAGCCGAACTGATCGCCCGCACCAATGTCGATGAACCAGGCATCATAGTCCGCGCCCGCATGGCCCGCGGCCAGCAATTCCTCCAGCATGATCGTCACCTTCTGGCCATTGGGCGTGGCCAGCGAGTAGAGCTGAAGCCCGTGCTGCCCCACAGGCAAGACCTTTTCATGCGTGGCGCCGGAAACGGGGCGGTTGATGCTGGCGAACTGGCCGCCATTGCTCTTGTCCCAGGTCCAGACCTTGGGCGGGGTATAGGTGTCGCTCATCGTGACAGGCTCCTGCGGGTTGATTGCCCCGGCAAGATAGGGACGCTTGCGCTCATCCGCCAGAAGCGCGCATCACAAGAAAGTTTTGAACGGGCAAAAGAAAAGCGGGGGCGTTCGCGGCCCCCGCTTTTGGCATTCCCGATTGACTTCAGGCGATTTTCATCACCCAGCCATGCGTGTCGGGCGCCTGCCCACGCTGGATGGCGACGAGGCGGTCCTTCAGCTTGGCCGTGGTCTGGCCCGGGCCGCCGCTGCCGATGGTAAAGCTGGTGCCGTCGGGCGAGGCCACGCGGCCCACCGGCGTCACCACCGCCGCCGTGCCGCAGGCGAAGGTTTCGAGCAATTTGCCGCTGGCCGCATCCTCGCGCCACTGGTCGATGGAATAGCGTTCCTCGCGGATGGTCAGCCCTTCCTCGCGCGCCAGTTCAATGAGGCTCGCCCGCGTGATGCCCGGCAGGATCGTGCCCGACAGCGGCGGGGTCAGCAGGCTGCCGTCCTCAAAGGCGAAGAACAGGTTCATGCCGCCCAGTTCTTCCACCCACTTATGCTCGGCCGCGTCCAGAAAAAGCACCTGATCATGGCCGCGCGCAAAGGCTTCGGCGGTGGGGACCAGCGAGGCGGCATAATTGCCCCCGCACTTGGCCGCGCCCGTGCCGCCCGGCGCCGCGCGGGTGTATTCGGAAACCCAGATCGACACGGCGGGCGCGCCGCTCTTGAAATAATTGCCGGCCGGGCTGGCGATCACGATGAATTTGTACTGCTTGGCCGAACGCACGCCAAGGAAAGGCTCGGTGGCGATCATGAAGGGGCGCAGATAGAGCGAAGCGCCTTCCTGACCCGGAATCCATGCCTGATCGGCCAGAACCAGTTGCTTGACCGCCTCGACAAAGACCTCTTCGGGCAATTCGGGCATGGCCAGACGGGTTGCGCTGGCGTTGAAACGCCGCGCATTGGCCTGCGGGCGGAACAGCGCGATCGAGCCGTCGGCGTGCTTATACGCTTTGAGGCCTTCAAAGATCTCCTGCGCATAATGCAGCACGCTGGCCGCCGGATCGAGCGGAATGGGGCCGCGCGGGCCGATGGTGGCATCGTGCCAGCCCTTACCCTCGCTCCATTCGATCACCACCATATGGTCGGTGAACTGCGTGCCGAAACCGGGCGCGGCCAGAATCCCTTCGCGTACCTCATCGGCCACGGGGGCAGGGTGGGGCAGGCGGGTGAAGGACAGGACAGGCTCGGCGATGGTCGCCATGATACACGACTCCTCATGGGGTGAATGCGGTTGCCTTTGAACGAAAATTACGCGCAAGGCAAGGGTCTTGAAATTAAAAATCACAAGGCCCGTTTGTGTATCGGCTGATAGCACGGTTGTCGGCGCGGGAAAACCGCCTGAAACCCATCAATTGTCGATGCGGGGCAATTCGCGGGCCTCAAGCCTTGCGTAAAAATGCGAAACCGAGCGCTGCAATTCATAGCGCGCCAGCGCCACGCCCGCGAAACGTTCGGGGATAGGCATATCGCCCGCCTCGCCCATATCCAGCCCCCGCGCCACCGCGTCGGCCAGCGCGCCCTCCAGCCATGTCAGCCAGTCGCGCGTCTGGGCAATCGCGCCATGGGTGGCGTCGACCGGGCCATGGCCGGGGATCAGGCGGGCAAATTCCCGCCCGTCCAGCGTGTCGAGACTGCGCCGCCATGCCACAAGATCCGCATCCGGCGTGGCGGGCGCGCGATTGTGAAACACCAGATCGCCCGCGATCAGCGTGGCCGTAGCCCGGTCCATGATCGCCAGGTCGCCCCCTGAATGGCCCGACAGCGCGATGGCCTCCAGCGCCCGCCCGCCGATCTCAAAAGGCCCCGGTGACACATCCATCCCCGGCAGCACCACATTCGTGCCGGTCATCCAATCGGCCAGCAGACGATACATGCCATCGGAAAAGCCCCGCCCGTCGCGCTCCAGCTCATGCCGGGTTTCGGGCAGGGCGGCGATGATCGCCGGATCGAAGGCGGCGGCTCCCATCGCATGATCGGGGTGCAGATGCGTTATCAGCACCCGCAAAACCGGTCCTCCGGTCAGCTTGCGCGCCCATTCCGCCAGCGCCTGCCCATAGGCCAGCGACGGCCCGCAATCGCACAGGATCGCGCCGCCTTGCGCCTCCAGAATTGTGCAATTGGCGATCGCCCCGCCATTGGCAAAGGCAATCGCCTCATCAGCCCCGCGCGCCACCCAAACGCCGGGGGCCACCAGATCAGGCTTGAGCGTATAGCGCTCGGCCGCGCGTGCGGCCAAGGGCGCGGCCAGCATCGCCCCGATCATCGCGCGTCGGGTAAAGCGGTCAGCCATGCGGGCGGCTCTGCGGGCCGATCACGCCCTGATACTCGCGCCCCTCGCTGTCGCGGGCCTGCACCTTGACCGGGCCTTCGCGCGTTGGGCGCAACAAAAAGGTGAAGGCCGGGTCTTCGCTGACCGATCCTTCAACGGTCATGCTGGCCAGTTCCACCCCGGCGGCATCGCGTAGATGGATGGTTTCAATATGAAAACTGGGAATATTTTCGACCAACCCGGTGTCCATCGGATGGCGTATCGACACGCGCAGACGCAGATCATCGCCTTCCTTCCACGCGCTCCCCCGCATTTCGCCCAGATGCAGCGCCCAGTCGCCCTTGGCCCGGCTGACCGGAGGCGCGGAGCAGCCCCCGCCTGCCGCATCGACCCATACGCCCGACACATGCCACGCCCCGTCGGCCCCCAATACCGCCGCGCGCACTGGCGTGCGCTGGTCCAGCTTGATCCGCAGCGAGAGGAAGGGGGCGGCATGGAGGGGGCGGAAATCGACCGCTTGCGTCAGCGGGTTGAGATCGGCAAAGACGATGATCCGCGAGGCACCCGCAATGGTGCGCGCATCCACCGTGACGGGAAACTGATGCTGGTTTTCCGCGATCATCGGCACCTGCAACCGCACGCGCGGGTCAAACACCACCGGCGCGCCCTTGAACAGGCGGGCCGCGTGATAGGTCCACATGGGCGACCCCAGCGGGTCTTTTGGCAGGGCGGGCGCCGCCCACGCGCAGGCGGGCAACAGGAGAGTGGTCAAAACCGTGAGGGCTGCTTTGCGCATCATACCAAGGGCGACTATGCACCCCTGCGCGGGCGGGTATATGCTACCTTGGGATAAGGAGGACGGCATGTTGGGGGCAATCGCGGGCATTTTTCTGGCGGCGGCATCGCCTGCTTTGTTCGATGCCGATGGCTATCGTGCGGCCTCCTATCGCGCGCCGGTGGACCGCGATCCGGCCCCCGCGACGCGACTGGCGCTGGCCGCGGCCAAGGATTTGCGGCCGGGGCGCGATGCCATGTTCATCGACGCCCTGCCGCTGGGCCGCGCCGCCGGGCAATGGGTGCAGACCGAGCCGCATGACACGATTGCGGGCGCGATCTGGCGGCCGGAGGTCGGGCGGCCCGGCGTCGATCCCGCGCTTTGGGCCGGATTGCGCGGCGCGATTGCAGCATGGCGGCGCGGGCATCCGGGCGGGCCGGTGGTATTGTTCTGCCGGGTGGATTGCTGGATGGGGTGGAATGCCGCCCGCCGCCTTGCGCGCGAAGGCGTGGGCGATGTCTATTGGCTGGCCGAGGGCGTGGAAGGCTGGCGTGATAGCGGGGGCGGCCTGACGCCCGCCAAACCCCAGCCGTAAAATGAGAAGGGCCACGACAGCCCAAGCCGTCGCAGCCCTTCGCATGGTCAGCGGCCGCAAAAGTGCCGCTCACGAAGCCTCTATCGCTTAATCGTGAAACTCAGCGATAATGCCTCGCGATACGGATTGCCGACCTCTCTGCTGAACCATGAGACATCGGATCACCTCCTTTCGCGCTGTTGAGCCATAGGGAGCCGCCGGGGGGCGCCATACCCAATCCGGACGACGGGGCGAGGGTCTGTCCAACCGCGCTCGCCTTGGTTCAAAGGTGGGGTATTTCGCGCTGCACAACAAGTCTTGAAATGGAAAAAATTGCTGTCACAATCTTGGCTCCCCGGATGGGTGAGTCTGGGGAAATCCGCGAAAATCCGTCATATTGCCGTCATGGGAGGTGCGCTCCGGGGCGGGGCGGGTGGCGTCTTGCGCAATTATCCCCAATGATGATGACGTGGGCCGGAGTCGCGCGGATTTTATCACCCGATTTTTCAACGCGGCGCGCGGCAATCCTCGATCACGCGTGAGGCCGAGGCATCGGCGGGCAGCAGCAGCGGCGCATGGCCCGTCACCTCCACCTGCCAGCGGCCACGCGTAAAGGCGATGGCGTCGAGCAGGCGGTCTGCGGCGGGCAGGGGCAGCACGGCCCCGGCGGCATCGCTCTGCGCGCTGGCCTGCCGGGTCTGGGTGGCGGTGGTGATCTGGATAACTCCCCCGACCGCGCCCGGAATGATCAGGCGCACCTGTCCCCCCTGACAGGCCATGATGATCTGCGGCGCGGCGCCCGGCGTTTCATAGGCCGTCTGCGAAACGCCGCCCGAGAGGCTCCAGCGCCATGCGCCCGGTGTGATCGGCAGGTCGCGCCAGTCCGTGGGCGTGGGGCTGGGCGCGGGCGCGGGGCGCGGGGCCGGTCTGGGCCGTGGCGCGGGCGGCGGCGCGGCAACGGGCGGCGTTGGCGCGCAGGCCGAAAGCAGCATGGCCAGCGAGGCCGACAGGCCCAGACCATAGTGCCCAAGCCGGGCCGGAGGGCGCCTTGTGGCGAAGAAAGGGGCGCGCGCGATTGCCATCATCGCCTCCCTATGGAATGGGGGATCGTCCAAGACAAGCCGCCAAACAGAACCGAGACGATGAACAGTTCCAAAAACCGACCGGATGCTGCCGCCCATAGCGCCAAGGCTCCCGCGCCCAAAAAGCCCGCCAAAACCCGCGTCGATCAATTGCTGGTCGATCGTGGTCTTGCCGAGAGCCGCAGCCGGGCCAGCGCGCTGGTGCTGGCGGGCCTTGTGTTCAGCGGTGAGACGAAGATTGCCAAACCGGGACAGCAGATTGCCGAGGACGCTCCGATCGAGACACGCGGGCGCGATCATCCGTGGGTGTCGCGCGGGGGGATCAAGCTGGCCCATGCCATCGAGCATTTCGGGCTGAACCCGGCGGGCGTCACGGCAATGGATATCGGCAGTTCTACGGGCGGCTTTACCGATGTGCTGCTGACCCATGGGGCCGAGCGGGTGTTTGCGGTCGATTCCGGCACGAACCAGCTCTCGTGGAAATTGCGGCAGGACCCGCGCGTCACCGTGCTGGAGCAGACCTCGGCGCGGATTTTGACCGAGAATGAGATCGATGCGCCCTGCGGCTGGGTGGTGTGCGATGCTTCCTTCATCGGTCTGGCCAAGGTGCTGGAGGTGCCCTTGCGCCTTGCCGCGCCGGAATGCCGGCTGGTGGCCTTGATCAAGCCGCAGTTTGAGGTCGGGCGCGGCGAAGTGGGCAAGGGCGGCGTGGTGCGTGATCCTGCGCTGCATGCCCGCGTCTGCGAAGAGGTGCGCGTCTGGGTCGAGGGGCTGGGCTTTGCGGTGCAGGGCATTGTCGAAAGCCCGATCACCGGGCCGGAGGGCAATGTCGAATTCCTGATCTCGGCATGGCGCGGGGGCGGATCGGCACAGGGCGCGCAGGATTAACCCTGTTCGCGCGATTGCCTCCGTTTCGGAACCAGCGCACCATCGGCCATTGCGCGCGGTCGGCCCCGGCCAGAAGACTTTCATGCGGCACGAATCGTGGCGCCGTGTTAACCACTCGTTTCACCCGAATGGCTCATAGAGGGTCCGGCAGGGCTGGCTCAGGGCCATCGCTCCGGGCTATGAAGGGAATGCGGCGCGGCAGGCGCGGCGGCAGTCAGACGGGGTTCTGGACGAAGATGACGGAAATTGCCTCCTCGGGTCAATTACGGGCGGGACTGGCGCGCTGGATGCTGGTGCTGGTGCCGGGGATCAATCTGCTCGGCTTTCTTTCTGCCAGCGCTTCACTGTCGGGGCCGGACAATCCGTGGTTTGCCGCGCTGGTCAAACCGGGGGTCTATCCGCCGCCGGTGGCCTTTCCGATTGTCTGGACCGCGCTTTATGTGATGATGGGGGTGGCGCTGGCCATTGTTGTTTCGGCGCGCGGGGCGCCGGGGCGCGGGGCGGCGATTGCGGTGTTTGCGGCCCATCTGGTGCTTAATCTTGCATGGTCGCCGGTGTTTTTCGGGCTGCACCGGATCGCGCTGGCGCTGGGGATCATCATCGCCATGGCGGTTTCGCTGGTGGTGGTGATCGCGCTGTTCTGGCGGGTGCGGCCCGTGGCGGCGGGGCTGATGCTGCCCTATCTGGCGTGGGTGCTGTTTGCCAGCGTGCTGAACTGGCAGTTTCTCGTGCTCAACCCCGATGCCGATGGAGCCGAAGCGCCCGCGGCGGTGCATATTCAACTCTAGAATTTCGCACCTTTAGAATTTCGTGATGGCCCTTGATCCCTGCGGCTTTGCGCGCCATCTAGGCGGCCATCGGACGCCTCTGTCATGCGGACAGAGGGCCGCAGGATTACAAGACGAAAGCCGCGCCATGCAGAGCGAAAACCCCTTTCTTGCCGATTTCGTGAAGCTGATGAACAGCGCCGCCGGGACCTTTGCCGGGGCCACGCGCGAGGCGCGCGATGCGGCGCGCGAACGTTTCCGCGAGGCCTTCGGCGGGCTTGATTTCGTCAGCCGCGAGGAATTCGACACGGTCAAGGCCATGGCCGCCACGGCGCGCGAAGAAGTCGAAGTGCTCAAGGAAAAGCTGGCCGCGCTTGAAGCCAAGATCGGCGGCTGACGCATAAAGGGCGGGGCGATCATGCGCACCCGCCCCGGCATCTGCGCGCGCAAACGCCGCTATGCCAGCCATGATGAAGCGGTGGCGGCCGCGCTGAAGGCCGCCATCACGCTGCGCCCCTATCGCTGCGCGCTCTGTCGCCAGTATCATCTGACCAGCCGGACCAAGGGCATGCGCAGCCTGCCGCGAGAGGGCGGGGCATGAACCCCGCCCCGCGTATCAAACCCCGCCTTCGGGCGCCGAAACGCGGCCCGTCCGCTCCAGCTTGCCCCAGCCGGTGCCCACCCCGCGTACGGCGGCGGCCACAGCCCGGATCACCACCGAATACATCAACTGGCGATAGACGAAGCGCTGGGCCAGCAGCAGGAAGGGGCGGAACTTCTTGTCGCGCACATCCATGCGATAGGCGATCCAGCCGCACACAAGGTCGATCGACGAAAACGCCGCCCAATAGACCGCCATACGCAGCACATCGGTCTGGGTCTGGGCCCAGCCATGCTGGATCACGCGGGTGATCGTGCCCAGAATCGAGACGACCAGCGCCAGATCGATGGCAGGTGAAATGACGGCAAACAGGATCTGGAACACCCAGGCCTGCGGCACGCCGATGAAGGCCAGCCCCCCCGGCTTGCCCCGGCGCACGATCTTGCGATGCTTCCACAGGCATTGCAGCGTGCCATAGGACCAGCGGAAACGCTGCTTGGACAGCGCGCCAAAGCTTTCGGGCGCCTCGGTCCATGCCACGGCCTCCTCGTCATAGGCGACCTTCCACTTCTTGCGCTGGATGGCGATGGTCAGATCCTGATCTTCGGCCAGCGTATCCTCGGGATAGCCGCCCACGCTTTCCAGCGCGCTGCGCCGCCATGCGCCCACCGCGCCCGGCACCACCATGATCGCGTCAAAGCGGGTCAGCGCGCGGCGCTCGATATTTTGGGCTGTGGTATATTCCACCGCCTGCCAGCGGGTGACCAGATTGACCCGGTTGCCCACCTTGGCATTGCCCGCCACCGCGCCGATTTTCGGATCGGTGAACCAGCGGACAAGGCGCAGGATCGTTTCCTTTTCAAACTGCGTGTCGGCGTCCAGCGCGACGATGATCTCGCCCGTGGCTTCCTTCAGCGCCTTGTTGAGCGCGCTCGCCTTGCCGCCATTGACCAGCGTCATCAGCTTCACACGCGGATTGTCGCCGAATTTCTCGGTGACAATCGCGCTGGTCCGGTCCTTCGATCCATCGTCCACCACAATCACGTCGAGATAGGGATAGGTCGATTCCAGAATCCGCTTTACGCTGCTCTCGATCACCTTCTCCTCGTTAAAGCACGGGATGATGACCGTGACCTTGGGGCGGAAGGTGGCGTCAGGCTCGGGCGCCTTGCGCTTGGCAGGCAACATGGCCAGCGCCACAAGGCTGACCGAGCGCAGCACACCCAGTGCGATGGCGAAGAAGAAGGACCAGTTGAGCACCACGATCATCACGCCGATCGAGGTAAAGGCAAACACGTCGGCCCGCACGGCCAGCAGGTCATAGCCCTTGACCGGCGGCATCACCTGATCGGGCGTCAGCCCGGCCAGTTCGGCCACCGACACGAATTTGTACCCCTGCTGGCGCAGCGCGACGATGATGCCGGGCAGGGCGGTCACGGTCTGTTCGCGGTTGCCGCCGCCATCGTGCAGCAGGATGATGTTGCCCGAATAGCCTGGGCGGCCTTCCTTGACCTGGGCCAGCGTCGAATCGACGATATGCTGCACGCCGGGGCGCATCCAGTCATCGGGGTCCACATGCAGACCCACAACCGTATAGCCATGCTCCTGTGCGATTTGCGCGGGCACCAGTTCGTCGGCGGTGGTGGGTTCGGCGTCACCGAAATAGGGCGCACGGAACAGGCGCATCGAGCGCCCCGTATAGGCTTCGACCAACCGCTGCGTGGCATTCAGCTCAAGCCGGATGCCGGTCTTTGATGAATTGGCCATGTTGGGATGGGTATAGGAATGGTTGCCGATCTCCATCCCCGATGCGACCATCCGTTGCAGGATCGCCCGGTTCGACACCCCGTTCTCACCGATGATGAAAAACGTGGCCGGCACCTTGTATTGCTCAAGGATCGAGAGAATCTTGGGCGTCCAGTCCGCGTCCGGCCCGTCGTCAAAGGTCAGCGCGACCTTTTTTTCCGCATAGCCGGTGCGCTGGACCTTATAGGGCGTGGGCAGGCTGTCATACGTCTGGGCCGAAACCAGCCCGGTCTTTGGGTCAAAGCTGACCTTGCGCTCGCCCTCGCGCGGGGTTGATGTGATGCGCAGGATTTCGCCCGCGCCCTCAACGTCGGCGTTGGCGGTCTGGGCGATGTGGCTCAGATCCGGAAAAGGGTTCTGCCTGCCCCCACTGCGCCAGCTTTGCAGCGCTTGCCAGAAACCGGGGTCCTCGGTGCCAAGGCGCCAAAGCGCGATATTGCCCACGCCCAGTTGCGACAGGATGCGCATCTGGTTCCAACTCGCCGCCGCGTCGATCATCCACACGTCATGGCGCTGGCCATTTTCGAGGAAGGAGAAGCCGGTGTTGCCGCTGGCCTTGTCATAGGTGGGGGTGGCGGCCGAATCGTGCGCTGAAAGCCATGCTTCTTCGACGGTCAGGCTTTCGGCGGTATTCTTGCCATCAGGGCCGGGGTGCCAGTCATAGGCATAGGAGCCCAGCGCGATGATCACCTTGTCGGCGGGCATGTTGCCGATGGCCTTGCGCACCTTGGAGGCGAACCAGTCGTTCGAGGCGATGGGGCCGGGATTGCCGCTGGCCCAATGCTCGTCATAGGCCATCAGGATGATCTTGTCGGCCACCGCAGCGAATTGCGAAGGCGACCAGCCATCGCCCTCCATCGGCAGCGTGACGGCCACGACCTGCCCCGTGGGATCAAGCGCGCGTTCGACCTCGGCGATCATGGCGCGATAGGCGGGAATGTCGCTGGGGCGCAGGTCTTCAAAGTCGAAGATGATGCCCGCGTCGCCCGATTTTTTCAGATAGTCGATCAACTGCCCGATCAGCGCCTTGCGCTTGGCCTTGCTGGCGAAAAGCGCGATGGCGGCGGGGCGGGAAAAGCCCTTGTCATCGACGTTCTGAAGTACCGGCACCACCAGCGGGCGATGCAGCGCGGAAAGCAGGATGCGCCGCAGCGGACGGTCCTCGCTGACATGCAGATTGCCCGCCATGTCGATATTGAGCGAGGTGGGAGCGACCCAGTCGATCTGGTTGATATGGCGCAGCAATGAGGGCGCCGAGGCATCCGACCAGTTCGAATAGAAGGCGACCGTGATCGACTGGCCCTTGCTGTTCGCGCGCTGTTTGGGCGGGGTGCTGAACATGCGCGAGAAGGAATGCGACAGGCGCGACACCTGCGTCCGCATGGGCAGGGCGGTGCGCCGTTCAAAACCCAAGGGCAGCGGCGAGGGCGCGGGAATATGCACCACGGTCGTGGCAAAGGCGATGGCCGCGATCACCAGCGCGATCAGGCCGAGGAAGGTCAATCGCCGCGTCCAGCGCCGACGGCGCCCCGAGGGATCGAAAAATACTGGTCTGGACAAGTCCGCCCCACCTTTACACTGCGAAGACAGGCGCTTCATCCCGAGCGCCCTTTGGGCCGTCTCTAGCATTGCGCGGGCGCGGCGCAAAGCTGCGGATGGCATTCTCCCCCAAATCAAACGAAAACGCCCCCCTTGGATTGCTCCAAGAGGGGCGTCTCGAGCCGACCGGGGAAATCAGGCGGCCAGAGTGTTGAGGATAGGGTCCGGCCCGCTCAACCGCACCGCAGCCCCGCCGCGCCGCCGCCGCGCGATCCATTCGCCCAGCATTTCGGCCGTCGTGTGGTCGATGCCATGCACATCCTTCAGGTCCAGATGGACCGGTCGGTCGGCAGGCACGCTTTCCAGACGGTTGGTCAGCTTGGTCAGGCTGAGGAAGGTGACCGAACCCTGAAGGGCGACATGATGCCCGTCATCGGTATGCTTTTCCTCCACGCCCAGCCGCAGCCCCTTGGCCAGCGGGATCAGCTCCACCAGCGAGAGCAGCAGGCCCGCGATCACGCCCGTCAGCAGATCCTTGCCCACCACCAGCGCAAAGGTGACGACCCAGATCGCCGCCGGGATCACGCCATAATTGTGGAACAGATGCGTGACATGCTTGAGGCTGACCAGACGCCAGCCCGTGACGACCAGCACGCCGCCCAGCGCCGCCATCGGCACTTCGCGCAGCAGCCAGGGCAGCAGCGCGACAAAGGCCAGAATCCACACGCCATGCAGGATGGCCGAGAGCCGCGTCATCGCGCCCGCCTGAACATTGGCCGAGGAACGCACGATCACGCCCGTCATCGGCAAAGCGCCCACCGCGCCGCACAGCATGTTGCCGATGCCCTGCGCGCGCAGTTCCTTGTTGTAGTCGGTGCGCACGCCATCATGCATACGGTCCACTGCCGCTGCGGAAAGCAGCGTTTCGGCGCTGGCGATAAAGGCGATGGCGATGGCCGCCGTAATCACCGCCGTATTGCCCAGCGGGGCAAAGAAGCCCGCGCCCGGCGTGCCAAAGGCGGCGGCCAGCGATTCAGGCACCGCGATGCGCGTGACGTTGAGGCCGAAGGCAGCCGCGATGATCGTGGCCGCGCCCACGCCCAGCAGCGCGCCCGGCACCAGTGCCAGCTTCTTGGGCCGCCACTTTTCCCAGCCCAGCATGACCAGAATCGTGGTCAGGCCAAGGCCCAGCGCCATTTCGGTCGAGCGAATGTCGGGCGAAAGACCCAGCACGCGCCCGGGAATGGCCGCCAGATTGGCCAGCCCGTTCGACATCGGCTTGGCGTCGAACAGAATGTGGAACTGGCCCAACACGATGAGCGCGCCGATGCCCGCCAGCATGCCATGGACCACCGCCGGGCTGATCGAGCGGAACAGGCCGCCCAGTTTGGCAACGCCCGCCACCAGCTGAATCGCGCCCGCCAGCACCAGCATCGGCCCCAGCGCCGAGAGCCCGTGATCGCGCACGAATTCGAACACGATCACCGCCAGACCCGCCGCCGGGCCCGACACCTGCAAGGGCGAGCCGGCCAGCGCGCCCACGACAATGCCGCCGATCAAGCCCGTTACCAGGCCCTTTTCGGGCGGCACACCAGAGGCGATGGCGATGCCCATGCAAAGAGGCATCGCCACCAGAAAGACGACTATGGAGGCGGTGAAGTCGCGCGCGAGAAACGCGCCGATCCCGCTCTTTTGCGCCGTCTGGTTCATTCAGCCGCCTCCGCAATCGGGGTTTCATCGGCGATCCGGCGCGAGGCAGGCATGGCGATGGGCAGGGGGGCGTCCTCGCGCATCGGCACGAAATGGCCGGTGTCGCCGTCAAGGCCCAGCACCTGGCCCGCATGGATATCCACGAACCAGCCATGCAGCGCCATTTCGCCGCGCGCGATGGCCGAGGCCACCGAAGGGTGGGTGCGCAGATGGGCGATCTGGGCGATGATGTTTTCCAGCGTGATCGCGCGGACGCGCTCCTTGTCCTCCAGATGGCCCCTGCAGGTCGAGACGATATGTTCGGCCGCCGCGCCATGATCCAGCCATGCCTTTACATTGGGCATGCGCTCAAGGCCGACAGGGTTGGACAGCGCCTTCATCGCGCCGCAGTCGGAATGACCGCACACGATGATGTCGCGCACGCCCAGCGCCATCACCGCATATTCGACCGTTGCCGAGACGCCGCCAAGCTGGGTGCCGTAGCTGGGCACCATATTGCCCGCGTTGCGGCAGACAAAGAGGTCGCCGGGCTGGGCCTGAAGGATCTGTTCGGGCACAATGCGCGAGTCCGCGCAGGAAATCATCAGCGCCTTGGGGCTCTGCCCGTGGGTGGTCAACTTGTTGAACAGCTCGCCACTGGCCGGGAAAGTGGTCTTTTCAAAGCTGAATACGCGGCCAATCAGTTCGTTCATGGTCACACCTTTTGATCTGTTGCCTGCCGCGGATGGGGCTGGCTGATGAGACCAATCTATGTGTCCGATTTTGCTATGACCGCGCGGCCATGTAAGGAATTGTTTCTGAAAACTGAGCGCCCGATGAACCGCTTACATCGGCGGCTGGGGCAGGCGGATGAGCGCGCGCAGGCCCCCTTCGGGTTTGTTCGACAGGATCAGTTCGGCCCCCTCGCTGCGCAGAACCCGCACCACGATGGGCAGGCCCAGCCCCATGCCCGCCGTGTTGCGCGCCCGCGCGCTGTCCAGCCGGATGAAGGGTTGCAACACCTTGCCCAGATGTTCCTCGGGAATGCCGGGGCCGTCATCCTCGACCGCCAGCGTGACGCCGGCCTTTTCGATCTCGACGCGCACCATGACATTGCCGCCGTAATGCAGCGCATTCTCGATCAGGTTCGACATGGCCCGGCGCAGCGACACCGCCCGCGCCATCACGATCAAACGGTCCGGCCCCTCATACTCGGCCGGATAGCCGCGATCCTGCGCCCCATCGACCAGCGTTTGCGCCATCGCGGCAAGGTCCACCGGCTCTTTGGCGGGGCCCGGTTCGTCCAGCGCAACGAAATCCTGAAGCGAGGCCAGAAGATCGCGCATTTCCGACAGATCGCCGTCCAGCGCGTCGCGCTCATCGGCATCCATCGGCACCCCGTCCAGCCGCAATTGCATCCGCGCCAGCGGCGTGCGCATGTCATGGCCGATGGCCAGCATGGTCTGGGTATTGGCATCGAGCAGGTCATCGATCCGCCGCTGCATGGCGTTGAACGCGCTGATCAGTTCGCGCACTTCGGCCGGGCCGTCCATCTCGATCGGGCGGGCATGGGGCGTGCCGACATGCCGACTGGCCCGCACCAGCCGCCGCAGGGGCCGCAGCGAGGCAAAGACCAGAAACCACGCCAGCGGCACCAGCAGCAGCGTGGGCAGGATGATGCGCAGCAGATAGCTGGCGCGCAGGACAAAGATGTCGCGCGCCTCGCTGTGGAACGTGATCAGCGAATTGTCGCCCAGCACCATCGAGCCATCCACCTCATGCCGGGCATGCAGCGGGGCCAGATGCAGTTGCAGGCGATACTGGTTCAACTGCGGCTGATAGGCGATCAACTGCTGTTGCATCGTGCCGAGGTCAAGCGCGGCCAGCGGGCGCTCGCCCCCTTGCGGTTTCCACACCAGCTTCAGCCCCGGACGGCTCAATTCCTTGGCGAGATTTTCGCGCCGCGCTGAGGGCGTGTCGTTGATCAGGCGCGCGGCAACGACCAGATCATCGGCCAGACTGTCGGCCTCCTCGGCCTCGAGCGCGAATTCATTGGCCCGTTCGAACAGGATCGCATTGGCGCCGATATCCACCAGCATGACCACCGCGAGGATGGCCAGCATCCGCGCGGGCAGGCCAAGGGCGTGCAGCCATTTCAATGGCGGGCAACCTCGGCGGTGAACATATAGCCGATGCCGCGCACGGTGGCGATCGGGGCCTGGCCGTTGGGGTTGGACAGTTTTCGGCGCAGACGGCTGACCAGCACGTCGATGCTGCGGTCCGAGCTGTCGGACAGGCGCGTGCGCGAAAGCTCGATCAGGCGCTGGCGCCCGATCACGCGCTGGGGCTGGCCAAGGAACGTAGCCAGCAGATCGAATTCGGCCCCGGTCAGATCGACCAGCGCGCCTTCGGGCGAGCGCAATTCGTGACGCGAGAGCGAGAGCGACCAGCCATCGAAAGTCAGCATCTTCTGGGCGGGGCTGCGCTCTTCATCGCTGCCGCCGCGCCGCAGCACGGCCCCGATGCGCGCGATCAGTTCACGCGTGCTGAAAGGCTTGGCCAGATAATCATCCGCGCCCAGTTCGAGGCCCAGAACGCGGTCCTCCTCGCTGCCGCGCGCGGAAACAAAGATGACGGGCGTGTCCGATTCCTTGCGCAACCGGCGGAACAGTTCGATGCCCGTGGTGCCCGGCAGCATGATGTCCAGCACGATCAGATCGGCCGGCGCGCTGTCGAGCATGACCCACATTTCCGCGCCCGTGCTGGCCGTGCGCACGTCATAGCCATTGGCCCGCAGCGCCCGCGCCGTCAGCAGGCGCAGCGCCGGATCGTCTTCTACAAGCAGGATGGATTTTGCTGTCATGATATCTGAAACCTGGCCGTGGACGGCGCACAGTAAAGGCGATCGGGGCGCGAGGTAAAGACCTCTTGCCCCGATCGCAAGGGGGCAGGCGCGGATGGAATGGCGCCTGCGGCATGAACCGGCCTCAGGAGGGTTCTTGGGGATCTTCGGCCGGAACGCGTAAAACCGATCAATGCGGAGCGGGGATCTGCGCTGTTTCCTTCAAGGCATATGCCGATGTGAAAGGTAACCGGATCATCTCGTCCTCTTGCATTCGATGCCCATGATCTAGATCGCCCGTTTTGCGCGTTAAGTGCCGGTTTGTGATAAAATGTTTCTGCCTGCCCGTGTTTAGGCGGGGGTGCCCGCTTGCGGGCGGGGCGCAATGGCGACATGCTGCGCCTATTGCATTTGCACAAAGGGGCTTTCCCATGAAACTGCTTCGTTCCGGCGCGTTCCTTGCGCTGGCCTTTGCTATTGCCGCGCCCGCAGGCGCGCAAAATGCCGTGACGCCGATGACGCCCGATGTGGTCAAATCCTATGGCGAGGTGCGCGCCGATGCCGATTTCACCCTGCGCGAGGTGATGATCCCGATGCGCGACGGCACGAAACTCTATACCGCCATTGTGTTCAAGAAGGGCGCCAAGAACGCCCCCATCCTGATCTCGCGCAGCCCCTATAACGCGCATGGCGACGTGACGCGCACGGCCAGCCAGAAGATCACCGAGATCCTGCCCGCGATGGATGCCGAATTTGCCGAAGACGGCTATATCCGCGTCTATCAGGACATTCGGGGCATGCACAAATCCGATGGTGACTGGGTGCTCAACCGCCCCATCGCCGGGCCGCTCAACAAAACCGGCATTGATGAATCCACCGACGCCTATGACACGATTGACTGGCTGGTGAAGAATGTGCCCGAGAGCAACGGCAAGGTCGGCATCATCGGCAGTTCCTATCTGGGCTTCACCTCGCTGATGGCGCTGATCAATCCGCATCCCGCGCTCAAGGCCGCCGTGCCGCAAAGCCCGATGGTCGATGGCTGGATGGGCGATGACTGGTTTCACAACGGCGCGTTCCGGGTGAACAGCTTTGACTACATGGTTGAGATGAGCGTGGGCAAGGGCGATGCCGATGCCAAGATCCCGCGCGGCGCGGGCGACGATTACAGCGCCTATCTGGAGGCGGGATCGGCGGGCGATTTCGCGCGCAAATGGGGCATTGATGGCATTCCCGGCGTGCGCAAGCTGATGGAAAACCCAGCCTATACCCCGTTCTGGTCGCTGCAAGCCGTGGACAAATGGCTGGCCGCGCGGCCCCTGAGCGTGCCCACCATGCTGGTCGTGGGCCAATGGGATCAGGAGGATTCCTATGGCGCCCCCGCCGTCTATCGCGCGCTGGAGCCCAAGGACACCGCCAATGACAAGCTCTCGCTGGTGATCGGGCCGTGGCGGCATTCGGGGGTCAATCACTATGGCTATGAACTGGGCGATGTGAGTTTTACCGGCGACACGGCCCATGAATTTCGCGTCAAATGGCTCAAGCCCTTCTTCGACCACTGGCTGAAGGATGCGCCCGATCCGCATACGCCCCCGGTTTTGACCTATGCCACCGGCATCAACCAGTGGGAGGTCTCGCAGAAATGGGATGATGCGAAAATGACCCCGCTCTATCTGGGTGCGGGGGGCGGCCTGTCCTTTACGCCCGGCGCGGCGGGGCATGACGATTACGTCTCCGATCCGGCCCATCCGGTGCCCTTCCTGCCGCGCCCGCTGTCCATGAGCGACCGCAAGCAATGGACGACATGGCTGGTCCACGATCAGCGCTTTGTCGAGGACCGGCCCGATGTGTTGACCTATAAAAGCGCCCCTCTGGACAAGCCGATCCATATCAAGGGCGCGCCGCGCGTCGATCTCTATGCCGCCACCACGGGCACGGATTCCGACTGGGTGGTCAAGCTGATCGACGTTGCCCCCGACACAACGCCCGAGGCCGCCTCGCAAGGCGCCAAGCCTGCCAATCCCGGTTTCGAGCTGCCGCTGGGCATTGAGATTTTCCGGGGCCGCTATGTCCATGGTTTCGCCACGCCCGCCCCGTGGAAGCCGGGCAAGGTGGAAAATGTCCGCTTTGACCTGCCCAATATCAACCATGTGCTGCTGCCCGGACATCGCTTGATGGTGCAGGTGCAATCCAGCCTGTTCCCGCTTTATGACCGCAATCCGCAGACCTATGTGGCCAATATCTTCAACGCGCGGCCCGGCGATTACAAAGCCGCCACGCAAAGCATCCAGCGCGGCGGGGCCACGGCCAGCGCCGTCCTGTTGCCTATCGCGCAGGATTGACGGCACGGGAGGGGCGGCGCAAACCGCCCCTGTTCCGCTGCGGATTGGTGGCAAATCCGGCTCTTGCCCCGCCGGTTTCATCGGCCTAGAGCCTTTCGCAAATGCAGCAAACGACTCCCCAGACGGCGGATGCGGCCCCTATCGAAGAGGCAGACGGCGCCAGCGATTATCGCCTGATCGGTCTCATCGTTGCCTGCGCGCTGTTCATGGAACAGTTCGACGGCACCGTGCTGACCACGGCCTTGCCCACCATCGCGCGCGATTTCGGCGTGCGGCCCCCCGCGCTTTCGGTGACGGTCACGTCCTATCTGCTGGCGCTGGCGGTGTTTGTGCCGGTCTCGGGCTATATGGCCGACCGGTTTGGCGCGCGGCGGGTGTTTTGCGCGGCGATCGGCGTTTTCGCGCTCGGCTCGCTCGGCTCGGCGCTGACAAATGGGCTGGAGGCCATGGCGGCGGCGCGGTTCCTGCAAGGTCTGGGCGGGGCGATGATGATGCCGGTGGGGCGGCTGGTGATGCTGCGCACGGTGCCTCCGCGCTATATGGTCAGCGCCACCAGCTGGATGCTGGTGCCTGGCCTGCTGGGCACAATTCTGGGGCCGCCGCTGGGGGGCTTTATCGTCACCTATATGCATTGGCGGGCGATCTTTTGGATCAATCTGCCGATTGCTATGCTCGCGCTGGTGCTGGTGTCGCGCTACATTCCCGATGTCCGCGCGCAGGAGCCGCCGGTGTTCGATGCGGTGGGTTTCGTGCTCTCGGCTGTGGCGCTGGCCGCGCTGATGGTGGGGTTTGAGGCGGCGGGGCCGATCCATGCGGGCGCGGTGGCGCTGTTGCCGCTGGGGATCGGGGTGGTGATGGCGCTGGCCTATTGGGCCCATGCGCGGCGACATCCCGCGCCGATCATGGATTTTGCGCTGCTGCGCCACCGCAATTTCCGCCTGTCGTGGATTGCCGGGTCGATCACCCGCCTGCTGCAGGGCGCGCAGCCCTTTTTGCTGGCGCTGATGGTGCAATATGGCTTTGGCTTTTCCGCCGCGCGGGCGGGCACGATCACGCTGGCAACCGCAGTGGGGTCGATCGTGATGAAGGGGCTGGCAGGACCCGTTCTGCGGCGGCTGGGCTTTCGGCGGGGGCTGACCCTGATGGGGGCGGCGGGCACGGTGGTCTATGCAACCTGCGGCTTCTTTTCGCCCGCATGGCCGGAATGGGCGATCTGGGGCGTGCTGGTGCTGGCCGGATTTTTGATGTCATTTCAATTCACCGCCTATAACACCATCGCCTATGACGGATTGGCATCTGAGGAAATGAGCCGCGCGACCAGTTTCTACACCACGTTTCAGCAGCTCACCCTGTCGCTGGGCGTGTGCATGGCGGCCACGATCCTTCAGATCAGCACCGCCGCGCATGGTGTGCAGCACCCCGAGTTGCGGGATTTTGCGCTGGCCTTCTGGATCATCGCGGCGATCAGTTTTACCGCCATCATCCCCAATCTGGCCTTTGCCCCCGATGCCGGATCGCGCCTTACCGAGACGGAATGACGCGAACCTGACACACCGCGCGCGCAGAGGCGCGTTTTGGGACGCCAATGGGCAGAACGCTTGACGTTGCAGGGCAAGTGGCCCATGGCCCGAGCCGAATTTTTTCGTCCTGATTTTACCTGATCAACATATTCGGGGGTCACTTGACCAAGGCAGTAATTCTAGCGGGTGGTTTGGGAACGCGGCTGGGCGAAGAGACTTCGAGCCGCCCCAAGCCGATGGTCGAAGTGGGGGGTATGCCGATCCTGTGGCATATCATGAAGATCTATGCCGCGCATGGGGTCAATGACTTCATCATCTGTCTTGGTTACAAAGGCTATGTCATCAAGGAATTTTTCGCCAATTATTTCCTGCATGCCGCCGATGTGACCATTGATCTGGCCAATAACAAGATGACCGTGCACGAGGCCAAGAGCGAGCCCTGGACGGTGACTTTGGTGGACACCGGGCCGACCGCGCAGACGGGCGGGCGCCTGTGGGGCGTGCGCCGTTTCCTGACCGATGGCGAGCCTTTCTGCTTTACCTATGGCGACGGCGTTTCCGACATCGACATTTCGGCCGAACTGGCCTTTCACCGTGCCCATGGCAAGAAGGCGACGATTGCCGCCGTGGCGCCTCCGGGCCGGTTTGGCGCGCTGGAATTCGGCGATGGTTCGGGCGGGCATGAAGTCACGAGCTTCAAGGAAAAGCCGGCGGGCGATGGCGGCCTCATCAATGGCGGCTTCTTTGTGCTGGACCCCAGCGTGATCGACCTGATTTCGGGGCCGGATACGGTTTGGGAGGATTATCCGCTCGAAACGCTGGCCCACAGCGGCGAATTGGTGGCGTACCGCCATGACGGCTTCTGGCAGCCGATGGATACGCTGCGCGACAAGCAGCATCTTGAACGGCTCTGGGCGCAGGGCGCCGCGCCGTGGAAGAAGTGGTAAGGCATCGTGGCGGTCGTTCATGATCCATCCTTCTGGGCGGGACGGCGGGTTCTGCTGACCGGGCACACCGGCTTCAAGGGGAGCTGGCTGGCGCTCTGGCTGCATCAGATGGGCGCGGTGGTGACGGGCCTGTCGCTGGCGGCCGAGGAGATCAGCCTGTTCCGTCAGGCGCGGGTGGAAAGCCTGCTGACCCATATTGAGGGCGACATCCGCGACATGGCCGTGGCCGAGGCCGCCGTAGCGCAGGCCGACCCGGAGGTGGTGTTCCATCTGGCCGCGCAGCCTTTGGTGCGCCTGTCCTATGACACGCCGGTCGAAACCTTCGCCACCAATGTGCAGGGCACGGTCCATGTGCTGGACGCCTGCCGCCGGGCGCCCAATTTGCGCGCCATCGTGGCGATCACCTCGGACAAGGCCTATGAGAACCGCGAATGGGTCTGGCCCTATCGTGAGTGCGATCCGATGGGCGGGCATGATCCCTATTCAGCCAGCAAGGGCGCGGCCGAGCTGGTGATCGCGGCCTATCGGCGCAGTTTCTTTTCCCAGGCTGGCGCGCCGCTGCTGGCCTCGGTGCGGGCGGGCAATGTGATCGGCGGGGGCGACTGGGCGCTCGACCGACTGGTGCCCGACATCATCCGCGCGCTGATCGCCGGGGAGCGTCCGCTGATCCGTTCGCCCCATTCGATCCGCCCGTGGCAGCATGTGCTCGAGGCGCTGGGCGGCTATCTGCTGATCGCGCAGGCGCTTGCCGCTGGCGAGGCTTGGGCGGCCGAGGGCTGGAATTTCGGCCCGGCCGATGATGATACGCAGCCCGTCAGCTGGATCGCCGACCGGATCACCGGGCATTGGGGCGATGCCGGATGGGACCAGCCCGATCAGGTGTCGGGCCCCCATGAGGCCAAGATCCTCAAACTGGATTGCGCCAAGGCCCGCAATTATCTGGGCTGGCGTCCGGTCTGGGGGCTGGGCGAGGCGCTGGGCCGGATCGTGGAATGGCACAAGGGCGTGGCCGAGGGCGGTGATGCGCAGGCAATTTCCCTGACACAATTGGCCGCTTATCGCGCTTTGTTTCAACAAGGCTAAAATGTTTCAACGCGTCTGAAATTTTCAGAAGACAGTTTACAGGCAGACAGTTTCTATGGCCACGATTGACAATCCCATGCTCGACCTTTCCTCCGCTGTGGCGGGCATGGTGAAGGACAGCGATGAAGGACAATTGCGCGAACTGATCCTTGGTCTGTCCGAGGAATATGCGCGCCGTTACCACGCCCCCCGCGCGTTTCTGCCCGGCGAGAGCGTCGTGCCGGTTTCCGGCAAGGTCGTGGGCGAGGGCGAGCTGCGCAATCTGGTGGATGCCAGCCTCGATATGTGGCTGACCACGGGGCGCTATAACGCGCAATTCGAGGAAAAGCTGGCCGCGCGTCTGGGCGTGGCCCATGCGTTGACGACCAATTCGGGCTCTTCGGCCAATCTGCTGGCGCTGGCGGCGCTGACTTCGCATTATCACCGCAGCGATGCGTTGAAGCCGGGCGATGAAGTCATCACCGTGGCAACGGGTTTCCCCACCACGGTCAATCCCTCGCTGCAATATGGGCTGGTGCCGGTTTTCGTCGATTGCGACATCCCCACCTATAACATCAAGCCCGAGATGATCGAGGCGGCGATCTCGGACAAAACCCGCGCTATCATGATCGCCCACACGCTGGGCAATCCCTTCGACATTGCCGAAGTGATGCGCGTTGCTGAAAAGTACAATCTCTGGGTGGTTGAGGATACGTGCGACGCGCTGGGCGCGACGTTTGACGGCAAGCCGGTGGGCACGTTCGGCCATCTGGGTACGCTCTCCTTTTACCCTGCGCATCACATCACCATGGGCGAGGGCGGGGCGGTCTTCACCGACAAACCGCGCCTGAAGCGGGTGGTCGAATCGATCCGTGACTGGGGCCGCGACTGCTGGTGCGCGCCGGGGCAGGACAACACCTGCGGCAAGCGTTTCAACCGCAAGCTGGGCACGCTGCCGCATGGCTATGACCACAAATACACCTATGGCCATGTCGGCTATAATCTGAAAATCACTGACATGCAGGCGGCCGTCGGGCTGGCCCAGCTTGACCGGCTCGATGGCTTCATCGCCGCGCGCCAGCGCAATTTCGACAAGCTGACGCAATTGCTCAAGCCGCTGGAGGATATCTTCATCCTGCCCAAGGCGACCGAGCGGTCGCAGCCCTCGTGGTTCGGCTATCCCATCACCATCCGTCCCGAGACCGGCATCAACCGCGAGGCTCTGGTCGAATTCCTGACCGAGCAGAAGATCGGCACCCGTTTGCTGTTTGGCGGCAACCTCTTGCACCAGCCCTATATGAAGGGGCGCAACGTGCGCGTGGTGGGCGATCTGGCCAATGCCGATCTGGTGACGACCAATACTTTCTGGTTGGGCATCTATCCGGGTTTGACGGATGACCACCTTAGTTATACCGCCGAGCAGATTGGTGTCTTCCTTGCGGATCATTACGGATCGGCTAAGGGCTAAGCCACCAAGGTTTGTTACGGGCAGGGTCGGAAAGCCAGCCGAAGAGGTTTAGACGTGAACGCATACGAAAAACGCATGTTGGCGATTCTGGCCGAAGGCGCGGCCAAATACGGTTTTGTCTCGGTCAAGGCCGAGTTTGAGGCCGAAGGCACGCGCAGCGATGAATTCCTGCGCCTGCTCGAACTGGCCCGCCGCGCCGGGTTGAAGGTTGCGCTCAAGATCGGCGGCTGCGAGGCGATCCGCGACCTGATCGAGGCGCGCCAATATGGTGTGGATTACATCATCGCGCCGATGGTCGAGACGCCCTATGCGCTTTCCAAGTTCATCGCCGCCAAGGACAAGGTGTTTCCCAAGGACGAGCAGGCGGACATGTCCTTCCTGTTCAACGTGGAAACGGCCACGACCTTTGACGCCCTCGAAAAGCTGGGCGAAGTGGCGCAGGCGGGCAATGTCGGCTTTGTGTTTGGCCGCGTCGATTTCGCTGGCTCGCTGGGTCATGACCGTTCGTTTGTGAACAGCGATGCGATGGCTGATTATGTCAACGCCGTGGCCAAGGTGGCCCAGCAGCGCGGCCTCGAACTGGTCGTGGGCGGCGGGGTCAGCCCGGATTCGGTGCCGCTGCTGGCGGGTGCCCGCGCGCATCGTCTGGACCGTTTCGAAACGCGCAAGGTGGTGTTCGACGCCGCCGTGGTCGAGGATGGCCGCGCACAGGCGGGTATGGAACTGGCAATTGAGTTCGAGCTGCTCTGGCTCAAGAACAAGCGCGATTTCTATCGCGGCATTGCCGAGGAAGACGCCGCGCGCATCGCCATGATGGAGGCGCGTCAGGCCACCGCCAAGACCGCCGAGCCTGCGTAAACCACCATGGCTGAGACTATCCGGGTCGCGGACCTGATCGCCCGCCTGTTGGTGCAAAGCGGTGTTTCGGACTGCTTCATGCTGACGGGCGGCGGGGCCATGCACCTCAACGACGCCTTTGGGCGCGAGGCGGGGCTGCGCAAGATCTTCAACCACCACGAGCAGGCCTCGGCAATCGCGGCGGAAAGCTATGCGCGTCTTTGCGGCAAGCCTGCGTTGGTGAATGTGACCACGGGTCCGGGGGGCGTGAACACGCTCAACGGCGTCTATGGCGCCTATGTCGATTCGATCCCGATGATCGTGGTGTCGGGTCAGGTGAAGCGTGAGACGATTGCGGGCAATTTTCCGCATATCCCGCTGCGTCAGTTGGGCGATCAGGAAGTCGATATTGTCGGCATGGTGCGGCCGATCACCAAATATGCGGTGGTGCTGCAAGACCCGGCGCAGGCCCGCAAGGTGGTGGAAAAGGCGATCTATCTTGCCACGCGCGGGCGCCCCGGCCCGGTGTGGATCGACGTTCCCATCGACGTTCAGGCCGCCCCGGTGGACCCGGACGCGCTGGAGGCTTTTGATCCTGCGGCCGATGTGGACACGGCCAGTGAATGGAACGCGCCCAACAATGCCGCCGAAACCGGCGCGTTGACGGGCGATGCGCTGCAGGCCGAGGTCGGCGCGATGCTGGCCGAATTCTGCGCGGCGGAGCGGCCGGTGGTGTTTGTCGGTGCGGGCGTGCGCCTGTCGAACACGCATGGACGCTTTCTGGCGCTGATCGAGCGTCTGGGCGCGCCGGTCGTCACGGGCTGGAACGCGCATGACGCGCTGCCTAATGCCCATCCGCTGTATGTCGGTCGTCCGGGCAGCGTGGGCGACCGTGGCGGCAATTTCGCCGTGCAGGGTGCCGACTACGTGCTGGTTTTGGGCAGCCGCCTCAACATCCGTCAGATCAGCTATAACTGGCAGAGCTTTGCCCGCAATGCGCGCGTGGCGATGGTGGATATCGACCGGGCAGAGCTTTCCAAGCCGACGCTCAATCTGCACCGGGCGATCCATGCCGATTTGCGCGATTTCTTCGCGGCGGTCGATGCGGTGGGCGTGCCGGCAACGGGGGCGGACAACCGCGCCGCCTATCTGGCGCGCAGCCGCGAGCGAAGCGCGCAATATCCCACCGTGCGTGATGAATTTCGCAGCGAAACCGGCCCGATCAACCCCTATGTCTTTGGCGAGGCGCTGTTTAACGAGCTGGAAGAGGGCGACATCATCGTATCGGGCGATGGCACGGCCTGCGTCACGATCTTCCAATGCGCGGATTTGAAAAAGGGCCAGCGGCTCTATACCAATTCGGGCTGCGCCAGCATGGGCTATGACCTGCCCGGCGCCATCGGGGCTTATTATGCCGGTGGCGGACGGCGGATCATTTGTCTTGCCGGTGATGGCTCGATCATGATGAACCTGCAGGAATTGCAGACCGTCGTGGGCGCGCGCCTGCCGATCAAGATCTTTGTCCTCAACAATGACGGCTATCATTCGATCCGCCAGTCGCAGGTCGCCCATTTCAAGGGCTTCTCGGTCGGCTGCGGACCGGACAGCGGGTTGACCTTCCCCGATTTCGCGCGTCTGGCGGCCGGTTTCGGCTTCCCCGCGCGTAAGGCGGAAAAGGATGGCGATCTGTCCGCCGCGATCCGCGCCACGCTGGATGGTGAAGGCGCGCAATTGTGCGAGGTGATGATCGACAAGGCGCAGCAGTTTGAACCCAAGCTGTCGAGCCGCCGCCTGCCCGACGGCACGATGGTCTCTCCCCCGCTCGAGGATCTCTCGCCCTTCCTGTCGGACGAGGAACTGGCCGCAGCCATGGCGCCCTGCGCCACCTTGCGGTGAGCACATGCTTCGCCATCTGATCTTCGATCTCGACGGCACGCTGGTCGACTCTTGTGCGATCTGCATCGAAATCCTCGAAGGGATGCTGGCGGAGCGCGGCCATGCGCGCAGCATTGACCCCGAATTTGCTCGCCCATGGATGAGCCATGGCGGGCAAAAGATGGTCATGGCGCTGCTGGGCGATGATTGCGGCGATCCGGCGCAGGAACTGGCCGAATTCCGCCGCCGTTATGCCGTGACCCAGACGCGGGTTGAAACGCTCTTCAACCACGTCGCCACCAGCCTGCGCGAATTGCATGAGCAGGGTTTCGTGCTTTCGATCTGCTCTAACAAGCCGCAAAATCTGGTCGACAAGGTACTGGCCGACACCGGCCTTGCCTCGCTGTTTCAAAGCGTGGTGGGCGGGCGCGTGGGCGTGGCGCCCAAGCCTGCGCCCGATCTGCTTGATCTGGTGCTTGCCGATCTGGGTGCCTCGCCCGACCATTGCCTGTTCGTGGGTGACAGCGAGCTGGACCATGCCGTCGCCGATGCGCGCGGCATGCCGTTCCTGTTTCTGACCCATGGCTATGCCGACCCCGATTACCGGCCCGATCCGAACAAGAGCTATGACTGTTTCGGCGAACTGGCGCGCGCGGTGATGGAGCGTGCCCATGGTTGATGGGCTGGAGCCGTCGGTGGCGTCCGCGCTGGTCGAGGATGGGCGGCGCATCGTGATCACCGGGGCGGGGGGCTGGATCGGCCTTGCCACGCTCGATCTGCTGGCCGCGGTGCTTGGCGACAGGTTTGAAAAGCGGGTGCGCGCCTTTGGTTCGAACACGCGCGCGCTGCGGCTTGCCGATGGATCGCAGGTGTTGCAGCGCCCGCTGGCCGATATGGCCTGGCTGCCCAAAGAGCCGACCATCGTGCTTCACACCGCCTTCCTGACCAAGGATCGCGCCGAGGCGATGGACGAGGCGGCCTATATCGCCGCCAATCGCGCAATCAGCGAAAGCGTACTCAAGGCCTTGAACCCGATCGGGGCCGAGGCGATTTTCGTGGCCAGCAGCGGCGCGGCCGCCAAAGCCGATGATCCCGATGCCGGCGCGGCGATGCGCCTCTATGGCGCGCTCAAGCGCGAGGATGAGGAACGCTTTGCCGCATGGGCCGACGAAACCGGGCATCGCGCTGTTATCGCCCGAATCTATGCGCTGACCGGGCACCATATCAACAAGCCGGGCGCCTATGCCATCGCCAGCTTCATCAATGATGCCATCGCCGCCCGCCCGGTCGAGGTGCGTGCCCCGCGCCGTGTCGTGCGCGCCTATGTCGCCATCCGCGAATTGATGAGCCTTGCCTTTGCCGCCCTGCTGGCGCCCAAGGGCGTGCTGCGTTTCGACAGCGGGGGCGAGCCGATGGAATTGGGCGAGATCGCGGGCGTGGTGGCGGCGCAGACGGGCGCCGGCGTCCGGCGCGCCGAAATCACCACCGGCCCTGCTGATATCTATCACGGCGATGATGCGGCCTATCGCGCGCTGCTGGCCGACTATGGCATCGCGCCCGTCCCTCTGGCCGCGCAGGTGGCCGAGATGATCGCATGGGCACAACGCTCCTCTTGAGCGGGAAGGTAATTCATGACGAAGAGTGCCGACATTGATGTCTCGGTGGTCATCCCCTGTTACAATGAGGAGATGAATGCCGGGCCGATTGCCGAGGCGGTGATTGCGCAATTGGAGCCGTTGGGCGTCAGCTTTGACATCATCTTTATCGACAACCATTCGACCGACAACACGGTGGGCATCATCAAGGCGATGTGCCAGCGCGACCCGCGCATCCGCCTGATCGCCAACACGCGCAATTTCGGCCAGATGCGTTCGCCCACCCATGGCATCTATGCCGCGCGGGGGCAGGCGGTGATCGGCATGTGCGCCGATTTTCAGGACAGCCCCGAACTGCTGCCCCATTTCGTGCGCCGCTGGCAGGCGGGCGTGGACATCGTGCTGGGCGTGCGCGAGCGGGAAAAGTCCGGCCTGATGCTGACCGCGATCCGCGCTTTGTCCTATTGGCTGGCCAAGAATTTCGGCGATTTTCAGACCATTCCCAACGCGACTGGCTTTGGCCTTTACAGCCGCCGCGTGGTCGATGCGATCAAGGCGCTGAACGAACCGGAGCCTTTCTATCGCGGATTGCTGGTGGAAACGGGCTTTCCGCTCGAGACGATCAACTATGTTCGTCCGCCGCGGGTTCGGGGCAAATCGAAGAACAATTTCTTTACCCTGCTCGATTTCGCCATCGCGGGCCTGACGGGTTCGTCCAAGCGCCTGCTGCGCGCGCCGCTTTATCTCAGCGTGCTGGGCGCTTTGGTGTCCTTGCTGATGCTGGTGGGCGCGGGGATCGCCTTTTTCACCGGGCGGCCGATTGCGGGCTGGCTGATCGGCATGGTGCTTCAGGCGCAATTCGCGCTGATCTTCGGCTTTATGGGCCTGATGGGCGACCATATCCGCCAGATTTCCGAACGCACACGCGGGACGCCTTTGGTGCTGGAGCGCGAGCGGGTGAATTTCCCGGAGGATTACGGATGATCTCTCGCGCGCGCGCCGTTGAAATCTTGCGCTTTCTGGTGGCGGGCGCGCTCAACACGGCCTTTGGCTATGGGCTTTATGCTGCCCTGATCTGGCTTGGGCTGGACCGCTATCTGGCCCAGGCCATCGGCTATGTGCTGGGCACGGGGTTCAACTATTTCACCTATTCGCGCGGGGTGTTCATCGGCGCAGGCCCGGCGAAAATGCGTTTCGCGCTGTCCTATGCGGGCAATTACCTCATCAATCTGGCGGGGCTGAAACTGGCCTCGCATTTCATTGCCGACCCCTATCTGGCGGGGGCGGTCACGACCTTTGCGGTGGTGGTGCTCAACTATGCGGTGCTGAAGCGGCTGGTGTTCCGGGCCTGAAAAATTGTAAGTAATACGTCTCTTTTCCCCTAGGCAAGGCTCGGCCTGCCCGTTATCCTCGCCCCATAAATCCCGGATACAGATGGAGCGGACAAACCGCTCAGCCGGGGCCGCCCAGCCGGGGGAGAGAGGATTGCGATGCATATGCAGACGGGGAGAATTGCGCCCTCAACGACCCGCGTGGCCAAGGGCGGATGGTATGCCCTACTGCTGGTCTGCGCGATGCAATTGCTCAGCCTGCTGGATCGCAACATTCTGGCGATCCTTTCCCCGCGTATCAAACATGATCTGAACATCGGCGATGCGGAGATGGGCCTGCTGTATGGCACGGTCTTTGCGCTGTTTTACGCGGTCTTTTCGCTTCCTTTGGGGCGTTTGGCTGATGGCTGGCGGCGGACGTGGCTGCTGGCCATCTGCATTGCTTTCTGGTCGCTGGCCACGGGCCTTGCCGGAATCGCCAGCGGCTTTGCCCTGCTCGCCCTTTCGCGCCTTGGCGTGGGCATTGGCGAGGCGGCCAGCCAGCCTGCGGGCACCAGCCTGATCTATGACTATTTCCCCAAGGCGCGGCGAGGGCTGGCCATGGCGATCATGGCGGCGGCGATTGCCATTGGCCTTGGCCTGTCCAGCGTGCTGGGCGGCGTGGCGGCTGATTGGTGGGATGGGCGGTTTGCGGCGGTCGGTGCGCCCTTTGGCCTGCGGGGGTGGCAATTTGCGTTCCTGCTGGCGGCGGTGCCGGGCCTGCCCTTGGCCGGTCTGCTCTGGCGTCTGGCAGAGCCGGTGCGCGGAGCGATTGAGGGCATCACCACCCCGCCCGATCCGCGCCCCTTTGCCGCCTCGTTCGATGTGCTGCTGGCGGTCGTGCCGTTTACCAACTGGCTGATGCTGGCGCGGCGCGGGGCTTCGGCGCGGGTCTGGGCGGTCAATCTGGCGGCCACGGCGGTCATCATTGGCGCGATGGTGGCGCTGGCCCGCGCAGGAGCGGCCTTCAGCCCGCGTCCGCTGCTCAATCTCGGTGTGATCAGCCTGTCGCCCCATACGCTGCAATGGGCGGTGGTGGGCCTGGGCCTGTTTGCCACGCTCAATCTGGTGCAGGCGGTGCGCATCACCGACCGCCCCGCCTATGCGGTGATGCGCAGCCCTTCGCTCATTCTGTGCATCGCGGCCGGTTCTTTGCAAAGCATGATCAATTACGGCTGCATGGCCTTTACTCCGGCCTTTCTGATGAAAACCTATCACCTGACCCCGGCGCAGACGGGTTTGCAGTTCGGGCTGCTTTCGGCCGGATTGGGTGTGGTGGGGCCGATGGTGGCCGGGCCGGTCACGGATTGGGCGGGCCAGAAATTGCCCGGTGTGGGGCGCGTGCTGCTGGCGATGTTTGCGATGGGCGTCTCGCCCTGTCTGGCCTTCTGGGTCTATCACGCGCCCGATGCGGGGGGCTTTTATGCCCGCTTTGTGCTCTACAGCTTTGTGCTGACCATGTGGATGCCGCCGCTTTATGCGGTTATGTATGATCAGGTTCTGCCCCGGATGCGGGGGTTGACCGCCTCGACCTATATCGTGGTGATGACCATCGCGGGGCTGGGCGTGGGGCCATACATCGTGGGGATGATTTCGGACGCCACACATGGCGATCTGGGCCGGGCGATCCTGTCGATCAATTTTGTGGCTGTGCCTTTGGTGCTGGTGCTGGTGGCGCTGGCCATGCGGGTGCGGGGTGATGAGGGCGCGGTTTTGACCCGCGCCCGTGCGGCGGGCGAGCCGGTTTAGCGTTGCTTTGCGTTCAGCGCAGTCTGAACGCAAAACGCGTTACGCCACCCGCCACACCCACAATTTGATGCCCAGCGGATAGCGCGCGCCCGAGCAGATGAAGATCGATCGGTTCATCCATTCATACGGCCCCTTGGGCGCGATGAATTCGGGCACGGTGCGGAAGTAATATTCGGCCGGGTCCACCGTCTCGCCCGCCGCCAGCCTTTGCATCACCTCGGGCGGGCCGTGGCGCAGTCCCTTGTTGCGGATCTGGATGACGACGCCATCGTCGGTCTCGATGGCATAGATCGCATCGGCCACAGTCACGCCATCGGGCCGCGTCAGTTGCCAATCGGCAGCATTGCCGATCAGCCGCCCCTTGATCAGCGGCCCCTCGACCCGCCCGCCGCCCACGATGGGGATGATGCGCCGTGTGCCGTCATAGGTCTCGCCGATGGGGCGGGGCGGTTCGAGTTCGCCGGTGGCTTCATAGACGAATTCCAGTTCGGGCTTGATCATGCATGCTCTCCCAATTTTGCTATGGAGAATAGCGCTGCGCCCGATGCGTGCAAGCGCGGGGTGGCAAAATGATCGCCTTGGGCTTATGGGGCGGGCATGATCCGCCTATCCGACCTCGCCCTGCCGCTAGACCATACGCCCGAGGCGCTTGACGCCGCCATCGCCCAAAGGCTGGGTGTGACGCCGCAGCGCATTTTGCGGCGCACCATGGTCCGGCGCGGCAATGATGCGCGCAAGAAGGGTGCGATCAAGCTGGTCTATGTCTTTGACATTGAACTGGACGATGAGGCCGAAGTGCTGGCTCGGCTGGAGGGGGACAGCCATGTCCGCCCCGCGCCCGACACCGCCTATCGCCCGCCTGTGGTCGCGCCCGATGGCTGGGATGGCACGCGCCCGGTGGTGATCGGGGCGGGGCCATGCGGCTTGCTGGCGGCGCTGATTCTGGCAGAGATGGGGTTGAAGCCCATCATCATCGAACGCGGCAAGGCCGTACGCGAGCGGACCAAGGACACGTGGGCGCTGTGGCGCAAGCATCAGTTGACCCCGGAATCGAACGTCCAGTTCGGCGAGGGTGGGGCGGGCACTTTTTCCGACGGCAAGCTCTACAGCCGGATCAAGGACCCGCGACACCTCTCACGCAAGGTGCTGACCGAATTTGTCAAAGCGGGCGCGCCCGACGATATTCTTTATGAGGCGCATCCCCATATCGGCACGTTCCGTCTGGTGACGATGGTAATTTCCATGCGCGAGACTATCGAGGCGCTGGGCGGAGAATACCGATTCCAGACCCGCGTGGCCGATTTCGACATCAAGGATGGGGCTTTGGCGGGCCTGCATCTGGTCAGCACCGGGGATGGCGCGGAAAGCTATCTGCCCGCGCGCCACTGCATCCTTGCGCCGGGCCATTCCAGCCGCGACACGTTCGAGGTCCTCCACCAGCGCGGCGTGTTCATGGAGGCCAAGCCCTTTGCCATCGGCGTGCGCATCGAACATCCGCAAAGCTGGGTGGACAAGGCGCGCTATGGCGCCTGCGCGGGCCATCCGGTGCTGGGGGCGGCGGCCTATGCGATCTCGCATCAGGCATCGAACGGGCGGGCGGTTTACAGCTTCTGCATGTGCCCCGGCGGGCGCGTGGTGGCGGCCACCAGCGAGGAGGGCCGCGTCGTCACCAACGGCATGAGCCAATATTCGCGCGCAGAATTCAACGCCAATTCGGGCCTTGTGGTCACGGTCGATCCGGGCAAGGATTATCCCGCAGACCCGCTGGCGGGCATTGAATTTCAACGTAAATGGGAAAGCCTCGCCTTTACCGCAGGCGGCGGCGACTATTGCGCGCCGGGCCAGAAGGTGGGCGATTTTCTGGCCCGGCGGGCGTCATCGGGCGATTTCGGCGCGGTCAAGCCGTCCTACCAACCCGGCGTGAAACTGACCGATCTCTCGGCCTGTCTGCCGCCCTATGTGATCGAGGCCATCCGCGAGGCGCTGCCCGTGTTTGGCCGCCAGATCCCGATGTATGACCACCCCGATGTGATCATGACAGGCGTCGAAACCCGCACCTCCAGCCCTTTGCGCATCACGCGGGGCAAGGATTTCCAGTCGCTCAACACGCGCGGGCTCTATCCGGCGGGTGAGGGCGCGGGCTATGCGGGCGGTATTCTCTCGGCGGCGGTCGATGGGATCAAGGTGGCTGAGGCCTTGGCGGTGGAGGTATTGAAGGAAGGTTAGGTTTGCCTCCGGCGGGCAAAGGGCGGGTCCCCCTTGCAATCCCGTTAATGGGTTTGCGGGCGCCTTTGTTTATAGCCTGCGGCGGTGGCTATGGGTGCCGCAGGCTTTCGATTTCAAACGTTGCGCCAGTAATAGGAGCGCGAGGGGCTAGACCCTCGCATTTCCCCCTTATCTTCTGGAAAACTCCGCCCCGGCCCCTTTGCCCACGTCTCCCCACGCGCTACTAGGCCCGCGTGACTGCATCCATCATCATAGGCGAAGAATCGAACGGCAAGGCTGTGCCGATCGACATCGAAGAACTGCTGGCGACGCGCCTGTTGGTGCAGGGCAATTCCGGTTCGGGCAAATCGCATCTGCTGCGTCGTCTGCTCGAGGAATCCGCCCCGCTGGTGCAACAGGTCGTGGTCGATCCCGAGGGCGATTTCGTCACGCTGGCCGAGCCTTTCGGCCATATCGTGGTGGACGGCGCGGCCTATAATACCAATGATCTGGTGCGGCTTGCCAATCGAGTTCGTCAACATCGGGCCAGCGTCGTTCTGGCGCTCGACGGGTTGGAGATCGAGGCGCAGATGCGCTGTGCGGCCACTTTCATCAACGCATTGTTCGATGCCCCGCGCGAGATCTGGTATCCAGCATTGGTGGTGGTGGACGAGGCGCAGATGTTTGCGCCGGCTGCCGCTGGCGAGGTGACGGACGAGGTGCGCCGTCTTTCGCTTTCGGCCATGACCAATTTGATGTGCCGCGGGCGCAAGCGCGGCCTTGCGGGCATCATCGCCACCCAGCGTCTGGCCAAGCTGGCCAAGAATGTGGCGGCCGAGGCGTCGAACTTCCTGATGGGCCGCACTTTCCTCGATATTGATATGCAGCGCGCCGCCGACCTTTTGGGCATGGAGCGGCGGCAGGCCGAAACGATCCGCGATCTGCAACGCGGACAGTTTCTGGCGCTGGGCCCGGCGATCACGCGGCGGCCTTTGTCGGTGCGGATCGGCGGGGTTCAGACCCGCAGCCGCGCTGTCTCCACCGGCCTTCTGCCCCCGCCCAGCGTGACGGGCGACGACCTTCACGCGCTGCTCCACGCCGCGCCCACCGCCGAGGAACTGGCGGCGGAGGAAACCCCGCTGCTGGCCGGTTTGCCGCGCCCGGATGCCAGCGAGTTGATGGATCAGATCAGCACCTATGTCATGGCCCCCGCGCCGGGCGAGGAACCGCTGGTTGATGACAGCGGCCCCAATCTCTTTTCCGCCGCCAGCGTCCCCGCGCCGCCCAGCCTGCCGCCCGAAGAGGTGCAGTCGATCATGGCCGCGATCATGGAAGACATTACGGCTGAGCGCGATTGCACCTATCAGCCGATTTCGTCGCTGTTCCAGGATTTTACCACCCGCTGCCGGATGAAGAAGATCGGTCAGCATGTTGGCGATGTCACCCAGTTCCGCCGCCGCTTCGCGTTGGCCGTGGCGGGCATCTATCGCCCGACGGATGAGGAATGGGCGCCGCTGCTGCAACTCTCGCGCAGCGTGCCCGATGACCTGCTGACGCCTTTCCTTGTCATCGCCCGCGCCGCGATGGACGAGGCGCCATGCCCTGACGATGAAACGCTGGCCCGCGCCTATGGCACCAGTTCGCCCGGACGCATACGCCGTCTGCTCGAACATCTGGAGAAGTCGAACCTGATCGTGGTCAAGACCGATTACAGCGGGCGGCGGTCGATCGGGATTCCGGATCTGGGCGTTTCGACGGCGGCGGTTTAGAAGCCAGAAGGTATGCGAGGGACTCGTCCCCCGCGCTCCCATTACTGTCGGCGTTGCGTCATGGGTTCGACATTGAGTGTCGAAAGCGGCGTTCAAAAATGAAAAGCCTGCGGCGCCTATTACCAGCGCCGCAGGCTTTTCATTGTATGATCCACAAGCAAACCCTGTGAACCCAACCCCATTAACGGGATTGCAAAGGGACCGAGTCCCTTTGCCCGCCGGAGGCATAAAGCCCCCGATCAACCCTCAGCGACGACGCGCCTTTACATCGACATTTTCCCGCAGCGGATCAAACTGCGAAGCGCCGGCAGCGGCGGGACGCGCGCGACCATGCTGTTCGCGGCGTTCGGCGCGGGCGCGGTCGCCTTCGCGCTGGGTGCGCGAACGCTGGCCATCGCGGGGGGTGTCGCGGCCTGCGTGGGGGCGGCGGTCATTGTTGCGGCGGCCTTCCTCGCGGCGTCCGCCGTCACGGCCGCCATCGCGGCGCCCGCCGCCATCACGGCGGCCTTCACCCTGCGGACGCGAAGCCTTGATCGCGCCATTGTCGCCCGTGCCGCGCTTGGCGGGGGCGGGCAGGCGCGCGGCCTCCTTCTGGAATTCGGGGGGCAGCGCCATGGGCGTCAGTTTCACACCCGTCAGACGCTCGATCGAGCGGATGTAGGGGCGCTCGTCCTCGGCGATCAGGCTGATGGCGATGCCATCGGCGCCCGCGCGCGCGGTGCGGCCGATGCGGTGAACATATTGTTCGGCCACATTGGGGATTTCAAAATTGAACACATGGCTGACGCCCGAAACGTCGATCCCGCGCGCGGCAATGTCGGTAGCGACCAGCACCTTGACCGTGCCGTCGCGGAAACCCTTGAGGGCGGCGGTGCGCTGGGCCTGGCTCTTTTCGCCATGGATGGCGGCGGCCGGGATGCCCGCGGGCGTCAGGAAGCGCACAACGCGGTCCGCGCCATGCTTGGTGCGGGTGAACACGATGGTGCGGTCGATGCGGTCGGCATCGCCTTCTTCCTTGGCCAGACCGTCGCGCAGCAGGATCGTCAGCAGGGCCTGCTTTTCGGCCTGGTTGATAAAGATCGACTTCTGTTCGACGCGCTCGGCGGTGGTGGATTGCGGGGCAACCTCGACCTTGACGGGGTTTTGGATGAACTGCTTGCCCAGTTGCTCGATCGCCTGCGGCATGGTGGCGCTGAAGAACAGGCTCTGGCGCTGGGGCGGCAGCAGGCGGGCAACGCGCTTCAGCGGCACGATGAAGCCCAGATCCATCATCTGGTCGGCCTCGTCCAGCACGAAGATTTCAACGTCGCGCAGCGTCAGCGCGCGCTGGTCAATCAGGTCGAGCAGGCGGCCCGGCGTTGCCACCAGCACATCGCAGCCCGGCACCAGCGCGCGGGCCTGTTTGCCCGCCGGAATGCCACCAAAGATGCACTGAATGTTCAGGCTGACATATTTGGCATAGCCGCGCATGTTGTCGGCGATCTGGGCGGCCAGTTCGCGCGTGGGGCTGAGCACCAGCATGCGGCACGAGGCGGGCTTGCGCGGCTTGGGATCGTTGATCAGGCGGTGGAGCGAGGGCAGCGCGAAGGCCGCCGTCTTGCCCGTGCCGGTCTGGGCCAGACCCAGCAGGTCGCGCCCTTCGATCAGCGCAGGGATCGCCTGACGCTGGATCGGCGTGGGATCGTTATAGCCCTTGGCCTCCAACGCGCGCAGCAGGGGTTCAGCAAGGCCAAGCTCGGAAAAATAGGACATGGAATACTTTCAAACAGGCTTCACAGCGCACACCAGCGTAAGCGGCGCGGCAAGCAGGTGGCTCAAAAAGCGCGACCCTGCGTGAGGAGGAAGCGAAAAACGGGCTGCAAATCCGTGAGATCCGGGGCGGGCGGCCACAAATGGCTGCCCTCACGCTGCCCGGTCCTGCGCGCTGCCTCATGCGGCACGCCGACTTGCTTGGGATCGGCCATACAACAACATGGCCCCATTGCCAAGTTTTTTGCGCGTTGCAGCAAAAATGGGCCTGTTTCATGCAAAAAGGGCCGGTTTTGCGACCGGCCCCGTTGTATCATGACTGGATAATCAGGTCAGGCGCCAGGTCATCGGCACCGTCAACGTGGTGGGGCCTGCGGGCGGGGCGGGCACCTTGCCGACCTTGGAGGGAACAGACAGCGCTTCCTTGTCGAGGATGGCCGAGCCCGAACCGGCCACGAGTTCAGCCTTTTGCACCGCACCATCGGCGCCGATATAGACCTTGACCTTGGCGGTCCCTTCCTCGCCGCGCATCTGGGCGGTCGAGGGGTAGGTCTGCTTGGCGGCGAACATGTTGGTGACCGAACGGCTCCAATCCGACGACTGTGCAAAAGCCGAAGTGCTGAGGAGAAGCGCGCCGGTCATGGCGAATGATATCTTGGCAATAGTCTTGATCATGGTCGGCTTTCTCTTTCTAAACTATTCTTTCGATGCAAGACTATTGCCTGAAATTGGATAAGAACGGGCTGATGTTTATGCTTGTCCGGTTTTTGCAATGGTCTTAGGTGATTTTACTAAAGCATTCAGAATTCGGACCAGTCATCCTCGATCTTGAGCGCGGTGGCGCGCACCGATGGCGCGCGCCGGGCCGAGAAGGAGGGCAGGGCCAGATCATCCTGCGTGCTGGGCGCGCTCGCCCTGCTTTGCATGCGCGCGGGCGAGGCGCTGCCCGTGCGGCTCATTTCAAAGCGGCGCAACTGTTCGACCAGACGCTGCGTTTCGCCCGAAAGACTGTGGGTGCTGGCGGTGCTCTGTTCGACCATCGAGGCGTTCTGCTGGGTGAATTGGTCCATCGAATTCATCATCGCCGAGATTTCCTCGACATTGGACGACTGCTTCTGCGCGGCCTCGGCGATCTCTTCGACCAGCTCGGAAATCTGCGAGACTTCGCCCACAATCTGGCGCAGCGCATCGCCGCTGGCGCTGGCCAAAGCCACGCCGGTCGAGACCTGCTCGTTCGACGTGGTGATCAGCGCGCGGATGTCTTTGGCCGCGTCCGCGCTGCGCTGGGCCAGAGCGCGCACCTCGTTGGCAACCACGGCAAAGCCCTTGCCCGCATCGCCCGCACGCGCCGCCTCAACCCCGGCGTTCAGCGCCAGCAGGTTGGTCTGGAAGGCGATCCCGTCGATGACGCCGACGATCTCGGCCATTTCCCGGCTCGATGCCTCGATGGCCTGAAGCCCGTGGACCGCCTGTTCGGCCTGCTGGTCGGCGGCTTCGGCGGTGTGGCGCGCCACGGCAAGGCGGCTGCTGGTCTGGCGGGCATTGTCGGCGGTGACGCGCACGGTGCCGCTGAATTCGTTGAGCGTGCGGCTGGTTTCGGCAATCGAGCTGGCCTGATGCTCGGTGCGGCGGGCAAGGTCCCCGCTGGCTGCGGCGATTTCGTCAGTGCCGCGGCGGATGGCGTCGCAACCATCGACGATTTCGCGCATCACGCCGGCCAGTTGGCTGACCGCCTCGTTGAAATTGACATGGAGCTGGCCCAGAGCGCCCGCGCCGTTTTCCGGCACGCGGTGGGTCAGATTGCCGCGCGCCAGTTCGGACAGGCCCGAACCGATGGCGTCAATGGTGATCTGTGTTTCGCGGGCGCGTTCCAACTCGGCCTGCGTGCGCTGCTGGTCGGCGGCAAAGAGCGCCTTGAAGCTGTCGAGCGCGCGGGCAAGGCTGCCCACTTCGTCCTGGCGGTCCAAGGCGGGGATTTCGACATGCATGTCGCCATCGACCAATCGGCCCACGGCCTCGCTGATCCGCGCGACCGGGCGGGCTATCGTGACCATCATCAGCCCCATCAGACCCAGCGCCACGGCCAGCCCGGCCACGACCGCGCCGATAATGACCTTGCGGCCCTGATCATAGATCGCGGCCGAACGGGCCGAGGCGGCATTGGCCCCCTTGGTGTTTAGATCGATCAGCGCCAGCAGATCATCCTCGACCGTGTAGAACGCGGTCAGGGAATCGCCGTCGAACATCGCCTTGGCCGCCGCCGCATCGGTGTTCGACAGGTTCAGCAATTGCTCGTTCTGGCCCAGATAGGTCTGCCAATCGCCCTTCAGCTTGGCAAAGGCGGCCTTTTCGTCCGGGCCCTGGTTCAGTTTGGCGGCATCGTCCATGCGGGTGGCGATCGCGGTCTGCGCGGCGCGCATCAGCTTGGCCTGGCGGGTCTTCATGCCTTCGGCGCTGGCGCCGACATGGACGCTCTGCTTGATCCGGTATTGCGAGACAAAAGCGTGGACATCGCCCAGCGCCTGCGAGCCGGGCAGCCAGCGTTCGCGCAATTCGGTCGAGATCGCGTTGACCTCGCCCAGCTTGACCACTGCAAAAGATCCCATTGCGGCCATGACCGCCAGAAGGACTGCAAAAGCGGCCAGAAACTTGGCCGAAATACCCATACGCAACAAGGCTGATCTCCCCCGCGTCATTCATGAAGATGCGACGGAATGCTTTTCTCCCTATTTCGTCAGCATTTGGGGCTACAGGTTGATCCGAAAACTTACCTAAGGCGGCGGGATAAAGTGACGATTTCGATTTACGATAATGGGATGATTGCGGCGCCCAGCGCGCTGCTATAGGGCGGGGGGCATGACTGCCAGCATCACCATTCGTCTCGCCAGCGCCGCCGACATTCCTGCGCTCGCCGCGCTCAAACTGCATTGTTTCCGCGACACGTTCGGGCCAACCGGCTTTGCCATTCCCTATCCGCCCGCCGATCTGGCCGTGTTCGAGGCCGACTCCTATGGCGAGCCAACCGTGGCGCGCGAATTGGCCGATTCCACGCATCGCACATGGGTGGCGCAGGACGGGGATGGCGCGCTGGTCGCCTATGTCCATATCGGGCCCAGCAAATTGCCCCATCCCGAGCGCGAGGAGGGCGATGGCGAACTCTATCAGCTCTATCTGCGCCGCGAAGTGCAGGGCGCAGGGCTGGGCAAGCAATTGCTCGATCTGGCGCTGGAGGAACTGACCTCATGGCGCCGCCCGATCTGGATCGGTGTGTGGCAGGGTAATCTGAAGGCCCAGCATGTCTATGCCGGGCGCGGCTTCGAGATCGTGGGCGAGTATAAATTCGCCGTGGGCGATTGGCGCGACGAAGAATTCATCATGCGCCGGAAATAAGAAAAGGCGGAGGTTTTGGCCTCCGCCCTTTTTGTATCAGAACCCGCGCGCGACCCCTTCGCGGCGCGGATCGGCCCCGCCTTCATAGCCCTTGGCGCGGCGCACGATCACATGCAGCCCCGAATTCTCGCCCCGCGCGGTTTGCAGCGGCAGGCCCTTGGCCGCCAGCGCATCGGCAATGGGGGCGGGGAAAATATCGGCGCTGAAAATATTCCCGCGCGCCACCAGATTGGGCAGGCTGATCGCATCCTGCGGCTTCATCCCCCAATCGAGCATGCCGACCAGCGCCTTGATATTATAGGCAATGATCGAGGTGCCCCCCGGCGAACCCACGGCCAGCTCGAAATTCCGCTTTGGTGTCAGCACGATGGCCGGGGCCATGCTGGAGCGCGGACGCTTGCCCGGCGCGACGGCATTGGCCGCGGGCGCGCCGTCGGGATCATTGGTGCTGAAGGAGAAATCGGTCAACTGGTTGTTGAGGAAGAACCCATCCACCATCCGGCCCGAGCCGAAGATGCTCTCCACCGTGGTGGTCATCGACACGACATTGCCCGCTGTGTCCACGATGACCATATGCGTGGTCCCGCCCGGCTCCTGCGTGGCGTCCTTGCCCACCTTGGGCGCGTCCTTGGGCATGCCGAAGGTAACGGGCTGGATCGTCTCGCCGATCAGCTTGGCCCGCTCGGCAATGTAATCGGGCGCCAGCAGCCCGGCGGGGAAGGGCACAAAGGCCGGATCGCCCTCATATCGATCGCGGTCGGCATAGGCCAGACGGCTTGCCTGCGCGATTTCCAGCCAGCCCTTGGGGTCCTGCGCGTTGCGCGTGGCAATGTCGGTATGCGCCAGCAGGCCCATTGCCTCCTGAACCGCCACGCCGCCCGAGGGCGCCTGCGGGGTGCAGATCAGATGGGTGCGATAGGGCATGCACAGGCCCTCGGTTTTGCGCGGCTTATACGCGGCCAGATCGGCCAGCGTCATCGTGCTGGGCAATGGGCCGCTCGTCACCTTGGCGACGATCTTTTCGGCCACCGGGCCGGTCAGCAGGCCCTTGGACCCTTGCGCGGCAATACGGTCCAGCGTGGCGGCATAGGCCTTGTTCACGATATGCTCGCCCGCCTGATAGGGCGTGCCGTCGGGTTTGTGAAAATAGGCCTGCGCGTCTGCGCCCTTGGCCTGCGGGGCCTGGCTGACGATGGCGCGGGCCAGCTTTCCCGTCACCTCGAACCCGTCATTGGCCAGTTTGCGCGCCTCGCCAAAGAGTTGATTCCATTTCAGGCGGCCGTGTTCCTTCTGCGCCATTTCCAGCATGGCGATGGCCCCCGGAACGCCGGTGGCGATCCCGCCCACCACGGCCACGGGGAAGGGCAGCAGCTTGCCGTCGGGGCCATAGAACTGGCGCGGACTGGCCCCCTTGGGCGCCACTTCGCGCCCGTCATAGGCGGTGACCCGTTTGGTCTTGGCGTCATAATAGAGCAGGAACGAACCGCCCCCCAGACCCGAACTTTCCGGCTCGACCAGACCCAGCACCGCCTGAACCGCAACCGCCGCGTCCACCGCGCTGCCGCCCTTTTGCAGGATGCGCAGGCCGGTTTGCACGGCCAGCGGATTGGCCGCCGAAATCATCGCATGGGTGGCAAAACCGGCCTTGGCATCGCCCTTGGCCGGGGCAACGGTGATCAGCGGCCGGGCGGCCGGGGCGGTGCGGGCCTGCGCCGCGATGGGCAGCGCGCAAAGCGCGAGCGAGGCGGCGCCAAGGCGAAACAGCGAGCGGCAGGAAAGCATGACTGACAAGATGATACTCCTGGATTGTAATCATGGGCTTGGCCATGGCCGTGGTGTTTGCGCTTTGGCGGGCAAAGTCAAAGGGGCTTTTTGCGGATGCGGATGATTTATCTTTCACCATTGCGGCCTTGACGCCGCGTGGCGGGGGAAAATTGCACCATCCGGCAAATGCAAACGAAGGGTTAACCGGCCATCCGTTAGACTGCATAAGCCATGCGATCCCGCCAGACCCCTCGAGAGGCCATTCGAAGGCCGCTGACCATGTCGGCCCGCTGTCGCCTGATGAGCGGGCTGCAGGACAGCGTGACTGTCAGCGACCTATCCACCCATGGCTGCCGCATTGCAACGCGCACACTTACGCTGACGATGGGCACGCGTGTCCTGCTGAAACTCGATGGGCTTGAAGCGATCAGCTGCACTGTGCGCTGGGTGGAAAGCGGGCAATGCGGGCTGCAATTCGAACGGCCCATCTATGAGCCGGTGGTCGAGCATCTGTGCCGGTTGCATGTGAAGATGAGCGGCGAGGTGCAGGATTATCGCGCCCGCACGCGCGGCCTCTGTTCGGGCTGACGCCTAGCCGCGCTGCGCCGCACTGAGCGGAATGGCGGTGATCGGATAGCCCAGACCTTCGGGGATGGTCAGCCATTCCTCGCCGTCGCGCATCATGCGGCCGGCCGAAATCGGGGCGATGGGATGGGCCAGAGCATCGGCCCGCGCGGCGGCAAAATCGGCAAATTGGGCCAGCCGCTCCAGATTGAGCAGGGTGGGCACGATGATCCTGAGCGCCCCGCAGGCCGCACCATTCAGGGAGTCTTGAGCGCTGGCCCAGAAAAGGCGACTGTTTTCCGTGGCGTCGACCGCCAGATCGACCGCGCCCGTCCCGATGTTGGCCAGATAGAAGCGAGTGTCAAATCCTCCGACACTCTCGCGGCGCCAGCGGGCAAAGGGCGTGAGCGCCTCGAGATTCAGCGCCAGATTCAGCCGTGCCAGCACATCGCCCATCGCCCCGCCCGATTGCAGGATCGCCCGCGCGGCGGCCGCTTCATCATAGTGCAGTCTGCGCGTGAAACCCAGCCCGAGCCCGGTTTCCTCCAGCGTTTCGCGGATCGCGGCGATGCGGGCGGCGGTGTCGGTCGGATCGTCACCCGTCAGGCTTTGCGCCAGTTCCATGTCCTGCGGATCGACCTTGCCGCCGGGAAAAACCGTCGCCCCGGCGGCAAAGCGCATCGCCTGCGATCGTTCGACCATCAGCAGTTCGGGCGGCTGTAGCGCGCTCGGCTGACGAAAGATCACCAATGTGGCGGCGGGGCGCAGGACGGGGGGTGGGGCGGAATCCATCCGCTTTTGATAGGGCGCGATCAGGACTTGGCAAGATCTGTCGGGAAAATTGACAATCGGCGCGGTGGGGCGGGAAATAGCTCGATGGGAAGTGGCGGAAATTGGCCGTTTATTCGAACTGGCACGCCCCATGCATAACAAGAAGTACCAATGGCAGTCTCGATTAGAGGCGGGCTGCATCCCGGTCTCCGCGGTCCCGCCTCACTCCCGTCTCGAGCAAAATGGTGGGGTCGGTCTTCCCAGTCTCCCGACCCCACCTTTTCCCAAACGAAAGGGCCGCCTCCCCAAGGGGAAGCGGCCCTTTTGACTTCAGAAACAGCAGGTGCGCTCAGGCGACCAGACCGTTCTGCTTGAGCAGTGCCTGAAGCTCGCCAGCCTCATACATTTCCATCATGATGTCGCTGCCGCCCAGAAATTCGCCCTTCACATAGAGCTGGGGGATCGTGGGCCAATCCGAATAGGCCTTGATGCCCTGACGGATCTCCATATCCTGAAGCACGTCGACCGTGTGATAGGTCGCGCCCAGATGCTCAAGGATCGCAATCGCGCGGCTGGAAAAACCGCATTGCGGAAAAAGCGCGGTGCCCTTCATGAACAACACGATGTCATTCGTGTTCACGATATCGGCAATGCGGGTCTGGACGTCGGACATGGCTTGAAACTTTCTGCAACCAATCGGGGGAAACAGGTCCTTTTTGCGAAGGAAATCTGTTTCGTCAATCGCTCAGGTGGGGATGCCGGTGGTCAGTTGCAAGGCATGAAGTTCGCCCCCCATGCGATCGCCCAGCGCGGCAAAGACGGCTTTGTGCTGGGCAATGCGCGGCTTGCCGGCAAAACTGGGCGAGGTGACATGAGCGGCGTAATGGTCGCCGTCACCGGCAAGATCGGTGATCGTCACCTCTGCATCGGGAATGGCGGCGCGAATCAGCGCCTCGATCTGGTCGGCGGGCATGGGCATCGGGGGTGTCCTGTCAAAAAGAGCGCGCGGCCCTGCGGCCCCGCGCCCGGAAATCGGGGGTCAGACCTGACCCATCATCGCGCGGCGCGCTTCGGCTTCCTTGGCCTTGAGGGCGGTGCGCACCTCGGCCTCATCGGCATCGACGCCCGCGCTGATCAGATCGCCCAGCAGCTTGCGCACGACATCTTCATCGCCCGCTTCCTCGAAATCGGCCTGAACCACCGATTTGGCATAGGCTTCGGTTTCGGCCGAAGACAGGCCCATCCGTTCGGCCGCCCAGGTGCCGAGCAGGCGGTTGCGGCGCGCGTGGATCCGAAACTCCAGCTCTTCGTCATGGGCAAACTTGGCTTCTTCGCCGCGCTCGCGATCTTGAAAGCTGGTCATGATAGCGTCTCCCGCATGGTTTTAAGGTGTCTGGGTGTTTGCAATGGATGGCCAATGTGGCGCTTTTTCAGCCTGCCGTCCATAACGCGATGAAAATCGCGCGCCAATGCGTATGTGTCGCAGCGGCGGCGGTTCAATCCCCCGATTTGGCGCGACCTCCGCTGCGACAGGGCTTTTTCAGCATATCGGCAGCGGACGATCTTTGCGCTTGCTCAAAAACGGGGAACTTTTCCTTTAAAAAGCGAGAAAATCTTTCCCGCCTCAGGCCGCCGATGCTGTGGCCAGAAATGGCAGGTCTGCCGCAATCTTGGCTTCATGCTGCTTGATGGCCGCGTCGCGCGACAACGTCAGGCCCACTTCATCAAGGCCGCCCAGCAGGCAATGCTTGCGGAACGGATCGATTTCGAAGGTAAAGCGGTCCTGGAACGGCGTGGTTACGGTCTGGCTTTCCAGATCGACATCAATCGGCTGGTCAACTGCCACAACCAGCAGGCGGTCGATGGCTTCCTGCGGCAGAACCACCGTCAGGATGCCGTTCTTGAACGCATTGCCCGAGAAGATGTCGGAAAAACTGGGCGCGATGACGCAGGTGATGCCCATGTCGAGCAAGGCCCATGCGGCATGTTCGCGGCTGGACCCGCAGCCGAAATTGTCGCCCGCGATCAGGATCGGCGCGCCCTTGTTGCGCTCGGTGTCGAAAATATTGCCTTCTTCGGCGCGGATCGCTTCAAACGCGCCTTTGCCAAGGCCCTCACGCGTGATCGTCTTGAGCCAATGGGCCGGGATGATGACGTCGGTATCGACATTCTTGGCGCCAAACGGGATCGCCGTGCCGGCCACGTGGTTGATCGGTTTCATCAGGAAATGTCTTTCGGATCAGTCAGTTTCGGGCGCATCTTCAGGATGGGCGGGAGCATCGGTCGGCTTGGGCTTGCGGCGGCTGCCAAAGATCAGCGCCGCCGTCAGCGCGGCCGAACCGATCGCGGCCGCCCCCGCAATGGTCGCCACCCCGGCCCAGCTCGAACGCTCGCCCAGAACCTTCTTTTCGCTCTCTTCGCTCATCCCTTCACCCTCCAAGTTCGAGGCAAGTTTAGGCCAGTTCAGGCCAGAAATTCACGCGCATCGGTCAATTTACCGGTGACGGCCGCTGCCGCCGCCATCGCGGGCGACACCAGATGCGTGCGCGCGCCCGGACCCTGACGGCCCACGAAATTGCGGTTCGAGGTGCTGGCGCAGCGTTCGCCCGAGGGCACCTTGTCCGGGTTCATCGCCAGACAGGCCGAGCAGCCCGGCTCGCGCCATTCAAGGCCCGCCTCGATAAAGATCTTGTCCAGACCCTCGGCCTCGGCCTGTTCCTTGACCAGACCCGAACCGGGCACGACGATGGCCCAACGCACATTGTCGGCCTTTTTGCGGCCCTTCACAACGGCGGCGGCGGCGCGCATGTCCTCGATGCGGCTGTTGGTGCAGGAACCGATGAACACGTTCTGCACTTCGACATCGGTCATCTTCTGACCCGGCGTCAGGCCCATATAGGCAAGGCTCTTGCGCGCGGCTTCCTGCTTGCTGGGATCGGCAAAGCTTTCAGGCGCGGGCACGACGCCGCCGATCGCCACGGTGTCTTCGGGGCTGGTGCCCCATGTCACGGTGGGGGCAATGTCGGCGGCGTTGATCACCACGACCTTGTCATAGGTCGCGCCCGGATCGGTGGCCAGGCTCTTCCACCACGCCACGGCCTTGTCCCAATCGGCGCCCTTGGGCGCATAGGGGCGGCCCTGCACATAGGCGAAGGTCTTTTCATCCGGCGCGATCAGACCGGCGCGCGCGCCATGCTCGATCGCCATGTTCGAAACGGTCAGGCGGCCCTCGATCGACAGGCCGCGAATGGCCGAGCCGGTATATTCGATGACATAGCCCGTGCCGCCGCTGGCGCCCAGCGTGCCGCAGATATGCAGCACCAGATCCTTGGCAGTCACGCCCGCGCCCAATTCGCCCTCGACGCGCACTTCCATCGTCTTGGAACGCTTCAATTGCAGGGTCTGTGTCGCCAGCACATGCTCGACTTCGGACGTGCCGATGCCAAAGGCCAACGCGCCCAGACCGCCATGGCAGGCCGTGTGCGAATCGCCGCAGACAATCGTCGCGCCGGGCAGCGAGAAGCCCTGTTCCGGCCCGACGACATGGACGATGCCCTGTTCACGATCCGCATCGCCAATCAGACGGATGCCGAATTCGGGCGCATTCTTTTCCAGCGCGGCCAATTGCTGCGCGCTCTGGGGGTCCTTGATGGCAATACGATGGCCGGCCGCATCGCGGCGCGCGGTGGTGGGCAGATTGTGATCGGGCACCGCCAGCGTAAGATCCGGGCGGCGCACCTTGCGCCCCGCGGCGCGCAGCGCCTCAAAGGCCTGCGGACTGGTCACCTCGTGCACAAGGTGTCGGTCAATCCAGATCAGGCTTGTGCCATCCTCGCGGGATTCCACAGTGTGGGCATCCCAGATCTTTTCGTAGAGCGTCTTGGGTCCGGTCATAATGAAACCGACCTAGGCATGGGGGGCGGCAAAAACAAGAGGCGAATGGTCGCACCATGGACATTCGCATGGACGTTTGGGCCAGTGGCGAAATCTTGCATCGCGCATTATAGGGGTTTCCATGAATAGTTTTGCCGCCATCGCCATCGTCATTGCCACCTTCTTTGCCATGGAGGGGGTCGCCTGGGGCTCGCATAAATATATCATGCATGGCTGGGGCTGGGGTTGGCACCGTGACCACCACGAGCGCCATGACCGGATGTTTGAGAAAAACGATCTCTACGCCCTGTTCGGCGCGGGGATGAGCATTTCGGCCTTCGCCATCGGCAGCCCGCTGATCATGGGCGCCCATGCGTGGGAGCCGGGGACGTGGATCGGGCTGGGCATCCTGTGCTATGGCATCGTCTATTCGCTGATCCATGATGGGCTCGTTCATCAGCGCTATTTCCATTACGTCCCGCGCGGCGGCTATGCCAAACGGCTGGTTCAGGCGCACCGGCTGCATCACGCCACGGTGGGCAAGGAGGGCGGCGTGTCCTTCGGCTTTGTCATCGCGCGCGATCCGGCTGCGCTCAAACGCGAACTGGCCGAACAGCGCAAGGCGGGGATCGCCGTGCTGCGCGAGGCCGAAGAGGTCTGAAACCGTATTTAATGCCCATGCCATTTGCGCTTTGGGCTTAGCTTTGCAAAAGAGGCCCAGATTTGCGAAGCGGTCGTTAAGGGAGGGACCATGGTGAAACAGCGCTTTCGCGCCACGTCCTACGACGTTGCAGAAGCAGCAGGCGTCAGCCAGTCCACCGTCTCGCGCGCATTGAGCGGCGACCCGATTGTCGCAGCAGCCACGCGCGAGCGGATTGTCGAGGCGGCGCGGCGGCTCAACTATCACATCGATTCCTCCGCCTCGCGCATGCGCAGCGGGCGATTGAACACGATTGCCGTGGTGGTGATCTGTCCCGAGGATGAGGATGTGAGAGCCTTCAACCCGTTCCATTATGCGCTGCTGGGCGGGATCTGCGCGGCGGCCTCGGCGCGGGGCATGGAAACCATCGTTTCGTTCCAGGGCGCGCCCGACCGGCTGGACGACCATTTCGAACGCAGCCGCCGCGCTATCGGCATGATCGTGTTCGGCACCAGCGAGAACCGCGCCGCGTGGGACTATTTTCAGGCCTCGGCCGATGATGGTTGCCATGTCGTGTGCTGGGGCGCGCCCGCGCCCGCGCATGAATTGCCATGGGTGCGCGCCGACAATCACGGCGGGGCCCGCGCGGCGGTCGAACATCTGCTCGACCATGGTTATCGCCGCATCGTCTATGTGGGCGAGGCCGATTGTCCGCAGCGCCAATTTGCCGAACGCTATGACGCCTATGCCGAAACCTTGGCGGCGGCGGGCTTGATGCCGCGCATCATGACGCTGGAGCCGGGCCATTCGCGCCATGAACAGGGGCGGCGGGCGGCGGCGGCGCTGATCGATTCCGGCGAGCCTTTCGACGGGCTGTTCACCGCCTGCGATGACATTGCGCTGGGCGCGATGGCCTTGCTGGAAGAGCGCGGGCTCAATGTGCCGGGCGATGTCGGGGTGGTGGGCTTTGACGGTGTGAAGGCGGGGCAATTCAGCGTGCCGCCGCTCACCACGATCGAGCCGGATTTTGCGGTGGCGGGCCAGAGGCTGGTCGATCGCCTTCAGGCTCTGGTCGATGGCGAGGAGAACACGCAAGGCCGCGTGCCGGTCCGCCTCGTCGTGCGCGGGAGCGCTCTGGGGCGGGTCGCCACGCCTGCCTGAAGCCGCTTCGGCCTGAATCTACGCAACAAAAAGGGGCGGGAAAGCGTGATGCCTTCCCGCCCCTTTTTGCCTTTTGACAGGCCGATCACATATGGATCGGCTTGCCCTGCACAGCCATCGCGGCTTCCTTGATCGCTTCCGAATGGGTCGGGTGAGCGTGGCAGGTATAGGCGATGTCTTCGCTCTTGGCGCCGAATTCCATGGCTTGGGCTGCCTGCGCGATCATGGTGCCGGCCACGCTGGCGATGCACCACACGCCCAGAACGCGGTCGGTTTCGGCGTCGGCAATGACCTTGACGAAGCCGTCCGGTTCGCGGTTGGTCTTGGCGCGGCTGTTGGCCAGCATGGGGAACTTGCCGACCTTGATGGGGCCGCGTTCCTTGGCGGCTTCCTCGGTCAGGCCCACGCCCGCGAATTCCGGCATCGTGTAAACCACGCCGGGGATCACGTCATGGTTCACAATGCCGGTCAGGCCCGCGATGTTTTCCGCCACCGCAATGCCCTCGTCCTCGGCCTTGTGCGCCAGCATCGGGCCGGGGATCACGTCGCCGACCGCCCACACGCCATCAACGGCGGTGCGGAAATCGTGGTCCGTTTCGATCTGGCCGCGTGCGTTCAGCGACAGGCCGATGTTTTCCAGGCCCAGACCGTCGACGTTCGGGCGACGACCAATGGCCACCAGCACGCAGTCGGCTTCCAGCGTCGAGGCTTCGCCGCCCGCGGCCGGTTCAAGGGTGAGGGTGGCCTTGCCGCCTTCAACAGTCGCACCCGTAACCTTCGTCGAAAGCTTGAGCTCCATGCCCTGCTTCTTGAAGATCTTGGCCGCTTCCTTGCGCACTTCGCCGTCCATGCCGGGCAGCAATTGGTCAAGGAATTCAACTACGGTGACCTTGGCGCCCAGACGGCGCCACACCGAGCCAAGCTCCAGACCGATCACGCCGCCACCGATGACGACGAGGTGGTTCGGCACGCGGTCCAGCGCCAGAGCGCCGGTCGAGTCCACGATGATGCCCGCGTCATTGTCCACCGGCACGTTGGGCAGCGGCGTTACCGAAGAGCCGGTGGCGATGACGATATGCTTGGCCGTCACGGTTTCGCCCGCGACTTCCACCGTGTGGGCGTCCTTGAACTTGGCGTAGCCCTTCTTCCAGTCGACCTTGTTCTTCTTGAAGAGGAACTCGATGCCACCCGTCAGTTCCTTGACCGCGCCCGACTTTTCGCCCTGCAGCACCGACAGGTCCAGCTCAACCGGGCCGGTCTTGACGCCAAACTTGGCCAGCGTGCCATGGGCCGCTTCCTCGAACAGCTCACTGCCATGCAGCAAAGCCTTGGAAGGAATGCAGCCCACGTTGAGGCAGGTGCCGCCAAGCGTTGCGCGACCCTCGGCGCAGGCGGTCTTGAGACCAAGCTGCGCCGCGCGGATGGCGGCGACATAGCCGCCGGGGCCAGCGCCGATGACGAGGACGTCGTAATTGTATTCAGCCATTGTTCTGTCCCCTATCCGATCAAAGGTCGATCAGCAGACGCGTGGGATCCTCGATCGCTTCCTTGATGGTCTTCAAGGCCGTCACGGCTTCGCGACCATCGATGATGCGGTGGTCATAGGACAGCGCGATATACATCATCGGGCGGATCACGATCTGACCGTTGCGGACCACGGGGCGGTCCTCGATACGGTGCAGGCCGAGCACAGCCGACTGGGGCGGGTTGATGATCGGGGTCGACATCAGACCGCCGAACACGCCGCCATTCGAGATGGTGAAGGTGCCGCCCGTCATGTCGGCCATGGTCAGCGAACCTTCCTTGGCCTTCTTGCCATAGTCGGCAATCGCCTTTTCGATGCCCGCGAAGGACATCTTGTCGACATCGCGCACCACCGGCACGACCAGACCATTCGGGGCCGAAACGGCGACCGAAATATCGACATAGTCATGATAGACGATTTCATCGCCCTGGATCTGGGCGTTGACGGCCGGGATGTCCTTAAGGGCCAGCACCGAAGCCTTGGCGAAGAAGGACATGAAGCCCAGCTTCACGCCATGCTTCTTTTCGAACGAGTCCTTGAAGCGGTTGCGCGCTTCCATCACCGCCGACATGTCAACGTCGTTGAAGGTGGTAAGCAGAGCGGCATTTTCCTGCGCGCTCTTGAGACGCTTGGCGATCGTCTGACGCAGGCGGGTCATCTTGACGCGCTCTTCGCGGCGCTCGTTGGCAGGCGCAGCAACAGCGGCCGGAACCGTCGGCGCGCCGCTGGCGGCCTTGGTCTGGGCGGCAGCCACCACGTCTTCCTTGGTGATGCGGCCGTCCTTGCCGGTGCCCTTGATGGTGGCAGGATCAATGCCATATTCCAGAACCGCGCGGCGAACCGCCGGGCTCAGAACCGCAGGATCGGTGCTCTCACCAGCAGCCGGAGCCGCCGCGACCGGGGCCGCCGCCACGGGGGCAGGGGCCGCCGCCGCCGGAGCCGCCGCCTTGGGAGCAGCAGCGCCCGCCGCGCCTTCCTCGATCACCGCGATGATCGCGCTGACGGTCACCGTGTCGCCGACAGCGGCGAGCTGCTGGCTGAGCACGCCCGCGACCGGCGCGTTGACTTCGATCGCAACCTTGTCGGTTTCGAGGCTGGCAATGGGTTCGTCCAGAGCGACCGTTTCGCCCGGCTGCTTGAGCCACTGGCCGATCGTGGCCTCGCTCACCGATTCACCCAGAGTGGGGACTTTGACTTCCGTGGACATGACTTGCTTATCCTAGAGAAATTGGGAGGAGAGCGAGGGCTCAGCCCTTCTTCTTGCGGCGGATTTCGCTGCGGGCCGAAAGACCCAGCGCGTCGGCCACCAGGGCGTTCTGTTCGAGCGTGTGGCGCTTGGCGCTGCCCGTGGCAGGCGAGGCCGAAGCGTGACGACCCGCATAGCGAGCGCGCGAAACCTTGGCCTTGGCATTGGCCAGCGTTTCCTCGATCAGCGGTTCGACGAAGAACCAGGAACCGTTGTTCTTGGGCTCTTCCTGACACCAGATGACCTCTTCCAGATTGGGCATCTTGGCCAGACGCGCCGCAAGCGGTTCGCCCGGGAAGGGGTAGATCTGTTCGATACGGATGATCTGCGTATCGGTCATTTCGGCCGCATCGCGCGCCTCGAACAGGTCATAGGCAACCTTGCCCGAGCACAGGACCACGCGGCGCGTATCCTTGTCGGCGGCGCCGTTGATGTCCGAGAGAATGCGCATGAAGTGGCCTTCGCCCACGAATTCCTCGGCGCTCGATTTCGCCAGAGGATGACGCAGCAGACTCTTCGGGCTCATGATGATGAGCGGCTTGCGGAAGCTGCGGTGCATCTGGCGACGCAGAACGTGGAAGTAGTTGGCCGGGCTGGTGATGTTGCACACCTGCATGTTATCTTCGGCGCAAAGCTGGAGATAACGCTCCAGGCGGGCCGACGAGTGCTCCGGACCCTGACCTTCATAGCCGTGGGGCAGCAGCAGCACGAGGCCGTTGGCACGCAGCCACTTCGATTCCGAAGAAGCGATGTACTGGTCGATCACGATCTGGGCGCCATTGGCGAAGTCGCCGAACTGACCTTCCCACAGGACAAGCGTCTTGGGGTCGGCGCTGGCATAGCCATATTCATAGCCCAGCACGCCATATTCCGAGAGCGGGCTGTCATAGACTTCGAAGAAGCCATGCGGCACCGTGGTCAACGGAACATACTTCTTTTCGGTGGCCTGATCGACCCAGACGGCGTGACGCTGGCTGAACGTGCCGCGACCGCAATCCTGACCCGACAGACGGACCGAATAGCCTTCCGAGAGCAGCGAACCAAAGGCCAGCGCTTCGGCCGTGGCCCAGTCAAAGCCCTGACCGCTGTTGAACATCTCGCGCTTGGCATCCAGCACACGGCCCAGCGTCTTGTGGATCGTCAGATCGCCCGGAACCGAGGTCAGCGTGCGGCCAAGACTGTCGAACAGCTTCTGCTCGATGCCGGTCGGCACGTTGCGGCGGGCGCTTTCAGGGTCCATCGGCTGGTTGAAACCGCTCCAGCGACCACCGAACCAGTCGGCCTGATTGGCCTTATAGGTCTTGGCGGCGTCGAAGTGTTCTTCGAGATGGGCGTTGAAGGCGGCAACCTGTTCCCCAAGGAAACCGGCCGGGATCACGCCTTCACGCTGCAGACGCTCGGCATAGAGTTCCGAGACGGGCTTATGCGCGCGGATCTTCTGATACATCAGCGGCTGGGTGAAACCGGGCTCATCGCCTTCATTGTGGCCGAAGCGGCGATAGCACCACATGTCGATCACGATGTCGCGGCCAAAGGTCTGGCGATAGTCGATCGCCAGCTTGCACGCGAAGGTCACAGCCTCGGGATCATCGCCATTGACGTGCAGCACCGGGCACTGAATGCCCTTGGCAACGTCGGAAGGATACGGCGAGCCGCGCGAGAACTGCGGGCTGGTGGTGAAGCCGATCTGGTTGTTGATGATGAAGTGGATGCAACCGCCGGTGTTGTAACCCTTCACGCCCGACAGGCCGAAGCACTCCCACACGATGCCCTGACCGGCAAACGCGGCGTCACCATGGATCAGAACCGGCAGCACCTGCTTGTGCTTGGCGCCCGGCCCGATGTCGGTGCCGATGTCATCGCGGATCTGCTGATAGGCGCGAACCTTGCCCAGAACGATGGGGTCCACCGTTTCAAGGTGCGAAGGGTTCGGCATCAGGCTCATGTGAACCTTGATCCCGTCGAAATCGCGGTCGGTGCTGGTGCCAAGGTGATACTTGACGTCGCCCGAGCCGCCCACGTCTTCGGGATTAGCCGTGCCGCCCGAAAATTCGTGGAAGATCACCTTGTAGGGCTTGGCCATCACGTTGGCCAAGACGTTCAGGCGCCCGCGGTGGGCCATGCCATAAACGATTTCCTTCACGCCAAGCTGACCGCCATACTTGATGACGGCTTCGAGGGCAGGGATCATCGACTCGCCGCCATCAAGGCCGAAGCGCTTGGTGCCGACATACTTCTTGCCGCAGAACTTTTCCCACTGCTCGCCGCGAACCACGGCGCCCAGAATGGCCTTCTTGCCCTCGGCGGAAAATTCGATGTGCTTGTCGGCGCCTTCCATGCGGTCCTGCAGGAAGCGGCGTTCCTCCACATCGGTGATGTGCATGTATTCCAGGCCCACCTTGCCGCAATAGTTTGCGCGCAGGATGGCGACCAGCTCGCGGATCGTGGCCCATTGCAGGCCCATCGTACCGCCCAGATAGATCTTGCGATCCAGCGCGGCGCCGGTGAAACCGTAATATTCCGGCGTCATATCGGCGGGCAGATCGGAATGGTGCAGGCCCAGCGGATCGAGATCCGCCGCCAGATGGCCGCGCACGCGATAGGTGCGGATCAGCATGATCGCGCGCAGCGTGTCATTGGCCGCTTCTTCGACCGAAGCGTCGCTGACGGGCGTGCCCGCCTTTTTCGCCGCCGCCTTGATCCCTTCCCTCAGCGTGGTGGGGTCGAGCGCGCGGGTCAGCTCGTCCTCCGCTGCGCCGCCTACTTGCGGCCAGTTGCGTCGCTGCCAGCTCGGTCCGGGCTGCGGCCCGTCCTGTGCTGGGTCGGAAAGAAAATCTTGGCTTTCGCTACCCATGGCTTCACCTATTTTCGCACCGGCGCATTTTGCGCGCTGGTGGGGGTTTATTGTGGCGGCTGGTTCCGAAAGAGCCTCTGGCCCCGGGGAGGAATGGCCGGCACATGGCATTCTTCTAACACCGGGCGTGCTGAACCACAGATGGCCATCACGCCCGGTATTGAACTTAAATTCAGCCCTTAAGCACTTCGGCGAGGGTTTCGCCGAGCAGGCTGGGGCTGGCCGAGACCTTGATGCCGGCCTCTTCCATCGCCGCGATCTTGTCTTCGGCGCCGCCCTGGCCGCCCGAGACGATCGCACCGGCGTGGCCCATGCGGCGGCCCGGAGGAGCCGTGCGGCCGGCGATGAACCCGGCCATCGGCTTCTTGCGCCCGCGCTTGGCTTCGTCCTTGAGGAACTGGGCCGCTTCTTCTTCCGCGCTGCCGCCGATTTCGCCGATCATGATGATCGACTTGGTGGCTTCGTCGGCCAGGAAGAGTTCGAGCACGTCGATGAAGTTCGTGCCGTTGACCGGGTCGCCGCCGATGCCGACCGCGGTGGTCTGGCCAAGGCCGATGTTGGTGGTCTGGAACACCGCTTCATAGGTCAGCGTGCCCGAGCGCGAGACGACGCCCACGGAGCCTTCCTTGAAGATCGAACCGGGCATGATGCCGATCTTGCACTGGTTCGGCGTCAGCACGCCGGGGCAGTTCGGACCGATCAGGCGCGACTTGCTGCCCGAAAGGGCGCGCTTCACGCGGACCATGTCGGCCACGGGGATGCCTTCGGTGATCGCAACGATCAGCTCGATTTCAGCGTCGATTGCTTCGAGGATCGAGTCAGCGGCGAATGGCGGCGGAACGTAGATGACCGAAGCGGTCGCGCCCGAAACAGCCTTGGCTTCGGCAACCGTGTCCCAGATCGGCAGGTTGGTTTCGGCATGGATCGTGCCGCCCTTGCCGGGAGTGACGCCGCCAACCATCTGCGTGCCATAGGCCAGCGCCTGCTGCGTGTGGAAAGTGCCGGTCTTGCCGGTCATCCCCTGCGTGATGACCTTGGTATTCTTGTCAATCAGGATCGACATTGGATTCTCCGAGATGGGGAGGAGGTCGTCTTATTATTTTGGCCCCGGCTTGGTGCCGGGGCCATTATTTCGATCAGGCCAGCGAGGGGTCGATGCCCTTGCACGCCACCAGCAGTTCCTTCACCGCCTCGACCGAGACGTTCAGGTTGGCCTGGGCTTCGTCGTCCAGCTCGATCTCGATGACCTTTTCCACGCCGCCGGCGCCGATCATGACCGGAACGCCCACATACAGGTCGTTCACGCCATATTCGCCGTTTACATAGGCGGCCGAAGGCAGGATGCGCTTCTGGTCATTGAGGTAGGCTTCGGCCATGGCGATCGCCGAGGCGGCCGGGGCGTAGAAAGCCGAACCGGTCTTGAGCAGGCCGACGATCTCGCCGCCGCCCGAACGGGTGCGGGCCACGATGGCGTCGATCTTTTCCTGCGTCGACAGGCCCATCTTGATCAGGTCGGGAACGGGGATGCCGTTGACGGTCGAGTACTGAACCACCGGCACCATCGTGTCGCCGTGGCCGCCCAGAACGAAGGTGTTCACGTCGCGGATCGACACGCCGAATTCCCAGGCCAGGAACGTGGTGAAGCGGGCCGAGTCGAGCACGCCGGCCATGCCGACGACCTTGTTCGCGGGCAGACCCGAGAATTCGCGCAGAGCCCACACCATCGCGTCGAGCGGGTTGGTGATGCAGATCACGAAAGCGTCGGGGCAGTTGTTCTTGATGCCTTCGCCGACAGCCTTCATCACCTTGAGGTTGATGCCGAGCAGATCGTCGCGGCTCATGCCGGGCTTGCGCGGAACGCCGGCGGTGACGATCACCACATCGGCGCCGGCCAGATCGGCATAATCATTCGTACCAGTGATCTTGGCGTCAAAGCCTTCGACCGGGCCGCACTGCGACAGGTCAAGAGCCTTGCCCTGAGGAACGCCCTCGACAACGTCGAACAGGACGATGTCGCCCAGTTCCTTCTGCGCTGCCAGATGAGCGAGCGTGCCGCCGATGTTGCCGGCGCCGATCAGGGCAATCTTCTTGCGAGCCATGAACCAATCCTTCCCTACTTGCGGGGCTTCCCCTTGGCCGGAAGTGGCCGCAGGATAGCGGGTGTTTCACTGACCATCATACGCAGTCCCGCAAGCGCGCAGGTGGCCCTTAACCGAATTGGGGGTGGCCCTATTCCTGTCTTTGCCGCATTGCAAGGCGGGAAAAGCATATAAGACGAAAGAGTTTGCGCGACTAATTCGCAATAGCGGAAAGCCTTGGCTCTATAACCGATATGGCAATTAAATTGGCGCATCTATGCCATATCCGGTTTGACATACGTAACCATCCCGGATGAACAGGCGTTCAGGCGTGCTTGCGAGCGGGCGCCGAGTCTTGATGGGGAGTCGCGGGCGCGGCATCGGCCCCGATCCGGCGGCGCTCCTGCGCCAGCAGCATCGCGGCCAGATAGTCCGGCACGGCCCGGCTGAAATACCAGCCCTGACCCAGCGTGCATCCGGTGTCGCGCACCGCCTGCACCTGTTCCAGCGTTTCCAGACCTTCGGCCACGATCTCCATCCCCAGCGTCTTGCCCATGGCCGCCACCGCGCAGATGATCGCGTGGCTGGTCGTCCCGGCGCTGAGCCCGGAGATGAAGCTGCGGTCGATCTTGATCTTTTTGAAGGGATAGCGGTCGAGATAACCGAGGGACGAATAGCCGGTGCCGAAATCGTCCAGCGCAAAACGCACGCCGGCCCCGGCCAGTTCGTTGATGAAGGCCGAGGTGTTGGGGCTGTGATCCAGCAATGTGGTTTCGGTGATTTCCAGTTCAAGGCGGCTGGGCGGCAGTTTCGCCTCGCGCAGCGCGTTGAGGATGCCCAGCGCCGCCCCCGGCGCGCGGATCTGGAGCGGCGAGAGGTTGACCGCCAGCGTCACATCCTCCGGCCACTCGGCGGCGACGCGCGCCGCCTTGGCGGTGATCCAGTTGCCCAGCGTGATGATCGCCCCGCTTTCCTCGGCCACCGGGATGAATTCGTCGGGCCGCAATTCGCCCTTTTCCGGGTGGAACCAGCGCACCAGCGCCTCGAACGCCCGGATCCGCCCGGTTTCCAGATCGACCAGCGGCTGGAAATGGACGGAAAGCTCATCTCGCTGCAGCGCAAGGCGCAGTTCGGCCTCGATCTCCTTGCGGCGGATCAGGTCGCGCGTCATGGCGGGGTTGAAGCTGACAATCTGTTTGCGGCCGTTCAGCTTGGCATGGTTAAGCGCCAGATCGGCGCCTTGCAGCACAGCCTCCAGATCGGTGCCATGTTCGGGCAGCACCGCGATGCCGATCGAGCAGCCGATCTCAAGCCGGTCATCATCGATGCGCAGCGGGCGCAGGATGTCGGTCAGAATGGTGTCGGCCACGCCCTTGATGGCCGCGTCAGAGGCGGCCTCAAAGGCGATGATGAATTCGTCGCCGCCAAACCGGCCGATGCCCGCCCCGACCGGCGCGCTGCGACGCAGGCGCGCCGCCACCTCGACCAGACAGCGGTCGCCCACCTGATGGCCCAGCGTGTCGTTGATTTCCTTGAACCGGTCCAGATCCAGCCACAGGATTGCCAGCTTGCTGCCCTCCGGGATCGCCACAAGGCGTTCGACCAGATGGTGGTTGAGCCCTGCGCGGTTGAGCAGGCCGGTGACAATATCGGTGCGCGCCAGATGCTGCATCTTTTCGGCCAGACGCTGGCTGGTTTCGGCGCTGGCAATCGAATCGCGCAGCGTGCGAAACACATTAAGCGTGATCGACATCATCGCGGGCAGCACGAGGAACAGCGTAAAGGCCAGCAGTCGGCTCGCCAGATCGGGCTGCATCCCGGCCGCCACGATCACCGGCAGCAGCGCCAGCGCCAATTGCCCGATGGCAATCGCGGGGCGCCCGGCGTTGCGCGCGGCAATCCCCACCGAATAGGCAATCGCATTGCCCACCATCAGCGTGCGTACCGGTCCCGGCACCGGATGGAAAAACGTCAGCGCCGCGATCATCCCGGCCATGATCGAATAGGAAAATGCGCCTAATTCATAAATGATTTCAAGCGCGCGCGCCTTATGCGCCATCCATCGCGGCAGGATCGTGGCGCTGGCCACGCGCATCAGCGCGATGGCCGACAAGATCCAGGCAGCAAGGGTAATGGAGCGATTGCCCGATTCAATGGCGGCGGTTGCGCTGGTCAGAATTCCGCACAGGGCGCCGATCGCCAGAGACGACGGTTGCGTATAGAGCGTGGTGACCAGAATGGCTCTTGCCCGGTCATCAGCAGCATGGGTTTTGAACAAAACCCGCAACGTGTCGAATAAAGGACGGATCGGACAACTCCCGTTGGACAAGGGCAACCTAGGGGAGGACTCGTCACAGATTGGTTAACGGCGTTGCCGAACGTTCAAAGTTTGTCGCATTTATACAAAAATGTGACCCCTCTGCCGCCCCTGTTCAGGCTAGACCAGCGTTTCAAACTCCTCCACCGAACGGTGTGCCATGGCCAGCCGATGGGCCATCTGTCGGTCCAGCTTGCGGCAGACGCCGAGCCAGTGGCGGTATTGATCCCGATTGCCCTCGAAAAAGGCGCGCAAGGCGATGTTGCGCGCGCGCTCTGCTGCGCCAAGGCCGTGGCGGGCGAAATGTTGCAGCGCGCTGTACAGCATGGGATCGGTTTCGACCTGACTGTCATGGTCATTGGCCGGTGCGCGCAGCCGGGGGCGGCGCAACACGCGCGCCACAGCGCCGCATTCACCCGCACCTGCCGCTGCAAATCGGATCGACATGCCTGAATATTCCTCAATCTCGATTGAAAATCAGTGTCGGTCTATCACGGTGGGGCTAAGCCTTCGTGTTTTGCCTTGGTTATCATATTCCTGTCGCAGGTTAACCGAGTTTGCCCCCATCTTGGACCAACCGAAGGTTAAAGCACCCCGCCGCGCCGCGACAAAAACGGTGCGGCGCGGCGGATTTAGCGGGCAAAACAGGGTTTATTCGGGATCGCCGATCCAACGCCCGCTGTTCTGATATTCGGGGCGAACATTGTCGCTGCCGGGCAAATTGGCGGCGCGATAGGCGTTATCGCCGCCATGGCGCAGCGCTTCGGCGGTATATTGCGGCGCGGCGGCGGCGGGCGCGGCGGCGATTGCGCCGCTATGTTGAACAGGGCCAAAGGTCTGACCCATTTTGGCGGCATAGGCGCGTTCGATCGCGATCGGATCATCGACCAGTTCGCGAACTGCAAAGGCCACGCGTTGATGCGGCACGGGCAGCGGTTCGCTGATGGCATGAACAAAGCGGAAGGCGGCGGAATCGCCCGCCGGACCTTGCATGCGATAGAAGCGATGCGCGCCGATCTGGCCGATGAAGTGCAGGCTGTCGGCCCAATAGGGATGGACGGCAAATGTATGATAATGCGTGGCAAGCCCGACCGGCGCATAGACATAGCCGGCCAATGCCGCGCGGGCCACGGCTTCGGCGCGGCTCCAGAAATAGCGGCTGGGCTTGCGCATCAGCGCGCCGTCGCAGGTAAAGGTGAACTGGCACCCGGTGGCGCGTTCCGAACCCTGAAACACCACGCCGCACACGCTTTTGGGATAGGCGGGATGGGCCATGCGGTTCAGCACGACCTGCGCCACGGCGCGCTGGCCATCGTCGGGTTCGCTGGCGGCCTCGTAATAGACCGCAGCGGTCAGGCAGGAGAGCGCGCGTTCCCGGTCCACCGCATTGGCCAGGCCCGAAAGCGCGCGCGCGGCCGGGCCTGATCCGGGCAGGGGCGTATCTTCATCGCCCTGCGCCGCTGCGCCGCCATCCCAATGCAGCCCCGGCGCCATCGCGGCCAGTGCCCCGCGCCAACCCGTGGCGGGGGCAGGCTGTTCGACCTCGCGGCTGACATAATAATAGGCCGCGCCCGGCCAGCTGTCGCCCGGCTGCTCAAAGGGCATCGGGGCCGTGCTGCTCTGACCATCGACGGGGTCGGCTTCTTCATGGGCGGTGGTGGCCGCCAGCGCCAGCGCGCCGGTGCCTTGCCCGCGCCATGCCTGCACGGCCAGCATTGCCAGCAGGGCGCAGGCCACCGCCAGCAGGCGCTGCATCGTCGCGCGGCGCAGATCTGCATTGCGCAAGGCATTGATTTTCATGCCATGCCCCCGGCGCAGCCCCGTCGCATGGTCCAGCCGTCCTTCATCGCGCAGGGGCGGGGCGGAAAACGGGGCGTCGAACGCAAGGGTGGCACGCGGCTTGTTCATCCTGACTACTCGGCCTGTGGCAAATCGGGCGATCATGGCAAAACACACAATCGCCGGGGCTGCACCTGCCGAATTGGGGCCGTCTCATTGCGGCACGGATGGGGCGGATAATCCTTAATGCCTTAATTTCGCGCCCTCCGATCAGGGTTAAAAAAGCCTTGTCCGCCGCCCTCCGGCGCAACCCCTTGCACCTTTGGGCATGTGGGGCTAGGGGGTCGGCCACGCCAACGGTGCCCTTCGCAAGGGGGGCTGAATAGGGAATTTGCCCGTCCTTGCCTTGCCAAGGAGGGATGCAAAGCTGCCCCCGCAACTGTTTCCGGGCGAGCGTACCGTCACATGCCACTGGGCCGATCGGTCTGGGAAGGCGGCGGATGCGCGATGACCCCGGATAGCCAGGAGACCTGCCGGTGGTGGTCGTTCAGCGCCGGGCGGGGAAGACCGGATGCAGCGCGATGCCGTCTGTTTCCATGCGCAAGGGGCGCGTGGGGCGGCCTCTCCCGCCACGAACGGCAAATAGCCTTCGTGAGGGAAAGAGCTATGAAAATCCGTTATTTCGCCGCCGCTTCGTCGCTGGTCGCGCTGGCCCTGTCCGCGCCTGCCATCGCCGCCGAGGATGCCGGGGCCATCACCGTTCTGGCCACCGGCAACAGCCAGCCGGTCGATGAGACCGGGCAGTCGATCAGCGTGGTCGATTTGGCCGAGATCCAGTCGATCCAGGGGCCGGACCTGACGCGCGTTCTGACCCGCCTGCCGGGCGTGTCCTTTGCCCGCGCGGGCGGCCTTGGCGCCACCACCAGCTTTTTCGTGCGCGGCGCCAATTCCGAACAGACCCTTGTGATGATCGACGGGGTCAAGGTCGAGGACACGGCGGCGCCCTCGGGCGGCTATGACTTTGCCAATCTTGTCAGCGGCGGCGTGGGCCGGATCGAACTGCTGCGCGGATCAAACAGCGTGGTATGGGGCAGCAATGCCATCGGCGGCGTCATCGCCATCACCAGCCGCGAGTTGAACGGCGCGGAACTGAATTTCGAGGGCGGCAGCAATAGCACCTTTGACGCGGGCGCCACGCTGGGCATCGCGCGCGATGCCTATGCCGTCACGCTCAACGGCGGCTATATCAGCACCGACGGCATCCCCACCCGCACCACCGACACGCGCGCCAACGGTTTCCACCAGACCCGCCTGTCCACCCGCGCGCGGCTGCGTCTGGCGCAGGGTCTCAACCTTGTGGCCACGGCCCGCTATGCCGATGGTCAGGTGGGCGTTGATTCCTATGACTGGGTGCTGGGTTATGTGAACCGGGGCGAGGTGCAGTCGAGCGAGCAGGTTTCGGGCCGCGTGGGTCTGGAATATTCGGCCGACAAATATTCGGCGCGTCTGGGCATCAGCCAGTCCTCGCTGCGCCGGGGCTATATCGACCCCACGGTTCAGTCCACCGAATACAGTTCCTATCTGGGCCGCAGCACGCGCATCGACGGGGCGGCCCATGTCGATCTGCCCTATTTCTTCTCCGCCGATGTGGGCGGCGAGGCGATGTGGAACCATGCGCGCTCGTATTATTTCACGCCCGGCGCGGTGAATGATGCGAATATCGCCAGCGGCTATGGCCTGCTGGGCTGGCGTGCGTTTGGGCTGAGCCTGTCGGGCGGCCTGCGCGTGGACAGCCATTCCACCTTTGGCACCCACACCAGTTTTGGCGCGAACGGCACGTATTACCTGATCGACGACCTGCGCCTGCGCGCTTCCTATGGCGAGGGGTTCCGCGCCCCCTCCCTTTATCAGTTGTTCGACCCCTATTCGGGCAATCAGGGGCTGAAGGCGGAAACCAGCAAGTCTTATGACGTTGGCCTTGAAAAGGGCGACCGCAATGGCAAGCTGTACGGCGCCGTCACATGGTTCCACCGCAACATCAACAACCAGATCGACTATGACCTGTCCACCTCGACCTATGCCAATCTGGGCCGCACGCGGGCCGAGGGTCTGGAATTTGAAACCGGCCTGCGCCCGGTCGATGCGCTGCAACTGCGCGCGCTCTACACTTTCGTGAAGAGCACCAACCAGACCGCCGGCAGCAGCGCGCTGGGCAAGGATCTGGCGCGTCGTCCGCGTCATATGGTCACCTGGTCGGCCGACTGGAAGACGCCGCTGGCAGGCCTTGCCATCGGCGGCGACATCCGCCTTGTCTCGTCCAGCTTTGACAATGCGGCCAACAGCAACCGTCTGGCGGGCTATGCCTTGGTTGGCCTGCGTGCCAGCATGCCGGTGGGCGATCATGCCGAAATCTTTGGCCGCATCGAAAACCTGACGAATGAACGCTATGCCGTGGTCAAGGATTACAATTCCTATGGCCGCACCGCATCGCTGGGCCTGCGGGCCAAGCTGTAATGCGGGTCAGGCTGTAACTGATGCGCGGGGGGCTGGCCCTGCTTGGCGCCTTGATGGTGGGGGCCTGCTCTCCCGCCATGCCCAAGGTTCCGCCCTCCCGCATCATCAGCCTTAATCCCTGCACCGATGCGCTGCTGGTCGAACTGGCCGACCGCGATCAGATCGGGGCGCTTTCCGCCTACAGCCGTGATCCGGCGCAAAGCTCGATGGATGTGGCGCGGGCGCGCGCCTTTCCCTTCACGCGCGGCGCGATGGAGGAAGTGATCGCCGCCCAGCCATCCATGGTGGTTTCGGGCAGCTTTACGCCGGCCGCCACCCGCGCCGCCTATGCGCGAATGGGCCTGCGCCTCAAGGAATTTTCCATGGCGTCCACCGTGGAGGAGAGCGAGGCGCAGATCCGGCGCATGGCCGCCCTGCTGGGCCATCCCGACCGGGGCGAGGCGATGATCGCCCGGATCAACCGGGCCATGCGCCAAGCCGCGCCCCCGCCCGGCGCCAAGCCTTTGCCCGCGCTGATCTGGCATGGCGGCGGGCTGGTTGTCGGGGGCGAGACTTTGGTGTCCGATCTGCTGCGCCGCACCGGTTTCACGCCCTTTGCCGCGATCCGGGGCATGGGTCAGTCGCAGTTTCTGCCGCTGGAGCGGATGGTGGTCGATCCGCCGCGTGTGTTGCTGGTCATTGGCCATGGCGATGCCGATGGCGGGCGCGAGGGGCGGCGGGTGCTGGGCCATCCGGTGCTGGCGCAATTGCGCGCGATGCAGCGTTTCGATTTTGACGCGGGGCTGGAATATTGCGGCGGCCCCACCATTGTCCGCGCCGCGCAAAGGCTGGCGCAAATCCGCCGGGAGGCCCATTGATGACGCGGTTGAACATGGGTTTGGCATGCGCACTGGCGCTGGCTTTTGCCGCTTCTCTGTTGGCGGGGCGGGTATGGATTGATCCGTTCCATCCCGATGTTCCCGGCGCCGGGCTGATCCTGATGCAATTGCGCCTGCCGCGCAGCGTGCTGGCCGTGCTGGTGGGCGGGGGGCTGGGGGCGGCAGGCGCTGCGATGCAGGCTTATCTGCGCAATCCTCTGGCCGATCCGGGCCTGTTCGGCATCGCGCCCAGCGCGGCGCTTGGCGCAGTGCTCAGCATCTGGCTGGGGTCTTATGGTTTGGCGCTTGGGCCATGGGCGCTGCCGGTCTTTGCGCTGGCGGGGGCGGGCGGGGCGATGGCGCTGCTGGGCCTGATCGCGGGGCGTTCGTCGGGGGGCGTGGCGCTGTTCACTTTGGCGGGCATGATGATTTCCAGCCTGTCGGGCGCCTTGATGAGCCTGGCCATCAGCCTGTCGCCTTCGCCCTTTGCCCTTTCGGAAATCGTGACATGGCTGATGGGGGCGCTGGCGGATCGTTCGTGGCATGAGGTGTGGATTGCCGCGCCTCTGGTGGCCGCAGGTCTGGGCGCATTCGTGGTGGCGGGCCGCTCGCTCGATGCGCTCACGCTGGGCGAGGCTGCGGCGCGCTCGCTGGGCGTCGATCCGCGCCGGTTGCAGGCTTTGCTGATCCTTGGCGTCGGGGCAACGGTGGGGGGTAGCGTGGCGGTGGCCGGGATCATCGGTTTTGTCGGGCTTGTCGTGCCGCATCTGCTGCGCCCCTTGACCGACCGGCGGCCCTCGTCGCTGATCGTGCCATCGGCGCTGGGCGGGGCCTTGCTGCTGGTGGTGGGCGACAGTGTGTGCCGTATCCTGCCGCTGGCGGGGGGCGAATTGCGGCTGGGGATTGCGCTGTCCCTGCTGGGCGCGCCCTTCTTTCTGGCGCTGCTCTGGCGGATGCGCGAAGGGGGATGGCGATGATGCTTTGCGCGCGTAATCTGACGCTGGCCGGGCGGCTGGACGATGTCTCCCTCGACCTCTCGCCGGGGCAGGTGACGGCGATCTGCGGCCCCAATGGCGCGGGCAAATCCAGCCTTGTTTCGGCCATGGCGGGGGTCTTGCCGGTATCGGGGCGCTTGTCGCTGGATGGGCATGACCTGCCCGCGATGCCTCCGCGCGAAAGGGCGCGCCTGCTCGGCTATCTGCCGCAAGGGGGCGAGGCGGCGTGGGATGTCAGCGTGCGCACGCTGGTCAAATTGGGGCGTTTGCCGTGGCAGGCGGCGCCCTTGCACCGCGCGCATGCCGATGACGCACAGGACCGCGCGGCGGTGGCGCAGGCCATGGCGGCGATGGATCTGGAGCATTTGGCGCAGCGCCCGCTTTCGCGCCTGTCGGGCGGTGAACGGGCGCGGGCCTTGCTGGCGCGGGTGCTGGCGGGCTGTCCGCGCTGGGTGCTGGCCGATGAACCTTTGGCCAGCCTCGATCTGGGCCATGGGCTGCGCCTGCTGACGGCGCTGCGTGATCAGGCGGCGCAGGGCGTTGGCGTTTGCCTTGTGCTGCATGATCTGGGCATGGCGATGAACCATGCCGACCGTGTGGTGGTGATGGACCGGGGCCGTGTGGTGGCCGACGGGCCGCCGGGCGAGGCGCTGGGCGAGGAGGTGATCGCGCGCGTCTGGGGCGTGACGGGGCGCTGGCTGGGGCCGGAGGGCGCCCGGGCGTTAAGCCTTTAATGTGCCAAATGGGAACGGCGGGCCAATTTGCGGGTTAACCGAATGGACATGGCGTGTGCTTTGCGGTTGTCTTGGCGCCATGAACAAGGGTTTGCCTTTCCTCGTCCTGATGGCCTTGCTGGCCGGGCCGCTGCGCGCGGATGAATTGCCGCGTGCCGATGTCGCGCCTGCATGGGTGGTGCCTGTCGCCATGCCCACCACTTTGCAGCCAGCCGGGGCAGCCCCCCTGCATATGGTGATGCAGGACCAGCAGGTATGGTTTCACGGCGGCACGACCAGTTTCTATCAGCGTCGCATCCTGCGCATCGATCAACCCGAAGGCATTCAGGGCATGGCGCGGCTGTCGGTGCAGTGGCGGCCCGAAACCGACCGTTTGACGATCCACGCCTTTCGTTTGACGCGGGGCAATCGGACCAATGACCTGTTGCCCTCGGTGCAGGAAGTGCTGGCGCATAAAGGCAGCAATCTTGGCGGTTTGCGTGTGGATGGACAGCGTTCGCTGGGCCTGCCGATTGCGGGCATGGCGGTGGGCGATGTGATCGAGATCGCCTGGACCATCGACCGCACCGAGCCTTTGCTGGGCGGCCATCACGAGGTGTCGCTGGATGCGGGCAGCTATGGGGTGATCGACAGGCTGGCGCTGGCGGCGCGATGGGACGGGGCGCGGCCGATGGGGGTGGCAGCCGAAAACCTGCCTGCCGCGCTTGAGCGGGGGCCGGGGCGGGTGGCGATGGTCACTGATGCGCTGGCCGAGAGCAAGGCGGCCCGCGTGCTGGAACTGTCGGATTTTGCGCAATGGGCCGATGTGGCGGGGGTGTTCGCGCCGCTGTTTGACGCGGCGCGGCGGGTCGGGCCTGATTCGCCCCTGCGCGGGCAAATCGCCGATATTCGCGCGGCGAGCGGCGATCCTTTGGCGCAGGCCGGGATGGCGTTGACCATTGCGCGGCGCGATGTGCGCTATCTCTATGTCGGGCTGGGGCAGGGTAATCTGAAACCCATGCCTGCCGATCAGGTGTGGCTGCGCGGCTTTGCCGACTGCAAGGGCAAGGCGGCGCTGTTGCTGGGCCTGCTCGACGGGCTGGGGATCAAGGCCGAGGCCGCGCTGGTGGCGACGCAGGGGGGCGAGGGGATGGACCGCCGGTTGCCCAGCGTGACGGGCTTTGACCATGTGATCGTGCGGGCGCAGATTGCCGGGCGGGTCTATTGGCTGGACCCCACCGCCGAGATGGAGGACAAGGAGGCCACGCTCAATCTGGCCGCGATGCCGGTGCCGCGCTATGGCTGGGCCTTGCCGGTGCGGGCCGGGGCCGGGCTGGAGGCGCTGGGCAGCATGCGCAATGCGCGCGCACAAACCGGCGGCGCAAGGGCCAAGGCACGCGCCCCCAGGGGAACTTGATCGGCGGGCAGGGTTTGTCTAGCGGGGATTGAGGCTTGCATCCCGCGAACAAATCTGGAACACCGCCACCATGAGTCTGACCCACATCACTGTGCGCGGCGCGCGCGAGCATAATCTCAAAGGCATCGACATCTCTCTGCCGAGGGACAGTCTGATCGTCATCACCGGCCTGTCGGGTTCGGGGAAATCCTCGCTGGCGTTCGACACGATCTATGCCGAGGGGCAGCGGCGCTATGTCGAGAGCCTGTCGGCCTATGCGCGCCAGTTCCTTGAAATGATGCAAAAGCCCGATGTCGAGCATATTGACGGGCTGTCGCCTGCTATCTCCATCGAGCAGAAGACCACCAGCCGCAACCCGCGATCAACCGTGGCTACGGTGACCGAGATTTATGACTACATGCGCCTGCTCTGGGCGCGGGTGGGTGTGCCTTATTCGCCCGCCACGGGATTGCCGATTGCGGCGCAGACCGTGTCGCAGATGGTGGACCGGGTTATGGCGCTGCCCGAAGGGACGCGGGCCTATTTGCTGGCCCCGGCGGTGCGCGGGCGCAAGGGCGAATATCGCAAGGAGATCGCCGAGTGGCAGAAGGCGGGCTATACGCGCCTGCGCGTCGATGGCGAGTTGATGGCGATTGAGGACGTGCCCGCGCTCGACAAGAAGCTGAAGCATGACATCGAGGTGGTGGTTGACCGCATCGCGGTGAAGCCGGGCATCGAATCGCGTCTTGCGGATTCGTTTGAACAGGCGTTGAAGCTGGCCGAGGGATTGGCCTTTGTTGACCTTGCCGATGGGGTGGTTCCCGGCCGCGAGGGCGAGGTGGCGCAGGGTTCGAAGAAGAAGGGCGCGCAGTTGAAGGGGGCCGGGGTTCCGGCCAACCGCATTGTGTTTTCCGAAAAATTCGCCTGTCCGGTCTCGGGCTTCACGCTGGAGGCGGTCGAGCCGCGCCTGTTCTCGTTCAACGCGCCGCAGGGGGCGTGCCCGGCCTGCGATGGTCTGGGCGAGAAATTGCTGTTCGATCCGCAGCTTGTCGTGCCCAACGAGGCGCTGAGCATCAAGGAAGGGGCGGTGGTGCCATGGGCCAAATCGAACCCGCCTTCGCCCTATTACATGCAGGTGCTGGCCTCGCTGGGTGGGCATTACGGGTTCAGTCTGGAAACGCCTTGGGCCGATCTGCCGACCGAGGTGAAGATTGTTGTGCTCTATGGCACGGGCAAGGCGCCGGTGCCGCTGACCTTTATCGACGGCAAGAAGGCCTATACGGTCACCAAGCCGTTTGAGGGCGTGATCGGCAATCTCAACCGCCGGATGCTCCAGACCGAGAGCGCGTGGATGAAGGAGGAACTGGGCAAATTCCAGACTTCCCAGCCTTGCGAGGTGTGCGAGGGCAAGCGGTTGAAGCCCGAAGCGCTGTGCGTGAAAGTGGCGCAGAGCGATATTTCCAGCGCGACGCGGTTGAGCGTTTCGGATGCCTTGGCGTGGTTTTCGACGCTCGATGAAAAGCTGACGGATCAGCAGCGCCAGATTGCCAAGGCGATCCTCAAGGAAATCAATGAAAGACTTGGTTTCCTTAACAATGTCGGCCTAGATTATCTCAATCTGGACCGCACCAGCGGCACGCTTTCGGGCGGGGAAAGTCAGCGGATTCGTTTGGCCAGCCAGATCGGGTCGGGCCTGTCGGGCGTGCTTTATGTGCTCGATGAACCATCAATCGGCCTGCACCAGCGTGACAATGACCGCTTGCTGGAAACGCTCAAGCGCCTGCGCGATCTGGGCAATACGGTGATCGTGGTCGAGCATGACGAGGATGCGATCCGCACCGCCGACTATATCGTCGATCTGGGGCCGGGCGCGGGCGTCCATGGCGGCAGTATCGTGGCCGAGGGGACGCTGGAAGACATTCTGGCCAACCCCGACAGCATCACCGGGCAATATCTGACCGGCGAGCGGCGGATCGAGGTGCCCAGCGAGCGCAGGCCGGGCAATGGCAAGGCAATAGTCGTTGAGAATGCGCGGGCGAACAATCTCAAGGGCGTGACAGCGCGGTTTCCTTTGGGGACCTTCTGTTGCGTTACCGGCGTGTCGGGATCGGGCAAATCGACGCTGACGCTCGATACGTTGCAGGCCGGGGCCAGCCGCGTTTTGAACGGGGCGCGGGTGATTGCAGGGGCGCATGATCGGATTGTGGGCCTTGAACATTGCGACAAGGTGATCGAGATCGATCAGAGCCCCATCGGCCGCACGCCGCGCTCCAATCCGGCCACCTATACAGGCGCCTTCGGGCAAATCCGTGACTGGTTTGCGGGTCTGCCAGAGGCGCAGGCGCGCGGATATAAGGCGGGGCGGTTCAGCTTTAACGTCAAGGGCGGGCGGTGCGAGGCGTGTCAGGGCGATGGTCTGATCAAGATCGAGATGCACTTCCTGCCCGATGTCTATGTGACTTGTGAGGAATGCGGCGGAAAGCGTTATAATCGCGAGACTTTGGAGGTGAAGTTCAAGGGCCATTCCATCGCCGATGTGCTGGACATGACCATCGAGGATGCCGAAAGTTTCTTTGCCAATGTGCCGCCGATCCGCGACCGGATGCATATGCTGAACGAGGTCGGCCTCGGCTATGTCAAGGTGGGACAGCAGGCTACGACCTTGTCGGGCGGCGAGGCGCAGCGCGTCAAACTGGCCAAGGAACTGGCGCGGCGCTCGACCGGCAAGACGCTCTATGTGCTGGATGAACCGACCACGGGCCTGCATTTCGAGGATGTGCGCAAACTGCTCGAAGTGCTGCACCGGCTGGTCGATCAGGGCAATTCGGTGGTGGTGATCGAGCATAATCTCGATGTCATCAAGACCGCCGACTGGATCATCGACATGGGGCCGGAGGGCGGCGTGCGCGGCGGCATGGTCGTGGCCGAAGGGACACCCGAACAGGTGGCCGCCAATCCGGCCAGCTTTACGGGGGGATATCTGAAGCCGTTGCTCAAGCGGTGATCTGGGCCGTTCTGATATGGCCGCTGATTATCGGGATGGATGGCGCATTTTGGGCGAAGATTGATGGCATGATGTCCTTCCCTTCGGCCCGGTGGCGCTGGCGTCGGAGGCGGCGGTTGCCTTGGGTGGCGATGTGGGCGTGGTGCGTGGTAACGATCCGATTTGTCGCACCATCAACGCAGGCGGAATGGCAATCCGTGGTAATGATGGCTTCCGGCGTGGCTATTCTGGTCTGGTGGGTTGTGGCGATCCATCGCGATTTGCAGGAATGAGGCCAGGCGGGGCATGTGGGGTCCGCTGTTTTGGGCTTGTCCCGGTTTTGTCATCGCCGCGCGATAGCAGGGCGCCTTTCATGGAGTGGCGGCTATGCGTTTGACGGCATTGGGGCTGATGGCTTTGGCATTGTGCGGCGTGGCTTATGCCGGGGCGCCGTTGCGCGAAATGGCCGATCCGCCCCAGATCCATTACCTCAATCCCGCCGAAGTCGCGCCGCGCCTGATCTTTGCGCCCCCGCCCGGCGAGGCGATGACGCGGCAGGAACTGGACTTCCTCCATCGCCTGATCGCGGCGACGCCCGCAGACCGGATCGCCCGCGCCCGTGCCGATGGCGAGGATGAGACGCCCGCGATCTACAGCGCCGCGCTGGGCCGCGATTTGCGCCAATTGCCCGCGACATGGAACCTGTTGGTGACCATTGAGGAAGAGGCCAATGCGGTGATCGGTATGGGCAAGGATGAATTTGCCCGGCCCCGGCCCTATCAGACCGATCCCACGATGCCTACCTGCAACGCGGTGAAACCGGGCAAGAGCCCGCGTTCCTATCCCAGCGGCCATGCCAGCGTGGGCTATTCCATGGGCTGGGCGCTGGCGCGTCTGGCGCCGCAGCGGGCCGAGGCGGTGCTGACGCGGGCCGATGATTATGCGCTGGGGCGCTGGCTGTGCGGCGTGCATTATCCGAGCGACACGTCAGCCAGCCGGGGCGCGGCAATGGTGGTGGCTGAGCGTTTGCTGGCCGATCCGCGTTTGGCGGTTCAGGTGGCGGCGGCGCGGGGGGAGCTGGCGGGGTTGCGTTAGAGGGGTTTGCCTCCGGCGGGCAAAGGGCGAGGGCCCTTTGCAATCCCGTTACCGCCCTTTGTGTTGATGAACGTCGTCGCGCGACGTGGCTGCGCCGCAGGCTTTAAAACCGCTTCGCGGATTGCTCCACTTCGTCTGCCAAGCGCCACCCGATAAGGGGATTGCAAAGGGATGAATCCCTTTGCCCGCCGGAGGCAAACCTTCTTCTTTAAACACCAAAAAGAAACGCCGGAGACCTCGCGGCCCCCGGCATCCTTAATTCGGCTAACCTGCAAACCTTACTTCTGGTTCGCCAGCAGCTTCAGACGCAGCGCGTTCAGCTTGATGAAGCCCGCTGCGTCCTTCTGGTCATAGGCGCCCGCGTCATCTTCGAAGGTCACGTGGCGTTCGCTGTACAGGGAATAAGGCGACTTGCGGCCCACGACATAGGCGCCGCCCTTATAGAGCTTCAGGCGGACGGTGCCCGAAACCTTGGCCTGCGAATGGTCGATGGCGGCCTGGAGCATTTCGCGCTCGGGGCTGAACCAGAAACCGTTGTAGATCAGCTCGGCATACTTGGGCATGATCTCATCCTTGAGATGGGCCGCGCCGCGATCCAGCGTGATCGATTCGATGCCGCGATGCGCGCGGGCATAGATTTCGCCGCCGGGCGTTTCATACATGCCGCGCGACTTCATGCCAACGAAACGGTTTTCGACCAGATCAAGGCGGCCGATGCCATGCTTGCGGCCCAGATCATTGAGAGCGGCCAGCAGTGTGGCAGGCGACATCGCTTCGCCGTTCAGCGCTACGCCATCGCCCTTTTCGAACTCGATCTCGATATATTCGGGGGCGTCGGGCGCGTCTTCCGGGTTCACCGTGCGCGAATAGACATAATCGGGCGTTTCCTGCCACGGATCTTCCAGAACCTTGCCTTCCGAGCTGGTGTGCAGCAGGTTGGCGTCGGTCGAGAAGGGGCTTTCGCCGCGCTTGTCCTTGGGCACGGGGATCTGGTGCTCTTCGGCCCACTTGATCAGCGCGGTGCGGCTGGTCAGATCCCATTCGCGCCAGGGGGCGATGACCTTGATGCCCGGCTCCAGAGCATAGGCCGACAGTTCAAAGCGAACCTGGTCGTTGCCCTTGCCGGTGGCGCCATGCGAGACGGCGTCGGCGCCGGTTTCGCGCGCGATTTCAATCAGGCGCTTGGAAATCAGCGGGCGCGCAATCGAGGTGCCCAGCAGATAGTCGCCCTCATAGCGAGCATTGGCGCGCATCATCGGGAAGACGAAATCGCGCACGAATTCCTCGCGCAGGTCGTCGATATAGATATGCTCGGGCTTCACGCCCATCAATTCGGCCTTGGCGCGGGCGGGGGCCAGTTCTTCGCCCTGACCCAGATCGGCGGTGAAGGTCACCACTTCGCAATTATAGGTGACTTGCAGCCACTTGAGGATGACCGAGGTGTCAAGCCCGCCCGAATAGGCGAGAACGACGCGCTTGATGTCTGACATGGGGCGCTCCGCATAGGAAGAAAGAGATTGGCGCCGCGCCTAGCAGGGCATGCGCCAAGGGGCAAGCGTTTGGGCCCCCTATCCGCCCCGCGCCAGATAGAGGACATCGCGCGGCTGCGAGAGCAGATGCTGGCCGGAATCGACAAACAGCGTTTCTCCGCTGGCCAGCCAGCCATCGGCAAGGAACAGCGCGGCATCGGCAATTTCCGCCGGATCGGTCAACCGGCCTAGCAGGTTCATCCGGCCCGAGGTCTCATGCTCATGCGGCTGCTGGTCGAAACTGGGCAGCATGGCGCCCGGCGCGATGGCATAGACACGATCCTGAGGCCCCGCCGCGCCCATCGCCAGCATCCGCACGGTGGCCGACAGGGCATGCTTGGCCATCGTATAGCTGAAGAAATCGGGGTTGGGATTGGCCAGCTTCATGTCGGTGATGGCGATCACCCGGCGGCCCGCCCGCGCCCGCGCATGGGCCAGAAAGGCCTGCGCCATGCGGGTGGGCGTTTGCGCATTGACCGTCATCGCCTCGGCAAAGACATCGGCGTCGATCGCGCGGGCATCATCATAGCGGAACACGGCGGCCGAATTGACCAAAATACGCCAGTCGCCCAACCGCTGCGCCAGATCCTTCACCATGGCAACGCCCGCATCGGGATCGGCCAGATCGCAGCCCACGCATTCGGCGCTGGGCAATTGCGCGGCCAGCGCTTCGGCATCCTTGCGGCTTTGGCCATAGTGGATCACGACATGCCATCCCGCCGCGCCAAAACGATGAGCAATGCGCGCGCCAATACGTTTGGCGCCGCCGGTGATAAGCAAGGCAGGACGGGTCATGCCCCCATCAAGCATAAAGCGCGCGATGAGGGAAGGCGGCTTGAGGGGAAGCGTTTTGCCGCTATGCTATGTTTCTGAAAGGAAATGGCGATGCGGTTGGATTTGGTCGACGTCTTTGTGAATGGCGCGCTTTCGGGCAATCCTCTGGCGGTGGTGCATGGGGCCGATGGAATGTCGGATGCCGCGATGCAGTCGCTGGCGCGCTGGATCGGTTTTTCGGAAACCACTTTTCTGTTGCTCCCCACGCATCCCGAAGCCGATTACCGCGTCCGCATTTTCACGCCCGTGCTGGAATTGCCTTTCGCGGGCCATCCCACGCTGGGCAGCGCCTATGCTTGGCGCGCGGCGGGCGGCGTGGCCAAGGGCGCGCGGATCATGCAGGAATGCGGGGTCGGGCTGGTGCCGGTGCGCGAAACAGAGGCCGGGCTGGCCTTTCGCGCCCCGCCGTTGCGGCGCAGCGGGCCTTTGTCGGATGCCGAGAAGGCGGCGGCGCTGGCCCAGTTGCGGCTGACGCCGGAGGATGTGGTCGAGGCGGTGCATGTCGATAACGGCCCGCCATGGCAATTGCTCCGCCTGGCCGACGCGCAAGCCGTTCTGGCGGTTTCGCCGGAGGTCACGGCGCAGGGCGTGGTTGATCTGGGCCTGATCGGGCCATCGCAGGAGCCGGGCATCGATTGGGAAATTCGCGGATTTTTCACCGGGCCCGGCGGCATTCTGGTCGAGGACCCCGTGACCGGCAGTCTGAATGCGGGGGCCGCGCTCTATCTGTATGAAAGCGGGCTGGCCACGGGCGATTATGTGGCCGCGCAGGGCCGCAAAACCGGCGCGGACGGCCGCGTCCATGTTTCGCGCGATGAGGAAGGCGTGTGGATTGCCGGGAAGGTGTGCGCGGTGGGGACGGGGGCTGAACTGGCGATTTGAGCTTTTTTGGATGGAAGCCTTTCCTACTTTAACCCATTTGGATACTCCATCGCTCGGCTAACCGCTGAGAGATGGAGTTTGACATGCCCAATCCCAAAATTGTCTATCCGGCCACCTATACCCCGGCCAATGCCGTTGCCTTTGCCAATGCCGACAATTCGGCCGCCACGGTTTCGGCCGACACGCCCCTGCCAGTGGCGCTGGGCGATGGGGCGCTGGCGGCCATGGGGGCCACCACCGATGCGGCGGCGGCGTCCGATTCGGCCGCCGCCAGCCTGATCGCCCTGTTCAAGCGCCTGCTGGGCAAATTTCCCGCCGGCCTTGGCCAGAAAGCCGCTGCCGCCAGCCTGCCGGTCGTGCTGGCCAGCGACCAGAGTGCGATCACCACGGCAGGGGTCTACAACACCGCCCAGCCCACGCTGACGAGCGGGCAGGTCGGATCGCTTCAGCTTGACAGTTCAGGAGCGCTGGCGGTCCGCCTGCAATGGAGCGGGGGCTATATCGCGGGCGTGTCGGGCAATATCACCGATAGCGCAACCAACAGCGTGAACACGATCATGACGCTGACGCGCGGTTTCCTCTTCAACGGCAGCACGTGGGATCGGCAGAAAAAGCCCATCGCGGTCAGCCGTATCGCCTCGAGCGCGGCGGGCACCAATGCCACTGTGGCCAAGGTGGGGGCGGGTGATCTCTTTGCCATTCAGGCCCATAATACAAGTGCTTCGGTCATTTACCTCAAGCTTTACAATAAGGCGGGTGCGCCTGTCGTCGGCACCGATACCCCGATCAAGACCATCGCCATCCCGCCCAATGCCGCCCTTTCCGCCAGCGCGACATGGGCCAACGGCCTCTATTTCTCGACCGGCATCGCCTATGCGCTGACCGCCGCCGCCGCAGACGGCGACACGACCGCGATCGCCGCGGGCGCGATTGTCGGCCTCAACCTCGATTATCAGTAAGGAGCGTTTATCATGGCAATCTGGCAGAATGATGCGAATGGCGAACGTTTCGATGATGGCGCAGCGCTGCTGCCCGGCGAGGAAGGCTTCAGCCGGGCCGCGGCCGAGGCGCATTTTGGAGCGGACGTCGATTTCAGCTATATCGGCACGCCCAATTGGGCGCCCGCCCAGCCGCTGGGTGAAGGCTGAGCGTTTACTTTGCCCGCCTCGGTCCGATGGGCCGGGGCGGTGTTTCAACCGGCGCGGGTTGGCGCGCCAAATACCGCGAAAAAGCGGCGATGATGGAAGACCCAGACCTCATCAAAATGGTTGGCGGCCTGCGCGCAGGCATCCTGCCACCACTTCAGCGGTGGATCGGCCAGCCCTTCGATCCAAGTCGTGTTCGAGCGGATCAGCAAGCCATCGCAGCGTTCATACCGTTTCGCGCATTTCTTGGCGATCAGCCGCGCGATTTCGGCGGCATAGGCGTCGGGCGCGATCATCACGGGTGTGGGCGAAATATAAGGTGCGCCCAACTCGAATTGCCGACACGTCGTTTCATAGGCGGTGTTGCGATGGACCAGCGGATTGTCCGCCTCGGTATTTTCAAAAACCAGGTCGACACCATGCAGCCGGATTTCGAAGTCGGGCGTGGGCTTGCCGGTTTCGGGCAATAGCCGCACCCCCTCGGCATGGCGATGCTGGGCAAAACTGGCCGCCATGAAGGCCTCGCGGAAGGTCTTGCCGCGCTGGCTGCGGATCTCGCACTCGCTGGCCAGCTGATGCCCCACCCGACTGGCCAGAGCCAGCATATCGGGCGGGGTCATCCACCCCCCAACCGGGATCACGCTGATGGCCTTATCCCAGAGCAGCCTGCTTTTCCTCAGCCAGACGATCCAGTTCGGCGCGCGACATTTTCTGCGCCGAGGTCTTCAATTGTCCGCAGGCCGCATCGATGTCGCGCCCGCGAGGGGTGCGCACGGGGGCCGAAATGCCCGCCTCGAAAATGATGTTTGAAAACTGGCGGATACGCTCGGGCGTGCTGCATTCGTAAATCGCGCCGGGCCAGGGGTTGAACGGGATCAGGTTCACCTTGGCGGGCAGATTGTACTGGCGCAGCAGGCGCACCAGTTCATGCGCGTGCTCGTCGGTGTCGTTCTTGTCCTTGAGCATCACATATTCAAACGTGATGCGGCGCGAATTGGACGCGCCGGGATAATCCGCACAGGCCTGAAGCAGTTCCTCGATGCCATATTTGCGGTTGATCGGCACGATCTCGTCGCGCACTTCCTTGGTCACGGCATGGAGCGAAACGGCCAGATTGACGCCGATTTCCTCGCCGCATTTCCCCATCATCGGCACCACGCCGCTGGTCGAAAGCGTGATGCGGCGCTTGGACAAAGCCAGCCCGTCGCCATCCATCACCAGTTTGAGCGCGCCCTTCACATTGTCGAAATTATACAGCGGCTCGCCCATCCCCATCATCACGATGTTGGTGAGCAAACGGCCGTCAGGCGAATAGCCGCCCTCATCATCGACCAGATCATCGGTCAGCGCCGCGTAATCGGCCTGCCCTGCCTTGGGCCATTCGCCCAGAGCATCGCGCGCCAGCATGACCTGCCCCACGATTTCGCCCGGCGTCAGATTGCGCACCAGACGCATCGTGCCGGTGTGGCAAAAGCGGCAATTGAGCGTGCAGCCGACCTGCGAAGAGACGCAAAGCGTGCCGCGATCAGCATCGGGGATGAACACCATCTCGAATTCATGCCCGTCATCGGTGCGCAGCAGCCATTTGCGCGTGCCGTCCTCGCTGTGCTGGGAAACGACGATTTCCGGGCGGCCGATGACAAAACGCTCGCTCATCCATGGGCGCATGGTCTTGGCAATATCGGTCATCGCGTCAAAATCGGTGACGCCGCGATGATAAATCCAATGATAGACCTGCTTGGCGCGCAGCTTGGCCTGTTTCGGCTCAAGGCCCGCCTCGGCAAAGATTTCGGCGATGCGCGGGCGCGCCAGACCCAGCAGATCGACGCGACCATCGGCGCGCGCGGTGATGTCGCGCGCGGTGACGACAGGGTCGATATGGCCGGCAATCGGCATCGACGTGGGCAGGGGAGAAGTGGGAAGGGGGGTGTCCATAATCGCGCCCATAGCGGCGAATCGGGCAAAATGCTACCCTGTCGCCCGGCCTCGTAACCTTGGCCCTATCGCCCTTGGGCGCAGCCCAGAGCCGCCGCATCCATGGCCGTGGCCGCGCCGGGCAGTGTATATTGGTCGCTGAACAGGCGCCCCGCGCCATCGCGTGAGGATACCGTCATGATCTCGCCCGATCGCATCGCGGCCAGAATGGCGGCCTCCATCCGCGCGTCGGCCGCCCATGCTTCGATCCCGCCGCCGATCAGCCGGTAATGCTGGCCCGCCAGCGACAATTGCACCGCCGCGCCCGGCTGTATCCTGCGCGAGAGGCGGAAATGGACCTGCCCGCGCACGCCCTTTTTCGGCCAGAGGCCAACGTCGGCATAGGGATCGACCTCGCGCCGCGCGCCTCCTTCGGGCATGGCGATGGCATAGCAGCGCGGAATCCCCGCATCGCGAAACGCGCCCCATGCGCCAAACATGCCCAGCGCATCGCGCGCCTGCGCAGGCGCGGCGGTCAGGGCAAGAAGGCAAAGAAAAAAGGCCGGGTGTTTCATCACCCGGCCTCCTTAAATCATGCGGCCCTATGAAATCAATCTGGCGCGAGATCAATCCACCCGGATCAATCCAGTTCCCATGCCCGCTCGCCATGCGAGGTGATGTCGAGGCCCTCGCGCTCGTCATCCTCGGTGGCGCGCATCGGCATGATCTTGCCCAGACCCACGGCCAGAACATAGGAAATCACCGCCGACCAAGCCGCCGTCACGCCCACGCCCACGGCCTGCGCCACCAATTGATGGCCCATGCTGCCGCCCGCGGCATATCCCGTGCCGCCCAGCGAGGGGCTCATCGCCACGGCAAGGCCGAGCGAGCCGATCATCCCGCCCACGCCATGCACCGCGAACACGTCGAGCGAGTCGTCGATCTTCCAGCGCTGCTTGACCAGTTGGATCATCGCATAGCACACGCAGGCGCCCGCCAGACCAAACACCGCCGCCGCGCCCGGCGCGATCATCCCGGCCGCAGGCGTCACCGTGGCCAGACCCGCCACCGCGCCGGTGGCAAAGCCCACGCTGGTCGGCTTGCCCACATGGGCCGCTTCGATGCCGATCCACACCAGCGCCGCCGCGCAGGCCGCCGTATGGGTGTTCAAAATCGCGCTGGCCGCCGCCGCGCTGCCGGTCAGCGCGCTGCCGCCGTTAAAGCCGAACCAGCCGACCCAGAGCAGCCCCGCGCCCAGCATCGTCAGCGCAGGCGAATGGGGCAGCATCAGCGTCTTGGGAAAACCCGTCCGCGCGCCCAGCACCCATGCCGCCACCAGCGCCGAAACGCCCGCCGTGGTGTGGACGACAATGCCGCCTGCAAAATCGAGCGTGCCATAGCCGGTGCTCATCCAGCCGCCGCCCCAGATCCAGTGCGCCACCGGGGCATAGACGGCCAGCCCCCACAGGCCGCAGAAAGCCGCCACCCAGCCGAAACGTGCCCGGTCAACCCAGGCGCCCGCCATCAGCGCGGGTGTGATCGCGGCAAAGCAGAGTTGGAACAGGGCAAAGGTGTTTTCCGGCAGCGTCGTGCCGGACCGCACCGGGGCCAGATGCGCCAGACCAAGGCCCGAAAGGCCCCCGATCCAGCCATTGCCCACCGGCCCGAACGCCAGCGCATAGCCGACCAACACCCAGAGCAGCGAGGCCACCGCCGTGATCACGCCGACCTGCACCATCACCGACAGGAAATTCTTGGCCCGCACCAGACCGCCATAGAACAGCGACAGGCCCGGCAGGCACATCAGCAGCACCAACGCGCTGGAGATCAGGATCCATACCGTATCGGCGGCATTCGCGCCGCTCGCCAATGGGGTTGCGGTCTGGGCCAAAGCAGGGGTGGGGCACAGCAAGGCAGCCGCCATAAGGCTGCGACGATGCTTTGCCCAAAGGCCGGTTGGCCGATGGCGCATGGTATGTCTCCTAAGCCAGCGCCATCCGATCCCGGCGCTTTCCTCCGCCAAGCGCCTTAGATGCGAAAGTTTCCTGCGCGCAAGAGCGAAAATGGAGAGTATTTATTACCTGTCGCGCGATTTATGGGGCCGCAGGATAGGTTATCACCATCACTTCCCACTCCTTTTCGCCGCCCGGCAGGGCCACGCGGCGCAAATCGCCCAATGCCGCCCCGCGCAGCGCCCGCGCAATCGGCGCCGACCATCCGATCAGCCCCTTGCTGGCATCCTGCTCATCATCGCCCACAAAGGTCAGGTGTTTGCGATTGTCATCCTCGTCGGCGATTTCCACACTGGCGCCGAACCAGACCCGGCTGCGGTCCTCCTGCCGCGCCGGGTCGACCACCCGGCATGCCTTCATGCGGCGGGCCAAATGGGCCAGTTCGCGGTCGATCTCGCGCATCCGTTTGCGGCCATAGAGATAGTCGCCGTTCTCGCTGCGGTCGCCGTTGCCCGCCGCCCAACTGACGATCTCGACAATCGCCGGACGTTCGGTGCCCAGCAGATGATCATAGCGCGCGCGCAGCGCCGCCATGCCCGCAGGTGTGATCGGCGGACCTTCGCCGGGGGCTTTCGTGGCGGCAGGCTTGGGGGCGGGGCGCATGTTTCTCATCGCGCGGGCATAGGGTCAGGGCCGCGCCCAAGGCAAGGGTTCAGAACGGCAATTCCCCCAGATCGGGCGCCACCCATCCGCGCCGTGCGGCCACGCTGAACAGCGTTTCGCGCCGCCAATAGGCGATCGGCCAGTCGCTTTTGCCCAGATCACCCACCAGCAGGACGGCAAGGATTTGTGACAACGGCGTGTCATATCCATGACGCGCCAGTTCGGCCCGTGCGGCGCGCAGCGAGGCGATGGTGATCGTTTCATGATAGCCCGAGGTGTCGTCATTCACCCCGCCCACCGATTCATTATAGGCGCGGATGGCTGCTCCCATCGCCTGCGGTTCGGCAATTTCAGGACGATAGCGCAGAAGCCAGAGCGCGGCGGCCCAATGCGCGCCATGGGTCCAGCGTTCCTTGGGCAGGCGGCATTCGACCATGCCCAGTGCAATGGCTTCGATGTCCTGATCGGTAAAGGGGGCGGCAAGGGCGGGCGATTCGTTCATCGCCAAGGCATGGCATCGCGTCGCGCCCGCGTCAAAAACCACCGATTGTTACAAGCTTTTTGTCACATTTCTTCCGAGGTTTGGTTGTGCCAGCGCCAGGTCAAGGTGTTTTATGACAATCGACTGACATAAAACTGTCATCATATCGTCATAGTTGACGCCAAATTGTCATATTCGGGAATTGCAACAAGTGCAGCGCAACACATTTCATGCCATGGCCGTGGGGGCGGCCAAGGCGCTTTTGGCCATGGCGTCCATCTCGCCGGCGGCCGCCATGGCCAGCGACGCCCAGCATTGGGAAATCGTCACGCTGACCGGCAATCTGGGCGATGGCTGGCGCGCCTCGGCGGAAAACATCACCCGCTTCAGCCAGGCGCGCGGCTTTTACGAGCTGGAACAGAACCTGATGCTGGGCCACGAGATCGGCGACAAGGGCGGACCGCTCGGGATGGTGTTTTATCTGGGCTATACCCATGACCCGCAATATGCCCATGGCAATTTCACCATCATGGAGCATCGCTTTCGCCAGCAATTGAGCTTTGACCGCCTGCTGACGATGGGCCCTGTGCGGTTTTCGGGCCGCATCCGGGTCGAGCAGCGCTGGCGCGAGGGGCTGGCCGGGACGGGGTGGCGCCTGCGGCCCTATATCAAGGCCGCGATGCCGGTGGTGGGCAAGGTGATGCTGGTGGCCGCCCACGAGAGCTTTATCGATGCCAACAGCAACGGTTTCCAGCGGCTGGGCGGCGAGGAGCGGATGCGCAATTCGCTCGGCTTCAACATGCCGCTCAATCGGCGGGTGAATCTGGAACTGGGCTATCTGAACCAGCATGGCTTTGTGCCGGGCGGCAAGGATACCAATGACAATGCCGCCACGCTGGAACTCAAGGCCAGCTTTTGACGCCCTTGCCGATGGCGGCCGGGACGGGCAAACCGGACGCCATGCTGCAAACCTATCTTGCCTATGGCCAATGGGCCAACCGGATTGTCATGAATCGCCTGTCAGACCTGCCGGATGCGTTGCTTGATGCGCCGCAGCCGGTGGTGTTCGGTTCGATCCGGCGGACCTATCACCATATGCTGGTGATCGCGCAGGTGTGGCAGGCCCATCTGCTGGGCCGCGCCCATGGCCATACCAGCCGCGACCCCGGCCATCCGCCGCCCATGGCGCGGATCGGCGCGGAGTTGGCCGCTCTGGACGCATGGTTCCTCGATTATGGCGCCGAGCTGGACGCCGATGCGCGGGCGCAGATGGTGCCTTTCACCTTCATCGGCGGCGGGGATGGCGCGATGACGCGTGAGGCCATCCTGATGCATGTGGTCAACCATGCCACCTATCACCGGGGCCATATCGTCGCCATGCTGAACGGCGCGGGGATCAGCATGGCGAACAGCGATATGCCGGTGTTCCTTACTGCCCCGGCCTGACCGGCTGGATGATCGGCGAGGAGGTGTAGGTCGGCTGCGGCCCATAGGTGGGCGCGGGCGTACGCACCGGCATGCCGGAAGGTGCAGGCATCCCCGAAGGTGCCGGCATGACCGCAGGCGGCGGCGGGGCGGGGCGCGGCTCTTTCAGATAATGGCTGAGCGGATTGGCACCCTTGTAGGCCGCATGATCGGGATACATCGCCTCATAGGTGACGGCGTTTTCCAGCACATGGGCGACATAGGAACGGGTTTCGCTGAAAGGGATCTTCTCGATCCATTCCACCCATTCCGGCCCGCCCGGCATACGCGGATCCCCACGTGATGCGATCCATTTGTTCACATTGCCCGGCCCCGCATTATAAGCCGCCACCGCCAGCGGATAGGACCCGCGATAGGAGGTCACCAACCGCTGGAAATAGGCATTGCCCAGCGTGGTGTTATACAGCGGATCGTCGATCAGCGCCTGTGTTGACGAGGGCAGGCCGAGGCGGCGCGCCTGTTCGGCGGCCGTGCCCGGCATCAATTGCATCAGGCCGCGCGCACCGGTGCGCGACATGGCGTTCTGGCTGAACTGGCTTTCCTGACGCGAAATGGCGTGGATCCATGTCCAGTCGCTGCCCGGAGGGGTTGGCGTGATGGGGAAGGCGGAATCGCGGAAATTGTTGAAGCCCGCATTTTCCGCCGCCTGCCCCACGATCACCGCCAGATCCCGCCGCCCCAGCGACCGGGCCAGATCGGCCAGCATGGTGAAATCGGCCTCGACCTTGGCCTGATTGGCGATTTCGCGGAAGAAGCGGATCGTGGTCTGCCATTCGGCATCGCGGGCCACTTCGTGCACGGCCTGGGTGATCGGGCGGGCGGCAAAGTCGCGCGCCTGCGCATGGGTGGGCGCGGCGCGGCGTCCATCATGCAGCGGCGGGATCGGCAGGCCCAGTCGTTCGAGCGCCAGCAACCCGTGGAACTGATCCGGGAATTGCGCGGCCCAGCGGAAATATTCATACGCGCCATTGCTCTGTCCCACGCTGTCCAGCGCGCGGCCCGCCCAATAATAGCCCTTGGCCCGCGTCATCGGGGTGCGCGCGGCATGGGCGTAATTATAGAACAATTGGGCGGCCGAGGTCGCATCGCGCAATTGCCAGAGCGCCGCCGTACCGCCCAGCCACATCAGCGAGGTGTAATCGTCGCGCACGCCAAAGGCCATTTGCGCGATCTCGCTGCCCTCGGGAAAGCCTTCGGCGGCGCCTTTTGCGATACGCAGCGAATCGGATGGCCCGCCCGCCCGCGCCGCGGCCAGCAGGACCGCCGTCCAGCGCCGGGGGTCGAGCGCCGGGCGCGCCAGCGGCGGACGCGTGGCCAGCAGACTGGCAGCCTCGGCCCCGCGCCCGCGCCGGAGCAGATAGCGCGCCCGGTCCACCAGATAGCCCGGATCGGAGAGCATTTCAGGCGTGGCGGCCAAAAGCGCCGGAGCAGGCGCCGGGGCAGAAGGCATGACAAGGCCCGGATTGGCCTCGGCGGTGATGCGCGCCATTTCGGCCTGTTCATCGGCCGTGCGCGCGGTGGCGGCGCCCTGTTCGATCGCATCGGGGCCGACCATCGGGGGTTCCACCCCCGCGCCCTGCTGAATGGCCAGACGCGCCTGCGCAACGGCCCAGCGGGTTGGCGAGGCGCGGGTCAGCGCGCGCGCGGCCTGCGCGGTCGAACCGTCCCAAAGCAGCGCCTCGAGCCGCGAATCATGATCGGTCTGAGCGAATCTGTCGCCCCAGCGGGCAAGAATCGCCGCCTCGGCCGCATCGCTCATCGCCCCGCCGCGCCATGCCGCGCGCGCCATATCGGCCGCATCGCGCGCCCGGCCTTCGGCCGCCAGCGCCAGCGCATATTGCGCGCGGGCCGGGTTGGTCAGCGGGGGAAAGCGGTCAAACAGCGCGACAATCCGCGCCGAAGGCACATTCTGGATCGCCAGCGATTTTTCCGCCGCGCGGCGCAAGGATTCCTCCAAAGGAAAGCCCGGCCAGGCCAGAACAAAGCCCGCATAGGCGTCAAATCCCTGATTTTCCGTGCCCACCAACTGTTTCCAGCGGGCGATGGCCGGGGCCACGGCGCCGGGCGCGCTGGCCTTCAATTCGGCGCGGGCGCGGTCCCATTCGGCGCCCTCCTGACATTGCGCGGGGGCGGAGAGCACCACCGTCGCCAACAGCGCCAGCGAGGCCACCCGGCGCCGACGGCGTGCAAAGGTGGATTTTGAACGGGGCATCATGGTGCTGGACACGATGGCCTATGGCTCCTTATCAGGCGTTGCGATAGTAGGCGCCGGCCCATGGCGCGGCAGGCATATTTGCCATGCCGCCTATAGGTGGGCGATGAAAGAGGATAAAGTCCATGTTTTCCGGTTCCATACCCGCTCTGGTGACACCTTTTCGCGATGGAGCGTTTGACGAGCCGACTTTCCGCCGTTTGGTGGACTGGCAGATCGAGAACGGTTCGAGCGCTTTGGTGCCTTGCGGGACGACGGGGGAAAATTCCACCCTGTCGAATGCCGAACACCACCGCGTGATCGAGGTCTGCATCGAGCAGGCCGCCGGACGCGTGCCGGTGATCGCCGGTTGCGGCAGCAATGATACGCAAAACGCTTTGTTGCACATGACTTTTTCCAAGAAATGCGGGGCTGCGGCCGCGCTGCTCGTCGCGCCCTATTACAATCGTCCGTCGCAGGAAGGGTTGCTTGCCCATTTCTCCTATCTGGCCGAACATATCGACCTGCCGATCGTGCTCTACAATGTGCCTGCACGTACCGTCACCGATATCAAGCCGGAGACGGTGATCGAACTGGCGCGTCGTTTTCCCGGCAAGATCATCGGCATCAAGGACGCCAGCGGCGATCTTTCGCGCGTGACCGATCACCGCATGGGCATCAGCAAGGACTTCTGTCAGCTTTCGGGCGACGATGAACTGGCGCTGCCTTTCAGCGCGGCCGGAGGGGTTGGCTGCATCTCGGTGACGGCCAATGTCGCGCCGCGCCTGTGCGCCGATTTCCAGGCGGCCTGCGCGGCGGGCAACCTGGCCGAGGCGCGCCGGTTGAACGATCTGCTCTATCCGCTGCACTATGCCATGTTCGAGGATGCCTCGCCGGGGCCGGTGAAATATGCGCTGTCGAAGGTTTTCGAAGGGTTCCGCGAAGAACTGCGTCTGCCGCTGGTGGCCTGCAATGAAGGCGCGCGCAAGGCGGTGGATGCGGCTTTGGTGCATGCCGGGTTGGTGAAGTAATTTAAGGAGGTTTTGCCTCCGGCGGGCAAAGGGTCTCGACCCTTTGCAATCCCTATAATTGGGTTTGGGCGGCTCCGTTGCGTTTGCGGCGGGGCCGTCTTTTTTATGGCCTGCGGCGCGGGGAGGGCGAGCTTGTTGGGGCGGCGGGCGGGTCTGTGTCCTCGCATTCCCCTCTTCTTACACGCTTGTGTAATTCCCTAACATCCGTTACCTTCTTTCCGACATCGCCCGAGAGCGCGAATCCGAGAGAGAGGAGCAGATAATGGCCACCATCATCCGTGACGCCGTGGAGGACCAGCAGCGGCAGGCCCCGGCCCTGATACGCTATCTGGCGCCCGGTGATTTCGTCACGCGCCGCTATGTCCGCGCCGGGGCCGAGATCAACACCGGCGAATATCGCGATTACGAGGCGGTGGTGCGCGACGGCATGCCGATCCGCGACCACTTTGCCTTTGACACCCATGGTTTCATGATCGGCAAGGGGCCGAGCGCGGTCGAGGATTTCTGGAACCGGGAAGAGGTGGAGGACAAATATCACGCCGAGGCCGCCCGGATCATCCGCAGCCTGACCGGGGCGGACCGGGTGGCCACGCAGGGCTGGATGATCCGCACCAGCGCCGATCTTTCGACTCGCGCCCAGGAAAAGACGGAAAACTATCAGCATGCCGGCGGTATCCAGCCTCCCGCCGGTGAGGCCCATGTCGATTACAACACGCACACCGCCCACAAGGCCGCCGCGCGGATGCATGAGCAGCGTTTCGGTTCGCGCGATGGTTATCGTCGCTTCTGCTGTGTCTCGCTCTGGCGGGCATTTTCGCCCGGGCCTCAGGATTGGCCGCTGGCGGTGTGTGATGGTCGCTCGGTGGCCGATGGCGAGGGGGTTTCGAACACCTTGTTCGTGGTCGACGAATTCCCCGTGGGCGAGGCTTTGACCGCGCCGGTCGAGGGCGAGGACCAGATGATCGCGGCCACTATTTTCCGTCACAATCCGGCGCATCGCTGGTGGTATTTTTCGAACATGGAGCGCGACGATGTGCTGTTGTTCAAATTCCACGACAGCGATCATGCGCGCACATGGCGTTGCCCGCACACCGCCTTTCACGACACCAGTCTGCCCAATGCCCAAATTCGCGCCAGCATCGAATTGCGCGCGGTGGCCTATTGGGATTGAGGGCGCGGGCAGAAAGGTGGGGCGATTAACCTATGGCTAACCATGGCGAATCTGTTGCCGGGTACGACCTTGGCTGGCGCAATGATGGCGATTGGGTAAAAATGGTTTTACGACTAAATGCTAACGATTGTTCAAAGATCGCGAACGGTTCCTGAATAAATTACCCCTTATAGAGGGAAAACAGGTTAAATAGCTTGATTTCCTAACAAATGTGGAATTGCCAAAGGGCATGTCGGAATCGCGCCAGACTTTAGAACAGCGTCGCAATCGCAATTATGAGGAGACACACCGCCAGCTGGTCGAGCGGGCGGTGGGGCTGATAGGGCGCGACGGTGTCGGTTCCTTGACGGTGGCCACGCTTGCCCGCGACGCGCGCATGAACCGCTCGACGGTCTATTATCATTTTGACAGCCGCGAGGCTTTGCTGTCGGCCGCCAAGGCATGGTTCGGGGCAAAGCTGAGCGAGATGATGGTGGCGCCCGGCGATTCGCAGACCTGGCTTGAAAAGGCGGTACAGTTTTCGCTGGGCAATCCCGAACTGATGCATGAATGGGTGATGGATCTGGTCAATCATACGCCGATCCAGAACAATTTTCCGCGCTGGGACCAGCTGGTCGAATTAGCCTCGCGTTCGCCGCAGGTGGCGCGTCAGGAAGACGGCAAGGGCGGACCCACAGCCAGCGGCGCGCTTGATGCCGAGCTCTGGGCCACGGTCCTGCTGGCCAGTGTGGTGATGGCGCCGCGCCTGTTCCGCGTGGCGGTCCGGCCCGATCAGGAGATTGAGCTGGTGTCGCGCCATTATGCGCAATTGCTGCGCCGGATGTTGCAGTCGCCCCAGCGCAACGCAAGATAACGGACGGATGCCCCATGAATTGCGACACGCGGCCATGCGCTTTCACTTGGCGTTCAGCCAGACGCTGGCTATAGGCCAAACCATGTCTAAGCCCAGCATCAGCCTGTCGCCGCGTGTTGTCCTCCTTGCCTGTGCCGTTGGCGCGATGGCGATCACCGGCGGCTGCGCCGGGCGGGGCAAGAAGCCCAAGGATACCGCCTATGTCGCGCGCGACGTTGATTCGCTCTACCTTGAGGCGAAGAAGCGTCTGGATGCGGGCGAGGACAAGACGGCGGCCGCGCTGTTTGACGAGGTTGAGCGCCAGCACCCCTACAGCCCCTGGGCCCGCCGCGCCCAGTTGATGAGCGCCTTTTCCTATTATTCGGCGCGCGATTACGCCAAGTCGGTGCAGTCGGCGCAGCGCTTCCTCTCGATCCATCCGGGCAACAAGGATGCGCCTTACGCCTATTACCTGATCGCCATGTGCTATTACGAGCAGATCAGCGACGTCAGCCGCGACCAGAAAATCACGCTTCAGGCGCTTTCGGCGCTTAATGACGTGGTGCGCCGCTATCCCAATACACGTTATGCCACCGATGCCCGGCTCAAGATCGATCTGGTGAACGACCATCTGGCCGGCAAGGAAATGGACATCGGCCGCTTTTACGAGCGTTCGGGCCGTTGGCTGGCCGCCGATATCCGCTTCCGCAATGTGATAGACAAGTATCAGATGACCAGCCACACCGCCGAGGCGCTGTTCCGTTTGGTGGAAACCAATCTGGCGCTGGGCATCCCGGAGGAGGCGCAGAAATATGCCGCCGTGTTGGGCGCCAATTATCCGGGCAGCGAGTGGTATGAGAAGGCCTATGCCATGATGGGCAAATATGCCCCCGGCACCAAGGCGAGCTGATCGCGCGCATCGGCGGTTTTGCAAGGGTCCGTGCCGGATAGGCGCGGGCCTTTTGCTTTATGCGGCGGGCTGCCGGGCATATCTGTTTACGACACCGTGGAATGTCTAACCCGGAGATTGACATTTTCTTCGGATGGGCGCTGTTATGCCGCCGCCATGCTATCGCAGAAAACCCGCTATACGATCCGCGCGCTTCAGCACCTTGCTGACCTGTGGCAGCAGGGTCCGATTCGGCTCGACGCGATTGCCGAGGCGCAGAATATCCCACGCAAGTTCCTCACCGTCATCCTGTCGGAAATGGTGCGCGAAGGGCTGGTGATCAGCCATCGCGGCCGCGAGGGCGGCTATGAACTGGCGCTGGCGCCATGCGATATCCGCTATGGCGACATCATCCGTATTACGCGGGGCAGTCTGGCGCTGGTGCCCTGTGCGAGCCGGTTTGCCCACGAACATTGCGCCAATTGCCTGCCCGAGGCAGATTGCCGGTTGCGCGGGCTGATGCTAGCCGTGCGCGATGAAATGGCCGCCATGCTCGACCGGCTGACTCTGGCCGACCCGATTCTGGTTGAACCGCCCTTTGCCGACCCGCCCGAGGAATCGCCGGCCGAGGCGGCGGAATAAGATATTGTCCGTATTGCGATAATACCGATGGTTAAGCCGCCATGGCCCAGAATGTTGCCGAAGGGCAGGGCCAGGTATGAGCGAATGGCGCAAGACTTCCGGGCAGGACCAGAGCGAATGGCTTGATGAGGCCGCCGCTGCGGAACTTATGCGCGAGATGCTGAACAGCGCGCCGCCGCCCATGCTGCATCCCGATGGGCCGGAATTGCTGAACCCCAACCGGGGGCCGCCCGCGTTTTATATCGAATATGGGCTGATTATGGGCATCTGGCTGATTTCGGTGGCCGTTGCGGTCTGGCGCTGGATGTTTTGAAGGCGTTTGAGGGCATAGACGCGGGCCTGCGCATCGGCTAGAACGATGCGCGAACATGCTTAGCCATCTTTCCATTCGCAACATCGTGTTGATCGAGGCGCTCGATCTCGCTTTCGCGCCGGGCCTTGGCGTGCTCACGGGCGAGACGGGGGCGGGCAAGTCGATCCTGCTCGATGCCCTGGGCCTGATTCTGGGGATGAGGGCCGACAGCGGTCTGGTGCGCGCAGGCGCCGATCTGGCCAGCGTGACCGCCTCGTTCGAGCCGGGCGCGCTGCATGGCGCGGTGGCGCGGACGCTGGCGGATGCGGGCGTCGAGGTCGAGCCGGGCGAACCGATCCTGATTCGGCGCCAGATCAAGGCCGATGGCGGGTCCAAGGCCTTTATCAACGATCAGCCCGCCAGTGTTGCCCTGCTGCGTGAAGTGGCGCCCTATCTGGTTGAAATCCATGGGCAGCATGATGATCGCGGGCTGGTCAATCCGCGTGGCCATCGTGCCTTGCTCGACCGCTATGCGCGTGTCGATACCGCCGCCATGGAGGCCGCGTGGAAGGCATGGGGGCAGGCCGAGGCCAGGCTGGCCAAGACGCGCGCGGGCATTGCCAAGGCAGCCGAGGATCGTGAGCTTTTTCAGGCCCATGTGGCCGAGCTCGAAGCGCTTGCCCCACAGGCGGGCGAGGAAGAGGAACTGGCCGGCGAACGCGCAACCATGCAAAAAGGCGAGCGACTGGCGGGCGATCTGGGCGCGGTGCAGCAGGTGTTTGCCGGATCGCATTCGCCGCTGGCCGAATTGCGCGTGGCCGCAAGGCGGCTCGACCGTATCGCCGGCGAACATCCGCTGCTTGAGGAGGTGCTGGCCGCGCTCGACCGGGCGATGATCGAGGCCGATGATGCCGAGGACAAGCTGAACCGGGCGCTTGATGCGCTGGCGTTTGATCCTCTGGCGCTGGACCGGGTGGAAACGCGCCTGTTCGATCTGCGCGCGGCGGGGCGAAAGCACGGCTGCGCGGTCGAGGATTTGCCCGCCAAGCTGGAGGAAATGCGCAGCGCCCTGAGCGCGATTGAGGGCGGCGAGGCCGAGGTGGCGGCGCTGGAACAGGCCGCAGCCAAGGCGCGCGCGGCATGGCTGAAACTGGCCGAGGCGGCGAGCAGCGCGCGGGCCGAGGCGGCGCTGCGGCTGGACGCGGCGGTCAAGGCTGAACTGGCGCCGCTCAAACTGGACGCGGCGCGGTTTCGTACCGATGTGGCCCGGCTGGATGAGGCGCAATGGGGCGCGTCGGGCATGGACCGGGTCGAATTCATGATCGCCACCAATCCGGGGGCGGATTTCGCACCTTTGGCGAAAATCGCATCGGGCGGCGAATTGTCGCGCTTTATCCTCGCGTTGAAGGTTGCTCTGGCCGAAGAGGGCGGGGCGGCCACGATGATCTTCGACGAAATCGACCGGGGCGTGGGCGGCGCGGTGGCACAGGCCATTGGCGAGCGTCTGGCGCGTCTGGCCTCCTCCGGGCAATTGCTGGCGGTCACGCATAGTCCGCAGGTGGCGGCGCGCGGGGGGCAGCACTATTTTATCGCCAAATCTTCCGATGGGTTGGTCACGCGCACGGGCGTGGTGCTGCTGGACGGCAGCGGTCGTCAGGAGGAAATCGCGCGGATGCTTTCGGGCGCCGAGATTACCCCTGAGGCCAGAGCGCAGGCGGACCGGTTGCTGGAACGGGTCTAGGGCGGCGGGATGCGTGGGGCTGGACCCCGGCTTTATCCTCCCTATATAATGGGTTATGCATCCTCTCGACCGCCCGTTCTGGACCGCTCTCAACACCCGTCAATCGCATTTGGCCCGCTGGAACGCGGCGCGGACGGCGGTGCGAATCGATCCCGATTACGGCCCTTTCACCAATGCCGCGCCGGGGCATGACGCGGCTTTGCTCGATTTGCTGAACGGGCCGGAGGATGAAATCTGGCTGGTCGAACCCGAGGCAGTGTCCGCCCCCGGCCTGACTGCGAAACTGACGGCGCCCTTGGTGCAGATGGTTTCGCAAAATCCGCCGCCAGAGGCCGATTTCGCCGGGATCGCGGCGCTGGATGAGAGCCACGCCGATCAGATGGCCGCGCTGGCCATTGCGACAAAGCCGGGGCCGTGGGGGGCAAAGACCCGGCTTTACGGGCAATTCTACGGCATATTCGACGGCGAGCGGCTGATCGCCATGGCGGGCGAGCGCGCTCGCCCCGGCGATGGCTGGGCCGAGGTCAGCGGGGTTTGCACCGATCCCGATTATCGCGGGCGCGGGCTGGCGCGGCGGCTGATTTTGCGGGTGATGGCGGATCTGGCGGCGCGGGGCGATGCGGCCTATCTGCATTCATGGGCCGGGAATGCGGCGGCGATCGCGCTTTATGAACAACTCGGTTTCGCCATTCGGCGCCCAATGGTGGCGAGTGTGCTGACGCTGGGCTAAGAGGCGGGCATGACCACGCCCCAATCTTTGCCGACCGAAGCCGAAGCCGCCAATGAACTGATGCGCCTTGCCCGCAGGATCAATCGGGCGAACAAGGCCTATCACCTCAATGACGCGCCCGAAATCTCGGACCCCGAATATGACGCGATGGTGCGCCGCAATGCCGAGCTTGAGGCGGCCTTTCCGCATTTGATCCGCCCCGACAGCCCGACCAACAAGGTGGGCCATGAAGTTGCCGCATCGCCATTGCGCAAGGTGGCGCATGAGGTGCGGATGATGAGCCTCGACAATGCGTTTTCCGATGAAGAGGTGGGCGAATTTGTCGCGCGCGTGCGGCGGTTTTTGAACCTTGCCGAGGATGCGCCGGTGCCCTTTACCGCCGAGGACAAGATCGACGGGCTTTCGCTCTCGCTGCGCTATGAGCAGGGCAGGCTGGTGCGCGCGGCGACGCGCGGCGATGGGCAGGTGGGCGAGGACGTGACCGCCAATGTCGCGCATATTCCCGATATTCCGCAGGAATTGCGCGGCGATGCGCCCGATGTTTTCGAGATTCGCGGCGAAGTCTATATGGAGCGCGCGGCCTTTGTCGCGCTGAACGAGCGGCAGGAACAGGCGGGCGAGAAGACTTTTGCCAATCCGCGCAACGCGGCGGCGGGGTCTTTGCGGCAAAAAGATGCGCGAGTGACGGCATCGCGGCCGCTGCGCTTTCTGGCCCATGGCTGGGGCGCGGCCAGCAGCATTCCCGCAGGCGGCCAATGGGCGATGATGGAGCGGATCGCGGCCTGGGGCGTGCCGGTCTCGCCATGGCTGCGCCGCTGCGAAGATCTGGCGGCCATGCTCGACCATTATCGCAATATTCAGGCAGAGCGCATTGATCTTCCTTATGAAATTGATGGTGTGGTTTATAAGGTCGACAGCTTCGCCCTTCAGGACCGCCTCGGCTTTGTCGCCAAAGCGCCGCGCTGGGCCATCGCACGCAAATTCCCGGCGGAGCGGGCCGAAACCACGCTGGAGGCGATCGACATTCAGGTTGGTCGCACGGGCAAGCTGACCCCGGTGGGGCGCCTGGCGCCAGTGCTGGTGGGGGGCGTCACGGTCACGAATGTCACGCTGCACAACCGGGACGAGATCGCGCGTCTTGGCGTGCGGATCGGCGACCGGGTGGTGTTGCAGCGCGCGGGCGACGTGATCCCGCAGGTGGTGGAAAATCTGACGCGCGAAGTGGAACGGCCGGCTTTCACCTTCCCCGACCATTGCCCCGAATGCGGCAGCGAGGCTGTGGCCGAGGAGGGGGAGGTGGATGTGCGCTGCACCGGAGGGCTGATCTGCCCGGCGCAGCGGACCGAGAGGCTCAAGCACTTTGTCAGCAGGGGCGCATTAGATATTGAAGGATTGGGCGAAAAGACAATTCAGGAATTCTTCAATCTGGGTTGGCTGGAAAGCCCGGCGGATATTTTCCGCCTGCGCCATCGCCGCGCCGATATCGTCGGGCGCGAAGGTTGGCAGGACAAGTCTGTGGATAACCTGTTGAATGCGATTGAGGCCAAGCGGCAGCCCGATGCGGCGCGGTTGCTGTTCGGCCTTGGCATCCGCCATGTCGGCGCGGTGACGGCGCGCGATCTGCTCAAGCGTTTCGTGACGCTGCCCGTGTTGCGCGAGGTGGCGCAAAAGGCCAACCAGTTGCGCACCGATGAGGATGCAGGCGCGGCCGAACTGCCCGAAGTGGCCGATGCGCGGGCTGAACTGGTGGGGATCGACGGCATTGGCCCGGCGGTGGTTGAGGCTTTGGGCGATTTCTTCCACGAGGCGCATAATGTCACCGTGTGGGAAGACCTTTTGAACGAGGTCAGCCCGCCCGACTACATCGTCGAAACCAAGGCCAGCGAGGTGGCGGGCAAGACGGTGGTGTTCACCGGCAAGCTGGAAACCATGAGCCGCGACGAAGCCAAGGCGCAGGCCGAAAGGCTGGGCGCGCGGGCCGCAGGCTCGGTCAGCGCGAAAACCGATCTGGTCGTGGCGGGGCCGGGGGCGGGCTCGAAACTGGCGCAGGCGGAGAAACTGGGCATCGCGGTGATCACCGAAGCCGAATGGGCCGAGATCGTTGCGCGGGCGGGATAGGGTCCGCGTACAAAATCTTACATTCACGGCCCTTGGCAATCCCCCGCGTTAGGTTAGGCTCCCGCATGTCTCATAAAAGTGGGGAGTATCAGATATGTCGAAGGCGTGGATGATCGCGGGCGCTCTGGCTGTAATGATGCCGGGCGCGGCGTTGGCCAAGGATGGCATGGCGCAGGGCGGCAAGGCGGCCATTGCGGCGGCTCTGGTCGACAAGGACCGCCCTGAGGCCGATGTGTCGCGCGATGCGGGGCGCAAACCGGGCGAATTGCTGGCCTTTGCCGGGGTGAAGCCCGGAATGAAAGTGGGCGAATTGCTGCCCGGCGGCGGCTATTTTACCCGCCTGCTCTCCAAGGCGGTCGGCCCCAAGGGCGTGGTCTATATCTGGATGCCGGCCGGAACCCCGCCTGAGCGTCTGGCGCGACTCGATCCGATCCTGAAAAATCCGGCCTATTCCAATGTGAAGCTGCTGGTGAGCGAGCAGATCGCGCCGCCTGAAAAGGTCGATCTGATCTGGACCACGCAGAACTATCACGACCTGCACCACACCGGCAAAAGCCCCGAGCCGACCAATGCCGCGGCGCTGGCGGCGCTCAAGCCGGGCGGCACCTATCTGGTCAGCGATCACGCGGCCAAATCGGGTTCGGGCACCACGGATACGGACGCGCTGCACCGCATCGACCCGGAACTGGTCAAGGCTGAAGTGGTCAAGGCGGGCTTCAAATTTGCCGGGGAAAGCAAGGCTCTGGCCAATGCAGAGGACGATCACACCAAGAAGGTGTTCGATCTGCATGACAAGACGGATCAGTTTTTGCTGAAGTTTACGAAGTAAGGGTTTTGCCTTGGGCGGGCCAAGGGACTCGTCCCTTGGCAATCCCGGCAATGGGAGCGCGAGGGACGAGTCCCTCGCATCATCCTCTCACCACTTCTTCGACCACTCCGCCAAAGCCCCGACCTGCGAAGCATGCACGCGCGCATAACTGCGCTTGCGCAGCCACAGGATCGACCAGTCGCCCGAAACCATCCGCGCGGCAAGGCGCATCCCCGCCCGGCGACAGGCGGCGCGCACCTGCGCCTCCTGCGTTTCCAGCAGACCCGCCAGCAGCAGATGCCCGCCCGGCACCAGTGATTTGGCGAAATCGGGTGCCAGCGAGATCAGCGGCCCGGCAAGAATATTGGCGATCAGCAGGTCATAAGGCCCGCGCGCCTGAAGCACCGGATCGTCCATGCCGTCGGCCACGACCATCGTGACCTCGCCCGCGCGGGCGCCCATGGGAAAGCCGTTGACCGCGCAATTATGCTCGACCACGCCGACGCAGGCGGCATCGATGTCGCTGGCCGTGGCATAGGCGCGCGGCCACAATTCCAGCGCGGCAAAGGCCAGCAGCCCTGTGCCCGTCCCGATATCGGCCACATTGCGCGCAATGACGCCTTGGTCCTTCATATGGCCCAGCATGGTCAGGCAACCGGCAGTGGTTTCATGATGGCCGGTGCCAAAGGCGCGACTGGCGGGAATTTCAAAAGGAATGAGGCCCGGCACCGGCGCATGGTCGGGCGTGTGTACGCAGAATCGTCCCGCCACGATCGGCTCGAGTCCTTCCTGGCTGGCCGTGATCCAGTCGATATCGGGCAGGCGTTCAATGATCAGTTCCGGAGTCGCATCGGCAAACAGCGCGATCACCGCATTTTTATCCGCCTTGCGCGGCTTGCGCGGCAGATAGGCCTCCAGCACCCATTCCTCGGGCTTGTCCTTGGCCACTTCGCAGCCCGACAGCACGATCTCGAAATCCCAGTCAAAGGCGTCCTCATGCGCGATCAGCGCCGCCTCGATCTGTTTGCGGGGCCCAAAAACGGTGATTTTCCAGTTTTCGGCGGATTCAGGGCTGTCATTGGCATCGTTCATGTCCGCGCAGATAGGCCCAAGCCCAGCCGATGCCAAGTGGCCGCGCAAATGCCCCGGTCTTGCCATCCAATTGCGACTTTAGCGGCAATGCCTCATTGTGAAGCTTGCACGCGACAAGGATTTGGCTAAGGGGTTCTTCGCGCGGGACTGTCCCGCAACGCAACATGAACCAGCCCAAGGGGGATTCGTCGCAATGGCTCAAGCCTCGCAAGCCCGCAAAGCGCGGCCGCTTTCACCGCATTTGCAGATCTGGCGCTGGGGACCAGCTATGGCTGTCTCGATTTTGCACCGTGCCACGGGCAGCGCCGCGTCGTTTGCCGGGCTTGGCCTGCTGCTCTGCTGGCTTGGCACTCTGGCTGCCGGTCCTGACGCCTATGCGCTGTTTTCGGCGCAGGCTGGCACCTGGTATGGCCGCATCGTGCTGATCGGCATCAGCTGGTCGGTGTTTAACCACGCCGTTTCGGGCGTCCGTCACTTCCTGCTCGACATTGGCGCGGGCTTTGAAGTGAAAAGCAACAATTTCTGGTCGGCGCTTTGCCCGGTCATTGGCATCTTGCTGACGGCGGCCTTCTGGGCCTGCCTGCTGGCCCGCTAAGGGGATAGGAAGATGGGTAACGGAACTTCCGTCGGCCGCGTTCGCGGTCTTGGCTCGGCCCATTCGGGCTCGCATCACTGGCTGCTCCAGCGTTTTACCGCGATCGGCAATCTGGTGCTGACCAGCTGGCTGGCGGTCTCGCTGATGGCGCTGCCGAATTTCTCTTACATCACGCTGCGCGACTGGATCATCAGCCCCGTGACCTCGACCGGTCTGGCGCTGTTCGTGATCAGCACCTTCTGGCACGCGCGCCTTGGCCTTCAGGTCGTGGTGGAAGACTATGTTCATGAGGCCGGCGCCAAGTTCGCCGCCATGACCGCGCTGAACCTGGCCGCCTTTGGTGGCGCTGCCTATGGCCTGTTCAGCATCCTCCGTCTCGCGCTGGGAGCATAAGATAATGTCCGCGCCTGCTTACAAGATCATCGACCATACCTACGACACCGTGGTTGTCGGCGCCGGGGGCTCCGGCCTGCGCGCCACCATGGGCAGCGCAGAAGCCGGTCTCAAGACCGCCTGCATCACCAAGGTGTTCCCCACCCGCAGCCACACCGTGGCGGCGCAGGGCGGTATCGCCGCTTCGCTCAAGAACAACACGCCCGATCACTGGACGTGGCACATGTACGACACCGTCAAGGGGTCGGATTGGCTGGGCGATCAGGACGCCATCGAATATATGGTGCGCGAGGCCCCTGCGGCCGTTTACGAGCTGGAGCACGCCGGTGTGCCCTTCAGCCGCAACGCCGACGGCACGATCTATCAGCGCCCCTTCGGCGGCCACATGCAGAACATGGGTGAAGGCCCGCCGGTCCAGCGCACCTGCGCCGCGGCCGACCGTACCGGCCACGCCATGCTCCACGCGCTGTATCAGCAGTCGCTCAAGTATGACGCCGACTTCTTCATCGAATATTTCGCCATCGACCTGATCATGGACAATGGCAAATGCGTTGGCGTGATCGCCATCTGCATGGATGACGGCACGATCCACCGCTTCAAGGCCCATGCCGTTGTGCTGGCCACGGGCGGCTATGGCCGTTCGTATTTCACCGCCACTTCGGCCCATACCTGCACCGGCGACGGTGGCGGCATGGTTCTGCGCGCTGGCCTGCCTTTGCAGGACATGGAATTCGTGCAGTTCCACCCGACCGGCATTTACGGCGCGGGCGTGCTGATCACCGAAGGCGCGCGCGGCGAGGGCGGTTATCTGACCAACTCGCAGGGCGAGCGTTTCATGGAGCGCTATGCTCCTTCGGCCAAGGATCTGGCTTCGCGTGACGTGGTTTCGCGTTCGATGGCGCTGGAAATCCGCGAAGGTCGCGGCGTTGGCCCGCATGGCGACCACATCTATCTGCACCTCGATCACATTGATCCCAAGGTGCTGGCCGAGCGTCTGCCGGGCATCACCGAGAGCGGCAAGATCTTTGCCGGTGTCGACCTGACCCGCCAGCCTCTGCCGGTGGTGCCGACCGTTCACTACAACATGGGCGGCATTCCCTGTAACTATCACGGCGAAGTCGTGACCATCGGGCCGGACGGCAACCCCGACACGGTGGTTCCGGGCCTGTTCGCGGTGGGCGAAGCGGCCTGTGTGTCGGTCCATGGCGCGAACCGCCTTGGCTCGAACTCGCTGATCGACCTTGTGGTGTTTGGCCGCGCAACCGGCCACCGCCTGAAGGAAATCGTGAAGCCCGGTCAGGCTCATGCCGAACTGCCCGCCGACTCGGCCGATCTGGCGCTGACCCGTCTGGATCACTTCCGCCACGCCAAGGGCGGCAGCTCGACTGCGGAAATCCGCACCGAGATGCAGCGCACCATGTCGGGCCACGCCGCCGTGTTCCGCACCGACGAGCTGATGGCCGAAGGCAAGACCAAGCTGGCCGCGACCTATGACAAGATGCAGGACATTGCGATCAAGGACCGCTCGCTGATCTGGAACTCGGATCTGATCGAGACGCTGGAACTCGACAACCTGATCTCGCAGGCTTCGGTCACGCTGCATGGCGCCCATGCCCGCAAGGAATCGCGCGGCGCCCATGCTCACGAAGACTTCCCTGATCGCAACGATGCGGAATGGATGAAGCACACCGTGGGTTGGTTCGACGGCTGGGGCGGCAAGGGCGGCAACGTCAAGCTCGACTACCGTCCGGTCCACGAATACACGCTGACCGACGACGTCGAATACATCAAGCCGAAGAAGCGCGTTTACTAAGACGCCGGTTTCGGTCTGAAATGCAAAAGAGCCGAGGGCGAGGAGCCTTCGGCTTTTTTGTTTTGAAGGAGGATTGAATACGAGGGGCTAGGCCCTCGCACCCCCATTCCTGTATCGTTGCGCTATGGCGTCGGCCAAGGGGTGTCGGATGCCGCCCTAAAAATTAAAAGCCCAAGGCGCTATGAGGCGTAACATCTCTGCGCCGCAGGCTCTCCAAAATCATGACGCAATCTGGCAAAACTCGCACCACCTTAAAAATGGGATTGCAAAGGGACGAGTCCCTTTGCCCGCCGGAGGCACTTTTTCTGAAAATCACCCCGGCCGCGCCGGATAGCCGCACCGCTTCTGCAACCCCACGCCCTTGAGAAAGGCCCGCCGCGCAAACCCGGCATAGATCGCCTGCTGCAAGGCCCGGTTTTCCGCATTGGCCCCGCTGATCTCGCGCACGATGCCGCGAAAGGGCAGAATGCCCCCGACCAGATCCTGCGCCACCTTGCCGGGGATGACCTTGCGCCCGCTGCGCCGCGCGGCATCAACATCCTCGCCCAATACGGCATTGAGTTTGCTGACTTCCTTTTGGATGGCCGAGCATCGGCCCATGCCGGTCAGGCCATAGGGCGCGGCCTGCGCGCGGATCAGAATGTCCGGCACCCCCTTTTTGCGGATGTTGAGATCGCTCAGCGGCGTGGTTGCAACATCTTCAACGCTGGGCGCGGCGCGGGTGATGGGGGGCGGGGGCTTTGGCGTTGGCGTGGCCGTCTGGGCCTGAACCGTGCGCGGCGTGGCCAGCAAAGGGATCAGCGCAATCGCGATCAATCGGCAAAGTGTCATTGTCCTGGCCCCGATGTTGCATTCCTCTCAACGATTGGAACGCGCGAGACGGCAAAAGGTGTCGCTTATCCTTTGATCGCCCCGAATGTATCGCATTTCGCCGGATCGCCGCTCTCCATCCCCCGGCGCAGCCATTCCATCCGCTGGGCAGAGGAGCCATGGGTGAAGGCGGCCTCGACCGGGGTGCGCCCTGCCGATTTCATCAGCGTATCGTCGCCGATCTGATGCGCGGCGTTCAGCCCGCTTTCCATATCGCCCTTTTCCAGCCGGTCGCGGTTGCGCGCGGCCCAGACCCCGGCATAGCAATCGGCCTGAAGCTCCAGCCGCACAGAGAGCGGGTTGGCGGCGTCGGGATTGCGCTCCTGCTGGGCCTGTACCTTGGCCGATGTGCCCAGCAGACTTTGGACATGATGGCCATATTCATGGGCGATCACATAATCGCGCGCAAACTGGCCGGTCGCGCCCAGTTCGGTGTCCATCTGGCGATAGAAATCGGTGTCGAGATAAATGCCGTGGTCGGCGGGGCAATAGAACGGCCCCATCGCGCTCTGCGCCGCGCCGCAGCCCGAGGACCCGCGCGAGGAATAGAACACCAGCCGGGGCCGCGCGAAAGTGTGCCCGCGCCCTTCGAACAGAGTGCGCCATGTCTTGTTGAGCGAAGACAGTGCGTTGCAGCTCTCGCGGCTTGCGGCATCCACCGTGCAACTGCTGGCCGCATCGTTGCCGCCGGCCACGGGGCGCTGCGCCACGGGCGCGCCCACCGGCCCGCCGCCCGCCAGACCCAGCACGCTGAGCGGGTTGAAGCCCAGCATCCACGCGCCAATCATCAGGACCGCGATCGTGCCGATCCCCAATCCGCCGCCGCCCAGTTGCAGCCCCTGACCGCCTCCGCCAAAGCCGAAGCCGCCCCCCAGACCACCGCCGCGTCCGCGCTGGTCCTCGATGTCCACATCATTGGGGTCGAAATCGTCAAGCCGCATGAAACTGTTCCTGCTCCTTGCCGCTCTAGATCGGGATTTTCCCCCAGCCTTGCAAGCGCGCGATGATGCGTGGAGGCAACTTTCGGAATTTTCCCCATTTTGGCGTTATCGCCGGTCTTGCGGGGCAGAGCGTTCTGTGTAGGCTGAGCCGCGATGACACGAGGCCGAGTAGCGACAGACAGCAGATGGCGGCGCAGCATTGTGCCGCCCGTGATCGCGTTGCTGGCCGCTTTTTGCGCGATGCCTGCCGTCGCCCGTACCGACAGCAGGAGCGAGAAGCAGATCGAGGCGCAATTGCTCGAACATATCCGCGTGCTGGCCAGCGACGATTACGGCGGGCGCGAACCGGGCACCGATGGCGAGGCCAAGACTTTGCGCTATATCGGGCGGCAATTGTTCGAGATGGGGCTGGTGTCGGGCACGAATCAGCCCGCCAATCCATGGTATGCCCCGGTCAAACTGGTCGCGCGCGAACCGGCGGGCAGCGTGGCGCGCTTTTCGCGGCGAGGGCGCGTTGTGCCCTTTGATCAGGATCAGGCGCTGCTGCTGACCTCGGGGCGGCGGGCCTTGGTTCAGGGGGCGCCGCTCTATTTTGTCGGCCGGGGCAATGTCGTGCCGCCGCGCGCGGAACTGGCGGGCCGGGTGGCTCTGCTGCTCGATGATCAGGGCGGACTGGGGGCCAAAGAGGCGCCCTATGGGGCGGATGCTTCGCTGCGCCAGAACGCCTTGCTGGCGGGCGGGGCGGCGGCGGTGGTCACGGTGCTCGATGGTCAGCGCACGCTGGCCGGTGTGGCCGAGCGGCGGCGGCGTCAGGGCTATGCGTTGGCCAGCGAGGCGCTGGGCGGCGATATGGAGGGCTTCCTTTCGCCCGAGGGGCTGGAACAGGCGCTGGCGGGCTCGCAGGACACTCTGGCCAGCCTGAGGCGCGAGGCGGACAGGCCTGATTTCGCGCCCCATCTGCTCGACGTTTCGGCCAGTTTCGAAGCGACGACGCGCGAAACCAGCATCCGCACGCATAATCTGATCGGCCGCATTCCGGGGCGCAAGCCGGGATCGGGCGCGGTGCTGCTGCTGGCCCATTGGGACCATTTCGGCCAATGCGCCAGCCCGCCGGCCGAACATCTGATCTGCAACGGCGCGGTGGACAATGCCAGCGGGGTTGCGGCCCTTTTGGAGGTGGCGCGGCGGCTGGTGAAAGTGCCGGGCGGAATGGATCGCGATGTGATCGTGCTGTTTACCACGGGCGAGGAGATCGGCCTGCTGGGGGCGGAGGCTTTTGCGGAAAATCCGCCGCTGCCGCTTAAAAACATTGTGGCCGCGTTCAATATCGACTCGGTGGCGATTGCGCCTGCCGGAACGCCAGTGGGGATCGTGGGGCGCGGGATGACGGTGCTGGACACCGGGATCGCCACGGTGGCGCGTGAACAGAAACGCAAGCTGTCCACGTCGGATGAGCCCAACCGCTATATCCGCCGTCAGGATGGCTGGGCCTTGATGTCGCATGATCTGCCCGCCGTGATGGTGACCAGCGCCTATGGCGATCTGGCGCGGCTCGAGAAATATTTCGACACCGATTATCACCGCCCGCAGGACGTGGTGAAGCCGGGCCTCGAATTGGGCGGGGCGGCCGAAGATGTGGCTTTTCATGTCGCGTTGGTGCAGTATTTTGCCGATACCAAACGCTTTCCGGCCACGGTGGTCATGGGCACACGCTGAAGCTTTCGGTGCCGTGAACGGGTGGTTCATTGACGGCCAATCGGGCTGGGCATATCCAAGGCAAGTCGTAACCTGCGACGAGGAGGGATTGTATGAAAAAGCTGCTTTTGCCGATGGCTCTGATGGCTCTGGTTGCGCTGCCCGCCAGCGCACAAGCTGAACAGTGCCGCAACGCCAAGGGTCAGTTCGCCAAGTGCGGTACGCCCGGCGCGATGCCGTCCAAGGCCAAGGCCGGCCCGGCGATGAAGCCCGCCGCTCCCGCCATGAAGCCCGCCGCTCCCGCGATGAAGCCCATGGCACCCTCTATGAAGCCTGCGGCCCCCGCGATGGCTCCGGCCAAGAAGGCGCCTTGCAAGGACGCCAAGGGCAAATTCATCAAATGCGCCGCCTGATTTTTTGACCTGTCCCGGACGGGATGAAGACAGCGCGTCGGGCCAAGCCGCCCGTCGCGCTGTTTTGCTTTTGAAATTGAGGGATTTTAATCGCCAAGGCCAAGAATGTATGGTGAATTGTTAACCAGTGTTGGTCATCCTTTTTAATCGGTAGTTATACGAATCATTGCTCAAGGAAAATTTGCCGCATTCGCTGGGGGAAAAGGGGTTGCCATGAATTTCTATCTTGCCACCTCGTTCATTTTTCCGCGCTCGTTGCGGATGCGGATTTTCTTTCTGTGCTTTGTGGCCACGCATGTGCCTTTGCTGGCCTATACGGTCTGGGGGTTGGCCACGGGGCGGATCGCGGCGGTGGCTTTCTGGCTCTTGCTGACGGCCACGGCGGCGGGGACGGTGCTGGCGCTGCTGGGCATTGGCGCGCTGTTGGCGCCGATCGAGAAGCTGGCCGATGCGCTGGGCGATCAGGAAGGCGAGGAGGAGGATCAGGGCGGGCACGACACGTCGCGCGCGCAGGATCTTATCCAGAAGCTGTACAATGGCGTCCACCGGGCGCGCCGCTCGACCGACAAGGCGATGCGCGAACTGGATCTGGTCGCGCATGAGGACATGCTGACCGGCATTCTCAACCGGCGCGGTTTTATGAAGAAGATCAATTCATTGCCTGCATCTCAGCGGCATGGCTGCTTTGCCATTCTCGATATTGACTATTTCAAGCAGGTCAACGACGAGATGGGCCATGACGAAGGCGACCGCGTGCTGCGCGCGCTGGCGGGGCGTTTGTCGGAACAGACGCGGCGGGCCGATATTGTCGCGCGTTGGGGCGGCGAGGAATTCGTGGTCTTCTTCAACGGCGTGATCGAAACCGAGGCGTGCTGGGCGCTCGAACGCATCGCGTGGCGGATGCAGGGTGACCCGATCGGCCGGATCAAGGGGCGTCCGATCACCTTCTCGGGCGGGGTGTGCCGCTGGGTCGAGGGCGACCTGACCGGCTCGCTGATCCATGCCGACGAGGCCCTGTATGAGGCCAAGCGCAATGGGCGCGATCAGGTCTGCACGGCGGTGGCGCTGACCCCGGCGCGGTAAACTGCGCCCACTAAAAATCGCAATGTCATGAAAAGAGCCTAAACTCCCCTCTAGCCCTTTGCGCCATGCTTGTTTACATGGGCCGCCACGAATCGATGGGCGGATTCATCAAACGCCCTTCAGCATGGGAATTCAGCGTGGCGATCATGGACATCTCTCTCGGCCTTACCTTCGACGACGTGCTGCTGCGTCCTGCCGAAAGCGACATCGTGCCCTCCATGGCCGATACGCGCACATGGCTGACCAAGGGCATTGCGCTCAACATTCCGGTGATCTCGTCGGCCATGGACACCGTTACCGAGGCCGATATGGCTATCGTCATGGCGCAGATGGGCGGCATTGGCGTGCTGCACCGCAATCTGACCATCGAGGAACAGGTGGCCGCCGTGCGCGCGGTCAAGCGTTTTGAAAGTGGCATGGTAGTCAACCCGATCACCGTCGGCCCCGACGCCACGCTGGGCGAGGCGCGCGCGATCATGCAGGCCAACCGCATCAGCGGCATCCCCGTGGTCGAGGCCAGCGGCAAGCTGGTGGGCATCCTGACCAACCGCGATGTGCGCTTTGCCGACAATGCGGCCCAGCCGGTGCGTGAATTGATGACGCATGAAAACCTGGCCACCGTACGCGCGGGCGTCAGCCAGGAAGAGGCGCGCAAGCTGCTTCATGCTCGTCGAATCGAAAAGCTGCTGGTGGTGGACGATGCTTATAAGTGCGTCGGCCTGATCACCGTCAAGGATATCGAAAAGGCCGTGACCTATCCGGCCGCGACCAAGGATGCCGCCGGTCGCCTGCGCGTGGCGGCGGCCACGACCGTGGGCGAAAAGGGCTTTGAGCGCACCTCGGCGCTGATCGAGGCGGAATGCGATGTGGTGATCATCGACACCGCCCATGGCCATAACCGCGATGTTGCCCGCTCGGTTGAGCGCGTGAAGAAGCTTTATCCCCATGCGCAAGTGGTGGCGGGCAATGTCGCCACGGCCGAGGCGACCAAGGCGCTGATCGACGCGGGCGCGGATGCGGTCAAGGTCGGCATCGGGCCGGGTTCGATCTGCACCACGCGCATCGTGGCGGGCGTGGGTGTGCCCCAGTTGACCGCGATCATGGAAGCGGCCAGCGCGGCGCGCGACGCCGGTGTGCCGGTGATCGGCGATGGCGGTCTGCGCACGTCGGGCGATGCGGCCAAGGCTCTGGCCGCCGGCGCCAGCACGGTGATGGTCGGCTCGCTGCTGGCGGGCACGGAAGAAGCGCCGGGCGAAACCTTCATCTATCAGGGCCGCGCCTACAAGGCCTATCGCGGCATGGGCAGCGTCGGCGCCATGGCGCGCGGCAGCGCCGACCGCTATTTCCAGCAGGACATCAAGGACCAGATGAAGCTGGTGCCCGAAGGCATTGAAGGTCAGGTGCCGTATAAGGGCCCGGCCAAGGATGTCATCCACCAGCTGGTCGGCGGCGTGAAGGCAGCAATGGGCTATACCGGCTGCGCCACGATCGAGGAACTGCGCACGAAGGCGCGCTTTGTCCAGATCACCAACGCAGGGCTCAAGGAAAGCCATGTTCACGACGTGACCATCACGCGTGAGGCGCCGAATTATCCGACGCGTTGATTTTTTTGGGTTCATGCCTCCGGCGGGCAAAGGGTCTCGACCCTTTGCAATCCCATTATGGGGATGATGGGGGCCAGATTGTGTGATGATTTTTGAAAGCCTGCGGCGCTAGCAAAAGGCGCCGCAGGCTTTCAAATTGGAACGGTGCGTCCGACACCGGACGGCAAACCCGTGGCGCAACAAAGACAGTAATGGGAGCGCGAGGGACTAGTCCCTCGCATTCAATCCTTCTTTAAAACCCCAAAAGGCGAAGCCTCGAAACCATGACTCCTCAAGCCCGTGTTCAGGCCGCGATTGAGATCCTTGACGAGGTGATTGCGGCGGCGCGCAGGCAAGGCGCTCCGGCGGATCGGATCATCAGCGAATGGTTCCGCACGCGCCGCTTTGCGGGCAGCAAGGACCGGCGGGCGGTGCGCGAGCTGGTCTATGGCGCGATCCGCGCCTGCGGCCCGGTGCCGGCCGGCGGGCGTGCGGCGATGCTGCGCGTGGCGCAGGGGGATGCGGCGCTGGCGGCTTTGTTCGATGGCGGGCGCCATGCACCGACGCCGATTGATCCATCGGAGGAGGTGGCGCAGGGCGGGGTTGCCCCGGACTGGCTGGCGCGGCGTTTGGCCGTGGGCGGCATTGCGGATGAGGCGGCCTTGGCCCTGCTGGGCCGCGCGCCTCTGGATGTGCGGGTCAATGCGCTCAAGGCGGATCGCGCCTCCTTGGCCCTGCCCGAACCGGGCGAGGCTTTGCTCGCGCCCCAAGGCTTGCGTTTCCCCGCCAACACTCCGGTCGAGGGCTGGGACGCCTATACGCAGGGCTTGATCGAGGTGCAGGACGGCGGCTCGCAGCTGGTCTGCGGCGCGGTCAAGGCGCAGCCCGGCGAGACGGTGATCGACCTTTGCGCCGGGGCAGGGGGCAAGACTTTGGCGCTGGCCGCAGCGATGGGCAATCGCGGGCGGCTGATTGCGTGTGATGTGGACCGGGCGCGGCTCTCGCGGCTTGCGCCGCGCGCCGAGCGCGCCGGGGCGCTGATTGCCGAAACCATCCTGATGAACCCCAACCGCGAGGCCGAGGCTCTGGCTCCGCTGATGGGACAGTCCGACGCGGTGCTGATCGACGCGCCTTGCAGCGGCACCGGCACATGGCGGCGCAATCCCGAGGCGCGCTGGCGGCTGACCGAGGCGGAACTCGCGCGGATTACAGCCATCCAGTCGCGTCTGCTCGATCTGGCGGTCGGCCTGCTGAAACCGGGTGGGCGGATCGTCTTTGTCACTTGCTCGCTTTTGGACGAGGAGGGCGCGGATCAGTTTGCCGCATTCCTGACCCGCCATCCGGCCATGGCCCAAATGCCGCTGGATTTGGGCGCAGGCGAGGTGCGCGGCGCCGGAATCCGCCTTTCTCCGGCCCATGATGGCACAGACGGCTTCTTTGTTGCCAGCGCCCGCTTGTTGTAAGCGCAAGCCTTTGGTAGCAAGATTGTCATGTTCGAAGCCTCCCCAGATATCCGGCGGTTTCGCCCCGTTTCGGCCAAGGAAATAGTCATGCGTTTTGCCCCCGTCTCGGCTGCCCTCTCGCTGGCACTGGCCGTGGCGGCCAGCAGCAGCCATTCGGCCCCGGTTGAGGTGCTCGACCCGCGCGCGGCGGTGCTGGAGCAGGCGGGGCGTGTGGCGCTGAATGCGGGCGATGTGGACAAGGCGACCGATGCCTTTGAAGCGGCCTTGGCCATTCAGCCCGGATCGAGCCGGATCACCATATCATTGGCGCAGGCGGCGCGGATGCAGGGGATGCAGGGCAAGGCGCTGCACTATTACCGCACCGTTTTGAGCCGCGATCCGCAGAATATCGATGCAATGGGCGGCGAGGGCGAAACGCTGGCCGAAAAGGGCGCGATGGAGAAGGCGCGGGAAGATCTGGCCAAGATCGAGAACCTTGGCGGCAAGGGCAGCGAGGCGGCCAACCGTCTGATCGCGGCCATTGCCAAGGGGCCGTTGCCCGCCGCGCTGCCCAATGCCAAGGTGGCCAGCACGGCCGATGTTGCCGCCAAGCCGGCCCCGCAGACCGATTGATCAGATCAGCGCGCGGAATTCTTCCAGCACGGCGCGATAGACGCGCTTTTTGAACGGCACGATCAGATCGGGCAGGTGATCGGCCTCAGCCCATTTCCATGCATTGAATTCGGCCGGTTCGTGGGCGTTCAGGTCGATGTCATCGTCATGGCCGGTAAAGCGCATCAGGAACCAGTGCTGACGCTGGCCGCGATATTTGCCCTTCCACAGCTTGCCGATCAGGTGATCGGGCAGATCGTAGAGCAATTCCTCGCGCGTTTGGGCCAGAATCGTCGCATGGGCCTCGCCCACGCCCGTTTCCTCGGCCAGTTCGCGGAAAGCGGCGGTGCGCAATTCCTCGCCAGGGTCGATGCCGCCCTGAGGCATCTGCCAGAAATCGCCTTCACCATCGACTTCGCTTTCGCGCTGGTCGATTCGGCGGCCGACGAAAACCCGGCCATGGGCATTCACCAGCATCACGCCAACGCAGGGACGATAGGGCAGGGAAGCAAGATCGGTCATGGGTTTAGGTAGGCTTTCTTTGTTGCAGGGCGGCAGGATAGACGCCTTGGCCGCGCCTTCAAAGGGGAAAAGGTGAGGGCGCGTGGCAATAGAATCGCGATTGCCGCTTGACTAGAGCCCGCAACAGGTTTTGGGCAATTGCGACAGGTCCGTGCGCATGGCGGCTCTTTGGGGCGGCGTTAAGGATTGTCAGCCGGAAAGCGCATCAAAAGCCAATGATGCGTTTTTGTGCTGACAGTTTTTCTCGATTGCACATGCGACGCCGCCGCGCCAAGGGCGATCACCTTCGGCGCGAAAGCAGCAGCGGTTCGGGCCGGGTATGGAAGGACGATGATGGCTACTGTTCTGGAAGCGGGCGCGAACGAAGGGCGTTCGACTGACAACACACCCGAAGCGGTGGTGGTGCGTTTTGCGGGCGATTCGGGCGACGGCATGCAGTTGACGGGCGGGCAGTTCACGCTCTCGACCGCGTTGGCGGGCAATGATCTGGCCACGTTCCCCGACTTTCCGGCGGAAATCCGCGCGCCCCAAGGCACGCTGTTCGGCGTTTCGGCCTTCCAGATCAATTTTGGCAGCACCGAGATTTCGACCGCGGGCGACCAGCCCGACGTGCTGGTGGCGATGAACCCGGCGGCGCTGAAGACCAACGTGGGGCAGTTGAAGGCCGGTGGCCTGATCATTGCCGACTCGGGCGAGTTCAACAAGCGCAACCTGGAAAAGGCCAAGTATGAGAGCAACCCGCTCGAAGACGGCAGCCTGGCCAAGTGGAACCTGCTGGCTTTCGACATTTCCAAGCTGACCATGGAATCGGTCAAGCCCTTCGGCCTTGGCAACAAGGAAGCGCTGCGCTGCAAGAATATGTGGACGCTGGGTCTGGCGCTCTGGATGTTCGACCGTCCGCGTCAGCCGCTGATCGACTGGCTCAACACCAAGTTTGCCAAGAACAAGGTGCTGGCCGACGCCAATATTGCCGCGCTGAACGCGGGCCATGCCTATGGCGAGACGGCCGAAATCGGCGGTCAGGTCAAGAAGCTGCATATCGAGGCCGCGCCCCAGACGCCGGGCCTCTATCGCACGATCACGGGCGCCGATGCCATCAGCCTCGGCCTGATTGCCGGTGCGCAACTGGCCGAATTGCCGCTGTTCTTTGGCGGTTATCCGATCACGCCCGCTTCGGCCATCCTGCATAATCTGGCCAAGCTGAAAGAGTTTGGCGTCACGACCTTTCAGGCCGAAGACGAAATCGCCGCTGTCGCCAGCGCGATCGGCGCTTCCTATGCCGGTTCGCTGGGCGTGACCTCGTCATCGGGGCCGGGCATCGCGCTCAAGACCGAGGCCATCGGTCTTGCCGTGATGACCGAACTGCCGCTGGTGATCGTGAACTCGCAGCGTGGCGGCCCTTCGACCGGCCTGCCCACCAAGACCGAGCAGTCGGATCTTTATCAGGCCGTCTATGGTCGCAATGGCGACACCCCGCTGCCCGTCATTGCCGCGCGTTCGCCCGCCGATGCGTTTGACTGCGCGATCGAGGCATGCCGTCTGGCGGTGCAGTTCATGACGCCGGTAATGCTGTTGACCGATGGCTATATCGGCAATGCGGCCGAGCCGTGGAAGGTGCCCAACCCGGAAAGCTTCACGCCGTTCCCGGCCAAGTTCCTCGAGGAAAACAACAATCCCGATGGCAAGGTTCTGCCTTATAAGCGCGATGAAAATGGCGTGCGCCCGTGGATCAAGCCGGGCACGCCCGACCTGATGCACCGCATCGGCGGCATCGAAAAGGCGCCCGACACCGGCGACCTCGATTACTCGCCCGCCACGCACCAGTTGCAGACCGACGCCCGCAAGGCCAAGGTTGACGGCATCGCCAACCACATCCCCGCGCAGGAAGTGTCGCAGGGCACGCCAACCGGCAAGCTGGCGCTGGTCGGTTGGGGCAGCACCTATGGCGCGATCCATCAGGCCGTGCGCCGCGCGCGCGCCAAGGGTCTGGACGTGTCGCACATCCATATCCGCCATGTCTGGCCGATGCCCGCCAATCTGGGCGATCTGCTGCGCGGCTATGACAAGATCATCGTGCCCGAAATGAACACGGGCCAGCTCAAGACCGTACTGCGTGATCAGTATCTGGTCGATGCGCGTCCGCTGAACAAGGTTTCCGGCCAGCCCTTCACCATCGCGGAAATCGAAGCCGCGATCGAAGCGGCTCTGGCTTGAGGGGATAGAAGATGAACGAGATGACTGCCATCAAGACGACCCTCAAGGACTGGGAATCGGATCAGGAAGTTCGCTGGTGCCCCGGTTGCGGCGACTATGCGATCCTGAAGGCGGTGCAGCGCACGCTGCCCGAACTGGGCGCGGACCCGGCCAAGACCGTGTTTGTGTCGGGCATCGGTTGCTCCAGCCGTTTCCCCTATTATGTGTCGAGCTATGGTTTCCACACGATCCATGGCCGCGCGCCCGCTTTCGCCACGGGGCTGAAGCTGGCCAATCCTGAACTCGACATCTGGCTGGTGACGGGCGACGGCGACGGCATGTCGATCGGCGGCAACCATACGATGCATTTCCTGCGCCGCAACATCAACGCCCAGATCCTGTTGTTCAACAACGAGATCTACGGCCTGACCAAGGGCCAGTATTCGCCCACCAGCCGCGAAGGCACCAGCAGCCCGACCACCCCGCTGGGCAGCGTGGACCGCCCGATGCAGCCTTGTGCCTTTGCGCTGGGCGCGGGCGCTCGCTTTATCGCGCGTGGCTTCGATACGTCGAAGAATCTGGGTGAAGTGCTGAAGGCCGCTCATGCCCATCAGGGTGCGGCTTTCGTGGAAATCTTCCAGAACTGCATCGTCTATAACAAGGACCGCTTTGCCGATTTCACCGAAAAGGCGGTGGCCGATACGCGTCAGCTCTGGCTCAAGCATGGTGAACCCATGCTGTTCAACAAGGGTACGCAGGGCCTTCGCCTGAACACCGACCAACTGCATCTGGAAATCGTCGATGTCGTCGATGGCGACTGGCAGGCGGCCGGCGTGCTGGTGCATGACGTCAAGAACCGTTCGATTGCGCATATGCTGGTCGAACTACCGATGGCGCTGTTCCCGGTCGCTCTGGGCGTGATCTATGACGATCCGCGCCCGACTTATGAATCGGCCATGCTGGGTCAGGATGCTGTCGCCCGCGAAGGCAAGGTGGCCAACCTCGCCAAACTGCTGGCCAAGGGGCAGACCTGGACAGTGCAGCCGGAAGATCAGGGGCCGCTTAGCGGGGTTTGATTTTGGGGTGATGCCTCCGGCGGGCAAAGGATCTTGGACCCATTGCCCTCCCTTTACTGGTTGGCGCCAGAGGCTGGACCAAAGCTGATCTTTGCAGCGTTTTGAAATCGAAAGCCTGTGGCGCCTTTAGCTAAGCGCCGCAGGCTTTTTATCGTCATGGCGGCACGCCGTGGATAAAACGCCACCCCATAATCGGATTGCAAAGGGTCCGAGACCCTTTGCCCGCCGGAGGCCCTTTCTAGAAAACTTCCCCTTCTACCATCTTCCCCCCGGCGCAACATTTGTTAGCGCCAGCGTATGACAGCTCCCATCCTCCTCTGGTTTCGCCGCGATCTTCGCCTTGCCGATCAGGCGGCGGTTGTAGCGGCGGCGCAGTCCGGCGCCCCGGTGATCCCGGTCTATGTACTGGACGATGAAACGCCCAAGCACCGCAAATTGGGCGCGGCCTCGCGCTGGTGGCTGCATGGTTCGCTCAAAAGCCTCGCGCGCGATCTGGAGGCCAAGGGCAACCGCCTGATCCTGCGGCGCGGTGCGGCGGCCGAAGTTTTGGCCCAATTGGCGCAGGAAACAGGCGCACGCGAAATTCATGGGTTGCATCATTACGAGCCATGGTGGCGCAATGCGGAAAAGGCGATCCGGCGCAAGGGTTTGGACCTGCACCTCTATGACGGAAATTTCCTGATCCCTCCCGGCACCGTGACGACCGGGGCAGGGACGCCCTATCGGATTTACACGCCGTTCTGGCGTCAGGTGCAAATGCGGATGCCGCCCGCCGAACCCGTTGCTGCGCCTGCCCGGATCCCCGCACCGGACCTATGGCCAGCAAGCGAGATGCTGAGCGACTGGGACTTGCTCCCCACCCGTCCCGATTGGGCGCCGGGTTTCCGCGCCGAATGGACGCCGGGCGAGGGCGGCGCACAGGATCGCCTCGACGCCTTCCTCCCCTGCTCGAGCCTCTATGAGGAGCGCCGCAATCTCCCCTCGCGCCCCGGCACGAGCCGCCTTTCGCCCCATCTGGCCTTTGGCGAAATCAGCCCTGCAACCCTGTGGCATGCGGCGATGTATCAGGGCGGATCGGTGGGCGTGTTCCTCTCCGAACTGGGCTGGCGCGATTATGCGCAGAATATCATTGCCGAATTTCCCGATTACGGCGCCCATTCGGCCAAGCCCGATTTCGAAGCCATGCCATGGCGCGACGCCCCCGATGATCTGAAAGCATGGCAGGCGGGCATGACGGGCTACCCGATTGTAGATGCGGGGATGCGCGAATTGTGGGTGTCGGGCTGGATGCACAATCGCGTGCGGATGATCGTCGCCAGCTTTCTCATCAAGCATCTGCTGATCGACTGGCGCCATGGCGAGCAATGGTTCTGGGATACGCTGGTCGACGCTGATTACGGGCAGAATGCGGTCAACTGGCAGTGGTCGGCAGGGTCGGGCGTCGATGCGAACCAGTTCACCCGTATCATGGCGCCTCTGACGCAAAGCCCCAAATTCGAGGCGGGCGATTATATCCGCCGCTGGGTGCCCGAGTTGGCCGGATTGGATGAGGGCGAGATCCACGATCCCACGCCGATCACGCGCCGCCGCTGCTCCTATCCGATGCCGATTGTCGGCCATGTCGAGGGGCGCGAAAGGGCGCTGGCGGCCTATCGGGCGATCAAGGGTTGAAGGAAAAAGCAGGCGCGACCGGGCGGGGGTTCGCGGCGAGGGGCATGTCCACGAACGGCCACCCGTCGCGCCTGCTATAGAGATCGGGCAGCAGCGCTTCGCACAAAATACGCCATGCCCGGTCGCCGATGGTAATCCGCGACACAGGCATCTTCGCAAAATGCAATGAATTAAGCGTTGCCGATCTTAGTTAATAGTGATCCGGTGCGGGCTGACGAAATCCTGCCCGACCAATCCGACCACCGCATCGGCCACGACCGATGGGTCTTTGACACTCTTGGGATCTTCGCCCGGATAGGCTTTGGCGCGCATCGCGGTGCGGGTCGCGCGGGGATTAACAATCGCCACGCGGACCGAGGAAATATTGGCCACCTCCTGCGCATAGCAGTCGAGCAGGACCTCCTGCGCGGCCTTGGTGGCGGCATAGGCGCCCCAATAGGCGCGCGGCTGAGTCGCCACCGTCGTGGTGAGCCCGATCACGCGCCCGGCCTCGCTCTTGCGCAGCAGGCGATCAAAGGCGGCCAGCAAAGCCTGCGTTGCCAGCAGATGGGTCGAAACCGCCTTGCCCAGCGCCTTTTGGTCAATATCGACGACCGGCATCAGCGTAGGTAGGATGCCCGCGTTGATCACCATCACGTCCAACCGCCCCCAGCGCCCCGCCACGGCCTCGGCCAGGCGCGCGATGGCGTCATGTTCGAGCAGGTCCATCGGGGCGATGGTGGCGGTGCCGCCCGCCTCGTGGATCGCCTGCTCAACGCCTTCCAGCGCCTTCACATCGCGGCCGGTGATGATGACATGCGCGCCCGCCGCGGCCAGAGCCTGCGCCGTTGCTGCACCGATCCCCCGGCTTGCGCCGGTGACGAGAGCGATCTTGCCGGACAGATCCATGGTTTACGCCTCAGTCTCGCCCGCCACCGCATCGGCGTCATAGTCGGTCAGATGGGTGGGATATTCGCCGGTGAAACAGGCATCGCAGAATTGCGGGCACTTCGCGTTGCGATCCTGCTGACCCACGGCGCGATAGAGGCCGTCGATGGAAACGAAGGCCAGACTGTCGGCCTGAATATAATCGGCCATCGCCTCCAGATCCATCCGCGCGGCCAGCAGCTTGCTGCGCTCGGGCGTATCGACGCCATAGAAGCACGAGTGGTCGGTGGGCGGGCTGGCGATGCGCATATGCACTTCGGAGGCGCCCGCATCGCGCATCATCTGCACGATCTTGAGCGAGGTGGTGCCGCGCACGATCGAATCGTCGATCAGCACGATGCGCTTGCCCGCGACCAGCGCGCGGTTGGCATTATGCTTGCGCTTCACCTCGGCATGGCGCTTGCTGTCGCCCGGCTGGATAAAGGTGCGGCCGACATAGTGGCTGCGGATGATGCCCAGTTCGAAGGGGATGCCGCTCTCGGCCGCATAGCCGATGGCGGCAGGCACGCCCGAGTCGGGCACAGGCACGACCAGATCGGCGTCCGCAGGGGCTTCCTTGGCCAGCTCAACGCCGATCTGGCGGCGCGACTGATAGACCGATTGGCCACCCAGAATCGAATCGGGGCGGCTGAAATAGACCTGCTCAAAGATGCAGGGGCGCGGGGACGGATCGCCAAACGGACGGTGGCTGGAGATCACGCCATTGTGATCGACCACCAGCAATTCGCCCGGCTCGACCTCGCGTTCGAAATCGGCGCCGACAACGTCCAGAGCCACGGTTTCGGAGGCAAACACCACCGAACTGCCGATGCGGCCCATCACCAGCGGGCGGATGCCTAGCGGATCGCGGCAGGCGATCATGCCCGCCGGCGTGGTGCAGATCAGCGCATAGGCGCCCTCGATCAGGCGCAGCGCATCCACGAAACGGTCGAGCAGCGTGGGATATCGGCTGGTGGCGACGAGGTGGATGATGACCTCGGTGTCAGAGGTCGACTGGAAAATCGAACCCTTGTGAACCAGATCACGCTTCAGCGTCATCGCATTGGAAATATTGCCGTTATGCGCGATGGAGAAACCACCGTCGGCCAGATCGGCAAATAGCGGCTGGATGTTGCGCAGGCCCGAGCCGCCCGTGGTGGAATAGCGCACATGGCCCGAAGCCATCATGCCCGGAAGGTCGGCAAAGATATCCTGATTCTTGAACACATGCGCGACATGGCCGATGCCGCGATGCGAGAAGAACTCGCCGCCGTCAAAGCTGGTGATGCCGACGGCTTCCTGACCGCGATGCTGCAGCGCATGAAGGCCAAGCGCCACAACCGAAGAGGCCGAGCGCGCGCCGATGACGCCGAAAATGCCGCATTCTTCATGCAGCGTATCTCCGTCATCGCCCACATCCCATGGGGTTTCATCGCGGAAAGCGTCGGAAGGGGCGGCGTGTTGGCTGATGCTGGTCATGCGGGTGGATGCGACTCTTCGATGACAATGCGCCGGGCGGCGCGGGGCGGGGCGCATTTGGCGCTTGTTGCCCCCGAAAGCAAGGCCCCGGTGCATCACATATGATCAAGCCGCGATGGAAAGCCGGTCCCGGCCCGCTCCCTTGGCCGCATAGAGCGCCTGATCGGCCTCGGCCATGGCGGCGTCGGCACAGTCGCCAAGGCGGGCGAGGCCGATGCTGGTGGTCACGAAAATCTCGTTGCCGTCATAGATCGTGGGGGCATGGGCCAGCGTCTTGCCGAGACGGGCGCAGATGCGTTCGGCCACCTCGATGCTGGCGCCGGGCAGCAGCAGGGCAAATTCCTCGCCCCCGATGCGCGCCAGCATGTCGGTGCCGCGCAGGCCCTGACGCGCCACCGACGCAAAGGTGCGCAGCACCGCATCGCCAGCCGCATGACCATAGCGGTCATTGACCTGTTTGAAGAAATCGAGGTCGATCAGCGCCACGCAGCCCGATTGCCCCCGCGTGATACAGCCGTTGATCGTATCGAGGAACAGGCGCCGATTGGGCAGGCCGGTCAGCTCGTCCGTCAGCGCCGCGCGGGCCAGCGCATTTTCATAGGCCTTGCGCTCGGACATGTCGCGCACCACGCTGACCACGCTCTCGACCTGTCCGGCCTCATCCAGCACGGCGCGCATTTGCGCCTCATACCATCGCGGCGCGGCCTTGCGCGGCTTGCCCAGAAATTCGACCTCGACCGCATTGCCCTTGGCCGAGAGCGCGCGGCGATAGGCTTCGACCACCGCGCGGCGATGGCGCGGCGCCACCAGCCGCAGCGCGGAATGACCGATCAGGCGCTTGGGCTCCTGTTGTGCAAGCTGCTCGATCGAGGCGGAGGCAAAGCGGATCTTGCCCATCGCGTCGCTCGACAGAATGATGTCGGTCGAATTTTCGGCCAGCAGGCGATAGCGCGTCTCGCTCTCGCGCAGGCGGGCCAGCAGGTGGCGCATATGCTGGATCGCGCTGGTCACCGGCATGATGGCCAGCGCGGTGGAGGCCAGATAGACCTGAAGGAACTGCAATTGCCGCCCGACGCTGTGGCCAGACAGCGCCAGCGTGCTTTCGCCTCCGCGCACGAACCACAGGCCAATCACCGCCAGAATGACATACATCAGCGAGAGCGTGGCCAGATCCACAAACACCGTTGAGACCACCAGCAGCAGGATCGGCAGAAACAGCACCGGGATCATCGTCTGGGCAAAACAGAGCGTGGCCACCAGCGCCATCGCCATGGGAAAGCCCAGCGCCACCGGCCAGCGCGGACGGTCGAACAGAAACCGCCGCCCGCGCCGCTGGGAATGAGCCAGCACGGTAAAGCAGGGCAGAAAGATCATCAGTCCCAGACTGTGGCTGTAATACCAGTTGCGGAAATTCTGCAGCGCCTCGCCATGTCCGGCAATCGACAGGCCGATCAGGCTGAGGCTGGCGCCCAGCAAGGGCGTGCAGACCGAGACGCCAAACAGCAGTCCCATGAGCCATTTGAGCGATCCTACCAGCTCGCTCTTGGGCAAAAGGCGGCGCATCAGCAGCGCGGCCGTCACGGCCTCGGACATATGGGCCAGTGCGATGACCGGCGCCGCGGCCCAGCCAAGGCCCCAGATGCCCGTCACCAGCATCGAGGCCAGCGCGCAGGCGGCCACCCGCGAATACCACACCCGCGTCGACACCGTGGCCAGCGATGCCGTCAGCACCGCGCCTGCGGGCCAGAGAAAGCTGTTGCCGTGGTCGATCTGGGCAAAACTGGTGCCCAATTGCGCGCACAGGAAATAGACCAGTCCCAAAATGGCAAAGCCGGGAGGTGTGCGGTCATGGATTGGCGGGATGCGTAATCTCATGGGCTGGGAATGTACGTATATAACGGTTAATTTCGTCTTTAGATTGGATCGCGAATGGCAAGAATCCTGCCTGTTGCGCTGCGATTTGTCGCCATCTGGGGATTGCACGTTGCGCGCTTGGCGGCGGACGCCTAAATCCCGCATCGGATGCCCGGTCGGGCCGCAGCAAACAGGCGCAGTATTTCCGTGATTCTCAATCGTTTTGAATGGACCGTGGCCAAACGCTACCTGCTGCCGGGGCGTGGAGAGGCCTTTATTGCCCTTGTGGCCGGGATCAGCCTTGTGGCCGTCGCGCTGGGTGTGGCCGCGCTGGTCGTGGTGATGAGCGTGATGAACGGTTTCCGCGCCGAATTGCTGGACAAGATCGTCGGGCTCAACGGCCATGCGATCATCCAGGCCTATGGCGGGCGACTCGATAACTGGCAGCAGGTGCTTAAGGATGTCCGCGCCACGCCCGGCGTGGTCAAGGCCAGCCCGCTGATCGAACAGCCCTTGCTCACCACCTTTAACGGGCGGGTCGAGGCCATTCTGGTGCGCGGACAGACCGCGCCCGATATTGCCGCGATGAAACCCAAGGTCATTTCCGGCTCGATGGACGCCATCACCCCCGACAGCGGCATGGTGGCCATCGGCGCGCGTCTGGCCGAAAGCCTTGGGGCACGGGTGGGCGACAGCATCACCGTCATCAACCCCACCGGGCGCGACACGCCCTTTGGCACCGTCCCGCGTCAGGTCGCCTATCAGGTGGGCGCGATCTTTGAGGTGGGCATCTATGACTATGACAATGCCTTTGTCATCATGCCGATCCCCGATGCGCAGACGCTGCTGCTGACCGGCGATTCCATCGGCATGATCGAGGTAAAGACCGACAATGCCGACAAGGCCGCCGAAATGCTGGCGCCCTTGGGCAAGAAACTGGCGGGCCAAGCGACGATCACCGACTGGAAAACGATCAACGCGCAATTGTTCGATGCGCTGGCGGTGGACCGGGTGGTGACCTTTGTGGTGCTCTCGCTGATCGTGCTGGTCGCCTCGTTCAATATCCTGTCCAGCCTGATCATGCTGGTGCGCGCCAAAACGCGCGACATTGCGATCATGCGCACGATGGGGGCCTCGCGGCGCTCTATCATGAAGATCTTCCTGACCATCGGCGCGGTGATCGGTTCGCTGGGGACCGGGGCGGGGCTGGTGCTGGGCTTCACCTTCCTGTTCTATCGCCAGAATGTGCTCAATTTCGTGCAACTGGTCACGGGGCAGCAATTGTGGGACCCCAAGATCCGCTTTCTGACCGAATTGCCCAGCCGGTCCGATCCGGTTGAGGTGATCGGGATTGTCGCCATGGCGCTGGGCCTTTCGTTTGTGTTCACGCTGTTCCCCGCGTTCAAGGCGGCGAGCACGGACCCGGTGCAGGTGCTGCGTTATGAATGAGGTTCTGAAACTGACCGGCCTGACGCGTGCCTTTGAACAGGGCGGAGTGCGGATTGAGGTTTTGAAAGGCATCGACCTGTCGATCATGCCGGGCGAGATCGTCGCGCTGCTGGGTCCATCGGGCTCGGGCAAATCGACGATGCTCCAGGCGGTCGGCCTGCTGGAGGGCGGCTTTGGCGGGCGGATCGAGGTGGCGGGCCATGATGCCAGCGCGATGAATGGCGATGCGCGCACCGACCTGCGCCGTTCCTCCATCGGCTTTGTCTATCAATTCCACCATCTTCTGCCCGATTTCACGGCGATGGAGAATGTTGTGCTGCCGCAACTGGTGGCCGGCCATGATCAGGACGAGGCCGAAGGGCGCGCGCGTGAATTGCTGGGCGCGCTGGGCCTGTCCTCGCGCGTGACGCATCGCCCCAACCAATTGTCGGGCGGCGAGCAGCAGCGTGTGGCTGTCGCGCGCGCGCTGGCCAATCGCCCGCGTCTTGTGCTGGCCGATGAACCGACCGGCAATCTGGACGAGGCGACCGCCGACCGTGTGTTCGACGAATTCCTGCGTCTGGTGCGCGAAAGCGGGGCGGCGGCGCTGATCGCCACGCATAATGAACGGCTGGCGCTGCGTATGGACCGTGTCTTGCGTCTGCACGAAGGGCGCCTGCATGATGAGCGGCAGGCCAATTCTGAACAAACCGCTTGAAGGTTAATGACGCGCCTCCCACATGGGGTTGGTAAGGCGCAAGATAAGGAGAGATCCATGACCAAACTGATCGACTGGCAGGAAACGGTGGCGCTGCATCTGGCCAATGACGGCGGCGGTCTGCTGGACGAGTTGAAGACAGTGCGGCGTGGTACTTTGGCCGATCTGGTACGCTATATCGCCTTGCTCGATGCGCCCGAGCGGGAGCGTTACGAGATCGAGCGGGTGGGCGACCACCGGATGAAGGCCCATGAAATCATGGAGCTTTATGCGCGCGCCGATTTCCCCCATGCGGAATAAGGTGTGAGCCACTGGCCCGAGGCGCCCGTGCTATGCGGGCGCCATGTCACTTTGCGTCCGCTCCGGCGCGCGGATCGGGATGATCTGCTGGCGGCGCTCTCGACGGGTTTTGAACACACCTTTGCGGGCGGATTGCCCACAGCCCAAACCATCGACGGCTGGCTGGACCGGGTCGAGGCCGAAACGGCGGCGGGGCGGGCGCAGGTGTTTGCGGTGCTGGACGCCAATGGCGCGGTGGCGGGCACCACGCGCTATATGCGGATGAATGCGGCCGCGCGCCGGGTGGAAATCGGCACCACGCTCTATGCGCCCCGTGTGCGGCGCACCGGCTTGAACACCGAGGCCAAGAAACTGCTGCTGGGCCATGCGTTCGATGTTCTGGGCGTCTATTGTGTCCAGATCCGCACCGATGTTCTGAACCATACCAGCCGCCGCGCGATCGAGCGGATCGGGGCCAAACAGGACGGCATCCTGCGCGGGCATACGGTCATGCATGACCCCGATTATGGCGAAAGGCGGCGCGAGACGGTGGTCTATTCGATCCTGGACATTGAATGGCCCGGCATTCGCCGCCATCTTGACGCCTTGCTGGACAGATAGGGATCACCCATGCCTAAGACGATTGCCGATTTCACCGCGCATCTGCCCAATGGCGAAACGATCAGCCTTGCCGACCGGCTGGGCAAGGTGCTGCTGGTGGTCAACACGGCCAGCAAATGCGGGTTTACGCCGCAATATGATGGCCTTGAAAAGCTGTGGCGCGATTATGGCGCGCGCGGGTTTGAAGTGATCGCCTTTCCCTGCAACCAGTTCGGCGGGCAAGAGCCGGGCAGCGCGGAGGAGATCGGCGAATTCTGTCGCGTCAATTTCGGCCTGTCCTTTCCGCTGATGGGCAAGGTCGAGGTCAACGGGCCGGATGCCGATCCTTTGTGGAACTGGCTGAAAGAAAGCGCGCCGGGGATTTTGGGCACGAAAAAGATCAAATGGAATTTTACCAAATTCCTGATCGGGCGCGACGGCCGCGTGGTGCGCCGGTTTGCCCCCAACGTCAAGCCGGAGGCGATTGCCGGGGCCATCGAGAATATCCTCTGAATTGTCCACAGCATTGGCCACAGGCTTGTCCGCATATCCTGAAGGGTCTGATTGATGCCAAGGCCCCCTGCGCCCTAGGGATCTGATCATGGCACATTCTTCCTTCGTCCCGCTGCATGTCTATTCCAGCTTTACCATGCTGGATGGCGCCATTGACCCCAAGGCCATGGCCAAACTGGCGAAGAAGCACAATTTTCCCGCCATGGCGGTGACGGACCGCAATGGGCTTTACTGCGCGCCTGCCTTTGCGGGGGCGTGCAAGGACTTGGGCGTCCAGCCGATCATCGGCACGCTGCTTTCCATTGCGCGGCCCAGCGGGGATGGCGGCGGCGTGCTGCCATCCGCGCCCCAGATCGACGCGGTGGTCCTGCTGGCCCAGAACGAGGCGGGGTGGAACAATCTGTGCCATCTGGTTTCCAAGGCGCATCTTGAGCGCCCGCTGGAATTTGATCCCCATGTGCGCCTGTCCGATCTCGACGGCCATACGGACGGGTTGCTCTGCCTGACCGGCGCGGGCGAGGGCGCCTTGGCCCGCATGTTTGCCGAGGGGCAGAACGAGGCGGCCCTGCGCTATGCAGATGCGTTGCAGGCGGCCTTTCCCAACCGGCTCTATATCGAGATCGCCCGCACCGGCGATCCGGCCGAGGAGGGCGGCGAGGAGGCGCTGATCGACCTTGCCTATGCCCGCGACATTCCGCTGGTGGCGACAAATCCGGCCCATTTTGCCGATGCCAAGGACAGCGCGGCCCATGACGCCATGCTTTGTATCGCCGGGTCCACCCATGTCGATGCGCCCGACCGCAAGCGCTCCAATCCCCAGCAATGGGTGCGCAGCGCCGAGTTGATGGAACAGCTCTTTGCCGATCTGCCCGAGGCTTTGGCCAATACGCTGGTGATTGCCCAGCGCTGCGCCTTTGAGCCGCCCAAGCGCAAGCCGCTGCTGCCGTCTCTGGCGGGCGACAAGGAAGGCGAGGCGCGCATGATGGTCGATCACGCGCGCGCGGGTCTGGCCAAGCGTCTGGCTCCCTACTGGCCGGGCGTGGACGAGGCGACGCTGGACAAGGCGCTGGCCGCGCCTGAGGAAAATTATGAGGCGCTGCGGCCTCTGGGCGTGGATGAGAGCTTCCTCGAATATGCCAAACGCCTCGATTTCGAGACGGGCATCATCAACCGCATGGGTTTTGCCGGTTACTTCCTGATCGTGGCCGACTTTATCCAATGGGCCAAGCAGAATGACATCCCCGTGGGGCCGGGGCGCGGTTCGGGTGCTGGCAGCCTTGTGGCCTGGGCGCTGACCATCACCGACCTTGATCCGCTGCGTCTGGGTCTGCTTTTCGAACGTTTCCTCAACCCGGAACGCGTCTCGATGCCCGACTTCGACATCGACTTTTGCGAAACGCGGCGCGGCGAGGTGATCCGCTATGTTCAGCGCAAATATGGTGCGGACCATGTGGCCCAGATCATCACCTTTGGTAAGCTGAAGGCGCGCGCCGTGCTGCGCGATACGGGCCGCATTCTTCAGATGTCCTATGGACAGGTCGACCGCCTGACTAAGATGGTGCCCAATCATCCGACCGATCCGTGGAGCCTCGAACGTGCGCTCAACGGCGTGCAGGAACTGCACCGCGAATATACCAATGACCCCGAGGTCAAGCGCCTCATTGATCTGGCGATGCAGTTGGAGGGCATGCCGCGCAACAGTTCGACCCACGCGGCGGGCGTGGTGATCGGCGACAGGCCGCTCGAACAACTGGTCCCGCTCTATCGCGATCCGCGTTCGGACATGCCGGTGACGCAGTTCGACATGAAATATGTCGAGAACACGGGCCTCATCAAATTCGACTTTCTGGGCCTCAAAACGCTCTCGATCCTGCGCAAGGCGGTGGATCTTTTGGGGCGGCGAGGGATCAATATCGATCTTTCCACCCTGCCTTGGGACGATTCCGATGTGTATGACCTGCTCAAGCGCGGCGATACGGTGGGTGTGTTCCAGCTTGAATCCGAAGGTATGCGGCGCACGCTGGCGGCGGTGAAGCCCACCAATTTTGGCGACATCATCGCGCTCGTCTCGCTCTATCGTCCGGGGCCGATGGACAACATCCCCCTGTTCGGCCAGCGCAAGAACGGCATGGCGCCCATCGAATATCCGCATGAGAAACTGTCGGGCATTCTGGCCGAAACCTACGGGATTTTCGTCTATCAGGAACAGGTGATGCAGGCCGCGCAGATCCTTGCGGGCTACTCGCTGGGCGATGCCGACCTTTTGCGCCGCGCGATGGGTAAAAAGGTGCAGGCCGAAATGGACGCCCAGCGCCTGCGCTTCGTCATCGGTTGCCGTGAGGTGTCGGATATCGACAAGGACAAGGCCAACGAACTGTTCGATATCATCGACAAGTTCGCAGGCTACGGCTTCAATAAATCGCACGCTGCCGCCTATGCTTTGCTCGCCTATCAGACCGCGTGGTTCAAGGCGCATTATCCGCATGAATTCTATGCCGCGGCCATGTGTTTCGATATGCATCAGTCGGAAAAACTGGCGGTTTTTGTCGATGACATGCGGCGCAATGGGATTGCGGTGGCCGGGCCATGCCTCAACCATTCCGAGGCCGAATTCATGGTCGAACAGACCGCCGATGGTCATCAGGTGCGCTATGCCTTGGCCGGCATCCGCAATGTCGGCGAAAAGGCGATGGAGGTCGTCGTCGCCGAGCGGCAGGCCACTGGTCCGTTCAAGGATCTGGCCGATCTGTTCACGCGTGTGCCCTATGGCTCGCTCAACCGGCGCATGCTTGAAGGTCTGGCGGCCAGCGGGGCGTTTGACGCGCTCGAACCCAATCGCGCCAAGGTGCTGGCCAATGCCGACATGCTTTTGGCCGTGGCCGAAGAGGCCGAGCGCACCCGCACCAGCGGCCAGCACGGTCTGTTCGGCGGCGATGACGCGGGGGCGGGCAACATCCGCCTGATTGACGTTCCGGCATGGAGCCGCAGCGACCAGATGACCAAGGAGCGCGAGAATTTCGGCTTCTATTTCGCCGCCCATCCGGTCGAGCAATGGCGCGCCGTGGCCAGTTCGCATGGCGCGCGCAGCCATGCCAGCCTGCTGGCGGGCGGGGTTGCGGGGCGCACCGGGGCGGTGATGGCGGCCATGGTCGAAAACGTCCAGAAGCGTAAAACCAAGCGCGGCAAGGACTTTATCATGGCCGATTTCTCGGACCAGTCGGGCAATTTTTCGGCCTCCTGCTTTGAGGAAACGCTGGTCGACAGTTTCGTCAACTGGGCCAAGGAGGGCGCCTGTATCCTGCTGACGGTCGAGCTTGACAGCCCCAGCCCCGAGGAGCCGCCGCGCGTGACCGTGCGCGGCGCGCAGGCGCTGTCCGAGGTGAAGGCGGCGGCCAAGATGACGCTGAGCCTCGATGTGTCGCGGCCCGAGGTCTTTGGCGAATTGGCCACGATCCTGCCGCGCGGCGGGCTCGGCACGGTGGAGGTGGTGCTCAAAACCGGCGGTGCGCAGGAGCCGCGTCTGCGTTTGGGGCGCGATTTCCTGCTGGATGGCGAATTGACGGATCTGATCGCGGGGCTGGAGGGCGTGGCCAATGTCTCGCTCAAGCCCACGCGGGCGGGCGGGCATCTGCGGCTGGTCGCCTGATCAGAACAGCGTCATTTGCCCATCGCGGCGCGGCGGGCGGAACTGGGCGATGTCCAGATCGGCGCGATGGTCGCCAAGGCCCAATCGCGCCTTGGCAATGCGAAAGCGCGCGCGGATCAGGTCGGCCCAGACGCCCTGCGGCTTCATCCGGGTAAAGAAATCGCTCTGATAATCGGCCCCGCCGCGCAGGGATTGCACGATATGCATGACCTTGTCCGCGCGGTCGGGGAAATGCGCTGCCAGCCATTCGCGAAACAGCGGTGCGACCTCATGGGGCAGGCGCAGCATGATCCAGCTTGCCCCGCGCACCCCGCGCGCGGCGGCGGCCTCCAGAATGCGCTCGATCCATTCCTCGGTGATCGCGGGCACGATGGGCGAGACATTGACCCAGACCGGCACGCCCGCCGCGCTTAACTTTTCAATCGCATCCAGCCGCTTGGCCGGACTGGCCGCGCGCGGTTCTAGGCTGCGGGACAGCCGCGCATCAAGCGAAGTCACCGAAACCGCCACTGCCGTCAGCCGATGCCGCGCGAGTTCGGCCAAGAGGTCGAGATCATGCAGGATGCGATCCGATTTGGTGGTGATTGTCACAGGATGGCGCGTTTCGAGGCAAACCTCCAATATCTGCCGGGTCAGGCGATAGCGCGCCTCGATCGGCTGATAGGGATCGGTGTTCGTCCCCATGGCAATTGGCGCGGGCGAATAGCCGCGCGCGCCCAGTTCCCGCCGCAGCAACTTTGCCGCCTCAGGCTTGGCAAACAGGCGGCTTTCAAAATCCAGCCCCGGCGAGAGGTCTAGATAGGCGTGGGTTGGCCGCGCATAGCAATAGATGCAGCCATGCTCACACCCGCGATAGGCGTTGATCGAGCGGTCGAAGGGCACATCTGGCGACTTGTTGCGCGAGATGATCTTGCGCGCAGCCTCCTCGTTCACGGTGGTGCGTAGGGGCGGTGGGCCGCCATCGACATCCTCCATGGCGTCCAGCCAATCCCCATCCGCCTCACGTCCGGGCAGGGCAAAGCGGGTGGAGAGAGCGCTGCTTTGCGCAGCCCGGCCGCGGGGAGGGGGAGGCGAAACCATCGCCCATAAAGAACATAAAAAGAACAAATGCGCAAGCGCTGGCTATTGCGCCCCGCGCCGACTAAACGGATGCCCATTGCCCTCTGATCCGGAATCCCTTCCATGTCCGCGCCTTACGCCAGCCTGATTCCCGCCGATGCCGACCGCCTTTCGCTCTATCTGGCGCGAATCGGCCTTGCCGCCCCGGTCGAACCTGCCGCCGAGGGTTTGGCAATCCTCCAGCGCGCGCATCGCATGAACATCGGCTTTGAAAACATGGATGTCATGCTGGGCCGCGCGATCAGCCTCGATCCCGATGCGATCTTTGGCAAGCTGGTGATGGGCGCGCGAGGCGGCTATTGCTTTGAGCAGAACTGGTTGTTCGGCACGATGCTGTCGCGGATGGGCTTTGCCAACCGGCCGCTGCTGGCGCGGGTCTGGCTGGGCCTTGCCGAGGACGCCCCGGCATCGCCGCTGACCCATACGTTCCGGCTGGTTGATCTGGATGGAGAGGCCTGGATTGCCGATGCGGGCTTTGGCGGCTCCTATGTCCCGCCCATACCGCTGGCCGATGGCGCCACCGTCCAAACCAACGATGGCGCGAAGCATCGCATCACCCGGCACAGTGCGCCCGGCTCTCTGGCGGGCGAATGGCTGGTCGAGCGCATGGGCCCCGCCGCCGCCACTGATGGCCGCGCCACCGCGCCGGGATGGCAGAAACAGTACAGTTTCAACCTCAACGAAGTTGCGCCCATCGACCTTGAGCTGTCGAACCACTGGACCTTTACCAAGCCCGAGACGCGCTTCACAACGGCATGGATCGCCTCGATTGTGCTGGAGGATGGCTTTGCCGCGCTCAACGGGCGGCGGTTGACGATGTATGCGGGCGGACGGGGCGATGTCATGGAAATCGCCAATGCGCAGGACTGGCGCGCGATGCTGGCCGATCTGTTTCGGGTGGAGTTGAGCGAAGATGAAGTGGCGGGGTTGAAGGTGTTCTAGAGGGTCTGGATAAGGTGCGAGGGCCTGGACCCTCGCGCTCTCCGCTCCGCAGGCTATACGAGCACAAGCCCGAACGCCGCCAGCCAAACGCCACCCGTTAACGGGATTGCAAAGGGACGAGTCCCTTTGCCCGCCGGAGGCATAGAACGCCGGTTCAAACCTCTCGCAACCTCGGCATCAGTTCAACAAAGTTGCAGGGCCGGTTCCGGCTGTCCAGTTGTTCGAACAGGATGCCGTCCCAGCCGTCTTTCACCGCACCGTTTGAACCGGGCAGGGCAAAGATATAGGTAGCGCCCGCCATGATCGCCATGGCGCGCGACTGAACGGTGCTGGTGCCGATGGATTTATAGGACAGCCAGCGGAAGAGTTCACCAAAGCCGGGGATCAGCTTGCCGCTGTGGGCAATGATGATCTGGTCGAGCGCCTCGGGCGTGACATCGCGCCCGGTCAGGCCTGTGCCGCCGGTCGAGATCACGCAGTCGATTTCCGGGTCATCGATCCACGCATCAAGCTGCGCCACCAGCGTATGCACATCCTCGCGCAGGATCTTGCGCGTGGCGAGGATATGCCCCTTGTCGATGATGCGCTGGGCCAGAATGTCGCCGCTGGTGTCATTGTCCGGCGTGCGCGTGTCGGAAAGCGTCAGCAGCGCGATGCGGATCGGTTTGAACTCGCGGGTTTCGTCAATGGCCATCGGCGCACTCCTTGTTATGGAGTGGCTTGGTAGCCGTTCATGCCGGGGGCTGCAATCACGCCATTGCTGGCCATTCTTACCCCGCGCGCGCCATCGAGTCCGGGGAAGGTCGGCCACAGGCCCTGCGCCAGCGCGGTGCGGCTTTCCGAAGTGCCGCCCGCCTGCCGCTCATACATCCAGTAATTGCGCAGAACGGTGGCGACATAGCCGCGCGTTTCCCAATAGGGCACCGATTCCATCCAGAGCAGCGGATCGCCGCCATCATGGATCTGGGTGTTCCAGCGCGCCACAGGCAGCGGCCCGGCATTATAGGCGGCCATCACCTTGGGCAGCAGCCCCTGCGTGGCGGCGCTGTTTTTCAGCGCCTGAAGATGCTCTTGTCCAAAGGCCAAATTCACATCGGGCCGCGTCAGATCGCCCACCGAGCCCGAAACGCCCAGCGCCGCAGCATGATCACGCGCGGCGGCGGGCATGATCTGCATCAGCCCGCGGGCGCCCGCGCTGGACAGGGCCGTGGCGCGAAAGGCCGATTCCTGAAGCGTATGGGCCAGCACCAGCGCCGGATCGACCTGCCACCCGGTGGCGGGGGTCCATTTCGGCGTGGGGAAACGGCTTGCGGGCGCGGGGATGGCGCCGCCCGGCGCATTATAGGCCATCCACAATTGCGTGGCGGGCAGACCCAGATCGCGCGCCAGACGCGACAGCGGCTGATACTGATCCACGCTGCCGATGCGGGCCTGATGGCGCAGCACATCGTCGGCCAGCCCATCCTCGCCAATTTCGGCCAAAGCCACGGCCGCGCGGATATTGGGATTTTCGCGAAGGGATTGCCAGTCGGCAGCGGTGAAATCGGGCGCGGAATGGCCGGTGGGCAGGCGCAGGCCCAATTGCTCGGCCGCGATCATGCCATAAAGCGTTTCATCCAGCCGCGCCGCCGCGCGCAGCGGCGTCGCGGCCATTTCGGGCTGGCGGCAACGCACCTGCGCGCGGGCCTCCCAGTAATAGGCGGCGGCGGTCAGTTCCGTGTTGGTCGATCCCTTGGCCGCGCGGGCAAAGGCCTCGCCCGCGTTCAGGCAATCGCCCAGCCGCCACGACGCAAGGCCCGCCACCCACGCCCCTTCGGCCACCCACGGGCCGGACATGGGCACGCTGCCATCTCCGATGGATGAGGCCAGCGCGAATGCTTCGCTGTCCTGATTGTTGATGTAATAGGCCCACGCGACCTTTTGCCGCCATTCCGCGCGCGCCTCGGCCGAGAGCGTGGCATCGACCCCATCGAGCAGCAGACGCGCACCCAGCGCATCGTCCACCTTGATCTTGTCATTGATGCCCTGCGCGATGATGGCGGGCATGGTGCCGTCGGCAATGCTGCGCGGGCGGGTGCGGCGCGGGGCGTTGGGCTGGGTATAGAGCGCCTGCGGCAGGGGCAGGGTGGGCAGCGCCGTCCCGCCGCGCTTGATGGCCAGCGCCGCGATCTGTTCGGCCTGCGGCAGGGTGGGATTGGCATTCAGCCAGTCGATCAGGGCGGGCAATTCGATGCGCGGCGAACCGGGCGCCAGATAATATTCCGCCCGCGCCGAACCATGCAGCGGACCATCGGGGCGTTCGGCAAACATGGCCTGAACCCGCGCCCAGTCCTGCCGTTTGATGGCGCCGAATATGTCCTTGTACCAGGCGCGCTCATCCTCGGAGAGCAGCTTGGGCACAGCCGAGCGCGAGACGCGGCTCATGAAATAGTCGGCGGCGGCGGAATTGGCGGCGGCGGGCCGCGCCCCGGCAACGGACGCCAATGCGGCAAGCGCGCAAAACCATGCGCGCGCAGACCCGGCCTTGTGTCGATCCCGTAACCGCAAAATCAATCCCTTATCCCGTCCAGCCCATCGGGCCAATTCAGCCAGCTGCGCCAGAAACCGGCCTTGCGCCGTGGATTTTCCAGCAGCATACCCAGATCCTGAGCGACCAGAACGGCGATCCCACTCGCATCCGTTCCGGCCTCCGGGCGGCCATGTCCCGCCTCACTTTGGTTAATCAGTGATAAAAGGGCAGGCTTTTGCGATGGGTCGTGGCCGAGCAGCGGCAGAATGCGATCCCCCAGCAAAAGCAGGCGGCGCGGCGCGGCCAGCGCGATATGGTGGGCCAGAACCGCGCCCATGCCCTCGTTGCGCAACAGGTCCCAATCGGGCGCGGGCATCGTGCGGGGCAGGGCGGCGGCGATATAGCAATCGTCGCTCCCCAGCCCCATCACGCGGAGCATCGCCGAGAGCAGCTTGCCCTGAGGTCCGCAGAGCAATTGGCCGCTCTGGGCGTCCACGCTTTCGGGCATGGGCACAACCACCATCAGGGCGGCCCCCACCGGCCCGCGCGGCGGCACCCGGCCTGGCGCGCCGGTGGGGTCCAGTGTCGGCTCGTTCATCCACCATGGCGCGAAATCGCCAAGCGACTTGGGCCACTGGTCAACCTCTCCGCCAAGGCGCGGGCGGGGCTGGGGCGGCGGCGGTTCGGGCCGCGCCCGCATCATCGGCGGCGGCGCGCCCTGCGGCGGGGCGCCTTCCTGCGCAATCTCGTCCAGCCATTCCTGCGGCTCGTCGCTGTAGGCATAGCTGACCCCGGCCTCGCGCCACCAGTCGAGCGCGGCGGCGATCTGGGCCGAAAGGGGAAGGTGGGCGGTCATTGCGCGCCTGATTGGCGGCATTGGGGGCGGATGACAAGATGCTGTGCGGTATTTTCATGCAAAGGCGTCTTGCCTGCGCGCGGCGCCCGCGCCATGGGAGGCGCCATGGAACCTGTCGATTTCCCCCTCTCCGAAACGGCTTATGCCAAGATCAACCTTGCGCTGCATGTGCGCCGCCGCCGCGAGGATGGCTATCATGAGCTGGAAACGCTCTTTGCCTTTGTCGATGCGGGCGATGCGTTGAGCGCGACGCAGGCAGGCGGGGATTCGCTGGCGATCACGGGGGAATTTTCGCCCTTGCTGGCCGGTGAGGAAAGCAATCTGGTGCTGGACGCGCTGGCGCTGATCCCGCGTGAGGGCGGCTGGGCGGTGGCGCTGGACAAGGCGCTGCCGGTGGCCGCAGGGCTGGGCGGGGGTTCGGCCGATGTGGGGGCGGTGTTCCGCATGGCGCGGCGGGCGGGGGTGTTGCCGGACAATTGGCATGAACTGGCCGCCGGGCTGGGGGCCGATGTGCCCGCCTGTGTCGAAAGCATCGCCATGGTCGGGCGCGGCACGGGGACCGAGCTTGAGCCGGCGCCTGAGGATCTGAAAGGCTGCCCGGTGCTGCTGGTCAATCCGCGCGTGCCTTTGCCGACCGGGCCGGTGTTCAAGGCGTGGGACCGGGTTGATCGCGGCGCCATGCCGATGGGCAGCGCGCGGGAGATCGCCCTGCATGGCCGCAACGATCTGGAGGCGCCCGCGATTTCCATTTGTCCGCCGGTGGCCGATGTGCTGGCGGCTTTGGGGCAAACGGGGGCGTGGCTTGCGCGCATGTCCGGGTCGGGGGCGACGTGTTTTGCGCTGTTTGACGATCTGGCCGCCCGCGACGAGGCCGCCGCCACCATCGCGGCGGATCATCCGCAATGGTGGCAAATGGCGGGGCTGCTGCGATGATCGCGCGCGAGACGGACGCCTATTGCCTGTTGGGTGAACCGAAATTCGGCGGCATTCTGATCGTCTCTGACCATGCCAGCAATCGCGTGCCCGAAGGCATTGATCTGGGCATCGCGCCGGAATTGATGGACCAGCATATCGCCGTGGACATCGGCGTTGGCGCGATTGCGCAAATCATGGCGCAGCGCCCCGGCATCGCCGCCTATTGCGCGAATATCAGCCGCCTTGTCTGCGACCTCAACCGCGGCGACCATCAGGCCGCGACCATCCCGCATGTCAGCGACGGCCATGCCATCCCCGGCAATGAAATCTCGCCCGAGGCGCGCGAGGCCCGTCTGGCCCGGTTTCACCACCCCTATCACGCGGCGCTCTCGCAATTGCTGGATGATGCGCCGCCCGCGCTGATCCTGTCGCTGCATTCCTTCACGCCGCGTCTGGCCACCAGCGACGAGGCGCGGCCGTGGCATGTCGGCATCCTCTATAATGAGGACGATCGCGCCGCGCGCATCGCCATTCCCCTGCTGGAGGCGCAAGGGCTGATCGTGGGGGATCAATTGCCCTATTCGGGCCGTGTGCTGAATTACACGATGAACCGCCATGCCGAGGCCGAGGGGCGACCCTATCTGGGCGTGGAAATCCGTCAGGACCTGATCGGGGATGCCAAGGGGCAGGCAGAGTGGGCCGACCGCATGGCGGATATTTGTAATAAAATTGCGCTAAGTCTTCCTTGATTGCAATTTTCACATTGCCACTTGCCCTTGGGGGTTGTAGGGGCGCAAACGTCAATTCGAGTCTGCCGGAGTAGTCCCATGCCTGCCTATCGTTCACGCACCTCCACCCATGGCCGCAATATGGCAGGCGCGCGGGGCCTGTGGCGCGCCACCGGCATGAAGGACAGCGATTTCGGCAAGCCGATCATCGCGGTGGTCAACAGCTTTACCCAGTTCGTGCCCGGCCACGTCCACCTCAAGGATCTGGGCCAGATGGTCGCGCGCGAGATCGAGGCGGCAGGCGGCGTGGCCAAGGAATTCAACACGATCGCCATCGACGACGGCATCGCGATGGGCCATGACGGCATGCTCTATTCGCTGCCCAGCCGCGATCTGATCGCCGACAGCGTCGAATATATGGTCAACGGCCACTGCGCCGACGCCATGGTTTGCATCAGCAACTGCGACAAGATCACGCCGGGCATGTTGATGGCCGCCATGCGTTTGAACATCCCGGTCGTCTTCGTTTCGGGCGGGCCGATGGAGGCGGGCAAGGTCGTGCTGCGCGGCAAGGAAGTGGCGCTCGATCTGGTCGACGCGATGGTTGCCGCCGCCGACGAAGCCTATAGCGACGAGGAAGTTAAAACCATCGAGCGTTCGGCCTGCCCCACCTGCGGGTCGTGCAGCGGCATGTTCACCGCCAATTCGATGAACTGCCTGACCGAGGCTCTGGGCCTCTCGCTGCCGGGCAATGGTTCGACGCTGGCCACGCATAGCGACCGCAAGGAACTGTTCCTGCGCGCCGGGCGTCTGGCGGTGGAACTGTGCAAGCGTTACTATGAGCAGGACGATGAAAGCGTGCTGCCGCGCAACATCGCCAGCTTCGAAGCGTTTGAAAACGCGATGAGCCTCGACATTGCCATGGGCGGGTCGACCAACACGGTGTTGCACCTGCTGGCCGCCGCGCAGGAAGCGGGCGTCAATTTCACCATGGCCGACATCGACCGCCTCTCGCGCCGTGTGCCCTGCCTGTCCAAGGTGGCGCCGGCCAAGAATGATGTGCATATGGAAGACGTCCACCGCGCGGGCGGGATCTATTCGATCCTTGGCGAACTGGAGCGCGGCGGGCTGCTCCATGCCGATCTGCCCACGGTCCATTCGCCCACCCTGCGCGATGCTCTGGCCAAGTGGGACATTGGCCGCAGCAACGATCCCGAAGTGCAGGAATTCTTCCTTGCCGCACCCGGTGGCGTGCCGACGCAGACCGCCTTCAGCCAGAGCCGCCGCTGGGAATCGCTCGACACCGACCGTGAAAAGGGCGTGATCCGCAGCGTCGAGCATGCTTTCAGCAAGGATGGCGGTCTGGCGGTCCTGTTCGGCAATATCGCTCTGGAAGGCTGCATCGTCAAAACGGCGGGCGTGGATGAAAGCATCCTGAAATTCACCGGCCCCGCCAAGGTTTACGAAAGCCAGGACGCAGCGGTGACGGCGATTCTGACCGGACAGGTCGTGGCGGGCGATGTGGTTGTCATCCGCTATGAAGGGCCCAAGGGCGGTCCGGGCATGCAGGAAATGCTCTATCCCACCAGCTACTTGAAGTCGAAGGGGCTGGGCAAGGCCTGCGCGCTCATCACCGATGGCCGTTTTTCGGGCGGCACCTCGGGCCTGTCGATCGGCCATGCCTCGCCCGAGGCGGCCGAAGGCGGCGCGATCGGTCTGGTGGAAACGGGCGATGTGATCGAGATCGACATCCCCGGTCGCACGATCAACCTTGCCGTTTCCGACGAAGTGCTGGCGCAGCGCCGCGCCGCGCAGGAAGCCAAGGGCTGGAAACCCGCCAAGGACCGCCCGCGCAAGGTTTCGACCGCATTGAAGGCCTATGCCGCGATGACCACCAGCGCGGCCAAGGGCGCGGTGCGGGATCTTTCGCAACTGAAATGACCGCATTGGGCCAGATCCTGTCCGCCGAGCAGATGCGCGCCGCCGAAGGCGCGCTGATGGCGGGCGGGATTGGGGTGGATGAACTGATGCAGCGCGCGGGGAACGGGGCGGCGGACTATGTCTGGCGCGTCGCCGGGCCGCTGCGCCGGGTCACGGTACTGACCGGGCCGGGTAACAATGGCGGTGACGGCTGGGTGATTGCCGAGGCGATCCGGCGGCGGGGCGGCCATGTGCTCGTGGTCTCCGCCGCAGAGCCGAGCACGGATGCGGCGCGATTGGCGCGGTCGCTTTATTCCGGCGCGGTTTCGGATGGCCCAGTGGATGGCGATCTGCTGGTCGATTGTCTGTTCGGCACCGGGCTGACGCGTGGGCTGGGCGAGGCGGATCTGGGGTTGCTGGCCGGATTGGCGGCGAGGCATGGCAAACGGATCGCTGTCGATCTGCCCAGCGGCGTGGCTACCGATACGGGCGTGGCGTTGAATGACGGCCTGCCCGATTATCACCTGACGATAGCGCTGGGCGCGTGGAAGCCCGCGCATTTCCTGATGCCTGCGATGGCGCGGATGGGGGAATTGCGGCTGGTCGATATCGGCTGCGGCGTGGGGGAGGATGCGGGGCAGGTGATCGGGCGGCCCCGGTTTGATGCTCCGGCGGCCGATACGCATAAGTACCGGCGCGGGCTGCTGGGCGTGGTGGCGGGCGCGATGCCGGGCGCGGCGGTTTTGGCGGCCACGGCGGCGCAGGGCGCGGGCGCGGGTTATGTCAAAGTGCTTTGCGATGCGCCCCTCGCAGTGCCGATACCGGTGCCGATGGATCTGGTCTGCGCGCGGGCGGATTTTTCCGATGAACGGATCGGCGCGCTGCTGGTCGGGCCGGGGCTGGGGCGCGATGCGGGGGCGCATTTCCTGCTGGCCGATGCGCTGGGGGCGGGGCGGCCCACGGTGCTGGATGCCGATGGATGCCATCTGCTTTCCAAAGGTATGGCGGCCACAATTGCCACGCCGCATGAAGGCGAACTGGCCGTGCTGGAGCGTCATTTTGACAGCCGGGGCGAGGACAAGATCACGCGCGCGCGCAATCTGGCGCAGGCCAGCGGGATGGTGATCGTGGCCAAGGGGCCGGACACGATTGTGGCCGCGCCTGATGGCCGCTGGGCGGCGGCGGCGCGCGCATCAAGCTGGCTTTCCACGGCGGGGACGGGCGATGTGTTGGCGGGCGCAATTGCCAGCAGGCTGGCCACGGGGGCCGAACGTTTTGCGGCGGCCTGCGAAGGCGTCTGGCTGCATGGTGAGGCGGCGCGGATCACCCCGCCGCCTTTTTCTGCCGGAGAACTGGCCAAATCCATCGCAAAGGCTTATCGGGCCTGCCTCCAGAGTTAAGGGGCCAGTATGAGTGACGATCCGATCCTGCGCATTGCCGCCAAGGGCGATGGCATAACCGCCAGCGGGGCCTATGTGGCCGGGGCTGCGCCGGGGGATGTGTTGCTTGCCGATGGCTCGATTGCACGCGGGCCTCATTATGCTGCGCCCGCCTGCCGCCATTACGGCACCTGCGGGGGCTGCACGCTTCAGCATGTGGGCGATGAGGCCCTGTCCGATTTCGTGCGCGACCGGGTGGTCCATGCCGCGCGCGGGCAGGGGATGGAGCCTGAGATTTTGGCACCCACCCATCTCTCGCCCGCCGGATCGCGGCGGCGCGCTTCGCTCCGCGCGGCGCGGGTGGGCGGCGCCATCGCTCTGGGCTATTCCGAGGGCGGATCGCACAAGCTGGTCGATCTGAAGGAATGCCCGGTGCTGGCGCCCGAACTGGTGGCGGTGCTGGGGCCTTTGCGCAAATTGCTGGCGCGGCGCGATGGGCGCTTTGCCGTGGAAGTGGACCTGACGCTGGCCAGTCAGGGCGTGGATGTCGCACTCAAAGGTCTGACGGTCGAGGGTCTGCAGCAGACCGAGGCGATGCTCGATTTTGCCCGCGACAATGGACTGGCCCGGCTCAGCCTCGATCAGGGCTATGGCCCGGAAAGCCTGTGGGAACCCGATGGCGTGACGGTCAATCTGTCCGGTGTCGAGGTGCCTTTGCCGCCCGGCGCCTTCCTTCAGGCCACGCTGGATGGCGAGCAGGCGCTGGTCGGCGCGGCGGTGGAATGGCTCAAGGGCGTCTCACCGGTGGCCGATCTGTTCGCCGGGCTGGGAACTTTCGCCTTCGCATTGGCCAAGGCCGGATCGAAGGTTTTGGCGGCAGAGGCCGATCAGGCCGCTTTCCTTGCCTGCAAGTCGGCGGCGGGGCGGTCTGGGCTGATCGTCCATCCGCTGCATCGCGACCTGTTCCGCAATCCGTTGATGCCTGATGAACTGAACCGCTTTGGCGCGGTGGTGCTGGACCCGCCGCGTGCGGGCGCGCGCGAACAGGTGGGGCGCATCGCCGCCAGCACGGTCAAGCGCGTGGTCTATATCAGCTGCAACCCGTCAAGCTGGGCCCGCGATGCGGCGCAATTGATCGAGGGCGGCTATCGTCTGGCCGAATTGCGCCCGGTGGGGCAATTCCGCTGGACCACGCATGTGGAACTCGCCAGCCTGTTTTTGCGCGATTAATTCGGGCCGGGGCGCATTACACGCCCCGATACCGGCGGATGACGATCAGGCGATAGTAACCCAGCGGGCCGTCATGGACCTCCACCGAGGCGATGCTGCCCGCCAGATGGTGGGCAACTTCGGCCAGATCGGGGCGGGGGCTGACATGGAAATGCGCCAGCCAGCGCATCAGCACCCAGCGCAAGGGCGCGGGCAGCCCGCGCGCATCGCCGAAATCAACGATATGCAGCTCGCCCCCCGGCGCCAGCACGGCGATGCCCTGAGCGATGGCTTCTTCCCATGCGGGGATCATCGAGAGGGCAAAGGAAATCATCACCCGTTCGAAATGGGGGCGGCCAAACAGGTCCTGCGCATCAAATTTGCAGGCATCGCCCACGGCCAGACGCGCGCGGGCGCCCAGCCGGTCCTGCGCGGTTTCCAGCATCAGGGGAGAAATATCCAGTCCATGGATCTGCGTCTTGGGCCACAGTTCGCGCACCAGCGAGAGGTTGCGCCCCGTGCCGCAGCCCACTTCGAGCACCGCGCTGCCATAGGGCATACGCAAGCCCCGGATCAGCCGGTCGCGCCCAAACAGGAAATATTTACGCGTGACATCATAGATATGGCGCTGCCAGCGATAGACGCTGTCCATCAGATCGCCATGGGTTTCAAGAGCAGGTGCGGTAGCCATGGGGATCATCCCTTGAAGCGATAGAGGTGGAGGCCGCCATAGATCGAGGAGCGGTCGGCGCGGATCAAGCTGCGCGCTTCGGCCTCGCTGTAATCCCAGCGCGAGAGGATGGCGTCAGGCACGCGGCCGGGCAGCAGCGTTTCCTCGGCTGCCGTGCGGAACAGGACGCGCGCGCCGGAGCGCGCGGTGCGGGTGATCTGTTGCCACAGGTCGGTCAATTGCGCGTCGCTCATCCAGTCCTGCGCGTCCAGCAGGATGTAACGGTCGAGGCTGGCGTCGGCCTGTTCGCGCAGATGGTCGGTGAAATTGACGTGGCGCCAGTCGATGCGGTCAACGCGCGCGCGCACCGCTTCATAATTGGCGGGCTGGAGATAGGGCGGCAGCGGCGCGTCCAGCCCCTTGCCATAGCCGCGGTTGAAGGCCTGCCATGCGAAGTAGTTTTCGCTCACGGCAAAGTCACAGGCCAGCTTTTCAAGGCGGGCGCGCAGCACATGGGCCATACGCTGATCGCCGGCCAGCGCGTCGAATTGCGCCGGGGGAATGCCAAGGCCAAACAGGCTGGCGGGCTGGTTGGTCAGCCAGCGGATGAAGCGTTTGTCGAAAACGGGGGCGATCTTTTCGTCAAAGATGCGGCGCTGGTCCTCAATGCTTTGCGCGCTGAGGATGGCGCGCAGATCGACGCGGTAAAGGCGGGCGACGAAATGGGCCATGCCGATGAAATTGCCCAGCAATCCGCGCTTGTAGATGCCATTGGCAAAGCCGCCGATCCGCTTGCGCCCGACCAGATCGCGCCCTTCCCAGTAGCGGCGGGTGGCATCATCGAGGTGCGGGGCCAGATATTGGCGATAGGCGGCCAGATTGGCCTTGTTGTCAGCCTCGACAAAGAACCGGCGCAGCGCGTTATAGTCAGGCAGATGGCGCAGAGCGGCGAATTTCAGATTGCCCAGCGCGATATGGGCTGTGTTGAGATCAACCGCGGTAATCTGGGCCGGGTCCGCCACAAGATAGGACAGCGCATTGCATGAGCCGGACGCAATCGTCACGATGCGGCTGTCAGACTGAATGTCCAACGCGGCCATATCGACCACCGGATCTTCCCAGATCTGGGCATAGACCAGCCCGCGAAAGGCCAGCGCAAAGGCGCGGTCGGCCAGACGTTCGCGTTTGGGCGCATCATTTCGCACCACGGCATTGTCGATGATATGCGTTTGGCGCAAGGGTGCAGACATGTTGCGACGATCTCCGGCGGGTCTCGAATATTTCCAGCGCTCATATGACCGGCGCGTTGCGGGCGCATGACGCGCCCGTGACGATTTCAAGACAACAAGGCATGTTGTGCTGTCACAATACGGCCCTATATGGCGGCATTCGGATTTATCAGGGCCGGGCATCAGCGCCGGCCCGTTTTTATGGAGTTTCGCCCATGGGCAAGGTTCTGGTGATTGGCGCCGGCGGCGTCGGCTCGGTGGCGGTGCACAAGATGGCGATGAATGCGGATATTTTTTCCGACATCCATCTGGCCAGCCGCACCAAGAGCAAGTGCGATGCGATTGCCGCCTCGGTCAAGGAACGCACGGGCGTCGATATCGCCACCTATGCGATTGACGCCGAGGACGTGCCGGCGCTCGCCGCCCTCATCAAGCAGATCGGGCCTAAGCTGGTGGTGAACCTCGCGCTGCCCTATCAGGATCTGACGATCATGGACGCGTGCCTGATCGCGGGTGCGCATTATATGGACACGGCCAATTATGAGCCCAAGGACGTGGCCAAGTTCGAATATCACTGGCAATGGGCCTATCAGGATCGCTTTAAGGAAGCGGGTCTGACCGCGCTGCTCGGTTCGGGCTTTGATCCGGGCGTGACCTCGGTTTTCGCCATGTGGCTGAAAAAGCATAAGCTGAAAACCATTCGCCAGCTCGACATTCTCGACTGCAACGGCGGCGATCATGGTCAGGCCTTTGCCACCAACTTCAACCCGGAAATCAACATCCGCGAAGTGACCGCGCCTGCGCGCCACTGGGAAGGCGGCCAGTTCGTCGAAACCCCGGCGATGGCCAACAAGGTCCAGTTCGACTTTGCCGAAGTCGGGCCGAAGAACATGTACATGATGTATCACGAGGAGCTGGAAAGCCTTGCCAAGTTCATCCCCGAACTGGAGCGTGCGCGTTTCTGGATGACCTTTGGCGATGAATACATCAAGCATCTGACCGTGCTGCAGAATGTGGGCATGACCCGCATCGATCCGGTCATTTACAATGGCGTGGAAATCATTCCGCTCCAGTTCCTCAAGGCCGTGCTGCCCGAACCCAGCACGCTGGGCGCGACCACCAAGGGCAAGACCAATATCGGCGATATCGCCACGGGCGAAGCGCTGGATGGCAGCGGTGAAAAGACGTTCTACATCAAGAACATCTGCGACCATGAGGAATGCTATGCCGAAACCGGCAATCAGGCGGTGAGCTACACCACCGGCGTTCCGGCCATGATCGGCGCGGCCATGATCATGCAGGATGTTTGGACCGGTGCGGGCGTGTTCAACATCGAACAGTTCGATCCCGATCCCTTCATGGACATGCTCAACAAGCACGGTCTGCCTTGGTCGGTCGAAGAACTCGACGGCCCGGTGAGCTTCTGATGAACTGGGGTTTGATCCTGCCCCCGCTGATGCTGGCGGGGTCGAACCTGTTCATGAATGTGGCGTGGTACGGCCATCTCAAGGCGCCGCACAAGGCGATTTGGGTGGCTGTGCTGGCGTCATGGGGGCTGGCCTTTTTCGAATACTGGCTGGCCGTTCCCGCCAATCGTCTTGGGGCAAAGGCCTATTCGCTGGCCCAGCTCAAGACGATGCAGGAAGTCTTTTCGCTGGCGGGCTTCGTACTGGTGGCATGGGCGCTGTTCGGGCAAAAGCCGGGGCTGGCGCAACTGGCGGGCTTTGCGCTGATTATCGCGGGCGCGGCGCTGATTTTCAAAGGAAACTGAAGGCATGGAAACTCGTGCAGGCGATCCGGGCGCCTTTGCGCATTTCGACCTCAATCGCGTGAATTCGCCCGCCTTTGTGGTGGACGAGGCGCGTCTGCGGGCCAATCTGTCCGTGCTGGCCGATGTGCGTGACCGGGCGGGCATTAAGGTTCTCGCCGCGATGAAGGCGTTTTCGATGTGGCGCGTGGCTTCGGTCGTGGGTGAATATCTCGATGGCGTCTGCACCAGTGGCTTGTGGGAAGCGCGTCTGGCGCAGCAGTCCTATAAGGGCGAGATCGCGACCTATTGTGCGGGCTACAAGGCCGAGGACTTGCCCGAGATTTGCGCGATCTCCGACCATGTGATCTTCAATTCGCCGGGGCAGCTTGCCCGCTTCCGCCCGATCTTGGCGCAGCAGGGCGGCGGTTTCGACATCGGCCTGCGCATCAACCCGCTGCATCGCGAGGGTGAGGTCGAGAAATACGACCCGTGCGCGCTGGGCTCGCGTCTGGGCTTTCCGGTCGATCAGGTGAGGGCCGAACATCTCGAAGGCGTCACGGGCCTGCATTTCCACACGCTCTGCGAGCAGGATTTCGAGCCGCTCCAGCGTACATGGCATGCGCTTTATCCCACCATCGCGCCATGGCTGGCGGTGAACGGCGGGCCGATCCGCTGGCTGAACTTTGGCGGCGGGCATCATATCACCCGCGCCGATTATCAGCGCGACGATCTGGTTGCTTTCCTCAAGGCGGTGAAGGCGCAGACCGGCTGCGAACTCTATCTGGAGCCGGGCGAGGCGGTGGCGCTGGACGCGGGCATTCTGATCGGCACGGTGCTGGACACCCATACCAATGGCATCCCGGTGGCCATCGTCGATATTTCGGCCACCTGTCATATGCCCGATGTGATCGAGGCGCCCTATCGACCCGCCATGCTGGGCGAGCGCGAGGATGGTGAAGCGGTGCGTCTGGGCGGGCCTTCGTGTCTGGCGGGCGATGTCATCGGCGATTATCGCCTGCCGGTGCCTTGCGAGCCGGGGGAGCGTTTCGCCTTCCTTGATCAGGCGCATTACTCGATGGTCAAGACCACGACCTTCAACGGCGTACCTTTGCCCTCGATATGGCTATGGAACAGTGCGAATGATTCGCTGGAATGTGTGAAACATTTCAGTTGGGAGACATTTCGCGACCGTTTGAGCTGATCGCGTCATTCTCTGATTGAATGTCTATATTTCAATGCTTTGCATGATTGGCGCGCTGTCCGTTCCGGGCGGCCCGCCGCTCTGCTTTTGTCATGAAAATGTCATCTGATTCTGGGATAATTTTAGGATAGGCCAGTTTTCCGCCATTCGCGCTCAAAGCTGCGATGAAGCGTGATTTTTCCGCTTGCACCCCCCGACAAACGGCCTATATGCACCCCCCTCGCTGCCCCATGGGGACTTCCAAACCGCAAGGCAGCTTTTCACCATTGTGTTTATCTTGGCCGAATGGCCTATTGGGGGTCCCTTGCGTTGTCCATTCATCTTGATGCATCGGCTGTAGTTCGCGCCCTCGCGCCCAACGAACCCGTTATCCTCAATCGCCCGCAAGCCGCTGCGCGCGCTGCCCGCTTCTTTGTCGAGAAGTTTCCGGGCAAGTCGCTCTATGCGGTCAAGGCCAATCCTTCGCCCGACCTGTTGGCCGTGCTGTGGGAAAATGGCGTCACGCATTACGACACCGCCAGCATCGCCGAAGTGCGTCTGGTGCGCGAAACGCTGGGCTCGGAGCCGACCCTGTGCTTTATGCACCCGGTCAAGCCCGTGGCCGCGATCCACGAGGCCTATCACATCCATGGCGTCCGCACGTTCAGCCTGGACAGCCAGGAAGAGCTGGAAAAGATCGTCGAGGCGACCCGCGACCGTGACGGCAATGCGGCCACCGACCTTTCGCTCTGCGTGCGTCTGCGCGTGTCGAGCGAATATTCCGAGCTGAGCCTCGCGTCCAAGTTCGGCATCGATCTGGCCGATGCGGCCCCGCTGCTGCAGGCCACGCGTCAGGTTGCCGACTGCCTCGGCATCTGCTTCCACGTCGGTTCGCAGGCGATGACGCCGTTTGCCTATGTTCAGGCGCTGGAGCGCGTGCGCGCCGCGATTGTCGATGCGTCGATCACGGTGGACATCATTGATGTGGGCGGCGGCTTCCCCTCGATCTATCCGGGGATGGAGCCTGCGCCGATGGAGGATTATTTCGCCTCGATCCACCGCGCCGCTGAATCGCTGCCGGTGTCCTATTCGTCCGAACTGTGGTGCGAACCGGGCCGGGCGCTGTCGGCGGAATATAATTCGATGATCGTGCAGGTGGAAAAGCGCCGCGGCAACGAACTGTTCATCAACGAGGGCGCCTATGGCGCGCTCTATGATGCGGCCCATGTCGAATGGCGGTTTCCGGTCAAGTGCCTGAACGCCGAGCGAGACAGCGCCGAGGAAGACTTCGCCTTCTACGGCCCGACCTGCGATGATGCCGACTATATGGAAGGGCCGTTCCGTCTGCCCGCCAATATTCAGCCGGGCGACTATATCGAGATCGGTATGCTGGGCGCCTATGGTGCGGCGATGCGCACGCGCTTCAACGGCTTTGGCACCGGCATGGTGGTCGAGGTCCGCGACGAGCCGATGGCGACGCAATATTGCGGCACCCGCCGTGATCCGCGCCATTCGGACAATGTGGTGCGCCTGCGTTAAGCCGCTGGACATCGGACAAAACGGGGCGGTCGGTCAACGGCCGCCCTTTTTGTTTCAACCATTCGCCGGTTTTTACCCCCATTTCACAGTTTGGCTCGAAAACGGTCTGGCAAGGGTCTTCCGTTGGAGGCCTGTTCTCCCTACATGCGGATTATCATGGCCCGTCCGACTCCGACCCAATTCGACAAGAAAAAGACCGTTGCCGAAAATCGGCGCGCGCGTTTCGACTATTTCATTGAAGACAAGCTGGAAGCAGGCATCGCCCTGACCGGCACCGAGGTGAAGAGCCTGCGTTTTGGCGAAGGTTCGATTGCCGAGGCCTATGCCGAGGTTCGCGATGGTCAGGTCTGGCTGGTCAATGCCAATGTTCCCGAATTCAGCCATGGCAACCGCTTTAACCATGAGCCCAAGCGCCCGCGCAAATTGCTGCTCCACGAGCGCGAGATCGCCAAGCTGACCGGTGCGGTGGAACGCAAGGGCATGACGTTGGTCCCGCTTTCGGTCTATTTCAACGGTCGCGGCCGGGCCAAGGTCGAACTGGCGCTGGCCAAGGGCAAGAATGTGGCCGACAAGCGCAACACGATCAAGGACCGCGACTGGAAGCGGGATCAGGCCCGGATCATGAGGGAATACAAGTGAGCGGGCGGCGGCTCGTTTCTCTGTCCAATTGGGCGCGAAACTTGCTGCCCACCCGAGCGGCTTTGGAAAATAGCCGCATTATCGCCCCCTTTGCTCACCTGGTGTTGCGCGCCGATCTGTGGCGATTCAACCGGCGCAGCGTGCCGCGCGGGGTGGCGGTCGGCCTGCTGGTCGGTATTTTCGCCTTGATCCCCGGTGTGCAGCTGGTGGGGGCGGCGCTGATGTGCGTGCCGTGGCGGGGCAATATTCCGCTGGCGGGCGCGATGACTTTCCTTTCCAATCCGGCCACCACGCCCTTCATCATGGTGGGGGCGATTTCGGTGGGCAACAATTTCGGTTTCCACGCCGATCTGGGCACGCTCGATCACCTGTATCGCAGCGGGGCAGGGTTGACGGAATGGAGCCGCTGGATGCTTTCGGATGGCGCGCCCGCGCTGCTGCTGGGGCTGGGCGTGATCTCGGTGGTCAGCGCGGCGATCGGTTATGTGGTGGCCGCGCTGGTGTGGCGGCGGGTGGTGCTGGTGCGTCATGCGCGGCGGCGGCAACGCTCCGGCACGCAGGGCTGAACGGGATGATGATGTCGGGGGAGCGGGAGCGCGGCGATCAGCCCGCGCGCGGGATGGCGTTGCTGCTGGTCGGCGCGGCACTGGTGGTCAGCACGGGGCTGGTATGGCTGGCCACAGGGCAGATGGGCGCGGTGGCGGGCTTTGTCGGCGGAGCGCTGGTGCTGGGCGCGGCGGGCATGATGTTGGGGCGCGGGCCGGGCGCGGCGCCGGATGCGGAGCCTGTGGAGCCTGACTGGTCGGTCACGGTTGCCGCGATCGAGGGCGATGCGGCGGTGGCGATTGTGGATCGCGCGGGGCGGCTGGTTTGCGCCAATGGCGGTTTCGAGGCGAATTTTGGTGCATGGGCGCCGCCGGCGCTGCCCTTTGGCGATACGGCGGGCGCTCTGGAGGATCTGGCGCGCGCGGCCTGGCGCGATGGGGCGGCGGCCGACCGCGTGGCCGCGCCCGATGGCGCCCTCTGGCAAATAGAGGTGGCGCGCGCGGGCAGAGCTGAATCCTATCTGATCTGGCGTCTGCGTCGGCTGCATGCGCCTGATCCGGTGGGCGAATTGTGCGATCATCTGGCGGGCAAGCTGGGGGTTGTGCTGAGCCATGCCGGATTCTGCGCCGCTCTGGTGCAGGCCGACGGCACGATACGCGCCGCGAACCGCGCCTTCGCCCAAAGGTCGGGCGCGGAAGTGCCGTTGGTGGGCCAGCCCTTCATCGGCCTGCTGGCGCAGGATGAGCAGGACCGGATTTTCTGGGCTCATGATGTCAAACGCTCGGTGCCGTTGACCCTGTTTTATTTGCCTTTGGTCGATCCGGAGGGGGCCGATCCGGCCGATCCGCAGCAAAGCCCCTCGCTGATGCTGCTGGTCGATCAGGGGGTGGGTCTGGGCGGCAGCGGCGAGGTGAGCGCGGCGGTGCCGCATTTGCAGGCGCTGCTGGGCGGATTGCCGCTGGGGCTGGCTATGGCGGATCGCGATGGGCGGCTGCTCTTTGCCAATGCCGCCTTCATGCGCGCGGCGGGGCGCGAGGGGGGGGATGTTCCTACCTATCCCACCGATCTGGTGGTGCGCGAGGATAAGGCGGCGCTGGCCGATGCGGTGCGCCGGTTTGGCTATGGCGCGGCAACCAGCGGGGATGTCGCGGTGCGTCTGGCGGCGCAGCCTGAGGATCCGGTCTCGCTCAGCCTTGCGGGCGTGCGCGGGCTGGGCGAGGCGGCGGTGCTGCTGGGCCTGACCGATACCACCGAGGAAACGCGGCTCAAGCGTCAGGTGGCGCAGGCGACCAAAATGCAGGCCGTTGGCCAGTTGGCGGGCGGGGTGGCCCATGATTTCAACAATGTGCTGACCGCGATCATCGGCACCTGCGATCTCATGCTTTTGCGCCATACGCCGGGCGACAGCGATTATGACGACATTCAGCAGATCCGCGCCAATTCGAACCGCGCGGCCAGCCTGACGCGGCAGTTGCTGGCCTTCAGCCGCCAGCAGACCTTGCGGCCTCAGGTCCTGCAATTACCTGATATCGTTTCAGATATTACCCAGATGCTGCGCCGCCTGATTGGCGAGAAGATCCGTCTGGAGGTCAGCCATGACCGCGATCTGGGCGCTGTGCGGGCCGATCCGACGCAGGTGGAGCAGGTGATCGTCAATCTTGTGGTCAATGCGCGCGACGCGATGCAGGAGGCCTCCCGCAAGGTGGGCGGCGATGGCAGCGGGGCGCTGATGCTGGCCACGCGGCGCGTTTCGGCGGCCGATGTGCGCGCGATGGGCAGCGATATTCTGCCGATTGCCGATTACACGGCGCTGGTGGTGCGCGACACGGGCGGGGGCATTCCGGCCGATATTCTGGGCAAGATCTGGGAACCGTTTTTCACCACCAAGGAGCAGGGGCGCGGCACGGGGCTGGGGCTTTCGACGGTCTATGGCATTGTAAAGCAATCTGGCGGCTTCATTTTTGCCGATAATGTTCCGGCGCAGGACGGGGTGGCGGCAGGCGCTCGTTTCACGGTCTATCTGCCGGTGTATCACGGCGCGGTCGAGGCGGCGGCGCGCCCGTTGGAGGAGGCAACGGCCTGGGCGGGCGGCGGCGATATTCTGCTGGTCGAGGATGAGGATGCGGTGCGCGTGGTGGCTGAAAGGGCCCTCAGCCGTGCGGGCTATCAGGTGACCACGGCCGGCGATGGCGAGGAGGGCGTCGAGGCGGTGATGGCCCGGCGCGATTCGGGGGCCGCGATGTTCGATATGGTGGTTTCCGATGTGGTGATGCCGGTGATGGATGGTCCGGCGATGGCGCGGGCAATCCGCGCTGTTGAGCCCGATTTGCCGGTATTGTTTATGTCAGGTTATGCCGAAGAGCAGTTGCGGCGCGAGATCGATATCGAGAATATGTATTTCATACCTAAGCCTTTTTCCGTAAACCAGATTGCGGGAAAAGTGGCTGGAGTACTGGCCAAACGGGCGGGGAAAAAGGCTTGAGTTGAGCGGTTGGAATAATTTTGTTCCGCTCTTGTTCTAATGGAACAAATCCGATACACAATGCCGTGTTGACCTTTGGCAACAGCGCCTTAGCAAGGAGACGGCACGTGGCAGCTCAACTCAAGCTGATTCAGGAAGGCAAGGACAAGGACAGCATGGACCGTCAAAAGGCGCTGGAAGCCGCATTGGCACAAATTGATCGGGCGTTTGGCAAGGGTTCTGCCATGCGTCTGGGGGCCAAGGAAGCCATGCAGGTGGAAGCGATTTCCACCGGATCGCTGGGCCTTGATATTGCTCTGGGAATTGGCGGCTTGCCGCGCGGGCGCATCGTGGAAATCTATGGGCCGGAAAGCTCGGGCAAGACCACGCTGGCGCTGCATGCGATTGCCGAGGCGCAGAAGGGTGGCGGCACGGCGGCCTTTGTGGACGCCGAACACGCGCTCGACCCGGTCTATGCCAAGAAGCTGGGCGTCGATATTGACAATCTGATCGTTTCTCAGCCCGATACCGGCGAGCAGGCGCTGGAGATCGTCGATACGCTGGTGCGTTCGAACGCGATTGACGTGCTGGTGGTCGACTCGGTGGCCGCGCTGGTGCCGCGGGCCGAAATCGAGGGCGAAATGGGCGACAGTCATGTCGGCCTTCAGGCCCGCCTGATGAGCCAGGCTCTGCGCAAGCTGACCGGTTCGATCAGCCGCTCGCGCTGCATGGTGATCTTCATCAATCAGGTGCGTATGAAGATCGGTGTGATGTACGGCAATCCGGAAACCACGACGGGCGGCAATGCGCTCAAGTTCTACGCTTCGGTGCGTCTGGACATTCGCCGCACAGGCCAGATCAAGGATCGCGACGATATCGTCGGCAATGCGACCCGTGTGAAGGTGGTGAAGAACAAGGTGGCGCCGCCCTTCAAGCAGGTCGAATTCGACATCATGTATGGCGAGGGCATTTCCAAGATCGGCGAAATCCTCGACCTGGGCGTGAAGGCCGGGATCGTCGAGAAGTCGGGCGCGTGGTTCAGCTATGATTCGATCAGAATCGGGCAGGGACGTGAGAATTCGAAGAACTATTTGCGCGAGCATCCCGAAGTGCGCGATCGCATCGAAACCGCCATCCGTGCGCAGACCGAGGGTCTGGCGGGCGAGATGATGGTCGGGCCTGAGGCCGAAGACGACGCGTGATTCCTTCGGTTGAAGGCTGAAAACAGGCGGGGGCGCGGGCGAATTTCTCTCTTGCGCCCCCGATTTTTTGGATACGGGCGGGAACAATCAGTCGAAACTGGGCAAAACCTTGCGCTGTTCGGTAAAAACGATGGCTCTGATAGTGCCTTCCTGCTTGTCCGCCGCCCTTTGGTAGCTTATCGGCAAGCCCCATGATCTCGACGAACGACATCCGCCGCTCCTTTCTCGAATACTTTGGCTCGAATGGCCATGATGTGGTGCCGTCCGCGCCGCTCGTGCCCTATAACGATCCGACGTTGATGTTCACGAATGCGGGCATGGTCCCGTTCAAGAACGTCTTTACGGGATTGGAGACGCGAGCGATCCCGCGTGCCACCAGCAGCCAGAAATGCGTGCGCGCCGGCGGCAAGCATAACGATCTCGACAATGTCGGTTATACGGCGCGTCACCATACATTCTTTGAAATGCTGGGGAATTTCTCTTTCGGCGATTATTTCAAGGAACAGGCCATTACTCATGCCTGGACCTTGCTGACCAAGGAATGGGGGCTGGCCAAGGAGAAGTTGCTGGTCACCGTCTATCACACCGATGATGAGGCCTTTGGCCTGTGGCAGAAGATTGCGGGCCTGTCGGAAGATCGCATCATCCGCATCCCGACCAGCGACAATTTCTGGTCGATGGGTGATACCGGGCCTTGCGGGCCGTGCAGCGAAATTTTCTTCGACCATGGCGACCATATCTGGGGTGGCCCTCCGGGCTCGCCTGAGGAAGATGGCGACCGTTTTATCGAGATCTGGAATCTCGTGTTCATGCAGTTCGAGCAGCAGGCCGATGGCACCCGCCTGAGCCTGCCCAAGCCGAGCATCGACACCGGCATGGGGCTGGAGCGCATTGCCGCCGTCATGCAGGGTGAGCATGACAATTACGACATCGACACGTTCAAGGCGCTGATCGCGGCGAGCGAATCGCTGACCGGTGTGAAGGCCGAGGGCGACAGCCGTGCCAGCCATCGCGTGATTGCGGACCATTTGCGTTCCACCAGCTTTCTGCTGGCCGACGGCGTGCTGCCCAGCAATGAAGGGCGTGGTTATGTGTTGCGCCGTATCATGCGCCGCGCGATGCGTCACGCCCATCTGCTGGGTGCGAAGGACCCGTTGATGCACCGCCTGGTGCCGTCGCTGGTGACGGAAATGGGTGCGGCCTATCCTGAACTGGGCCGGGCGCAGGCATTGATCCAGGAAGTGCTGGAGCGCGAGGAAACCAAGTTCCGCCAGACGCTTGATAAGGGGCTCAAGCTGCTCGACGAGGCCACCGATGGTCTGGGTGAGGGCGGCACTTTGGCTGGCGAAACCGCCTTCAAGCTCTATGACACCTATGGCTTCCCCTATGACCTGACCGAGGACGCGCTGCGTTCGCGCGGGATCAGTGTTGACAAGGACGGCTTCGACGCCGCCATGGCTCAGCAAAAGGCCGCCGCGCGTGCGGCATGGAAGGGCAGCGGCGAGGCTGCCGCAGGCGAAGTGTGGTTCGACATAGCCGAGCGCGTCGGTGCCACCGAGTTCACCGGCTATACCAGCACCACCGGCGAGGCGCAGATCGTGGCCATCGTCAAGGATGGCAAGGAAGTTGACAGCGCCACCGCGGGCGACGCGGTGACGATCATCACCAACCAGACGCCTTTCTACGGCGAATCGGGCGGCCAGATGGGTGATGCCGGGACGATCACCGGTGCCGATGGCCTGAGCATCACGATTGCGGACACGGCCAAGCCGCTCGGGCGGTTGCACGCTCATGGCGGCAAGGTCGATAGCGGCAGCGTCAAGGTTGGGGATGCGGTTGTCCTCTCGATTGATGTCGCGCGTCGTGACGCGATCCGCGCGAACCACTCGGCGACGCATTTGCTGCATGCGGCTCTGCGCAATCGTCTGGGTGGGCATGTCACGCAGAAGGGCTCGCTGGTCGCGCCGGAGCGCCTGCGCTTTGACTTTTCGCAGCCCACAGCGCTGACGGCGGAAGATATTGCGGCGATCGAGGCCGAAGTGAACGCCGAGATTCGTGGCAATGAGGTGGTCAACACCCGCCTGATGAGCCCGGAAGACGCGATCTCTGCGGGCGCTATGGCGCTGTTTGGCGAGAAATACGGTGAGGAAGTCCGTGTTCTGTCGATGGGCAGCAAGGCCGATGGCAAGAATTTCTCGGTTGAGCTTTGCGGCGGCACCCATGTGCGGGCGCTGGGCGATATCGGGGTGCTGCGGATCGTGAGCGAAAGCGCGGTGTCGAGCGGTGTTCGCCGGATCGAGGCACTGACCGGCGAGGGCGCGCGCCAATGGTTCGTGAACCGCGAGGAACAGTTGAAGGCTGCTGCTGCGGCACTGCGCACCACGCCCGACGAGGTCGAGGCGCGCGTCGTGGCGCTGCTCGACGAGCGCAAGAAGTTGGAGCGCGAACTGGCCGAGGCCAGGAAGGCGCTGGCTCTGGGCGGCGGCGGCGCGGCGGCGCAGGCAGCGGACGAGACGATCAATGGCGTGACCTTCAGCGGTCAGGTGATTGATGGTTTGGACGCCAAGGAATTGCGCGGCCTGCTCGATACCGCCAAGCAGCGGATGGGCAGCGGCGTGGCGGTGATCGTGGCGGTCAATGACGGCAAGGGCGCGATTGCGGCGGCCGTGACCGAGGATCTGACGGCCAAGGTCAGCGCGGTCGATCTGGTGCGTGCGGGTGTTGCGGCGCTGGGTGGCAAGGGCGGCGGCGGCCGTCCGGACATGGCGCAGGGCGGCGGGCCGGATGGTTCGAAGGCGGTTGAGGCGATTGCTGCGGTGAAGGCTGTCATCGCTGGCTGAAGTCTTTGATATAGATTGAAAAAGAGGGGCCGTCGCAGCGCAATCTGCGACGGCCCCTTTTTTTAAGCCGTTCAAGCCGATGCCGCCGGTCGCGCGGCTGCTCCGGCGGTTGGTGGAATCATCCGGCCCTTTCGCGCAGCGTGGAACTTTTCAGCTTGGGCTTCTCGCTCAAACCGCCGTCATGCATGATGACTTCGCGGTATTCGTCACGCTTTTCGTGGATCGAGGCGATGACAAATCCCATCGGCACGCCCAGTTCGACCAGCACGGCCTCGGACAATTGCAGGGTTGCCTCCAAAGTTTCGGGGATCGCGTGGGTGGCCCCGGCGCGATACATCGCGGCGGCATGGACCGTATCGCGGGCACGGGCCAAAATCGGCAGATCGGGATATTGCGTGCGCAATTTCTTGACCAGACGCTGCGCGGTGCGGGGCTCGTCCATGGTCAGGATGACGCAATTGGCGCGGTCAAGGCCAAGCCTTTCGAGCATATGGCTCGAAGAGGCCTCGCCGAAAGTGGCGCGATAGCCCTGGCGCACGGCGCCCGCGATCAGATCGGGATCGGAATCGATGCCCATATAGGGCTTGTCATGCGCCTTGAGCATATCGGCCACCAGTTGGCCCACCCGGCCAAAGCCGATGATGACGGCATGGGGCGCGCTTTTCTCGTCCAGTTCCAGCCCTTGCTGGGCCGCGGCATCGACCCGGCGCGCTAGGCGTCGCCCTGCCCATGCCAGAAGGGGCGTCACCGTCAGGCCGAGCGCGGTCACCGTCTGCCAGAATTGCGCCGTCGATGGCGCGATCAGCGACGCGCCGCTGGCGGTCGCCAGCACGATCAGCGTGGTTTCCGAAGGGCTGGACATCAGAATGCCCGCCTCGGTGGCGACACCACGCCGCGCTCCGGTCAGATGCAGGATGCCTGCCATGACCACCGCCTTGACCACGACCACGCCGGTGGTGGCCGCGATGATCATCACCCAGTTGCGGGCAACGGCGGCCAGATCGATGCTCATGCCGACGGTGATCAGAAAAACGCCCAAAGCCAATCCCTTAAAGGGCGCGGTTATGCCTTCGACCTCGGTGTGGTACTCGGTTTCGGCGATCAGCAGGCCTGCGATCAGCGCGCCAACGATGGGCGAAAGGCCCACCCCGGCCGTGGCCAGCGCCGCGACGATGACCACCAGCAGGCTGGCCGAAAGGAAGAGTTCGGGGCTTTTGGTGCGCGCGGCCTGGGCGAACAGATGGGGCAGCAGATAGCGCCCGAACACCATCAGCACCGCTACGACCAGCGCCCCGTAACCCAGCGTCTGCGCCAGTTCCATCCAGCCCGCGCCCTCGGCCCGGGGGGCCAGAGCGCCCAGCAGGAATATGATCGGCACGAGTGCCAGATCCTCGAACAGCAGCATGGCCAGCGCGGCGCGGCCGACCGGCGTGGTTGATCCGGCGATGGGCAGCACCAGCGCGGTAGAGGACATGGACAGCGCAAAGCCCAGTCCGATCGAGCCGGCCGCGCTTTGCCCCATCAGTTTCAGCCCGACCCCCAGCGCGAGCGCCGCCAGCAGCAATTCCGCCGCGCCCAGACCCAGCACCTGTTTGCGCATCGCCCAGAGGCGGTCGAAAGACAGTTCAAGCCCGACCGAGAACAGCAGCAGGATGATGCCGAATTCGGCAAAAGGCGCCAGCGCCTGCGCATCGGTGATCGTGACAAAGGCCAGCCATGGCGCGTCGGCCACATGGCGGCCAAGGCCATAGGGGCCCACCAGCAGGCCGACCAGAATGAAGCCGATCACCGGCGTGATGCGAAAACGGGCGAAAACCGGGATAACGATGCCTGCCGCGCCCAAAATGACCAGCGCATCGCCCAGCGGCGTCGAAGGAGAGAAGGAAACATGAGCCATGCAGGCAGGCTAGGCCATGGGGGCGACCATGTCACGGCTGGATCGGGCGCAGACATGGAATGTGGCGGTTTTGTCATGACTTAGTCATAAAAAGACCATTAGTTGCAAACTATGCAACATCCATTGCATTTTTCGCTTTTCCGGTTGGGGCGAATCGGTTAGCCTGATCCCAACGAAAAGAAGTTTGGGGATTTGTTGGATGCGTAATGCCGGTAAGCGGATTTGGTTGCTGTTGGCGGGATATGCGGTTTCGGCCGCGGGCGTGCTCGCCGTTCCTGCTCAGGCGGCCGATCTTGCCGCGCCGGTGACCATGGCCGCCGCCGTTCAGGTGGAGACGCCTTCGACCTCGATGGCGCTCTCGCCGGTCGCGGCGGCCATGGATCTGATGCGTTCGGGCCGGTCGGCCGATGCGCTGGCCTTGCTGGAACCGGCGATGGGCAAGCTGCAATCGGCGGCCAAGGGCGGGGCGCGGCCCTATTGCCAACATGATGGCGTCGCCAAGCGCGGCGTGCGGGTCCTTGATGCCGATCTGTGCGATGCGCTCTATCTGCGCGCCTTTGCGTTGACCGAACTGGGGCGCCGGGCCGATGCGGTGGATGCGCTTGAGCAGCTGACTCAGCTTTCGCCTGATTATCCGCGCTATTTTGTCGAACTGGCCTATGCCTATCGGGCCAGCGGCGACAAGGTGAGCGCGATGGAAACCTATCGCCATGCCGCCGAACTGGCTTCGGCGCCGGGGCAGCAGAAGTATCGCGCGGCGGCCCTGCGCGGTATCGGCAATCTGCTGGTGGATAAAGGGGATCTCGAAGGTGGGGAGAAAGCCTATCGGGACAGCCTGAGCGACGATCCGCAAAACAAGATCGCGCTGGGCGAATTGCAATATATTGCCCGCAAGCGGGCGGCATCGGAACAGAAGGGCGGCTAAGACCCTGATGACCCTCTTTCAGGGGGGAAGCTGAAGGGCGCCTGTTAACGCAGGCGCCCTTTTTATTGGTCCGGCATCTCCGCGGCATACGCAAAAAAGAAGAGGCCCGGTTTCCCGAGCCTCTCTTTTCGTCGTCGAATGGTCGGGGAGCGATTACGCTTCCTTGGCCATTTCGGCTTCGAGGTTCTGCACGATGGCTTCGAAGAACGCTTCGGTCGTCAGCCAGCCCTGTTCGGGGCCGATCAGCAGCGCGAGGTCCTTGGTCATCTTGCCGCTTTCAACGGTTTCGATGCAGACGCGTTCCAGCGTCTGGGCGAACTTCACCACTTCGGGGGTGTTGTCGAAGCGGCCGCGATAGATCAGGCCGCGCGTCCAGGCGAAGATCGAGGCGATCGGGTTGGTCGAGGTCGCCTTGCCCTGCTGGTGCTGGCGATAGTGACGCGTCACGGTGCCGTGGGCGGCTTCGGCTTCGACGGTCTTGCCATCGGGCGACATCAGAACCGAGGTCATCAGGCCCAGCGAGCCAAAGCCCTGCGCAACGGTGTCCGACTGCACGTCGCCGTCATAGTTCTTGCACGCCCAGACGAACTTGCCCGACCACTTGAGGGCCGAGGCCACCATGTCGTCGATCAGGCGGTGTTCGTAGTGGATGCCGGCTTCCTTGAACTTTTCGGCGAAACCTTCGGTGGCGAAGACTTCGGCGAACAGGTCCTTGAAGCGACCGTCATACTTTTTGATGATGGTGTTCTTGGTCGACAGATACACCGGCCAGCCCAGCGACAGGCCATAGTTGAACGAGGCGCGGGCGAAATCGCGGATCGAATCGTCGAGGTTGTACATCGACATGGCGACGCCCGACGAGGGGAACTTGAACACTTCGCGGTCGATCACCTGACCATCGTCGCCTTCGAACACGAGGCGCAGACGGCCCGGACCGGGGACGAGGAAGTCGGTGGCGCGATACTGGTCGCCAAAGGCGTGACGGCCAACCACGATGGGGTCGGTCCAGCCCGGCACCAGACGGGGCACGTTCGAGATCACGATGGGCTCGCGGAACACAACGCCGCCAAGGATGTTGCGGATCGTGCCGTTGGGGCTCTTCCACATTTCCTTGAGGTTGAATTCTTCAACGCGGGCTTCGTCGGGGGTGATGGTGGCGCACTTCACGCCAACGCCATATTCCTTGATCGCGTTGGCCGAATCGACCGTCACCTGGTCGTTGGTCGCGTCACGGTTTTCCACCGACAGGTCGTAATACTTCAGGTCGATGTCCAGATAGGGCAGGATCAGTCGTTCACGGATCCACTGCCAAATGATCTTGGTCATTTCATCGCCGTCGATCTCGACAACGGGGTTGGCTACCTTGATTTTTGCCATGTGCTTTTGTTCCCTGGGGTGGAGTGGCTTGCATTCCCCCTAGCATAGGATTTCCGCCGCGCAAGGGCGGGTTTTCGCATTGGGCGATGCGATGAAAGATAGTTTTTGATATTGCGAAGTCATAGCAAATAAACGCCTCTCCACAGGTCCCGCGCCCGTGGGCAAGGCTATTTTAACGCGCCAATCCTAGAGTAATCCGGCCGGGGCGCCTGCTTGCCGCCCCGATAAGGAGCTTTGCATGTCCGCCCCTGAGCTATATGCCCTTGATGTCGATGTCATTTTGCGCACCCACAATCGCGCCGACATGTTGCCTGAGGCGGTGGCGTCGTTTTTTGCCGCCGATGCGCGCGGGGTCAATGCCCGGCTGCTGGTGGTCGACAATGCATCGAGCGACAATACGCAATCGGTGCTGGCCGAACTTCAGGCCCGTTATGGCAAGGCGCTGCTGCCGCTCTATGAGGCACGCCCCGGCCCGCAACATGCGCTGAACGCGGCCCTTCGCCATGTGCGTGGCCAGATCGTCGCCTGCTTTGACGATGATGAGCGCGTTGTGCCGGGCTGGCTGCAGGCTATTGCGCGCGAATTTGCCGATCCCGCCACCGATTACATTGCCGGGCCGGTCCTTTTCCCTCAGGGCAGCGCCTTGCCCGAATGGCTCCCTGCCGGTTTCAACGGCGCGTTGGGCTTCATTGACCATGGCGCCCAACGCCGCCAGTTTGCGCCCGGCTTTCATGGCATGCTGACGCAGGGCAATTGCGCGCTGCGGGCGAAAATCTTTGAGGAATTCGGCCCCTATCCCGATTGTTTCAACACCGCAGAGGACCGCTGGCTCAACCAATGGCTGACCGATCAGGGCAAGCGGGGGTTCTATTGCCCCGATTTTGGCGTGACGCATCTGTTGCAGGAGGCGCGTGTGAACCGGGAGTATTTCCGCCAATGGGCGCGGCGCGAAGGGCGCGATCTGGCGACCTGCGACACGCTGCTCTCGCGGCCCAACATGCTGGCCCAGCGCTGGTATTGGCGCAAGATTGCTGGCTGCGCGGCGCGGCGTCTGGTTGGGGCGGGGACGGCGGCCGAGCGGTTCCGCGATGAACTGGAACTGCGCGTGGCGGCCAGCTATGCCGCCACCTGTCTGGGCCGCCGGGCGGCCTGATCAATTACGCCGCCGAGCGAGGGCCTAAACGCCCCATCGCCATCGCATAGGCTCGCGCGGCGATGGTGCGGATCTCGATTGTGGCGGGATGGCGCACCAAAAACAGGCAGGCCAGCCAGCACGGAATCCCCGCCACCGACAGGGCGATGAGCAGACCCCAGCCGATCTCGCCCGCGCCCATGCCCAGCCAGTCCTGCGCGATGATCAGCGGAATGCCCGCGCCATAGGCGGCCACCGCGCTGCGCCAATAAATATTGAGCAGATCGACAAAGCGGAAATGCATCAGTCGCGCCAGAAACACCCCGTAAATGCCGACCCAGAGCAGGCCATAGACGATCCGACTGGCCGCAGCCGCCTCAACCCCGATAAAACAGGCCACGGTCAGACAACCGATGATGATCGCTGTATCGATCCAGTTTACCCAGATCAGCGTGCGGATGCGGCCCAGCAGGATCGGCACATCCATCTGCAACGGCACCGCCACGAACAGCGTTTCCGACAGCGCCGTCCATTTCAGCAGCACCGCCACGCCCGCCCATTTCGGCCCATAGAGCAAATGGACCAAAGGCCCTGCCGCCAGCCCCAGCCCGACCATCGCGGCCCAGTTCACCGCCGTGTTGCAGGCCGTCAGATGCAGATAGGACGGCGCCAGCGGATCGCCCGCATCGCGTTTGCGCGCAAAGGCGGCATAGAACACCGAGGTCAGCCCGCTGGTCACCAGCGTCGAGAGTTGGGCTGAAAGCGCAGTGGCGCGGCTGAACAGGCCGGTGGCGGTCACGCCCAGCAGGCGCGCGACGATCAGATCCTGGGTCCGCATACCGATGGCGCCGCTGGCGCTGATAAAAAAGGAATTGGCGCTGAAGGAAAGCAGCGGACGCGCCGTGGCCCAGTCGCGCGGAAAGCGCGGCACCACCGGGCGAAACCGCATGACGATGCCGGTGCGCAAAATCGCCGCCAGCAGCAGGCCCCATGCCATTGAGGCGGGCCCCGTGCCATGCGCGGCCAGATAGATGCTGAGCAGGCCGCCGGACAAGGCGCTGATGATATTGGCGAAAAACAGCGCGCGGAAATTCATCTCGCGCGTCAGCAGCCCCACCGGGATCAGCGCAAAGGGGCTGATGAAACTGGCCGCCGCAATGATCAGCGTCAGCCGGATCAGCGTGGGATCGTGATAGACATGGCTGATGACCGGCGCCAGCGCGCCCAGCACCGCCGCCACGGCGCAGGCGATCGAAACCGCCACCCCGGCGTAGTCGCGCACATGGGCCGGGTCCATCGCCCTTTGCCCGGAAACAAACCGCGTGATCCCGGCATCCTGAAACATGGCCACCAGCATCGAGGCCGCCAGCGCCACCGAATAGACGCCAAATTCCGCCGGGCTGAGATAAAGCCGCGAAATGATGACGCTGACCGCGAACTGGATGACAAAGGCCAAATATTGCGTGGCCATGGACCATGCGATGGATGCGCGAATCGACATGGGGTTCAGCAGCCGACCGGAATGCAGGGCAGGGGAGAGATCATGAGCCAAGCTCTAGCGATCAGAGGTAAAGATTTACCCCGAAGGCCACGACGCACCGCGCAAAAGGCGCGTAAAACAAAAAACCCGCCAGCCTTGCGGCGTGGCGGGTTTTTGAATGGTGGGCGTAGGAAGGATTGAACTTCCGACCCCTGCGATGTCAACACAGTGCTCTACCACTGAGCTATACGCCCACACTTTCAAGTCCATCCCGGTAGGCGTTGTTGGCGTCCGCCGGGTGTGACGCGGCCTCTAACGGTGCTCTTCGATTAGCGCAAGAGGCTTATGCGAAATATTGCAATTTTTTTGCGTAAGGGCCTGTTTAGACGCTGATTTGGCTGGGCTGGCCAAACACGCGCTGCACTTCGGCCACCAGATCGCGCAGGTGGAAGGGCTTGGACAGCACCTTGGCCTGGGGCGCCTCGCGGCTCGCCTTGAGCGTGACGGCGGCAAAGCCGGTGATGAAGATCACCTTGGTGTCGGGGCTGACCTCGGCGCAGCGCTGGGCCAGTTCGATGCCGTCCATTTCGGGCATCACGATGTCGGAGAGCAAAAGGTCGAAATGCTCGCGTTCGAGATAAGGCAGGGCCGCCGTGCCGCGATCCACCGCCACCACGTCATAGCCTGCGTTTTCCAGCGCGCGGGCCAGATAGGTGCGCATGGCGGCTTCGTCTTCGGCAAGCAGGATTCGGATCATGGCGCTTTCTCTCTTTATCGTTGTGCCGCTTATAGCGCGCGCCGCAAAGGATTTCTCGCGGCATTTCGGGCATGCCCTGATTTGAAACACCCCGGCGCCAAGGTGCTAACTTTGACAGGCGGGAGAGAAATCCGCACTGTAAAGCGATGGATCAAAATCGGCCTGAACTGTACGATTCGCTGGGGGTGACGCGCCGCGATGGCGGTGCGATTCCGGGGCTTGGCGAAGCGGCCTTTTCCATTCTCTCGCCTGCGGTCTCGCGCTTGCCTGTGGTCATTGCCGCGCCCCATGGCGGGCGGCGCTATCCGCCCGAACTGTTGGCGCGGATGCGCTATCCCGATGTTTCGGCGCTGCGGCTTGAGGATCGGCTGGTGGACCATCTGGCTCTGGCGGTGGCGCGCGAAACCGGGGCGGCGCTGATGCTGGCTCATGCGCCGCGTGCGATGCTGGATCTTAACCGCGCCGATGATGATGTCGATTGGGATATGCTCGGTCTTGTTGCGCCGGGGCCGGGGCCTGCCAATGGCCGGGCGCGCAGCGGGCTGGGGCTTGTGCCGCGCCGCCTGCCGGGCATGGGCGAGATCTGGCGTGGGCGCCTGTCATGGAGCGAGGTCGAGGCGCGCATCGAGGGCATTCACCGGCCCTATCACACCGCTCTGGCCAATCTGGTGGCGCAGGAGCGCGAGCGTTGGGGGGCGGTGCTGCTGATCGATCTGCACTCCATGCCGCCATTGCCGCGAATCATCGGTCAGGAGGCCGCCTCGATCGTAGTGGGCGACCGTTTCGGGGCCAGTTGTCATGGCGAACTGGTGGCGCGGACCTTCTCGCATTTCGCGGGGAGAGGCGTGCTGGCCGCGCACAACCGGCCCTATGCCGGAGGGTTTGCGCTGGACCATCATGCCGCGCCGCGCCGGGGCGTGCATGCCATGCAACTCGAAGTGGACCGGGCCGCCTATCTCGATTCGCAATTGGTCGAAACCGGCAAGGGCTTTGGTGCGATGGCGGCGCTCTTGTCTTCGCTGGTGCTTGCGTTGGGCGCGCAGGTGGCCGCGATGGGCGGGCGACGGGCGGGTGAAACATGGGCCGAGGCGGCCGAATAAACCGCGCGACACATAAAAAACCACCTCGCGCGATGCGCGAGGTGGCCAAGGTTCAGGGAGGAAGTGCAACCGAAGTTGCACCAATCCAGTCGGGCCATGAGGGAAGCGCCAACCGGATGACTGTGTATTACCCTGACATTTTGGCCGCCGCAAGCGTTTAGTGATAAAATGCATCACTTGGAAAAGAAAATGCGACGAGTTGAAATTTATCCTTTTTGGTTCATTTGAAAACAAAACCCCGCCGGGCACAGGGCCGGGCGGGGTCTGTCTTCATCACGGCCCGCGATGGGCCCCGATATTACGCATCAAGGCGCGCCATGCGTTCAGGCGACCGGGGCCACCTGCGGCAGGACCACCGGGCCAACGCCAAGCTGAACCTGACGGGCGAAGATTTCGCGCAGCAGATCGAGGCTGAACAGGTGGGCGAACAGCAGCGGCAGCAGGCCCGACTGGTTCCAGCCGCGCAGCACGTCGCCGCGCACTTCGCGCAGCTTGGCCTGATCGACCATCTGGAAACCACGATAGACGAAGGGCTGTTCCGTGCCTTCCTGCTGGATGGCGACTTCGCCTTCCATCAGCAGGTTGTGCTTCTTGAGCTCTTCCACGAAAGCGGCGGTGCGCATGCCGGCTTCTTCGAAGTTTTCGCAGAACTGCAGCATGTTCTTGGTGGCTTCGCTGGGCGCTTCGCCATCGAACAGCGCCGCGCCGTCCACTTCTTCGCCCAGCAGATTGGTGGTGGGGTCAAAGCAGAGCGAGAGTTCCTGCGCGTCAGGCGTCAGGCGGGCCAGCATGAAGGGATAGCGACGGACATAGGCCGGCACATAAACGTCCGAGGTCAGCTTGCCTTCGGCATCGACGAAAACGTTCACGCCTTCGTTCAAGCCCATCAGCGCCAACGGAACCGGCTGATCGCCGCTGGAGAACACGATGGGGAAATGGCGCGCGGCCTGCGGGAATTCCTCGACCGTCAGCGGCACGGCGTGCTGGCCAATCAACCAGGTCGCCTTGTCGGTGCTCTGGCTCTTGTAATTGGCGTGGTCCCGGCTGTTGAGCGGAACGAGGTCGTTGTAGAACAGCGGCAGGTTGGCGTTCTGCGGCGCGCTGGCCATGGGGTCTCTCCGAAAACTGGGGCGATAAAGGCCCCATAAGGTCAATATTCAAGCTACAGGCCATAGGGCGCGGTTTTGCCCAAGGCAAGCCACCCCGCAAGGTTTCATTCCGAGGGCAGCAGCTTTCCCGGATTGAGCAATCCTTTGGGGTCCAGCGCGGATTTGACCGCACGCATCAGACCCAACGAGGATGGATCACCAAGCCTTTGTAATTCTGATACTTTCATCTGGCCAATGCCATGCTCGGCGCTCAGCGAGCCGCCCCATTGCGTGACCAAATCGTGAACAAAACGGCTGATAGCCTTGCCGTCCCCGGCCTCCCAGATGGCCCTTTCGCTGCCCGGCGGAGAGATTACGTGGAAATGCACATTGCCATCGCCCAAGTGCCCGAAAGCAACCGCATGTGTGCCCGGATAGGCGGCCTCGACGCGTGCGATGGCGTCGGTGATGAAGTCGGGCATTTTTTCCACCGGAACGGATATATCGTGCTGCATGGCGGGCCCTTTGCTGCGTTCGGCCATCGGCACCGTCTCGCGCAGGCCCCAAAAGGCCTCGGCTTGCGACTCGCTGTTGGCGATGGCCGCGTCCTGCAAAAGCCCCGCCTCGAACGCCTCGGCCAGCATCGCCTCGACCCGCTCGCCCAGGCTCGGCGCATCGGCTGCATCGGCCACCACTTCGATCAGCGCATACCATGCATGCGCGCCTTCCAGCGGTGATCGCATGTCGGGTGCGTACTCGAACACGGCCTCAAGGCTGGGGTGAGGGATCACCTCAAAGCCTTCCAGCGCCTCGCCCACGGCCTTTTCGGCATGGAGCAGCAGCGCGCGCGCGGCCTGAATGCTTTCGACCCCGGCCCAGATCACCCGCCGGTCGGCCAGCGCAGGCTCGAGCTTCAGCGTGGCGGCCGTGATAATGCCCAGCGTGCCCTCGGACCCGATGAACAATTGCTTGAGGTCGAAACCGCGATTGTCCTTCTTCAGCGGCGTCAGCGCGGAATAGACCGAACCGTCGGCCAGCACCGCCTCCAGCCCCAGCACCTGCGCGCGCATATTGCCATGGCGCAGCACCTGCGTGCCGCCCGCATTGGTCGAGATCAGCCCGCCCACCGTGGCCGAACCCTTGCCGCCCAGCGTGAGGGGGAAGCGCAGGCCCACGGCCTCGGCGGCCTCATGCAGGTTTTGCAGCACCACGCCCGCCCCGCAGGTGACGCGGCGGTTTTCCAGATCGATCGGCCCGATGGCATTCATCCGTCGCAGCGAAACCAGCAACGAGGCCCCGCTGGCATCGGGCGTTGCCCCGCCGCTCATCCCCGAATTGCCGCCCTGCGGCACCAGCGTCACATTATGCTCGCCCGCCAGCGTCACCAGTTGCGCCAGCTCGACGCTGTCGGCGGGCGAGGCCAGCCCCATGGCCGCGCCCGTATAGCGCCCGCGCCAGTCGGTCAGCCAAGGCGCCAGAAGGTCAGGATCACAGGTCAATCCGCGCGGGCCAAGAAGGGCGGCGGCGGCGGCGAGAAAGGTTTCGTTCCGGGTCATGGCCCGCCCTATGCCACAGACCCTGCGCCGCTTCCAGAAGGCGCAGGTTAAGCGGCTGTTCAAACAAATGTGATTATGTCACAAGTCCGACAAACAGACATGAGGGTTACACGTTTGGCCTGCCGCATGGGAGGATCAAACCTTGCAAACATATGGCCAGGCTTCCCTTTCCGATCCTTTTGCGGCGCAAGACGGGCGCCGGTCCGGGGCTGCGCCGCGGCCGTTGGGTGCTTGGGGGAGCTGTGGCGGCATTGGGTCTTGGCGCGCTGATTCATGGCGAGTCTCCGGCCGTGGCCGCCTCGCTGGTCGATACGGGCGAAAAAGTCTGGCATGCTGTGCAAGTGCGCGGCCTCGATCTGGACGATGAATACAAACAGGTCCGCATTCAGCAGCAGTTCTCGATCCGCATTTCGCCGGGGCCGCCGGTGCCGCCGCCGGTCTTTGTGATCGAGAATGATCAGGAGGATCGCTCCACCCGGCTGGAAGAGCGCAATATGGGCAAATGCCTGCCCGCCTCCTCCATTGTCAGCGTTCAGAGCGCGCCGCGCAACCGCCTGCTGTTCTTTCTGCGCGATTCGCGGGTGGTGACGGCAGGGCTGGATAAATCATGCCATGCGCATGATTTTTATTCCGGTTTTTATGTCGAACGCAACGCCGATGGCCAGATCTGCGTCGAGCGCGACAAGATCCACGCGCGATCGGGCGCCAATTGCCTGATCCATGATTTGCACGCTCTGGTCGAAGTTCCCGTGCGCCGTTAAGGCGTTTTGGGGCGATTTTCTTGACTTTCGCCGCGATTTGGCGCTAATGCCCCAACACCCGCGCCGCCTTGTCCGCCAAGGCGGCGGTTTTGTGCATCCGGCCACGGGTAGGACGGATGCCCCCACTTGCGGAAACACCCCAAACCCATGAGTTTCGCCGATCTCGGCCTTTCCGACGAATTGCTGCAAAGCGTTACCGCTGCTGGCTATGACACGCCCACGCCGATTCAGGCGCAGGCAATCCCTTCCGTGCTGATGATGCGCGACCTTATCGGTATTGCGCAGACCGGCACCGGCAAAACCGCCAGTTTCGTGCTGCCGATGATCGACATTCTCGCGCATGGCCGCCGCCGCGCGCTGATGCCGCGGTCGCTCATTCTTGAGCCGACGCGCGAACTGGCTGCGCAGGTGGCCGAGAATTTCGAGAAATATGGCAAGAACCATGATCTCAAGATGGCGCTGCTGATCGGCGGCGTGCAGATGGGGGATCAGGTCAAGGCGCTCTCGGATGGTGTGGACGTGCTGATCGCCACGCCGGGCCGGTTGATGGACCTGTTCGAGCGGGGCAAGATCCTGCTGACGGGCTGTGACCTGCTGGTGATCGACGAAGCCGACCGTATGCTCGACATGGGGTTCATTCCCGATATCGAGACGATCTGCTCCAAGCTCCCGGCCCAGCGCCAGACGCTGCTGTTTTCCGCGACGATGCCGCCGCCGATCAAGAAGCTGGCCGACAAATTCCTGAGCAACCCGAAATATATCGAGGTTGCTCGCCCGGCCAGCAACAACACCAGCATCGCCCAGCACAAGGTCAAATGCGGCCCCAAGCAGAAACGCGAAGTGCTGCGCCATCTGTTGCGTCACGACAACGTGACCACGGCCATCATTTTCGCCAACAAGAAAACGACCGTGCGCGAACTGGCCAAGAGCCTGAAGCGCCATGGTTTTGCCGCCGGGGAAATCCATGGTGACATGGACCAGTCGAGCCGAATTGCCGAACTGGACCGGTTCAAGGATGGCTCGATCAACATCCTTTGCGCATCCGATGTCGCCGCGCGCGGGCTGGATGTGAAGGGCGTTTCGCATGTCTTCAACTTCGACACGCCCTGGCATCCGGATGATTATGTCCACCGTATCGGCCGCACCGGTCGCGGCGGGGCCACGGGTCGCGCCTTCACGATCTATTGCGACGCCGATCTGGAGGCGATCCAGAATGTCGAGAAACTGACCGGCGGGCCAATTCCCGAAATCAAGCTGGACATCGACCACAAGGCCGAAAAGGCGGAAGAGAAGGCCGAGAAAACCGCGCATAAGCCGCGCGAGCGCAAGGCGCCGGAACGCGCTGCGCGTGAAGAACGTGTTGTGCGCGAAGAATGGCCGGCCCGTGGGGAGCGTCCGCGCCGCGAGGAACGGGCGCAGCAGGAAGAGCGCAGCCCCCGCGAGGAGCGCGCGCCCCGCCGCGAGCATCGGCATGAAAATCGCCATGAGCACCGGCATGATGATCGCGGCCGCGGTCGCTGGCGCGACAATGATCCGCCGTCAAAGCCGGGCGAATGGAACGGGCCGATCCCGGAATTTCTGGGTGTTTCCGCGCTGGGGTGATGGACTCTACGCCCCGCTGGACCTCATTTTGTGGTTACCAGCGGGGAATGCTCCAGATCATTTTATTGCTGTATATGGCTTCCACCGGGCGCCCTTGGGCATCGAGCGCGGGTTTGAAGTGCGCGCGCTTTAAGACAAAGTCGCAGGTCGCCTGATCGATTTCGCGTGTGCCGCTTGATTGCGTGATGATGCATGAGGTCGGCTCACCATCGGTGTTGATCGTTACCCGATAGAAGGCCGTTCCTTGTCGATTGGCGCGAAAGGCGTGTGGAGGATAGTTCACCGGACCATCCTTGAAATCCGGGATCGGCGGTTGGGGAAGGTCGATAGCCGCGCTTTGAGGGGCCTGAGCGACTTTGGCGTCAGGGGCGGTCTGCGCCGCCAGCAAAAGCGCAAACAGCATAAGATCCCCTATCTCCGGCTGCTGCCCCTGGGCAACAAGCGCACTGGCACCCGCTTCTTTTCTCCCGGGGTGCCCGCGATGACCGAGAGCAGGCGGTCGACAAGCACCTCGCCCGCCGTCTGGAAATCGGGTTCGACCGAGGAGAGGGGCGGGGCCGAATGCGCGCCCGCACGGATGCCGTCAAAGCCGATCAGGCCGACCTGTTCAGGCACCGAAATGCCCTGTTCGCGCAAGACCCGCAGCGCGCCCAGCGCCATTTCATCGCAGCAGGCAAAGATCGCATCGAAAGGCACGCCCGAACGGATCAGCTCGACCGCCGCGCGGCGCCCCTGTTCATCGCGGCTCATGCCTTCCTCAAACGTGATCAGGCGCGGCTCCATGCCCTGTTCGCGCAGCAATTCGGCATAGCCCTCATAGCGCTCCTTGAACTGGCGCTGGGCCGAGGTTTCCGAGGCAATGCAAACGATATTGCGATAGCCCGAATCGATCAGATGCTGGGTCGCCATCCGCGCCCCGCCGATATTGTCCGACCGCACCCAGTCGAGGTCCTCATGCGGGCTGCCCCAACATACCAGATGCGCGCCCTCGGCGGCGATGGAGTGGAAGTAATCCCACGCTTCCCAGTTCTCGCTGGTGCCGATGACGATCAGCCCGTCGGCCTTGCGCTGTTCCTGATACAGGCCCCACAGGTGGTCCGACGCGCCCTGAAACGAGACGATGGTTTCATGCCGCCGCCGCGAAGCCGCCGCGCAGACGCTGCCCAAAAGCGCGAAGTGGAAAGGGTTGAAATTCTTGATATCTTCGTCGGGGCGACAGATCACCACCACCGCCAAAGTGCCCGTCCGGCCCGTGCGCAGGCGGGCGGCATTCTCATCGACGTGGTAGTTCAGCTTGGCTGCGGCTGCGGCCACGCGCGCGCGGGTCGCCTCGCTCACCACAGGGTCGCCCGCCAGCGCGCGGCTGACGGTGGACTGGCTGACGCCTGCCTCGGCGGCCACATCGAAGGACGTGACGCGATAGCGCTTTTTGGCCTTACCGGCGTCGATCAGCCCTCCGGCCTCATCGGTCGGGTGGAGCTTGGCGGTTTCGTGGCGATCATCTTCCCCCATAGCGGCGGTCTTGGCCCTCTTTGCTATCACTTGTCCAGAGGCCAATGGGCCACAAGGCAGATTTCACCCCCTCGCAATAATCTGAGGCGCGAGCAGCATCAACAGTTTCACGTCGATCGCCATGCCCTCGGCCCGGCGCGCGGCGACAAAAGCGCCGATGTCGGCAAGGGGCACGCGGTGGGTGATGATCTCTTCGTCATCCACCCCGCCGCCCGGGCCGACCTTGGTCAGGCCATGGGCGCGCAGCAGGGTGAAGCTCTCGGTCACCATGCCGGGCGAGGAGTAAAATTCGCCCACCACTTCCATGCGCGCGGCATCATAGCCGGTTTCCTCGATCAATTCGCGCCGGGCGGCATCGGTGGCCACTTCATCGGCCTTGTCATCGCAATCGCCGACCAAACCGGCGGGCAATTCCAGGCAGATGCGCTTCAACGGCACACGATATTGCTCGACCAGCAGGACATGGTCCTCCTCGTCAATGGCCAGAATGACGGCGGCGCGGATGTTGCGCGCGCGGCTGACATATTCCCAGTTGCCGCGCTGCTTGGTCGCGATGAACCGGCCCTGCCAGACCACCTGCTCTTCGCTCTCGCGCCAGGTCTGGACGATCTTTTCCTTGGTCATCAAAGGCTCCGTTGCAACATCTTGTTGGCTAACCACCGCTTGGGGCAAAGCGCAAGGGCCCGGTGGATGGCGCAAGCATAAGGGCCTGATAGGCGGTTGTGGTTAACATCGCCCTGTGGCAATTCTGGGTCACGCAGAAGAGGGAAGGATAATATGCTTCAGGAATTCAAGACCTTTATCGCGCGCGGTAATGTGCTGGATCTGGCGGTCGGTGTGATCATCGGCGGGGCCTTTGGCAAGATCGTTTCCTCGCTGACCGACGATGTGTTGATGCCGGTGATCGGCAAGATCACGGGCGGCATCGATTTCTCGTCCAAATTCATTCTGTTGGGTGAAGTGCCAGCCAGCTATACCGGATCGCCCACCGATTATGCCGCGTTGAAAAAGGCGGGCGTGGCGATGCTGGGCTATGGCAGCTTTGTTACCGCGATCATCAATTTCCTGATCATGGCCTTCGTGATCTTCCTGATCGTCAAGGGCGCGAACAAGGCCACCGCCAAGCCCGCCGCCCCCGAGGCACCGGCCGCGCCTGCCGGACCCACCGAGGTCGAACTGCTGGCCGAAATCCGCGATGCCCTTAAGGCGCGTTGAGGCCGAACGCATTGGTATCGAAGGGAAGGGGCACCTGCGGAAAAGCAGGGCGGCCCCCTTTTCTTTTGCAGAATTGCGCCTATATCACCCCTCGCCGGTTTCGACCGGCTATGGTGATAAACTGCGGCGTGCAATAGATGCAGCGGACCCGGGGGCGGTACCCGGCGGCTCCACCATCACTACCCGGACCTGTGCCGGGGCCTTGTTGTCGCAAGGGTGTTGATGGGGCCGAACTAGGATCGACGTGTGTTGAAAAGCGCTGTTTTTGCCCGGGCTGAGTAACCCGTATAAGGCTCAAAACTCATAAGTGCCAACGACAACGAAGCACTTGCTCTGGCTGCGTAATTCTAGGCCTTAACGGGCTGAAGTTACAAACCTAGAACACGGTTGAACCCACCGGGTAACAGAAGGGAATTCGGGGGCCCGGGGCGGGCCTAGCAACAGAACCGCCCCACCTTATTCGCGCGGCGGTGGCGCGGCTCTCCGTTCAAAATCGGACTCGCGGGCCTGGCAACAGAACCACCCCACCGAATTCCCGAGATTTTGACAGAACGCATCGGAAAGCGCATGAGCGCGCGATGCAATTTGCCCAATTCGATGTCGCCGCCTTCCTTAACGCCCATTGGCAAAAGCGCCCGCTGCTGATCCGCAATCCGTGGAAGGCTTGGGCTAATCCGCTGGAGCCGGACGAGTTGGCGGGCCTTGCCTGCGAGGAGGGCGTTGAATCGCGTCTGATTACGAGTGGCAGCGGCAAATTGGCGCTGGAGCGCGGCCCTTTTGCCGAGGATCGCTTCGCCAAGCTGGGCAAGGAACCGTGGACGCTGCTGGTGCAGGCAGTTGACCATTATGTGCCGGATGTGGCTGCGCTGATCGAGCCGTTTCGTTTCGTGCCGGACTGGCGGATCGACGATGTGATGGTGTCCTATGCCAATGACGGCGGGGGCGTGGGGCCGCATTTCGATCAATATGATGTGTTTCTGATTCAGGGCCTTGGCCGCCGCCGCTGGCGCGTTGGCCCGGTTTGCGATGCGCAGACGCCGCTGGTTCCGCATGAGGATCTGCGCCTGATCGAGGATTTCGAGGCGACGGGCGATTGGGTGCTGGAGCCGGGCGACATCCTCTATGTCCCGCCCGGTTTTGCCCATGATGGTGTGGCAATTGGCGATGACTGCATGACCTATTCGGTGGGCTTTCGCGCCCCCTCGCGCGCCGAGCTGGCGGAAGGCTGGACCGCGCATCAGGTCGACGCCATGGCCGAGGATGACCGCTATGCCGACCCGGACCTGCGCCCGCAATCCCATCCCGGCGAAATCACCGCCGAGGCGCTCGACCGGCTGCATGGCATGGTGCTGGCCTCGCTGGCGGACCGCGATGCCTTTGCGCGCTGGTTCGGCCATTACAACAGCCTGTCCAAATATGCCGAAACCGACTGGCGGCCCGAAGAGCAGATGGAGGCGGAAGAAGTCGCCGCTATGCTGGGCGAGGGACATGCGCTGCATCGCAACCCGGCGCATCGCTTCGCCTTTATCGAGGCGGGCGAGGGGGTTCTGCTCTTCGTCGATGGTGTCTGCCGCGAATGCCGGAGCGAGGCTGCAGAACTGGCGCGCGACCTGTGTGCGGGCGGCGAATGGAGCGGGGCTACGCCCGGCAAAGATGCCCTAGCCTTGCTCACTGCTCTCATCAATCAAGGTAGTCTTGGTTTTGAGGAAGAGGATTGATGGTGCTGATTCTCTTCAACAAACCCTTTGGCGTCCTGTGTCAGTTCACCCCCGAACCCAACGGCCCGCCGCGCCCCACCTTGGCCGATTTCATCAAGCGCCCCGGCGTCTATCCGGCGGGCAGGCTCGATCATGACAGCGAGGGCCTGCTGCTGCTGACCGATGACGGACGGCTTCAGGCGCGCATCACCGATCCGCGCTACAAGGCGCCCAAGACCTATCTGGTGCAGGTGGAAGGTGAGCCGGACGAGGCGGCGCTTGAGGCGCTGCGGCGCGGCGTGCGCTTAAAGGACGGGATGACCTTGCCCGCCAAGGCCGAGCGGATCGACCCGCCCGACCTGTGGCCGCGCGATCCGCCGGTGCGGTTTCGCAAGACGGTGCCTGATTGCTGGATCGCGCTGACCATTCACGAAGGGCGTAACCGACAGGTCCGCCGCATGACCGCCGCGGTGGGGCATCCGACCTTGCGACTGGTGCGCTGGCGGGTTGGGGAATGGTCGCTGGATGGATTGGCGCAGGGAGAGAGTAGGGAAGTTTAAGCTTTTGCCGGTTCCTGTTCGGTCTTGGCGGCCTCGTGCTTGATGCAGTCGAGCATCTTGGCGCCCGCCATAAAGACCGAGCCTGTGCAGGCCAGAAACAGCAGTTTGCCGCCAAAACCGGGATATTGGCCCAGATAGACCTGTCCGCGCTGCACCGCGCCATTGGCCAGCGCGAAGATGACCAGAAACGCTTCCGTGCGCGTCTTGATAACGAAAAGACGGGCGATTTTCTGCCACATAAGCCAAACCTCTGCTTTGCCCTCACGGTGTCTTGAAATGACCGTGTCGGCCTGTGGCTCCACTCTGGCATAACCCCTATGGGGTGCAAGAGCGGTAAATATGGCATTAACCAAGAAATGTTCGCCTTTGGGACAGAACCGCCTCCACATTCGAATTAAACCTGCGGGGCGCCCTAAAAACCATCCTTGCCGACAAGCCGGTTGCCAAAACCGGCGGCATCAGTCATAAGTCCATCTGTCTCTCCTCCCCGGAGTCCATGTATGCCATGCGTTTAACGCGCATGCCTTTATGCTGCTCAGGCGTCGGCTTGTGCGGCACCTTGGATGAGGGTGAGTGATGATGAGCAAGTATCAGGACCGGGCTGGCCTTCAGGTTGATGGCGATCTGGCCCTTTTCGTCGAAAATCGGGTTTTGCCGCCGCTGGGGCTGGATGCATCGCGCTTCTGGTCGGGCTTTGCCGCGCTGCTGGGCGAATTCGCGCCGCGCAACCGCGCGCTGCTGGCCCGGCGTGATGAACTGCAGACTGCCATTGATGGCTGGCATCGCGCGCGTGGCAAGGTGGCTGTGGATCTGCCCGAATATGAGGCATTTTTGCGCTCGATTGGTTATATCGTGCCCGAACCGGCGCCTTTTGCCATCACCACGTGCAATGTGGATGCGGAAATCGCGACCATGGCCGGGCCGCAATTGGTTGTGCCGGTCCTCAACGCCCGCTTCCTGCTCAACGCCGCCAATGCGCGCTGGGGCAGCCTGTATGACGCCTATTACGGCACCGACGCGCTTGATGCTCCGGCGGCCCAAAAGGGTGGCTATGACGTTGCACGCGGCGCGGCGGTGATCGCGGCGGGCCGGGCATTCCTCGATTCGGCGGTTCCCCTGGCCGAAGGGTCGTGGGCCGATTGGGACGGGATCAGCCCCGAACGCCCGTTGCCCGAACTGGCCCGTCCGGAACAATTGGTTGCGCGGCGCGGCGATGGGCATAAGGGCGCGCTCCTGCTGGTCAACAATGGCCTGCATATTGAGATCGTGATTGACCACACCCATGTCATCGGCGCGACCGACAAGGCGGGGATCAGCGATATCATCCTCGAATCGGCGCTGACCACGATCTGCGATCTGGAGGATTCGATTGCGGCCGTCGATGCCGAGGACAAGATCGCTGCCTATGCCAACTGGCTGGGCCTGATGCGCGGCGATCTGACCGAGAGCTTTGAAAAGGGCGGCAAGATCCTGCACCGCGAACTGGCGGCGGATCGGGAATGGACGGCGCTGGATGGATCGGCCTTGACCCTGCCGGGGCGCAGCCTGCTCTTCATCCGGAATGTCGGCCATCTGATGACCAATCCGGCGATCCTGCTGGCCGATGGCCGCGAGATCCCCGAAGGTGTGATGGACGCTGTCATCACCAGCGCGATTGCGATGCAGGACCTTAAAGGTCTGGGCCGTCATCGCAACAGCCGGACGGGCAGCATTTATATCGTCAAGCCCAAGATGCACGGGCCGGAGGAGGTCGCCTTCACCAACGACCTGTTCAACGCGGTCGAGGATCTGCTGGGCCTTGCGCGCCACACGATCAAGGTGGGCGTGATGGACGAGGAGCGCCGGACGAGCGCCAACCTTGCCGCCTGCATTGAGGCGGTCAAGGAGCGGATCGTCTTCATCAACACCGGCTTCCTTGACCGCACCGGCGATGAGATCCACACCTCGATGCAGGCCGGCCCGGTCATTCGCAAGAATGCCATCAAGGCTTCGGCTTGGATTTCGGCCTATGAGGCGCGCAATGTCGGCATCGGCCTTGCCAGCGGCCTGTCGGGCAAGGCGCAGATCGGCAAGGGCATGTGGGCCGCGCCCGACCGGATGCGTGACATGCTGGAGCAGAAGATCGGCCATCCGCGCGCCGGGGCCAACACCGCATGGGTCCCTTCGCCCACGGCGGCCACGCTTCACGCTACGCATTATCACGGGCTGGACGTCTTTGCCCGCCAGCGTGAAATCGCCGCGCAGCCTGTGCCGGGTCTGGAGCCCTTGCTGACGATCCCGCTGGCGCTGGGCACCAATTTCTCGGCCGAGGATGTGGCCGAGGAACTGGACAATAATGCGCAGGGGTTGCTCGGCTATGTCGTGCGCTGGATTGATCAGGGTGTCGGCTGCTCCAAGGTGCCCGATATCAACGACGTGGGCCTGATGGAGGATCGTGCCACGCTGCGTATTTCCAGCCAGCATATGGCCAACTGGCTGCTGCATGGCGTGGCCACGGGCGAGCAGGTCATGGATTCGTTGAAGCGTATGGCCGCCAAGGTCGATGCCCAGAACGCGGGCGATCCGCTCTATGAGCCGATGGCCGGGCGCTGGGAGGAAAGCTATGCCTTCCGCGCGGCCTGCGATCTGGTATTCAACGGGGTGGAGCAGCCCAGCGGCTATACCGAGCCCTTGCTGCACGCATGGCGCCTGAAGAAGAAGCAGGCGGCGCGGCAACTCGAAACGGCCTGATGCAAGAAACCCCCGGGGCCGATGCTCCGGGGGTTTTCTTCAGGCGCTCAGAATTTTGGCGATGCTGACGAACTCGGCAACGGAGAGCGTTTCGGCGCGGCGGGCCGGGTCGATGCCAAGGGTTTCGAGGGCATCCAGCGCGCCGGGCAGGCCTTTCAGGCTTTGCCGCAGCATTTTGCGCCGTTGGCCAAAGGCGGCCTCGGTCACGCGCTCCAGCATCCGGGCCGAGACGCCTTCGGGCATATCGCCGGGCTTCACATGGATGATCGCGCTCATCACCTTGGGCGGCGGGGTAAAGGCGCTGCGATGCACCTTCATCGCGATCTTGGGGGCGGCACGCCATTGGCTGAGCACGGCCAGACGCCCGAAAGCATCGCTGCCCGATGGCGCCACGATCCGCTCGGCCACTTCCTGTTGAAACATCAGCGTCAGGCTGGTCCAGCGCGGTGGCCAAGTCTCACCCGACAGCCAGCCCGTGAACAAAGCCGTGCCGACATTATAGGGCAGGTTGGCCAGGATCGCGTAAGGTTCGCCATCAAACAGGCTGGCATGGTCGATTTTGAGCGCATCGCCCTCAATCACCGTCAATTGCCCCGGAAACGCCTCGGCCAACTCGCCCAGCGGCGCCATACAGCGCTTGTCCATCTCAATGGCCGTGACCTTAGCCCCCGCGCGCAGCAGGGCGCGCGTCAGGCCGCCGGGGCCGGGGCCGACCTCCAGCACATTCTGGCCCTTTAGCCGTCCGGGGATGGCAGCGATGCGCGAAAGCAATTGCTCGTCAAACAGGAAGTTCTGGCCCAGCGCCTTGCTGGCAAACAGGCCATGGGCATTGATGACCTCGCGCAGGGGCGGCAAATCGGGACGCGGTAAATCGGAATCGCTCATCAGGCCGCCAATAGGGCGGCGCGGCTGCGTGCGCAATCGGCGGCAAGGCGCAGCGCCGAGACCGTCGCGCCGACATTGGCCTGCCCCTTGCCCGCGATGGGAAAGGCTGTGCCGTGATCGGGCGAGGAGCGGATGATCGGCAGGCCCAGCGTGATATTGACACCATGGTCAAAATCGAGCGCTTTCAAAGGGATCAGCGCCTGATCGTGATACATGCAGATGGCCACGTCAAACGAGGCCCGCCCACGCGCCGCAAACAGGCCATCGGCGGCGTGCGGCCCGCTGGCATTGATGCCCTCGGCGCGCAATTGTGCGATGGCAGGGGTCACGATGCGCTGATCCTCGTCGCCAAAGCGCCCATCTTCGCCCGCATGGGGGTTGAGCGCGGCAATCGCGATGCGCGGGTTGGTCAGGCGGAAATCACGTTCCAGCGCGCGCGCCACCACCCGCGCCCGGCGCAGGATCAGGTCTTGCGTAATCAACCCCGGCACCGCCGAAAGTGCGACATGGACCGTCAGCGGCACGGTGCGCAAATTCGGACCCGCCAGCATCATCACCGCATCCTCGGCCTCCACGCCTGCGGCATGGGCGACAAATTCGGTCTGTCCGGGATAATCGAAACCCACTTCGGCCAGCCGCGATTTGGCGATCGGCCCGGTCATCAGCGCGCCTGCCTGGCCCGATACGGCAAGGGCAGTGGCCTGAGTCAGGCTTTCGAGCGCCAGCACCGCACCGTCGCGATCCGGCGCGCCGGGGCGATATTCGCCGTCGAAATCGCCCAGCACCGGCAGCGCGCGATCATAGACCAGCGCGGCTTCCTCCATCGAGCCGACACGCTCTACCGGGATGTCGAGCCCGCGCGCGCGCGCCGCACCGGCCAGCACGGCCGCGCCGCCCGCCGCGCAAAAGGCGGGCAGGGCATGGACGCGGCGCGCAAACCATGCCGCCGCGATCAGTTCCGGCCCCACACCGGCCGGATCGCCCAGCGAAACGGCCAATGGAAGGATTGGATAGGCCACCGCTTTATCCTCAGTTAAACCCGATGTCTCAGTTATACTCGATGATCGCGTCGCGGCGAAGGTCGCGCATATACATTTGCGCGCGCTTGTTGACGCGGTCCTCTTCCATCTGCGACATCAATTCCTCGAACGAGGGGCCGCTGGCCGCCTTGGGATCGTCGCGGCCGCACAGCATCAGCATACGGATACCTTCCTGCACCGAACCGAAGGGCGGCGTGGTTTCGCCCAGCGAAAGCGCCAGCAGCGACTGCTGAAGCGGGGCGGGCAGATCGCGCGCGCGGATCTGATCGTTGGCGACAACCTGCGCGCCCAGCTTGCCGGCAACTGCATCGACGCCGCCGCAGCCCTTGGCCGACTTGATCGCGTTGGAAAATTCCTCGATCTTCTTGTTCGCTTCGGCCTCGGCTATATTGGCGGGCAGGGCCAGCGTGATCTGCTTGAGCGCAAGGATCGCATCGCGCGGATCGGCGGTCAGCACCTGACGCTTGTCGATCAGATAAAGGATCGAGAAGCCGCCGCGCATCTCGATTGGGCCGACCAGTTGGCCGGTCTGCATGTCGCGGGCCGCGGCGGCCAGTTCGGCGGGCAATTGCGCCAGACGAATCCAGCCCAGATCGCCGCCCACCGCCTTGGTCGAGGCTTCGGAATATTGGCGGGCATAGGCGGCAAAGCTGCCGCCTTCCTTCAACTGGCTCATGATGCGCTGGGCATTTTCGGCCACGATGGCGCGGCTGTCGGGCGTGGCCGAGAGATAGATTTCGCCAAGACGGTATTCCTCGGTGCCCTTTGATGCCTTCATCCGATCCAGCAGTTCCTTGACCTCCTGCTGGCTGACATTGACGAAAGGCTGGACATTGCGGCGCAGCACGCGGTTCCATGCCAATTCGCCCCGGATCTGGCGCTTCAGCGAATTGGGCGAGGAGCCGATGCGCGCGAGATAGGCGTCGAGCGCGGCCGGTTCCTGTTTGAAGTTTTCCTGGGCGACGCGGGCATAGGTGGCATCGACTTCGCCTTCATCGATCTTGATGTCGGCGTTCTTCGATTCCTGAATCTGGAGTGTTTCGTCGATCAGGTTGCGCAAAACCTGTGCGCGCAGACGCTCGACTTCCTCAGGCGCGACCTTGCCCCCATTGGCTGCCAGAATCAGCGCCAGGCGTTGGTTCACGTCGGTGCCGGTGATGATGTCGCCGTTAACGATGGCGGTGGCGCGGCGCAGATTGGGGTTGTCCTTGCCCAGCATGGTCACATTCTGGCCGATGCCGAAAGGATCGCTGGCCGTGGGCGCTTCGGCGGGCTTGGCGGCCGGGGCCTTGGCCGCTGCCGCAGGGGCCTTGGGCGTTCTGGAGCGCACGGGGGCTTGCGCGAAACCTTGCGCGGCCAGCGCCAGAGACAGGCCAGCGAGCGCGCCCATCCGGGCCGCCGCCCTTACCCGCGCCGCACCCGATCCAGATCCTGCCTTTTTCGTCACCACCATAATCCTGCGCTCAATCCTGTTCTTGTCGCCGTCCGTCTGCACCATCGGGCCTTAACCCCGGCTGAGCCAGCGGCGATCTGGTAGCATATCGCACTATGCCGCCCCGTCATGGCCGCTGGCGATAGCGCCTTTGTCCGGCCCTGCCAACAGATGCTTGAGGCCGTTTACCGGAAACCCAGATTGCGCAGCGAAAAGCGCAATTCAAAGCTGCTGCCGCGCACGGCGTCACCGATCGTCACATAGTCGCGCCGCCAGTTGAGGTCGAACTGGAAACAGTCGGTCTGGAACGATACGCCCAGCCTTGTGCGCAAGGGCTGGAACGAAGCGGTGCTGGTATTGGCCAGCAGGCTTTTGTCCGAAAGGTCGAACACGCCCGATCCGAACACCGACCAGAATTTCGCAAAGGCGATTCGCCCCGCCGTGCGCAATTCATTGCTGTCGACCAGATCTTCCTGACTGGTGGTGATATTGCGGTTCAGGCGTGCATAGCCGACCTCAAGATAGGTCGTGTCGCTGCCCAGGGTCGCGTCCACTTCGTTACGGCGAAACACGAAGCTGTCGTGGTCGAGCCGGTAACGGTGGGTGATCTTGAAGAAATCGCGATAGCGGATTTCGGTGCGCCCGACGATATCGGACATGCGGTCCGACAGACCCGTGCCCTGAGGCAGCAGGGTGGGCTGGCTGGTCAGGCGATAGGACTGGCCGACATTGGCGTTGATGCGCCAGTTGGGCCGTTCGAGCCGCCATTCCATGCCATAGGTCACGCGGTTGCCGTCCTCGATCCGGTCATAGCCGGGAAAGCGGTTGAGCGCGAAGAGGTTGATGTCCTCAAGCTCGATGGCCCGCGCGTCTTCGTTGGGGATGCGCATGTTGGGCGTGGGCGGCGTGGCCACGACCTGCACATGGGGGGTCAACACCTGCGTTCCGCCAAACAGCGGGCCGACAAAGGGCCATGTGATGTCCACCGCCGCCGTGGCCGTGGCGCGCCCCTGCCATCCGGCGGTGCCGCGATAGATGGCGGTGCTGGTCAGCAGATTGTCGGTTGAGTGATAGACATCGCCCCGGCCCAGCGCCGTCAGCGTGATGATCTGCCCCATCGAGGTCATCTTGCGCAGGTTCCACTGCACACTGGCAAAGGCGCGCTGCATGTCCTGACCGGCGCTGCGCGTGATGGCCAGCGTGTTGGCCTGCACCTCGATCTTGCCGCCCAGCAGGTTTTCGTCAAACCGCCGGCGATAGTCGATCATCGGCAGCGCGATCGGCACCAGCCCCTGCGTGCCGGTTGCGCGCAGCGTCTGGAACGCCCAGCCCGAGAGCGAGAAATAGGAGGTCTGGCCGATCCGTTCCAGATTGATGTTCGAACGCAGCGTATCGTCCGAGGAAATATAATAACGCCGCAGGAACGTGCGGTCGGAAGCCATGCGGCCCGAAAAATCGAGGCTCCAGTTCGACGAGAGCTGATATTTGCCGTTGGCGTCGAAATAGCCGCGCCATTTCTGCTGGGTGTTGGCGCCCGAAACGTCGGTGGCGGCCGAACGGGTCAGATAGCCGGTGATCTGAAACGCGCCGGTATCGCCCAACTGGCGGTAGTGCACCTTGGCCATCGGATTGGCCTTGGTAAAGGCATAGCCGGTGATGGCCAGATCCTTGTTATTGGCAAGGCGGGCATAATAGGTGCTGGAAAATTCAAATCCGTTGGCCGCCGATGTGCGGAAATCGGGCACCAGAAAACCGGGCAGCGGCCGTCCGTCCGTCGCCACCTGAAGGCTGGGCAGGGGCACGATCGAGGCGCCGAACAGCGACAGGCGCGCGCCCTTGAAGCGGACGATCTTTTTGTCGGGATCATACTCGACGTGGCGCGCCGTCACTTTCCAGATCGGCTTTTTCTCGCACCCCTTGCTGTCCACCACATCGCAGCCCGTATAGGCCGCCTGGGTCAGGACGTAATGGCCGTTGGTGTCGCGCCGCCCTTCATTGGCGGCCAGACGCCCGCCCTCGCGCATCAGCATCAGCATGTTATGCGTCAGCCCGACACTCAGATCCTCGCTCAGCTCCATCTGGTCGGTGAGCAATTCGTTGCCATTGGCATCGACCACGCGAAGCTGGCCCTGCGCCATGATCTGGCCGGTCTTGCGATTCCAGCGGACGGTGTTGGCGCGCACGGTCTGTTCGCCGCGCCGCAAAAAGACATTGCCCGTGGCGATCACGACATCATTCGTGTCGTCGTAATCGACCTGATCGGCGGCAAAATCGATCTTGTTTTCGTCATAGCGCGTGCGCTGGGGCAGGTCGGCGGCCGGGCCGCCCGCCTCGGCGCCGGTTTCCAGCCCCCCCGCCGATAGCCCACCGGCCTCGCGCATGGTTGCCGCCCATGCCGGATCGGCCGCCAGCGCGACGCAGAGCGTCGCCCATGGCGCCATCCGGCGCAGGACAATGGAAAGGTTCGGTTTGGTAAGGGGCGCATGAGGCCCAATCAACGCAGGCATGGCTTGCCTATCGCAGAGGGGATGCCTAACTGCAATCCATGAAGGCGATGAGATTGGCATCAGCCCACCGCATCGCAATACCGACCAATGCATTTGAACGGGCCGCTCGTCCGGCCTGCAGGGAGTTACCATGATCGTCACATTCCTCGCCAGCCCGCCCGCTTCGGTCCTTGCGCCGGTCGCCCGTTTCGTGGCCGCCGATGGGTGGGAACAGGGTTTGCCCGCCGTGATCGCGGCCGGGGCCAAGGCGGCGCGCTTTGCGGGACGGGCCGGACAGGTGTTTGAAGGCTTTGCCGATGTCGATGGGGTGATCGGGCGTGTGGCGCTGGCGGGCATCGGCGGGGGCGATGCCGACACCGACCGCCGCGCCTCGCTGGAAAAGGCGGGCGGGGCGCTGGCGGGCAAATATCGCACTTCGGGCGCGACGCAACTGCTGCTCGACGGCACGGGGCTTGCGGCGGATGAACTGGCCAGCGTGCTGCTGGCGCTGCGCCTGCGTTTGTGGAAACAGGATGGCTATCGCACCACGCTCAAGGATGAGGAAAAGGCCAGCCTTGAGGAAATTCTGGTGATGAACGCCGCCGAGGGCGCGCAGGCCGCGTGGGAGGCCGCCACCGCCATTGCCGAGGGCGTCGAATTCACCCGCGAACTCGTTACCGAACCGGCCAATGTGCTCTATCCCGAAAGTTTCGTTGAACGCATTCGCCAGCGTTTCGCCGGGACAGGCGTCGACATTCGCGTGCTGGACGAAAAGGAAATGCGCGCGCTCGGCATGGGTTCGCTGCTGGGCGTGGCGCAGGGTTCGGCCCGGCCGCCCCGGATGGTGGTGCTGGACTGGCGCGGCGGCGCGGCCGATGCGGCCCCGCTGGCCTTTGTCGGCAAGGGCGTGACCTTTGACACCGGCGGCATCAGCCTCAAGCCCGGCGCGGGCATGGAGGACATGAAGTGGGACATGGGCGGCGCGGGCGCGGTATCGGGCGCGATGCTGACGCTGGCGCGGCGCAAGGCCAAGGCCAATGTCGTGGGCGTGCTGGGCCTGGTTGAAAACATGCCTGACGGCAATGCCCAGCGCCCCGGCGACGTGGTCACGTCCATGTCGGGCCAGACCATCGAGGTCATCAACACCGATGCCGAGGGCCGTCTGGTGCTGTGCGACGCGCTCACCTTTGTCCAGCGCGAGTACAAGCCTGCCAGGATCATCGATCTGGCCACGCTGACCGGCGCGATCATCATGAGCCTTGCGCATGAATATGCCGGTCTGTTCTCGAATGATGATGCCCTGTCGGCGGATCTGACCAAGGCGGGCGCAGCCACGGGCGACAAGCTGTGGCGGATGCCGATGGGCCCGGTCTATGACAAGATGATCGACAGTCCGATTGCCGATATGAAGAATGTCGGTGGCCGTTTCGGCGGCTCGATCACGGCGGCCCAGTTCCTTGCCCGCTATATCGAGAAGGATGCGCAGGGCAAGCAGACCCCTTGGGCGCATCTCGACATCGCGGGCACGGTGTGGACCGACAAGCCGGGCGCGACATGGGACAAGGGCGCAACCGGCTTTGGCGTGCGCCTGCTCGACGCTCTGGTGCGCGACGCCGAGTAAATGCAGGCCGACTTTTACCTGTTGGAAACGGGTGGCCCGGAACTGGCCCTTGCCCCCTTGGCGGGCAAGGTGCTGGAGATGGGCGGCCGCCTGCTGGTGGTGGCGGGCGAGGCGGGCGCGCGTGAGCGGATCTCTCAGGCCCTGTGGAGCGCCGGGGCCGAGAGTTTTCTGGCCAACGGCATCGCCGGGGGCGACCATGACGCGCGCCAGCCCATTCTGATTGCCGATGACGTGGCCCCGGCCAATGGCGCACGCTTCCTCGCGCTGGCCGACGGCGTCTGGCGCGAGCCGGGCGAGGGGGATTTTGACCGCGTCCTGCTTGTCTTTGGCGAGGCCGAACGCATGGCCGCGCGCGAAACATGGCGCCTCTTGAAATCCCGCGAGGGATGGCAATGCCGCTTCTTTCGCCGGGAAGGCCGGAAATGGACGCAAGCGGGATAATGGTCACCCTTGCAGCGGGCCGCGCGACAGGCTAGGGGGCCGCGCAATAGGGCCGTATGGTCCATCTAACGCAAGGAACTTACGTCATGGCGCTTACCCGCACCTTCTCGATCATCAAGCCCGACGCCACCCGCCGCAACCTGACCGGCGCCGTCACCAAGATGCTGGAAGAAGCCGGCCTGCGCGTCGTTGCCAGCAAGCGCATCCAGATGACCAAGGAACAGGCCGAAGGCTTCTATGCCGTTCACGCCGAACGTCCCTTCTTCAACGATCTGGTTTCGTTCATGATCAGCGGCCCGGTCGTGGTTCAGGTTCTGGAAGGCGAAGACGCCGTGAAGCGTAACCGCGACATCATGGGCGCCACCAACCCCGCCAACGCTGAAGCGGGCACCATCCGCAAGGAACTGGCCGAATCGATCGAAGCCAACTCGGTCCATGGTTCGGATTCGGAAGAAAACGCCGCGATCGAAATCGCCTACTTCTTCAAGCCGGAAGAAATCGTCGGTTAATTCCGACGCCGTTTTCGGCAGGAAAAAGCCGCCGGAGGGGATGCCCTTCCGGCGGTTTTTTGTTGACATCATTCGGCCGCCCGATGATCCCTTGAAAATTATTCAATATTTGAGGGGCGGGTGAATGCGGCGGTTTTCTATGGTTCTGGCCGGCCTTGCCGCAATCTCGTCCTTTCAGGCCGAGACGCTGGCGGCAGAAACGAGGCCTGCAACCGGCACCTTTTGCCAACGGATCGCCGCGCCTTTGAAGCTTGAGATTTCCACCGACCGATATGGCGCAACGGTCAAGGAACCGGTGTATATTCATACCCAATATTCATTTCAGGCATTCATGGTCGGAGACACTTTTACCACCTCCATGGGCACTGATCCTGTGGATGATAGTGCGGTCAGCGAGTTCAAGCGTGCCCAAGCCATGTGTACCGCTGTGGGCAAGGGCGCCCGTTGCGATTTGGCAGGGCCGATCGTCTTTAAAATCCGCACCCGCTATGCCGATGTGAAGGAGCCTCTGGCCGTGGGAGAAAATGCCGTGGTCCGGCTGGAGGGATCGAAGATCATCTGTCAGGATCGCCCCTCCACCCCCGTTCAGAACTGATCCGCCGCATCCATCAGCTTGGTCAACTTCTTGGGCGCCACCGCGCGCCAACTCCGCGCCAGCCAATCGGAGACCTGATCCCAATCCACATCGGCGCGGTTAAGGATCAGGCCCGCCCACCCGCTTGCGCCATAATAGGCCGGGCGGAACCACGCATCGGGATCGGCATCGATCAGTGCGTTCATCTCATCCTGCCCGCTGGTTTTGACCAGCAGCGCGATATGGGGTTCGCCATGGTGCCGGTCGCTGAAATAGGCAAAGAATTTGCCGCCCTTGATCGACCACGCGGGCGAGCCGTGGCTCTCGCGCGCTTCTGCCTCGGGCAGGGCCGCGGCCAGTTGCGACACCCGCGCCAGCAGCCAGTCGGCGCGATAGGGCCGCGTCACCAGTTCGGCAAGACAGCGCGCATAGAGCTGATGCTCGGCAAATAGCACGCGCCCGGCGAGGCTCTCGGCCGTATCGCCGGGGATGATCGCCACCGGGGTCTGGCCCAGGATCGGCCCGTCATCCAGTTCGGGCGTGACCAGATGGACGGTCACGCCGCCATGGCTGTCGCCCGCCTCGATGGCGCGTTCGTGGGTATGCAGCCCCTTGTACTTGGGCAGCAGCGAGGGATGGATATTGACCATCCGCCCCGCCCAACCGGAAACGAATTCCGCCGTCAGGATGCGCATATAGCCCGCCAGCGCGACATATTCCGCGCCCGACGCCCGGATCGCCGCGTCCATCGTCCTATCGTGATCGGCCCGCGCCATGCCCTTGTGGGGCAGGGCAAAGGTGGGCACCCCTTCGGCGGCGGCCAGCTTCAGGCCGCCGGCCTCCGGGTTATTGCTGGCCACCAGCACGATTTCAAAGGGGCATTGCGGCGCGCGGCTCGCATAGAGCAGCGCGGCCATATTCGTGCCGCCCCCCGAAATCAGGACGGCGACCTTTGCCTTATGCATTGTGGGTCGCGGTCCAGGCTTCGCGAGCGCTCCACGCCTCGGCGCTGCCCGAAACGGTGCAGCCGCGCGCGCCTTCGCGGATTTCGCCGATGCGCGAAACCACTTCGCCCGCAGCGGCCAGATCGGCGGCCAGCGCTTCGGCTTCTTCCGGCTTGACCGCCAGAACCATGCCGATGCCGCAGTTGAAGGTGCGCGCCATTTCGCCCGGCTCGATATTGCCCTGGGCCTGAAGGAAGGCCATCAGGCGGCTCTGCTCCCACGCATCAGCGCTGATAAAGGCATGGAGCCCTTCGGGCAGCACGCGGGGGACGTTTTCGAGCAGGCCGCCGCCGGTGATATGCGCCAGCGCGTTGATGCGACCCGAACGGATGAAGGGCAGCAGCGTCTTCACATAAATGCGAGTCGGCTCGATCAGATAATCGATCAGCAGGCGGTCGGCATCGAACAGAGCAGGGCGTTCCAGCTTCCAGCCCTTGTCGGCGGCCAGACGGCGCACCAGCGAATAACCGTTGGAATGCACCCCCGACGAGGCCAGCCCCAGCAGCACATCGCCCGCCGCCACGCGATCGCCGGTCAATTGCTCGCCGCGTTCCACCGCGCCGACGCAGAAACCGGCAAGGTCATAGTCACCGGCGGCATACATGCCCGGCATTTCGGCCGTCTCGCCCCCGATCAGCGCGCAGCCCGCGATGCGGCAGCCCTCGGCAATCCCGGCGATCACGCGCTCGGCCACGCCGTTTTCCAGCTTGCCGGTGGCAAAATAGTCGAGGAAGAACAGCGGCTCGGCGCCCTGAACGATCAGGTCGTTGACGCACATGGCGACAAGGTCGATGCCGATCTTGTCATGGCGGTCATGGTCGATGGCCAGCTTGACCTTGGTGCCCACGCCGTCATTGCCCGCCACCAGCAGCGGGTCTTTGTAGCCCGCCGCCTTGAGGTCAAAGAAACCGCCGAAACCGCCCAGATCGGCGTCGGCGCCGGGGCGGCGGGTCGATTTGGCCAGCGGGCCGATGGCCTTCACCAAGGCATTGCCGGCGGCAATCGAGACGCCTGCGTCCTCATAGGTGTAATTGGTGGGGCCAGAGGCTGTGGTATCGGTCATGGGGCCTTGCTCGCTTGCGAAGAAATCACGTTTGGGGGCCGCCTAGCGCTTTCCTGCTTGGATTTCCATGCCCGATTGGGCAATAGCGGTCGCTGACCATGACAAATCCGGCAAATCTTCTCGCACCGCGTGGCGCCATCGCGCTTCTTCCCCGTGGTTTTGTCGCGCGCGGCGCATTGGCGGCGGGCCTGTTGCTGGCGGGCGCGGTGGCCTTTGTCGGCCCGGAACGCCTGCTTGCGCAAATCGAGGGCGAGCGCGGCATCGCCCCGGTGGTGGCTAGCAATGACATCGAAATCGGCAATATCGAGGTCGATGCCACCGGCAAAAATGCCCAGGATGCCAAGCTCAATGGCTGGCGCGAAGCCTATAAGAAAGCGTGGGAGGCCGCGCATGGCCCGGCGCTGGACGTGGGGACGATCGAAAGCATCGTGGCGGGCGTGGTGGTGGATCGCGAGGAAATCGGGCCGCATCGCTATCGCGCGAAACTGGTGATCGCCTTTGATCGGGGCCGTGCCGGGCAATATGGCGCGGGCAATGGCGGCGTTGCGGTGCGTTCCGCGCCGATGCTGGTGATTCCCGTGCTGACCTCGGGCGGGGTGTCGCAGGTGTTTGAGGTGCGCAGCCCCTGGCAAAAGGTCTGGGCCGAATATCGCACCGGGGCCAGCGCGATCGATTATGTGCGCGCCAATGGCGGCGGGTCCGATTCGCTGATCATCAACGCGGGACAGCCCGGTCGGCGCAGCCGCGTGTGGTGGCGCGGGGTGCTGGATCAATTCGGCGCCTCCGATGTGCTGATCCCGGCCGCGCGGCTCGAAAGGCAATGGCCCGGCGGCCCGGTGAAGGTTTTTTTTACCGCGCGCTATGGCCCGGACAATATCGCGCTGGGTTCGTTTGAGCTGACCGCGCCCGATGATGGCGCGGTGCCCGCGATGCTGGCGCAGGCGCTGGCGCGGATGGACCAGATTTACACCGATGCGCTGTCACGCGGGCTGTTGCGGCCCGATCCCACGCTCTCGGTCGATCATCCCACGATGGATCCGGGGCTGGCCTCGCTGATCGCGGCAGGACGCGCCGCAGAGGCCGCCGCCGCTGCGCAGGCCGCCGCCGAACATGCCGCAGACGAAGCCGCCGCCGCCGAAGCGGTTGCCGCCGCGCCTGTTGCGCCCCAGCCCAAGCCGGGCGCGGCGGCGCTGACCATTCAATTCGCCTCGCCCGATGCGCGCGCGGTGGATCAGGCGCTGGCCGCGGTGCGCGGCGTGGCGGGGGTGGACAATGCGGCCACCACTTCGATCGCGATTGGCGGAACTTCGGTGATGCGCGCGCAGTTTAACGGCAATGCCGACGCTCTGGCGGCGGCTTTGCGCAAGGCAGGGTGGCAGGTCAGCGTGGCAGGGGCCGCGCTGCGCATCCGCCGATAGAGATTTATGAGCAAAATGATGAAAAAGCCCGTTTCCAGTCAGTTCGCGCTGCCGCTGGCTCCCGATCAGTCGCCCAGCGCCGCGCGCATTGTCGTAGGCGAGGGCAATGCTTCGGCGATTGCCGCGCTCTCCGCGCCCGACAGTTGGCCGTTCCGCACCGCGATCCTTTCCGGGCCGCCGCGTTCGGGCAAGAGCCTGCTGGCCGCATGGTTTGCCGAGAGCGGCGGCGTGGCGCTGGACGATGCCGATACGATGGATGAGACGGCGGTTTTCCACCGCTGGAACCGCGCGCAGGAGGAAAAGACGCCGCTGCTGCTGACCACCACCGCGCGCGAGGGAGGGTGGAAGATCACACTGCCCGATCTTGGCTCGCGCATGGGGGCTGCGCTCTGGCTGGACATCGAGGCGCCCGATGACGAGATGATGGCCGACCTGATTGCCGCCCACGCCGAGACGCGCCTGCTGCCTTTGACCGATGATCATGCCCGTTATCTTGCAAGCCGCTGCGAGCGTACCCATATCGCGGCTGAACGTCTGGTGGCGACGATTGACCGGCTGTCTCTGGAGCGCAAGGCGCCGCCGGGACAGGCGATCCTGCGTGACGCGCTGGAGGAGTTGAACGGGCCTGCCGAACCGCGTATGTTGTAAGGCATAGCATAAGGCCGATGTGGGATTTGCCACGCCGCGCAAAGGGATTTTGAGGGATGGTTTCAGGTCTGATCGCCTATCTGGACTCGATTGTCGCGCGCGATCCTGCGCCGCGTTCGCGTTGGGAAGTGCTGCTTTATCCGGGCCTGTGGGCGGTGGGTTTTCATCGCGTGGCGCATAGGCTGTTCCGGGCGCGGCTGTTCTTTCTGGCCCGCGCGGTCAACCATCTTTCGCGTTTCTTCACCGCTATCGATATCCATCCCGGCGCTACCATCGGGCGGCATCTGTTTATCGATCATGGCTTTACCGTGATCGGCGAGACGGCCGAGATCGGCAACAATGTCACGATCTATCAATGCGTAACGCTGGGCGGGACCAATCCGGCCAATGGCATTGGCGGCAAGCGCCACCCCACGCTGAGCGATGACAGCATCATCGGTTCGGGCGCGCAGATTCTGGGCCCGATCACGGTGGGCCGCCGGGCGCGCGTGGGCGCCAATGCGGTCGTCACTGAGGATGTGCCCGAGGGGGCGACCATGGTCGGCGTCAAGGCGCGCAGCACGCTGGTGGCGGCCGAGACATGGGCCAAGGATTTCATCCCCTATGGCACGCCCTGCAAGGAGCCTTGCGCGGATGCCGAACCGGCGGTCGGGCGCATCTGCAAGCTGGAGGCCGAAATCGCCGATCTGCGCGCGCAGGTGGCCGACCTGCTGAATGCGGATCAGCGCCATGATGGGACGAAAGGCTGATCTGGCGCGATGGAGCCGGAGACGCCGCCCACAATCGTTGCCTTTCCCCGCCCGGTTTTGCAGGTGGCCTTTGACCGGGCCGAGCTGATGCGCATCCTCGACCTTTATGGCCGGATGGTCGCGGCGGGCCAGTGGCGCGATTATGCGATGGATTTCGGCAAGGACGCCGCCAGTTTCTCCGCCTTCAAGCGCAGCGCCGAAAGGCCGCAGGCCCGCATTGAAAAGCGCCCGTCGCTGCGCGGCAAACAGGGCATGTGGGCGCTTTACGGCGAGGCCGGGCAGGTCTTGAAGCGCGGCCACGAACTGGGCGGAGTGCTCAGCATCATCGAGCGGCGGTTGGTCAAGGCTGTGGAAGGCTAGAGGCTTTCCAGCGTCGGCACCAGCGCGTCGAAATGGTCGATCACCGCATCGGCCTTCAACTCTTCGGTGCGGCCCTGATTGAAGCCAAAGCTGCACACCACGCATGGGATGCCTGCCGCCTGCGCCGCGCCGGTGTCGAAATGGGTGTCGCCGATATAGGCGGTGCGCGGCGAGGCCATCCCCGAACGCTCGACCATCAGATGCAGCAGATCGGGCAGAGGCTTTTGGCGCCCCGGACCCAGCGTATCGCCGCCGATGATCGTATAGAACCGGTCCGTCAGCCCCAGTTCGCCAAACAATTTGCGCGCCAGACGCTCCATCTTGTTGGTCACCACCGCCAGCCTGACCCCGCGCGCGGCCAGATCGTCGAGCATGTCCGCCCCACCGGGAAACAGGCGCGAATGGACCGCGATATTTGCCTCGTAATAGCGCACCAGTTCGGCGGCCATCGCAGTCAGCCCGTCATCATCGAGCGTTGCCCCCTGAACCGCCAGCGCGCGCTCCATCAGCACCCGCGTGCCCCCGCCCACAAGGCGCGGAATCATGTCGAGCGGAACCGTCGCAAAGCCGCCCTGTTCGAGCGCATGGTTGAGCGCCACGCCAAGATCGAGTTTGCTGTCGATCAGTGTGCCGTCGAGGTCGAATCCGACGATATCGAAAGGAAAATTGTGCATGACTGACGCCGATGCCGCGTCCGTATGGAATCTGCAAGGATTTGCTGGCATGGGGGCGATATGACAAATATTCCGACACCGCTCGCCGTCGTTGTCCTTGCCGCGGGCAAGGGAACCCGCATGAAAAGCGACACCCACAAGGTGTTGCACCCCATCGCCGGGAGGCCGATGCTTGAGCATCTGCTGGCCAGCGCGGCGGAACTGACGCCTGCGCGTCAGGTTGTGGTGGCGGGCCATGGCCGCGATCAGTTGGAAAAGGCGCTGGGCGCGCGGGCGACCATCGCGGTGCAGGACCCCCAGCATGGTACCGCCCATGCGGTGCAGATGGCGCAGGATGCGCTGGCCGATTTCGATGGTGATGTGCTGGTGCTCTATGGCGATGTGCCTTTTGTCACCGCCGCGACGATGCGTTCCATGATCGAGCGGCTTCATGCGGCGGACGCGCCCAAGGTGGTTGTGCTGGGCTTTGAGCCGGATGATGCTCTGGCCTATGGACGGGTGATTGCGCGGGGCGATGCCATTGTCAAAATGGTGGAATTCAAGGACGCCACCGAGGCCGAGCGCGCGACGAGGCTGTGCAATTCGGGCCTGCTGGCGGCGCGTTCGGGTGATCTGTTTGCGCTGCTGGCGCGGGTGGACAACAACAATGCGCAGGGCGAATATTACCTGCCTGATATTGTGAATATCGCGCTGGCCGATGGGGATCGCGCCGCTGTGGTGGTGACCGCCGACCCCGACGAGGTGGCCGGGATCAACAGCCGCGCCGAACTGGCCGATGCCGAACGCCGCTGGCAGGATCGCCGCCGCGCACAGGCGATGGCCGATGGCGCCACGCTGATCGCGCCGGAAACCGTGTGGTTCAGTTGGGACACGCAGATCGGTCGCGATGTGCTGATCGAGCCCAATGTCGTGTTTGGCCCCGGCGTGAGCGTGGCCGATCATGTCACGATCCACGCTTTCAGCCATCTGGAAGGCGCGACCGTGGCCGGCAAGGCCGAGCTTGGCCCCTATGCCCGCCTGCGCCCCGGTGCGGATATCCGGGCAAAGGCCAAGATCGGGAACTTCGTCGAAATCAAGAAGGCAACCATCGGCGAGGGCGCCAAGGTCAACCATCTCTCCTATGTCGGGGATGCCGAAGTGGGGGCGGGCGCCAATCTGGGCGCGGGCACGATCACCTGCAATTATGACGGCTATTTCAAATACAAGACCGTGATCGGCGAGCGCGCCTTCATCGGTTCGAACAGCGCGCTCATCGCCCCGGTGCGGATCGGCAAGGACGCCATCGTGGCGGCGGGAAGCGCCGTTTCGCGCGATGTGGGCGATGGTGAATTGCGGCTGGTGCGCGCCGAACAGATGGTCAAGCCCGGCTGGGCCGACCGTTTCCACGACGCGATGAAGAAGAAAAAGGCCGAAAAGCAGGGCTAAAACCCCTTAATCGGACAGAAAGCGTTTGGCCCCTAAGAGGGGCGGTAAGGAATGGCCGGGCATGCCCCGGCCGCGGATGGATAAAGGGGCGGCTGAACATATGTGCGGGATTATCGGCATTGTCGGCAAGGAAGAGGTGGCGGATCGTCTGGTCGATGGCCTGCGCCGGATGGAATATCGCGGCTATGACTCGGCGGGCGTCTGCACGGTGCATGATGGCGAATTGATCCGCCGCCGCGCGCCGGGCAAGTTGCAAAATCTGGTCAAGGAATTGGCGGTCAATCCCGCGCCGGGCAATGTGGGCATCGCCCACACCCGCTGGGCCACGCATGGCGCGCCCACGGCCGCCAATGCCCACCCCCATGCCACGGAAAAGCTGGCGCTGGTCCATAATGGCATCATCGAGAATTTCCGCCCCTTGCGCGAAATGTTGCAGGCCAAGGGCCGCGTGTTTGAATCGGAAACCGATACCGAGGTGGTGGCCCATCTGGTGTCGGATCTGGTCGAGGGCGGACTGTCTCCGGTCGATGCGGTCAAGGCCGCGCTGCCGCAATTGCGCGGGGCCTTTGCGCTGGCGATTGCCTTTCGTGAACATCCCGACATGCTGATCGGCGCCCGTCTGGGGTCGCCGCTGGTGCTCGGCTATGGCGAGGGTGAGACGTTCCTCGGCTCGGACGCGCTGGCGCTGGCGCCCTTGACCCAGCGTATCACCTATCTGGAGGAGGGCGACTGGGTCGTCATCCGCCGCGAGGGTGTCGAGATTTACGACAAGGACAACAATCCGGTTACGCGCGCGATTGTGGCCAGCGGCGCTTCGGCGGCGGCGGTGGAAAAGGGCAACTTCCGCCACTTCATGCAGAAGGAAATCTACGACCAGCCCACCGTCGTGGCCCAGACGCTGCAAAGCTATGTCCGCCGCGATGATGAAAGCGTGGCGCTGCCCCAGATCGACTTTGATCTGTCGAGCATCAAGCGCGTGACCATCGTGGCCTGCGGCACCTCGTATTACGCGGGCCTCGTGGCCAAATATTGGTTTGAGCATTTCGCGCGCCTGCCGGTGGACATCGATGTGGCATCCGAATTCCGCTATCGCGATCCGGTGCTGGAGCCGGGCGGTCTGGCGATCTTTATCAGCCAGTCGGGCGAGACGGCCGACACGCTGGCCGCGCTGCGCCATTGCAAGGCCAATGGGCAGACCATCGCGGTGGTGGTGAACGTGCCGACCTCGTCCATGGCGCGTGAGGCCGATCTCCTGCTGCCCACCCATGCGGGGCCGGAAATCGGCGTGGCTTCGACCAAGGCGTTTACCTGCCAGCTCGCCGTGCTGGCGGCTCTGGCCGCGCATCTGGCGGTCAAGCGCGGGCGCATGACGCGCGATGAAGAGCGCAAGGTTGTGCGCAATCTGATCGAGACGCCCTCGGCGCTCAATGCCGCGCTGGCCTATGACGATGCAATTGCGGCCATGGCCCATCTCATCGCTCCGGCGCGCGACGTGCTTTATCTGGGCCGCGGCCAGGATTATCCGCTGGCGCTCGAAGGCGCGCTCAAGCTGAAAGAAATCAGCTATATCCACGCCGAAGGCTATGCCAGCGGCGAGATGAAGCATGGGCCGATTGCCCTGATCGACGAGCATGTGCCGGTGATCGTGATCGCGCCATCCGGCCCGCTGTTTGAAAAGACCGTGTCGAACATGCAGGAAGTGCGCGCGCGCGGCGGCAAGATCGTGCTGATCTCGGATGCCGAAGGTCTGGCCGAGGCGGGCGAGGGCTGTATGGCCACCATCGAGATGCCGCAGGTTCACCCCTTGATCGCGCCGCTGGTCTATGCCGTGCCGGTGCAGTTGCTGGCCTATCATGTGGCCTGCGTTAAGGGTACTGACGTTGACCAGCCGCGCAATCTGGCAAAGTCGGTGACTGTGGAATAATTGACGGAATTTCGGGGGCGGAGACGGCAGGGCATCTGTTTGTTTCCGCCCCGATTTTATTAGAAAAACGGCAAACTGTTGATGCGCCGTTTACCAAATCCATTACACATGACGATAGGCATTGCAGCGTAGGTTTCCCTGCAATGACTCACGCGATTTCCTCCCCCGCGATTGGCGAATTGAGCATCTGGTCGGTGCTGGGCCTGGCTGGCCAAGGCACGGACGAGTGGGCGCGGCTGCGCGGGCTGCAATATTCGCAACTCGCGTTGGTGGCGCGCGCGCGGATTTGGGCCCAGGCGCTGGCCGCAATTGTCTCGGTGCTGCTGTTTGCCCCCTTTGTCAGCCATCCGATGATCGGGGGTTGGCTGGGCGCTCTATGCGCCTCGTTAACCTATAGTGTGCGCAACGAAGGGCAATTGAGCGACGCCGACCGGCGCGGCATGTCCAGCAATGAATTCCGCCGTCAGGCGCTGGGCACGATCATCAATGCGCTGGTCTGGGCCTCGCCGCTGCTGTTTTTCCTGCCTCAGGCGCCGGTGCATCTGCGCTATGAATTCTGGACCGTGCTGGCGATGCTGATGACCGTTTCGGCGGTGATCGTGCCCACGGTGCCTTTGTCCACGCTGCTGTTTTCCACGATCGTCGGCTGCGGCTCGGTGGTGGGCTTTTTTACGCTGCTGCAACCGGGCATGGCGGGTGTGGCCGCGCTGTTTGTGGCCAGTATCGCGCTGGGCACCATCGAGGCCTCGCGCCATTTCCTTGCCTCGCGCCTTGCGGTGGCGGGCATGGCCGAACGCAACGAGGTGGTGAGCCTGTTGCTGCGCGAATTTGATGAGGATGAGGCTGATTGGCTGTGGCAGACCGACGCCCAGCGCCGTGTGCGCGCGGTGTCGGAACGCTTTGCCGAAGCCATGGGCATGGCCCCCAGCGAGATTGAAGGCGCGGGCTTTCTTGCGCTGCTGCTGGGGCCGGGCGGTGATCCGCGTTCGGGCGAGGGGCGCGGGATCGAGCGCGGAACGGTGCCGGGCCTCAAGGAACTGGAGGAAAAGTTCAAGGCGCGCGAGAGTTTCTCGAATCTTGTGGTGCGCGTGATGGTGCAGGGCACGCGGCGTTATTGGTCGCTGTCGGGCGCGCCGCGTTTCGATGATGCGGGGGCCTTCATGGGCTTTCGCGGCGTGGCATCGGATGTCACCGAGCAGCAGGAAACCAGTGAGAAGATCGCCTATTTGGCGCGCTATGACACGCTGACCGGGCTGCCCAACCGGATGATGGTGATTGATGCGCTGGAAAATGCGCTGGTCGCCGCGCGTGAGGGGGATGGGCAATGCGCCTTCATGATGATCGACCTCGACCGGTTCAAGGCGGTCAATGACACGCTGGGCCATCCGGTGGGCGATCAATTGCTGAGCCAGGTGGCCGAGCGTCTGAAAGTATTGATGACGCCCAATTCGCTCTGCGGACGGCTTGGCGGCGATGAATTCTGCGTCGTGCTGCGTCAGGCCAATGAGCGCGTGCTGGTGGCCCGTTTGGCGCAGGCAATCATTGCGGATCTCTCGCAGCCCTATTTTGTCGATGGCAATGAACTGACGATCGGCGCCTCGGTCGGCTCGGCCTTTGGCCCGGTCGATGGCGGCAGCGTGCCCGCGCTGATGCGCAATGCCGATTTCGCGCTCTATCGCGCCAAGCGGAACGGGCGCGGCATGCATTCGGCCTTTGACGAGGCACTGCGCGCCGAGGCCGAGGCCCGCGCATGGCTGGAAGAGGCCCTGCGCGCGGCGGTCGAGCGGCAGGAATTCGAGATGTTCTATCAGCCCGTAGTCGACGCGCCCAGCGAACGGCTGGTGGGTTTTGAAGCCTTGCTGCGCTGGAACAGCCCCGAATTGGGCCGGGTTTCGCCTGACCGCTTCCTCTCGTTGGCCGAGGATACGCGCCTGAGCCTGCCGATCGGCGCGTGGGTGCTGAAAGAAGCCTGCCATCAGGTGGCCCAATGGCCCGGAAACTTGCGCGTTTCGGTCAATGTTTCGGACAAGCAGGCGCTGGACCCGGCCTTCATCGATCATGTCGTCACCGCGCTGGCGGTCAGCAATCTGGCCCCGCAAAGGCTGGAGATCGAGGTGACCGAGAGCCTGTTTCAGCGCGACCCGGCGCAGGCGCGCGCCACGATTGAGCGGCTGACGGCGCTGGGTTGCTCGGTGATCCTTGATGATTTCGGTGCGGGGCAGGCATCGGTCGCGATCCTGTGCGAGATGCGCTTTGATGCGATCAAGCTGGACCGCGCGCTGATGAAGGGCGCGGCTGCGGGCAATGCGGAGAGCGTGGCGATGATCCGCGCCGCCGTGGCGATTGCCGACAGTCTCGAAATGATCACCATCGCCAAGGGCGTCGAGACCCCGCAAGAGCTGGAAATCGCCTGCAAACTTGGCTGCCGCCGCCTGCAGGGCCTGGCTTATGGCGAGGCGCGCGGGGTGGATGAGGTGCGCGATCTCTTCGGCACGCGCTCTGTGCCTGTGGCGCAAGAAGAAAAGGCGGGCTGACCTCCTGGTCAACCCGCCCTTCCAAATGCCCTGATGGCTGCGATCAGGCGCTCAGCAGCGCCTTGGCCACGCCCTCGAACAGCGCGCGCCCATCGGTGCCGCCCTGCGCCGCCTCGATAAAGCGTTCCGGATGGGGCATCATGCCCAGCACATTGCCGCCTTCGTTCAGCACGCCCGCGATGTTGCGAGCCGAACCGTTGACATCTTCGGCATAGCGGAAAGCCACGCGGCCTTCGCCCTCGATGCGGTCAAGCGTGGTATCATCGGCAAAGAAATTGCCGTCGTGATGCGCCACCGGAATCGTGATCGTCTGGCCCTTGAGATAGCGATGCGTGAAGGCGCTGGTGTTGTTTTCCACCGTCAGCTTGACTTCGCGGCAGACAAAGCGGATGCCCGCATTGCGCATCAGCGCGCCGGGCAGCAGGCCTGCCTCGGTCAGCACCTGAAAGCCGTTGCACACGCCCAGCACCTTGACGCCGCGCCCGGCTGCCTCGATCACGGCACGCATGATTGGGCTGCGGGCCGCCATCGCGCCGCTGCGCAGATAGTCGCCATAGGAAAAACCGCCGGGCAGGGCGATGAAGTCCAGACCTTCGGGCAGGGCGGCGTCGCCATGCCAGACGCGGTGAACCTCGCCGCCGCAGACCTGCTCAACGGCTACGGCCATGTCGCGGTCGCAATTCGATCCGGGAAAGGTGATGACTGCCGAACGCATGGCTTACACCCTCTCGATGCGGTAGTTCTCGATCACCTGATTGGCGAGCAGCTTCTGCGCCATCTCTTCAAGCGCTGCATCGCTGACCGTCTCGTCCACTTCAAGCTCGATCAAACGGCCGGCGCGGACGTCGGAAACGCCCGAAAAGCCAAGGCCTTCGATGGCATGGTGGATCGCGCGGCCCTGCGGATCGAGCACCCCGTTCTTGAGGCTGACGTAAACGCGCACTTTCATCGCTGGGCGGCCTTTCTGTTATGGCACCTGATGGGGTGCGATGCACCGATGATGCATCATAATGGAATCGGCCCCGCCTATGGCGCGCAATGGCGCAAAAGCCAAGGGGGAGGGGGCATTTTTGGCCTCAAAAAGCCCCCAATCCGCTTAACGCCGCGCAATGGCCGCGCGGTCGCCGCCCAAGGCGCGATAAAGGCCGACCAGATTGCCCGCACGCGCATATTGCGCCGACACCAGCGTCTTTTCGGCCGAATAAAGCGCCTGTTGCGCGGTCAGCGCATCAAGCCAAGTGCCGATCCCGCCTTCATAGCGACGGTTGACCAGCCGGTAATTGTCGGACGCCGCATCGCGCCCGGCGCGCACCGCCTCGACCTGCGCCTCGATGGTGCCCCGCCGCGCCAGCACATTGGCCACATCGGCAAACGCGCTTTGCACCGTCTTGCGATAGGTGGCGAGCGCCGCATCGCGCTGGGCCTGACTGACGCGATAGGATGCTTTGGCCGCGCCGCCCTTGAAGATCGGCCACGAGGCTGCAGAGGTCAGGCCCCATGCGAAATTGGCGGGCGAAAACAGGCTGGAAAGTGCCGTGGTCGCCACGCCCGCCACGCCGGTCAGCGTGATCCTGGGATAGAGCGCCGCGCGCGCGGCATCGACATTGGCATAGGCCGAACGCAGCGCAAATTCCGCCTGTGCCACATCCGGGCGGCGCAGCAGGATCGAGGAATCCAGCCCCGCCGCAACCGGCGCCAGACGCGAGGCTGCATCGTCAATCGAGGCGGGCAACAAATCGCCCGGCACATCATCGCCCACCAGCAGGCGCAGGCCATTCAGATCCTGCGCCACCGCATTGGTCTGGGCGGCGACATCGGCTTGGGCTGTACGCAGCGTCAGTTCCGCTTTGCGCTGATCCGCCAGCAGGCCAATCCCGCCCTCGACCCGCCGCCGGGTCAGCGCCACGCTCTTTTCCGCGCTGGCCGCCGTATCCTGCGCCAGTTTCAGCAGGCTGCGATCTGCGGCATAGGTCAGCCAGCCATTGGCGACATTGGCGATCAGCGTCAGGCGCGCCGCGCGCGATCCGGCCTCGCTGGCCAGATAGGTCGCCTTGGCCGCCGCCGTCAGACCGCGCACGCGGCCGAACAGATCGACTTCATAGTTGGCCAGAGTGCCGGTCGCGCTGGCCGAATCTCCCTTGGTGGTGGCCCCGGCCACGCGCGTGCCGTCGCCGCCCGCATGGGTGAAGCCGCCATTGGCGTCGATTTCCGGGAACAGCGCACCACGCTGGACCAGATACTGGTTACGCGCCGTTTCGATATTGGCCAGCGCCACGGCCAGATCCTGATTCTTCGCCAGCGCAAGGTCGATCACCTTGACCAGTCGCGGATCGCCCAGAACCTGCGTATAGGAATAAGACGGCAGCGCCGCATCGCCGGGCAGGACATAGGCTTCGCCCTTGGGCCAAGCGGCGGGGATCGGCAAAGGCGCGGGATCGGCGGGCTGGTCGGCGCGCGGGCGGGCTTCGAGTCCTGCCGGGACCACCACCATAGCGAGAGCCGCAATCAGGGAGAGGTTCTTCATGCCACCGCTCCCTGATCGTCGGCTTTCTTGCGACGGAACTGACGGAAACCGCCACGCACCAGCACGAAGAAGAGCGGGATGAAGAAGATCGCCAGACCCGTGGCGGTCAGCATGCCGCCGATCACCGAAGTGCCGATGGCGATGCGCGCATTGGCGCCCGCGCCCGTGGCAATGGCCAGCGGCAGCACGCCGAAGATGAACGCGCAGGACGTCATCAGAATGGGCCGCAAACGCATCCGCGCCGCATCCAGCACCGCTGTGATCGGATCCTTGCCCGCCTTTTCGCCCTGTTCGGCAAATTCGATCATCAAAATGGCGTTCTTGGCCGCCAGACCCATCGTCGTCGTCAGGCCGATCTGGAGATAAACGTCATTCTGCAGCCCGCGCAGCGTGACCAGAGCCACCGCCCCCACCAGACCCACCGGAATGACCAGCAGCACCGCAAAGGGAATGCTCCAGCTTTCATAGAGAGCAGCAAGGCAGAGGAACACCACGATCAGCGACACCGAATAAAGCAGCGGCGCCTGACCCGAGGAGAGGCGTTCCTGATAGGAGGCGCCCGACCATGCGATCGACACATCAGGATATTGCGCCACCAGAGCCTCGAACGCATTCATCGCATCGCCCGAGGAATAGCCCTGCGAGGACTGGCCCGAGACCTCGAAATTGGGCGTGCCCGAGAAGCGATAGGTCGCGTTGGGGGCCTTGTTCCAGGCAAAGCTGGCAAAGGCCGAGAAGGGCACCATCTTGCCGCTGCTGTTGCGCACCTGCCATTGCGAGAGATCCTCGGGGCGCGACCGATAGGGCGCATCGCCCATCACATAGACGCGCTTCACACGCCCGCGATCCACAAAGTCATTGACATAACGCCCGCCCCAGGCCGCCGCCAGCGTGGTGTTCACATCCGAAGGCGCAACCCCCAGCGCGGCCAGCTTGGCGGTATCCGTGGTGATCTTGAGCGTGGGCTGATCGGGCAGGCCGGTCAGGCGGACGTTCGAAAGCTGGGGCAGCGTGCGCGCCTCGGCCAGAATTTCATCGCGCAGCTTGGCAAAAGCTTCGGCATCCATGCCGCCGCTGTTCAGCACCTCGGCGGTAAAGCCGGTGGCCTGGCCAAGGCCGCGCACGGTGGGCGGCTGCAGCGCATAGAATTCCAGATCGCGATAGCCCCCGCTGATCGCCTGCGTGGCGCGGCGCGTGATGGCTTCGGCCGAATTTTCCGCGCCCTTGCGCTTGTCCCAATCGGTCAGCGAGACAAAGCCGCGACCCGCGTTCTGGCCGCTGCCGCCGCCCTGCGCACCGCCCGCCACGACCAGCACGGCGTCGATGTCCTTGCTTTCGTGTTCGAGGAAATATTTCTCGATCGCCAACTGCGCCTGCTGCGTACGCTCCAGCGTTGCGCCTGCGGGCAGTTGGAAGCTGATCTGGGCCATGCCCTGATCTTCCGAAGGCAGAAAGCCGGTGGGCATCCGCACAAACAGCACGACCAGCGCCGCCAGCACCACGCCATAGGCCAGTATCGGAATACGCTTATGCGTGGCGGCCCAACTGGCCTTGGGGTGATACCATTCGAGCAGGCGGCCGAAATAACGCTCGAAACGGACCCGCATCCAATGGCTGGCCCGGCCCACCAGCGAGGTTTCATCCTCATCCTCGGGCCTTTTCAGGATCGTCGTGGTCAGCGCGGGCGAAAGCACCAGCGCCACCACCACCGAAAGCGCCATGGCCGAAACGATGGTCAGCGAGAACTGGCGATAGATCACGCCCGTCGAGCCGCCAAAGAAGGCCATCGGCATGAAGACCGCGGACAGCACCAGCGCGATGGCGATCAGCGCGATGGAGATTTCCTTCATCGATTCAATGGTCGCCTCACGCGGGGTCATGCCCGGATTTTCGGCCATCAACCGCTCGACATTCTCCACCACCACGATCGCGTCATCGACCAGCAGACCAATGGCCAGCACAAGGCCGAACAGCGTCAGCGTGTTGATCGAATAGCCCGCCACCGCAAAGATCGCGAAAGTCCCCAGCATCACCACCGGCACCGCAATCGCCGGGATCAGCGTCGCGCGCCAGCTTTGCAGGAACACGAACATCACGATGACGACCAGAATGATCGCCTCGAACAGCGTTTCCACCACGTCGGTCACGGACTTGGAGATGAACCGCGTCGAGTCATTGGCAAAGCCATAGGTGTAGCCGGCCGGGAATGTCCTGGAGAGTTCGGCGAACTTGGCCTTGACCAGCTTGGCCGTGGCCAGAGCGTCCGCGCCGGGCGCCAGCGAAATGGCCAGCGCCGCGCCGGGATGGCCGTTGACGCGGCTGACCACGCCGTAGGATTCGGCCCCCAGTTCGATCCGCGCCACGTCCGAGAGATGCACGGTCGCCCCGCTGCTCGCGCTCTTGACCACGATCTGGGCAAATTCGGCCGGACTGGTCAGGCGCGACTGCGCCGTCACGGTGGCATCCAGCATCTGCCCCGCAGGCGCGGGCACCGCGCCGATTTCACCCGCCGCCACTTCGGCGTTCTGCGCCGTGATCGCGCTGATGATGTCGGAGGGCATCAACTGATTGGCGGCCAGCTTGTTCGGGTCCATCCACACGCGCATCGCATATTGCGCGCCAAAGATGTTGGTCTGGCCCACGCCCTCGATGCGCCCGATCGGCTCCTGCAACCGGCTCGCCAGAAAGTCGGAAACGTCGATGTTGGTCGTGCGGTCATAGGTGTCGACCACATAGGCCACGAGCAGGAAGTCGGGGTTCGACTTCGTCACGCGCACGCCCTGCTGCTGCACCACCGAGGGCAGGCGCGAGAGGGCCTGCTGCACCTTGTTCTGCACCTGCACCTGAGCGATGTCGGGGTTGGTGCCCTTTTCGAACGTCGCCGAAATCGACACCTGCCCCGACGAACTCGAGGTGGAGGAGAAGTAGAGCAGCCCGTCAAGGCCGGTCAATTGCTGCTCGATCACCTGCGTGACGCTGGTTTCCAGAATGGATGCCGAGGCGCCCGGATAGGTGGTGTTGATGTTCACCTGGGGCGGGGCAATATCGGGAAACTGCTGCACCGGCAGGGTCGAAACCCCGGCGATACCGGCCAGCATGATGATGATCGCAATCACCCATGCAAAGATCGGACGGTCAATAAAGATGCGCGACATGACGCTTTTTCCCGTCCCTGATTACTTGGCCGAAGGCTTCTTGCCGGCAGGCTTGATGCCCTGCGGCGTGCTGTCGGGCACGGCCACCACGACCTGGCCCGGACGGATCTTGCCAAGGCCCTGCGTGATCAGCTTGTCGCCCGGCTTCAGGCCGTCGGTCACCACCCATTGGTCGCCGATCGTGCGGTCCGCGGTCACCTTGCGGAATTCGGCCTTGTTGCCCGCGCCCAGCACCATCACCGTGGCGCCCCCGCGCGGATCGCGGCTCAGCGCGCCCTGCGGCACCAGCACAACCTTGCTCTGCTTGCCCTGCGATACGCGGGTGCGGACAAACAGGCCGGGCAGCAGCGTGCCGTCGGGATTGGCGAATTTGGCGCGCAGCGCGACCGTGCCGGTGGCGGTGTCGACCGTGACTTCGGAAAATTCCAGTGTGCCCGGAATCGGATATTCGCTGCCGTCCTCAAGGATCAGCTTGACCTTGCCGACCTCCTTGATGCCGCCATCGGCAAATTCCTTGCGCAGCTTCATCAGGCTGGCGCTGCTTTGCTGGATATCGACATAGATCGGGTCCAGCGTCGAAATCACCGCCAGCGGATCGGTCTGATTGGCCGTGACCAGCGCGCCCTCGGTATAGAGCGAGCGGCCGATGCGGCCGGTGATCGGCGCGGGAACGGTGGTGAAACGCAGGTTGACCTTGGCGGCATTGAGCGCGGCGCGATATTGCGCGACCGCGGCGGCGCTGGTGCGCGCGGCGGCGGCGGCATCGGTGTAATCCTGCTGGGCCACCGCCTGATCGGCGGCCAGCGGTTTGTAGCGGTCGGCCTTGACCTTGGCGGCCTCGGCGCTGGCCTGCGCGCTGACCAGATTGGCGGCGGCCTGATCGGCGGCGGCGCGATAGACGCTGGGGTCGATCTGATACAGGGGCTGGCCCTGATGCACCAGTTGGCCTTCGGTAAACAGGCGGCGCATCAGCACACCCGACACCTGCGGGCGGACCTGACCCTGGCGATAGGGGGCGGTGCGGCCCGGCAGTTCGATTTCAAGCGGAACCTCGGTCAGCGTGACTTGTGAAAAGCCGACCTGCGGGGTCTTTTTGTCGCGTTGCGGCCCGCCCGAACACGCGGACAAAGCCAGCGCAAGGCTGACTGCCAGCATGACAGGCCCACCCGAAAGGGAGGCAGGGCGACGGCGATGAAACATGAAAGGCCCCCGGTACTGATACAATCGTTCTGAGCTTGCGGCTTTCCGGTCACACGCCTCAAACGTCAAGGGTGCCAAAGGAGCAGAATGTCGGAAAAAGGGTAATTATTTGTCGCAAGACGTACGCTTTTTGGCTCACTTTACGGGCATTCGGGAAAAACATGACTCGGCGGCATCACGGCGGGAAACAAAAGCGTTTTCATGCGTTGTGGGCCCTTGCGCCTTTCAGACAGGCCCCCTGGCCTCCGGCGAGGGCGCAGAGGGGGGCGCAGAGGGGGGCGCAGGCGTTGCCGGGGTGGGCAGCACCGTGATGCGCACCGCATCGCGCGCGGCCAGATAGCGCCTTGCGGCAGCCTGCACCGCCTCGGGCGTGACGGCGCGCAGCCTTTGCGCCGCATGGACCTGACGCTCGATCTGATCAGGCTCGCTCTGCGCCAGCGCGACAATGCCCAGCCAGCCGCCATTGGTGTTGAGCGTGTTGTCGATCGTTTCCAGCAAGGGCTGACGCGCGCGCAGCATCAGATCTTCAGACGGCGGGGTTTGGGCCAGCGCCGCGATGGTTTCGTCTATCGCCTGTTTAGCCATTGCCACACTGTCGACATCAACCGAGGCCGCCACCGCAAAAGTGCCGTAATCGCGCCAGATCCGGCTCAGATCGCTGCTGGCGCTGGGCGAATAGGACCGGCCCAGCTTCTGGCGCAGCGTCTCGGTCAACTGGATGCGCACGATCCGTTGCAGCATGTTGAACACCTGCTTTTCATCGGGATCGCGATCATCGCGCGTGGGCCACACGTCATAGATCAGCGCCTGATCCGCCGGCCCGGTATGGGTCAGCGTGCGTTCCCCCCGCCGCGCGGTAAAGGGGCGTTTGCGCTGGTCATCGTATTTCCGGAACTCGGCCTCGCGCGTGGGCAGCGCGCCAAAGGTGCGCGCCACATCGGCAATCGCGGCCTCCTCGTCCAGATCGCCGACAAGGCCGATCTCGATGGCGCCATGCTGGAGGCGCTCGGTGATATCGGCCTTCAGCTTGGCAAAGGTCAGACCGCGATAGGCCGTCACAGGCTGAAGCGTGAAGCGCGGATCATTGTCCGACAGGATGCCGCCGATCGAGCTTTGCAGCGCGGCTGTTGGCGTGGCGCGCAGGCGCAGGAACATCGTGTTGGCATTCTGGTGAAAGATGTTCTCGCCCTCCTGCCGATAGCCCGGATCGGTGATCAGCGCGGCCATCATCTGAAGCTGGAGCAGCAGATCCTTGGGCCGCGTCCCCGCCGATGCGTTGAAACTGTCGCCCGTGGCGGTCAGGCCGAGGCTGACCAGATGGCCTGCGGTCAGCGACTGCATCTCGTCCAGCGTATGTTTGCCAAGGCCGCCTGTGCCCATCATGGCCGTCATTTCCACCGCCAGCGGATTGCCGCTGGTGGCCAGCATCTTTCCACCGTCAATCGCCATATGCACCAGCACCGACTGGCGCGAAAGCGTGGTGCGCTTCAGGTTCAGCCGGACGCCATTGGCAAAGCGGATCTCGCGTATGCCGAAATAGGGCTCGCGCCTGTCCTCAACCACCGCACCGGGCGCCCCGAATTCGGTATAGGCAAAGGGGGCGGGCGGCGGCTCCATGATGGTGGGCAGGGGGGTGGTCGAGGCCTCGTTCCATGCGGCGCGGATGGCATCGGCCCCGCCGTCGGGCTCGCGCCGCCCGGTAAAGCGGATCAGCGGATTGTCGAGCGCGGCCATGTCGGCCTTGACGGCGGCCAGCACTCGGTCGGGCGTCAGACCCGGCGTCTGCGCCTTGAGGAAAGCCAGATTGGCGTTCGGATCGGACGGGATCGATCCCCCGCGCAGCATGCCCAGCGCCGCATTGGCCAGCGCCACGCTGCCCTGCGTTTCCTCGCGCGCCGCCGCCGTTTCGGCCAGGCTGGTCAGCACCGCCACCTGCTCGTCGATCTCGCGCTGGGTAAAGCCCTGCTCGATCGCGCGGCGCACCTCGGTGGTCGCAGCGGTCAGCGCGCGGCGCCAGCGTCCGTCGATCGAATCGACATTGATCGCCGTATCGCGCCCGGCGTGGAAAATGTCATTCGTGCCGAACTGCGCGGCGCGGAAAGGCGGATCGAGCCGCCGCGACAGCCGCTGAAGCCGCCGGTTGATGATGGCATAGCCGACCGTGGTGGCCAGACCCTTGCGGCGGTTGGCCCATGTGTCGGGTTCGTCGCGCCATGCGCTGCGGCGGGTGATGGTGATGTGTTCGGACAGCGATGGGTCGAGATAGATCGAATTGCGCCCCCCATCGGCCCCGTCAATCGGCCCCGCCGACGGCTGCGGCGCGGCGGGCGCGGCGGCCCAGTCGCCGAACCGCGCCCTGATCTCGGCCTCTACGGCGGCGACATCGAAATCGCCGACCATCACCAGCACCGCCTTTTCCGGCACATAATTGCGCCGCCAGAACGCGCGCAGCGCCTCGGCAGTGGCTCCGCCCAGCGTTTCCTCGGTGCCGATGGGGCTGCGTTGCCGGTAGCGCGATTTGGGATCGGCAAAGGCGTAGCGGTCCTGCGCCTCGCGATACTGCCAATTGTTGCGGTCGCGCTTTTCCGACAGGATCACGCCGCGCTCATTGCTCACGCTCTCGGGCGAAATGGTCAGTTCGCTGGCCGTCTCGCGCATCAGCATCAGCGCCGTGTCGATCAGATCGGGCGTGTTGCGCGGCAGGTCGAGGTGATAGGTCGTCGTTTCATAGGTCGTGAAGGCGTTGGTATGCGCGCCAAAGGCCAGCCCCTTGCGTTCGAGCAGGCGCACCATCTCGCCCTGAGCAACATGGGTGCTGCCCTGAAACGCCATATGTTCGACGAAATGGGCAAAGCCGCGCTCCTTCTCGCCCTCGTCCAGCGAGCCGACATCAAAGCGCATCCGCACCGCGATTTCGTCCTTGGGCGTTTCATTGTGGCGCAGGATATAGCGCATGCCATTGGGCAATTGGCCAAAGCGATAGGCCGGGTCGGGTGCGACATCGCTCTTTTGAAAGGGCCATGTGCCGATATTGGCGGCAATGGCGCGATGGGCCGCGCCATGCTGCGGCAAAGGCGCCGGGCGCGCCGTCAAAGGCGAGGCGGCCAGTCCGAACAGGGCGGCAAGTGCAAGCGAAATATGAAGCGGCTTCATGCCCGCAGATTAAGGGCGAATGGTGCGCAGGGGAAGCGGACAATTGTCGCCGGATCAACTTGCCTTGCCCGCTGGTCAGGCGTATTCTGACTGTTCCGGAGGTGTTTATGGCACAACAGGACAAATACTGGTTTCCCGCCAAACGTTATGGTTATGGCTGGGGCCTTCCCCGCCTTTGGCAAGGTTGGGCGGTGTTGGCGGCCTATGTCGGCTGTATTGCGTTGGCCCATGTCTTTTTTCCCGCGCGGATCCATGCCGGTATCTTTGCGGGCATTGTGATTGTCGCCACGCTGGCGCTTGTCGGCATTTGCCGGGCCAAGGGCGAACCGGCCCGCTGGCGCTGGGGATAGGGCAAATATCGGACCCAACAAAAAGGGGCGCCCCGATGCGGAGCGCCCCTTTTTGTTGGGTCCGGAAGCGGCGGGGCTTACTTGCCGCGCAGCTTGCGGTGGTGGTTGAGGTCCAGCACTTCGCTCGGCCCGTCATTGTCGAGCAGGCCCAGACGGCGCGCGACTTCCTGATAGGCTTCTTCCTCGCCGCCCAGATCCTGGCGGAAGCGGTCCTTGTCCAGCTTCTCGCCCGAATTCATATCCCACAGGCGGCAGCCGTCGGGGCTGATTTCATCGGCCAGGATCACCCGGCTGTAATCACCGTCCCAGATACGGCCGAATTCGAGCTTGAAGTCGATCAGACGGATGTTGATCGCCGCAAACATGCCGCACATGAAATCGTTGATGCGGATGGCCATGCTGGAAATGTCCTGCATTTCCTCATTGCTGGCCCAGCCGAAGCAGGCGATGTGTTCCTCGGCGATCATCGGATCGCCCAGCGCATCGTCCTTGTAATAATATTCGATCAGCGTGTGGGGCAGCGGCTCACCCTCAGGGATGCCCAGACGCTTGGAGATCGAACCGGCCGCCACATTGCGGACCACCACCTCGATCGGCACGATCTCGCACTGGCGCACCAGTTGTTCGCGCATGTTGAGGCGGCGGATGAAGTGGGTCGGGATGCCGATGTGGTTCAGGCGGGTGAACACATATTCGCTGATGCGATTGTTGATCACGCCCTTGCCGTTGATCGTGCCCTTTTTGAGCGCGTTGAAAGCGGTGGCATCATCCTTGAAATATTGGATGATCGTGCCCGGCTCAGGACCCTCGTAAAGAATCTTGGCCTTGCCTTCATAGATCTGACGGCGACGCGACATGGGCTTTCCCCTAATTCCTGACTGGTTCGGCGATCCATGCCTTTGGCGCCCAGCAACGCCAAAAGGCAAGCCCCGGAATGCGGAAAAATTCGGCACCAAGCCCGCCGGACTCCGGGAAAGGGCGGGCCTTTAGCCGAAGCGGGCCCCCGCATCAACCTTTGTCCGACATGCTTTGTCGAGATTGAACGATATGTTGGACCGCTTTAGGTAAAAAATCGGATTGAAAACCGATGCAATCCGCGTTGCGCGGCTGGGCACCCGTTTTTAGCCTTTGGGGCATGAAACAGGATCTGCTCTCCTATTACCGCCGGATGGCCGGGCTTTTGATGGCGCTCTGGGCCGTGCCTCTCTGGGCCATGCCTCTCTGGGCGCAAACCTATGGCGCGACCGACCCGGCGGGGTCGGGCCCCATCGTCGGTGCGCTGCGCTGGGTTCAGGGGACGCTGATGGGATCGGTGGCAACGGTTGCCGCGGTGGTGGCCGTGGCGGTGGTGGGCATGATGATGCTGACCGGGCGGATCAACTGGCGATACGGGGCCAGCGTGATCCTTGGCTGCTTCGTCCTGTTCGGCGCGGCCAGCATCGTGGCCGGCATTCAGTCGGCGGCGGGGATGGGGCAATGAGCGGGCGCGGACAGGGCGCTCAAACTGCCCCGCTGGCGCGTGACACTTTGTTCGTGGGCCTTACCCGGCCCCAGATGTTTGCGGGCGTCACATGGTCCTTTTTCGTCCTTAATCTGGTGATTTCGACCGAGGCTTTCCTGCTGCTGCGCTCAGGTTGGGTGGTGGCGCTGGCGCTGGGGGTGCATGGGCTGGGGGTGCTGGCCTGTCTGCACGAACCGCGCCGGTTCGATCTCTGGATAGTCCGCGCGATGCACTGTCCGCGCGTGCGGCATTACCGGTTCTGGCAATGCAATTCCTATCGGCCGTAAAAGCCCCCGATTTCGCCAAGGAGGCGGCGGCGGGCGCGCATCTGCCCTATTCGCATCTGGTCGATGATGCCACGCTGGCGCTGCGCGACGGGGCGCTGATGCAGGTGATCCGCATCGACGGGCTGATGTTTGAAACCGCCGATGGCGATACGCTGAATTATCGCAAGGATATGCGCGAGGCGATGCTGCGCGCGATCGGGTCCTCGCGCTTTGCGCTCTATCACCACATTCTGCGCCGCAGGGTGGAGCCGGAGCTGGAGGGGAACTTTCCCGATGCCTTCAGCGCGGGACTGGATGCGGCATGGCGCGAAAGGCTGGCGGCCCGGCGGCTCTATGCCAACGATCTGTTCATCACCGTGATCCGCCGCCCGGCCGGCGCCCGACGCCTGTGGGGCCGGGCGCAGGGGGCGGATATGGCGGGCGAGTTGCGCGCGCTGGACGCCGCGGTCGAACAGGTGCTGGCCGCGCTGGCCCCCTATGGCGCACGGCGGCTGGGGGCCTATGACGCGGGCCATGGCGCATGCAGCGAATTGCTCGAATTTCTGGGCGCGCTGTTCCATGGCGATATGGCGCCGATGCTGCTGCCCCATGGCGATGTCGGCCATCATATCCCCCGCGCCCGTGTCTCTTTTGGGCATGACACGCTGCAGATGGGGCATGGCTTTGGCGCCATGGTGTCGATCAAGGACTATCCGGGGCAGACCACGGCCGGGATGCTCGACGATCTGCTGCGCCTGCCCTTTGCGATGAGCATCAGCCAGAGTTTCGCCTTTGTTGACCGGGGGGAGAGCCTTGGCCGGATGAACCGCGCGCTGCGCCGGATGCGCGCCGCCGATGATGAGGCGATCAGCCTGCGCGACGAACTGGCGCAGGCCAAGGATGATGTGGCCGCAGGGCGCGCCAGTTTTGGCGAACATCATCTCAGCGTGCGGATCATGGGCGAGGACCAGCGCGAGGTGGATACGGGCGTGGCCGAGGTGCTGGCGGCGCTGGGTGATCTGGGCATCGTGGCGGTGCGTGAGGATGTGGGGATGGAACCGGCCTTCTGGGCGCAGTTTCCGGGCAACTTTGCCTATATCACCCGCCGTGCGCTGATCGGTTCGGCCAATTTCGCCGCTTTTGCCAGCGGGCATAATTTCCCGCTGGGCCGCGCGCGGGGCAATCCGTGGGGCGATGCGGTGGCTTTGTTCGAAACCACGGCGGCGGGGCCTTATCATTTCAATTTTCACGCCGATGGCGATCTGGGCAATTTCACCGTGATCGGCCCCAGCGGCAGCGGCAAGACCGTCATCACCAATTTCCTTTTGGCGCAGGCGCGGCGATTTGCCCCGCGCATCGTGCTGTTCGACAAGGATCGCAGTGGGGAAATCTTCATCCGCGCGATGGGTGGGGCCTATGAATGCCTGCGGCCCGACCGGCCATCCGGGCTCAATCCTCTGCGCCTGCCCGATACGGCGGGCAACCGGGCGTTTCTGCTCGACTGGCTGGGCTGCCTTGTGGGTGGCCTGCGCGATGCGGCGGAAATGGAGGTTATGCGAGGGGCGGTGGAGGCCAATTATCTGGCCCCGCCCGAATTGCGGCGGCTGCGCCATTTTGCGGCGCTGCTGCGCGGCGGGGCGCGGCCCATGCCCGATGATCTGGCGGCGCGGCTGGGGCCGTGGTGGGGCGCGGGCGAACATGCCTGGTTGTTCGACAATGAGGGACAGGACAGCCTCGACCTGACCCGTGATGTGGTCGGGATCGACATGACGATGGTGCTGGACCATCCGGTGTTGCGCACGCCTTTGATGATGACGCTGTTTCATCGGGTGGACGCAAGGCTGGACGGCACGCCCGCGATCATCGTGGTGGATGAGGGGTGGAAGGCGCTCGATGACGCAATCTTCGCCGGGCGGCTGCGCGATTGGCTCAAAACCATCCGCAAGCGGGGCGGCATCTTGGGCTTTGTTACGCAAAATGCCGAGGATGCACTGGCCAGCCGCATCGCGGGCGCCATTGTCGAACAGACCGCAACGCAAATCTTTACCGCCAACCCCAAGGCGCGGGCTGCCGATTATGTCGATGGCTTTGGCCTGACACTGCATGAGTTCGAACTGGTGCGCGCGATGCCCGATGCGGCGCGATGCTTTCTGGTGAAACAGGGCGGGGAAAGCGTGGTCTTGCGGCTCGCGCTGAACGGCGGGGTGCGGTGGCTGACCGTGCTGTCGGGGCGCGAGGCGCATGTGCGGCGGCTGGATGCCATCCGGGGTGAGGTGGGGGATGATCCGCAGGATTGGCTGCCGCGCCTGCTGGGGGATGGGTGATGGGGGATTGCGGGGCGTTTGATCCATCCGGGCCTTATGTGGGCGGGGTGCTGACGCTGGCCGACTGCCGGGCGCTGGGGGTGGCGCAGGATGGCTGGCGGGCGCTGGGCGGTGGGGCCTGGCTGACTGCGGCTTTGACGATTGCCGTGGCGCTGATCGGCTATCGGCTGATGCTGGGGCAGGCGCGGGGGCGCGATGGGTTGATGCTGGCGCTGCGCATGGGCGTGGTGTTGGCGCTGACCACGCAATGGCCCGCGTGGGAGGCAGTGGCCTATCGCGTGGGGATCGATGGGCCGGAGAGCCTCGCGCTTGCGGTGATCGGCGCGGATGGCGGGCGATCTGGCTTGGCGGCGCGGTTTGATCGGATGGCGGGTGATCTGGACGAGGCGCTGCGCGTGGATGCGGCCCAGACCGCGCAGGACAAGGTGCAGCAGGGCGGTCATGTCCTCTCGGCCGAAGCGCGCGGGCAGGTGGCATGGGCCAATGGCTGGCTGACGGGCGCGGCGCTGGTGGGGCTGATGGCGCCGCGCATGGCGATCGCGCTTTTGCTGGGGCTGGGGCCGCTGTTTGTGGGGGCGCTGTTGCTGGCGGGGGCGCAGGGGCTGTTTGCCGGATGGCTGCGGGCCTGCGCGGGGGCGATGCTGGCGGCGGTGGCGGGGGCCATGGTGCTGGGGCTGGAACTGGCCGTGATCGGGCCGCAGGTGGCGGGGCTGCTCGATGCCTTGGGGGGCGATGGGGCCAATGCGATGGCGGGACGGATCGCCTCGGGCGCGGGGCTGTTTGCGGCTTTGCTGGGGGTGGTGGCGCTGGGGGTGATGCGGGCGGCCTGGGCCATCCGACTGCCCGAAAACGCGGGGCGGGGGCCGGGTGTGATCTCCTCCTCCGCGTTCCACGGCACAACGTCAACGCAGGCATCCGCCTTGCAACGGACCGGCCAGACCACCGTCAACACCCGCGCGCAGCATGTCGCGCAGGCCGCGATGCGCAGCCTGCGCCGCGAGGACATCGTCATCGAGCGGACGCGTGAACAGGCAAACACAGCATTTGCGCCCTTGGGGCTGACGGGCGGCGCAGGAGCGCGGCGGCAGCGCCGCATATCGGGCGCGGCGCGAAGGCGGGATGCGCGGAACGGGAATGGCGGGGCATGAGCGAGGAAACAAGGATCGCCTATTATCAACAGGCAGACAGCTGGGCGCGGCAGCGCGACACGACCTATGCCCGCTCGGCCCGGCGGGCGTGGATTGTGGCAGGCGTGGCCGTGGGCATCGCCGGGCTGGAGGCGCTGGCCATCATCGCGCTGGCCCCGTTGAAAACGGTGGTGCCCTACACGCTGCTGGTCGACAGCCATACAGGCTTTACCCAGACGCTGGAGGGAACGCATCCCCAGACGATCCGCCCCGATGCGGCGCTGACGCAATCGCTGCTGGCGCAATATGTGGTCGCGCGCGAGGGTTACGACATCGCCACGGTGGAGGAGCAATATCGCAAGGTGGCGCTGTGGTCCGCCGATGGGGCGCGGCGCGACTATCTGGCGATGATGCAGGCGGGCAATCCGCAGGGCCCGATCAGCCTCTATGGCCGGAGCAAGATTGTGCGCGTCGGGGTGGAAAGCGTGACGCCGATGGGCGCAGGTCAGGCGATGGTGCGATATTGGACGGACCGTGCGGAGGGGCGCGATTATTGGGTAGCGATGGTGCATTATCGTTTTTCCGGCGCGCCGCAGCGGATCGAGGACCGGATGATCAACCCGCTGGGGTTTCAGGTCATCGCCTATCGGCGGGATCAGGAGGCACCGCCCGCCGCGCCCGCCGCCATGCCAGCCGCGCCGCGCTCCTTGGCCCCGGTCGAACCGGCGCGCGAGGTTGCCCCCATCGCGTCGCCGGGGGCGCAGCCGCGCTCCTACCCCTTCCGCAATCCTCATCGCCCACTGTCGCCCCGGATCGTTCAGCCCGGTGGGGGCGAGCCGTGATGCGCCTGCTGCTTGCTCTGGCCCTGATGGGGGCCGCGCCCGCATGGGCCGAGGTCACACCGCGCGCGGGCGGCGGCGATCCGCATATCCAGACCGTGGCCTATGACCCGGACGAGGTGGTGGCGCTGCGGGTGGCCAATGGTTTTGCGCTGACGGTGCGCTTTGGCGCGGATGAGCGGATCGAGACGGTGACGCTGGGCGATGGCGCGGGATGGGTGGTGCAGACCAACAAGCGCGCCGACAGCCTGATCATCAAGCCGGTGGGCTATGCGCCGACCACCAACCTGACCGTGCTGAGCGATACGCGGACCTATAATTTCACCCTCTATGGCGCGGCGCCGGGCGAGGGGGTGCAGCCCTATCTTTTAAGCTTTACCTATCCCGCCCCGGTGGCGGCGGGGCCGGTGATGGTTGGGCGCTATCGGCTGGGCGGGGACAGGGCGCTGTGGCCGGTGGAAATCGGCGATGACGGAGCGGTGACAAGGATGCGCTGGGCCGAAGGGGCCGCGATGCCGGCTGTCTATGGCGTGGGGGCGCAGGGGCGGGCGCTGGTCAATGGCGCGATGCGCGATGGTTTCTATGTGGTCGAGGGGGTCTATGCGCGGCTGATGTTCATGGCCGGACATGCGCGGGCCGAGGGGCGGAGGATCGCGCCATGAACGGGCGCGACATGCGCCCCAATGTGGCCCCGCCGCGCGATATGCTGCCCTGGCCTGTGATGCTGGGGGTGGCGGGCGCGCTGGGGCTGGGCCTTTTTGTGTGGATGCAGGGGCAGAGGAAGCCGCCGCCAGAGCCGCAGGTACAACTTATGCTGAGCGCCCCCCCGCCGCCACTGATCCTGCCGGTTGACCGGGCGCCGATTGCCGCTCGGCCGCTTCGTCCGGTGGTGGCGCGGCGGGGGGCGGGATCGGCTCTGCCGCCGGTTGTCTATATGCCCCCACCGGCGGCTTTCGCGCCGCCCCCCTATGCGCCGCCGGCGCCGGTTCGCCCGGTTGGCAATCGGGATTCTGCGCTGGTGATCGACAATACGGCGGGCGCGGGGGCGGTGGTTCAGGGAGACAAGGGGGGGGCTTCCGCCCCGGTCGATGACACCGCCCATGCCACCATCATCCGCGGCCGCGCGACCACCATCCCGCAGGGGACGATCATCGCGGCCACGCTGGAAACGCCGCTCAATTCCGACCGGCCCGGCCTTGCCCGCGCGGTGATCAGCGCCGATGTGCGGGGGTTTGACGGGACGCGCGTTCTGATCCCGCGCGGCAGCCGGTTGATCGGAGAATTCAAGGCCGACAACAGCGCGGGCAAGCGGCGGGTGATGGTCTTGTGGAACCGCCTGATCCGGCCTGATGGGGTGGCGATCCGCATCGCCTCGCCCGCCAGCGATGCGATGGGCGGGGCCGGGGTTGCGGGGCGGGTGGATACCCATGCGCTGGAAAAGATCGGCAGCGCGGCGCTGCAATCCGCGCTCACGCTGGGGGTCAATGTGGCCACGGCCGAGGTCAGCCGGGGCGGAACAGCGGTCTATCTGGGCGGCGCGGGGCAAAGTCTGGGGCAGCAACTCGTCCCCTCGGTCAATCGCCCCGCCACGGTGAAGGTGGACGAGGGAGCGGTGATCGCCGTGCTGGTGGCCCATGATCTCGATTTTGGCGGCATGCCGGGGGTGCGATGATGCTGACGGCATGGCTGGCGCCGTTCTCGCCTTTCCTTGCGCAGGGGGATGTGACCGATATTTTCGTCAACCGGCCCGGCGAGATCTGGGTCGAACGGATGGGCGGCGCGATGGAGCGCCACGCCCTGCCCGAGGTGGATGAGGCGCGGCTCTGGCTGATCGCGCGGGGCGTGGCGGGCATCACCCATCAGGGGATCAGCCGCGAGCATCCGTTGATGGCGGCGACGCTGCCCGATGGCGCGCGGGTTCAGGTGGTGGCCCCGCCCGCCGCGCGCGCAGGGATGGCGATGGCGATCCGCAAACATGTGGTGGCCGATCTGGGACTGGGCGATCTGGCGGGCATGTTTGACGGGGCATGTTTTCGGCAGGGCATGGCGCCCAACGCAACGGTGCCCGCGCCGGAGGACGGGCAGGGGTTGGGCGACTATCTGGCCGCGATGGTGCGCGAGCGGCGCAACATTCTGATTTCGGGCGGCACGTCGAGCGGCAAGACGACTTTCCTGAATGCCTTGATCCGCGAGATTCCACGCGGCGAAAGGCTGGTGACGATTGAGGATACGCCTGAATTGAGCGTGCCCCATGCCAATGCGGTGGCCCTGCTGGCGGTGCGCGGCGCGATGGGCGAGGCGCAGGTGGGGGTGGAGGATCTGTTGCAGGCATCGCTGCGGATGCGGCCTGACCGGATCATGCTGGGCGAATTGCGGGGGAGGGAGGCCTACAGTTTCCTGCGCGCGGTCAACACCGGCCATCCCGGATCGATGACCACGATCCATGCCGACAGCCCGGAGGGCGCGATCGAGCAATTGGCGCTGATCGTGTTGCAGGCCGGGCTGGGTCTGGGGCGGGGGGATATTGTGGATTATGCGCGATCAGTGGTGGATGTGGTGGTTCAGTTGGAGCGGCGCGATGGCCTGCGCCGCGTCAGCCGGATCGTCACCACACGGGGCGCGGCATGAACAAGGTCGGTCTTTTCATCGCCGGAGGGCAGAAATGCGGCACCACCAGCCTGCATGCCTATCTGGCCCGGCATCCGCAGATATGCGCGGGGCCCAAGGAACTGCATTTCTTTGACGATGAAGGCGTGGATTGGGCGCGGCCCGATCATGGCGTCTATGAGGCGCGGTTTGACGGGCCGGGGATGCGGGTCGATGCCACGCCGATCTACGCTTTCTGGCCCCGCGCGATGGAGCGGATCGCGCAATATAACCCGGCGGCGCGGCTGATACTGTTGTTCCGCGATCCGGTGGAGCGGGCGTGGTCGCAATGGTGCATGGAATATGCGCGCGGGGATGAAACCATGTCTTTTGCCCGCGCCATCCGCGAGGAGCAGCGGCGCATCGCGCAGGGTGGGGCCGCGATGCGCCATCATTCCTATGTTATACGGGGCGCCTATGGGATGCAGGTGGCGCGCGCGATGGCGCTGTTTCCCAGGCGGCAATTGCTGTTTATCGAAAGCGCGGAATTGGCGCGCGATCCAGCGGGCGTATTGGCGCGGGTGGCGGCATTTGCCGGGGTGGCGCCATTCGGCGCGGTAGAGCCTTTACGGCACAATGCGCGGGCGGAGATGGATTATCCGGCCCCTCCCGACGCGGCGGACGTGGCCTATATCACGCAAAGGCTGGCGCATGATCGCGCGCTGTTGGAACGGTTGACCGGGATTGGCGGGGGGCGTGCGGTTTGATAGGGCTGGCCCGATATGACCGAGGATACGCCAGCCCAAACCCGCGCACGCCTTTTGCTGGCGGCCGAAACGCTTGTTGTGGGCGAGGGTGTTCATGCGCTTTCGGTGCGGCGGATTGCGGCGGCGGCGGGGGCCAATTCGGCGCTGATCCGCTATCATTTCGGGGGCACGGACGGTCTTTTGCGCGAACTGGCGCTGCGCAATGGGGCCATGATTGCCGAGGCGCGGACCGAGTGGCTGGCGCGGGGCGAAGGGTTTGAGGCGGCGGTTGACGCTTTGGTACAGCCCCTCTGGGCGCAGGCGGCGATGAGCGGGGATTACCGCGCCATCGTTGTTCTGGACGAGATTTTCTCGCGCGCCGCGCCCGCCCTGCATGATGAAATCTGGGCGATGTTTGCCGATGGCGTGGCGCAGGTGAAGGCGCGACTGGCCGCCGCGCTGCCGGGGGTGGATGAGGCGACGCTGGGCTGGCGCATCCGGTTTGTCACGGCCGCCGCGCTCGATGTGCCGCCGCGCGATGCCCGCCGCGAAGGGCGCGAGAGCCGGAATGAAAGGCTGATGCAGTTTCGCCGCTTTGCGCTCCACGCCCTTGGAGATTTATGAGCGGGGGATTTATGAGCGGAACGACGATTTTCGAAGTGATGTCGGGGCTGTGCCGCGATCTGGGCGCGATCAATCTGGGCCAGGGTTTTCCGGATATGGCCGAGCCGCCCGAGGTGATCGGCGCGGCGCAGCGGGCCTTGGTGGAGCGCAGCAATCAATATCCGCCGATGCGGGGCCTGCCCGAATTGCGCGGGGCGGTGGCGGGAATGTATGGTGTTTCGGCCGATGAAGTGATCGTGACATCGGGCGCGACCGAGGCGCTGGCCAGTGCGATTCTGGCGCTGGTTCGGCCCGGTGACGAGGTGATCTGCGTTCAACCCCTGTATGACGCCTATCTGCCGCTGGTGGCGCGGGCCGGGGGCGTGGCGCGGTTGGTCAATCTGCGGCCTCCGGCTTGGAGCCTCGATCTGGAGCAACTGGCGGGTGCGATTACCGACAAGACGCGGCTGATTATTCTGAACACGCCCAACAATCCCACCGGCACCGTGCTGGACCGCGCGACGCTGGAAGGGATCGGCGCGCTGGCGCAGCGGCATGGGATTTATGTGCTGTCGGACGAGGTGTGGGAGGCGACGGTGCTGGATGGCGGCAAGCCGGTCTCGGTGCTCGACATTCCTTCGCTGCGCGACAGGTCGGTCAAGGTCGGCTCGGCGGGCAAGATCTTTTCGCTGACCGGGTGGAAGATCGGTTGGGCCGTGGCCGCCCCCGAATTGGCTGAGCGTGTGGCGGCCAGCCATCAGTTCATCACCTTTACTACCCCTACCCCGCTGCAATGGGCGGTGGCCGAAGGGCTGGCGCTGGGCGAGGCCTGGTTTGCCGCCCACCGTGCGCGCTATGTCGAGAGCAAGGCGCGGCTGGTCAGTGGGCTGACGCAGGCGGGGTTTTGCGTGCTGCCCTGTGCGGGGACGTGGTTTGTGACCGTCGATCTTGCCGACTCGGGCCTGCCTGCGCAGGATGAGGCGCTGGCGCAAAGACTGGTGCGCGAGGCGGGCGTGGGGTCGATCCCTGTTTCGGCCTTTTATGCGGATCGGCCTGAGAGGGGCTATCTGCGGCTGTGTCATGCCAAGCGCGGCGATACGCTGGATCAGGCGGTGGAGAGGTTGGCCGGGTTTAGGGCGGGGTTTTAGAGGAGGGGGTGCCTCCGGCGGGCAAAAAAAGACCGGCAAGGATATCTCCCCACCGGCCTCTTTTAAAAAACCAAAGAATATCAGCGCTTAGCCAACCATTCCTCAAGCCATTTGATCGTGTAATTGCCGGTCTTGAAATCAACCACGTCCAGCAAAGCCTGATGGAGCGGGATGTTCGTTTTCGGCCCCGTGATCGCCATTTCCTCCAGCGCGCGCTTGAGGCGAAGGATCGCGCCCTCGCGGGTGCGGCCATAGACGATCAGCTTGGCGATCATCGAATCGTAGTAGGGCGGAATGCGATAACCGGCATAGAGCCCGCTATCGACGCGCACATGCAGACCGCCCGCCGCGTGGAAATTCTCCACCAGCCCCGGCGAGGGGGCAAAGGTGAAGGGATCTTCGGCATTGATGCGGCATTCGATGGCATGGCCACGGAATTCCAGCTCTTCCTGACGCACCGAGAGCGGCAGGCCATCGGCAATGCGGATCTGTTCACGCACGAGATCGACGCCGGTGATCGCTTCAGTAACGGGATGCTCCACCTGAAGGCGGGTGTTCATCTCGATGAAGTAGAACTCACCGTTTTCCCAAAGGAATTCGATCGTGCCCGCGCCGCGATAGCCCATGTCGGCCATGGCCTTCGAGACGATGCCGCCCATGCGCGCGCGTTCCTCGGCGGTAATGACCGGCGAGGGCGCTTCTTCCAGCACCTTCTGGTGGCGGCGCTGGAGCGAGCAATCACGTTCGCCCAGATGGATGGCATTGCCATTGCCGTCGCCAAACACCTGAAATTCGATGTGGCGCGGGTTGCCCAAATACTTTTCGATATAGACCGTGGCGTCGCCAAAGGCAGCCTTGGCTTCGCTGCCAGCCTGCTGCATCAGCGTTTCGAGTTCATCCGGCCCGGTGCAGACCTTCATACCGCGACCGCCGCCGCCGCTGGCCGCCTTGATGATGACCGGATAGCCAACTTCTTCGGCGATACGCTTGGCGTCTTCGATTTCCGAAACCGCGCCGTCCGAGCCCGGCACCAGCGGCAGGCCCAGAGCGCCAGCGGTACGCTTGGCTTCGACCTTGTCACCCATGGTGCGGATGTGTTCAGGCTTGGGCCCGATCCAGATCAGGCCATGCGCCTCGACGATTTCGGCAAAGCGGGCGTTTTCCGAAAGGAAGCCATAGCCCGGGTGGATCGCATCGGCGCCGGTGATTTCCGCCGCGCTGATGATCGCCGCCACGTTGAGATAGCTGTCCTTGGCCGCGGGCGGGCCGATGCAGACCGCATGGTCGGCCAACCGCACATGCATCGCATCGGCGTCCGCCGTCGAATGCACAGCCACCGTTTCAATGCCCATTTCCCGCGCCGCGCGATGGATGCGCAGAGCGATTTCGCCGCGATTGGCGATCAGGATGCGTTTGATGGCCATAATTCTATCAGCCGATCACAACCAGCGGCTGGTCAAATTCGACCGGCTGCCCGTTTTCGATGCTGATCGCCTTGATCGTGCCGGCCACGGGGGCGGTGATCGGGTTCATCACCTTCATCGCTTCCACGATCAGCAGGGTGTCACCCGCCTTGACCGCCTTGCCGATGGAGATGAAATCGGGCGCGCCGGGTTCGGGTGCCAGATAAGCGGTGCCGACCATCGGCGATTTGACCTGCGTGCCTTCGACGGCGGCAGGAGCAGCAGCCGGGGCCACCGCAGCAGGAGCGGGCGCAGCCGCCGCAGCCGGCGCGGCCGCCGGTGCCAGAGGCATCGCAGGCGCATAGGCCGGAGCGGCCGCAGCAACCGTCACGTTGCGCGCGACGCGGATTTTGCGGCCGCCATCGGCCACTTCGATTTCGGTCAGGCCCGTATCGCCCAGCAGCACCGCCAACTCGCGCACCAGCGCAGCATCGACGTTCATGCCGGATTGGATGTCGCGGCCCGTTTCAGTTTTGTCGCCCATGAAATCCCCTTGGCGATGGTTTATCAGGCATGGCCCCTATCCCTACGGCCGTTGTCAGGCAAGGGGAAACCGGGCGTTTACCAGAGGTGAACCACCCGCAGGGCCAGATTCCGGGCGATTTTACAGGATCAAAGCCGCATCCAGCGCGATCAGATAGGATTTTGCCCCAAACCCGGCGACGGTGCCTTTGGCGGCCATGCCGATATAGCTTTTGTGGCGGAATTCCTCGCGCGTGTGGGGATTGGAAAGGTGAACCTCGATCACGGGCAGTTGGATCGCCTTGATCGCATCATGCAGCGCGACCGACGTATGCGTATACGCTCCGGCATTCAGCAGCACCGCCTTGGCGCCGGTCGCGCGGGCCTCGTGCAGCCAGTCCACCAGATCGCCTTCATGGTTCGACTGGCGGCAATCCACGGCAACGCCCAGTTCTTCGGCCCGCGCGGCAAGGCGGGCGTCAATATCAGCCAGCGTGTCGCGGCCATAGATTTCCGGCTCACGCGTGCCCAGCAGATTGAGATTAGGGCCGTTGAGGACAAAGATGGTCGTTGCCATGGAAGTGTCTGCCTGAAACTGTTTGCGTTGCAGGCGTCATACTATGTCGCGGGAAACGGGCAAGCTTCAGCGGTCCGTCCCGGCCACTTTGCCCCATTGGCGCGCGGCGGTATAACCCAGATAGCCGGTGCCGAATAAGGCATAGAGCCCGTCGGGCAGGCTGTTGAGCCAGAGTTTGACGCCATTGGTGATGGCCGCAGCCACCGGCGCGCTGATCGCGGAAAGCAGCCCCATGGGCAGGCTGAGCAGAATCATGCCATACATCAGATAGAGAAAGCTGGGCCGCGCCCGGCTGATGTAGCGATCAGGAGAGGCGGCCTCAATCTGGGCCGTTTGGGGCTGTGCGGCGCTGGGCAATGGATCGGCTGATTCGGGCATGGTCGCTCTCCGGCTGGGAGAGTGGGATAACCAAATCGGTTTAAGTAGGAAATCGGGCAACAAAAAAGACGACCGCCGCCGGGGCAATCGCCTTTTTGAAACCAATTGGTCGGGACGAGAGGATTCGAACCTCCGACCCCCACACCCCCAGTGTGATGCGCTACCAGGCTGCGCTACGTCCCGACCTTGGTTGTTTCCGGTGGGGCGTTGCCCTGCCGGAGGCGCGCCTATAGGAGGGCTTTTCGGGCATGGCAATCATCTTTTTGCATTTTTCTGGCAAATTTTTTGCCCGCTCTATCAAGGCCCAGATCAAAACCCAGCCATTTCGGGCATTCGGCCAGTCCTTGCCCCGTCACATTGATATGATCCGGATAAGCTGCTAGGCGCTCGGTCACTTCGGGGGAGGCGCGAGAAGGCGGGTTTGATCCCACCCCATCGGCCAGATCCGGTTCCTGTTATTCCTGCGCAAGGGTGTTTTCCCGTGTCGATCCAAACGCTTTCGCTTCTTTCCGCCGCCGCTGCCGGTGGCCAGCCCCCCGCATGGCTGCAGTTCCTGCCGCTGGTGCTGATGGGCATTGTCATGTGGTTTCTGTTCCTGCGCCCGCAAATGGCCCAGCAAAAGGCCCAGAAGGCCAAGCTGGAAGGGATCAAGAAGAATGACATGGTGATTACCGCGGGCGGCCTGCTGGCCAAGGTGGTCAAGGCCGATGACGACTATCTCGAACTGGAAATCGCACCCAACACGCGCGTGCGCGCCGTGCGGGCCACGATTTCGGACGTGGTGGTCCCCGGCACGGGCAAGCCCGCCAACGACTGATCACTTGGACGCCCCGAGCTTGAACGAGGCTTGGGGCGTTCTTATGTGCGCGCTTCTGGCCCCGCGCCCAATGATCTTGGGGGGGGGCGCTTTTCATTTCTAGAGCCGGATGAACCCATGCTCGATTTTCCCCGCTGGAAACAGCTTTGGTACTGGGCGCTCACGCTGCTTTGCGTGGCCGCCGCCGTGCCTTCGATAGTGTCATGGGCCGGGGGCAACTGGCCCTCCTCGCTGCCCAATCCCAAGATCAACCTTGGCCTCGACCTTGCCGGCGGCAGCCACCTGTTGCTCGAAGCCAATGCCGATCAGGTGGTTTCGCAGCGCCTTGAAGGCAAGGAAGAAGAAGTGCGCGCCGCCCTGAAGAAGGCGGGCAACGTGCATTACGGCGATATTTCCACCAAGGGCGGCGTGCTCTCCTTCATGGTGGCCAGCGCCGCCGAAGTGGACGCCGCGCGCGAAGTGCTGGTGCCGCTGACCAATGGCGCGGGGCTTTCGGGCAAGCGCGATTGGGACATTCAGGTGGTCGACACCACCCGTTTCGTGCTGACGCCGACCAAGGAAGGCATTGCCGACGCCATCGACAAGGCGATGGAAACCGCCACCGAAGTGGTACGCAAGCGCATCGACGCCATGGGCACGCGCGAACCTACCATCATCCGTCAGGGCGCCGACCGCATCGTGGTGCAGGTGCCCGGCCTGTCGGATCCGGCCGCGTTGAAGGCCTTGCTGGGCCAGACCGCCAAGCTGGAATTCAAGCTGGTCGATCAGAACGGATTGGCGGGCGGCGTCGCGGCGCCGGGCGATGAAATCGTGCCCTTTGCCAATGGCCAGGGCGCGATTGCGGTCAAGCGTCTGGGCGGCATCAAGGGCGATCGCCTGACCAATGCCACGCAGAGCTTCAGCCAGCATAATGAACCGGTTGTCTCAATCACCTTTGACAATCAGGGCGGCGAACAATTCGCCCGCCTGACCAGCCAGAATGTCGGCAAGCCTTTCGCCATTATTCTGGACGGCAAGGTGCTCTCGGCCCCCAACATCAACGAGCCGATCATGGGCGGCAGCGCCCAGATTTCGGGCAGCTTTACCGTGGAAAGCGCGAACCAATTGGCGATTGCGCTGCGTTCGGGCGCGCTGCCGGTGGACCTGAAGGTGGTTGAGGAGCGCACGGTCGGCCCCGACCTTGGCGCCGATTCGATCCACAAGGGCATGATCGCCATGGTGGTCGGCACCGCGTTGGTTGTGCTGTTCATGGCGGTCACCTACGGCCGCTTCGGCATCTATGCCAACATGGCGGTCATCATCAACGTGCTGATGATTCTGGGCATCATGGCGGTGTTCAACACCACGCTGACGCTGCCGGGCATTGCCGGTTTCGTGCTGACCATCGGCGCGGCGGTGGACGCCAACGTGCTGATCAACGAGCGCATCCGCGAAGAGCGGCGGCGCGGCCGCAAGGTCGTGCAGTCGGTCGAACTGGGCTATAAAGAGGCAAGCCGCACCATTTTCGACGCCAACATTACCCATATCATCGCGGCCGTGCTGATGTTTGAATTCGGCTCCGGCCCGATCAAGGGTTTTGCCGTGGTGCTGATGATCGGTATCGCGACCTCGGTGTTCACCGCTGTTTTCCTCACCCGCATGTGGGTGGCAGGCTGGCTGCGCCGCGCGCGCCCGTCTGACCTGCATATCTGATAGGGGTGATTTTCCATGCGTTTGCTTAAACTCGTCCCTGACAACACCAATCTCCACTTTTTGAAGTGGCAGTGGCCGACCACGATCATCTCTGTCCTGCTGATGCTGGGCAGTTGGACGCTGATGTTCACCCATGGGCTGAACATGGGCGTGGACTTTGTGGGTGGCCAGATGATCCGCGTTACCTTCACGCAAAGCGCGACGGCACCCATCGCCCAATTGCGCGGCGAGGTCGAGGCGTTGGGCTATGGCGAACCGATCATCCAGACCTTTGGCAAGCCCAATGAGATCTCGATCCGCCTGCGCCTGCCCGAAGGGTCGGACAAGGACGCCGCACTGGCCGATGCCATGGCCAAGAGGATCACCGCCACCGTCAAGCAGGGCCATGCCGATGCGCGCGTCGATGGCGTCGATTCGGTGTCGGGCAAGGTGTCGAAGGAGTTGGGCTGGACCGCGTTCAAGGCGCTGGGCTTTGCCAGCATCGCGATCTCGATCTTCATCTGGTACCGCTTTGAATGGCAATTCGGCGTCGGCGCTCTGGTCAGCCTTGTGCATGACGTGTCGCTGGTGCTGGGTCTGTTTGCGGTGACGCAGATGGAGTTCGACCTGACCATCGTGGCGGCGATCCTGACGGTGATCGGCTATTCGCTTAACGACACGATCGTGGTCTATGACCGCATCCGCGAGAACCTGAAGAAGTATCGCAAGATGCCGCTGGAGGAACTGCTCGACCTGTCGGTCAACGAAACGCTGGCGCGTACGGTGGTGACTTCTGGCACGATGCTGATCACGCTGATTGCGCTGCTGCTCTTGGGGCCCAAGGTGATCTTCGGTTTTTCGGCGGCGCTGATCCTGGGCATTTTCGTGTGCACCTATTCCTCGATCTATGCCGCAGCGCCGATGCTGATCTGGCTTAAGGTCAACCCGACCAGCTTTGTGCCGGGTGAGGGGGCGAAGGATGAGGCGCCCTAAATAGGGTTTGCCTCCGGTGGGCCAAGGGACTTGTCCCTTGGCAATCCCGTTAATAGGTTTTGGGCGGCTTCGTTGCTTTGTGCGGCGAAGCCGCTTTTTTTTGGCCTGCGGCGCGGGGAGCTTTGGGATTTTACTCCACCCAGTCATGGGAATGCAAAGGGTCGAGACCCTTTGCCCGCCGAAGGCTACCTTGCCTCCTGCCAAATTTCCTTCAGCCTCCCCGCATTGGCCTCCCAGCTAAAGCCCGCCACCTGCGCGGCCACATCTGCCTGTTCCATCGGCGTGGCCAGCAATTCGGCTACCGCCGCTGCAATGGCCGCCGGGCTACGCTCCGCAATCCGGCCCGCCATGGGCGAACTGACCACCTCGCGCGCGCCGCCAATATCGGGGATCACCAAAGGCGCCCCGCAGGCCAGCGCCTCGATCCAGACATTGGCCAGCCCCTCTCGTTCGGAGGGCAGGATGACGGCATCGGCCGCGCTCATCAGCAGGGGCAGGGCGTCATGGCTGACCTGTCCAAGGAAATGGACGCGCGGGGCAAAGGGGGCGGCTTGCTGGCGGAGCGCAGCCTCGTCCGGCCCCGTTCCGGCCAGCGCGAGATGCGCATCGGGCAAATCGGCCAGCGCGCCGATGGCCAGCGCCTGCCCCTTGATGGCGATCAGCGCGCCGGGACAAACCAGTAAGGGTGCCCCTTTGGGAAGGATCAGCCCAAGCCGGTCGGGGAGAGCGGCGCGTGCCTCATCGCGCGGGGTTGGTGTGAAACGTTCGCGGTCCAGCCCGGTGTAATGCACGCGCAGTTTGGCCTCATCCATGCCCAGCGCGGCCATGTCGCGCCCCAGCGCCGCCGAAACCGTCAGCAGCGCTGCGGCCTCATCGGCGGCCGCCAGCATTTGGCGCAGGGCCGCCGGTCGACCGCCCCAGTAATGGATGTCCGATCCGCGCGCCTTGATCGTCAGCGGCAGGCCCAATTCGCGCGCGATGATCGCGGCGGCCGGGCCATCGGGAAAGAAGAATTGCGCATCGACCAGATCGAACGGCTTTTCTGCATGAAGCCGCCGCACCAGCGGGAGGATCGCGCGCGCGATCCGGGCCGGATTGCCATCGCCCCCGATCATCGGGATCAGCGTGAAGCGCGGATGCAACACCGTCAGCCCGCCCAGTTGCGATTGCGCGGGACATTGCGCCCAATCCCGATAGGGGCGGCGCAGGCTGAGCGGGAAAGGAGGCAGGCCGACAGGGTTGATCATGGTCAGATCAACCCCGCCCAGCCGATGGAGCGCCGCCATCTGATTGGCGACGAATTTGCCAAACCCCCCGCGCATGGGCGAGGGGAACAGCGTGGATAGAGAAAGGACGCGCATCATGCGCGGGTGATTACAGCTTCCTCACTAACATTTCGGCAACGGCCAGCCACGGCGGACTGTCGATCACCAACTGGCGATGGCCGATGCCGGGGGGCAGCAGGGCGATGCGATGCTCGTCACGGTCGATCAGGCGGCCAAAAACGAATCGCCCCCCCGGACGCGGTGCAAGCACGTCACGGTTAACCAATTTGGAGAATTGATCAGGCTGCATCTGGCGCAGCCAGATCTGGTCGCCGCTGCGGTAGTCGCCCGCGCCGGTTTCCACCGCCATGGCCATCTGCGTGCCTTCGCCCACCAGTTCGGAAGGCAGGATGGCATCGCGCGGCGTGGTCAGCGCCTCGGCCCCGACATCGGTCAGGCGAGCGACCATCTTGGCCTGTTCGGCAGCATCGCCGCGCACCAGAAGCTCAGGATCGACCTCAAGCGCAAGGGCGATCCGGTTCATCCAGATGAGCGAGAGATTGCGCGTGCCGGTTTCCAGCCTGCCAATTGTCTGCGCCGTTGTGGGCGGTGAGCAGCGCGCCGCCACATCGGCCAGCGTCATGCCCTTTTGTCTGCGAATATCACGTATGCGGTTAATCATGACTAGCCGACCCCTCGAACCAATCCGGTTTTTTCACTTTCCTACAATTTGCCCGGCTTGGCAAACTCTTTGCAAGGAATGGCAGAAGAAACCTAAGGGGATACTACTATGAATCGCCAACTTGTCGAACGGGAATTAACCGCAGAGGGGCCAGGGCGGGGAAAATCTCGCCGATCGGGGCGCAGCGTGACGGTTAATTTGTGCGAATCGCCGCTTACCTGGCTTCATGCGCGCGGCCATCTGACCGATCGCGAATATGATGCGGGCGAGCGGCTGCGCGCCGATTGGGAAACGGCGCAGCTTGCCCCCGGCATGTCGATGCGCTGGGAACCCGTTGCCGTCCGGGGCAGCCGCCATGATCACGACCTTAACCCCACAGAACGCCAGATTGCGGCCAAGGCCCGCTTCGACGGCGCGCTGGCCGTGGCCGGAAAAGGGCTGGGCGATATTCTCTGGCGCGTGGTTTGCGCAGGCGACAGTCTGCCCGTGGCGGAAAAGGCGCTGGAATGGCCTGTGCGGTCAGGCAAGCTGGTGCTGAAGCTGGCGCTTGACCGGGTGGCCGAATTCTATCGGATCGGGTGAGGGGAGGCGTTATGCCTCCACCATCTCCGCCAATTCCAGCCAGCGCTCTTCGGCAGCATCCTTTTCCGCGCGCGCCCTGTCCAGCGCGGCGGTCAATTGCGCAAAACGGGCCGGGTTCTGGGTATAGAGATCCCCATCGGCCAGCGCGGCCTCCAGCTTGGCAATTTCGCCGTCCAGCGCCTCGATCCGGGCGGGAAGCAGGTCGTAATCGCGCTGGTCCTTATAGCTCAGCTTGACCTTGTTGCGCACGGGCATGACCGCAGGCGCGGCCTCGGTCTTGTCGGCCGCGGCGGCCTTTTTGGCCGCCGGAGCATTGCGCTGCTGGCGCTGCTTTTCCCAATCGGCATAGCCGCCCGCGACGATATCGACCCGCCCCGATCCGTCCAGCCCCAGCGTGACCGTGCAGGTGCGATCCAGAAAGTCGCGGTCATGCGATACGATCAGCACCGTGCCGTCATAATCGGCGATCACTTCCTGCAGCAGGTCGAGCGTTTCCAGATCGAGATCATTGGTCGGTTCGTCCAGCACCAACAGATTGGAGGTCCGCGCAAATTCGCGCGCCAGCAGCAAGCGCGAACGTTCGCCGCCCGAGAGCGTGCCGACCCGCGCCTCGATCAGGCCCGGATCGAACAGGAAGTCCTTGAGATAGCCCTGAACATGCTTTTTCTCACCGCGCACATCGACCCAGTCGCCGCCTTCGGCCAGCACATCGCGGATGCGCTTTTCCGGGCTTAACAGGCTGCGCTGCTGGTCGATCATCACGCCCGAAAGCGTCTGCGCCAGCTTCACCGTGCCGGTGTCCGGCTCCAACTCGCCGGTCAGCATTTTAAGCAAGGTGGTCTTGCCCGCGCCATTGCCGCCGACAAGGCCGATCCGGTCGCCGCGCTGGATGCGCAGGTTAAAATCGCGGATGATGGTGCGGTCGCCGAATTTCTTCGATACGCCCTCGGCCACGATCACCGATTTGGTTTTCACATCGTCGCTGGCCAGCTTCATCTTGGCCGCGCCCTGAGGGCTGAGCATGGACGCCCGCTGCGCCCGCATCTGATAAAGCTTTTCCAGACGCCCTTGATTGCGCTTGCGTCGCGCTGTGACCCCGCGCGAAAGCCAGTGCGTTTCCAGCTTCAGCTTGGCGTCCAGCTTTTCGGCCGCGCGCGCCTCATTGGCGTAAACTTCCTCTTCCCACGCCTCATAGCCGCCAAAGCCGACCTCGCGCCGCCGCAGCGATCCGCGATCCAGCCACAGCGTTGCCCGCGTCAGGCGCGTCAAAAAGGTTCGGTCGTGGCTGATGACGACAAAGGCGCCGGTATAGCGCTGCAACCAGCTTTCCAGCCAGTCGATCGCGGCCAGATCCATATGGTTGGTCGGCTCGTCCAGCAGCAGCAGGTCCGGCTCGCTGGCCAGAGCGCGGCAGATCGCCGCCCGGCGACGCTCGCCGCCCGAGGCGCTGGCGGCCTCGCGGTTCAGGTCGATGCCCAACTGGCTGGCGATGGATTCGACCTCATGCTGGGGCGGGGCGTCCGGCCCCTTCAGGCAATAATCGAGCAGGCGCGAGCAACCGCCGAAATCCGGGTCCTGCTCCAGCACCACGACCTTGGTTCCCGGCTGGATCGAACGCTTGCCCTTGTCCGCATCCAGCGTGCCCGCGATCAGGCGCAGCAAGGTGGTCTTGCCCGCACCATTGCGCCCGATCAGCGCAAGCCGATCGCGCGGGGCGATGAAAATGTCGAGGTCGCGAAAAAGCCAGCCCGATCCCTGGATCAGGCTCAGTCCTTCCCAGCTGAGAATAGGTGCAACTGCCATAGGCGCGCGTTAGGGGGCAACGGCGTCCATGGCAAGCCGCGTCAGTTGGTCAGTTCAAAGGCCATGGCCAGCGACACGGAAATGGTAACGGGGCGGGGAGTGAGGTCGAGGGGAACAGTCTCGCCCTCTCTGGGCATGAAGCGGGGGGCGGGGGGCGCAAACAGGGCCATACGCGCCTCGCTTTCGGTAACGCTCAACAATCGCACAGAGGAAAAACCGTTCGCCTGAGCGTGGATCATGGCCCTGCTGCGGCCCTGCGCGGTGGCGTTGGCGATCAGCCGGTCCATGATCGCGCTTTTGTTCGCAACGTCGAATTGCAGATTGCCGGTGCTGGTTGCCCCGGCGGCCACGGCCGCGCCCATGACGTCGTTCAGGCCATCCAGCTTGCGCAATTTCACCTGAATATAGTTTTCGATCATGAAGCCTTTGCGATGGCGCGCGCCGCCTTCTCCTTCAAATTCGTCATGGGCCGAAAGGCCGCCCTGTTTGATGTCCGAGGCAAGCACGCCCTTTGCCATCAAGGCAGTTTTCAGCTTTGCCAATCCCGCATTGTTGGCCGCCACGGCGGCCGGGGTTTCGCGATTGCGGGTGATCAGACTGATATGGAGAATGGCGATGTCGGGGGCCTGCTCCACGCTGTCACCGACATTCAGGGAAACGACCGGCCCCTTTGGCGCGATCGTCAGCATGGGAGCCGAGGGGATCTGCGCCATGGCCACTTGAGGTGAGGCGCAAAAACATAGCGCCAGAAAATAACATCTTTTCACTTGGCCCCCTTGTCTTCCATTTCCGGCTGAACAATCGCTATGTTCTCTATTCACATCGTGTTCAATCGCAAACGGATAACCCAGACGCCATGTTCACACGGCTCACCTCTATGCTGATGATGGCTCCTCTGGCGCTTTGGGCGGTGGTTTCGGCGCTGGCTTTGCCGCCGGTGCCGATGGCCCATGCCGGCCCGGGCGAGGCGCAGGGCGAGGCACGGCGCGAAATGCGCGCGGGCAATGTCCGTTCCTTGCGCGACATCGAAACGCATGTTTTGCCGATGATGGCAGGGTCCCAATATCTGGGGCCTGAATATGATCCGCTGGCCATGGCCTATCGCCTGAAATTCGTGAAGGACGGGCGCGTGATCTTTGTGGATGTCGATGCGCGTTCGGGGGAAATCCTGCGCCAGCGGCGCTGATCCTTGCCCCGGCTGCTTGACGCAGACGCGCCCCGCGCCCATCTCCCCTGTTAATCCGACCAATAATAAGGAAGTGCCAGATGCGGATCCTGATCGTCGAGGATGAACCCACGCTGGGCCGCCAGCTCAAGACCACGCTGGAGCAGACCGGCTATGCGGTCGATCTGTCCACCGATGGCGAGGATGGCCATTTTCTGGGCAGCACCGAAGATTACGATGCGGTGATCCTTGACCTTGGCCTGCCCGAAATCGATGGGCTGACGGTGCTGTCCATGTGGCGCAAGGAGGGGCGCAAGTTCCCTGTGCTGGTGCTGACGGCGCGCGATTCGTGGTCGGACAAGGTGGCAGGGCTGGATGGCGGGGCCGACGATTATCTGGCCAAGCCGTTTCAGACCGAGGAACTGATCGCCCGCCTGCGGGCGCTGATCCGCCGGGCTTCGGGCAATTCCTCGTCGGAACTGATCGCGGGCGATGTGCGGCTTGATACGCGTTCGGGTCGCGTCACGCTGGCCGGTGAACCGGTGAAGCTGACGGCGCAGGAATACAAGCTGCTCTCCTATCTGCTCCATCACAAGGGCAAGGTGGTGAGCCGCACCGAATTGATCGAACATATCTATGATCAGGATTTCGACCGCGATTCAAACACTATCGAGGTGTTTGTCACGCGCATTCGCAAGAAGCTGGGCGCCGATGTGATCACCACGATCCGCGGGCTGGGCTACAGCCTTGACGAGCCGGCGCGCGGATAAGCAACAATGGCCAGCGCCCAAGCGCCGGAAACAGCAAAGAGCGATGCGGGCAAGGTTGACCAGGTAAAATACACCGGCAGCCTTGCGCGGCGCATGATGCTGATCGCGGTGGGCTGGATCTTGGTGCTGTTGCTGGCGGGCGGGTTGGCGCTGGACCGGGCGATGACCGCGATGGCCACGCGCAATTTCGACGAACAGCTCGGCTATATGTTGACCGGGATGATCGGCAGCGCCGAAATCGGCCCTGATGGCGAGGTGTTCTTCAACCGCCCCCTTGGCGACCAGCGCTTCCTCGAACCCAACAGCGGCCTTTATTGGCAGATCAGCGGCAAGGGACATGAGGATTTCCCCAGTCGCTCGCTATGGGACCGCACGCTGAAAATATCGGCCGACCATCAGGACGCGCAGGCCCATATCTTCGATTCGAGCCAGTTTGCCGGTGAGCCGCTGCGCATCATGGAACGCTCGATCATCCTGCCGGGCAGCAATACGACGTGGTGGTTCGTTGTGGCCGAGAGCCGACACGAACTGGACGCGCAGATCCGGCGTATCCGCACGATCCTGATCGACAGCTTCCTTGTGCTGGGCCTTGGCCTTGTGCTGATGGCGGCGATCCAGAGCTGGTATGGCCTATCCCCGTTGCGCCGCGTGCGTCTGGCCATCGCCCATATGCGCAGCACCGGGGCGAACCGCGTAACCGACCCTCTGCCGGTTGAGGTGCAGCCGCTGGTGCAGGAATTGAACGACCTGCTATCCCACAACGAGCGGCAGGCCGAGGAGGCGCGCACCCATGCGGGCAATCTGGCCCATGCGTTGAAAACGCCGCTGACGGTGCTGCTCAACGCGGCGCAGGCCAGGGAGCCCGATCTGGCCGAATCGGTGGCGCGCGAAACGGCGGTCATGCGCCGACAGGTCGAGCATCATCTGGCCCGCGCGCGCGCGGTGGGCCGCCGGGGGGCGGGGCAGGCGCGCACCGTGGTGTGGGATGCGGCCAAATCGGTGATGCGCGCGGTTGAGCGACTCTATGGCGACGCGCGCTTTGACCTTGATGGATCGCATGACGCGCAGGTCGCCATCGAGCGGCAGGATCTGGACGATCTTTTGGGCAATCTGATCGAAAATGCAGCCAAATATGGCGGCGGCAGCGTCTTTGTCACCATTGATGCGGGCGACAAGGGCGAACTGGTCGAAATCTGGGTCGAGGACGACGGCATGGGCATCCCCCAGGCCGAGCGCACCCGCATCTTTGATCGTGGCGCGCGGCTGGATACGGGCAAACCGGGAACGGGGCTGGGGCTGGCGATTGTCCGCGATGTGGCGGAAATCTATGGCGGAAATGTCGAGCTGGACGAGAGCGAGGATCTGGGCGGGCTGCTGGTGAAGCTGCGTCTGCCCAGAGCGCGGGGGTAATAGAAAATGCCTCCGGCGGGCAAAGGGCGGGGGCCCTTTGCAATCCCATTATGGGGTAGCGCTGAAACTGCGATGATGCGCTGTTTCGCGAAGCGGTTTATATTGCCTGCGGCGCGGCAAGGTCATGCAGGGATGATCGTAGGCGCTACATAGTATCGGGATTGCAAAGGGATCGAGTCCCTTTGCCCGCCGGAGGCCCCTTGAAACCCCTTATTCGCCCAGTTTGGCCTTCTCATGATGCCGGATCACCTCATCAATGATGAAGCGCAGGAATTTTTCGCCGAAATCGGGATCAAGCTGGGCATCCTCGGCCAGTTTGCGCAGGCGTGCGATCTGGCGTTCTTCGCGCCCCGGATCGCTGGCGGGCAGGGTGTGGGCGGCTTTATACTCGCCCACGGCCTTGGTGATGCGGAATCGTTCGGCCAGAATGTGAATCAGCGCGGCATCGATATTGTCGATGCTGGACCGGAAAGAGGCCAGAACCGGATCGGTGGTGGCAACAAGGCTGCCCTGATGTGACGTTTCAACCATAAAGCGCCGCTAGCATGAGACAATGGTCGATTCCAGCCTTGCCTTTGCGCGGGATGCGGCGCAATGCGGGCCCGATGACTGCCCAACCCGTTTCCTTGACTGAACTTGGGGCGCCCATGGACGCGCCTCAGCCCTCGATCGACCCTTTGCTGGCGCTGACGGCCAAGGGGATGGACGAGGTGAACGCCGTGATTCTGAGCCGGATGCAGAGCGACATCCCGCTGATCCCGCAGCTTGCCGGGCATCTGATTTCGAGCGGGGGCAAGCGTCTGCGCCCGATGCTGACGGTCGCGGCGGCGGAACTGGTTGGCTATACGGGCGGCGCGCAATATGCGCTGGCCGCAGCGGTTGAGTTTATCCATACCGCCACGCTGCTGCATGACGATGTGGTCGATGGCTCGGACCTGCGCCGGGGCAAGGCGGCGGCCAATATCATCTACGGCAATCCGGCCACGGTGCTGGTGGGCGATTATCTGTTCAGCCGCAGTTTTGAATTGATGGTTGAGGCCGGATCGCTGCGGGTGCTGGATATCCTCTCGCGCGCATCCTCGATCATCGCCGAGGGCGAGGTCGACCAATTGACCGCCCAGCGCAAGATCGAGACGAGCGAGGAGCACTACCTCTCGATCATCGCCGCCAAGACCGCCGCGCTTTTCGCCGCCGCCTGCCGCATTTCGGCGGTCGTGGCCGGGCGCAGCGAGGCCGAGGAGCAGGCGCTCGACGACTATGGCCGCTACCTTGGCGTGGCGTTCCAGTTGGTGGACGACGCCATCGATTACGACTCCGAAGCCGCCGAAATGGGCAAGGGCAAGGGCGACGATTTCCGCGACGGCAAAATGACCCTGCCGGTCATCCTCGCCTATGCCGCCGGCAATGAGGAAGAGCAGCAGTTCTGGCGCGATGCCATCGCCGGTTTCCGCACAGAGGATGAGGATCTGGCCGAAGCCATCGCCATCATCGCCCGCCACGGCACGGTCGAGGCCACGCGCCAACGTGCCGCCGATTATGCGCAGAAGGCGATTGATGCGTTGAGCATCTTCCCGGCGGGCGAGATGCGTTCGGCGCTGGAGGAAGCGGCGCTGTTTTCGGTGGCGCGGCGGTACTAAGGTTTATGCCTCCGGCGGGCAAAGGGTCTCGACCCTTTGCAACCCCATTAATTTGGCGTCCCGTTCGCGGGGCTGCGCCAATCCGCGAAGCGGTTTAATGGCCTGCGGCGTGGCAAGGTTGCGCAAGAGTGAGCCAAAGCGCGACATCGACAGTATCGAGATTGCAAAGGGCCCCCGCCCTTTGCCCGCCGGAGGCATCTAAAATCCCTCGCCGGAGGCCCACTTCCCTTTTCTCCTAAAATCCATATGACGCAAACCTGTGTCAGACCTGCCCATCCATACCGTCCTGCCTGAACTTTTGCAGGCCCTGCGCGATCGCCCCAATGCCGTGCTGATCGCGCCGCCCGGCGCGGGCAAGACGACCAGCGTGGCGCCCGCGTTGATCCGTGAACCTTGGTGTGAGGGCAAGGTGATCCTGCTCTCGCCCCGGCGCGTGGCGGCGCGCGCGGCAGCCGAGCGTATGGCCGAAATGATGGGCGAGAGCGCCGGGCAGACGGTGGGCTATCTGACCCGTCTCGACAGCAAACAGTCGGCCAGGACGCGCATTCTGGTGGTCACCGAGGCGATTTTTGTCGCCACCATTCTGGCCGATCCCGAATTGACGGGCATTTCCGCCGTGCTGTTTGACGAGGCGCATGAGCGCAATCTTGACAGCGACTTAGGCCTTGCTCTTGCGGCGGAATGTCAGCAAGTTCTGCGCGAGGACCTGCGCATCATCCCCATGTCGGCCACGATTGACGGCGAGCGTTTCGCCGCCTTGCTCGGCCCCGACACGCCCGTGATCGAGAGCGAGGGGCGCGCCCATCCGCTCACCATCCGCTGGCTTGGCGCGCGGGCCGAGGCGCGGATCGACGAGCAGATGGTCAGCGCGATCCTGACCGCATGGCGCGAGGAGGAAGGCGATATTCTGGCCTTCCTGCCCGGCGTGGGGGAAATCACCCGCGTGGCGGAAAAGCTGGAGGAGCGGCTGAAGAACACGCCGATCCTGCCGCTGCATGGCCAATGCGAGCCGCAGGCGCAGCGCGCCGCCATCCGTCGCGATCCCGAAGGTCGCCGCCGCATCGTCTTGGCCACCAGTATTGCCGAAACTTCGCTGACGCTCGACGGCGTGTCGGTGGTGGTTGATTGCGGCCTGTCGCGCCGCCCGGAATATGACAAGGCCGCAGGTGTCACCCGCCTGATCACCACGCGCTCGTCTCAGGCGGCGGCTGCCCAGCGCGCGGGCCGCGCCGCGCGTCAGCGGCCAGGCGTGGCCTATCGGCTGTGGGAAGAGGCCGCCCATGCGGGCCGTCCCGCCTATGATCCGCCCGAAATGCTGACCAGTGACCTGGCGCCCTTTACGCTGGCGCTGGCGCAATGGGGGGCGCTCGATCCGGGGGCGATGGCGTGGATTGATCCTCCTCCGGCGGCAGCTTTGTCGGCGGCGCGGGCCAAACTGGTCAGCCTTGGCGCGCTGGATGGCGACCGGATCACCGATCATGGCCGCGCGATGGCCAGCCTGCCCATGGGGCCGGAACTGGCGCATATGCTGCTTTATGGCACGGCGCGCGGGGCGGGGGAGCTAGCGGCAATGCTGGCCTTTCTGCTTCAGGAACGGGCCTTGGGCGGGCGGGGCGAAGATCTTTTGGTCCGGCTTGACCGCTGGCGTGGGGATCGTTCGGCCAAGGCCGAGGCGGCGCGGCAAATGGCAAAACAATGGGCGCGGCGGGCCGAAAAGCTGGTGTCGCCCATCCCCGGCGAAGCCCCGCCTGCGGGCGTACTGCTGGCCGAGGGCTTTCCCGACAATCTGGCCAAGCGGCGCGATGCCGGCGGCGAGGAATGGCTGGCGGCGGGGGGTAGGGGGCTGGTGCTGGACGGCCTGTCCTCGCTGGCGCGTGCGGACTATCTGGCCGTGGGCGAGGCGCAAGGGTCGGCCAAGGGCGCGCGGATCACCGGCGCGATTGCCTTGAGCGAGGCCGAGGTTCTGGAGCATCTGGCGCATCGGATCGAGCGGCGCTCGACTTTGCGCTGGGTGGCCGATGAAAGGCGGGTCGAGGCGCTGCTGGAACGGCGGCTGGGCGCTTTCGTCTTTGCGCGGGGCAGCGATCCCAAGCCTGACCTGGCCGCGATCACGGCCTTTCTGTGCGAGCGGATCAGGGCCGAGGGGCTGGGGCTGTTGCCGCTCGGCCGCGCGAGCCTCAATCTGCTCAAACGCGCGCGCTTTGCCGGGGTGGAGGCGTTGAGCGAGGAGGCCTTGCTGGCCGATCTGGAGGATTGGGCGGGGCCGCATCTGAAACGGCGGCTCGATTCGGTTGATCCGGGCGCGCTGCATCAGGCCTTGCTTGACCGACTTGGCTGGGATGGGAAACAGACGCTTGACCGACTGGTGCCGTCCGAATTCCGCAGCCCTGCGGGGAGCACCCATCCCATCGACTATGACGATGCGGGCGGCCCATCGGTCGAGGTGCGCGTGCAGGCGCTTTTCGGCCTTGAGCGCCACCCCAGTTTCGGCAACCCGCCGCAACCCTTGCGGCTTTTGCTCACATCTCCGGGCGGAAAGCCGATCCAGACCACGCTCGATCTGCCCGGATTCTGGCGCGGATCGTGGCGCGATGTGGTCAAGGACATGAAGGGGAGATACCCCAAACACCGCTGGCCCGACGAGCCATGGGCCGAAGACCCCAGCCTGAAGACGAAAAACGCGTTTGCAGCGCAACGTCGCACTTGATTTATGGCGCGATTCGCTGGCATGGCAGCGCCCATGACCGCACGTATCTTTCAGCGCCCGAAGAACGCCATGCAGTCCGGCAAGGCCCTGCTGGACCAGTGGATCCTCGAATTCGCCCCCAATGAGGCCCGCCGCCCCGATCCCCTGATGGGTTGGCCCGGCAGCGCCGACACGCAAAATCAGGTGAGCCTGAAATTCGCCTCGCTGGATGAAGCCAAGGCCTATGCCGACAAGCACGGCATCTTGGCGACCATCCACGCCACCCCGCCGCGCCGCCTTAAGCTGCAGGCCTACGCGGATAATTTCCGCTAAGCATCAAAGGGGCTTGCCTTTCGCGGCAAGCCTCGCCATAGGCCGCTCCGGGAGTCGGTCGGACGTTGCGTCCGCCAACCTGGTCAGGTCCGGAAGGAAGCAGCCACAACGGAATTGCCGCGGGTCGGCCGGCTCCTACGTTACAAAGAACCAGCTTTCGGGCTGGTTTTTTTGTTTGTGCGGCGGGGTTGTGCCTCCGGCGGGCAAAGGGCCTCGACCCTTTGCAATCCCATGACTGGGGTGGTGCCAAATCGCTGGCTTTCCGCGAAGCGGTTTAATATCATTGCCTCCGGCGGTGCGGCGTTACGCCTTGGGCGATGCAAAGAGCGACAAAGGCAGTAATGGGAACGCGAGGGACGAGTCCCTCGCATTTATCCTTCCCTTCTTCTCCCCAAGCCCTAGTTAGACATTCATGATGACTGATTCCTCGGACATGTTCGGCGGCGACGATGACGGCGATGATCTGCCGTGGGACGATGACGCCGCAGAAGATCAGCCCAGCGCGGCCGAACTGGAGGCGGCGGGGCAGGAGAGCATGTTCGGCGCGCCCGATCCGGCCCCAAAACCCGCGCCCGTGGTTTCCGCCCAGCCCTATCGCGTGCTGGCGCGCAAATATCGTTCCCAGACTTTTGCCGAACTGATCGGTCAGGACGCGATGGTCCAGACACTGGCCAATGCGATCAAGCGCGATCGTCTGGCCCATGCGTTTTTGATGACCGGCATTCGCGGCGTGGGCAAGACCTCCACCGCGCGCCTGATCGCCAAGGCGCTCAATTGCGTGGGCGCGGATGGCAAGGGCGGGCCGACGATTTCTCCCTGCGGCGTGTGCGAGCCCTGCGTGGCGATTGCCGAGGGGCGCCATATCGACGTGATCGAGATGGACGCGGCCAGCCATACCGGCGTGGACGATGTGCGCGAGATCATCGAGGCGGTGCGCTATGCGGCGGTTTCGGCGCGCTACAAGATCTATATCATCGACGAAGTTCACATGCTTTCGCGCAATGCTTTCAATGCGTTGCTCAAGACTCTTGAGGAACCGCCTGCGCATGTAAAATTCCTTTTCGCCACCACCGAAGTCGACAAGCTGCCGATCACCGTCCTGTCGCGGTGTCAGCGGTTTGACCTGAAACGCATCCCGGCCAAATTGCTGGCCGAGCATTTTGGTGCGATCTGCGAAAAGGAAGGCGTGGCCATCGAGGCCGAGGCGCTGGGTATGATTGCCGAGGCGGCCGAAGGTTCGGCGCGCGACGGTCTTTCGATCCTTGATCAGGCGATTGCCCATGCCGATCTGGCCAGCGATTCCGACCACACCAATGTCACCGCCGAAAGCGTGCGCGAGATGCTGGGGCTGGCCGACAAGAGCGTGCAGCGCAAATTGTTCGCCGCCTTGCTGACCGGCGATGGCGGCGCTTTGCTCGATCTGGTGTCGGCGCAATTTGCGCTGGGGGTCGAGCCGATTGCCCTGATGCGCAGCGCCATGGAAATCACCCACCGCATCACCGTGGCGCAGGTTGGCCGGGGCGAGATCAAGGCCGTGTCCGAGGATGAGCGCAAGGCCATCGAGGATTGGGCCAAGCGTTTGCAGCCGGGGCAATTGCACCGCCTCTGGCAAATGCTGATCAAGGGGCATGACGAGGTCAAGACCGCGCCCGCGCCCTTGGTGGCGGCGGAAATGGCGCTGCTGCGTTGCCTCCATGCCGCCGATATGCCCGATCCGGGGCAATTGGTGAAAAAGCTTGAAGGGCTGGCCGCGCAGGCCGTGGCCATGCCGGCCCCCGCGCCCGGCGAACCGGCACCGGCACCGGCGCCCGCCACCCCGGCGATGGACTGGCGGCAATTGGTCGAGCATGTCGAGCATTACTCGATCCCCATGGGGGCGATGATGCGCGGGCAGGTGCGCGTGGTCGAACTTTCGCCCGCAAGGCTGGTTTTCGAGCAGGCTCCGGGCTTTGCGATGAATATCGTCGAGGACCTGCGCAAGATCCTGCGTGAGGCAACCGGCGATCTGTGGGAGGTCGAGCAGCGCAGCGAAGGCGGCCAACCGACTTTGATGGAGGTTGAAGCCAAGGCCCGCGAGGCGCAGGTCAGCCAGCGCCAGCAATCGCCCCTGATGCAGGCCGCATTGGCCGCATTTCCGGGGGCGCAGGATATTACCGATGAAGGACAGTCTGGCGGTTTTGCTCGCCGCCAGTCCTATGGGAGCCGTTAAATGAAGTCGATGGAAGAAATGATCAAGGCCGCCCAGCAGGCCGCCGAAACGATCCAGAAGCAGATGAACGAAACCCAGTCGAAGCTGGATTCGCTCGAGGTTGAAGGCAGCGCGGGCGGCGGTCTGGTCAAGATCCGCGCCAGCGCCAAGGGCCGCGTGATCGGCGTTTCGGTCGATGACAGCCTGCTGGTGCCCGCCGACAAGGGCATTCTGGAGGATCTGATCGCGGCGGCGTTCAACGATGCGCGCGCCAAGGCCGACGAAGTCGCCGGGGCCGAACTGGCCAAGGCGCAGAGCGGCATGGGCCTGCCGCCGGGCTTCAAGCTGCCGTTCTGATCCCTCCATGACGGGAATGCATCAGGGGCTGTGGCGTGGCGCCATGGCCCTCATGCTGGCCTCTTTCGCCTCAATGGCGGGGGCCGGCGAAAGCGACAAAGCGCCCGATCCGGTTGCGGCAACCTGCCGTCCCGCCTTTGCGGTCGATGACGGCACCATGTCGGCCGGAACCGCCTTTTTGCTGGATATGACCGAGCCGCCCAGCCCGAGCAATCCGCTGGCGCCGCGTCCTCCTGCGCTTTTTCTGGTGACGGCGCTGCATCTGTTCGGGCCGAATGGCGGGTTGGCGGCGCAGATCCCATCCGAACATTTGCCCGACCATGTGAAGATGACGGCCTGTATCAGCGCCGATGGCCAGCATTGGGCCGCGCGGCGCACGCTGGCGATTGCCGGGGCGGTGCCGATGGCCACGCCCTTTCGCGATGTGGCCGCCTTTGCCGCCGATCCGGCCAGCCTGAACGGCGCCACCCGACTGCAACTGGCCGACAAACCCGCGGCGGTGGGCGATGAGGTTTGGGTCGTGGCCTCGATGGGGGGCGATGGGCGGATTCGGCGCTATGGCGCGCGGGTAATCTATAATGGCCCCGATGCGCTGCAATATGCCTTTGTCGACGGCACGCTGGACATGCGGGCCAGCAGCGGAGCCGCCGTGGTTGATGACGCGGGGCGGGTGCTGGGGCTGCATCTGGGCGGGGGCAAGGATCGCGGCGATCTGTTGGGCATGGCGGTTCCGCTCGACCGCCTGCGGGCGTTGATCGGCGCGGCGAAATAGGAAAACCGCACCGCTGCCTTCTGTGGGCAAATTGCCGACATGGGCGATTGCGGCCCTTTTCCCCATTGCACCACGCGCATCCGCTCCCCATATCCTCAAAAACAATGCGGGGCTGCCGTTCTGAGGCGCAGCCTGAATGGAAGATTATGACCGACGAGAACACTCCCTCGAATGTGATGGCGCCGCTGCCGATGCTGCCGCTGCGCGATATTGTGGTTTTTCCCGGCATGGTGGTGCCGCTGTTTGTGGGTCGCGAAAAATCGGTGGCCGCATTGGAAGCGGCCATGGCGGGCGACAAGGATATCTTCCTGCTGGCCCAGTTGGACCCCGGCTGCGATGATCCCCATGCCGATGACCTCTATGATGTGGGCGTGGTGGCCACGGTGCTGCAACTGCTGAAACTGCCCGACGGCACGGTGCGCGTGCTGGTCGAAGGCACGCGGCGCGCGCGCATGGTCGCCCTGACCGAGGAAGAGGAGATGCTGCGCGCCGAACTGGCGCCGGTGGAAAGCGGCGAGGCCGAAGGGCCGGAAGTGGCCGCGATGATGCGCAGCGTCGTCGATCAGTTCGGCGAATATGCCAAGCTGAACAAGAAGCTCTCGCAGGATGCGGGCGACCAGCTTTCCGAAATCGAGGACGCCTCGGCTCTGGCCGACCAGATCGCCAGCCATATCAGCGCCAAGGTGGCCGACAAGCAGGCCTTGCTGTCGGAAACCGATCCGTTGAAGCGGCTGGAAATGGTCTATGGCTTCATGGAAGGCGAACTGGGCGTTTTGCAGGTGGAGCGCCGCATCCGTGGCCGCGTCAAGCGCCAGATGGAAAAGACCCAGCGCGAATATTACCTCAACGAACAGTTGAAGGCGATCCAGAGCGAGCTGGGCGGCGGCGATGAAAACGGCGCCAATGAAATTGCCGAGCTGCAGGAGCGCATCAACAAGCTCAAGCTGAGCAAGGAAGCGCGGACCAAGGCCGAGACCGAGCTGAAGAAGCTTAAGACGATGCAGCCGATGAGCGCCGAAGCGACCGTCGTGCGCAATTATCTCGACGTGCTGTTGGGCCTGCCCTGGGGCAAGAAGAGCAAGCTGAAAAAGGATATTGGCGCGGCGCAGGCTGTGCTCGATGCTGATCACTATGCTCTGGACAAGGTCAAGGACCGGATCATCGAATATCTGGCGGTTCAGGCGCGGACCAACAAGCTTAAAGGTCCGATCCTGTGCCTCGTCGGCCCGCCGGGCGTGGGCAAGACCTCGCTGGGCAAGAGCATCGCCAAGGCTTGCGGGCGCGAATTCATCCGCCAGTCGCTGGGCGGCGTGCGCGACGAGGCCGAAATTCGCGGCCACCGTCGCACTTATATCGGCTCCATGCCGGGCAAGATCGTGTCGAACCTGAAAAAGGCGGGCACCAGCAATCCGCTGTTCCTGCTCGACGAGATCGACAAGCTCGGTCAGGATTTCCGCGGCGATCCGGCCTCGGCGCTGCTCGAAGTGCTGGACCCGGAGCAGAATGCCAAGTTCCAGGATCACTATCTGGAACTGGACATCGATCTGTCGGACATCATGTTCGTCTGCACGGCCAACAGTCTGAACCTGCCCCAGCCTTTGCTGGACCGCATGGAGATCATCCGTCTCGAGGGGTACACCGAGGACGAGAAGGTCGAGATCGCTGAGCGCCATCTGGTGGCCAAGCAGGTCGAGGCGCATGGGTTGAAGAAGGGCGAATTCACCCTGACGCAGCCCGCGCTGCGCGATCTGATCCGCTATTACACCCGCGAGGCGGGCGTGCGTACGCTGGAGCGCGAGATCGCCCGGCTGGCGCGCAAGAGCCTGCGCAAGATCCTTGAGGGCAAGGAAAAGGGCGTGACGATCACGCCCGAAAACCTGGCCGATTTCGCCGGTGTCCGCAAATTCCGTCATGGCGTTTCGGACGAGGAAAATCAGATCGGTTCGGTGACGGGCCTTGCCTGGACCGAGGTGGGCGGCGAATTGCTGACCATCGAAAGCGTGACGGTGCCGGGCAAGGGCGCGGTCAAGACCACGGGCAAGCTGGGCGAGGTGATGAGCGAGAGCGTTCAGATGGCGTTCTCGTTTGTGAAGGCCCGCGCGCCAGCCTATGGCATCAAGCCGTCGATCTTCAACCGCAAGGATCTGCACATTCACTTGCCCGAAGGCGCCGTGCCCAAGGATGGGCCGAGTGCGGGCATCGGCATGGTGACGGCGATGGTCTCCACGCTGACGGGCATTCCCGTGCGCGCCGATGTGGCGATGACCGGCGAGGTTACGCTGCGCGGCCGTGTGCTGGCGATCGGTGGCTTGAAGGAAAAGCTGCTGGCCGCGCTGCGGGGCGGTATCAAGACGGTGCTGATCCCGGAAGAAAACGCCAAGGATCTGGCCGAGATCCCGGCCAATATCCGCGAAGGTCTGGAAATCGTGCCCGTCAGCCATGTCGATCAGGTGCTGGCGCGCGCATTGGTTGAGGTGCCGCAGGCCATTGAATGGACCGAGGCCGACGATCTGGCCAGCCAGCCCGCCGCCGCGCCTGCACCGCCGGCTTCCTCGGCAACGGCGCACTGATTCACGGTGCCTATTTTGCTGCAATGCGGCGACTCGGGTTTGCGCCCGGTCGCCTCATTGCCCTTGGGCCGCGACAGGCCGGGTTTAGCCTTCCATTCGTCGAAAACCCCCGATTTTCGGGGATAATTGCGGGTTTTTAACCGCATTTCGCTTTGACAGGGGCATTAAAAATCGCTCAATTCCGCCCGCTGTCGAGGCGACTCAAACAGATATTCTCAACGTCCTTTCCGGGGGTACCCAAATGAATAAGAACGAACTGATCGGCGCGGTTGCCGAAGCCAGCGGCCTTACCCGCAACGATGCGACCAAGGCTGTCGAAGGCGTGTTCGAAGCGATTACCGCTGCTCTGAAGGCTGGTGATGAAGTCCGTCTGGTCGGCTTTGGTACTTTCTCGGTGGCCAAGCGCAAGGCTTCGACCGGTCGCAACCCCCGCACCGGCGAACCTCTGGCGATCTCGGCTTCGGCTCAGCCCAAGTTCAAGGCTGGCAAGGGCCTGAAGGACGCGGTGAACTGATCACCCGTTTTTGACTGCTGAATGGCTGAAACGCCTCGCAGCCATAAGCAGAAAGAAAAACGCCGCCTCGGATTATCCGGGCGGCGTTTTTGTTTGAGGCATGGGAAGGGGCTTATTCGGCATCCTCACGCGTGGCCACGGCATAGAGCGCGATGGCGGCGGCATTCGACACGTTGAGCGATTCCATTGCCTCGCTGATCGGCAGGCGGGCGAGGGCGTCACAATGCTGGGTGATGTTGTGGCGCATGCCTTCGCCCTCGGCGCCCAGCACCAGTGCGACAGGACCGGCGCTCATCGCTTGCGACAGGGTCGCCTTGGCCTCGCCCGCCAGACCGATGCGCCAATAACCGGCCTCGGCGATTTCCTCGAGCGCGCGGGCCAGATTGACCACGCGGACCCAGGGAACGACCTCAAGCGCGCCGCTGGCCGATTTGGCGAGCACACCCGATTCGGGCGGCGCATGGCGGTCCTGCGTCACAATCGCGGCCGCATTGAAGGCCGCCGCCGAGCGCAGGATCGCGCCGACATTATGCGGATCGGTCACCTGATCCAGCACCACAATCGGGCGCGAGGGATCGCCGTCCAGCACTTCATCAAGGAAAATATCCTCCAGCGCATCGCATTCCAGCACCAGCCCCTGATGCGGCGCATCGCGGGCGACAAGGCGGCCAAGATCGGCGGCTTGCGCATATTCGATCGTGAAATCAGCGGGAAGCTCGCCATCCAGATTCGCAATGGCTTCGCGCGTGGCCCACAATTTGCGGTGGCGGCGGTCGGGGTTCTTCAGCGCGGCCTCGACCGCATGGTGGCCCCACAGGCGCACCGCGCCCTTGCTGGCGCGGCCCGAACCGCGTCCGCCCTGCATGCGGCCCGCGCGGCCCCGCAGAGCCTTGGCCTTTCCGCGTCCGCCCTGTTGGCTGTCGTCATCGCTGTGGCGGCTCATGAAACTGTCCTTTCTGGAAAAAATTTCCCCGCCTTTGCCAATTCGAGTGTTGACAGGCAAGGGCAAGATCCTCATAGGCGCGGACCTCGGCTGAACGGCTCCACACAAATGGGGCCATTCGGGGGGAGACCCCCAAGCTGGATAGCCTCGCAAGAGGCCTGACGGTGTGGACAGGTGGCCGAGTGGTTAATGGCAGCAGACTGTAAATCTGCCCGCGAGAGCGTACGCTAGTTCGAATCTAGCCCTGTCCACCACCGTTGCAGTTTCCCCCGATAATTCCCAATCAATTCATTGTGATTGGCCCTGCCGGGGGTCTGTTTCCTTGCGTGTCGTGGCTTTTGTCACAGAATTTGTGCGCAATGATTTCTGCCTGTTGACAGACGCGAACAAGATCCGCATAGGCGCGGACCTCGGCTGAACGGCTCCACACAAATGGGGCCATTCGGGGGGAGACCCCCAGCTCGATGCCTCTGCCAAAGAGGCCTGACGGTGTGGACAGGTGGCCGAGTGGTTAAAGGCAGCAGACTGTAAATCTGCCCGCGCAAGCGTACGCTAGTTCGAATCTAGCCCTGTCCACCACCGTTTCTCATAAAGCAGCATCAAAGCGGCAAAGGGCCTTCGAGGCTGCGCCAGACCGACGGCCCGGCGCAGCGCCTTGCCTTATTGCTGGGGCGTGCCGGTGGGCGCGGGGGCAGGAGCGGCAGGAGCCGTTTCGGCAGGGGCCGTTGCCGCCGCGCGGGCCTTGCGCATCGTTTCGATCTCTGCGCCGGTCTTGTAGTCAACCAACTCTACCTGAAACACCAGATCGGAATTGGCGGGAATTGGGCCTGCGGCCTGCGCGCCATAGCCCATGGCCGCCGGAATGCAGAAACGCGCGATGCCGCCCTTGGGCACCATCTGAAGCCCCTGCGAGAAACCGGGGATCACGCCCGCGACGGGAAATGTCGCATGCATTCCCTGATCGAAGACAGCGCCCGTGGCGGCCAGATAGCCGATATAATTGACCAGCACGTAATCCTCTTCGGCAGGCACGGGGCCGGTGGCCGGGCGCAGCATGGTGAAGCTGACGCCCGAAGCGGTCTTGGTGCCGCAGACGCGCTGGGCGGGGGGCAGGATCGGGTTCAGCGGCAGCGGGATGATCGCATTGCTGGCCGCAACGGCCGTCTTGGCCGCAGGCGCTGCGGACTTGGCCGCCGCGGGCTTGTGCGCGGGCGAGGCGGCATGGGCGGCCCCGAACAGGGACAGAGCCCCAGCAAAAGACAGGGAAAGGGCGAGGGGCGACAGAGCGCGAGACAGTTGCTTCATGACCGCGAGGTATAGGCAGGATGGCCCGCCGCGATCAAGCCGATGGCATTTATCCCTCGGCTCAGCATATTGTCTGATGCCAAATGGGTGGATTTTGGCATTGTTGGGGGCTAGAAGAGCCGACGTAAGGCTCGCAGAACAAAGAGGATCTGCCATGTCGGACGCGTTGCTGGGTCAGATTTCCGAAACGGTTGCAAGTGCGCAGACGGTCGAACAACTCACCCGCCCGCTTCTGACCATGCTCGAACTGGTGACGGGGCTGGAAAGCACCTATCTGACCCGGATTGACGAGGAAGCCGGGGTCCAGAGCATCCTCTATGCCCGCAACAGCAAGGTGATGCAGATCCCTGAGGGCCTCTCGGTGCCATGGGACGACACTTTGTGCAAACGGGCGCTGGATGCCGGACAACCTTTCACGGATGATGTGGCGGGCTGCTGGGGCGATTCGGATGCGGCGCGCGCGCTTGGCATATGCACCTATGCCTCCACCCCTGTGCGGCTCGAGGATGGCAGCCTGTTTGGCACATTATGCGCCGCCAGCTCGGAAAAACGCCCGATCACTTCCGAAGGGCGTCAGGTGCTGATCCTGTTCGGTGCTTTGATCCAGCAGCATATCCAGCGCGAGAACCTGCTTGAAAGGCTCCAGCGGGCCAATCGTGAGCTGGAGGGCTTTTCCTTTACCGACACGTTGACCGGCCTGCCCAATCGCCGCTTCATCTTTCAGGAACTGGGCCGCCTTTTCAGCCTTGCCCTGCGCGAGGGGCGGCGGGTGACGGTGGCCTTTATCGACCTTGATGGCTTTAAGCAGATCAACGACACCTATGGCCATGAATGCGGCGATGCTTTCCTCATCGAGGTCGGGCGCAGGCTGTCTGCGGGCATGCGGGGCAGCGACCTGCTGGGGCGGCTGGGCGGCGATGAATTTGTGCTGGCGGGGCTTGGGCCGGCGCAAGGGCAGGGCAGCGAAATGACCGTGGCGGCGATGCGGCGGCGGTTGGCCGGGCTGATCGAGGGGCATTACGATCTGCCCGGCTGCTCGATGACCTATCCCGGCGCCAGCCTGGGCATCGTCAGCGCCGATCCGCGCCACACCACGGTGGATCAGGCGCTGCAGGATGCCGATGCTGCGATGTATCTGGAAAAACGGCAAAGGCGCGAGGCCCGCGCCCAAATGGCCTGAGCCCGGCCTACCCGTATATTTCCGGCTGTTTTCATCGCGCCGTTAAGTGTTTCTGTTGGGGTTGCGGAACCGACCCGCGCCTGAGGCATTGGTTGGCGACGGAATGAAAGGATGAGATATGTGGCTGCTTGACCGCTTCCTCCGCCGTGCGATCCGCACCGGGCCTTTGCAGATCACCGACGCGGACGGGAAGGTCCATCTTTACGGCTCGGGCAAGGGCGCTCCGCTCTGCCTGCGCTTCACCGACAAGCGCACCGCAGGGCATATTGCGCGCAACCCTTCGCTGGGCGCGGGCGAGGCCTATATGCGCGGCTGGATGGTGGTCGAGCCGCCCCATGACATCCGCGATCTGGTGCTGATGATCGGCGCCGAGGCCAAGGCGGCCAAGACCCATATGGACGCGCCGGGGCGGCTGAGCCGGATGATCGACCGCGCGGCATGGTATTTCGACCAGTTCAACGACCGCCGCCGTTCCAGCCGCAATGTACGCCACCATTACGACCTGACGCGGCAATTCTACGAAATGTTCCTCGACGAGGACCGGCAATATACGATGGCCTATTTTTCCGGCCCGCAGGTGGGGCTGGAACAGGCCCAACTGGAAAAGAAAGCGCTGATCGCGGCCAAATTGCGCCTGCCGCCCGATGCGCGCGGGATGCGGGTGCTCGATATCGGCTGCGGCTGGGGCGGGCTGGGGCTGTTTCTCAACCGCCATTACGGTTGCGAGGTGCTGGGCATTTCGCTGGCCCCCGATCAGGTCGCCTTTGCGCAGGAACGCGCGCAGGCCGCAGGCGTGGCCGACCGGGTGCAGTTCCGCCTCGTCGATTACCGCGATCTGACCGAAACATTCGACCGGATCACCAGCGTGGGCATGATCGAGCATGTCGGCGCGCGCCATTTCGACGAGTATTTCGGCCATACGTTCGACCGGCTGGCCGATGACGGCATTATGCTGACCCATACGATCGGGCGCGCGGGCGGGCCGGGTTTCACCGATGCGTGGACGCGCAAATATATCTTCCCCGGCGGCTATATCCCGGCGATGAGCGAGCTGGTGGGAGCCATCGAGCGGACGGGGTGGAAAACCGGCGATATCGAGGTGCTGCGCTATCACTATGCCGAAACGCTGGCCGAATGGTATCGGCGCACCACGCTGCACGCCGACCGGATCATCGCCATGTATGACGAGGAATTGCTGCGCATGTGGCAATTCTATCTGGTCGGGGCCGAACAGGCGTTCCGTCAGGGCAATATGGTCAATTTCCATATCCAGAACGTCAAACAGCAGAGCGCCCTGCCGATGACGCGCGACTATATTGCCGCTGAAATGCAGCGTCTGTTGTCAAACGAGGCGCCGCCCGTATGGCATCTGGCGCCCAAGGTGGCGTGACATCGGGCGCAGCGGCCCATATCCCGATCGCATCGGGCTTTGCCCTGTTGATTACCGTGGCAAGGCTCCTATTAGCGCATGCCCATTTCACAGCGTTTGCGTTGCCGCCATCTTCTGCCCATCCTGCTCGGACTTGCGTGTCTGGGGCCGGGGCCGGTGCTTGGCCGCGACAGCGCGCCCATTTCGGCCGTGATCCAAATCGACAATGCGTCTGGCCCGCGTTTCGACCCGGTCGAGGCGCTTGGGGCGGGGATTGACGGCGGCGCGGGCGGCGCGGCCGGGCGGCTTCTGACCCGCCACAACATCGCCGCCATGCGCAGCGCCCGTCTGACCCGGCTGACCTATCGGCTGCGCACCGAACTGGGCATCGAGAACTGGCACTGGAACCCGGAAGGGCAATGGAGCGATCCCGATCACCAGCAGGGCTATTGGACATCAAGCGACCGCGCGAAAAAGCCGATCCGCGTTTCATGGGGCTACAAGCTGCCCCGGCGGGGCGACACGGTCGACAATGCCAATGACAAGGATTTCTCGCGCCTGACCGACGGCGACGAAACAAGCTTCTGGAAATCCAATCCCTATCTTGACGCCGGTTTCCTGAAAGATGGGCGCCCGCATGATCAATGGCTGATCCTGCGCTTTGATGATCCGGTGGACATTAACGCCGTCCGCATCGCTTGGGGCACGCCCTATGCCACCGCCTACAAGGTCCAATATTGGTCCAGCGACAATGACTATGGGCCGGGCGCGCATTGGATCACCTTTGACCATGGGGTGCTGACCGGCGGGGCTGGCGGCGATGTCGTGCTGAAACTGGCAGAGCGTCCCGTCAGCGTGAAATATCTGCGGGTGCTGCTGGAGCGGGGATCGCACACCGCGCCGCCGGGGGCAAAGGACTGGCGCGACCGGGCCGGTTTTGCCGTGCGCGAGATCGGCGCCGGACGGATCGGGCCGGACGGCAAACTGGTGGATCTGGTCCGCCATGCCCCTGACAAGACGGGGCAGACATTCACCCATGTCTCCTCCACCGATCCGTGGCATCGCTCGATTGACCGCGACCCCAACCTTGAACAGCCCGGCCTTGACCGCGTGTTTCGCAGCGGGCTTGGCAATGGGCGGCCGATCATGCTGCCGGTGGGCGTGCTGTTTGATACGCCCAAGAATGCGGCGGCGGCCTTGCGCTATGTGCAGCGGCGGCATTACCCGGTGGCGCAGGTGGAACTGGGCGAGGAGCCGGACGGGCAATTCGGCAATGCCGATGATTATGCCGCGCTTTACCTCGCCTGGGTGGACCGGCTTCGCCCCATTGCCCCGAGTGTCCGTTTCGGCGGCCCCAGTTCGCAAAGCGCCTTGAGCGAAACATGGCTCAATTCCGACCCGGATCGTTCATGGAACCGGCATTTCATCCGCGCCCTGCAGGATCGCGGCCACCTGTCCGATCTGCAGTTCTACTCTTTCGAATTCTATCCCTTTGACGACATCTGCGGCGACATTCCCGCCAAGCTGGTCGAGGAGGACCGTTTGATGGATCGGCTGATGGCGCGGTTGACGGCCGAGGGCGTCGGGCCGGATATTCCCCGGATCATCACCGAATACGGCTTTTCCGCCTATTCCGGCCGCGCCATGGCCGAAATGCCCAGCGCCCTGCTGATGGCCAATATCATCGGTCAGTTCCTGAGCGAAGGCGGCAGCGCGGCCTATCTGTTCGGCTATGGGCCGAATGTGCCGGTCAATCAGAACCTGGCCTGCGCCGGTTATGGCAACATGGCCCTGCATATGGCCGACCCCGCCGGGCAGGCGGCCACGCCGTTGCCCAGCTATCATACCGCCCGGCTGCTGACCGGCGACTGGATGATGGCCAAGGGCGTGCATCGGTTTCTGCCGGTCGAGATGACGGGGGCCGCCGATCTTGCGGTGCGCCTCTATGCCATCGCGCGGCCCGATGGAAAACTGGGCCTGCTGGCCATCAATCGCAGCCCGGATCGGACGGTCGAACTGCATATCATGGCGCAGGGCGCAAAAGGTGCGGCCCGCCCGATTGCCGGTCAGGTTCGGGTCAGCCTCTTTGGGCCGGATCAATATGCCTGGATCGATCAGGGCCCGGCCAGTCGCCCCGCGCGCTCGGACCCGCCGGAAAGAACCTCTTTTCCGACGCGGGATCTTGTCATCGCCCTCAAGCCGATGACTTTGGCAGCGGTGATCGCGCCGCGCTAGCAGGAGCAGGCTCCCTTGCCGTACATTTGCGGAAGGACTTCCGTCGCTGCGGCCGCGATGATAGCTTTGTTCGAGGCCGCGCAACGGCCGTCGCACGTATCGACAGGATCCATCTCATGGGGCTGCTGCTGAACAGGGGGCATCTGGCGTGATGGCGCAGAGGGGCTGGTTCATGCCGGGGAGGGTCCACCGGGCCTCCAAACCCAAATGAGCACTGATACCGCCTTGGCCGCCTTGCTGGCGTGGGACACCGGATCGACCATCACGCCCGACAGCTATGCGCGTCTGCGCCAGGATCCCGCCTATCCGCGCGCGGTCCGCCGGCTGATCCGCACCATGCTTGAGGCCGCCGCCCAGGACCCGGCCTTGGACGGTATCTTCAAGGACGCCGGACGCAAAGTCGCCGCTTTGGCCGCTGCGCATCTGCATATGTCGGGGGGCATATCGCTGCCGCGCCTCAAGGCCCTGATGTCGGAATTCGGGCTGGCCAGTCCCGGTCGCGCCCGTGCGCTTCTCCTCTATATGATCTATCTCGGCTTTGTCGAACCACGCCCGGTGAGGGAGGTGGGCCAACCGGCGCGCTATCTTGCCACTGACAAATTTCTGGACACCTATCGCAGGCATCTGGCGCTGCTGGCCCAGGCGCTGGCCATTTTGGCCCCGGCGGCCGGAGAAATCGCGTCGGACATCGACAATCCGATCATCTTCGGCGGCTTCATCCGGCATCTGACGCATGGCTTCCTCGATGAGACGCGGCAGGGCCATAACGTCGAAGCCTATCATCAGGTTTTCCTGCACCGAAACGCTGGAACCCAGATCCTGTACGAACTTCTGGATGCAGCCCCCGATGAGGTCTTTCCGCCCGACACGCCCGTTCCTTTCGCGATCGCCACATGCGCGCGCCGGTTCAAGGTGTCGCGGATGCATGTCCGGCGGATGCTGGCGGCGGGCGAGACGGCGGGCCTGATCGCGGTCCGGGACCGGGCGGTTCTCTTTACCCCTGCGGGCCGAACGGCGGTGGAATGGGTCTTTGCGACCAAGATGATCATCTATCTGATCGCGGCCGCGCGGACATTGCGGGACCGCGCGGCGGGTGCGGCCCCCATGGCCGCCTGAGCCGTCCGGCGCCTGAGCGGCGCGGTCAAAAATGTGCCATTGTCGCGACTCCCCTTTGGCGTTAGCCCAGAGCCGGCGGCGGATATCGGAACAGCCTTTTGAGCGATGGGGATTTTCCCGACAGGGCCAATGTTTCGTGGGGCCGCGATGCTTACCGCCTTTTTTCAAGGATCTGCAGTTTCGATTTAAACGTCTGTTTTTGTTTTAATGTCTCAACGAAAATAGCCGGTTTTCACCGACCACAACCTTTCCCGTCCACTCCCGCGCCCGCGTTCTGCGAGGCCGCGAGCGCGCCCGCCTGTCTATTCGGCAGGCCCTATGCAGGAGCAGACCCATGACCATGACCTTGATGATCGCCACGCTTGCCGCCGCCGCTCTTGGCCCCGGCATCGCCAATCCGCTCGATCCCGCCGCAGAGCCCACGCATGTTGCCGTGTTCTACGCCGATCTGGATCTTGGATCGGCTGCGGGGCAGACCGCGCTGCACCGGCGCATCGCCCGCGCCGCCGACGAAGCCTGTGTGAATGCCGGTGATGGCTTCGACTTTCCGCGCGCGATGCATGAACAGCATGTGTGCCGGGCCCGCGCTGCGCTCGGCACCGAAACCGTCCTGGCCGCGCGCGGATTGCCGATGCTGCATTGATCGCCATGCCCAAAGTCTCGGCCATGGCGATGGCATACCTCCGCCGTCGCCATCCCGGCCTGCTGCGCTTCATTTCCGGGCGAATCCTTGCGTCAGCCTCCCCCAGGTGCCGGTCACATTTCCGGGGGGCAGGTCAGGCCAAAAATGCGGTCCAGGGGATAGCCTTTGCGAAGGATCGGTGTGCCCAGCACGATGCAGCTGGAAAACTTGCCCATGCCCGGTCAGCTTAACCTCGGTAAACACCGTCACATGGTCGCCCAACATATCCAGCGCGATGCGGGCGCCGTAAGATTGGATGTAGCCGAGGCTTTCGAGTGTTTTTCCCCGCGACAGGCAGGGGCTGGTCGAAAGGCCGACCGCGCGCGCAACGCACGTCGTCAATGCAATGCGCGACAATGTCGATCTGAACGGCGTCGTCCTTCGACTTGCCGCGCAACCGATGTCGCATTTGTTGCCTTGGGCTGGTGGTCCGCGCCTGGTTCGGCTTGTCAGCCATAAGCCGCTTTTGCCCTGCCAAACGGCAACAGTCACATATTGCCGATACAAACAGACCGGCAATTGTATGCATTATTGCATGCTTTATGCATGCATGATAAGCGGGATGAAGAATCAGTGCCCCTTCAAGGGATAAGGCCGATGAAACCCGCAAATCTGATTGAAAATAAAGGGAAATGGATTTTTCATTGCGGCATCAGGGGCTGTTGCCCAAAATGCGGCAAGGCATCCATGTTCAAACGCTGGCTGAAGTTGCAGGACCGCTGCCCCCATTGCGGGCTGGACTACAAGTTTGCGGCTCCCGATGATGGCCCGGCGTTCTTTTCGCTCTGTATCGTGGCGTTTCCGCTGTCCTTTTTTGTTGTCTGGCTTCAGGTGACGTTTGATCCGCCCTATTGGGTGCATATGGTCACATCGCTCCCGCTATTGATGCTCGGCTGCGTCTTGCCATTGCCCTATATCAAGGGGTGGCTGGTCGCCTCGGCCTATGTGAATCACGCGCAGGAGGCCGGTACCGAAAAGCTGTGGGCCGAACTGCACGCCCGCGCCGAGGATAAGGCTGATTGAGGTGCGCGCAGGGAACCGCGGTCCTGATGGGCTGGGCGCCATGCTCTCCATCACCGGGATGAGCAATCCATACAAAATGCATACAAAAAGTTGGGGCCCCTCGGTGATCGATTGGACGCCTGACATCAATATGGCGAGCGGACCTGAACATCTCGCGATTGCCCAGTCTCTTGCCGATGCCATCAAGGCGGGCTTGCCCCATCGGCGCGCGGGGCAGGGGCCGAACTGCTCCTGTCCCGTGGCATGGCCTGCTGTCATGCGGGTGTCCATCGGCGGAACCATAGGGCACGATCAATTGCGGCGTGGCCTTAACCTGCTATCGGCCCTGATTGGCCCGCAAGCAACGCGCCAGATCAATCCGGTCTGACACGCGGGGCGATAGATCGCAAATGTGGCGGGTGAGGACAGGTTTTGAAACCTCATCCGATATGACTTCTGTTAGGACACCATGATGGATTGGGTTCCAGTAATATTCCTGATTTTAAAGGGCAGTGTCATCGGTACGGCCATGTTCTTTGCCGTCAAATGGCATTACGATCAGGATCGAAACAGCAATGACGAAGGCGCAGGCGCACAATGGACCAGCGAATTGCGCATCTTCGTTACGATGTTGGTCGCTCTCACTGTATCCCTGATCGGGATTGTTTACGCCGGGTGCTGGGGTGACAAGGCCGTGGGCGGTTGGGGCGGCGCTTTGGCGTTCGTGCTCACACTTGCCGTGTTTCTGGTTGCAAAGCCGACTGCGGAGGCCGATCTGTATGACCGCCTCGGACAGGCCGGTCACGCTCTCGATGGCGAGGGCATTCAGCATCTTGATACCTTGAAGCAGGCCATCGAGCCTTTGCGTGACGCGCTGATCCGCAGACGCGACTCCCTGCTGCGCGAAAAGATCTATTTCAGCATCGCGGTGACCATCAGCGCGCTTGCGTGGGTCTATGGTGATGTTGCCGCTGGTTGGTTCAGTTTTGTGCGTTGAAGACGTTTGGGCCCGTTGCGGAAAATGCCTCCTGCGTGATCCCCGCGAAGGCCTCGACGAGCGCGTCGAAGGTGAACCTGTAGCGACTGCCGTTTCGCAGGTCCTCGTGCATCACGATCCACACCGGCAGGGGCAGATCGAATAGGTCTGCCAGCACGCGGCAAAGGTCCGGGTCGCGCGTCGCAACGGCGGTCTGGCAAATGCCGATGCCGAACCCCGCGCGAATGGCTTCGAACTGTGCCGCCGGGTTGTCGACACGCAGGGCGAACATGGAGCGATCGATCCCCGGCAGATGACGCATGCCGGCTCTGGTAAAGGGGGTTTCGGCATCAAAGCCGATCAGATCGTGATTGCGCAGGTCTTCGAGCCGGCTGGGGCAACCTTTTTGCTCAAGATAGCTGCGGTGTGCGAAAAGGCCAAGGCAGACCGAGCCCACGCTTTTGGCCACCAGCGATTTCTGCTCTGGCTGCGTCATCCGTATCGCGATGTCAGCCTGGCGTTGCAGCAGGTCGTCAAGATCGTCGGTCAACGCCAGTTCGAAGTTCAGCCCGGGTTGCGCGCGTCGCAGGCGGGTCAGGATTGTCGGCAGGTGGTGCGTCCCGACCGCCTGGCTGGCGGTGATCCGCACCGTGCCCTCCGGCCTTCCCGACACGCCTTCGGCTGATCGGCGGAGCGCTTCCGCCGCGGCAAGAAGGGCTTCGGCATGCGGGCGCAGCGCCAAGGCGTGATCGGTGGCCGACAGCCCCCGCTGTGATCGCACGAACAGTCTGGCACCGATCGCCTGCTCCAATGCATCGATGTGGCGGGCAATGCTGGGTTGCGTCATGCCCAGTGCGCGCGACGCGGCCGACAGCGAGCCCTGCTGCAGAACCGCAGCGAAACTGCGGTAGACATCCCAACTCGGTTCCTTGCTCATCTATTTTCGTATAGCATCTGCACGAAATATGACAATTTCCGTTTATCGAAATCGGCTTCATCTTGCCCCTGCACGATCAAGGAGGCGCGAGATGAAGAAGGCAGCGTTGGTTCTGGGGGCGACGGGCGGGATCGGCGGTGCTGTGATGCGTCGCCTGATCGCGGGGGGCTGGACCGTTCGGGCGCTGACCCGTCGGGCCAATGTCGCCTTGCCGCAAGGATGCGAGGCCGTGACGGGGGATGCGATGGATGTGGATGCGGTCACATCGGCGGCCGAGGGCGCATCGGTCATCGTCCATGCGGTTAACCCGCCGGGCTATCGCGACTGGGATCGCCTCGTTCTGCCGATGCTGGACAACACGATCCGTGCCGCATCAGAGAGCCAAGCGCGCGTCCTTCTGCCGGGGACGGTCTATAATTTCGGGCCGGACGTGTTCCCGAACATTGACGAATTCGCACCGCAAACGCCGAAGACCCGCAAGGGCAAGATCCGCGTGGAGATGGAGCAGCGGCTGGGCACGGCTGCCCAGCGGGGGCGATGCAAGGCTCTTATCGTCCGGGCGGGTGACTTTTTTGGCCCCGGCGCGGCCAACAACTGGTTCGGACAGGGGCTGGTGACTGCGGGGGCTCGCCCAAAGGTCATCCGCAATCCGGGCGCGGTGGGTGTCGGCCATCAATGGGCCTATCTGCCCGACGTCGCCGAAACCATGGTCCGCTTGCTGGAGCGCGCGGATCTGCCGGCCTTCGCCTCATTCCATATGGAGGGGCACTGGGATCATGACGGGCGCCAGATGGTGCAGGCCATTGCCCGCGTGATGGGTGATCCCGTCGTGCCGGTCCGCCCGCTGCCATGGTGGGTGCTCCGCATCGCCGCGCTGGTGGCGACTACGCCGCGCGAGATGATGGAGATGCGCTATCTCTGGCAAAGGCCGGTCCGCATGACCAATGCCCGGCTCGTGGCGACACTGGGGGATGAACCCCGGACGCCGCTTCTGGAAGCGGTGCGCGCGACGCTGAACGACCTGCAGTGCCTTTGAGGACGCAGGAAGCGTGGGGGCCATATTCGCTTCGCATTGGGCGCACTCCGGTCACCCTCTCGTCGACAAACCGGGCATGTTGGCGGGGGCTGAAAGGTGGTTGCGTGGATGGTGGGTCATCGCTTGACGGCGCCATGGCCCGCCCCCGTGCCGGGGCGCAGGCCGAAAGTGTTGCGATACGCCCTGGGCGACAGGCCGGTTGCAGCCCGGAATTGTTGACGGAAGTTGGCTGCGGTGCCGAAGCCCGCCCGTTCGGCCACAGCTTCGATGGACAGATGCGTCTCCTCGATCAGCATGCGGGCATAAGCTACGCGCTGCTGTTGAAGCCATGCGCCCGGCGTCAGGCCCGTGGCGCCCAACAGATGGCGGTGCAGACTGCGGGAGCTGAGATGAGCCTCCGCCGCCATGCGCTCCACACTCCAGTTCTCGCCGGGCTTTGCCTGAATGGCTGTGAGCAACCCGGACAGGCGGTGGCCGGACGGCGGCGGCAGGGCGCGCTCGATAAACTGGGCCTGCCCGCCATCGCGATGGGGGGGCACCACCAGGCGGCGCGCCACGCTGTTGGCGGCGTTCCGGCCAAAATCCTTGCGCACCACATGAAGGCACAGGTCCAGTCCTGCCGCGCTGCCTGCCGAGGTCAGAATATCGCCCTCATCGACATAGAGCACGTCGGGTTCGATCACTGTTTTGCTGGCCTGATCGGCAAGGCTGGTTAAATGGTGCCAATGGGTGGTGGCTCGCCGCCCATCGAGCAGCCCGGCCTGCGCCAGCACAAAGGCCCCGGCGCAGATCGCCATAAGCCTTGCGCCGCGCCCATGGGCCTCTCGCAATGCGTCGAGCAGCGCGGCAGGAGCCGGTTCACGCGGGCCGCGCCATCCGGGAATGACGATCGTATGGGCATGATGCAGCAGATCCAGATCGCCGTCTGCCATAACCTGCACACCGCCCGTGCCGCGCAAAGGGCCGGGCTCTGCGGCGGCGGTAAGGCAGCGATACCAGTCATTCCCCATTTCCGGGCGCGGCAGGCCAAAGACTTCAAAAGCGCAGCCGAATTCAAAGGTGCAGAGCCGATCATAGGCAAGGATGACGACCAGAGGCTTGGCGTTTGGCATGATCCTTTCGATACTTGGCATACCTGCCAATGGCAACGATCCGGAGGGTGCATTATTCCGGGCCTTAACGGAATTCGGCCTGTTGCGGCGGCCGGGTCAAGGAGGACAAGATGAAACTGATCGGTATGCTGGATTCGCCCTATGTGCGCCGGGTTGCCATTTCGCTCGGCCTTTTGGGTCTCGATTTCGAGCATCAGGCGCTCTCGGTGTTTTCCACGTTTGATGCCTTTGCCGCGATCAATCCGGTGGTCAAAGCGCCCACGCTGGTGACTGACGAGGGGATCGTGCTGATGGATTCCAGCCTGATTCTGGAACATGTCGAGCGCCTTGCAGGACGCAGCCTGTCACCCGCTGATCCGGCGGCCCATGCTCTGTCCCAGCGGATCGTCGGTCTGGCCTTGGCGGCCTGCGAAAAGGCGGTGCAGATCGTCTATGAGCACAATCTGCGGCCCGAAGAAAAGCGCCATCAAGCATGGCTCGATCGCGTCCACGGTCAATTGGCGCAGGCGCTGCACCTTCTGGAACAGGAGGTCAGCCCCGCTCAGCCGTGGTGTTTTGGCAACCATCCGCTTCAGGCCGACATCACCGCAGCGGTGGCCTGGCGCTTCGCCAAAGAGATGGTGCCTGAGGCGGTTGATGCGAAGGCGCTCCCGTCCTTGTCACGCCTTTCGCGGAGAGCAGAAGAGAGCGCTGCCTTTCTCGCGTTCCCTTTCAATTAGGAGGAAATGCCAGGGTGCGCGAAGCCTGCCCAACGATCAATGGGTTCTGAAAGGCGGATTTGGCGGCAACCCCCATCCGGTCCGACTGGACAAGCAGGACACTTGGGAGCAACGCGATTGGCATGAATGATCCAGACGAATCCGTTTCCCGTCCTTTTCAGAAGACCTTCCGCGACCGAATTTTACCGCGCCACACCAAAAATATGGTGCATGGCCTGTTGTTGGGAGCCTTGGTCCTGATAGGGGGATGCACGGATGACCGCCGGGAAGAGCGCCTGCGTGCCGTGGGAGCCAATCCCACGCTGGACGATTTCATGCGCGTTGCCGACGCCAAAGTCGGCGCATCGAAATTCGGGCAATGCGCAGCCTGTCATTCCTATATTGAAGGGGCGACCGATCGCGGTGGGCCAAACCTGTTCGGGGTCTATGGAAAGCCCATGGGCACGAACAGCGTGAGATTCGGCTATACGGCCGATTTGCGCGGCAAGGGAGGAAAGTGGGACGCTGCTACGTTGGATCGCTGGATCAGCAATCCGAAAAAGATGGTTCCGGGCACGTCAATGCAATTCAACGGGATTAGCGACAGGCTCGACCGGGCGGATATCATTGCCTATCTGCGGCAATTGGGCCAGACGCCGAATTGATCGGTCCTGGGCTGGAGGGCGCGTCACGCCCCCTCCAACCGTACCATCTGCATGATCCGTCAACGGGTGGGCATTGGTGATTTGGCGTGCGCTGGCGGCGCCGGTGGCGCTGGCCACTGTGCTGTCAGCGCAGAGGGCGAGACATAGGGGAAGGGACCATTGGCATCATAAAGTTTGATGGGCTTTTCGCCGCGCCTTTGCTTTCCGACAGGCAGATCGGGCACATTCCTTTGTGAAATGCAAAGACGGGACCCCCATGGATACCCCAAACCCCGATTGGACAAGCACCTGTCCAACCGGATTCAAGGAATGCAAAATATCGGCATATCCTTGAGATTTCGCCTCTTTTCTGATCCCGTTAGGATGCTGAAAAAAGAGGTCTTGGCGGACAGGGTGGGATTCGAACCCACGGTGAGCTTCCACCCACGGCGGTTTTCAAGACCGCTGCCTTAAACCACTCGGCCACCTGTCCGCACTCGCCATTTCGCTAGAGTTTCTGCGGTTTTACCCGTCCCCCTCAATTCCGAAAACCGCCGTGTGTGTGCCGACATTTGTGCCGGCATCCCTTTTGGCTCTTTCCGCTTCCTCGGGGGTGAGGAACTGCAAATACTCTTCCGTCTGACGGATCGTACTATGGCCCAGCTGACGCTGAAGCGCATAGAGATTTCCGCCCTTAGCAAGAAATTCGATGGCGTAAAGATGCCTTAGATCATGCAGGCGAAAAGAGGTGAAGCGCCACCCCTCCAACTGTGCCGACTTTTGGGCGCGCCGCTTCGCCTCGCCAAAGCCGGTGCTGGCCTGCACATAGGGCTCTCCATTTCGCGTCTGGAAGACGTAGCGGGTCTTTCGATCCTGCCCATGCAACACCGCCAATGCATCGTCTGACAGCCACACGGCCCGCGCCGTGCTGTTCTTTGTCTCTGACAATTGGGCCGCCCGTCGCTCGAAAGAGATCTCGCCCCATTCCAGCGTGGTTGCCTCTTCCATCCGCATGCCGGTGGCCAAAAGAAAGCGGGCGAGAGGGCCGACATTCCCATAGCAAGCGCTGAGAACCGCCTCGACCGACCGCTGATTTGGTCGGACGAAAACGGGCTTTTTATAGCGCAGCTGACGCTTGCCGATCAGCCGGACAGGGTTCACCTGCCCATGCTCGCGCTCGATGGCCCATTCGGCCGCCTGCGAAAGGACAGTCAGGTCGCGCTGGATGGTCGGGATCTTGGCACCGGCCGCCTTGCGTTCGTCAATATATTCGACGACCGCCTTTTTGGTCACGCTGTCCCACCATTGACCCTCCCACTTGAGCGCCAACTGCAGGGCGCTGACCTCGTAGCGCTTATAGGTCTTGGGCTTGAGGCGGCTTTTTGCCTCGACCAGAAATCCGTCAATCACATCGTCAAACGACATCCGGGTCGAGCCGTGATAGACGCTGACCTCGGCCAGGACCGCTTTCAGCCGGCGCTCCGCCTCTCGGCGATCCTTTGTCTTAAGGGAGTGCCGCTTTTCGACGCCGCCAACTTGAATGCGGGCATAGAAAATACCGCCCCGCTGGAAGAGATTTGACGGCTTAGGCATTCGCGTTCCTTATCGCTGATCCATTTTCCAAGTTTGCTGCGGTCAAAGGTCCACAGCTTTCCGAGCTTCGCCGCGCCCGGAATGAGGCCGCGCGCCGCCATCGATTGGACAGTACGGCGCGACAGGCCGGTTTTCTTGATGACGTAATCGACGCCTGCGCGGTCGGTGTAGGTGCTGCCGGTCACACTGCCTCCTGCTGTGCCTGCGCCCATGCCTCGCTGATGCGCTTGCGGGCGGTTTCGAAATGGGCGGGGTTGTGCTCGATGCCGGTGAAGGTCTTGCCCGCGCGGATGGCGGCCACGCCGGTTGATCCGGTGCCCATGAAGGGGTCGCACACGGTCTTCCCGGCCATGTTGCCCATGATCTTGTCCATGACGGGCAAAGGCTTGACCGTGGGGTGGCCGAACTTTTCAGCGCCGCGCGGCGAATAGGCGGTGATTTGTCGGTCGAGGTCAGCAAGCGCGCCTTGAGGGTGATAGCCCTCATTCCACGCATGGATGTAGAATTCCATGACGGGCTGGTAATGCTTGTTCGCCACCGGCTGGGGATTGCTCTTGCGCCAGATGCAGACCGCCTGGCGCCGGAATGATCCGTCGAGGTAGGGCAGCACCTTTGGAAGCTGATCGTTGTGGCAGAACACCACCACGTTGCCGTACAAAAGCGGATTGATGATGGTGTGGTCAAAGCCCTGATCGAGCTTTTCCTCGACGATCTGATCCATGGTCGCCCGCTGCTTGCGGTATTGACCGCCGCCAGTGGCGCGGAACACATAGGGCGGGTCCATGCACAGGGCATCAAACCAGCCGAGCGTGGGCAGGATCGTATAGGCGTTGCCCAGGATCAAGCGGTGGGGGCCGATGCGGGTGACGGTCATGTGCGGGCCCCACATCGGATCGCATTGTCCACGCCGCCAACGCCGCATTCGGCATCGCTGGTAAAATTGTCGCCCAGATCCAGCAATGGGCTTGACGACGCAGCCTTGCCCAGATCGGCATAGCTGTATTCCGTGGTAAACGTGCCGTTGCCCAGGCGCTCAAAGTGCGACCAGAGGTGGATGGCTTCGGGGCGGCGGCGGATGCGATGCAGCAGGATTTGATAGCCCACCGCAAAGCATAGGCTGCAATTGCCCTCCCATTCATCAAGGCCAAGATCGAAACCTTGGGGTAGCGTGGCGCAGGCGCTGGGGCCAAAATCGCGCTGGATCTGCACGGCGTCGATTGGCTTCATGTTGCCAAACCAAAAACGCCGCACATCTTCCTTGGTGTGACCAGCCTTGACCATGGGCATCACATTGACCCATGGGCTTTCGCCAGCTTCGTTCTGCGCGTCCTTCTTGACGACCCGGCGCAATTCATCAGCGCGTAGGCCGATTACATTATGCCAGGATTCATAGCCAAGGCTTTCCATGAAATCGGCGCAGACCTGCACCTTGAGGTGTTCTGTACACCAACGCGCCATGATGTTGGGCACCGCTTTCTTGCTGCGGATCAGGGCTTCAAACGGTTCGCCAAACCGGCTTGCGCTGTTGAAGCCCACTTCCTCAAAACGCTGGCTGACAGGCGTTCTTTTACGCCGATCACGCCATTCGAGCCAATGGATATGAACGCCCCAACGAGTGCCGCATTCGTGGACGAAACGCAGGGTTTTCTCCAGTTCCATGCCGGTATTGCAGAACGCAACATGGTGATCCTCGGGCAGCTTGCCGCCATTTGCATCCAGCACCTGCTTGAGCTGGAATGCCGAGGTTCGTCCGCCGCTCATCGCGTAAAGGGCCGGGCCGGGAATGAGATAGGGGTTCACGCCACATCCCCGAAGAGGTCAAATTGCTGCACTGGCTCAATGACCGTGGAGCAAAGATCCAAGAGAAAGGAAGGCATAAGCTGCCACCAGCGGGTCCATGCGGTATGTGGCTCTTTAAGATTGACCACCAGCGCCCCCCTTTTCGCGCAGAGCCAGCTTGTGGGTGCGCAGGATGATTTCGATTTCGGAAAGCGCGATCGGGCCGAGGCCGGGGATGCGCAGCAGTTCGGCTGGCGTCTTGGCGATCAGGTCGCCGATCACGGTGATGGCGGGGCGCGCCTTGGCCAGCGCGCCGCGGACCTTAGGCGGGAAGCCCATGGCGGTGAAAACATCGGCGGGCATCATTGCACCTTTCGGCCGATTTGGTCGGCATTACGCAGGAGGGCCGCGGCGACCTGGGCAGCGGCATCTGCATCGAGTTGGACAATAAAGCCGGTGCCGGGCTCTCCATCATTGGCGCGCAGGCCGGGATCATAGACCATGATCACCACGCGCGATTCATCGGCATCGTCGCGGATGGCCGCGCCAATGCTGCAGCCGGGGGCATCGACGAAAAGCATCGGGCCTTGAACGGTGTCGATCACCTTCGGGCCGATGGCGGGCGCTCTGGATCGAGAAAAGGCAGTCTCAACCATGGGCCGCCTCCTGCAATGCAGCGGCGGGCGACGGGGCATAGCGGAAACCATAGGAAAGGGCCTCGTTCGGCCATCCCGCGCCGGTCAAGACGAATGTGGCGTTGGCGCAATCGCAGGGGTCGGCGGCCAGATATGAATAATCCGACGCGCCCGTGTTATGGCATTCGGGGCAGTCAGGGCGGACATTGCCGAATACGCCCGGCGCCCAATGTGCGGGGAAGCGGAAGGCCAGCCATTGCGCGGTGGGGTGAAGGCGGAAATCGTCCATGCGTTCCAGCAGATCGCGCAGGGCGTGTTGGTCGCCTTGCGAGACGACATCGGCCAGCATGGCCAAGCTATCACCGCGCGTCGAAAGCTGGACATAGATCGTGGGGGAGCCGTTGGCCTGCGTCAGGGTGCAATGAGGCCAAGCAAAATTGTTCAGCGCCTCGACCAACTCGCGCCGGCGGCTGTAGCGCCAGAACGCGGGCGCGCCGTTAGTCTTGGCGCAGATCCGCGCGAGGGATTCGAGCGCATAGCCAAAGGTGAAGCCCTTGCCATCATCGACCCAGAACAGCGGGGCGGGATCGGAAAGCACCTCGAAAAAGAACGTGGGCCGAATGATCGGCGTTTGCATCGTCATGGCATCGACCTCACAAGCAAGAGGATCAGGCGGGAGAGCGCGGCGGTCCACGCGGGGAGCATGGCGATTGCCGCGCCTGTGAGAGGCGCCACGATCAGCAGCAGCGCGGCATATTGGAGATGGGCGCGCATCAGCGGCGGCGCCCCAAGGCGAAGGCAATCGCCCAAACGCCGCCCGCCAGCACCGATATGGCCGCCCAGACCCCAAGGGAGGCCAACGCATCGGCCAGCGCCGGGAAGCGCGCCAGCAGGCGGCAGGCAAGCCAGAGGGCGGGCAGCAGGGCGATCAGTGCCAGCGCTCCGTGAAAGAGCGCCTGCGCGGTCCAGCACATGCGGGCATAGGCCGGATCGTCGCGCATCTGATCATCGCCCGGATAGAAGTTGGCGTTGTCGGGGGCGTTATCAGGCGCGCGGCCCGCGATGAACGCATCAGGGCCGTCAGCGGCAAGGGTCCAGCCCGGCTGGCGATAGGCGAAGGGGAGGCGGTTCATCCGATCAATTCCCATTCCACGATGTCAAAGGGGGAGCCGAGCAGGTTCCAGCGGCAGCCGGAGCGGCCATCAGCGGCCCACCCCATCGGCTCGGCATTGCGGGTGTCATAGCCATTGCGCAGGCGGACATGGACGCGCTTGCCCGCAACCATGCCGGGCATCCCGCCTTGGTTGCGGGACATATCAAGCGGCCTGTCGGCGGCGCAGTCGATTGGGTATGCTTAGGGAAGGGGTGGCGAAAGCCATTGAGGATCTCCAGCGAGTTGCCGGGACCCGTATATCCGATTTTCGGATTTACAGTCAATCCGAAAATCGGATTATCTAGCTGAGTAAAAAAATCCCGCACCGGCTGGGCCGTGCGGGACATTGTGTTTTTCGGTGTTCAAGCGGCTGGTGGAGGTCCTTGCCTAAAATTCACAAATCCAAGAATGAACTGCTCGTCACCATAAGTAAGGTCGGCCGTAACGCGAGATGGCTTATCTAAAGGAAATGGTGCTGCAATCATGTGGGTGATGATGCCCGCAAATGGCGCTTCATTACGCCGAGCGTCTTCGATTGCAGTAGCAACGGCATCTTCTGGTACGTGGCCGACGAGAACGCGATTTCCATCCGGCATGGTGATATAAATGTGAGCCGCATGCGCTTGTGCGTCCAGAGGTAGATTGAGCCGAGCAAATAGGGCAAATTTGGCAAGCATCCCTGGGAACCCAGGGAGGTAAACGTTGTCTAGCGTTGCGCCGACGATTGTTGTGCCCCCCGATTTCTCTTCACGCACATCTTCGCAGAAGATGCCGAAAGCTGAAATTTGGGTCATGCCGTTTCTCGCACCTTGAAAGCTAGATCTTGAGTGGCTGCAACTGTTGCGCCTGAGGTTGATTTGGGCGGAGCGGCTTGGAATGCTCCTGCCTGAACTGCTGGTGCATTGCCTTGGTCTGCTTGAGGCTCAACTAGATCAAATTCTGCGACTAGGCCGAGAGCCCATGCCAGTTCGCCTATGCGACCAATAGAAATGTCTTGGTGCCCGCGGAGCTGGCGGTTGATGACCGAGCGATGCACGCCGAGTGATCTTGCAATCTCAGTCTGCGTAATGTGAGGTTTACGAGCATAAGCCTGCTGCAACTTACGATGCACTTGATCTATATACCGGGCAGCTGCCCGCCGATTAGCGGGAATGGTAAGCTGAAACGACGTCATCGGGCTGACCTCCAGCTACAAACTTTGGATCATCAAGGGCCAAGATATCACGGAACCCGATGGCTTCATCGCGGTAACGTTCATACCAATGATTCTTTTTAATCCTTGTAGCCATATCTCCATTGGAACAAATAAATTGGTCCTGACCGCAGAACCAACCGAAAAGGCGAACATCCGCTGTCTTTAATTGCCAGATTCCGCTGTCAATATGCACTAGTGGATGGAATTGTCGAGGAAATGCAAGAGCTTTTCCGGCGCAGAAATTTTCAAGAAGTGACGCCACTTGTTCAATGGGCGTGCGTTCGACACCAAAGTCAGAGATTTCATTAGGTAGCACATCTCGCATCCAATTTTTAGCACTTGGTAGCAAATAGATGCATCTCTCCTCCTGTTGGCGCCAATCTAAGCCGGGATCGAAGCGCGTCAGATGACCGCTTTGGGCCAGATGTATGATTGTTGCCATATAAGTCAACAGGACTTTCTGGGAGGTTAATCTGATATTAGAGTTTACCGCCGGCGGCGATGCCCCAAAACAGGCGTCGCCCATCGAAGTTCAACGCCTTCAATCGGCGGGGCATTCTGGCTGATCAGGTCGTATTTTCCGTGTTCGCGGGCGGGACGAATCTCTTTCAGCAGGGTTCTGCCATCGGCAAGGCGACAGACAGCCCAGTCCTGCAAGGCGTCATCTTCTACGTGATCCCAGCCATCGCGGCCGATGAACACGATATGCCCATTCCGGAAGAACGGATACATGCTGTCTCCGCGCACCTCGAGTCCGATCAGCTTTGACGCATCAAGACCAGGCATCGGCTCGACATGATACATGCCATCACCTTGCGCGTAAGAGTCTTCGAATGAAATGGCGCCGCCTGCGCCCACAAACCCAACAACCGGCAATTCCGCCTCTTTTATTGGCGCGGCGTCTGCCGGGCCTTCCTGCTCAAGCGCGCGTTCAATTTTTATGCGCTCGTCGAGTTTAATCCGACGCTTACCGAGTAGGATATTTGAAATAGCGGATTGGCTGGGGAAACCGACAAGCTGTGCAAGCTTGGCCTGGCTCATCCCAAGTTCGGCCATGCGGCCTTTCATCCATAGCGTGAAAGCAGATTCCTCCATGGCGAGTATGTGCCACGGCTGGCGCCGAAGCGCCCGCGCGAAAATCGGATAATTCGCTGTTGCATTATAATCCGATTTTCGGATAATCATGTCCCATGAACCCTGTCGATGAAATCTTTAGCGGCTTTGGCGGCCCGACTGCAATTGCAGTAGCGACCGGCATCAAGGTGCAAACCGTGTGCGATTGGCGCGCCAAGGGTCGAAAAAACATTCCGTCATGGCGGCGGTCGGCTGTTCTTCGTGCAGCAAATGAGGCGCGCATTGTTTTGTCCCAATCCGCCATTGCATACCTCGAGCAAGAAGGCGCCGCGTAATGGGCTGGCAAGCACCTCGAAAGAAGCAGGCCATTGAGACGTGGCGCGCGCGCCGCGCCGCGAAGCGGGCAAGGGCGCGCAGGGATGCCGATCATGCGCGGTTGCTCGCCCAACTGGCAGGGGTCCGACTGCCCTCCCTGACCTTTCTGTGCCCTGACGAGGTGCGCTGCGCTCACGGCCTTCCGCGTCTGGCCGAGGGGCCGCGCGATGCGTGACCATTTCAACCGCCAAGAAAGGAACCGATCATGTGGACGCATGTGGACAGCAACCGTGCTTACCAATGCCTTGGTTATGCGATCAGAAGCGGGGCAAGCAAGCGCGGTCCCCACGGCGAAGTCGTCCCGCCGGATCGCGTTGTGGCGGTCGCGCGCGAATTTGAGGATTTCGCCAAGCGGCAAGACCAATATGGGCTGTCGGCCCTTGATTACGCCGTCCGCCACATGGGATCGGCAGGCACAGAAGACGATGTCCTGCTTTGCGCGGAGTTGTTCGCGCGTTTCCTGGCTGGGCCGGAAGGCGCTTCCGGGGCCGATGATGAAGGCCCTGGAAGCTGAATGAGCCCGCCCGCTGTCCCTTCCAAAGAAGCCCTTGGGTCGCTCCCCGGCACCGGCGAAAAGTCGGGCCGGGGCATTGCGCCGCGCGGACGCCGGGGTTTGGGCCTTGCGCGCCAGGCCGACCTGTTGCGCTACATTCAGGGGCATATCGAGGCCAAGGGCTTCACGCCGACATTCAAGGAAATGAGCGCGGGCATTGGTGTACGCAGCCGCACCACCCTTTGGGGCCTGTTGCTGGAACTGCGCCGCCGCGGTTCCATCCGCAAGCTGAACACCAGCCCGCCCGCATTTGAAGTGTTGAAGCCCATCGCCATCCCGCGCGGCCCCGATGGTGCGCCGCTCTATTTCATCCCTGCCGGTCATCTGCCCGGCGGCGCGATCATCAATCCTTTCCATACCGCCGACATACGGCAGGGGGAGCCGAAAAATCATGGCTGACAGGTGCAAGGCAACACAACATTCCATCGACCGGCAGGGCGATATGTTCCGGCTGGCCGAGCGTGATCATGGCCTGACGCTGACCGTTTTGAGCCGCCGCACGGAAATTCCGGCCCCTACGCTGAAAACGTGGCGCGATGGCACGGTGATGCCCGCATGGGCGCTGTTCAAGCTGGGCGGGGAAGGGGGCATCCATGACGATCTGCTCTCGATGATCGGGGAGCCGTTTCGCCGCGCCGTGGTCAGCGAGGATGCCGCGCAGGAAGGGCTGATTGATGACCTGGCCGAAAGCGCGGCGCGCTTTACGCAGGCCGCCGCGCTGGCCCGCCATCCCAATGGGCCGGGCGGGACCGCCATCGTGCCGCAGGAGCGCGCCGCGCTGATCGACATTGCCCGCGATATGCGCGCCGTGGCCGCGAAGGTGATCGGGGAATGAGCAAGCCCAAGCAGACCATGCACGAATGGCTGCGCACGGCCGAGGCTGGCGCCCAGTTCGTCTATCACACCGGCGAAACCGCTGGCGGGCCTTATCTGCGCGCCGCGCGGGTGGCCTATAACATGGGCATCGTCACGCTGGTTCAGCGCCGTGCCCGCGCCGGTTTCCAATATATCGCGGTGATGCTGGACAAGCAGGTCGAGATCCCCGCCGATTGCCAGTTCGATGTGAGCGCGCGGGCATGAGCGCCCATCGTCGCCAGACCGGCCCGCCCGCCTAATTCCGTGCAAGCCCATATCGCGGCTGGCCCATTTCCCCTTTTCATCGTTGGAGAACCATTATGTCCGCGATTTCGACGGATGATTTTTTGCGTCTGCGCGACACAGGAGGCGCGCTCCCTGACGGGCTCACTCCGTCCGATCCCACGCTGGAAAGCATCGAGGAAGTTATCTCCTGTGCAGAGCGTCGGGTGAAGCGGGCAGGGGAGCGGCTTGCCCGAGCCCAAAAGGAATTGGGCGATGCGGCTGCGGCATTGGTGCTTGCGCGAGACGATCGCGCCGCGTGGCTTGTGGCCAATCCCGATCCGCAATTGGAAATGTTCTGATGACGCCTTGGGTTCGGATCATCGGCAAGAAGGCGGGCGCGAACGGGCGCCAGCCGCGCAAAGGGAAGGGAGGGGGCGGCAATAAGTTTGGGGCCAAGCTCTGCGCCTGTCATGCGGGCCACAATCACCACAGCCGGGCCGAGGCGCGCCGATGCAACGATCTGCACTTGCTGGTGCGGGGCGGGGTAATCCGCAACCTTGAGCAGCAGCCCCAGTTCTGGTTCGCCATCAACGGCCGTCAGGTGAAGCATGAGAACGGCCGCCGCCTCGGGTACAAGGCGGATTTCCGATATGAAGAGCAGGACGGCGCGGGCGGCTGGCGCGCGGTGGTCGAGGACGTGAAGGGGCCGTATCGCGATGATGCGTGGACCATCCGCAAGGCCGTGTTTCGCGCGCTGTTTCCCGAAGTCGATTTGCGAGAAGTGGCATGACGGTGGCGCGCCGCCGCGCCTGGGCGATCGTGCGCGCCATGGCGGCCGAGATCCAGCGGCAGGCCAGCGAGGGCACTTTGAGCCATGCTGGTCGGCTGGATCTGACCGGCCATATCGAACTGACCGGGACGCTTGACCTCGCTTCGCTGGCCAATGCGGCGGAGCGCGGGCTGCGTCAGGAATTCAACCTTTAAATCAGACCGCGATCCCTGCCGGCGCTGCGGCGCCTGCGCGGTTCTCGGTTTTACCAGCAGGAATGCCATGAGCACAGAAACCACCAACTGGGCCAAGCAGCAGCGCTGCGGATGCCCGCATGTAAAGGCCGTCTTGGGCGAGCTGGCAAACTGGGCGCGCCCCGATGGCGTGTGTGAGTTTCGCAAGGTCAGCGATATCGCCTTTGTGACCGAGATTTCGGAGCGCACGGTACAAAGGGCCCTGAAAAAACTGGAAGATCCCGTCTCGGCTGGCGGTCTGGGGCTGATCCGCCGCATCGGTCGGAGGCGCGGCGATGGAGGCATTGCGGCCAATGGTTTTGAACTGGTCGGCTATATCTACCCAGGTGACACTCTGACACCTACCCCGGTGTCACACAGTCACCCCCCTAGGTGTCAGTCTGTCACCTACCCGGTGACCAGTAGACGGGGGCGGGGGTGTCAGTCTGTCACCCCTAATAAGGATCTAGATTTAGAAAATAATACCCCCCTTAATCCCCCGAAGCGGGGGAGAAAGATCCGGCTGGCGATATCGGATGATTGGATTGTGCCTGCTCTGGCCGAACTGCCTGACAACGCCAAGGCCTGTGCCAGCCAGTGGCCGGATGGGGCCTACGCGGCGCAGGCCGAGGCGTTCAGCCAGTACCACCGGGGCACCGGCCAGCGCCGCGCCGATTGGCGCGCGCTCTGGGCCGCATGGGTGATCAAGAACCATGAGGCGGTGATGCGTCAGGCAAGGGCAGGCGGCGCGCCAGCCGCGCAGCAGGCCAGCACTGGGCTCGCCGCGAAGGTTGAGCATGCGGCGGCCAAGAGCCTTGAGACATCACGTTCGGCGGATCTGCATGATGCGCTGCGCGAGGCGTTGGGCGCGGGCGTCTGGGCATCCACCATTGAGCCAGCCGCCCTTGTGTTTGCCGATGATGGGTTGCGCGTTGTCGCGCCGACCGAGTTCCGGCGTGAGCAGATCGAGGCCCGCCACATGGCTGCGATCCATGACGGGCTGCGCGCGATCGGTGTGGGCGTCGATTGGGTGGTGGTCGAATGTGAGCGGGCCGGGAAGCGCCGCGGGCGCGTGGCGTAATTTGAAGGAACAGGCCGCATGCGCGGCTGGCAAGGAAATCGGGCGATGGGGACGAAAGTGGCAAAGAAGAAGATCAAGGCAGCGCTGGAAGCAAACCGCCCGGTGATGGTCGAGCAGTTGGTGTCCGCAGAGCAGCGGGCAAAGGGTGATTATGTGATCGAGACGATGGTTAAGGGCGAGGACTTTCCCAAGGCCGAGCAGGGCAAGGCGTCGGTCGTGCGCAATCGCGGTGGATCGACCGTCGAGCGTTGGGAAGCCTCGGGCGCGCTCGACGCCCGGCAGATGGACGCAATCAGGCTGTATCGCTGGGCATGGACGCTGGCCTTTGGCGGGGAGCAGCGGACCACCATGAATTGGGGCAACATGAGTGGTGTGTCGGTGCGCGGGTTGCAATTGCAGGATTTCGTGGCCAGCGCCATCGAGGCCAAGGAAACCATCGCGGATATGGACCGCCATATTTTCGCTAAGATGCCGCGCCACTACTTTGATTTGTGGCAGAACGTAGTCATATTTGATGAACCAGCGGGCGCCGCTGGAGGACGATTGGGCTTCGCCGGGCGTGATAGCGCAGCCACCGCAGCACTTACGTCGGTAAGGATGATTTGCGATCTGATTGGCATGCTGCGCTGTTGATCAAGGCGAATGAAGGATTGTTCAGGGCGGTTGGTCGGACATCTACTTTTGGAAAGGAGCCCAAACAGGCATTGACCAAGCGCCTTGAAGTGTCTTCTGCCGAGCTTTGACCTCAAGAAACACTATGGCTATTCAAGTCGCGATGAGGAGATTGCGATGAGTGACGAAATGGCCGAATCTGAAACCCACCTTTCGATTAGTCTACCTGTAGATTTCGGGATCGAAGCGGATTGGAAAGAACTCTTGATTGGCGCAACTACCGCTGTGTCGGAATATTTTGTAAAAGGGCATCCTGATGGCCTATCAAGTGGTATTAATGCCCTTATTAAATTTTCGACTTCATTCAAGGCCAAGCCGTCTCCAGGCTATCTGTGCTGGGCTTTGACAATTACTGCTACAGCGTGGTCTCTCGATCAATCGGAAATATTCAATGAAAGTGAAAAACAGGAAATAGTAGATGTTTTTGGAAAAATAATTCGGTCATCAAAGGAGGAAATTGATCAAACAGATATTGAAGTGCCTCTAGAATTTTTTGATAGACCGTCAATACTTCCTCTTTATAAAAAAATATCACTTGAAGTTATTTCTGCCATTAATGAAAATGGAAATTATGAAATTGATTCAATTCGGCATAAGATAAATTCATCTTTTACTCTTGCAATTTTTTCAATATTAACTGCAAGGCCTGATTACTATAAACCTCTGATATCGGCTTTAGAGGTACCCTTGTCGTCGGCCGCGTCGCTTCAGCGCTCTTGGGGATTGTACAGATCAAAATTAATTTATGATTTTCAAGTGAAACCGATTTTTGGTCAAGAAGATGATAAAATATCTCTGCAACAACTTTATGTTCCGCTTCGCGGTGCATGGAATGAAGAAGGCTTGTCATTTGAACATGCCCGGCCTTATCATGTAAACGAACCTTACAATGTGGTGATGATAGACGAAGAGCTAGATCAATGGGTCAAATCACAGAATGTGAATGATTGGCTCAGGTTAATTGGTGGAGGGCCAGGGAGTGGGAAATCTACCACACTAAAATCTCTGGCTAGCAGAATGGCGATGTTTGACGGAATTAGGCCTCTATTTGTTCCTCTTCAAAACATCGGGATTGCGGGAGATTTGCGCGACTCCGTCAATAAATATTTTACGGAGGGTAGTGATAGTCCTTTCAATCAGCCACCATTGTCCAGATCCTCAATTGAGGACGGCGCACCGCTGCTTCTCATTTTTGATGGGCTAGATGAATTGGCAGCCCCAGGTGAGGCAGCCAAAGATGTCGTTGGCACTTTTGCTGCACGCCTGAATAGCTTGGTTCCTGCCTTGATCGGGACGAGCAATCGAAAAATCAGAGTGGTGGTAAGCGGTAGGATGCCAGCTTTTCAGAGCGCTAAGCGCTACCTTCCCGTTGAGCCCAGTGCAGCATTGGAGACCTGCGGATTTCTACCGCTGAGTCATGATGATAAACTTGCCTCAAAAGATCAGAGAATCCAGTGGTGGACGCAATATGCGACCGTCAAGGGAGAGGCGTTAGAGGTTCCTGAGGCATTTTCCAATGACAGATTGGAAGGAATAACCAATGAGCCGCTTCTTTGCTATCTACTGGCTCTATCAGGTTTTGCCAATCAACAATGGGAACTGGCGGCAGACAATAGGAATAGAATTTATCACTCACTTATGGAGTCAATCTACCAACGCGGTTGGGGAGACGGAGCTATTAAGCGTCTCGGGCCTGGCAGAACTCTTTCCAAAAATAACTTCATCAAATTGATGGAGACAATAGCGCTTGCAGCTTGGCTTGGTGGCGACACTCGTGTTGCCAGTGAAGAGAAGTTCGAAGAAGCCATACGTATAACTGATGCAGAGGAAGCCTGGTCTTCCTTTACTAACGACAATGGGCAGGATGTTACTAATCTTGCCATGAATTTTTACCTAAAGTCAAATGATCGCAATCAGCGTGGCTTTGAATTTACACATAAAAGTTTTGGAGAGTATTTGGCATCCAGAGCACTGCTTTCAGTCGCGACAGAGGTTTCCGAGAACGTTTCTCGTCGCATGGAGAACGCGATGCGCGATTGGATCGGCGCCACCCGAACGGGTAAGCCTTCTGAGGAAATGCTTACCTTTCTTCGGGATGAAATGCGCCTCTGCCTCTCTCAAACCGGTGATACAGGTATTGCAATAGCTCGGAAGATTAAGGCAGCATTTCAAATCATGATCTCCAAAGTTTCGCGTGATGGCTTTCCGGTTATTCCCAGTTCGGAGACTTGGCGAAATCTAGAAATGGAGCAAGGAAATGCTGAGTGCGCACTTTGGATGGTCTCAAACTCTTGCGTAAGCGCCTTAAATGAAGGTAAAGAAGATAAAGAATTTTTAATATTAGATTGGAGTGATGAGGGAGATTTATCAAGAATTATTTCAAGACTTCTTCAATTAGCAGATTGCGATATTATACTAAAGTGCTTGTCGTATTTGGATGCTTCTGGGCAGTTGCTTCAAGGATTTAGAGGAAATTCTTCTGATTTTTCATATTCATTACTAAAGAAATCCATTTTTTCTGGAGTTATATTAGGCGAAAGCAGTTTTTTTGGGGCAGATTTGTCAGAATGTCGTTTCTATCAGTGCAGGTTAGGTTATGTTGACTTTTCCAATGCGCATTTGGATTCGTTGAAAATTCATGTGACTACTTTAAATATGGTCACATTTAAAGAAGCAACTGGCTTGCCGATTTATGTATCACCCATGACCTTTATGTCTGCTATCGGTATGGATGATAATTTTCATGAACAAATTTGCATTATGGAGTCACAGGAAGATGAGGTCAAAAGAATACACTCGCTGATTTCAAGAAATGCCGAGTATATTTTGGAATCCAGATGCGTAACTCATTCTGAGTTTGCAGGAGATTACCCATTCGTAGATCCTTAAATTAACATAGATATAAAAAGTTTTGATTTTTTATGATAGATCGTTAATTTAAGTGCTAGGTCGTTGACACGACACCGGGTCTAAGTTATAAATTTGTCTAATCTCTAAATTTGCGCCCTGTGGTCAATCCACTTCGGGCGCTTTTTTATGGAGCGATACGATGGCGATGCAGCCACCCGCCTTTCGTCCGCCGGGTTGGCGCGAGCGCAATCCATGGGCACCGCAGCCAGCGTTCAAGGATCGCCGCAAGCGTGGGCGCGCAGGGATGCGCGAGCGCGCCGAGGTGCTGCTCGAAGAACCGTTCTGTCGGCATTGTCTGGCGCAGGGCAAAGAGGTGCGCGCGGTCGAGGTGGACCACATCAAGCCCCTTGCTTGGGGCGGCGCTGATGTGAGGTCGAACAAGCAGGCGCTGTGCATCCCATGCCACCAACGAAAGACCCGCGCCGAGCGGCATCCCGGCCCGGCATAGGTATTTCCACACAATCGACCATTGCCGTTAGGTAATACCCCCTAGGGGGAGGGGGCGAGGGTTTGCCCTTAGGTACCGGGACACCGCGCCTTAGAAAAATTTTCACGCGGGCGAATTCAAAAGGTAAAAATGTTGGCGGTTTGGCGGTGCCGGGCCGCCTTTTCTTGCATCGAGCCGAAAGGGGGCTGAATGTCGAGTGGTGGACCCCGGCCAGGTGCGGGCCGCCGCCCCAAGTCCCCGGCCCTGAAAAAACTGGCGGGCACGGCGCGTCCTGATCGCGAGGTGACGCTGGGCGATGCGGCGCCGGTCGGCCCGATGGTTGCACCCTTGCATTTGAGCAATCTGGCGCAGCTCATTTTCGGCTCGATCGCGCAGATGCTCGAAGCGGAAAAGCGGTCGAGCCCGCATTACGCCGAACACGTTGGGCTGCTGGCCATCCGGCTTGAGCAGATCCAACGCTTTCAGGCGGTGCTTGAAACCGAGGGCGACACGTACACCACGGAGTCGGCCAAAACAGTTGATGGCGAAACCATCGTAACCCGCATGATCCGGGCGCGGCCCGAGGTCGCCATGCTTTCGGATGCGATGCGGCAGGCACAATCGCTGCTTGGGGAGCTGATGCTCAACCCGGCGGCGGCGCTTCGCATTGCCTCTGGGCACAAGCCCACGGAGGGCGCATTCGACGATTTTTGAGGTCTGCATGTGGAACAGCGCGACTATCCGGCGATAGCGAAGGCCTATGCCCGCGACATCGTAAAGGGCAAGATCCCCGCCGGTAAGTCGATTGTGCTGCAATGCCAGCGCTTCCTTGATGACTTGAAGGTCCAGCGGTCAAAGGATTTCCCCTACCGCTTTGATGCGGACAAGGCTTCGCGGGTCTGCAAATTCATCGAGCGCTTGCCCCACTCAAAGGGCAAGTGGGCCGCCAAGAAAGAGCTGATCCGGCTTGAACCTTGGCAAATCTGGATTCTGGCCTGTACCTTCGGCTGGCTGCGTAAGGTCAGCGGTCTGCGCCGGTTCCGCGTCCTCTTCGTGGTGGTGCCGCGCAAGAATGGCAAGTCGGCGCTGGCGGCGGGCATCGGCCTGTATATGCTCTGCGCCGATGGCGAGTTTGGTGCCGAGGTCTATTCGGGGGCGACCAACGAAAAGCAGGCATGGGAGGTGTTCAAGCCTGCTAAACTGATGGCCACGCGCACCCCCGCGCTGTTGCGCCGGTTTGGTATCGAGGTGAACGCGAAATCGCTGGTCAAGGTTGCCGACGAAAGCAAGTTTGAGACGATCATTGGCGATCCGGGCGATGGGCAGTCGCCCAGCTGCGCCATCCATGACGAATATCACGAACACGATGACGACAGCCAACGCGACACCATGCAAACCGGCATGGGCGCCCGCGATCAGCCGTTGCAGGTTCTCATCACCACCGCTGGCGATAACCTCGCCGGTCCCTGCTACACCTCAATTCAGGAGGAACGCGAGAAGCTGGCCGGGATCGGCCACAACGGCGGCCCGCCGCTCGACGACGAAACGTTCTTTGTCGAATACACGATCGACGAAGACGATGATTGGAAAAGCGAGATTGCCCTTCGCAAAGCCAATCCGAATTTCGGCGTTTCTGTGGGCGCCGATTACCTGCTTGCGCGGCAACGTGACGCCATCGCGACACCGCGCAAGGCCGGGGTGTTCAAGACCAAGCACCTCAACCTGTGGGTCGCGGCCAAGGCGGCCTATTTCGACATTGAGGCCTGGCGGCGATGCAGGGACAGGGATTTGCCGGTCAGGGTGGCCGATGCGATCTTGCTCGAAGCGCTGCGCGGGCGGCGCTGCATCGCCAGCCTCGACCTTGCTTCAAGGACCGACATTGCCGCGCTCGAACTGCTGTTTCCGCCGCTGTTCGGGAAGGCCACGCTGGACGATCCCTATATCCGCATCGGGTTCTATTTCCTGCCCAGCGAGACGGTGCTGAACACTCCGGCCTATGCGGCATGGGATGCGCAGGATCTGCTTTCGGTCACCGATGGCAACATCATCGACTTTGACGAAATTGTCGAAGTGCTGCGCGATGTGCGCGACCGCTTCCAGTTGGAACAGGTCGCCTATGACCCGCATCAGGCCACCTATCTGGTGACCACGATGCAGAAGGAAGGTTTCCCGGTGGTCGAATATCGGCCCATCGTGATCAACTTCTCCGAACCCATGAAGGAACTGGACGCGCTGACCCGCGCAGGAACGATCCGCCACGGCGGATGCCCTGTAATGGAATGGGAAATGAACAATGTCGTCGCGCAAGCCGACGCCAAGGATAACGTTTATCCGCGCAAACCGCGCGCGGAGGCCAAGATCGACAATCCGGTGGCGCTGATCGCCGCGCTGGGCGTGGCGATGGCCAAGGAAGAAGAGCCCGCGGCAACTTCGCCATGGGATGACCCGAATTTCAGCATGGTGGGAACCGCCTGATGATGTCGCCAGACGATTACAAGCGCGCCCGAGGCGGCGGCAAGGCGGAGGTGCGCGCGGGCAATCCGTTCGAAGGTTCGACGATCACCAGCGCGGCCTCGGCCGAGGAATTCCTTGCCTTCTTCGGCATGCTGGAAGGCCGCGGGCAATTGCCGCCTGTCTCGATTGAGGCCGCCCTGGAAGTTCCGGCGGTGTTCGGCGCGGTCGCGTTCCTCTCGCGCACTCTGGCGACCCTGCCGCTTCATGCCTTCCGGACAACGGACAAGAGCGGCGACAAGCTCGATGGCGATTTGGCCATGCTGCTCAATGAGGCGCCCAACCCGGAATGGTCCAGCTTCGCCTGGCGGCAATACACCTGGCAACAGGTGTTCACCGGCGGGCGCGGCATGAGCTGGATCGAGCGCAAGGGCATCACCCCGGTTGCGATCTGGCCCATGGATCCGGCCTTCACCACGGTCCAGCGGATTTCGGGCCGCAAGACCTATCGATTCGAGGGCCGGGAATATCCTGCAACTGACGTGATCGATGTTCCCTTCATGCTCAAAACCAACCAGATCGAGGCCTATGGTCCGATCTGGAAGGGGCGCAAGGCGATTGCCTTGGCGATCGCCATGGGCGATTACGCGGGCGGGTTCTTTGCTGGTGGCGGGGTTCCCCCCATGTCGCTTGAAGGTCCGCTGCCGCAGGGGCCCGATGCCTTCAAGCGGGCGATGGCGGACATCAAGCGCGCGGTCGATATGGCCAAGCAGGCGGGCCAGCCCTTTTTTGGGATGCCGCCGGGCCATTCGCTGAAACCGATCGGCATTGACCCGGCCAAGGGTCAGATGACCGAAGCGCGGCTGTTCCAGATTCAGGAAATCGCCCGTATCTACGGCCTGCCGCCGGTGTTCCTGCAGGATCTGTCCAAAGGCACGTTCGCCAATACCGAGCAGCAGGATCTGCAACTGGTCAAGCACCTGATCGGACAATGGTGCAAGGCCTTTGAGGATGAGCTGAACCTAAAGCTGTTCGGCCAGCGCCGCCGCGCGCGGCGCGTGGCCCACAATCTCGACGGCCTGCAGCGCGGCGATTTCCGCAGCCGCATCGAGGGCTTCGCCCGCGCGATCCAGACTGCGCAGATGACCCCGAATGAGGTCCGCGAAATCGAGGATCGCCCGCCGCTGGATGATGGGGATCGCCTCTATATCCAAGGCGCCACCGTGCCGCTCGGCACCGTCAGCACACAGATAGGCCACAATGGCGGGCCGTCGATCAATGACAACGAGGAAGGCCAAACCGATGCCGTCACAACCACAGACTGACCAGCGCGAACGCCGGGCGGTCACCACCGGGCTTGAACTGCGCGCGGTGGGCGATGCGGCCGCGCCGCTGGTGGGTACGGCAACCGGCTATGCAGCGATGTTCAATGTCGAAACCGACATTGGCGGCTATTGGTGCGAACGCATCCTGCCCGGCGCTTTCGCCGCCTCGTTGCAATCGCGCGATGTGATCGCGGTCCACAGCCATGACACAGGCCGCGTTTTGGGCCGTACCGGCGCGGGGACGCTGACCCTGCGCGAGGACGCTACCGGGCTGGCCTTCGAAAATGATCTGCCCGACACCACCGATGGGCGCGATCTGGCCGTGCAGATCGATCGCGGCGATATCGCGGGCATGTCTTTCGGGTTCGTAACCCGGAAAGAGCAATGGGACCAGACCGTTGATCCGCCTTTGCGCACGATCATCGAGGCCGACCTCTACGAAATCACCTACACGCCATGCCCGGCCTATCCCGATACCAGCGTGGGCATGCGCTCGCTCGAACACGCGCGCGGCGAGCGGCGCGATCATAACCGGCGCGGCGCGCTGGGGCGCATCGCTGCCCGCCGCGCGCGTCAGGCCCAGATCGAGCGCAATCTGACGCGCTGACATTCACCTTTTACCCGGCGAAAGCCGGAGGCGGCTGGCTCTTCCAGCACTTCAATCGCCCGCTCCGCTCTCGCGGTGGCGGGCTTTTTTATGCCCGGAGAAATCGAATGCCGACTCTTACTGAACTGCATGAAACGCGCGGTCGCCTGGTTACGCAGGCCCGCGAGGCGCTGGACGCCATCACCGCGAACACCGACGATGCCCGCACCGCCGAACTGGAAGCCCGCCATGACACGATCATGGCCGAATTCGACAAGATTGAGGCCAACATCAAGCGGGAAGAGCGCCACGCCCAAATCGAGGCGCAGATGGAAGAGCGCCAGCGTCGTAACCGTCCCCTTGGCCCCGATGTGACCACCGGCGGCCAGAATGATGGTGAACAGCGCACCGACGAACAGCGCCAGGCGGAATATCGCGATGCCTTCATGGCCATGCTGCGCGAGGGCGGCGATATGGGCGCGATGACCACCGAACAGCGCCAGCTCCTGCGCGCGGGCTATCAGGAATTGCGCACTCAGACCGCCGGGACGAATGCCGCCGGCGGCTATACGGTGCCGGTTCAGATGGCCAATGACATTGTCCAGGTGATGAAGGATTGGGGGCCGATGTATGACCCCGGCATCACCAATGAAGTTTCGACCGGCGGCGGCAATCAGTTCACCATCCCCACCAATGACGACACCGCCAACACTGCATCGGCGCTGGCCGAGGGCGCCGATCTGACGGATGACGGCAGCGGCGATGCTGTTTTCGGGCAGGCCCGCTTTGACGCCTATGTTGATGCCACCCCTTGGGTGAAGATCAGCTTTGAACTGCTCCAGGACTCGGCCTTTGACATTCAGGGCTTCATCTCCGGTGCGTTGGGCGAACGCCTTGGCCGACGCGCCAATGCCCGTCTGACCACGGGCTCGGGCGTCAACCAGCCCAATGGCATCGTGACGGCGGCCCCGGTCGGCATCACCGCAGCTTCGGCGGTGGCTATTGCCTCGGACGAACTGATCACCTTCCAGCATTCGGTCAATCAGGCCTATCGCCGCAGCCCCAAGGCGCGCTGGATGTTTGCCGATTCCACGCTGGCGGTGCTGCGCAAGTTGAAGGACGGCCAGGGCAATTACCTCTGGCAGATGGGCGACATCCGCGCGGGCGTGTCGGATATGCTGCTCGACAAGCCCTATTCGATCAACGACGACGTGCCCGCGATCGCGACGGGCAACAAGGCGATCATCTTCGGCGATTTCAGCCGCTATTGGGTCCGCAAGGTCGGCGGGCCGGTGATCGGCACGGTTCGCGAACGCTTCTGGCCCAAGGTCGGTCTGGCGGGTCTGATCCGCTATGACGGCGAACTGGTGGACGCCGCCGCGATCAAGGCCCTCAAGCTCGCCTGATCATGACGCCGGGCGGGGCTCCGGTCCCGCCCGCATTTCTGCTCATCATTGCGGAGCATTCCCATGAAACTGAAAATGCTGGTCCCCATGCAGGGGCCTGAATTGGCGCTTGTTGTCGGCAGCCCCTATAGCCCGGATGACGCCGAGGCGCTGCGCCTGATCGATGCCGGATTTGCCGAGTCGGTCGATGCCGAGGAAGAAGCGGCCGCGCGCGCGTCTGCCAATGCCCCTACTGCGGACGAACTGGCTGCCGTAGCCGCTGCGCAGGCCGCTGCTGATGCTCAGGCCGCTGCTGACGCGCAGGCTGCCGCCGATGCTCAGGCTGCCGCTGACGCGCAGGCCGCCGCTGACGCGCAGGCCAAAACCAAGACCGCCACCAAGGCAAAGGCCTGATCCATGTGGATGCCTGTCGAAACCATTGCGGCTCCGGCGGGAAGTTGGACCACTACGGCGCTTGCCCGGACCTATCTGTCGGCCGACGATGATGATGGGCAGGACGCCATTATCCAAGGGATGATCGACGCCGCAGGGGCCTATGTCGAGGCCTATACCGGGCTTCGGCTGCTCACGCAGACTGTCCGCCTTCGGTGCCGATCGTTTCTGGATCTTGAGCGGCTGCCCATCGGCCCCGTTGCGCAGGTGACGGCGATTGACTGTCTGACCACCGACGGTTTGAATCCCACCCTGTCCGGCACATTGTGGGAACAGTTCGGCTTTGGGCTCTCTGTCGGCGTCCGCCCGGCCGCCGGTAAGACTTGGCCGGTTTTGCGTCAGGTTGATGATGCTGTCCGGTTGACAGTCGAAGTAGGGTATGGCGCTGATCCGTCCACTATTCCGCCCCCAATAAGACAGGCTTGCTTCCTGCTGCTGGGCGACTTTTTCGCGAATCGCGAAGACACATCGCCCGATGGCGTTGCCAAGGCGACCTTGCCCAACGGCGTGGCCGCACTCCTGGCCAATTACCGGATGTTCTGACCATGGCGCATTCAACCTTAGGGGCGGGGCGGCTGCGCCATCCGATCAAGATCCGCCGCGCCGTGCTGGTCAACAATGGCCGGGGCGGGCAGACCAAGCAATGGCAGACCATCGCCAGCCCCCGCGCGGAAATTATCGGGCTCGATGGGCGCGAGGCCATGATCGGCCATGCTCTGACGGGGATCAGCGTCTCGCGCGTCACGATCCGCTGGCGCGCGGGCATTCTGGCCACCGATCAGGTGCGGCTGGCCGATGGTACAAATCTGGCCATCGCTGCGCCGCCCTATGATCCCTTTGGGACACGCAAATGGCTGACGATCCTTGCCACTACGGAAGGCGTGGAGCCCGACGATGGCCAATAGCAATGTGGCCAATTTGGAGGCCAATCTGGCCTTCTGGGCCTCGATTGAGCCCGAAGCCCGAAAGCAGCTTGCGACCGAACTGGGCGAAATCGGCCTCGAAATTCTGGCGGCCCAGCAACAGGCCGCACCGTTTGAAACCGGTCTGCTCCGTAATGCCCTTACCGTGGCGCAGGCCATCGACGGATTGCGCGTGCGCGTGGGCTATCCTGATTTGAAGAAGAAAGATCCCCGCTTCTACGCCATCATGCAGGAATATGGCGTGAAGGCGGGCGAGAAGCTGGTTCAGCGGCGCAGACGGGTTAAGGGCAAGCTACGCCTGCTCCGTGGCCGTAAGCGCGTCGAGGACATTGTTTGGTCTGATACCATCGAATGGAAGGCCCGTCCGGCTCGTCCGTTCGTCCATCTTGAGGAGCGCTTTGAGCAGGTTCTGAACGGGGTTCAGGATCGCTTCTGGGATGCCGTTTTGAGAAACACCGGGAATTGACCCATGGATGAAGATGTTGATCTGCTGACACCGGCCATGCGCGCGGTGATCGGCGCGCTATTGCCCATTGCGGATCTGCCCGATGCGCCCGCGGGCCTGCAGGTGTTCGATCATGTGCCGCAGGACACCCCGGCGCCTTTTATCAAGCTGGGCACGATCAAATCGGTGGATGCCTCGACCCGCGATGAACAGATGTCGCGCATCGAGATTGAGGTGATCTGCCAATGGGTGGGCAATCAGCGCGACGAAATCATTTGGATGGTCGGACGGGTCCGCAAAGCGTTGAACGGCCGCCCCATAGCCGCCCCCGGTGCGGTGTTCTCTCGCCCCGTCATCGGTGAGGAAATCGTCAGCGAGGCCATTGCCGATGGCGTGACCTACGTTGCCCTCTCCACCTTTTCCTTCAACGTTCAACCCGCCTGAGGAGGCATAACCATGACCGCAGTTGCCCAATACGGCAAAGATACCCGCACGCTGATCAAAAGCGGCTCCACCTTCATCCCGATTGCGGGCGAACAGAAGGCCTCGCGAAAGGGGAGCAGCGACAGCATCGACACCACGTCCAAGGACGATGGCAATTACAAGACCAACGGCTTTGGCCAGAAGTCGATCACCATCTCGGTCAACGGCATCACCAAGCTGCCCGATCCGGGCTATTCGCGCCTGTATGAGGTGCAGAAACAGGCCGTTCCGGTCGAGGAATTCCAGTTGGTCAACGAATTGACCGGCGAGGTGTTCTTTCAGGCCAAGATGTCGGTGGGCAACTTCTCGGACGACTATGACCAGAGGAACGGGGCCAGTTGGAGCATCGACCTTGCGCTGGCCGCCGCGCCGACCATCGATAAGGTGCCCGATCCGTCCTATGCCGGGAGCGGCGGCTAATGGCGGCGCGTCGTTCGCCTCGGGCCGGGCAGCGTGCCCAGCCTGAGGCCAATGCGGTGCGCGGCGAAGTGTCGCTGACGCTGGGCGGGGTCAAGTATCGCTTGCGCCCCACCAGCGCTGCGGCCCTGGCGATCGAGGACGAACTGGGCGGCAGCATGCTGGCCCTGTGTCAGCGCGCCGGGGCGGTGGCGTTGGGCTATCGCGAGCTGGGCGTGATCGCCGGGGCCTTCATCCGCGCCGGTGCGGCGCCCGACGACAAGCTGACCGCCAACATCAACAATGATGTCTTGGCCGATCTGATCTATGCCGAGGGGCAAGTGAAGGTACTGGGCATCTTGTCCGCAGTCATGGCCAATGTCGTGAACGGCGGATATACCCCGCAGGGGGAGCCCCGCGCGGTGACGGCGAACGGCTAGAAGGCCACGCGCGTTACCGCATGCTGATGGGGGTCATGATGGACGCCTTTGGGTGGAGCGCGGAGCAATTCTGGCAGGCCACGTCCCACGAGATTTGGGCGATGATCGAGGCGCGGCAGCGGGCGAATGCGCGGATCGATCAAGGGTAAACACCTAAGCTGCGCAAAAACGTTCGTCGTCTGGTTTCGCCCCAGTTGCGGCCATTGCGGGAACTCAGCTAACAGTGCTTCCCTACAACTCGCTTGAAGGTGTTCAATGGAGTTTCCCGACGGTCTGCTCAACCTCTACCTCACTGATATTGGCGAACCATCCGAAAACCAGTTGCGGATCGTAGTGGTGGAAGGCCTCCTCGGTGAGCCGACTCAGATTGACATAGACGGTATCGACTTGGGTGAAGGTCGGCCAATTCTTGTAACCGATGAGAGCCGGTCTTTCGAGCTACGTTGGGACAACTATGTGGCCTACGCAGTCAGAAACGAGAGCTTCTGGAAAGCCGAGGGTGACGAGCTACCCCGAGGAAAGATGCTTGAGCGGCGTTCCAACTCAGCATTCTTTCGGTATGTCTCCGCGACCACATTCGCCGACGATGAATATCCAGGACCGCTTGAGCATTGGTCGCTTACCACGCTCAATCACTGCGTAGATGTAGTGAGCGTCGGTCCACCGCGCGTGATGTCTAGCACGCCAAAAGGCTGAACGTCGAGGCGACGTCAAGGTCCGCAATCCACCATATTTCGCCGACAAGCGCCTTTCCGGACACGGTGCCATTGCGGACGTACAGCTTGCAATATACTTCTTCCGAATGCAGCCTCGATTGCATCATGGCCTGACTGTTCTAGGGCGAAGCCTTTGGTGTGCTTTGTTGGGTGCATTTGCGTACAGTTGCATCGGTAACGTTCTGGTGCGAGGTGATCGCGCCATTGCGATTCATGGGCATTTTCGCTTGCCTGATGTTGCAATGATTCCCAGCCTGACACTTTTGATGACGCCATTTGCAATGCCAAGTGCCGTCATTTGTGTATTGTCACTCAGCATCATCGAGAATTTGCCAAGCAGGTATGCAGCATTGGCCTTCGCTGCATGTACCTTGTTACTCCTGCCTGCTCTGATCTTGGCCTTCCCAAGGTACATGTCCGCGCTAGACACATCCAACGATTGGTGCAGGGGCATGATGCTCCCTGCGGCAGTGTACGTTGTTGCAGTTGGCTGGTGGATTTTTGGGGTAAATCGCTCGACAAAAGCGCCGGGAGCATAACGTCCGCTCCCCCTGACTTTCATGCCGCAGTGACTGTCACGCGGGAGGGCCGATAGCCGTCCTTCGTACATGACAGCCCGGAAGCGCCCCTTCCCACCAATTTTCGACACCCACAATGATCCCGCCCTGACCGGCGGGGTTTTTTATTGGAGCAAAGCCCTTGGCCGTTAAACCCCTTGTCCTCGTCGTCAGCGGCCAGACGGATAAGCTCAAGACGGCTTTGCGTTCCGGCGCGGCCGATCTGACCGATTTCAGCAAGACGACCGAAGAACTGCTGGAAGGTATTCAGCAAAAAGTACGGGATTCACTCGGCATAACTGGCGAGGATGCCGGGGCCCAGCTTGGCCGCAATCTGTCTCAGCAGGTGCAGGCGTGGAACCGAGCAGCGCAGAATGCTACAGCCACAGGTGTCGATTTCGATCCCCTCGGGGGCATGACTTCGGCCAAAACGCTTGAAGCTGCCGCAGCGCAAGAGCGCCTGGCCGCCACCTATCGCGAGCAGGCGGCAGGCGCGGCGGCAGCGCAGGGGGCCAATGAGCGTGAAACGCTGACCTTGCGCCAGGTGGCCGTCGCGTCCGAACTGGCAGCGGCCAAGGCGGATCAGGAGGCGGCAGCGCTGCGTACACAGGCTGGGGTGCTTGAGGCCATGGAGCGCGCCATGGGCCGCCATAATGCCGCCCAGCGCCAGACCGCCGAGGTGAGCGGGGCAACCCGCAATGCCATGCGCGACCTGTCGTTTCAGGTGTCGGACGTGGCCACGTCTTTGGCAGGCGGCATGCCGCCCATGATGGTGTTCAGCCAGCAGTTTGGCCAAATCATCGGCGCGTTTCAGATGATGGGCGGCGAGGGGAACAAGCTGATCAGCTTCCTTTCCGGGCCATGGGGGATGGCGCTCTCGACGGCGGCGGTTGCGATCGTGCCGCTGCTCGGAAACCTTGAGATTTTCAATGACAAGGTGGGCGACGCGGCAAAGAAGCTGAAAGAGCAGGCGGAAAGCACCCGCATTGCCGATCAGGCACAGGCGATTTTCGACCGTACTCTGGACGGTGCGATTGCCCGCGAGCGCAAACTCGCCGACGAACTGGACCGCCAGCTGAAAACGCGCCGCCAGCTTAATCAGGAAAAACTCAACGAAGCCAAAGAGAGCCAGGGCAACCTTGCGAATCAGGTTGAATCGGCCCGACGCGAATTGCGGTCGGCATTGGCCGAGCAGAAGGCCGCTAATGACCTCCCGGCCAACGGCGAGGCAGGCCGGGCGGCGCGCGACAGCGCGGTCCAGAACGCTGACAGGAAAGTCGAGGAAGCGCGGACAAAGCTGTTCGATGCCCAGCAAGCCGAACTGAACGCCCAGGCCGATGTGAGGCGCGCCGAGGCTATTCAAATTCAGGCCCGCGCCAAGGAAGGTGCCAGCCCTCAGTCTGCCCAGCAGGCGCGCTTTGATCGGGAACGCGAGAGGCTGCAGGGCGATTACGTCCGTGGCAGCATCAGCAAAGAGGAATACGATGCGCAATTGAGCGCGCTGGAAAAGTCGGCAGAAGCGGCCAAGGAAAAGCCGAAAAAGAAAAAGGACACCTCCGCGCGCGAGGCCGAAGCGGAAATGAAATCCGGCGCGGCCTATGATGATGCCATCGCGCGCACCGTGACCGACCTTGCCAATCTGGCGCGCCAGAATGTCACCGATCTGGAAGAGCTGGGGCGCCTCGATAAGGCCGCGGTTGATGCCGCCCGCGATCGTGAGCGCGCCGCGACAGAAGAGCAGGGCCGCCGCGAGAAGTGGTCGCGCGCGCAGATCGATGCCTTGCAGTATAAGCAAGGCGAGGTGGCCGAGGCCAAGAAAGCCCAGATCGACGAACGCATCAAGCGGGAGGTGGCAGATCGCTGGATCGAGACGCAGCGCGCGGCGCTGACGCTCGAAACGCAAATGCTGCAGGCCCAATCGGCGCTTGCGTTGACCACCGCCGAACGCCGCGCGCTTGCCCTGCAGATCCTCGAAAATGAGCGAAAGCAGGCAATCCTTGCGGTCGATAAAAAGGTCACCGATGGCCAGTTGACCGGCGAACAGGGCATGGCCGAAATCGGCAAGGTCAACCAGACCTATGACCTGAAAACCGAGCAGACCAAAAAGCAATATGCCTCGCCGGTCGAGCAATGGCGCAATGACCTGAAAAAGAACACCGCCGATATCAACGCATCGCTGCAATCGGTCGAAGTGACGGGTCTGAAAGGGCTCGAAGATGGCTTTGTTGGGATTATTTCCGGGACACAAAGCGCCGCACAGGCGTTCAAATCCATGGCGGCAAGCATCATTGCCGATCTGGCCCGCATTGCGATCCAGCAGGCATTTGTGAAGGTGTTTGGCGGTGGGCTTTCTTCGGGCGGCAAGGTGCCAGGGCGCGCGCAGGGCAGCCTTCTCGGCTTTGCGGCTGGCGGCCTGCCTGGCTATGCGGGCGGGGTTCGCCTGTCGAACGGGATGATTTCTGGGCCGGGCACGGGCACCAGTGACAGCATCCTCGCGCTGGTCGATGGGCAGCGCCCCATCGCGGTGTCGAATGACGAAGGGATCGTGAACGCGCGGGCGGTCAGGAATTACTGGCCAATGATCGACGCGATGAACAAGGGCACCTTTCCAAAGTTTGCCGATGGTGGCCTTTTGTCGGCGGCATCGCTGACGGGGCTTGCCTATCCACGGATCCCATCAGCGGCTTCACTGTCCACTCGCGCCGTCATCATTTCCGCCCCGCAATACCATATGCCGGGGGCCATAACGACCGCTGAACTGATGCAATGGACCATCGAGACTTCGGCCCGCCACGCGCAGGCCGCAGCGGCGGCGGCTCCGATTGAAACGAGGCGCCAGCTGGCACGCCGCGATGAACAGAGGATCACCTGATGCCGACACCAATCATGCTGCCGCGTGACCGTGGGGTGAAGGTGGACAAGGTCCATTTCGTGGACTTTGGGGGCCAGCTCAAACCCTTCATGGGCGGCCCCGTCCAGGATATCATGCGCCTCGGCTCGCGCTGGGCTTTGGAAATCACCATCCCGCTGCAGGAAACCGAGCCTTATGGGCGCATATGGTCTTCGCGGCTGGTGCAGGCCAAGATTTTCGGCGCGCTGGTCGCCTTCCGGCAGGATGGTCTGGACATTGGCAATCCGGGCATGCCGGTGGTGGACGGCGCGGGCCAGACCGGCTTTGCCATCAACCTGCGCGGTCTGACGCCGGGCTACGTCATTCGCGAAGGGCAGGCGGTGCCGCTTGTCGCATCGGGCCGCCGCTATCTCTATTTTGCGGGGGCCGATGTCACGGTGGGCAGCACCGGGCGCGCCGCCGTTCCGATCTACCCCATGATCCGCCGCAGTCCCGCCAATGGCGATATTTGCGAAATGACCGATCCCATCATTCAGGGCAGCATCAACGGCAACGAATTGGCCTGGACCCGCCTGACCGCGCCGTATCACGACTTTGGCACCATCACGATCGCAGAAAGCGAATAAGCCATGACGCAATTGTCACCGGCCATGGCCGCCGCTTTGGCGGGCGAGCGGGTATTGCTGTTCGGCGCCGTCCGAATCGATTTGCCCGGTCATCCCATTCGCCTCCTCGATGGTGCCGGCGCGCTGACAATCGGCGGCGAACTCTATCAGGGGCGCGATGATGTCTATGGGGTTCTCGACACGATTGAGGGGCTTGAAGAAGCAATCGGCAACGATGCGCCCACGCTGACCATCGGCCTGATCCCGGCCAGCGATTTGGCGCTGGATGCTTTGGTCGATCCAGCGGTTCAAGGCTGCGAAGTCCAGGTGATGATCGGGGTGGTGAACCTTGCGAGCGGTCAGCCCGTTGCCTTGCCCTATCAGGTTTTCGTGGGCGAGCTGGACGTGCCGACCATCGCTTGGGGTGAGAATGATCTGCGCCTTGAATACCGGGTGGTCAGCGTGGCCGAGCGGTTTTTCCAGATCGAGGAAGGCCGCCGCCTGTCCAGCGCCTTCCATCAGTCTGTATGGCCCGGCGAAAAGGGCCTCGATCACTGCACCGATGTCGAGGTCATCCTCGCCTGGGGGCAGTCCGTCGATAATTCCGTAGTTTATACCCGGTCGAATGTGCCGGGCATTGCCGAGACGTTTAACCGCACATGACCGAACATTCTTTGATCCTGCGCGCCCGCGCGGCTCAGGCCACGCTGGACGAATGGAAGGCGCGCGCCTTTCGTCTGGGCGAAGCGGATTGCGCGCGCCTTGCCGCCTCTCATCTGCGGCGTCTGGGCCACAGCATCAAATTGCCCGCGGCCCGCTCCTATCGCACCGTCAAATCGGCCGAGGCTATGCTGGACAAGCTGGGGCTGGCCACGATGGTCGATGCTCTTGACGCGATGGGGTTCGACCGCATCGCGCCCGCCGCCGCGCTGGTGGGCGATATCGTCCAGATGCCCAGCGAGCCCGAGGGCGTAGCCGGTTCACAGCGCCTTGCCACGCTGACGATCGCGATGGGCAATGGCCGGGTGCTCGGCTGGCACCCCGAGGCACCCGAAGGCGCGGTTGTGATGCAGCCGCTTGAAATGGTGGCCGCATGGAGAGTGGAACCGAAGGGTAACGCGAAATGAAGGTTCTCAAGGGCGCTGCGCAAATCATCGGCGCGATTTCGGCGGTGGCGGCGGTTGTGGCCGGGCCCAGCCTGTTGGGCGTGGCTTTTGCCGCCAATGCGATGCTGATGGGCGCGATCGCCAGTTCGATCAAAGATCCTTCGCCATCCTCGGGCGGCAGCCAAACGAAGTGGAAAGCCGACCCCTATGCCGGGCTGCCCTATGTGATGGGCCGAACGTTGGTGTCCGGCAATATCGTGGCAAAGCTGCTGCGCGGGTCGAACAACGCCTTTCAGGCGTTGGTCACGGTCCTTTCGATCGGCCCCGTCCACGCCTACGAAGCCAGCTACATGAACAAGACCACGATGACGTGGATGGTTCGTCCTCCCCTCAGCTCTGATGGGGTGGCCGAGGCGGCAAACGGCTATCGCGGCTATATCTGGGAACAGCGCACGCTCGGCCTTTGCCCCGAGGCCTATGCCCCCGGCCAGACCGAAGGATTCGCCGGGTGGACCAGCGAACACAAGCTGTCCGGGCTGGCCAGCGTGTTCAACGTCTTTTGGTACAATTCCAAGGACAGCAACACGCTGACCGCGATTCCGTCGCCCGCGTGGCTGATCGAGGGTGTGCTGGTCTATGATCCCCGGCTGGACAGCACCTATCCGGGCGGCTCCGGGCCTTGCCGCGCGCTCGACGAATCGACCTATGTTTACAGCGAGGATCCGCATCTTCACGCGCTGACCTGGTGTCTTGGCCGTTGGCAAAACGGGGTGCGCGTTGCGGGCCTAGGCGCGCCGATCAGCCGCATCAATGTGGCCAGCTTTGTCGAGGGGGCCAACCTCAATGATGCGCGCGGGTGGAAGCTGGGCGGTCAGGTTTACACGCGGCCCGACACCCCTTGGAACAGCCTGAAAGCGATGCTGCAGGCCGGCGGCGCGCAGCCCGCGCAACCGGGCGGGATCATCACCGCGATCAACCGCGCGCCGCGCGTCTCGCTGGCCACGATCACCCATGCCGACATCATCGGCAAATGCACGTTTTCGGGCACCCAAAAGCGCCGCAACCGTCCCAATGGCATCATCCCGCAATATCGGTCTGAGGCCCACGATTGGGAAATGGTCAGCGCGCAGCTTGTCCAGGTGCCCGATTATGTCGCCCTGGACGGCGGCGAGCGGACCAAGGAAATCTCCTACCCGTTGGTGCAGGACGTGCATCAGGTCGCGCAGCTGGCCGCCTATGACATATGCGATGCGCGCGAGGCCGGTCCGGGAACGATCCCGCTCAAGCCCGCATGGATGAACTATGCCATCGGCGATTGCGTCACCTTTCAGCCGCAAGAGGGCTGGTCCATCAAGGTGATGATCACCGGGCGCCAGATCGATCCCAACACCGGCTCCATCACCTACACGGTGCGCGGCGAAACGGACGCAAAGCATGATTTCGCCTTGGGCAAGACAGGTGTTGCTCCGCCCATGGCCAGCCTCAATTACGACCTGCCGCCGACCGATCCGGCGGGCGAATGGACGGTGAACGGCACCACGCTGGCCGACAATGGCGCGGGCATTCCCGCGCTGGTCATCGCCGGCGCGGTCAGCATCACCAATGCCGAGGCGGTGCAGTTTGACTATCGCCCCTATGTCTCTGGCGCGGGCGGTGAGGATGGATGGATCGCCTCGGCAACGGTGAACCCCGCGGCCACCCATCACGAAATCACCTCTGTCACGCCCGAAACCATCTATGAGGTATCGGTGCGGTATCGCATTCGGGGCGTTTGGGGCAATCGGGGGATCCTTGGCCCGGTCGCGGCGGGCAAGCTCTATCCGGCTGGCTATCTGCGCCAGTTGATTGCCTCATCCTACACCAGCCCCTCGGAAAACCTTGCCACGGCCCACGATGCGGGAAGCAGCGTCCTGGTGTCGATCACCGATCATACTCGGGTCTATCCTGATCGAGAGGTCTACATTTCGGGCGTGGCGCCGATCACCGGCCTTGCGTTCAACACCACCTATTACCTCTACTACGACGATGCCGACCGGTCGGGTGGGGCCGTCGAAGTGCATGCCACCCCCGACCTTGCCACGGCGGCCATGAGCGATGGTCATCCGGCGCGCCACCAGCTGGGTATCATCATCACCGGCGCATCCGGGGCAGGGGATATGCATGGCGGCGGGGTGGAACCCGTCTATCAGGTTTCCACCCGGATCAAGACGCTGGCGGCCGATGTTGCGTTCAATGCCAACACGCTGATGGCCTATCAATACAATACCCAGCAGCTTCGCGACTATGTGGACGGCAAGCTCTTCGTCGATGGCGTGGCCGTCAACACGGTGATCGTGCAGGAGCGATCCGAACGCATCGAGGCCGAAGCGGCGTTGGCGCAGACCATATCGCTGATCGGCGCGAGGAACGCATCGAGCAGCGCCTTCATTCTGAATTTCGACAGCGTGCAGGCCAGCACCACAGGGGAGACACTGGCCACCATCATCACCAGCATGAATGCCGCCAATGCGGCAACCTCTGCCAGCATCACCGAGCTGCGTTCGATCGTGCTGGACCCCAGCGGCGGGGCAACCGCAAAGGCCGTGTTTCAGTTGAATGCCTCGGGTCATGTGGTGGGCTATGAGGCCACCAATGACGGTAGCGTGGGCAGTCTGGTCTTCAGCTTTGACAGCTTCATCCTGCTCAACCCGATTACCGGCACCTCCATATTCCGGGCCGAAGGCGGGCGGGTTAAAATGAGCGCCGTCGAGGTGGACACGCTCAAAGTGAATACGGCGATTGTCCCGAAACTCCTGTCTTCAACGACCGTATTCAACGGCAATGACAGCGATCAAACGGTGATGTCCACCAGCATCGTTATGCCCGTGGCGGGCTATGTTGTCGTAACGGGTTCATTGAGTCAGGGGTTCTCTGTTGTTCCGCGCGGATGGACTTTCACCCTTTACATCAATGGCACTCAGGTCTGGGTGGGGTCTGGCACTTATCCCGGTGACGTACTCAGCGCTGTTGGTTCAAAATATTGCGAAGCGGGAACGGTCACCATTCAAATGATCTGGTCGGGAAATCCCGCCGTTCGCGTGATTTCCCAGAACTACGTGATCCAAGGTTTCCCCAACACTCAATGAGGTCGCAATGGTTGCTGTAATTTACGATCCGGCTTCCGGAGAGATCCTTTATACCGTCCAGGGTTCTTTGGAAAACATCAACGCAGATAATGCGCCTTTCGTTGAGGTGGCAGAGTTTCGCCTCGATTACGGTAAGGACTTCAAAGTCGTTGACGGCGTTCTGGTGGCAAAGGAGCCATCGCAATGACCGGCCTGCCCGAAACGACCACCCCGGCGCAGGCTGCTGCGGCGATGATGGATTACATCACCTATCTCAACGCATCGCGGGCGGAATGGTCGGCCGCCATGCGCGGATCGGCCACCGGCGGACCAAACGGGGATGGCTATTTCCCGCTTACCATGTTCGACGGCTCCACTATCCTTGTGCCCTCCGTTGCCAAACTGATGGCGGTGATTGCGGCCATGCCCGATCTGAATAGCCAGATCGAGGATCTTCCGGCAGGCGGCGCGGGCGACCTTGGGGCCGATTTCGAACTGGTGGGACGCAAGGGCGCCGGGCAGCCGCCCAAGCGCTTCGCCCCCGCTTTGTTTGCCCAAGGACGTACCCGCGATCTGGCCACGGTCAGCGCGCTCTTGGGTGACGAATTGCTGCCCTGCCTGACCAGCGCAGGCGGCGGGCAGGATCGCCGCTTTGCGCTGTCCACGCTGGGCAATTTCCTGTCGGGTGGTGTGATCAACCCCAAGCTGCCGCCATACAACTGCAAAGGGGATTGCTGCGAAATATCCGATGCTGTTTCGACGGCCGGCAGCGCGGTCATCACCAGCGCATCGGGCCTGTTCACACCGGCCGATGTGGGCAAGCTGGTCTATCTGACCAACGCGGGGCCATCCGGTTCCGTCTTGGCCACCACCGTTCAAAGCTATCAGAACCCCCACCAGGTCACCTTGGCCGCGGCGGCATCCGTCAGCCGGTCGAACGGGATGCTTTGGGGCACTGACGACAGCGCCGGGCTTGCCGCTGCGCTGGCGGCATCGGCTCCGCGCGGTGCGGTTGATTTCGGGGGCGTGGTTATGCTGCCGCCCGGATGGTATTTGACGGGGCCGCAGGTCTATCAATCGCGCGCGGCGCTGGTCGGCGCGGCGCAGGGCCGCATCTGCGCGCTGGTGCGCAAGCCTGACGGCACGACAAACCCGTTGCTGGCCAACAAGACCTATGCCTCGCCCGCCGCGATGCGTACCGACGATTTCCCGATCATTGATGGCATCGGCCTGCATGGCGCGCGGTATTATCAAAGCGGCCCGGCCTCGGAATGTTTCTATTGGAATGCGGGGATCGGCTCGACGGTTCTGACCCAGATTGACCCTTTCATCCGCTTTACCAACATCGAGGTTTGGGAGGCCAGCAGCACCGCATTTCGACTGCGCGGGCGCGGCGCCGGCCAGGTCAACAACATCAACCTGACCGGTGGCTGGGGCGAGGGTTTCCTCTATGATTCCTACGACACCACCATCAACGGCGTTCAGACACAGAATTTCCTGAATGCGGGCATCCATATCGGCGCGGGCGGGGCCAACAGTACCTTCACCGGGCTCAAGGCCTCTTACAACGGCACCGGATCGACCACGGCCAACGCCTCGCAGGAGCGGTGCTGCAACATGCTGGTCGAGGGGCAAGGCTGCACTTTCGACGGCGCGCTGTTTCAGGAAAGCTGCGGCTCCAATCTGGTCATCAAGGGCAACAATCACAGCTTCATGGGGATGCAGTTTCAGGACACGGGCGACACCTGGCCGGTGGGCGGTAATGGTTCGGGCGGCGGGCTGCTGCCGTTCCGGGCCGACATTGTTCTGTCTGGCGGGGCGTGTGTCGATAATCTCATCATCGACGCCAAGGGCTTCGGCTCTGTCCACGCGGAATGCTATGCCACCCATGCGCTTTACCTTGTCGGCTATCCTACCCGCAATCGCGGCTCGATATGGACCGCGCCCGCCGCGCGCAGCTATTACAGCGGCGGGACCGCGCCAAACGGATCGACGATCCCCGGCGGAACAGGTGTCTATGCCCCTGGCGCGATCGGCAATGACAGCAGCGGATCGCGTGCCAACAACAGCCCGCTGACTATCGACGGCGTATCGATCTGATCCCCGCCTGACAATCGCCCACCAGCCGCCCGCGAGGCGGCTTTTTTATGCCCAAAGGAAACGCGCCATCATGGCTGACTTCTCGCCGCTTGCCTCCCTTGCCGCGCCGACAGGGCGCGCGTGGGACACCATCCTTGCCCTGTTGGCCGCCCTGATCGCGACGGCCGTGGATCACCTCGATCTGATTACGAAACTGGCCGCGCTGATCGTGGTGCTGCTGACGGTCTGGGAAAAGCCCACGGTGCAGCGTCTGGTCGAACGCCTTCGCCAATCGCGTGGGGAGAAGCCCGATGACGTTGGTTGAAGATGCGCGCCTTTGGTGGCGCTGGTGGTCGGTACGCATGGCCATGGTGGCGGGCGCGGCGGCGGGCGCTGTTGTGGCCCAGCCCCAGATCCTGACCAATCTGGTCGCCTATGTGCCCGAGCGCTGGCGCCCGCTGGCCGGTTCGCTGGTCGGCATCATCACTTTCGCCGCGCCGACGCTGGCGCGCATTCTGAAACAGAGGGGAAAATCCAATGGCAACGCAGCCTGAAAATGCCGCGCCGAAGAAGGGCGGGATCGTCGTCATGGTAGCGGCCCTGCTGGCGCTGATCGGCCCGGCTACCACGCAATTGGTGTTGACCGAGATCCCCAAGGAAGAGAGCGGGCGCAAGGTGGCGGTCACCGTCTCGCCTCAAGCCGGGACCGCCACGATCACGCATATCAGCGGCAAGCAATATCTGCGAGTCTACCTCGATATGGTGGGCGTGGCCACGGCCTGCGACGGCCTGACGGGCGAAGGGATTAAGGTCGGCCGCGAGTTTACCGAGGAGCAATGCGCCTCGATGCTGATCACGCGCCTGACGGCGGATGCGGCGCGCGTGATGGCCTGCTCGCCGGGCCTCGCGCTCACGATCCCGCGCCGGGATAATGTGCGGTATGCCGCGCTCAGCCTCGCCCACAATGTGGGGTGGCAGACCTATTGCGCCAGCACCATGCGCGCCCGGATCAATGCGGGCCAGATCCGCGGAGCCTGCGATGCGCTGACGTGGTTCAACAAGGCGGGCGGTCGCGTGGTGCCCGGCATCGTCGCGCGCCGCAAAAGGGAGCAGGCGATTTGCCTGAGGGATGCCTGATGGAGCCCTTTAGCTGGTGGGCCGCCTTCAAGGCTTGGCAGGGCTGGCGGCGCGGCGGCGCTTGGCTCCTGTCCGACGTCTGGCGGCTGGTCGCCGCGATCGCGCTTGTGCTGTTGGGCTGGCAGACGGTCCAACTCAACGGCCTGTTCATCGCGCCCAAAGTCGGCCCGTTCCGCTTTACGCTGCTCGACATCGAGGGCGCGCGTCCGGCCGCCGCCAAGGCCCGCGCCATGTTGGCTGACCGGGTCAAGGCCGAGGGCGCGGCGCGCGCCGCCCAGATCGCCATCAATCACGCCCCTGCGGCCGCGAGCCGCACTCTTGCGGAGGAAACCGATGCAAAGACGAATTCTTCGCGGGCTCAGATCCGCGCCGCTGTTGCTGCCTATGCTGACACTCATCGTGTGCCTGTCTGCCTGCGCACGGACGCCGCCCCCGGCAACGCAGGTGGGGGCTCCGGTCTGCCCGGAACCGATCATCGTGCCCCAGGTGGCGGTGGGGCAGACCTATCACCCGAAATGGTGGCCATCCCCCGCGCCGACCTCGAAGGCTTTGCCGACAATACCCGCACGCTCGACCAGCTGCGCGAATTCCTCGCCGCGCTGATCGCCAGCGGCTGGGCGGCGGTTAACCCCGCCACCCCCGAAACACCGAAACCCAAGGAAGGACAGTAAGATGCCCGATTTGACCGCCACCGCGCCCGCCGGATATGTGCCCAAGGGATATGACGTCTCGTTCGGGCTGAAAGCCCCGGCCTATTATCAGGTCACCGTTTCGGCTGCGGCCAAGACGCTGGCCCAACTGATCGGCGCGGCCGTGCCCGATTGGGCCACTATGGCCTTCATCACCCCTGAAACCGGCTCGATCCGTTATCGCTGCGATGGCAACGCGCCCACCGCCACGGTCGGCCAGCCTGTCGGATCGGGCCAATCGTGGCCCTTGACCGGGGCAAGCGCTCTGGCGGCCGCGCAATTGATCGCCGCTGCTGACACCACTGTCTCCATCGAATTCCGGGGGTAATCCAGATGAGCTTTGTTCTGGGGTTCGCGGCAGGGGCGCGGCCCAACCAGGTGCGCGCGCAGACCGTCAGCGCGATTGTCCCGCTCAATTCTGGTGCGCTCGGGACGCTGCCGGATTTCGGGCTGGCCAAACCGATCACCTATGCCAAGACGGGCGGCAGTTCGAACCTGTCGCTCTCGGGCAGCAGCTTTGCCGCTGCGGTGGCGTTGGCCGCCGGGGCATCACAAAGCATAACGGGGACTGCGACCGGTGCCGATGGCTGCGTATTGCCTTGGACGCTGACCTGTACGGGGCAGGGCGGCACCGGCGGTGGCGGGGGAGCGGTCAATTTGCCCAATGGCTTCGCTCTGGGCGTCTTGGCCCACAGCTACGGCCAGAACGGGATCACCGGTGGCGCCACCTCGGCCGCCTTGCCGTTGATCAAAACCAACGTCAGCGGAATCGAGGCGTGGCTTGAGGCCATCTGCCCCTATCTTCGTTATGAAAAATGGTGGGGCTTTCAATACGCCACCATGAACATCGCCAGCGGGACCGGCACGTTCAACAAGGGCGATACCGTCACCCAGACCGCCAACGGCTTCACCGGCACCATCGCCTCGATCAACTATTCGGCAGGCGCGGGCAACCTGACGCTCAAGAATGTCTCGGGCACCTTCACCAACGGCGCGGTCACATCGTCTTCGGGCGGATCGGCCACGGCCAGCAACGTCCTGATGCAGAACTATCGCGGGGCCAACCAGTCGATCAGCGGCGACTATCTGACCGAGCAAAACGGCACCATGGGTCTGATCAACCGCGTCAACGCGCTGATGACGCTGCCCAAGCCGCCGCGTGTGGTGCTGATCAATGGCGCGCTCAACTCGATCATCAACGGCGTGGCCGGCGCCACGGCGGGCGACCAGACCAAGGTCATCGTCGATGCATTGCAGGCCCATGCCAATTGGCAGGCCGGGAACATCATCATCGTACTGGACTGCAACCCGACAACCTCTGTCGGCTATGCCGGATCATCATCGGCGGCCCGCCAGCGGACGAGCGATTACAACGCCTATCTGCGCGCCAATATGCCGAGTTGGTCGGGGTATGGGACCACGCTGTTCCGCATCTCGCTGTTTGAAGCCCTGATCACAAACGCGACCGGGGATGAGGCGGCCGACAATGCCAGCTATGTGGCGGGCACCAACTTTGCCGATGCGAACCTGATGTATGACGCCAACCATATTGCCCAGGGTGGCGCTTATAAGGTGGCCAAGCAGATCAAAGCTATTCTCGACGGTAAGGTTGCCGACACCGGCAACTTCTGGAAGGCGAACAATGCTGCCTCCACGGCATACAATGGGGCGACCTGGACGGCGCAGGCGGGCACTGTATCGGGCGCGCTGACAACCAAGGCGCTGGGTTCGCAGGCATCGGGCTCGGCGGTTGCAGGCGTAGTGACCGGCCTGACCATCACCGGCTCGGCCACGGCCAACGTCAAATGCTATCTCGAACCCGGCAGCGGGTCGAATGGCGCGGCTGTCGGCCAGTTCATCCAGTGCTTCGAATATACCAATACCGGCAATTCGGACATGGTGACGGTACAGTTCAATTCCTTCACCAATGGCCCCGGCGCGGCGGGGCAGACCAGTTGGGTGCAGTTCCAACAAGACATCGCCATTGATGCCTCGGGCGTGTTTTCGTCCGTCTCGGCCTATCTGTCGGAAAACAACAGCGACAAGGCCGTCATGCTGGAATGCGATGCCACCGCGCAGGGTAAGGCGGTGGGTCTGCCTGCCGAGGCCATGACGCTTTCGCTTCTCACGCCGACCGTCCAGCTTTCGGGTACGCAGCCCAGCATCAAGACGCGCCTGATTTTCCGGTCCACCGCCGCGCGCACCGGATCGCACACGGTCAAGGTGTATCCAACCGGCGCGGTCAAGGTGGTGGCGGATCCGACCGTATGATCGGCGCGGCGATTATTATGCTCAATGATCGCCGCGCTCTTTGCACTTCCAACGAGAATAAATTCAAACGGTCGTGGCAGCGTTGGCAAATTCGGCGTCGTTGTGAGGGTGGAAATTGACTGAGGGCGGTCATGCCAATTTGCAGTGGGAGCGGCAGCCCTCGACCAATTCAAGACGTTCCGGGGTTAAGGCTTAGATGACCGCCATCGCTGTTAAACTTGCCATTCGCAATCCAGAGAATGGCTGCAGACGTGATAGTGCCCCGGCCGCAATGCCCGCGCCAGTTTTTCAAGCTGTACATGAAAGGTACTACAGGTGCTCCTGTCGTGCTTACGAGTGAATAAAAGATGATGTATTAACGGAACGCCTAGCCCAGCTGGTCGCCATACTCAAATGTTCCAGAGATTAGAATTTCCTTTGGTCCCGTTTGCGATGCATCTCCAGCCCAATAGGCCCTTAAAAGGGCTTCAGATTCAAAGTAGGTGGAATGGTTTTCTACATCGTCAATAAATGACCCACAATGTATGCTTGTGGAAGCATCAGTTCCTATTTCCAAAGTGCAAATTATAGAATTTTTCCGATCACTGTCGCCATTAATTTTGCATTCTTGAAGATACAAATTAGCATCATCGATATTATCAAAACCAAATGCACTTTTAAGTCGAGAATGGGCCTGTGGAGCGAAATTTTTGCGAATATCCTCAAATAAAACTTCTCTCACTCTTAATCCATCATTAGAATTTCGGAACTTCTGGTTGTATCTCGCACAGGTTTTAACAAAACGCTCGACATCATATAAATTCAGTGCAGTATCATACGATGATTTGTGTTTTTTATAACATTCTAAACCATTCAATTTGCTATTAAATGCATCAATCGCCAATTCAACTATAGATTCCAGAGATGTTTTTCCTTTTTTGTATAATCTAACTATTTCCATCGCTGCCATAGTATTATTTGAATTCAGGCCGAGAGAATTACCCCAGTTTACATTATTAGTGTCCACGACAATGCCTGGGCGATACCATTGACGCCGAACAACGTGATAGATGATCATATTGGTGAATTCCTCGATAGCGCGTTGCTGTCCACGACGAATGCCCCCTTGCAGACTCGCCGAGCAATTTGGACCTAACGGCTATTTGCCAGTCTGTCGCTCGACAGCCAATAGCGAGACACGACTACATCTGGCGGCGGGTCCGGCCGGGCGAGCACGCCCCCTACTGACGGAAGCTGTCGTTTATAAGCCTCAACTTGAACGGCTGAAATGTCCCAGCCCACGACATAATATAGCGGTCAAACAGAGAGTGCGGCGGGGCGCAAGGGGTCGATCTTTGGCGCGAACAACTGTGCCGACTTTCATGCCATCGCGCCACGCAGAACAAGGCGTGAACAACGCAACTTGCGCGCCCGATTTGTGGCGGAAACCTGCGGTTCTGGGGCTTGGGGCCCGATTCGCAAGCGGGTTTTCAAGACCGCTGCCTTAAACCACTCGGCCACCTGTCCTTGTGATGCGGCGCATAGCCCCGATTCCCGGCCAAGCGCAAGGGCTGGCGGGTTTTTTTGCGCGGATGCCTGTGCCATAAGCGGCCGCATGACGATCCGCCCCACGCGCCACCGCTGCATGACTGCCTTGTTTTCTCTGGCTTTGGGGATGGCGGCCACGATGATGCCGTCCTCCCGCCTGCGGGCGCAGGAGGACGCAAATCAGGCCGGTTTTGACGCTTATCTGCAATTGCTGGCCGCGCGGGCGCGGGGCGAGGGGGTCAGCGAGGCGACCATTCAGGCGATGACGACCGGGCTGACCTATAATCCCCGCGTGATCCAGTTGGACCGCAGCCAGCCCGGCGCCAGCACGACCACCACGCCGCCCGCCTATGCGCCCTATCGGATCAAGCATGTCGATGCCGCGCGCATTGCGCGGGGGCGTGCGGCCTATAACAATGTGGCGGGCGAGGCGGCCCGGATCGAGGCCCGCTATGGCGTGCCCTTGCCGATCCTGCTGGCGATCTGGGGCGCGGAAACCGATTATGGCGCGGCCAAGGGCGGGTTCGATCTGGCCGGATCGCTGGCCACGCTGGCCTATGAGGGGCGGCGGCGCGAATTGTTTGCCGCCGAATTCATCGCGCTGCTCAAGATGGTGGACCGGGGCGTCCCGCGCGACCGGCTGCGGGGCAGTTGGGCAGGGGCCTTTGGCAACCCGCAATTCCTGCCCTCGGTCTATCTGCGGATCGCGCAGGACGGCGACGGCGACGGCTTTGCCGACATTTGGACCAGCCGGGTCGATACGCTTTCCTCGATCGGCGCCTATTTCCGCGATGCGGGGTGGAAACCGGGGGTGCCATGGGGTGTACCGGCGACGGTGCCCGATGGTTTTAACCGTGCCGGTGTCGCCTCGCGACTCGATTCGCCAGTTTGTCCGCGCGTCCATGCCCGCATGAGCCAATGGAAAACCGTGGCCGAATGGCGCGCATTAGGGGTCATTGCGGAGGGAAATATCAGGGATTCCGAACTCACTACGCTGATTGAGCCGGATGGCGCCGGAAAACCTGCTTTCCTCTTAACCGGTAATTATCGGGTTATCCTCGATTATAACTGCTCGAACTATTACGCCTTGAGTGTGGGATTGCTGGCCAATGAGATTGCCCGTTGAACGTCGAGTAGCGCGCCTGATGCTGGGACTGGCCGTTTCGGGGGCTGCGCTGGGGGTGGGGATGCCTGCCCATGCGGGGCTGAAGATCCCCTTCGTTTCGGGCGGCGGCAAATTGCCCCCCGCGCCCGCCATGCCCGACACGCCGCGCGCGGTATCAGGTCCGGCGGCCGACTATCCGGTGGTGCTGGGCGAACCGTACAGGGTGGGCGATACGGTGTTTTCGCCCGCCAATGCGATGAATTACGATGCAGTGGGCTATGCTTCCGTGGGCGGCCCGTCGACCGGCGTTTCGGCCGCTCATCACACGTTGCCGCTGCCTTCCTATGTCGAGGTGACCTCGCTGACCAATGGCCGCACGATTCTGGTGCGGGTCGAGCGGCGCGGCCCGATGGACAGCACGCATACGATCGAACTGTCGCCCGCCGCGCTGGCGCAATTGGGGGCAAGCGCTGACGGTCAGGCGCCGGTGCGGGTGCGCCGCGTCAATCCGCTGGAAAATGAGCGCGCCCTGCTGCGCGCCGGGATGAACGCGCCCGAACGGATGCCCACGCCCAAGCCTTTGCTGGCGGTGCTGCAACGCCGTCTGGCCACCGACCCCAATGCCAATCATGCGGGCGCCTCGCTGGCCACCAGCGTGCTGGTGGGCGCGGCGCGCGACGATGATGATGACGCGACCGCCGCCAAACCGGCCTCCAGACTGGCGGCTGCAGCGCCGATGGTGCCGGTTGCGGCAAAGCCGGTTCGGGCCGCCATCACGCCCATGCCCGTGGCCCCCACGCCGCGCCAGCCTGTCGCGCCGCCCGTTACGGGGGCGTCCTATGCCACGCCGCGCTTTACCGCGCTTGCCCCGGTCAAAACGCCCTCCGAACTGGGCTATGCACCGCCGGGTCAACCGGCTCAGACCTTTGTTCCGGCCCGGCCTGCGGTCAAACCGCCAACCTCCGCCAAGCCCCTCGCCATGGCCAAACCGGCGGCCAAACCCAGGCCTGCCGCCCCTATCGCTCTGGAGGCCCGCGTCAATGCCGCGCCCGCCCCGGCTGCGGGTGGTTTCGTGGTGCAATATGGCGCTTTTTCGGAAAAAAGCCGCGCCCAGTCGCTGGCCCGCGCCGCAGGGGCGCGGATCGTGGGGGGCGGCGCACTCTGGCGTGTGCGCTCAAACGCTTACCCTTCGCGCCCGGCCGCCGACGCCGCGCTGGCTAAAGCCAAAGCGGCTGGTTATACCGAAGCGCGAATCCAGCGCGGGGATTAATGGTCGTTGCCCGCGACTGGCGGTTCTCATCTCAAAACGGAGAGGGCCGGACAGATTGCGGGAACGGGTTTGAAAATTTCTCGAATGAAAAAGCTGCTGATTGCGGGCGTTACGGTTTCGGTCGCGGGGCTGGCGGCGCTGGCTGCGCATGGCGGGGTGAATTCGGGTCAGGTGGTTGTGCCGCTGGCCCCGCCTCTGCCTGCGCCCACATCGAATGCGGCCAATGTGGCGCTGGCCGCGCGGGCTGACGATCCCTTGCCGCCGCCCGAGGTGGGGGCGGCGCCGGTGGCTTTGCTTTATGATCTGGGCTCCGGGCGCACGCTTTATGCGCATAATGCCGACACGCCCTTCCTGCCCGCCTCGGTCACGAAGACCATGACCGCCTTTGTTGCCTTTGAAATGCTGGCCAAGGGCGAGTTGCGCGAGGATCAGACCTTTACCGTCAGCCGCGAGGCATGGCGCGAATGGCATTCCAAGGGCAGCCGCATGTTCCTGTCCGAGGGCAGCAAGCCGACGGTGCATGATCTGTTGATGGGCATCATGAATGTTTCGGCCAATGACGGCGCGGTGGTTCTGGCCGAAGGGGCCGGGGGCAGCGTGGCGGGCTGGGTCGAGAAGATGAATGCTACCGCCCGCAGCCTTGGCATGACGCACAGCCATTTCGGCACGCCCAATGGGTGGATGGACAAGGGCAACACCTATGTCTCGGCCAATGATATGGTGAAACTGGCCAGCGCGATGCTGACCCGCCATCCCGATTACTACCGGCGCTTTGTGGGCCGGCCCGGCATGACATGGAACGGCATAACCCAGCCCAACCACGACCCCACGCTGGGCGTGGTGCCCGGCGCGGACGGGATCAAGACCGGCTATACCGGCGAGGCACACTACAATTTCCTCGGTTCGGCCCAGCGCAACGGCCGGCGGCTGCTGATGGTGCTGGCCGGTGTGCCCACCCCGCGCGAACGCACGGCGGCGGCCAAGGCTTTGCTCGAATGGGGCTTTTCCGCATGGGAGGACAAGCCGCTGGTGGCCGCCGGAACCAAGCTGGCAAGCGCGCAGGTGCAGGGGGGCACGGTGGGCTCGGTCGATCTGATCGCGCCGCGCGATATGTTTGCCACCATGCCGGCGGGGGCTTCGGCTCCGGCCAGTTTGCGGGTGATTTATAACGGACCGCTGGTCGCGCCCATTGCCAAGGGGACGCCGGTGGGCGAACTGGAAGTGCGGCTTGGGGGAGCCGCGCCTGTGCGTTTGCCGTTGACGGCGGCGCAAGAGGTGGAAAAAGGCGGGGTCATGGATCGGGTAAAGTTTGGTTTTGCAAGGTTGATTTCCTGATGGGGCGGCAAATTCGGGCCGGGCGCTTCATCGCGCTGGAAGGCGGCGAAGGCGTTGGCAAATCGACCCAGAGCAAATTGTTGGCCGAAGCGCTGCAGTCGGGCGGTTATGAGGTGGTGCTGACGCGCGAACCGGGCGGCACGCCGGGCGCGGAGGCAATCCGCGCGCTGCTGCTGGGCACCGAGGGTGAGGGCTGGGGCGCGCGGGCTGAGGCGCTGCTGTTTGCCGCGGCGCGGGCCGATCATGTCGAACGGCTGATCCGCCCGGCACTGGAGCGCGGGGCATGGGTGATCTGTGATCGCTTCATCGATTCCAGCCGCGCCTATCAAGGCGGCGGCGGCGGTCTGTCGGACGAGGATGTGCTCACCCTCCACCGCATCGGCAGCCAAGGGCTGCTGCCCGACCTGACCTTGCTGTTCGAGGTGCCGGTTGATGTGTCATCAGCGAGGCTGGCGGCGCGCGATGCGGATGGCTCGGACCGGATCGGCGGGCGCGCGGCGGAATATCACGCCCGCGTCGGCTCGGCCTTCGAACGCTTTGCCGAGGCCGAACCGGAGCGTTTCGTCCATATCGACGGGGCCGAGGATGTCTATGTCGTGCATGATGCGGTGATGTCGGCAATTGGCCCGCTGCTGTGACGCGCCTGCTGGGCCATGATGCGCCGTGGCGCGAATGGCACGCGGCGCTGGGCAGCGCGCGGATGCATCATGCGTGGATTCTGGCCGGGCCGCATGGCGTGGGCAAGGGCAGCTTTGCTCGGATCGCGGCGGCCGAGCTGGTGGCGCAGCCGGGCGTAGCCCAGCCTCCGGTCGAGGCGCATCCCGACATTCTGATTCCTGAATATCCGCCCGCCACCAAGGAAGACGAGAAAAAGCGCGAGGCGGGCGAGGACTATAACCGCAAGCGTTCGATCCCCATCGACGAGATCCGCCGGATGCAGCACCGGTTGAACACGCGGCCCACACTGGGCAACCGGCGGGTGGTCATTCTGGACACGGCCGATGATCTGGAAAAGAACGCGGTCAATGCGCTGCTGAAATCCTTGGAGGAACCGCCGGCGGGGACCTATTTCCTGCTGGTGGCGCATCGCATCGGGCGGCTGTTGCCGACGATCCGCTCGCGGTGCCGCATCCTGCGCTTTGCCCCGCTTGAGGATGGACAGGTCGATCTGGTGCTGAGCCGCGCCGCGCCGCACACCGATGCGGCCACGCGCGCGGCCGCGATTGCCGCGGCGCAAGGCTCGCCCGGCGTGGCGTTGGAATTTGTCGAGGAGGATCTGGCCCCCGTCCATGCGCTGATGCAAAGGCTGGCGGCAGAGGGCGATCCCGATCTGGCGCTGCGTGGCGCTTTGGCCACGGTGATGGGCGCGCGGCCCAGCAGGGCGCGGGTACAGGCCGCGTTTGAACTGGCGCGCGCCGTGCTGGCCGACAATCTGCGCGCGGCGAGCCCTGAGCGACAGGCGCGCATGATCGAGGCCCATGCCGCTCTGGTCCGTTTGGGGGCCGAGGCGCCGATCTTCAATTATGAACCGCCCATGCTGGCCATGGAGATGGGGGCGCTGCTGGCCTCGGCGTCAGGGCGGTAATTCGGACATGGATAAAAAAGCGGTTTGCAGCGGACGGATGCTTGCCTAGAGAGGCGCAAATCTCTTTTATTGCAGGTGCCGCAGGCTCATGGCCGAACCATTCTATATTACCACCGCCATCGCCTATCCCAATGGCAAGCCGCATATCGGCCATGCCTATGAGGCGATTGCCGCCGATGTCATCGCCCGTTTCCAGCGCGCTTCGGGCCGCGACGTGCGGTTTCAGACCGGTACGGACGAACACGGGCTGAAGATGGCCCAGAAGGCGCGCGAACTGGGGATCAGCCCCCGCGCGCTCTGCGATGAAATGTCGGCCCATTTTCAGGCGATGTGCGATGCGCTCAACATCAGCTATGACAAGTTTCAGCGCACCACCGATGAGGCCCATTACCGCGCCAGCCAGGCGATCTGGCAGGCGATGGCGGATAAGGGCGACCTTTATCTCGACCGCTATGAAGGCTGGTATTCGGTACGCGACGAGGCGTTCTACGACGAAAGCGAACTGGTCGTGGGCGAGGACGGGGTAAAGCTCTCGCCGCAGGGCACGCCGGTGGAATGGACGGTGGAGGAAAGCTGGTTCTTCCGCCTCTCGGCCTATGGCGATAAGCTGTTGGCGCTCTATCGCGACCATCCCGAATTCATTCAGCCCGAGAGCCGTCGCAATGAAGTGATCCGCTTTGTCGAAGGGGGGCTGCGCGATCTCTCGATCAGCCGGACCTCGTTCGATTGGGGTGTGCCGGTGCCGGGTTCGCCGGGGCATGTGATGTATGTGTGGGTCGATGCGCTCACCAACTATCTGACGGGGCTTGGCTATCCGGAAAAGACGCCGGAGATGGACAAGTGGTGGCCAGCTGATGTGCATTTGATCGGCAAGGATATTGTCCGCTTCCACACCGTCTATTGGCCCGCATTTCTGATGAGCGCGGATTTGGCGCTGCCGCGTCAGGTGTTCGGCCACGGCTTCCTGCTGCATCGCGGCGAGAAGATGTCGAAAAGCCTTGGCAATGTGGTCGATCCGCTCGAACTGGCCGAAAGGTTCGGGGTGGACAGCCTGCGCTATTTCCTGATGCGCGAGGTCAGCTTTGGGAATGATGGTTCGTATAGCGCCGAGGCGATTGTTACGCGCTGCAATGCCGAGCTGGCCAACAGTTTCGGTAATCTGGCGCAGCGAACATTGTCCATGATTTTCAAGAATATGGGCGGAGTTCTTAAGGCCGATTGCGTGGTTGCCGAGGCGGATGCTGCGCTGCGTGATGCGGTTGCCGCCGGCATTGCCGAAATGCGCAAGTCCTTTGCCGATTATGATTTCAGCGCGGGCCTTGATGGCTGGATGCGCGCTGTTTTTGCCTGCAACGCCTATGTCGATGAGCAGGCTCCGTGGACGTTGCGCAAGACCGACCCGGCGCGGATGGAGGCGGTGTTGATGACACTGCTGCGCTGCGTGCGCGATCTGGCGCTGGCGGTGCGGCCGGTGGTGCCGACGGCGATTGACAAATTGCTGGACCAGATGGGCATTGGCGCCGATGCGCGCGATTATGCGGCGCTGGACAATGGCGACTGGCTGGCCGTGCTGGCCGGGCAATTTACCTTGGCGCAGCCGGTGGGCGTTTTCCCCCGTCTCGAACTGCCCGTGGAGGAATGATGCTGATCGATTCGCATTGTCACCTCAATTACAAGGGGTTGGTCGAGGATCAGGACGAGGTTCTGGCCCGTGCACGCGCGGCCGGGATCGGCGGTTTCCTCAACATCTCGACCCGGCAAAGCGAATGGGATGCGGTGATCGCCACGGCGGATCGCAACCCCGATGTCTGGGCCACGGTGGGCATCCATCCGCATGAGGCGGATGAACATGCTGATCTGGGCGAGGGGGCTTTGTTGGAGGCCACGCGCCATCCCAAGGTGATCGGGATTGGGGAAACGGGCCTCGATTATTATTACGACCATTCCGACCGCGCGGTACAGCAGGCCCTATTCCGCACCCATATTCGCGTGTCGCGCGAAACGGGTCTGCCGCTGGTCATTCACACTCGCGATGCCGAGGAGGACACCACGCGCATCATCGAGGAAGAGATGGGAGAGGGGACCTTTCCGGCGCTGATCCATTGCTTCACTGCCTCGGCTGGATTTGGGGCGCGGATGGTGGAACTTGGGCTGACCATCTCGCTTTCAGGCATTGTGACCTTTAAGAACGCGCGCGAGTTGCAGGCATTTGCGGCGGAAGTTCCGGCGGATCGGCTGTTGGTGGAAACGGATTCGCCTTTCCTGGCGCCGGTGCCGCATCGGGGCAAGACTTGCGAACCTGCCTATACCGCCGACACCGCGCGCTTTGTGGCGGGCCTGCGGGGCGTTGGCGTTGAGGAACTGGCCGCGCAAACCACGGCGAATTTCCGCAAGCTGTTTGGAAAAGCGGCATGAAGGCGATCATTCTGGGCAGCGGCACTTCGACGGGCGTGCCGCGCATTGGCGGTGAATTCGGGCTGGATTGGGGCGATTGCGACCCGCAAGAGCCGCGCAACCGCCGCACACGCGCTTCGATCATCATCGAAAATGACGCCGGAACCCGGCTGCTGGTGGACACGTCCACCGATCTGCGCCAGCAATTTATCGCCAATAATATCCATAAGATAGACGCAGTTTTCTGGACCCACGATCATGCCGACCATGCCCATGGCATCGATGATCTGCGCCCTTTGCGCTATGGTCGTGGTGGTCCGATCCCCGGCTATGGCGTGGATGAAACCGTACGGCGGCTGCGTCAGCGCTTTGGCTATGTTTTTGCGGGACAATTTGGCTATCACACCATCGTTCAGCTCGAAACGCTGAACCAGTTGCGGATGTGCGCCGGGATTGGCATCGGTTGGACGGTGATGCCGCACGGCCCGGCCAAGAGCACCGGATTTCGGTTCGATTGTGACGGAAAGACAATCAGTTACGCGACAGACTTCAGCGAGATTACCGATGAGATGGTATCGCTGTTCTATGGCTCGGACGTGCTGATCACCGATTGCCTCCGGCGCGAGGCCCATCCGACCCATGCCAATCTGACCATGGCGCTGGAACTGGCCAGCCTGACCAAGGCCAAAAAGGTTGCGCTGATCCATCTGGACAAGAGCATGGATTACGCGACACTGAGCCGTGAGATACCAGCGCATGTCGATGTCGGCTTTGACGGAATGGTCATCAGGGCATGAACCCGGCTGCGATCAGCGTGGACCAGATTGTCGCGCTGATCGCGGTGGCTTTGATGCTGATGCTGTTGTGGCGCAATCTTGCGAGCTATCGGCTGAGTGCGGGGCGCAAACTGGGCATGGCGCTGCTGTGGCTGGTGGCGTTTGGCCTGATTGCCTTGCTGGCGGCACAATTCGGGCTTTAGGCGCCGCGCAATCGGCGCGAACAGAGGCGCATAAACGGATCGCGCCCGGATCTCCTTTTACATAATCGGCATTATCGGCGCATTCCATAAGCGTCAGAAATGCGCTTTTTCCGCCCCGTAAATATGCAACGCTTGGTTCGGGCGGTCAGCGATTTCTGTAAGGCAAAGGCCGGTTCTGGCTATTCGGCCTTTGCCCTTCCCCACCGGTGAAATAGGCTTTAAGGCGCGGCCATGACGACAAACCAGGACATTCTGCAACTGGGCAAGCGCGTGGCGGCCAGCCACGGCTGGGCCGCCGCCAAGGCGTTCAAGGCCTATGTGATGAACGATGCCGACCGCACGGCGATTTCGCGCTGCGCGGTCGATCTGCTGGCGATTTTTCCCACCGCGCCCGATGCCAGCCTGATGATGAGCGCCGCGCTGGCCGTCAGCGTGGAGCGCGCGATTTCCGCGCCCGTCCATGTCATGCGTGGCCATCTGGCGGTGGAAGGACGCCCGGTTCTGGGGCCTGACTATGGCTGGCTGATGGTGGGGCCTTATGTGGTGGACATCGCCCTGTTCCGCCTCTCCTATTCGGCAGGCGCCCCCGCGTTGCTGGCCAAGCATATCGATCTGGCCTTTGGCCCGAACAAGGCGCTTTACGTCGATCACTGGTCGATGACGCGCCGGGTCGGGCTGCGCTATTTGCCCGAGCATGTGTTGACCGAGGCGGAAGTCACCGCGCTGATGGGCGATGCCTTCCGACTGATCAAACAGGCCCGCGATCAGTAACTGGCCCGCAGCGAAAGCTGATAGCTGCGCCCCGCCTCGGGGAAACCGTCGACCAGTTGATAATTGGCGTCGAAAAGATTGCGCGCCGAGGCGGCAATAGTGATTCCTTTGCGCAATTCCACCTCGGCCTTGATCGCGGCATTCACATAGGCGCCGGTGCGATAATAGCGGATCGGCGCTGCGCTGGTCATGGTCCAGCGGCTGGAGGCGATGTCGGCGCTGGGGATCAGGTGGAAGCGCGAGATGGGCGTCCAGTCGGCATAGACGAAAGCCTTGTGGCAGGGCACGTCGGTCGGCCGAAAAGCCGCATTGCCCGGATCGACCAGATCGCGATGCACCCATGTGTAATTGCCGCCAAGGGCAAGGCTGGGCAGCACCTGTGCGCTGGCCGAGAGTTCGACGCCGTAATATTTGCCCCGCGCGACGTTCAGTGATTGGGTCATCACGCTCTGCGCGCAATTGCCCGGCGTGGTGCTGGCGGTGCAGGCATAGCCCAGCACGCTTTCCGACACGATGGCGTTGGAGAGCAGCGCGTGGAAGGCGGCGGCCTCCAGCTTGACGGCCCCCATGCGGGTCGAGCCGCCGACCTCGATCTGGCGCGCGCGTTCGGGCTTCAGGCCGGGATTGGGGATCGAGGTGCCGAAGCGCTGGCTGAAACGTTCAAAGATCGTGGGGAAACGCGCGCGTGAGGACAGGCTGACATGCAGACGCGTGTCGGCATTGACCGCCCAGTCGAGCCGCCCCTGCCCGCTCCACGCACTGGTGTTGCGCATCGGGTAATTATAGAGGACGCTGGCGCCCGAAGTGCCCAGCGGCGCGCCATATTCCTCAGCCCGCTTCAGATCGCGCCAGTCATAGCCGCCGCCCAGCGTCAGGCTCAACGCCGGGGTCAATTGATAGGCGTGTTCGAGCGCGAGGCTATAGGTGTTCTCAAGGCTGGTCTGCACCGGTTCGGTGGCCCCGCTGGGAAAGCTGGTCTGGGCCTCACGGTGGCGGTCGGAGCGCATCTGGAACGCGATGCTGATCCTTTCGCGGGCCGAAGGGCGCAGCGTCAATTCGCCCGATCCGCCCAGCGCCTCGTCCCAATAGGGGCTGTTGAAGGCGCGGCCCAGCGTCTGGGTGTTCTCATTCGCATTATCCCATGCGCGCAGCATGTTATAGAAATTGTTGCGATAAAGCCGCGTTTTCAGCGTTCCGATCTCGCCCAGTGCGGTATTCGAGAGGAAATAGAGGCTCTCGGTATTCCATGCGGGCCAGGTCCAGAAACGCTGAGACGACACGGGATCGGTGATATGCAGCGGGGCCAGTTTCTGCCCTTCCTGCCGCGTGTAGGCGATCACATATTCATCCGTGGCATTGGGGGTGAAACCGGCCTTGACATGGACTCGCCAATCGCCCGATTGCGACAGGTTGCGGCGACCCGCAGGCTGGTTGACCGTGCCCGCATAGCCGCCCGCCAGATCCCAGTGATCGGTATAATTGCGGCCAAAGCTGACTTGTGCATACCATTTGTCATGCCGCGTGCCGATCAGGGCATTGGCCGAATAGCCCGCATAGTCGCCCTGCCGCCCCAGATTGAGCGAGGCCCCCACCTTGGCCTCCAGTTCCCTGGTCGGTTTGGCGGTGACAAGGTTGATCGCCCCGCCCATCCCGTCCGGCCCGTTCAGCACCGAGACATAGCCCTTGGCGATCTGCACCTCGGCAATGTCATTGGTCAGGAAACGGCCGAAATCCAATCGGTTATCGGCGGGAAGATAGACCCGGATGCCATCGACGCTGAGCGGCACCTGAAAACGGTTGAACCCGCGCACGAAAATCAGGCGTTCATTGCGCGTCCCCCCGCTGTTGCCCGCCGACACCCCCGGCGCCAACGCCACCGCATCGTCCAGCGTGATGCGACCGAAAGCCTCGATCGCCTTGGCGCTCAGGCGCTCCCCGGTGATTTCCAGATCCTTGGGCGGCTGGGCGCTTACCACAATCTGGCCCAGCGCAAAGCTGGCGCTCTGGTCCTGCCCCAGCGCGGGCGTGGCAAGCATGGTGGCCGCCAGAAGCGGGAGGATACGGGCCGGATGCATGGAAATTCCCTCATGGACGCCACGATTATGGCTTGTGATTCGCATCATTAGCTATATCCACATGGATATAGATGCAATGCCGAGGGCGCAATCATGCCGAAAAATGGCCCAATCCTGACCACGCTTGCCGCGCTGATGCTGACCCTTTGGGGCGGCCGGGCGGCGGCACAGATGCCTTCAGCGCCGACCTGCGCCACACCTGTCGCGCCAGATGGAGATTATGCGCCATGGGCGCGTCCCACGACGATGAATGCGGGGGCTGATCAGGCCACAGCCCCCCTCTTGCCGCTGGGCGCAGCAGCGCGCCTCAGGCTGGTTTCCACGCCCCGCATCCAATATCCGATCAGGCCGGAAAAACCCGGTGGATCTGTCAGCTATGGTGGTATCCTCATACTGGATATCACCGCCAAAGGGGCTTATCGCATCGCCCTGAGTTCGGCGGCATGGCTTGATGTCATCGGCAAGGACGGCGCCCTGCGTTCGACTGCCCATGGTCATGGCCCGGACTGCACGGGCATCCGCAAAGTGGTGACATTTGCTCTGGAACCGGGGCGCTATACGATCCAGATCGCGGCCAGTGGCGCCGATGACGTCACGGTGATGGCCCTGTCCGGCGAATGAAAAATATCGTTGCGCTTCTGGCGACAATCATGCTTTGCGCCGCGCCGCAAGTGGTGGCCCGCAGCCGCCATGACGCGCGCGTCGAGTTGGGGCGGCGGCTGTTTTACGATGCCGACCTGTCGCGCGATGGCACCATGTCCTGCGCCACATGCCATGAACAGCGCCATGGATTTGCCGATGGCAACCGCGTCCATCCCGGCGTCACCGATGAGCCGGGGCGACGCAATGTTCCGGGCCTTGCCAATGTCGGGCACTTCTCGCCGCTGACATGGGCCGATCCGCGCCAGACCACGCTGGAACGGCAGGCCGCAGTTCCCGTGTTCGGCACGCATCCCGTGGAAATGGGCATGGCCGGGATGCAGGCGGAAATCCCCCGCAGGCTGGGCCGCGACCCCTGCTATCGCCAGATGTTTGCCGCCGCCTTTCCCGGCCGCGATCAAAGGCCCGATTTTGCCAAGGTCGCCCGTGCGCTGGCCAGTTTCGAGCGCAGCCTGATTTCGCGCGACGCCCCCTTTGACCGCAACCAACTCTCGCCCGAGGCGATTGCCGGGTGGTCGGTCTTTCGCCGTTCCTGCGCGTCTTGCCACAAGGGCCCCGATTTTACCGACATGGCTTTTCACCGGCTGGGCCGGGCCGATCCGGCCGCACCCGATCAGGGCCTCTATGAAGCGACCGGAAAGCAGGCCGACCGGGGCCGCATCCGCACGCCCTCGCTGCGCAATGTGGCGGTGACGGCCCCCTATTGGCATGACGGTTCGGCCCTGACCCTTGATGACGCGATTGCGCGCCACGGTTTGGCCCTCGCGCCGGCCCGGTCACGCGCCCTTGCCGCGTTTCTGGGCGCGCTGACCGATGACAGGTTTTTGAACAACCCCGCCTTTTCTTTGCCGCAGACCGCCTGCGGCATGAAATTGTAACATGGCAGGGATCGCCTTGCCCCCTTACACGTAAACCCGGATCGCCGCCGCCCGCAGTTTTAACAGGCCATGATTAGACAGGGTCCGTTTCATCCTCTGCCTTGATCGTGGGTATATTTATGTCACTGGAACCGCTCGGACTTGATCTGGTCAGCAAGACTGCCGCCTTGCTGGCCGAGGCGACGCTGATTCTGGTTTTCGATGCAGAAACCGGACGGGCCAAGGCGGCCAATGACGAAGTGTTAACCGCGCTGGGTGGGCTGGATCTGGCCGGGCTGGCATTCGGCGCGGTCTTTGCCGATGGCGATCAGGCGTGGGCGCGGCTGTGCGATGGCCAGATGGTGACGCTCAACGGCCGCATCCCGACAGGCGATGGAGCCTCTCTGGCGGTTCAGGGGCTGGCGAAGCGGCTGGATGAACGCCATGGCGCGGTGCATTTCATGGGCCTTGGCAGCCGTGGCGAAGGGATTGATGTCGCCCTTCTGGCCCATCGGTTTGAAGCCATGAACAATGCGCTGGCCATTTGCCAATATGGGCCGGACGGCACGATCATCGCGGCCAATGACCGCTATATCCACAGCGTCGGCAGCAGCAGCGCCGATCTTGTGGGCAAATCCTTCGTCACGCTCTGGCATGGCCCCAACCGCCCTTCGGACCCGCTGCTCTATTGGCAGCGGTTCGCTCGGGGCGAGCATGACCTGCTGGTGCGCAAACATCGCAACGCATCGGGACAGGATATCTGGCTGCGCGAGGTTTTCGTGCCGACCATGGATGGCGACCGGCTGATCTCGGTCCTGTCCTATGCCATCGACATCAGCGAGGAACAGAATGAGCGCGCCAACAATGCCAGCCGGTTGGCCGCCATCGACCGCGCCTTTGCCCTGATCGAATTCGATCTGGAAGGGCGCATCCAGAGCGCCAATGCCAATTTCCTCGACCTCATGGGCTATACGCCCGAAGAGCTGGAGGGCGCCCATCACCGCATTTTCTGCGAACCGGACTATGTCAAAAGCCCGGCCTATCGTCAGTTCTGGAAGAAGCTGGGCAGCGGCGAGTTCGATCAGGGCGAGTACAAGCGCATCCGCAAGGACAAGCGCGATGTGTGGATCCAGGCCAGTTATAATCCGATCCTCGATGCCGACGGTGTGCCCTACAAGATCATGAAGGTGGCCATGGATGTCACCGATCAGCGCCGGATGGCCATCGAATCCGAATGCAAACTGGCCGCGATCGATTGCAGTATGGCCGTGGTCGAATTCGACATGAGCGGGCGCATCCTCTCGGTCAACGAGCGCTTTCTGGCGATTTTCGGCTGCGCCGCGTCCGACCTTGTGGGCGAGCACCATTCGATGCTGTGCGATCAGGGCTTTGCGGCCAGCGAGGATTACCATGCCTTCTGGCGGAAACTGTCGCGCGGCGAGCATGTGGCGGGCGTTTTTCGGCGCAAGATGCGCGGCGGCCGCGATGTCTGGCTGCGCGCCTGCTACAGCCCGGTGCTGGATCTGGACGGCAATGTCTCCAAGATCGTCCAATTCGCCCACGACATCACCGAGACCCACGAACTGGCCGTCGAGCAGGCCGAAAAGATCGCGGCGATCAATCGCAGTCAGGCCGCCATCGAATTCGACCTGTCGGGCAACATCATCTGGGCCAATGACAATTTCCTTGCCGTCACCGGCTATCGGCTCGACGAATTGCAGGGGCGCCATCACCGGATCTTTTGCGATCCGCATCTGGTCGGATCGTCCGATTACGCCGATTTCTGGGAACGTTTTGCCTATGGCGAATATGTGACCGGCGAATTCAAGCGCCGCCGCAAGGGGGGCGAGGATTTCTGGATCCAGGCCAGCTACAACCCCATTCTGGGCGCCGACGGCAAACCTTTCAAGGTGCTCAAGATCGCCTCGGACATTACCGAGGCCAAGGTGGCCGGCAATGAATTTCAGGCCCGCGTGGCCGCCATCGGGCGGGCGTTGGCGGTGGTCGAATTCGATCTGGACGGCAACATCCTCTCGGCCAATGAGAACTTTCTCTCCACCATGGGCTATTCCCTGCGCGAGGTGGTGGGCCAGCATCATTCGCTGTTCTGCTCACCCGATTATGTGCGCAGCCGCGATTACGCCGATTTCTGGCTCAAGCTGAACCGGGGCGAACACCACGCCGGGCGCTATCACCGGGTCGGCAAATATGACCGGGACGTGTGGATTCAGGCCACCTACAACCCGATCCTCAACCTTCAGGGCCAGCCGGTCCGCATCGTCAAATATGCTTTCGACATCACCGATCAGGTGATGCTGGAGCAGGAAATCGGCGCGCGGGCGACCGATCTCAACGGCTTGGTGGAAAAGCTCTCCAGCTCGATTTCCTCGATCATGGCGGCCACCGGATCGGCCAACACGCTGGCCCAATCCACCCGCAGCGAGGCGGAAAAAGGCAATGGCGCGCTGGCCAAGGCGATTGAGGCGATCGAACTGATCCAGACCTCGGCCTCGGGCATTGCCGAAATCGTGGGCATCATCGGCGAGATCGCGGGCCAGACCAACCTGCTGGCCTTCAACGCCGAGATCGAGGCGGCCCGCGCGGGCGAACATGGCGTAGGCTTTTCGGTGGTGGCGGGTGAAGTGCGCAAACTGGCCGAACGCTCCAGCACCGCTGCGCGCGACATCAGCCGCCTGATCGACCAGTCCATCAACCGCATCAGCCAAGGCACCGAACGCACCCAGGAAGCCTCCCACGCCTTTACCGGCATTGTCGGGGCGGTCCACAAGACCGGCGCGGCGATTGACGCGATCAGCCAGTCGGCCGAATTGCAGGATCAGGTGTCAAGCGAGGTCGTCGCCCTGATCCAGCGCCTTTCGAGAACCGCCACGCGCGGTTCGGGCGGTATCCATGGATAGAGCGGGCACGGATAGAGCGGGCCGATAGATGGGGGCGATGGAATCCATCACCGCGCAGGAGCAATTCGGCCTGATGCGGATCGGCGCGATGTATGTCGCGCTCCCCATCGGCTGCATCCGCGAGGTCGTGCCTTATCCGGCGCAACTGGCCGCGATGCCGCCCACGATGCCTGAACTGCTGGGCTCGATTGACCTGCGCGGGGCGCTGGTGCCGGTGGTGGATCTGGCCGCCTTGCTGGGGCGGACGCCCTGCGCGGCGGACGAACCGGCGGGCATCATCATGGTCATGCGGGTGCAGGATCGCGTCATCGGCGCGGGCATGCATGAAATCTGCGGCGTGGTGACGCTTTGCGAGGCGCAGCGCACGGCTCTGACCATTCCGCCGGGCGGGGGGATGGCGGCAGGCGGCCTGATCGAGGGCGGCTTTGTCTGCGAAGGCAAGAGCGGGGTGATCCTGAGGGCGGCGGCCTTTGCCGATCTGCCGGGCATCATCATGGCGCAGGACCGGCTGGTGGCGGCCACCGAGGCGAGCCAGCGCGGCGCGCCCAGTCTGGCGGTGACGGCGGGCACATTCCGCTTCGGCATCCCCGCCGCCATCATCGAGGCCACGATCCCCGCCCGCCCCGTTCTGCCCAGCCCGGTCGAGGACGGATTATGGCTGGCACGGGTTGAATATAATGGCGCCTGCATACCGGTGATCGACACGCTGGCCCTGTTGGGGCTGGGCAGCTTCGGCCCGGCGCGGGAAATGGCCTGCGTGCTGCTGCGCATGGGCGATGGGCGGCGGGTGGCGCTGCGGATCGATGGGGTGCTGGACATGATCCGCATCGCCCCGGCCCAGATCGCGCGGATGCAGGGCTTTCGCTTTGGTCAGGACGGCCTGATCGGCGGCATGTTGCCTTCGGCCCATCCGGTGCTGCTGCTCGACCCCGACGCTCTGATCGCCCATGCCGGATTGCAGCGCCTGTCCACGCTGGAGGAAAAGGCGCAGGATTTTCGGCTCGGGGGCCATGGGGCTTCCGCGGCCTCCGGCAAGGGCCAGATCGGGGGCGAGCCCTATCTGATCTTCATGCTGGGCGATGGCCATCATGCCGTCCCCCTGCGTCAGGTGACCGAGATCATGAACCATGCCTCCTGTTCGCTGGTCGGACTGGAACAGGCCTTTGGCCCCTGTCAGGCGATCCTGTCGCATCGGGGCATGGCGATCCGGGTGCTCGATCTCTCGGCGCATCTGCGCCTGCCCCCCTGCACCGCCCCGGCCTTCCTTCTGCTGGTCAGCGACGGCGAGCGCACGGCGGCATTCCCCCTTCAGGACCTTTGCGCGGTCGAGCGGCTAGTGGCCCGCCCGGTGGGCAACAAAGGTGGCGCGATGGCGGGGGCGATGGGCGCTGTCGTGCGGACCAGCGAGGGGCGCACCTGTTCTGTGCTTGATCTTGCGGAATTAATTCCACCCGCCATTTGACCTTGTTGCCGCGCGCCATTGTGTGCCAAAGAAAAGGCATGAGCCGGCCTTCTCCCCCGCAGCGCCCGCAGGCGGCGATACGCTGGAGGATTTCGCCCTGTATAGGCGGCGCAACATGACCATTCCGGGCATCATGCATCTCTATCTGACCCTTGCCGACGAAGCTGTGGAGGCGCAGCGTCGCGCGCATGATTTCTTTCTGCAATGGCAATCGCTGGCCGATCCGGCAATCGATGCCTATGGCGAGATGATGGAGGCCATTGCGGCCCTGCGTCAGAAATCATGAGTGAGACAATGCAGCCAACAATCGAAAACCGCACACTGGGCCGCGATGAAATCGCCGCTTTGGCACAGGCGCATAAGGACGGCGTCCATCTGGTCGAATGCGATCTGGATGAGGCCGAATTGGGCGAGCTTGATCTGAGCGGGTGGCGGTTTGAACGCTGCACGCTGCGCCGCGCCGAATTGGCCAAGGCGCGGCTTGAACGCACGCAATGGCAATCCTGCCGCGCCCCGATGGCCAGCTTTTTCAACGCCGATCTGACCGATGCGGTGTTTCGGGCCTGTGATCTCAACAATGCCAATCTGCGCCATGCCCGCATGACCAGCCTGCGCTTTATCGGGGGCAAGCTGACCGGGGCGGATCTGGGCGATGCGCGGATCATTGACGCGCATTTCGAGGAAACGCTGATGGCCGGGGCCAAGCTGGCCGGGCTGAGTTTCCGCAAGCAGCCGATGCGCCGGGTGGATTTTTCGCAGGCCGATCTGCGCAAGGCCGATTTCCGCGATGTCAATTTCGAGGATTGCAGCCTGCGCGACGCCAATCTGGTCGGCGCGCGCTTTGACAAGGCGGATTTGCGCGGCGCGGATCTGGGCGGGTTGCGGCTGACCGATGCGGCGCTGTTTCGCGGGGCCACGATTTCTCGCGCGCAGGCCGCGCAACTGCTGGCCGAACTGGGGCTGAAGCTGGGCTGATTTTTGGCGTCCGCCTATCGCCTTGATGCCGATGCGGCGCGGATTGCGGTCGCTCTGGGCGCGGACCCTGCGGGCGATGTCTGGATGGGCGGGCCGGTGGCACCGGGCGGCTATGCGCCGGTGGCGATTTCTGACAAGGAACGCGGGCGCATTCTGGTCCCGCGCCTGTGGGGTGTGCCGCCCCCGCCGCGCGGCGACCATATCGTTCCCCATGTCCGCAATCTAGACAGCCCGTTCTGGATCGGCACCCTGCGCCATACCCAATTTCGCTGCCTTGTGCCGATGACGGCTTTTCATGCGCGTGGCGGCTGGATGGAGGATCGCGCCCGCCCGGTGCTGGCGGCTGTGGGCATCTGGCGCGATTCCGAAATTCCCAGCTTTGCGATACTGACGGTTGAAGCCATGCCCGTGATCCTGAAGCCTCAGGATTTCAGGACATGGCTCCATGCCGATTTCAAACTGGCCCGAAGGCTGGCCGAAAGTTAAATTCGCAGGTTAGATCCGCACCCCGCTGATCGCCGCCCCCCAAGTCGTGCGCCAGCGCTTCTTCACACCGGTCAGCCCCGCCAGAGCCACCACCGACAGGGCGGCAAAAATCAGGAAACCGCTGCTCATCGAACCGGTCCACTGCTTGGCAAGGCCGAGCGAGGAGGCGAGATAGAAGCCGCCCACGCCGCCGCCAAAACCGACAAGGCCGGTCATCACGCCGATTTCATGGCGGAAACGCTGCGGCACCAGTTGGAACACCGCGCCATTGCCTACGCCCAGCGTCGCCATGGTCAGGAAGAATAGGGGGAACATCACCGCAAAGCTGGCCGGGGATTGCGAGATCACCACCAGCAGCACGGCGGCAAGCGCATAGACGGCCGAGAGCGTCTTGATGCCGCCGATACGGTCGGCCAAAGCGCCGCCCATCGGGCGCACCAGCGATCCGGCAAACACGCAGGCCGCCGTGGCATAGCCCGCCTGAACCGGGGTGAAATTGAGTTCCCCGGTAAACCAGCTGGGCAGCGAGCCCGACAGGCCGACAAAACCGCCAAAGGTCACGCCGTAAAACAGGATGAACCACCAGGCATCGCCATCGGCCAGCATCTTGAAATAGCCCTTCACATAGTCGCCGGTCGACTTGGCGGGGGGCTGGTGCGGGCTGTCCTGAACGAAGACCAGATAGGCGACGAAGACGATCGCAACGGGAATGGCCGCCAGACCCAGCACATTTTCCCAGCCATAAGCCTTGGCCAGCAGCGGCGCAAAGATCGCGGCCAGCACCGTGCCCGAATTGCCCATGCCGGCAATGCCCATCGCCTTGCCCTGATGCTGGGGCGGATACCAGCGGCTGGCCAGCGGCAGAGCCACGGCAAAGCTGGCCCCGGCAAAGCCGAGGATGATGCCCACCGCGATCAGGCCGTTCATCGAGGACACGCCGAAATGCCATGCCGCGATCAGGCCCGCGATGACGATGATCTGGCTGATCGTGCCGGTCACTTTCTGGCCGATGCGGTCGACCAGAAACCCGTTGACCAGACGCAGCACCGCCCCCGCCAGCGTGGGCACCGCCACGATAAAGCCTTTTTGCGCCGGGGACAGCGCCAGCGCCTTGGAAAAGATCGGCGCCAGGGGCCCAAGCAGGTTCCACACCATGAAGGCGACGTCGAAATAGAGGAAGGCCATGATCAGCGTGGGCCGATGGCCCGATTGCCAGAAGGATTTGTCAGTCATCGCAAAGGGTCTCCACGGTGAGAGGATTTAAGGGCTTGACGGGCGCCTTGGCCAGCCTTCCCAATCGCGTGTGTACGTGAGAGGGATGGCGGGACATGCGCGATGAAGGCAGGTTGTGGGTAAGCGCGGGCGTGGCCAGCGAATGCGGGCCGCGCGCGGAAAATCAGGACTTTGCCGGCGTTTACCTTGGCACGGAAACCGAGCGCGCGGGGCGCGGAATGGTGGCCGCGCTGGCCGATGGGGTGTCGGGCGGCAAGGGCGGAAGGATCGCGGCGGAACTGGCCGTGGCCAGCCTGATCGAGGGCTATTTTGCCCAGAGCGACACGATCGGCGTGGCGGCCGCCGTCAATCGGGTGATGGCGCCCTACAACCGCTGGCTGGCGGCCATGGGGCGCAGCGAGACGATGGCGCATTGCGCGACGACATTCACCACATTGGTTCTGCGCGGACGGCGCGCCCATGTCTGCCATGTGGGCGACAGCCGGGCGTGGCTGCTGCGCGATGGACATCTCAGCCAGATCACCAAGGACCACACCCATTCCCACCCCGACCGGCGCCATATCCTGCTGCGCGCGCTGGGGCTGGAGGAGGAATTGCGGCTGGACCATCACGAGATCGCCCTGGCCCAGCATGACCGACTGCTCTTGACCAGCGATGGCGTGCATGGCGTCCTGTCGGCGCGAAAAATCGAGAAAATCCTGAGTCAGCGGCAATCCGCCGAGGCGGATGCGCAGGCTCTGGCCATGGCGGCTCTGGATGCGGGCGGGCAGGATAATGCCAGCGCGCTGGTGCTCGACGTGGTCAGTCTGCCCGCTGTGGGCCATGATGCGATTGCGGGCGATCTGGCCCGCCTGCCCATCCTGCCCCCGCCCGAGGCGAGCGAAAGCGTCGATGGGTTTCGGCTGGAAAGCGTGTTGTCCGATGGGCGATACACGCGATTGTTCCGCGCCACCGATACGGCCGATGGTGCCGAAGTGGTTATTAAGTTCCCCAAGCCGACCCTGCTGTCCGAAAGCGGCGCGCGCTCGGCCTTTACCCGCGAATTGCTGATCGGCAGCCGGGTGAGCAGCCCCTTCGTCGGCGGCGCCATTCCCGTTTCGCTCGAACGCCAGACGCGCCTTTACGGGGTCCAGCCTTTCTATGACGGCCAGACGCTGGAGGAGAGGATGAAGACCCCCATGGCGCTGAACGAGGCGCTGGGCATTGCGGTGGGCCTGACCCGCGCGGTGGCCGCGCTGCATCGGCAGGGCATCATCCACCGCGACATCAAGCCCGAAAATGTCATCCTGCCGCGCGAAGGCGGGTTGAAACTGGTGGATCTTGGCGTGGCCCGCCTGCCCCGCATCGAGGATTTCACCGGCGACGAGATCCCCGGCACGCCCTCCTATCTGGCCCCCGAAATGTTCTCCGGCGAGGCGGGCAGCGAGGAAAGCGACCAATTCGCGCTGGGCGTGACGCTGTGGCGGCTGTTCGCCCGCGTCTGGCCCTATGGCGAGGCCGAGGCCTTCAGCCGCCCCCGTTTCCGCGAGGCCGCTCCGCCCAGCCGCACACGGCCCGAATTGCCCGGTTGGCTCGACGCTGTCCTGCTGCGCGCTGTGGCGATCCAGCCTCAGGACCGGTTCGGCGATGTGGTTGAATTGCTGCGCGCGCTGGAAGGCGGCGCGGCGGTCGAGCGCACGCCCCTGCGCAAACCCGCGCTGATCGAGCGGCATCCCGTCGCCTTTTGGAAAGGCGTATCCGCGCTGCTCTTTGCGGCGCTGGTTGCGGTGTTGATCTGGAAGTAAAAGTCGATTCGACATGGCGCTGCACCTTGCTGAAAAGGGGCGGCGCCATTGCCGACTATGGTGGTGGAAGTGATTTTGCAAATAGCCGACCGCGCCTTTGCGGCAGCTGCGAAATAAAAATGCCGGATTCGCACTCCCTATGCAAGAGCAAATTGGAAATCACGCAAAGCCCCTTGCGTTGCGGCCCGTCCGCCGCCATCGAGAATCCATGCGAATAGCCATCATCGATGAAAGCGCGGTCCGGGCCAGCGTGATGCAGGAAGGTCTTGCCCAGCTTGGCGATTGCGAGATCTTCGTGATCACCGAAAGGCGTGGGTTAGTGCGCCGAATTTCGGAAATTGACGCCGATATCGTCTTGATGGACTTGGGAAATCCCAGCCGCGACGTGCTGGAGGAATATTTCGCCGTCAGCCGCGTGCTGGCCCGCCCGATCGCCATGTTCGTCGATGATTCCGACGAGGAATCTATCGGGGCCAGCATCGATGCCGGGGTGTCGGCTTATGTGGTCGACGGCTTTGCCCCGCACCGCATCCGCTCGATCCTCGATCTGGCCATCCGGCGGTTCCACGCCTTCTCGCGCCTGCAAACAGAACTCTCTGTTGCGCAAAGCAAATTGGCCGAGCGCGAGGCCGTGGACAAGGCCAAGCGCATCCTGATGCAGACGCGTGGACTGGGAGAGCCGGAGGCATACGCCGAATTGCGTAAGACCGCGATGAACCAGGGCAAGCGCATTGCCGAAATCGCCGACGCGGTGGTCACCGCGCATAAATTGATGGGAGGCGCAGCATGACGACCAAATTTTCCATCGGTTTTCTGCCTCTGGTCGATGCGGCGCTGCCGATTCTGGCCCATGTCCATGGCTTTGCCGCCGATGAAGGGCTCAGCCTCGAACTGGTCAAGGATGTGAGCTGGGCCACGGTGCTGGACCGACTGCTCTATGGCCATACCGATGCGGCGCATATGGTGGCGCCGCTGGCGATTGCCACGACGCTGGGGCGCGGGCGCCCTGCCCAGCCCTTGTCCGCGCCCTTTGTGCTGGGGCTGAACGGCAATGCGATCACGCTGAAATCCGATCTGGCCGCGCGCGTTGCGCCTGAGGGCGCGCTGGGCGATCCGGCGGCGGTGGGCGCGGCTCTGCGCGAGATTGCGATGGAGCGCAAGGCCGCGGGCCATCCTTTGTGCTTTGGCGTGGTCCATCGCTATTCCAGCCATAATTACATGCTGCGCTACTGGCTCTCGGCTTGCGGCATTCGCCCTGATGAGGATGTGGAGATCTCCACCGTGCCCCCGCCCTTCTGCGCCGATGCGCTGGAGGCGGGCGATGTCGATGGCATTTGTGTGGGCGAACCGTGGAACAGCGTGGCGGTTGAGCGCGGCGCGGGCACGATTGTGCTGGCCACGGCGCAGGTGTGGCGGCGGGGCGTGGAAAAGGTGCTGGCCATGCGCGAGTCGGTGATGGAGGAGCGGCGCGGGGAGGTTGAAGCTCTGATCCGCGCCCTGCATCGCGCCGCGCGGCAATTCGTCGATCCCGAGGCGCTGGTCACCAATGCGGCGATTTTGGCGCGGAGCGAATATCTCGACGCCGATGTCAATCTGATCCAGCGTGCGCTGGGCGACCGGCTTTTGCTGCATAAGGGCGGCGAGCCGATCCATTTCCCCGACTTCATGTTTCAATATCGGGAAGCGGCCAATTTCCCGTGGGTTAGTCAGGCTCAATGGCTCTATTCGCAGATGCTGCGCTGGGACCGCACGCCCTATGATGCGGGCGATGAGGCCAAGGTTGCGCGGGTTTTCCGCCCCGATGTTTACCGCAGCGCGCTGACCGGAACGGATGCCCCCCTGCCCGGCGCCTCGTCGAAGGTGGAGGGCAGCCTGCATCAGCCGATGGTCGTGGGGACACAGCAAGGGCTTATCACGCTGGAAAAGAATGCGTTTTTTGACGGGCGCATTTTTGACCCCCACGATCTGGCCGGTTATCTGGCACGCGACGCCTACGCCAAATAGCGTAGGCGCGGCCGCCGAGGGGAATAAGCGCTTGCCGAAAAATCCCGCCTCGCCGTAAAACCGGCATGCGTTTCGATAGGCCGAACCCAATGACGGGTTTGGCCAACGGAGGCGAAACGCCAGCAAAGTTTCGTGGCAATGGCGCCGCCCGGTCCGTTCCCCAAGGAGGGGGAAGCAGGCCGAGGCGGCTTTTTGCGTTTTACGCCCTGCCCCACAGAGCCCGCGCTGGCGCGAGATAGAACAGCCAACAGAACAGCAACCCGCCCGGGCGGGAACGGGAGAGCTTTGCCTTTGAAAAGGCAAATTTTCCATGAGGGGACGAGCCATGATCCGTTATCTGCTGACCGCCGCGCCGGTCGCGTTGATCGCTACGAATGCCTATGCCACTACGCCTGCGCCCAGGTTTGGCGATCCGGTACCTTTTGCCGATGGCGCGATGACGTTTGACCCGATTGTTGATGCGCGCCTGCGCTGGGAAGATGTCGACGCCACCACCAAGAGCGCGGATGCCGTCACGTTGCGCGTTCGCGCCGGGGCGGAAATCAAGCACAAGGCTTCGGGCCTCTCGGCGCTGGTTGAGGGTACGGGGACAGTGGCGCTCGACGACCATTACAGCGCCTTCCCCTATGCCAACCCCGCCAGCAGCCAATATCGCAGCGCGCAGGCCGTGGTCCCCGATCCGCAGAACGCCGCCTTCAACCGGTTTCAGATCGCCTATCAAAAGCAGGGCATCGGCCTGACCGTGGGCCGCCAACGCATCAATCTGGACGATCAGCGCTTTGTCGGCTCGGTGGCCTGGCGCCAGAACGAGCAGACATTTGATGCGGTGCGCGGCACGGTGAATGGCGGCCCGATCTCCTTGGACGCCACCTATGCGATCAGCCAGCGTTCGATTTTCGGCAATGATGGCGGCCCGCGCAAAGCCTATAACGGCCACTTCATCTTCCTCAACGGCGGGTTGAAGAACGCGCTGGGGTCGATCAAGGGCTTTGCCTATATCCTTGATTACGACAAAACCGCCTTCTCGAACGCGGCGGCGCGCAGCACGCTGGACAGCTCGCAGACCTATGGCGTTCGCGGCAACACCGCCCCGATTAAACTGGCCAAAAACATCAATTTCGTGCTGACCGGCAGTTATGCCAACCAGCGCAATTATGATCGCAACGCGCGGACCTATAATGCCGATTACTACTTCGGCGAAGGGGCGCTCAATGTCATGAACACCACCTTCACCGGGGGTTATGAAGAGCTGGGCGCGGATCGTGGCGCGGCGGGCGGCACGTGGTCATTCCAGACGCCCATGGCCACGCTGCACAAGTTCAACGGCACCGCCGACCTGTTCCTGACCACGCCCGCCAATGGCCTTGCCGACACCTATGTGGGCGTTGCGGGCAAGTTTCCCAAGGTCAAGGCCCTGCCCGGCCTGAACTATGGCGTGACCTATCACTGGTTCGGCAGCGCGGTGAACAGCCTGAAATATGGCGATGAACTGGACGCCCAGATCGGCGTCAGGATCAGCCGGATCACATGGCTGGTCAAATATGCCGATTATCAGGCCAAGGGCTTTGGCGCGGACACCAGAAAGTTCTGGCTGCAAGCGGAATATTCTTTCTAAATCAAAATTCTGCCCTCAATCTTTCGCATCCGCACAAAAACCCTTGCAGATGAAACGCGATGCGGTAAGATCAGCTTGTACATGCATTGGTTCTTCGCCCAGCGTCGGGCGGATTGACCGGAACCATCGCATACCATCCAACATATGCGTGGCAACGAAGCCGCATCGAACCGTCCCAACGGATGGCTTCGTTGCGGCTTTTTTCCGTTGGCGCGCAAAACCTAGGAGTGCCCGAGGTGAATGCCCCCAACCTTGTGAAAATCCCCGAAGGCGATTTGCGCGAAAGGCTTGTTGTGGTCGGCAATGGCATGGCCGGTTGCCGCGCGGTGGAGGAAATCCTCGCCCGCGATGCAGACCGCTTTGCCATCACGATCTTTGGTGCCGAACCGCGCGTGAACTATAACCGCATCATGCTCTCGCCGGTTCTGGCCGGTGAAAAGCAGTTTGACGACATCGTGATCAACACGGACGAGTGGTATGTCGAAAACGACATCACGCTGATCTCGGGCGATCCGGTGGTGGCGATTGATCGCGCCGCACAGACGGTCACGAGCGCTTCGGGTCGCATCGAGGCTTATGACCGCCTGTTGATCGCCACGGGCTCTGAACCTTTCATCATCCCGGTGCCGGGCAAGGATCTGTCGGGCGTGGTGTCGTTCCGCGATCTGGATGACGTGGACAAGATGCTGACGGCAGCCGCCAATGGCGGCCATGCGGTGGTGATCGGCGGGGGCCTGCTGGGGCTGGAGGCGGCCCATGGCCTGTCGCTGCGCGGCATGGAGGTGACCGTGCTGCACCTGATGCCCACGCTGATGGAGCGTCAGCTCGACGAGGCGGCCGGCTGGTTGCTCAAGAGCGAACTGGAACGCCGGGGCCAGACGATCCTGACCGGGGCCGACACCGCCGAAATTCTGGGCAAGGACGGCAAGGTCACAGGCGTCAAATTGAAGGATGGCCGCGAGATCCCCGCCAGCATCGTGGTGATGGCCGTAGGTATCCGCCCTTCGACCGCGCTGGCGCGTCAGGCGGGCCTTGAAGTCGAACGCGGCATCATGGTCGATGATCATATGGTCACCAGCGATCCGGCCGTGATGGCGGTGGGCGAATGCGTTCAACATCGCGGGATCTGCTATGGTCTGGTGGCGCCTTTGTGGGACATGTGCCGCAGCCTTGCCGATGCGGCGGTGTCCACGCCCTCGGGCTACACCGGCTCGGTCACTTCGACCAAGCTGAAGGTTTCGGGGATCGATCTGTTTTCCGCCGGTGATTTTTCCGGCGGGGCCGATTGCGAAGACATCGTCATGCGCGATGCCGCGCGCGGCGTGTACAAGCGCGTGATCGTCAAGAACAACAAGCTGGTCGGCGCGGTGCTCTATGGCGATACCGCCGATGGCTCGTGGTACTTCGACCTGCTCAAGCGCGAGGAAGATGTTTCCGACATCCGCGAAGCGCTGATCTTCGGTCAGGCCTTTGCCCAAGGCGGAGGCGCCCTCGCGGACCCTAATGCCGCCGTTGCCGCCCTTTCGGATGATGCCGAAGTGTGTGGCTGCAACGGCGTGACCAAGGGGACCGTTGTATCGACCATCAAGGGCGGCGCCTGCAGCCTCGACGCCGTGCGCAGCCAGTGCAAGGCCTCGGCCTCCTGCGGCTCGTGCACGGGCCTTGTGGAAAGCCTGCTGAAACTGACGCTGGGCGACGATGTAAAGTCGGGTCCGAAAACGCTCTGCAAGTGCACCAGCTTTTCCCATGATGACGTGCGCCGCCTGATCGTGGAAAAGAGCCTCAAGGCCATTCCTCAGGTCATGCAGGAACTGACGTGGAAGACGCCCGATGGTTGCGCTTCCTGCCGCCCTGCCCTCAACTATTACCTGCTCTGCGCATGGCCGGGCGAGTATGTGGACGATCAGCAGAGCCGTTTTGTCAACGAGCGCATGCATGCCAATATCCAGAAGGACGGCACCTATTCGGTGGTCCCGCGCATGTGGGGCGGTGTCACCACCCCCGATGAATTGCGCGCCATTGCCGATGCGGCCGACAAATATCAGGCCCGTCTGATAAAAGTCACCGGCGGCCAGCGCATCGACCTGTTCGGCATCAAAAAGGAAGACCTGCCCGCGATCTGGGGCGATCTGAATGCCGCCGGGATGGTGTCGGGCCATGCCTATGGCAAGTCGCTGCGCACGGTCAAAACCTGCGTCGGTTCGGAATGGTGCCGCTTTGGCACGCAGGACTCGACCGGCCTTGGCATCAAGGCCGAGCAGATGACCTGGGGTTCGTGGATGCCCCACAAGTTCAAGATCGCCGTATCGGGCTGCCCGCGCAATTGCGCCGAGGCCACGATCAAGGACTTTGGCGTGATCTGTGTGGATTCGGGTTATGAACTGCATGTGGGCGGCAATGGCGGCATCCATGTCCGCGCCACCGATCTGCTCTCCAAGGTGACCACCGAGCAGGAAGCGCTCGACGTCTGCGCCGCCTTCATCCAGCTTTACCGCGAACAGGCATGGTATCTGGAACGCACCGCGCCGTGGATCGAACGCGTCGGCCTCGATTACGTCAAGGCGCAATTGTTCGACGATCCCGAGGCGGTCGCCCGTCTGGCCAAGCGTTTCCACTACTCGCAACAATTCATGCAGGACGACCCATGGGCCCGCCGCGCCGCCGGCGAGGACAGCGAACTCCACCAGCATCTGGCCGAGTTCCGCCCCTTTCCCACCCCCCTCTCCACTGCGCAATTGAAGGAGGCCGCAGAATGATTGGCGACTGGATCGATATTGGGCCGACCACGCAGATCAGCCCCGGCAATGCCCGCACCTTGCCGGTGCAGGGCGGCGAAGAGATCGCCATCTTCCACACGCTGGACAACCAGTTCTACGCGCTGGTCAACAAATGCCCGCACAAGCACGGGCCCCTCTCACAAGGCATCGTGCATGGCAATGTCGTGACCTGCCCGCTGCACAGCTGGAACATCAGCCTGAAAACCGGCGAGGCGCTGGGCGATGACCCTCTGGAACGTGGGGCCTGCGTGCCCACCATCCCCATCCGCGAGGATGCCGGGCGGCTTTACCTCAAGCGCGATGCGCTGGTTTCCGCCAAGGCGCCAGAGGCCATGGCATGAAAAAGGCGGCGATCCGCACCACTTGCGCCTATTGCGGCGTTGGCTGTGGCATCGCCGCCGCGGTGGCGGCTCCCACACAGATCGCCGCCGAGGTGGCGGCCGCCCCCCTGCAGGCAGGAGTGCCGGGGGAGCGCGCCGTCACCATCCTGGGCGACGGTCAACACCCCGCCAACCATGGCCGCCTCTGCTCCAAGGGCACGCATCTTGGCGAAACGGTGGGTCTGGACGGGCGTTTGCTCGCGCCCATGATCGGCGATCAAACGGTGGGCTGGGACGCGGCGCTGGACGAGGTCGCCGACCGAATGCGGGAGACCATCGAGGCCCACGGGCCGGATTCTGTCGCCTTCTATGTCTCGGGCCAATTGCTGACCGAGGACTATTACGTGGCGAACAAGCTGATGAAAGGCTTCATCGGCAGCGCCAATATCGACACCAATTCGCGCCTCTGCATGGCCAGCGCCGTTGCCGCCCATAATCGCGCCTTTGGCGAAGACATTGTGCCCGGCAGCTATCGCGACCTTGAAGAGGCCGATCTGATCCTGCTGGTGGGCAGCAACACCGCATGGTGCCACCCTGTCATCTGGCAGCGGATGGAGGCGGCCCGCGCCGCGCGCGGCACCAGGATCGTCGTGATCGACCCGCGCCGCACCGAAACCGCCGAACAGGCCGATTTGCATGTGGCCGTGGCCCCCGATGGCGACGTGGCCCTGTTCAACGCGCTGCTGGCCGAGATGCATGCGCGCGGGCTGACCGATGATGCGGGGCTGAATGTGCCGCTGGGCTTCTGGGCGGGCCTGCCCTGCGATCCAGGCGTTCCGGCGGCGCAATTTGCCGCTCTGGCCGATCTGGTCGCGGCCCATCCGCGCATGGTCACGCTGTTTTCCATGGGTGCCAATCAATCGGCGGGCGGCACCGACAAGGGCAATGCGATCACCAATCTGCACCTTGCCATGGGCCGTATCAACCAGCCCGGCGCCGCGCCTTTCAGCATGACCGGCCAGCCCAATGCGATGGGCGGGCGCGAGGTCGGCGGGCTTGCCAATATGCTGGCCTGCCATCTGGGCTTTTCGGATAGCGAATTGCGAGACGTTGCCGGTTTCTGGAACACGGCCAACATCTGCTCCGGCCCCGGCAAGAAGGCGGTGGACATGTTCCGCGCCATTCATGACGGGCAAATCAAGTTCCTCTGGGTGATGGCCACCAACCCGGCCGCATCCATGCCTGATGCGGGTTTCGTGCGCGAGGCGCTGGCGCGATGCCCCACGGTGGTGGTGTCCGAGGCGATTGCCGACACCGACACGGGCCGCTTTGCCCATATCCGCCTGCCCGCCCATGCATGGGGCGAAAAGGACGGCACCGTCACGAACTCCGAACGCCGCATTAGCCGCCAGCGCAGCCTGTTCCCCGCCCCCGGCGAGACGAAGGCCGACTGGTGGATCATGGGGCAGGTTGCCGCGCGCATGGGCTGGGGCGATGCCTTTGCCTATGACCGCCCGGCCCAGATCTGGCGCGAATATGCCGCGATGACGGAACTGGCGGTGCGTTATGGTCGGCGGCTGGATCTGCGCGACTATGCCCGGATTTCGGATGCCGATTATGATGCGATGATGCCCTTTCAATGGGGCGGTGATTATCCGCTGGCTGATGGCTACAGCACGCCCGATGGCCGTGCGCGGCTGGTTCCGGTACGCCCGGCGGCGACGGTGGCGATCGATCCGACCTATCCGCTGCGCCTCAACACCGGGCGCTATCGCGACCAATGGCACACGATGACCCGCACCGGCTATGCCCCCACGCTGGCCCAGCACCGGCGCGAGGCTCTGCTGGAAATCCACCCCGATGATGCGATGCTCTATGGCCTGAACGATGGCGGTCTGGCCCGCGTATCCACGGCCAATGGCGCGTCGATCTTTCGGGTTGGCGTGACGGACGGCCAGCGGCGCGGCGACATATTCGTGCCGATGCACTGGACCGATGTGATGGCGGGCGGCGCGCGCGCCAATCTCCTGCCCGCCCAGCGCGTCGATCCGGTTTCGGGCCAGCCCGCCTTCAAGAACACCCCCGCACGGGTGGAGCCGGTGGCCCCCGAATGGCGCGGATTTCTCCTGCTCAAGGAACCGGCGGCGCCTCAGGGGCTTTTGTTCTGGAGCCGGTCGCGGATCAAGGGTGGCTGGCTTTATGAACTGGCCGGGATGGGCGCGGTTTCGGTTGACGGTCTGCTGCCTGCGGGTGAAAGGCTGGAGGTTGCCGACCATGTGCGCGGGATGCGCCGGATCGCGGTTCGCGGCGAGGATGGCGCTCTGGCCGGGGCGCTCTTTGTGACGCGCGAGGGCACCCTGCCCGCCCGCGCATGGATTGCCGAGCAACTGGGCGCCGATGGCGAGGCCACCGAATGGCTGGCCGCCCGGCCCAGCACGCCCGCCCCGGATCGCGGCGCGATTGTTTGCGTCTGTCATGGCGTGGGCGAAAGGGATATTGAGGAAGCCATCTGCGCAGGCGCGTGCAGCGTGGCGGCTATTGGCGAAGAAACGCGGGCGGGCACGAATTGCGGCTCTTGCCGCCCCGCCTTGGCGCGCATGTTGGCAAAGATGATGGAGGCGGCCGAATGAGCCACGATTTTCCCGCAGGTATGGTCTGGCTGGTGGGCGCCGGGCCGGGCGACCCGGAATTGCTGACGCGCAAGGCCGAAAGGCTGATCCGCGCCGCCGATGTGGTGTTCTATGATGCGCTGGTGGGCGAAGGCGTGCTGGCGCTGGTCCGTCCGGGCACGCGCATGGTCAGCGTGGGCAAGCGTTCGGGCCGCCACAGCAAGGCGCAGGGTTCGATCAACGACCTGTTGCTGGAGGCTGCTCTGGCGGGCCAGCGCGTGGTGCGCCTGAAGGGCGGCGACCCGTCAGTCTTTGGCCGCAGCGCCGAGGAGATCGGGCATCTGGCAAAGGGCGGCGTGGTGGCCAAGGTCTGCCCCGGCATCACCACGGCCAGCGCGGCGGCGGCCAGCGCGGGCACCTCGCTGACGCTGCGCGGATCGGCGCGGGGCATCACCTATGTCACTGCCCATCTGCGCGCTGGCGAACCGCTGAAACTGGATTGGGGCACGCTGGCCGCAGAAAGCCAGACCGTGGGCGTCTATATGGGCCGCGCGGCGGCGGGCGAGATCGCGCGTGGGCTGATCGCGGCGGGGCGCGATCCCGAAACGCCGGTGATGGTGGCGGTCAATGTCTCGCGCCCCGATGAACGCTTGATCCGGGGCAAGCTCTCGGCGCTGGCCTTTCTGGTCGCCACGATCAGCGATGATGATCCCACGCTGCTGCTGATCGGCGAGGCGGTGCGGGCCAAGGATTTTGTCCCGACTGCGCCCGAACAGTTTCGCGTGATTGCCAATTGAGCCTCATGCGCCGATGATGGCGCATGGGCGCGATTCCCCGCCCGCAATTCTTGATGGCGAGGGATGCCATGAAAACGATCAGTCTTTGCCTGGGTCTGCTCATTGCGGTGCCTGCCGTGGCGCAGGGCATGGCCAGTGATCGCGCCGATCTGGCCCAGCGACTCTCGCAGGCCGATGCCGATGGCGATGGTCAGGTGACGCGGGCCGAATTTGTCGCCTATCGCGCCGGGCAGTTCGCGCGGTTTGATCGCAATGGCGACGGGTTTATATCGGACGATGATGTGCCGCGCCTGCTGGCAGGCCGTTTCGCCCCCCGCTTGCAGGCGATGCGCCAGCAGTTTGACACCAACCATGACGGCCGGATCAGCCGCGATGAATTCGTCAACGGACCGGCGCGCGGCTTCGATCTGGCCGATGCGAACCACGACAATATCGTCACCGCCGCCGAGATGAAGGCCCTGAACGATAAAAGCAAAGCCATACGCGGGGGCTAAGCCCATGGTTGCGGCGGGGCGATGATATGCGCTACCAAGGATCATGACCCGTTCCCGCAGCCAGCGCAATGCCCCCACGATTGCCGATGTCGCCCGCCATGCCGGTGTTTCGCCGATGACGGTTTCGCGCGTCATCAATGGCGAGGCGGCGGTGCGCGCGGAAACGCGCCAAAAGGTCGAGGCCTCGATTGCGGCGCTGGATTATGCGCCATCGGCGGCGGCGCGGCAATTGGCCGGTGGCGAGGATACGCGCATTGCGCTTGTTTATTCAAACCCTTCCTCGGCATACCTCTCGGAATTTCTGATGGGAAGCCTCGACCGCGCCAGCAGCCTCAACGTGCAATTGATGGTCGAACGATTTGGCGAACAGGCCAGCGTGTCGGACATGGTTGCCCATTTGCGGCGCGGAAGGATCAGCGGGATCATCCTGCCTCCGCCTTTGTGCGAGGCCGAAGCGATGCTGGCGGCTCTGGCGGCCGAAAGCATTCCGTTGGTCGCTGTGGCACCTGGCGTCCCGCGCGAGGACATTGCTTCGGTCTGTATCGACGATTTCGCCGCGGCCCGCGCGATGACCGATCACCTGATCGCGCAGGGGCACCGTCGGATCGGCTTTATCAAGGGCAACCCCGACCAAAGCGCCAGCGAGCGGCGCTATCAGGGCTATCTGGCCGCGATGGCCGAGGCCGGATTGCCGGTCGATGCCGCCACCATTGCGCAGGGCTATTTCACCTATCGCTCGGGCCTGAAGGCGGCCGAGGCAATCCTTGCCGCGCCAAATCCGCCCAGCGCGATCTTTGCCAGCAATGACGATATGGCCGCCGCCACGGTCGCCATGGCCCATGCGAAGCGGCTGGATGTGCCGGGCGATCTGTCGGTCTGCGGTTTTGACGATACGCCGCTGGCCACGACGATCTGGCCTGAATTAACCACCATCCACCAACCCATCAGCGATATGGCGCGAGCGGCGGTGGAGATGCTGGCCCGCATGGTGCGCAGCAAGAAACTGGCTCCGGCCCATGAATGGCTGGATTTCATGCTGATCCGGCGACAATCCGATGCCGGGGTGGTCAAAGGCTCAGAGCGCTCCTGATCGCGGCGGCGTCCTGATCGGTCGGCAGCCATGGGCTGGCCATTCCCCCCTCCGCGCCGAAGAGCGCGTGGACCGGGTCGGTGTTTTTGGCGGCTTGCGTCAATTCGGTTGCCCTTGGGTCATCGACGGGGCCGTTTTGGCCGCGCAGGTGTTTGATCCAGGCGGCGATGGCGCCAAGGATCGCGGGGCAGGAGCGGCCCTGCGCCTGATGGGCGGCCAGCGTGGCGAGCCAGCGCTGGGGGATCTTTTGCGAGCCGTCCATCGCGATCTGGATCAACCGGTGGTTGAGCGCGGGATTGTCGAAGCGCTCGATCAGCGCGTCGGCATAGGCGGCAAGATCCATGCCCTCGGGCGCGGGAATGGTGGGCGCGGCCTCCTCGCGCATCAGGCGCAGCGCCATCGCGCGCAGGACCGGATCGCCAACCGCCTGATGAACATAGGTATATCCACCCGCCAACCCGCAATAGGCCAGCGCCGAATGCGCGCCGTTCAGCATCCGCAGCTTGGCCGTCTCATAGGGCGCGACATCGCCCACGATCTGCGCGCCGACCGCATCCCACGCGGGGCGCGGCCCGGCGAAATTGTCCTCGATCACCCATTGGCTGAAAGGCTCGGTCATCACCACGCCCTCGTCCCGCAGGCCCAGCAGGCCCTCGACCTCGGCCCGGTCGGCATCCGTGGTGGCGGGCACGATGCGGTCAACCATGCTGCACGGGAATGTGCAATGCGCGCCCACCCAATCCACCAGATCGGGAAGATACGCGGCCAGATATTCACCCATCAGGCGTTTGAGCTGATGCCCATTGTCGGCCAGATTGTCGCAGGACAGCAGCGTCAAACCGCCGATCCCCGCCGCCTTGCGCGCGGCAAAGGCATCGGCCAGCAGCGGATAGAAACCCTGCGCGGCCAAAGCGAGATCAAGGCCCCCGTCCGCCTTGCGGCAATAGCCCTTTTCCGTCACGGTAAAGGTGACGATATGCGTGGTCGGAGCGCAAAGCAAAGCTTTGATCCGCGCGGGGTTTTCCGGGGCCACGATCACCTCGGCCACGCTGCCGATGACCCGCAGTTTTGTCCCCTCGCCCGACTTTTCCGCCAGCGTGTAGAGCCCGTCCTGCGGGTTCAATTGTTCGCCAACGGTCGGGCTGCGCAGCGAAATGCCCGCGATCAGCCAGTCGCCGCCGAAAGCCTCCATCGCCCGATCCGTGTACCACGCCTGATGCGCGCGGGTGAAGGCGCCAAGGCCGAAATGGACGATGCCGATGCGCTTGGCCGCCCGATCATAGGCGGGCAAGGCAGCATTGGCGGGCAGATTTTGTGCGGAAATCCGGCTCACAGTCGATAGGCCTTTTTCACCAGATTATAGGTCAGGTCCTGTGCCAATTCGGCGGCTTCCCAATCGGCCATCCGGTGTTCGACCACCATTTGCGCCAGGAAACCGCAATCAATACGCCGAGCCACATCATGGCGCGCGGGGATCGAGAGGAAGGCCCGCGTGTCGTCGTTGAAACCGACGGTGTTGTAGAAACCGGCCGTTTCGGTGGTGGCGTGGCGGAAGCGGCGCATGCCTTCGGGACTGTCGTGGAACCACCATGCCGGGCCGAGTTTGAGGCAGGGATAATGCCCGGCCAGCGGCGCCAGTTCGCGGGCATAGGTCGATTCATCCAATGTAAACAGGATGATGGACAGGCCCGCCTCATTGCCATATTTGTCCAGCAACGGCTTCAAAGCGTTGACATAATCGGTGCGCATCGGAATGTCGGCGCCCTTGTCGCGGCCAAATCCGGCAAACAGCGCGGCATTGTGATTGCGGAACGATCCGGGATGGATCTGCATCACCAGCCCGTCCTCAAGGCTCATGCCCGCCATTTCGGTCAGCATCTGGGCGCGGAACAGTTCGGCATCGGCCGGGGTAAACGCGCCCTTGGCCACGCGGTCGAACAGGGCCTCGGCCTCAGCCGAGGACAGGTTGGCGGTCTGGGCGGTGGGGTGGCCGTGGTCGGTGCTGGTCGCGCCATGGGCCGCAAAAAAGGCGCGGCGCCGGCGATGGGCGGCCAGATAGCCCTGCCATGTCAGGCAATCCTCGCCGGTTATTGCGCTGAAACGCTTGAGATTATCGCGGAAGCCTTCGAACTCGGGATCGACCACCGGATCGGGGCGATAGGCGGTCACCACCCTGCCCTGCCAGCCACCGGCCTTATTCTCGGCCATAATCGCGCCATGATGCGTCAGATCATCGAGAGGGCTTTCGGTCGTCGCGATGACCTCGATATTATAGCGGTCGAACAGCGCGCGCGGGCGGAAGGCGTCGGTCGCAAGCTGCTCGGTAATCGTGTCGAAATAGAGATCGGCCGTCTCGGCGCTCAGCATTTCGGTCATGCCGAAGACCTCGGAAAACACCCAATCCGACCACATGCGCGAGGGCGTGCCGCGATACAAATGCCAGTTTTCCGCCAGAATCCGCCATGCCTTGCGCGGGTCATACGTCGCCTTGGCCGGGCCGATCCCCAGATCCTCGAGCGCCACCCCCTGCGAATAAAGCATCCGGAACAGATAATGGTCCGGGCGCAGCAGCAGCTCGGTCGCATTGCCGAAAGTCTCGTTGCAGGCAAACCAGCTCGGGTCCGTATGCCCATGGGGCGACACAATCGGCAGGCCCGCAACGCCCGCATACAACGCCCGCGCCACCGCGCGAACGCCAGGCTCAGCAGGAAACAATCGGTCAGGATGCAATTCAAGGGGGCGGGGCATGGTTGGGAAATCAATCCTTTAGGGCGGTGAAACGGAAATTGCGGAAACGCGCCTCGCCCTTGCCCGCCGCATAAAGGCCGGGCTTGAGCGCCAGAAAGCCGCCGCGCACATTGTGGTGATAGCCCGACACTTCCATGCCGCGATCAAAGCGGTGCCAGGTCTGGCCGCCGTCGCTGCTGGTATGGATGGCGATGATGTGGCGGCGGTTGGTGATGCGCATTCGCAAGGCTTGGCCATAGGTGTGCGTGGGCCGTCCGCGCTCCATGCCATATTGGTGCGTGACGAAGCGGTCCTTGTCGAAACCAAGGCCCGCATAGAGCCGGTCATCATAGAACAGCACGAGGCCAGCCGTAGCGCCGGGATCGATTTCTATATCGCATTCAAAGCGATAGGACGTGTCGCCCACCGTCAGCAGCAGCGGCGAGCCATCGACCGGCGCAATGCCCTTGGCGGCCAGATGCAGCACGCCATCGGCTACGCGCACCCGCGCCGCCTCATCGCGGGCGGGCCGGAAAAAGGTCCATTTGCTGCCCAAGGCCAGCGCCGCGGAAAAATCATCCGACAGCGCCATGCCATGGGGCAGCGCCTGCCCGCCGCGCGGTTTGGGCAAGGGGCGCGAGAGATCGCCGCCCGTCATGCGCGGCCAGCCATCACCGCCCCACACGACGGAATCGAGCAGGCATTGCCGCCCCAGCGTCCAGAACCCGGCGCGATAGCCATGATAGACCGCCCACCATGACCCGTCCGGCGCATCCACCAGCGAGGCATGGCCCCGGCACCACCACGCCTCTTTATCCGACACGGTGCGCACCAGGGGATTGCCCGGATGATGCTCCCATGGGCCATGGATGGATCGCGAGCGCGCGGCGATCACCATATGGCCGGTGGGCGGGCCAGCCGTGCCGCCCACGGCAGTCAACATGTGGAAATAATCGCCATGGCGCAGGATCTTGGGCCCTTCTGGGCTGAAGCCTTCGACATCCCATGTGTCGGGATAGCGCCATGGGTCATAGACATGCTCTGGCGTTCCGGCCAGCGAGAGGCCATCCTCGGACAGGCGCACCCGGTCGCCCCCCGACAGGAATAACCAGCGCGAACCGTCCTCGCCCACGGCATGACAAGGGTCGATATGGCGCGGCAGGCCGAGCGGGACAGGATCGCTCCACGGCCCGTCAATATGGTCGGCCCAGATAACGAAAGTGTCGTTCTGCTCGGCCTTGACCGGGATATAGAGGAAATAGCGGCCATTATGTTTGGCCAAACTGACCGCCCAGACCGCGCCAATGTTGCGCAGCAGCGCAGGCTTGCGCGGTTGCCAGTTCACCAGATCGCGCGAGTGCCAGATCGTCAGGCCCGGATAGGCGTCAAAGCTGGAAAAGGTCATGTAATAATCCGCGCCGTCACGCAGGATCGCCGGATCGGCCCGGTCGCCCGACAGGATCGGGTTGAGGAACGTGCCATTGCCAAGATCAGGCGCGGCCTGATTGTCGAAGCCCGGTGCAGGGGCGGCATTGGCCTTGGCGCCCATGCCTGCGGCCATCGCAGTCAGCCCGCCCGCCATAAGCGCGGCGCGGCGGTCGATTTGGAAACTCATGCCGGTTTCACCAACCCCGCTGTTTGCGCCCAGTTAAGCCAGAGCTGGGGCCAGATCGCGACCGGCTTGCCCGCCGCATTGCGCAGGCCAAAACCATGGCCGCCTTGTTCAAACAAATGGCATTCCACCCGCGCCCCTTTGGCCTTCAACGCATCGCGCAGGGCCAGCGTATTGCCCACCGGCACGGCTGGATCATCCTCAGCGTGAAGCAGGAAATGCGGGGGCGGGTTGGCCGGAATGTTGCGGTCGGGCGAATGGGCCGCCTCTTGCGCCGCGCTGGGATGATCGCCCAGCATTTCCCGCCGTGATCCGGCGTGGGCCAGAGGGGGCGTCATCGAGATGACCGGATAGACGGGCGCGGAACAGAAAGGCCGCGCGGGCAAGGCGTCCGCGGCATCAATGGGCGCATAGACCGCCGCATCAAAACGCGAGGACAGATCGGCGCACAGATGCCCGCCCGCCGAAAAGCCCATCGAGGCCACGCGGGCGGGATCAATGCCATATTGCCCAGCACGGTGGCGGATGATGCGGATCGCCCGCTGGGCGTCGATCAGGGCCGTATCGGGGCCGCTGGCCCATCCCTCGCCCGGCAGGCGATAGAACAGGACAAAACAGGTAAAACCGCGCGCCGCCAGCCAGCGGGCCATTTCATAGCCTTCGCGGTCGATCACCACGCGGACATAGCCGCCGCCCGGCGTGATCAGCACCGCCGCGCCATTGGGCTGTTTCGGGCGGAACACCACCATGCGCGGATGCGAAATGCCGTGGATCGCGCGGTCGGGCAGAGCGGGATCTTTCGACCTTTCGACAATCTCCTGCGTGATCGGGTGCAGGCGCCCCGGCCCCGTCCCGCCCGGCCATAGCGAGATGACCTCTGGCGCATCGGGCAAATCATCGGATGGGGTGGCGGGCGGAGAGGCCATCATTCCCTCCGCCCGCCATGGGGCCGCCCCCGCGAGCAGGCTCGATGCCAGAAGCGTCCTGCGATCCATCATCATCGAACACATCCTTTATCCGGCCCGCACGGGGGCAGAAGTCCCGGTATTTCCGCTACTTAATATTTCCAGCGCGCGCCGAATTGGATCGTGCGGCCGAAATGGTTGTTTTCATAGTTACGCGTCGCGCTCGCATCGGTGTAGCGATAGCGATAGGTGTCGAGCAGGTTGTTGCCGTCGAGCGAGAGTTCGACGCTGTCGGTCAGCTTGTAGCGCACCGCCGCGTCAAAGCTGGTATAGCTGCCGTAGCCTTCAAACACGTTGCCCGTGCCGCTGGTGCTGTCGTTGAACGGCCCGCGATAGCTGAGCATCCCGCGGATGCTGAACTTGCCGTCGTCATAATAGAGCGTGGCGTTCCACGCCGTCTTGGACACGTTGAGCAGCGTGGCCGGATAGACCGCATTGACACCCACCAGCGTGCAGGCCGACGTGGCCGTGGCGCGGGTGCAGGCATTCGTGGCCGGGCCGGTGATCGTGTAATTGGCGTTCGACTTGATCAGCGTTACGTTGCCCTGAAAGCCGATATTCTTCAGCTTGCCGGGCAGGAACTTGAACGGCATCTGCAATGCCAGCTCCATGCCCTGAAGGCGCGCGCCGCTGCCGTTCACATTGGCCGTGATCTGATAGATCTGGTTGGGGTCAAAGTTGATATAGGCCGGCGAACTGGTCGGCAGCGCGCTTTGCGGCAGGCCGGTCGAGGCAAAGGTCGCCGCATAGCTGGACGAGATCGGGAAGCTGGCGATGTCTTTCTGGAACACGGCCAGCGAGATCACCGACTGGGGCGCGAAGTAATATTCAACCGCCAGATCGTAATTGGTGGCGCGATAGGGATCGAGCTGCGGGTTGCCATAGCTGATCTTGTAATTGAACCCGTCGATCGAGCCGCCCGGCGTCAGATTGCCCAGCGTCGGGCGCGTCAGCACCTTGGCATAGGCCGCGCGAATGATCACCTTGGGATGCGGATAGAAGGCAAGATTGGCCGAAGGCAGCCAGTCGCCATAGCCGCGCTGCACCGTCACGCTGTTGCCCGAAAGGATGCCGGTCGATTTCTGGCTGGTATAGGCATAGCGCGTGCCCATGTTGCCGCCAAATTCCAGCCCCAGCAGGCGGCCCTTGAAATTGGCCTCGAAATAGCCGCCCGAGGTGGTTTCCTGCACCGAACGCACATTGCCGCTGTCGAGCGTGGGGGTGCGGCTGTAAAGCTTGGTAAAGGCCGTGGTGGCGGGCAGGTTGGCCACGATCCAGCTGCTGGTCGTGCCCGCAGGCTGGCCCGCATTGCCCAGATTGACCGTGTCGACCATGGCGCTGGTCAGCGGGAAGCCATAGGTGCTCGACGAACAGGTCAGCGTGCCCAGCACAAGGTCGGAACCGCTGCTGCCGCACACCGCGCTGTCGCGCAGATAGGCCACCGAATCAAAGTTGAACCGGCGCCAGACGCCGCCCGCCTTGATGGTGAAGCCTTCGGCCACATCCCAGTTCACATTGCCCTGCACCGTCTTGAACCGGTTCGTGACATTGGAGGGGCGGTCGCGGATTTCGGCCAGCTGGAACTTGGACGGATCGGTCACGCTGTCGCCATAGGAAATGACGGGCGAGGCCATGTTGCGGTAATCATAGGTGAAACCATTGGCGCTGCGATTGTCGAGCAGCATGGTGGTTTCCAGCGGAATATCGGCGTCCGATTTCGAAATGCCGCCCAGGATCTTCACCTTCAGCTTGTCGGTGATGTCCTGATCCAGCGTCGCGCCGATCTGATAGAAGGTGGTGTTCGATTGGCGCAGGTAATGTTCGGTGCGGACATAGGCGTGGTTGAACGTGGCCGCGACCATGTTGTTGTTCGCGTCATAGACGGGATTGACCACGTCAATCGACTTTTCATTCGAACGGGCCAGCACTTCGAGCCACTTTTCCTCGCGGTTTTCCTTGAAGCGCGAGAAGAGCGCGTCGATCGAGAGCTTGGTGTGGTCGCTCGGCTTGAACTGGATCGAGCCGGTCAGGCCCAGACGTTCGCGCTCGTGGCTGATTACGCCATAGCGCGGAATGCGCGGGTGAAACGACAGGCTAGCCTGATCGCAGGTGCTGCTGGGGCGATAGCTGCCGGTGTAATTGGTGGGAACGCCGCCCGTGGCGCCGGGCACTGAATAGAAGCAGTTCGTGCCGTTGACCGAGTTGAAATAGGCCTGCGCCCAGCGCACCGAATTGTTGCCCAGTTCCAGCGTGCTGGTCTTGGAATAGGCGGCCGAGATATTGGCGCCGAAGGTGCCCTCGTCATTGCGCCAGCTCAGCAGGCCCGCCAGACGGGGGCCAAGGTTCTTGGACAGATCATTATAGCTGCCCTGAACATTGGCCACAGCTGTCAACCCTGCCTTGCCGCCCAGCGGGTTGCCGGTGTTGAGATCCACCACTGCGCCCAGCGAACCTTCATCGAGCGAAGGCTCGGCGGTTTTGTGGACGACCAGATTGGTGAAGAGTTCCGAGGCGAAGACGTTGAAATCGAACGAACGGTCGCGGTTGGCGCTGGCGCCATCGGACGAGGTGGCGACGGTTTCAAGGCCGTTCACCCGAACGCGGGTGAATTGCGCGCCAAGACCGCGCACGGTGATCGCGCGACCTTCGCCGCCATCGCGCTGGATCGAAATGCCGGGAATTCGCTGGAGCGATTCGGCAAGGTTCTGGTCCGGGAACTTGGCGATGTCTTCGGCCACGATGGCATCAACAGCGGCCACCGAGTTCTTTTTCAGGTTGAGCGCGGCTTCGAGCGAACGGCGGAAGCCGGTGACGACAATGGCCTCTGGCGCGGGCGCATCGGCGCCGGGCGCAACAGGCGCAGTCTGCGCATAGGCGGGCGCGGCCAGCGCCGTGCTCGCGGCCAGCGCCAGACGCAAAGCTGTAAAACGTGTGACGGTATGAGGCATTATAACTCCCCCTTGAACTCCCTGTGGGCGGCGATGCGCCCCAATCCTCAATCCATGCCCCACGGGATTGCTACCGGTGTCATAAGAGGGAAGCGCGAATCGCGTTTCCACCGCCTTTTGCATCCAGATCCCTGCCCATTGGGGCCAATTTATTCTCACAAGATGTTGCTGATCAACGTTTTTAAATTCCGTTGAACGGAAACCCTTGTCCGATTTGGTAACCGGTGTCATAAGTCTTGGCATGAGGCCCCAGCCTCTGTCAAGAACCACCAACAATGAAGCCCCACAGGAGAGGCCCCGGTGACATTTTTGCCCACCCCCGTCGTTCGTCATGCCCGTTTTCTGCTGGCCGCCGCGCTTTTGCCGCTGGCCGCGCCCATCTGGGGCGAAACGCCCAATGCCCCCGCCGCCGCCAATTTCGCCCATCCCGCCGACCCCACCAAGGGTGGCGCAGGAGGCCGAATCATCCGCGTGACCACTCTGGCCAAGGATGGGCCGGGATCGTTCAAGGAGGCCATTGAGGCCAAGGGCCCGCGCATTGTCGTTTTCGAGGTCGGCGGCGTGATCGACATGGGCGGCACCGAACTGGTCATCAAGGAGCCGTACCTGACCATCGCCGGGCAAACCGCCCCCTCGCCCGTCACGCTGATTCGCACCGGCATCGACCTGCACGGCCATGACGTGATCATCAGCCACCTGCGCGTCATGACCGGCGCGATGGACAAGCCGCATTACTCGGGCTGGGAGCCGGACGCCTTTTCGACCGTTGCCGCGCACAATGTGGTGATCGAACATTGCTCCTTCTTCTGGGCCATCGACGAAAACATGTCGGCCAGCGGCCCGCGTTTCAGCGGCAAGAATGTGCAGGAGTGGCGCGCCAACACCAGCCATGACGTTGTTTTCCGCGAAAACCTTGCTGCGGAAGGCCTCGCTTTTGCCAGCCATTCCAAGGGTGAGCATTCCAAGGGCTCACTGATCCATGACAACACCACCAACATCACCTTCTACCGCAATGTCTGGGCGCATAATGTCGAGCGCAGCCCGCTGGTAAAAGGTGGCGCGCAGGTCGCGATGATCAACAACATCATCTATAACCCCGGCCACCGCGCAGTGCATTACAACCTGATGGCGCTGGAATGGGCAGGACACGATTATGTGACCGGCGAGATCACGGCGGTGGGCAATGTGATGCGCGGCGGTAATCAGACCGATCCTGGCCTGCCGTTCCTGATGCTGGGCGGCGACGGGGATCTGGCCTATTACGGCCATGACAATCGCGCGGTGGACCGCCATGGCAATGCCCTGCCGATGTTTGGACGCTATGGCGAGACGAAGGCCAAACTGATCACCTCGGAAAAGCCGCTGGCCAAGCTAGACGGCTACACGATCCTGCCCTCGGGCGATGTCGAAACCAGCGTTCTGAACACGGTGGGCGCGCGGCCATGGGATCGCGACCCTCAGGATATCCGCGTGCTGTTCTTTGTGGCCGAAGGGCGCGGCGACATCATCGATGATGAAAAGCAAGTCGGCGGCTATCCCCATGCCGCTGAAAAACGCTCGCCTTTTGTCGAGGCAGCCTGGGATCTGACCACGATGACGCCCAAGAACGGCATCTATCCGGGCCAGAAAGTCGGCCCCCAGGAAAAGCTGAGCGATCGCGACAAGGCGATGCGGCTGGGCGGCGTCTGATGCCGGCGGCGGTCCTTCTGGCCGCCGCGCCACAGCCCCGCCGGATGGAGTTCCGGCGGCGCACGTTGGATGTGGGGGCCGCCATCGGCCTCCACATCATCGCCCGTGTCGGGCCGGGCGTCACCGCCGATCTTTATGACGGCACCAATGTCGGCATCCGCCAGAGCGGCAAGGTGCCGCTGGCGCTGATCATCACTTATCCGGTCAAACCTTAACTACCCGGCTGTACATAGGGAGCGGTGGCCCACATGGCCCTCTCCCACCCGCGCGGGTCATTTTCGACGCGCGGATTTTCGCTCATCAGCATGGTGGCGCGCTCGGACAGACGGTAGGGTGCCCAACTCCCCTCACCTGTTTTGGCCATTTTGACAAAGGCGCCTTGCAAGGCATCGCGCGTGGCCCGTGCGCCCATGTCCGTGCCGCTGAAACTGCCCGGCGCGTCCAAAGTGCCGAAAACATAAGGTATGTCATCCGTATGCGCCGCCCCGCGCAAAGGATCGAGCGGTGATCGGCGGGTCAGACAATAGACCCAGGTCTTTTCCGCCCCCGCCGCAGCGCGCGCATCGGCCTCGATCACCTGCCCGGGCCAGCTGCGCCCCGCCGTGGTCGCCGCGTAATAGACCTGCTGTGCGCTCCATTCAGGATGATGGGCGCGATACTGCGCGATCACATAGGCCGGATCGATGTCGATCTTAACCTCCGCCGCCATCCGCCCGGCGATATTGTCCCAATTCAATCCGCGCAATTTGGGCCCGCGCGGATCGAGAAAGGCCCGCGTTTCCTCGATCACATTGCCAAGGATCATCGGTATGCCCAAGGATTGCGGCGCGGCATCGGGCCAGAACGGATGGCGCGGCAGATTGGTCATGTCGAGCACCGGACCGAAATAGGCCGAACCGCCCATGATGGGATCGGTCGCGCCCAGCCCTTCGACAAAGCGTTCGACGGGCAGATGGCGCAAGGCTTCGACATCGCCCTGCGCGATTTTGAGCCGGTCGAAAAAGGCCCGCGTGCGCTCCCATGCATGGGCGGGGCCGCTGGCGACCACCTGCTGTCCGCTCATCGTGGCCGCGCCATGGAACAGGCCGCGCGCGGCGGGCATGGCCATCAGCGTAGCGATCTTGGCCCCGCCGCCTGATTGGCCAAAGGTGAAAACACGCGAGGAATCGCCGCCAAAGTGATGAATATTCTGCCTGATCCATTGCAAGGCGCAGATCAGGTCGAGTTGCCCGAGATTGCCGCTGTCGGCAAATTGCGCCCCCAAAGGTTGCAACCACAAATAACCCAACGCATTGAGGCGATGGTTGACCGTCACCACCACCACATCGCCTTGGCTCGCCAGATGCTGGCCATGGGTCAGCGGGTCGGTCACGCTGCCGGTGGTATAGGCGCCGCCGTGGAAATAGACCATGACCGCGCGGGCCGCCTTGGGGTTGGCCTCCGGCGTCCAGATGTTGAGGAAGAGGCAATCCTCCGACTGCGGCTGATCGCCCATTGCGCGTTGGGGGCAAATGGGCGCGAAACCTGTGGCCATGGTCTTTTGAACCGACAGAGGCTCAATCTGCGGAGGCGCAAACCGGGCGGCGCGGGCATAGCGGATGCCCTTGAAAGCCTGCACCGCGCCTTCGCGCAGTCCCAAATAACCAGCGGCTTGCGGATCGCGGGCGCGCGCCCATGCCGGCGCGGCGACAATGGCCGCCGCGCCGGTGATCACGCCCCGGCGGGTGGCCTTAACGCCGCACATCGCCCGAATTGCCTGTAAATCCTTCGATTTCCGCGCGCGGCAGGCGTAGCCAGTCGCCGTGGAGGGAATGTTTGAGCGCATTCATCGCAAGGCCGAGCTGCGCCATCTTTTTGGCGTCGCCGCCCTCCAGCCAGCCTGTCAGCACGCCCGCCGCAAAGGCATCGCCGCTGCCCACCCGGTCGATGATGTCGGTGATCTCGATCTCCGGTGTCTGGTGCCGATCCTCGCGCAGGTCCACGCGGGCCGAGAGGCGGTGGTGAGTCTGCGTGATCGGATGGCGGGCAGTGCTGGCCATGACCTGAAGGTTGGGGAAGGTGGCAAAGGCGGCCTCGACTGCCTCGCGCCGCCGTTCCGCGCCGTCGCCGGAAAAGGGCTTTTGCAAGAGCAGCGTCATGTCGCGGTGGTTGCCGAACATGATTGTCGCCTCGGCCAGCAATTCGAGCAGGATCTCGCGCGGATTGCTGTCCCAGGCGGCCCAGAGACGCTCGCGGAAATTACAGTCGAAACTGACCGGAACACCAGCGGCGCGGGCCGCCTTGATCCCGGCGCGGGCGAGGTCAACGCCCCCCGGCCCCAGCGCGGCGGTGATGCCCGAGATGTGGAACAGCGAGGCACCATCCAGCGCCGCGGCAAAGTCGAACTCCTCCGGCCGCGCGGTGGCAAAGGCCGAACCGGCGCGGTCATAGGTGATCGCGCTGGGGCGCAAAGATCCGCCAACCTCTAGGAAATACAGGCCCATGCGCCCATCTCCGCGCACGAAATGCGCAACATCAACCCCCGCCCCGGCCAGCGCCGCCCGCGCCTTGTCGCCCAGCGCATTGGCCGGAACCTTGGAGACAAACCGCGCCTGATGCCCCATCGCCACCAGCGCAACGCCGACATTAGCCTCCGCCCCGCCGATGGTCAGGTCGAGCGACTGCGCATCGGCAATCACCCGGCCCGCAGGCGTGGCGAAACGCAGCATCACCTCGCCGAAACAGACCACGGGGCCAGAACGAGCCTTGGTCATCGCGCCAGCCAACCGCCGTCAACGGCCAACACATGGCCCTGAACATAATCGGCCGCATTGCTGGCCAGAAATACCGCCGCGCCGCCCATATCCGCCGGGCTGCCCCAGCGGCCTTCGGGGATGCGCTCCATGATCTGGCGGTTGCGGGATTCGTCCGCCTGCAAAGCCGCCGTATTGTTGGTGGCGATATAGCCCGGCGCGATGGCGTTGACGTTGACGCCCTTGCTCGCCCATTCGCAGGCCAGCAGCTTGGTCAGCCCCGCCACGCCCGATTTCGACGCGGTGTAGGAGGGCACGCGGATGCCGCCCTGAAAGCTGAGCATCGAGGCGATGTTGATGATCTTGCCGCGCTGGCCGGTCTCGGCATGGTTCGCGATCATATGGCGACCGGCGGCCTGCGACAAAAAGAACACCGATTTGAGATTGGTGTCGACCACCGCATCCCAGTCTTCCTCGGTGAAATCCACCGCATCGTTGCGGCGGATGATCCCGGCGTTGTTGACCAGAATGTGCAATCCGCCCAGCTTTTCAACAGCCTGCGCCACGACATCGCCCACAGGCGCGATGGTCGAAAGGTCCGCGCCGATGATCTCGGCCCGGCGCCCCTCGGCCTTCACCAGCGCTGCGGTTTCCTCCGCCGGTGTCCGGCCCACCAGCGCCACATCGGCCCCGGCGGCGGCCAGCGCCACAGCGATCCCCTGACCGATGCCCGTATTGGCACCGGTCACCACGGCCACGCGGCCGGTCAGATCAAAGCTCATCATGGCCTCACTTGAGCTGGCAAATGTCGAGGACTTTCATGTCGGTATAGTCGAGGTTTTCCCCGCCCATCGCCCAGATGAAGGCATATTTCTTGGTGCCCGAACCCATGTGGACCGACCAGGGCGGGCTGATCACGGCTTCCTCGTTGCCGATCACGATGTGGCGCAAGTCTTCGGGCTGGCCCATATAGTGGAACACGCGGTCGCTTTCGGTGGGCATGTCGAAGTAGAGATAGATCTCGCTGCGGCGGTCATGCAGGTGCGGGGGCATGGTGTTCCACACGCTGCCTTCCTCCAGCACGGTGAGACCGAGGAGGAGTTGGGCAGATTCACACACACCCGGAATGACCAACTGATAGATCGTGCGCTGGTTCGAATTTGCCAGATCGCCGCGCGCCAGCGGGTTGGCCTGATCGAGCGTGATATGCTTGATCGGAAACGCCTTATGCGCCGGGACCGAAGCGATGTAGAAACGCGCGCCCTCGCCTTCAAAGGTCACATCCTGCGTGCCCATGGGGAGGTAGAGGCATTCCTTGTTGCCCATCTCATAGCGCGTGCCATCGACCGTGATCGCGCCGGGGCCGCCGATGTTGACGATGCCCGCCTCGCGGCGTTCAAGGAACGGGTGGCCGGCTGCGCTTGCGGGCTCGGTCTGCGCGGGCAGCTTCAGCGGCTCCTTGCCCGGCACAGCACCGCCGATAACGAAGCGTTCGTTATGCGAATAATTGAGGTTCACCTGTCCCTCGACAAACATGCCCGATACCAGATAACGGTCGCGCAGTTCATCATTAGAAACACATTCCATCATGTCGGGATGTGTGGCATGATAGGTCTTGCAGAACATGGGTAGCTCTCCCGGCAAAGAATTGGTGCCGTCCGGCACGTGATTGATCGCTTGGTAGCGGGTTTTGGTAACCGGTGTCAATAACCGCCAAACATGACTTTTTGCAGACAGACAGGCCGCAAGGATCAGCCTTTGAACGGCGCCGTCGAGGCCCGTTCGACCAGTTCGGAACGGAAGAAGGATTTGTGTTCGGCCGCCCTCTCCGGCTGAATCAGCTTGAAGGCCGCCGAACGCGCCATCGCCCGGATCGGCCAGCGCACCGTGCTGAGCGGAGGCCAGATATGCGCGCCGATCGGCGTATCGTCGAAGCCCAGAATCGAAAGCTGGCGTGGAACTTCCAGCCCCTGTTCCAGCGCGGCGTGCAGAACAGCGGCCGCCATTTCGTCATTGGCGGCAAAGATCGCGCTGGGGCGGGGATGTTGGCTCAGCAATTGCTTGGCGGCGGTATAGCCTGATTCAAACGTGTAATTGCCCGCCGCCCGCAAAGTGTCGGGCAGGCTCAGCCCATGGGCCAGCAGGGCCTCACGCAGCCCCGCCTCGCGCTCGCGCGCAGAACGGAAGCCATCCGGCCCCGCCACATGGCCGATCCGGGTGTGGCCATCGCGAATCAGCTTGTCCACCGCCTCGCGCACCGCCTCGCGGTCGTTCGATTCGACCAGATGCTCTTCATCGTCCAGCCGCGCCGAGCCCATCCGCACATAGCGACAGCCCAATTCGGCGCAGAGCCGCGCCACTTCGTCATTTTCAGAAACCGGTGGCAGAACGTAAATGCCGTAAAGCCGCTGCTGCTCGATAAAATGGCGGATGTCGTCGAAAAGATGCGGGCTCTTGCGGTCCACCGGGCGCACGACCAGCGCGAATTCGGTGCCCTTCATCGCGTCCAGCATGCCTTCCTGAACCGACAGGACCATCTGCGCATTGGGGTTGTCGTGGATCAGGCCGATCAGGAAATTGCGCCGCAAAGCCAAGGCCCGCGCCTGCGGATTGGGCACATAGCCCAAATCGCGGATCACCGCCGTCACCTTGTCGCGCGTCGCATCGTTAAGCAGAGGCGAGTTGTTGATCACACGGCTGACGGTCTTTTTCGACACGCCCGCCAGGCGCGCCACATCATTGATCGTCGGCTTGGGCTCACGATTGGCCACGTTGTTCCCACCTCTCTGGCTCGTCTGCACTTTTGCTGCCTTGCCCTTGCATGAAGAAGCGTGCAAGCAGGAGACTTATTGACACCGGTTACCATAAACGACATTCCCACGCAAAGGCGAAACCCCGCGTGGGGAGATTCGCAAAACGAACCCTTGGTGAGAATGATGAGCCTGCAACCCGCCCTGATCCGCGTTCACCCTGAAGACAGCGTCGCCGTGGCGCTGCGCCTGATCGCGGCCGGGGAAGAGGTTGCGCTTGGCGATCAGCGCCACATCGCCAACGCCGACATCCCGCAGGGACACAAGCTGGCCCTGATTGCCCATGCGCCGGGCGACACGGTGCGCAAATATGGCCAGCCCATCGGCAAGGCCACAGCGGCCATCGCACCGGGCGATCATGTTCACACGCATAATCTGGCCACGGCGCTGGCGGGGGAATTGGCCTATGCGCCCGATGCCCATGGCGATGTGGCGGCAAAGAAAACCAGCGCCCTGCAATGGCGCGGCTATCTGCGCGAGGATGGACGGGCGGCCACGCGCAACGAAATCTGGGTGCTGCCCACCGTGGGCTGCGTCGGCCTGACCGCCGAACAGGTCGCGCGCGAAGCGTGCGACCGCCACGCCGATCTGATCGCCGCCGGGCGGATCGACGGTATCCATGCCTTTTCCCACCCCCATGGCTGCTCGCAACTGGGCGATGATCTGGCGGGGACGCGGGCCGTTCTGGCGGGTTTGGCGGCCAATCCCAATGCGGCGGGCGTGCTGGTGCTGGGGCTGGGCTGCGAATCGAACCAGATTGCCGAACTGATGACGCTGGTCCCTGAAAGCGCGCGGGGCAAGGTGGCCACCCTCTCCTCGCAAAGCGCGGGCGATGAGCTGGCCGAGGCCGCCGCGCTGATCGACACGATGGTCGCACAGGCCGCATCGGCGCAGCGGGTGGACCTGCCCCTCTCGGCGCTGGTGGTGGGGTTGAAATGCGGCGGTTCGGACGGGTTTTCGGGCCTGACTGCCAATCCGCTGCTGGGCCGCTTTGCCGAAACACTGGCGGGCGCCGGGGGGACGCCGGTGCTGACCGAGATCCCCGAAATCTTCGGCGCCGAACAGGCCCTGCTCTCGCGCTCCTCCAATGCGCAGGTGTTCGATGCCGCCGCCGGGCTCATCAACCGCTTCAAACGCTATTACCTCGATCAGGGCCTGCCGGTTTCGGAAAACCCCTCGCCGGGCAATCTGGCGGGCGGGATCACCACGCTGGAGGAAAAGTCTCTGGGCGCGGTGCAGAAGGCAGGGCACGCCGCGCTCTGCTCCGTCATCGATTATGGAGAGACAGCGCCGCTGGGCGGGCTGGCCCTGCTCGAGGCGCCGGGCAATGACGCGATTTCCTCGACCGCTCTGGCGGCGGCCGGGGCCACGATGGTGCTGTTCACCACCGGGCGCGGCACGCCGCTGGGCTTTCCCGTGCCCACGGTCAAGGTGGCGTCCAATCATCAACTGGCCGCCAACAAACCGCATTGGATCGACTTTGACGCCGCCATGGCATTGGACGAAGGTCAGGAGGTTGCCGATGAGGCCTTCCTTGCCCGGCTGGTGGCCATTGCCGGCGGAGAAAGGACAGCCGCCGAACGCCATGGCCAGCGCGCCATCGCGATCTGGCGGCGGGGGGTAACCCTATAGGCATGGCGGGCTGAAAGCCGGCTGATGCAATCGCTTGCCTTGCGGCCGATTGCTATTGACACCGGTTTCCATTACTAAATTCACCCAAAGGATTATGGGATCAGGATGCACACTCAAGAAACCGATCAGGCCATCGCTCAGGCCTTTGTTGCGGCCCGCCGCTCTGGCCAAGGCATGGCCACCTATCCCGGCCCCGCGCCCGCCACGCTGGCCGATGCCTATCGCATTCAGGACGTCGCGATTGCGATCGACGGGCGTGCGGTGGTCGGATGGAAAGTGGGCCGGATCAACGCGCCACTGGATGCGCAACTGGGGGCGAACCGCCTTGCCGGACCGATCTTTGCCGATGCAGTGGCCGATGACGGCGCGGCCATGCCGGTCTTTGCCGATGGTTTCGTCGCGGGCGAAGCCGAATGGCTGCTCCATGTCGCGCCCGGTTTTGCCGGCCCCGTCCCCGCCGATGACGCCGCCACCAAGGCGATCATCGACGAGGTGCGCATCGGCATCGAAATCGCCAGTTCGCCCTATCCGGGCATCAATGCTGACGGTCCCTGCGTGACCGTCTCCGATTACGGCAACAATGCGGGCCTTGTGCTGGGCGCGCCGGTGGCCGGGTGGGCTGACCTTGATCTATGTGCGATTTCCATCGCCACGCGCATCGACGGCGCCGTGGTAGGCGAAGCCACCGCCGCCACCATGCTCGACGGCCCCTATGGCGCGGTGCGCTTTTTGCTGGCCAATCTGATGGAGCGCGGGATTGATGTGTCGGGCGGGCTGTGGGTCTCGTCGGGCGCGGTCACCGGCGTCCATCAGGCGCTGGTCGGCCAAAGCGTGAGCGCCAGTTTCGGCGATCTGGGGCAAGTGTCCTGCACTCTGACCCAGGCCCAGCCCCGTTAACGCGCCACAAGAAGCGCAATTGGAGAATGGATGATGACAGGCCAGAATAAAGTCCTGCCTGAACTGGACCCCAAGGCCGGACGGCGGCGCTGGGTCGTGTGCGGGCTGCTGTTTGCGGCAACGGCCGTGAACTATATCGACCGCCAGATGATCGGTGTGCTCAAACCTACGCTCCAGCAAGAGCTTGGCTGGCAGGAGAGCGATTTCGCCACCATCGTCTTCTGGTTCCAGATGGCCTATGCGATCGGCTATATCTCGTTTGGCCGGATCGTCGATGTGCTGGGCGCGCGGCTGGGCTATGGCGTGGCCATCGTGATCTGGACGGTGGGCCACATGGCGCATGGCTTCGCCACCGGAGTGGCCAGTTTTGCCGCCGCCCGTTTCGGGCTGGGCGTGGGCGAATCGGGCAATTTCCCCGCCGGTATCAAGGCGGTGACCGACTGGTTCCCCCAGCGTGAGCGCGCCTTTGCCATCGGCCTGTTCAATGCGGGCGCGAATGTGGGGGCTATCATCACGCCGCTTCTGGTGCCTGCTCTGGTGCTGTGGTTCGGGTGGCGTTCGGCCTTTTTCATCACGGGCGTTTTCGGCGTTGCGTGGCTGGTGGCCTGGTGGGCGCTTTATCGCCACCCGCGCGAGGAGACCAAAATCACGCCGGGCGAACTGGCGTGGATTGAGCAGGACCCGGCCGACACCACCGAAAAGATCGGCTGGGCTCGCCTGATCACGTTGCGCGAGACATGGGTCTATGCGCTGGCCAAGTTTTTGATCGACCCTGTGTGGTGGTTTTTCCTGTTCTGGCTGCCGGGCTATCTGTTCGACCGCTATCATCTTGATCTCAAAAGCTTTGGCCTGCCGCTGGCCGCGATCTACATCATTTCGGATCTGGGCAGTGTGGCCGGGGGCTGGCTCTCCTCCTTCATGCTCAAGCGCGGCTATTCGGTGAATGTGGCGCGCAAACTGGCCATGCTGATCTGCGCCTTCTGTGTGCTGCCGATCTATTTCGCGCAAGGCATCGACAGCGTGTGGGGCGCGGTGCTGGTGATCGGCCTTGCCACGGCCGCGCATCAGGCGTTCTCAGCCAATGTGTACACGCTGCCCTCCGACCTGTTCCCACGCGCGGCGGTGGGCAGCGTGGTGGGCATCGGCGGTACGATGGGCGCGCTGGGCGGCATGGGGATGGCGTTGTTCACCGGCTATATTCTTGATGCCACGCACAGCTATGAATTGCTCTTTGCCATCTGCGCCAGCGCCTATCTGGTCGCTCTGGCCGTGGTTCATATTCTCAGCCCCCGTCTGGCGCCTGCCACGGTGGAATAGCGAAATCCTCCCCCATGATTGCTCATGGATTGTCTGGACCGGGAAGGCTGCCTAAAGCTTTCCCGGTCCATTTTTTGTGAGTTGCTTATGACCGCTTCCCTGTCCCGGCTGTTGAACATCATGGCGCGGCTGCGCGATCCCGAGCGGGGCTGTGAATGGGATGTGGCGCAGACCTTTGCCACCATCGCGCCCTATACGATCGAGGAGGCCTATGAGGTGGCCGATGCCATCGAGCGCGGCGATATGGCCGGATTGCGCGAGGAACTGGGCGATCTGCTGCTGCAGGTGGTGTTCCACAGTCGTATGGCGCAGGAGGCCGGTCACTTCGCCTTTGACGATGTGGCCGATGCGATCAGCGACAAGATGGAGGCCCGCCACCCGCATGTGTTTGGCGATGCGGCGGATGAAGGCCAGTCGCGCGAGGTCCGCTGGGAAAAGCTGAAGGAACAGGAGCGCGCGGAAAAGGGCGCTTCGAGCGCTCTGGATGGCGTGGCGCTGGCCCTGCCCGCGCTGATGCGGGCGGAAAAGCTCCAAAAGCGCGCGGCGCGGGTCGGCTTTGACTGGCCGGATGTGTCGGGGCCGGTTGCCAAGGTGGTCGAAGAGATTGAGGAACTGGCCGAAGCGCAGACGGCGGAAGAACGCGTGGCCGAGGCGGGGGATTTTCTCTTTGCCGCTGTCAATCTGGTGCGCGCCTATGGCATAGCGCCCGAGGAAGCCCTGCGCGCGGCCAATGCCAAGTTTGAACGCCGGTTCAAAGGGATGGAAGCGATTGCCGGAGAGCGAGGCGTGAATTTTGCCGCGCTCTCACTCGATGAACAGGAAGGCTTGTGGCAGGAGGTCAAGAAGGGGGAAAAGGCGAGGGTCTAACCCCTTGCGCCACTCCATTACCGGGATTGCAAAGGGACAAGTCCCTTTGCAATCCCGGAGGCACACTTAAACCTTCACAACCTCACAAACCGCCCAAATTCCTTAGGCGTCAGCTTCACGGACATAACCCGCGCCGGTTCATCCCCTCCGGCCTCCTCATCGGAGAGCACCTCGCCATGGGCATAGAGCCAGGCAATGCGCGCGCCATCATGGACGGGAATGGTAAAGCGATGCTCGCGCGCGTCCCCGGTCAGCAGCCGGTTGGCGGTTTCGAGCAATTCCTCGCAACCCTCGCCCGTCACGGCCGATAGCGGGACCACCACTTCGTCGTCATGGGCCGCCTCGCGCGCGGCATGCCAGAGATGCGCGGCCTGCTCGGCGCTCAGCAGGTCCCACTTGTTCCACACCTCGATCATCGGCACAGAAGGCGCACGCGTGCCTTCCTCCAGCAGGCCGAGGTCTTCGAGGACGGACAGCACCTGTTCCTTTTGCGCCGCCGTATCGGGATTGGCGATATCGCGCACATGGATGACAATATCGGCCGCCGTCACCTCTTCCAGCGTGGCGCGGAAAGCGGCGACCAATTGCGTCGGCAGGTCGGAAATGAAGCCCACCGTGTCCGACATGATCGCCTTTTCGATGCCGGGCAAGCGGATCGCGCGCATCGTGGGGTCCAGCGTGGCGAAGAGCAGATCCTGCGCCATCACCGCCGCCCCGGTCAGCCGGTTGAACAGCGTCGATTTGCCCGCATTGGTATAGCCCACCAGGGCCAGCACCGGCCAGGGTGCCTTTTCGCGCCGGTCGCGGTGCAGGCCGCGGGTGCGGCGCACCTGCTCCAGCTCGCGGCGGATGCGGGCCATACGGTCGCGGATCATGCGGCGGTCGGCCTCGATCTGCGTTTCGCCCGGACCGCCGAGGAAGCCAAAGCCTCCCCGCTGGCGTTCAAGGTGAGTCCAGCTGCGGACCAACCGGCCCTGCTGGTAATCCAGATGCGCCAGTTCGACCTGCAAACGCCCTTCGGCGGTCGCCGCGCGCTCGCCAAAGATTTCGAGGATCAGGCCGGTCCGGTCGATCACCTTGCGCTTGAGCTTGTCCTCAAGGTTGCGCTGCTGCACCGCCGAGAGCGCGCCATCGACGATGACGAGTTCGGCCTCATGCAAATTGCATTGAGTGATGATGTTGGTGATCTGGCCTTCGCCGAACAGCGTGCCGGGGCGTGGTTCGCGAATGGCGATAGGGAAGGCCTCGGCAATCACCAGCCCGATGGCCAGCGCCAGACCTTTCGCCTCTTCGACGCGCGACTCGGTATCGGAGGCGCTGGGGCGCCCCCGAATCTCGGGGCAGACGATCAGGGCGCGTGCGCCCCTTGTAACCTCGCCCTCGGCTTCCTCTCCGAAAATCAGGCGTCCGAACCTTCTTCACCGTCCCACTCGCCGGTCAGATCGACCGGGCCGAGCGGCTGGATTGTCGAAACCGCATGCTTGTAGGCAAGCTGCACATAGCCTTCGCGTTCCAGCATCATGCAGAACAGGTCATAGGCCGCCACGCGCCCCTGAAGCATCACGCCGTTCACCAGGAACATCGTGACCTGCACGCTGGACGAGCGGATCGAGGAAAGGAACACATCCTGCAGCAGGCGGGCCTTCTTCGACGCATCGCCGCCCTGCGGGAACAGGCGCGTGTCGATGGGCTGGCTGGGCATGATGGTGGAAACGGCGTGCTTATAGACCAGCTGCGACTGACCATCGCGGCGCAACAGGATCGAGAAATTGTCGAACCAGGTGACAATACCCTGCAGCTTCACACCCTTGACAAGGAACATGGTGACGGGGGTCTTGTTCTTGCGCAGATAGTTCAGGAACTGGTCCTGCAAATTCTGGCTGCCCTTGCCCGACGGTGCGGGAACGGGGGCTGCGGCGACGGCTTCGGCGCCCTCTTCAAGCGCGGGCTCTTCCGGCTTGGAACGCGGGCGGGCGGAAAGCGTGCGGCCAGTCGACATGGTTTGCTCCTATTGTTGGCGGCCGTTTCTACGGTCCGCATTCTGGCCAAAGGTGATTCTGCACCTCTGGCCGATTGAGCCCCATGTCTAGCCTCTCGCAGTTGCAGCGTAAATGCCGAAATTGCGAAAGACGTATTCACTCTTCCTCGTCATCATCCCGCTTGTCGCCCATGCCCAGCAGCTTGAGCTTGCGGTGCAGCGCCGAACGCTCCATGCCGATAAAGGCGGCGGTCTTTGAAATATTGCCGGAAAAGCGCCGGATCTGGACCCGCAGATATTCCCGTTCAAAGTTTTCCCGCGCCTCGCGCAGAGGTACCCCCATCAGCGAGGACATGCCGGAATCTCCGGCCAGACGCCCGCTGTTGATTTCCGCAGGCAGCATATCGACCTCGATCCGCCCCAGTCTTTCACGCGGGGCCAGAATCACCGTGCGCTCGACCACATTGCGCAACTGGCGCACATTGCCCGGCCATTCATAGGCCTGCATCGCGGCCATCGCCTCGATGCTGATATCGGGCGGCGGCATGCCCTGATCATTGGCATAGCGGGCAAAGAAATGCTGGACCAGCACGGGAATATCCTCGCGCCGCTCGGCCAAAGGCGGCACCGCCACCGGCACCACGTTCAAACGATAGAACAGATCCTCGCGGAAAGTCTTGTCGATGATTTCCTTTTCCAGATTGCGGCTGGTCGAGGACACGACGCGCACATCGACGCGGATCTGGCGATTGCCGCCCACGCGGACAAAGGCCTGCTCGGTCAGAACCCGCAGGATGCGCGCCTGGGTCGACAGCGGCATATCGCCCACCTCGTCCAGATAAAGCGTGCCCCCATCGGCCAGTTCGAGCAGACCTGCGCGCACCAGCTTGCCATTGGCCTCTTCGCCAAACAGCTCCTCTTCGAAGCGTTCAGGTGTGATCCGGGCCGAATTGACGCTGACGAAAGGCTTTTCCGCCCGCCCGCTCCACGAATGGAGCAGACGCGCCGCCACTTCCTTGCCAACGCCCGAGGGGCCGGAGATCAGCAGGCGGCTGCCGGTATTGGCAACACGTTTAAGTGTGGCGCGTACATGGTTGATTGCGCTGGATGAACCGTGAAACTCCGTCCCTTGCGCCGTATCCAGTTTCAGCCGCGCATTTTCCCGCCGCAACCGCTCCGTTTCCGTGGCGCGTTCGACCAGATGCAGCAGGCGCTCGGTTTCAAAGGGCTTTTCGATGAAATCCATCGCCCCGCGCCCGATCGCGGCCACCGCCGTGTCGATATTGCCATGGCCCGAAAAGATGATGACCGGCAGGTCCGGCTCACGCGCCTTGATCGCGTCCAGCACCTCAAGCCCGTCCATCGGGCTGCCATGCAGCCACACATCGAGCAGCACCAGCGAGGGCCGGCGCCGGTCCACCTCGTCCAGCGCGGCGCGGCTGTCGCCCGCCGTGCGGCATTCATAGCCCTCGTCCGACAGCACACCCGCCACCAGTTCGCGGATGTCCTTTTCATCATCAACGATCAGGATATCGACAGCCATCAGGCTCTTCCTCTTTTCATTCGGCTCATTCCCCCGGCTCCATCACCTTGCCCGCGCTCAAAGGGTCGCGGGCAAAACGCAGGGAGACGACGGAGCCACCGCCCTCGGCGCTGGCGAAATTCATGTCGCCGCCGTGTTCCTCGACAATCTTCTTCACAATGGCCAAGCCCAGCCCCGTGCCCTTTTCGCGGGTGGTGACATAGGGTTCGACGATACGTTCGCGGTCCTGCGGCAATCCGATGCCATTATCGGCCACCACCGCCACGATGCTCTCGCCCTCGTCGATCAGGCTCAGCCGGATCGCGCCGCGATAGTCCTCGCCCGCCTGTTTCTGCTTGGCCTCGACCGCCTCGGTGGCGTTTTTCAGCACATTGGTCATCGCCTGACCAAACTGATGCCTGTCGCAACCGATGAGGCCGATATCGGACGGCGCATCGATGGAAAAATCGATGTCGGAGCGCGCAACCTCCTGCAGGAACAGCGATTGCCGCGCCAGATCGACCGGGTCCTCGGAACGGAACACCGGTTTTGGAATGCGGGCAAAGGAGGAGAATTCGTCCACCATCTTGCGCAGGTCGCCCACCTGACGAATGATCGTCGCGGTCAGTTCCTCGAACAATTCGGGATTGTCGCTGATCTGCTTGCGATAACGGCGCGAAAGGCGCTCGGTGGCCAATTGGATCGGGGTCAGCGGGTTCTTGATTTCATGCGCGATGCGCCGCGCCACGTCCGACCATGCCGCCTGACGCTGGTCCAGCAATTGCCGGGTGATGTCCTCGAAGGTGATGACATGGCCGCCCTGCGCCTCGCCCGATGGGGTAGTATTGGCCGTCACCTTGACCGCCAGCGTGCGCAGATCGCCCCCGCGTTCGGAGGACACGCCATGCTGGACCACGCCCTCGCGCTTGCCTTCATCGACCATGCCCGCAATCGGCGGCGAAATCTCGGCCAGCGCCTGCCCCACGGGCGCGCCGTCGCTGCGGCCCAAGAGCAGCTTTTGCGCCGAGGAATTCATCAGCCGCACCGCCCCGCCCGCATCAAGCGAGATCACCCCCGCCGTCACCGATTCCAGCACCGCCTCCATCAGCGCGCGACGCTCGTCGATCTGCTGATTGGCGCGAACCAGCGCGGCGGTCTGGCGCTCGATCTGCTCGGTCATGCGGTTGAATGCGCGGTTGAGCAGGCTGATTTCCTCGGCCCCGCTGCGCCCGGCGATGCGGATTTCATAATTGCCCGCACCCACCCGCTGGGCCGCAGCCACAAGGTCATAGAGCGGCTGCACCTGTCTGTCGGCAAAGCGCAGGGCAAAGACCACCGACAGGCCCACCAGCACAAGCGATATGACAAACAGGGCAATATTAAACCGCAATTGCAGCAACCGCGCCCTTTGCGTCAGCACCTGATAGGCTTTCACAATATTGTCGGCGCGTTTGCCTTGGCTGATCGCTAGAAGGTCGGAAGTGCGCGCGGCATAGAGGTAAAGCCCGGTCCGCTGATCAATCGCGGTCACCGCCTCGATGCGATCCGCCTTGGCATTGACCACGATCGCCTCGCCGCCATCCACCCGGCGGCGGTCCTCAGGCGAAATCTGGACCCGCGCGTCATCGCGCGCAGGGTCGACAATCGCCACGGTGATCATCCGCCCATCGGGACCCTTTTGCAGGATTGCCACCTCGTCCAGCCCGCGTTGCAGCACCTGATAGGACAGGGCCCGCTGGAAATCGAGGCTGACGATGCTCGTCTGGCTCAGGATATAGCGCAGGTCGCTGGTCATCGCGATGGCCTCGTTCGAGACATCGCGCTGGGTCTGTTCGTAATAGCCGCGGGCCAGCTTATTGGCGTTTTCCAAAAGCCCGCGCGAATTGTCGGAAAACCAGAATTCCACGCCCGACTGGAAGAGCCACGAGGCAAAGATCACCACCAGCAGCGTCGGCACCGCCGCGATCAGCGAGAAGAGGAACACCAGTTGCGTATGCAGCCGTCCCTTGCCTCCCGGAATGCTGGCCCCGCGCCGCACCGCAATCCACCGCCCGATCAGTACGAGGATCGCCATCGCGGGCAGGAGCATGCCCACCAGCAGCGAAGCGGTCATCCCGCCCGAGAGCAGTTGCCCCTTTTCCGCCTGATCCGACACCGCCAGCCATGCCGAAAGGCTGGCCGCCAGAAAGCCGAAGATCGAGATGCCCCAGACATAAGGCTCGAGATTGGCGCGCCGCGCATAGACCAGCGTCCGCCGCCACCAGCGGGGCCATCGTCTCGGTCTTGCCTTGCCGTCACTCACATCATCGTTCGCCATCGTGGCAGTATTACAACGCCCCTGTGGCAAGAATGCAAGAGGAAACGACGCATTACCCCCAAGGTCGTACCCGCCCTAGGGCCGCCGCAGGAAGGAATCGGGGTCTATCGCCAGTTCGCCCAGGCGTTTGCGCAAGGTGTTGCGGTTGATCCCCAGCATTTGCGCCGCCCGCAATTGGTTGCCCCCGGTTGCGGCCAGAATGCGGTTGAACAACGGCCTTTCAAACGCCGCCAGCGCCGCGTCATAAACCGTGCCGGAGGGCGGATTATGCTCGACCAGCCAGCGTTCGACCGCCCCGTTCAGATCGAGCGGCGTTTCCACCTGCTCCTCGGCCCGCGCGGCGGAGGCCAGCATCGGCTCCAGCGCAGCAGCATCAATCACATCCTCGCGCGCCAGCAGCGCCAGACGATAGATGAAATTGCGAAGCTCGCGCACATTGCCCCGCCATGGCTGTCGCATCAGCATCGCCTCGGCCTCGGGCGCCAGACGCCGCCGGGGCAGGCCCTCCGTGGCCGCCAGCGCGAGGAAATGCCGCGCCAGCGCCGCAATATCATCCGCCCTTTCGCGCAAAGGCGGCAGGTGGATCGGCACGACGTTCAGCCGGTAATAGAGATCCTCGCGGAATTGCCCCGCCGCGATCATCGGCTCCAGATCCTTGTTGGTGGCCGCCACGATGCGCGTGTCGATGCTCACCTCGTCGCGCCCGCCCACGCGGCGAATGCTGCCCGATTGCAGCGCGCGCAGCAGGCGGGTCTGGGCCTGCATCGGCATATCCCCGATTTCGTCGAGGAACAAAGTGCCGCCCGCCGCCTGCTCAAACTTGCCGATATGGCGGGCCACCGCCCCGGTGAAGGCGCCCTTTTCATGGCCGAACAATTCGCTCTCGATCAGATCGGCGGGAATGGCCGCCGTATTGACCGCCACGAAAGGCCCCTTCTGCCGGTGGCCCAACTGGTGGATGGCCTCGGCCACCAGTTCCTTGCCCGTCCCGCTCTCGCCCAAAATCAGCACGGTCAGATCATTGCGCAACACGCGCGTGATCATCCGGTACACCGCCTGCATTGAAGCCGAACGCCCGACCAGCGGCAAGCCCTGCCCCGGCCCCTCGTCCACGCCCCCGCTCAGCGATGATCCCTGCGAGCCGGCGGCCTGACGCACGGTGCGCACCAGTTCGTCAATGTCGAATGGCTTGGGGAAATATTCAAACGCCCCGGTGTCCGACGCGCGCACCGCCGTATCCAGCGTGTTCTGCGCCGAGAGCACGATCACCGGCAGATCGGGATGTATCTCGCGCACCCGGCCCAGCGTCTCGATCCCATCGCCATCGGTCAGCATCACGTCGGTGACGAGCGCGGAAAAGTCCTGGGTGGCCAACAGGCGGTCACGCTCGACAATGGAATCGCAGCGCACCACCGAAAAGCCCTCGGCCTCCAGCGCGGCGGTGATGACGATGGCAATGGACTCATCGTCCTCAACCAGCAAAATGCTCATAGATCCTGTCCGTTAAGCGCGTCTGGCGCCGATTTGCGCCGGGTTCGGCCCGATCCGCCCGACGATGCCATCGGCAGATGCAGGCGGAAATGGGTCCAGCCCCCCGCCTCGTCGCGGTCATGGGTGATGCGCCCGTTCATGTCGCGCATCAATTTGCGCACCAGCGCCAGACCCAGCCCCTGCCCGGTCTTTTTGCTGGTGACGAAAGGCTCGAAAATCTGGTCGCGCACCGAGGGATCGACGCCGGGGCCATTGTCCGAGACGCGCACCTCGATGGGCAGACGCACCGCCTTGCCGCGATCGGTGGCATGCAGTTGCAGACCCGAAACGAAGCGGGTGCGCACGATGATACGCGAATTTTCCACGCCCTGCGTCGCCTCGCGCGCATTGGAGAGCAGGTTGATAAGCACCTGCACCAGCCCGTGCGCGCTGCCCAGAACGGGGGGCAGCGAGGGGTCGAATTCTTCCTCGATCCGCGTCCTGCCTTCTTCCTTGGCCCCGCCCGCGGCGGCCAGAATGGTGCTGGCGCGGCGGATGGTTTCATGCAGGTTGCACGGCTCGACCGGATCGGCGGTGCGGCGCGAGAGCGTCTGCATCTGGTCGATCAGCTTGGCGATGCGGTCCACTTCGTCGGCGATCAGCATGGTGAGCGCGCGGTCGCTGCCCTCCACCTTGCGCGCCAGCAATTGCGCCGCCCCGCGAATGCCCGCCAGCGGGTTCTTGATCTCATGGGCCAGCACCTCCGGCCCGCGCAGCCGCCCGTCGCCATCGCCCGGCATCGACTGGCCCAAAGGCTCGACCGTGGCGCTGTCGCCCAGCGTGACCATCATCCAGCCCGGCGCATCCATCACCGGGGTAGTCGCAATGTCGACCCGGCGGCTGCCCTGCCCCAGCACATGGGCATCGACCTGTCGCGCGGTGATCGGCGCATCGCTTTCATAAACGCGCTGCATCAGGCGTTCATCATCCAGCGCCACCACATCGACCAGCGAGCGTCCCAAAAGACGGCGCTGGCTCTGGCCCAGAAACTGTTCGGCAGCCGGATTGGCCATCGAAATCTTCTGCCCCGGCGCCAGCAGGATCACCGCCTGAGGCAGGCTGAGCAACATCCGCCGCGCGTCGGGCGCGGGATGAATGGCATCGTCCTGGTCGGGCGCCATCAGGCCGCGTCTTGCAGCAGCGGCGTGAAGAATTCGTGGAGCGCGGCCTTCACATCGCGCGGATCGTCCATGAAATTGGCCTTGTTGCGAAACGCCGCCGATCCATGCAGGCCATGCGTATACCAGCCGATATGCTTGCGGAACATGTTGACGCCGGTCTTGATGTCATAATGGCTGAGCATATCCTCATAATGTTCGAGAATAACGCCATATTTCTCGGCCAGCGAAGGCTCGTCCAGACGCTCGCCCGTTGCCAGCCAATGCATCATCTGGCCCAGCAGCCAAGGCCGCCCATACGATCCGCGCCCGATCATCACGCCATCGGCGCCCGACTGCTCGACGGCGGCGGCCACATCCTCGATCGTGCAGATGTCGCCGTTGACGATGACAGGAATATCGACAGCCTCTTTTACCCGGCGGACAAAGGCCCAGTCGGCGCTGCCCTTATACATCTGATTGCGGGTGCGGCCATGGACGGTAATCATCTTCGCGCCCAGATCCTGCGCAGTGCGGGCCAGTTCGGGGGCGTTGAGACTGTCATGACACCAACCCATCCGCATCTTGACCGTCACGGGCACATCCACCGCCTTGACGCAGGCCTCGATCAACCGCGCGGCCAGATCGGGCACGCGCATCAGCGCCGAACCGGCATCGCCATTGACCACCTTCTTCACCGGACAGCCCATATTGATGTCGATGATCGAGGCGCCCTTGTCGGCTGCGATCTTGGCCGCCTCGGCCATCTGATCGGGTTCACAGCCCACCAATTGCATCGAGACCGGCTCCTCCATCGGGTCCCACGCGGCCTTCTGGATCGACTGGCGTGTTTCGCGGATGGCGGCGGGCGATGCGATCATCTCGGTCACATTCAGCCCGGAACCATAGCGCCGCACAATCCGCCGAAACGGCAGATCGGTGACAGCCGTCATCGGCGCCAGCACGACCGGGCAATCGATCTGGACAGGGCCGATATGGATCGGCTTCAAGGTGGGGGGGATCGGAGTGTCTGTCATGGATGTTCTGCTATGGGGCGTGCCTAAAAAGTGGGCAGCGCATAAAGGATTGCGCGGCGCACAGCAAGGGATTACCGGCGCGATCCATGAGCAGCGCCACGACTCAAGCAGATACCCTTAAGGCCGCCATCGTTGTGGCCGCGGGCGCAGGCCTGCGCGCCGGCCAGCCCATGCCCAAGCAATTCGCGCCGTGGCGCGGCAAGCCGGTGGTGCGCCATTCAGTCGAGCGCCTGATGGCGGCGGGCGTGGCGCCGATTGTGGTTGTCATCCCCGATGGTGCCCATGATGTGGCCTCGGCGGCGCTGGATGGCCTGCCGGTGCGGCTGATCACGGGCGGCGCCTCGCGGCAGGATTCAGTGCGTGCGGGGCTGGAGGCTCTGGCACCAGATGCGCCTGCAATCGTGCATATCCATGATGCGGCGCGTCCGATCCTGCCGCTGGCGGTGGTCGAAAGGCTGGAAAAGGCGCTTGAGGCTCAACCCGGCGCAATTCCGGTTCTGCCTGTCGTGGACAGCTTGTGTAATGCCTCGGACAATCTGATGGGGGCGCCAGCCCGCCGCGAGGCCTTGCGCCGGGTCCAGACGCCGCAGAGCTTTCGCTTTGCCGATATTCTGGCCGCGCATCGCGCGTGGGACGGCCCAACCAATGCAGGGGACGATGCGCAGGTTGCTCAGGCCTATGGTCTGGGCATCGCTCTGGTTGATGGAGATGAAGCCTTGCACAAGCTGACCTATGCCGGCGATTTTGCGCCCACGCTGCCTCCGGTGCGGGTGGGCACGGGCTATGATGTCCATCGGCTGGAGGATGGCGAGGAATTGTGGCTCTGCGGGGTCAGGATCGACCATCATCAAGGCCTTAGCGGCCATAGCGACGCCGATGTGGCGATCCATGCGCTGGTCGATGCGATCCTTGGCGCCTGCGCGCGCGGCGATATCGGCCAGCATTTTCCGCCCAGCGATCCCCAGTGGAAGGGTGCGGCCTCGGACCGTTTTCTGGCCCATGCGGTGAAACTGGCGGGCGAAGCGGGCTATGCCATCGGCCATGTCGATGTAACCATCATCTGCGAAGCGCCCAAGATCGGCCCTCACCGCGAGGCCATGCGCGCCCGTCTGGCCGCGATCATGGGTGTCGATATGGGTCTGGTCAGCGTCAAGGCCACCACCACCGAAAAGCTGGGCTTTACCGGGCGCGGCGAAGGCATTGCGGCGCAGGCGGCGGCAACGCTGTTGCTGGCCTGATGGCGCGGCTCCTTGCCCTGACGGCTTCGGCTCTGTTGGTGATCGCTCCCGGCATGGCGCGCGCCGCCGAGCCTTGTTTGTCGCCCGCCGAATTTTCCTCGCTGGTGGGCTTTGCCCTGCCCGGCACGATTGCCGGGGTGGCCCAGCGCTGCGGCCCCTCCCTGCCCGATGGCGCGTTTCTGCGCGGCCCCGCGCGGGGCATGATCGAGCGCTATGCCGCCGCCAAGCCCGCGCTCTGGCCCGGCGCCAAGGCCGCTATCAACAAGTTGAGCGCGAGCGCGCCCACCGATATTTCCGCCCTTTTGGGCCAATTGCCCGATCCGCAGCAACAGCAGATCGTGGAAACCATGGTGACCGGCATGGTCGCCGAAAAACTCCCCATCGCCCGCTGTTCGGAATTGGACCGGCTGCTGGCGATCCTCTCCCCCCTGCCGCCTGAAAGCACGGCTGAGGCCATCGGCCTTGCCATCGGCCTCGGGTCGCGCGCCGGACAGGCGCGCCTTGGCAAAATTGTGATTTGCACACAATGACTCAAGCATCCTTCTTCGCTCCCGACATTATGGAAATGGCCGCACAGGTGATCGCGGAAAACCGCGCGCTGGGCCGCAAGGTCGTGCTGGCGGAAAGCTGCACGGGGGGCCTTGTGTCGGCCGCGCTCACCGAGATCGCCGGTTCCTCGGCGGTGGTGGAAAGCGGTTTTGTTACCTATTCCAATGCGGCCAAGCAGAAACTGCTCTGCGTTTCGCCCGACATTATCGACACGTTCGGGGCGGTTTCCTGCGCCTGCGCATGGGCGATGGCGCAGGGCGCGCTGAAAAATTCGGACGCCGATGTGGCCGTGGCGATCAGCGGCATTGCCGGACCTGATGGCGGCACGGCGCAAAAGCCGGTGGGTCTTGTGGTCTTTGCCAAGGCCGAGCGCAACAGTGAGGAAGTGTTGGCCGAGGAGCGTTTCTTTGCCCCCACCAGCCGCAGCGAAATCCGCGCCGAGGCGGTCAAGGTCGCGCTCGAACTGCTCCTGCCGAAAATGGAGGCTCCCGCCGAGGAGGCGTGATCCTCAGGCCGGTTCACCACCGTAGAGCTTGGCCGCGCGCTCTTCAAAAGCGGCCACCATCTTCCGGAACGCCTTGTCGAAATATTGCCCGGCAAGGCTTTCAAACAGCGGGTTGCGGAAGGTGAAGCTGACATCGAACTCCAGCTCGCAACCGCCGTCGACGTCACGGAATTTCCAGTTGTTGTCCAGATCGCGCATCGGCCCGTCGAGGTAATGCACGGTCAATTCGCGCGGGGCGTCGAACACCACGCGGCTGGTGAATTTTTCCCGCAGCATTTTGAAGCCCACCAGCATGTCGGCCACCATTTCGTGGCCGTCATTGCTTTTCACGCGGGTGGCCACCACCCAGGGCAGAAATTCACCATAGCGGCCCACATCGGCCACCAGATCGAACATCTGCTTGGCCGAATAGGGCAGGCGGCGCGTCTCATGAATACTCGGCATTGACGTATCAGCCCTTGGCGCCAACTTTTGCCTGAGCCGCCTTGGCGAGCTTGGCCTCACGCGCGGCGCGCATTTCGGCAAAATCCTTGCCCGCATGATAGGACGAGCGGGTGAGCGGGCTGGCCGCAACCTGAAGGAAGCCCTTGGCCCGCGCAATCGCGCCATAGGCGTTGAAAGCGGCGGGCGTCACAAATTCCTTGACCTCGGCATGCTTGGGCGTCGGGCGCAGATATTGGCCCATGGTCAGGAAGTCGATCTGGGCGCTGCGCATGTCGTCCATCACCTGATGGACCTCCAGCCGCTGCTCGCCAAGGCCCAGCATGATCCCGCTCTTGGTGAAGATCAGCGGATTATGGGCCTTGACCTCTTCAAGCAGACGCAGCGAGGCGTAATAGCGCGCGCCGGGGCGGATGGTGGGATAGAGCCGGGGCACGGTTTCCAGATTGTGGTTATACACGTCCGGCCCTGCGGCCACGATGGCCTCGATCGCCGGGCGCATCTTGTTGCGGAAATCGGGGGTCAGGATCTCGATCGTCGTATTGGGCGTGGTGCGCCGCAATTCGTTGATGACCTTGACGAACTGGCCCGCGCCGCCATCGGGCAGATCGTCGCGGTCGACCGAGGTGATCACGATATGCTCCAGCCCCAGCTTGGCGGCGGCCTCGGCCACATGAGCGGGCTCGTTCACATCCACCTTGCGCGGCATGCCGGTCTTGACATTGCAGAAGGCGCAGGCCCGCGTGCAGACATCGCCAAGGATCATCACCGTGGCATGCTTTTTCGTCCAGCATTCGCCGATATTCGGGCAAGCCGCCTCTTCACACACCGTGTTCAGCCCAAGCCCGCGCATCAGGTCGCGCGTGGCGCCATATTCGCGGCTGACAGGGGCTTTAACGCGAATCCAGTCCGGCTTGCGCTGAACCGTGGCATTGGAATCGGGCGACAGAGGCGTGGAGAGGTCGTTCATGACCCGGCAGATAGGCGCATGATGCCGCTCTTTCCAGAGTTAAGTTTGAGTTTCTGCTGGCCTTCGGACAGGCTTCGGGGCAATCGGCAGCCACGGGCATGACGGGCCGAATCCCCGATGCCCTCCATCGTCAGGAGAACGAGATGTCAGATACGGGTAACGCCCCCGCCACCCCGCCGCTTGACCGTCTTATCGCAGGGTATCACCGTTTTCGCGAATCCGGCTGGAACCCGCACCGCGAACGCTGGAGCGCTTTGCGCGAAGGGCAGCAACCCGAAGTCATGGTGATCGCCTGTTCCGACAGCCGGGTCGATCCTTCGCAGATCTTTGATGTCGATCCGGGCGAGATCTTTGTCGTGCGCAATGTGGCCGCGCTGGTCCCGCCGTTTGAAACCACGCCGGGCCATCACGGCGTTTCGGCGGCGCTGGAATTCGCGGTCCAGGTGTTGAAGGTCCGCGAGATCATCGTCATGGGCCACGGCATGTGCGGCGGCTGCAAGGCGGCGCTGACGCAGGAACTGCATGGCGCCGAACCGGGTCAGGGCGGCTTTGTCGCCAACTGGATCTCGCTGCTGGACGAGGCGCGCGATTCGGTCGCGCATGAGCACGGCACCACCGGCCGTCCCGCCGAACGCGCCATGGAGCAGGCGGGCGTCAAGGTCAGCCTCGAGAACCTGCGCAGCTTTCCCTGCGTGGCGCAAAAGGAGGCCAAGGGCAACCTCCGCCTGCGCGGCGCCTTCTTCGCCATTTCGGACGGCGTGCTGCATCTGCTGGATGAGGCCAGCGGCAAATTCGCGCCGGTCGAATAAGACCCCGGCCCAATGCAAAGGGGGCGGCGGTTTCCCGTCGCCCCCTTTTTTGTGGGTTGAAAGGCTTTGGCCTTACTTGCCCGCAGCCTTCTGCGCCGCATAGAGCGACCAGAGTTCGGCCATCGGCTTGCGCGGCCCTTCGACCTGCGCGAAAGAAGCCTGTGCGCCGGCATAATCGCCCGCGTCCACCTGCGCGATGCCCAGGCGGGTCAGCACGACCGGCTTGTCCACGCCCGGCTTGGTCAGGGCGATCTTGTAGAGATCCATCGCCTTGGCCGATTCGCCATAGGACAGGAACGCGTCGCCCGCGCCCGTCACGGTGCCCACGGTCGCATTGGCGGCGCGCGCATCCTTTTCAAAACCGGGCAGCGAGGCCTTGTCCGGACCGATGCGGGTGGTCGCGGTCTTGAGCGCTTCGGCATAGAAGGTCTTGGACGCATCCACCTTGCCTGCGGCCACGCCGGCCTCGATCACGGCCTTCACTTCGGCCGGGTTGCGGCGGGCGTCAGCGGCCTGCACGAACTCGCCATAGTCGCGCTCTTCGGCCCAGCTGTTGGTGCGCGCCATCAGGCGCATCAGGTCAATCGTGTCCTGCGAGGGCAGCTGACCCAGATCGCGCAGTACGGCAATCGCGGCCGACCAGCTCTTGGTGACGGGATAGGCCTTGACCAGCTTGGTCGAGAAATTCACCGCCTGCGCGTAATCGCGCGCTTCATAGGCAAAGCCCAGACCGCGACGATACCAGTTTTCCGGCGCCGCCGATCCGGCGATCTCAATGGCCTTGTTCAACTCATCAAAACCGGCCTTGGTCTGCTTTTCCTCGAAATTGATTTCGGCCAGCCACACATGCGGCTCGGCTTCCTTGTTGCCCGCCGCGATCGAGGCATCAAGGTTCTTGCGGGCGCCCGCATTGTCCTTGGCCTGAAGCGCCATCTGGGCCAGCGCAAAGTGCAGCTTGGGCAGCAGGTCGGGCGGGGTCTTGCCGCTGTCGACCATCAGCTGGATGCCCTTGCCCTGAAGCGCATCGTCCTTGGCCAGGCTGCCAAGCTGGATGCCCCAGTTGCCCGCGGTGAACTTGTCATCGGGCTTGGTCGCGGCGGCCAGAACCTTTTCATACTGCGCGCGCAGATCGGCAATGCCTTCGGGGCTGGGCGCCTTCTTGACCTTTTCCAGAGCGGTCTGGAACGGCACGCCCACGGCCAGAAACGGCTTGGAAAGGTCGGGACCGGCCGGAGCCGCCATGGCGGGGGTCGCCACCATCACGCCAGCGCCCGCAACAGGCAAAGCCAGCGCCACGGCCACAGCAAAGCGCGAAAGGGAAAGCTTCATTGCAATCTATCTCCTCTTGGCATGGCACGAGCGTGCCGCCCCAAACTCAACGTTGCGCTTGTTAAGGCAAATCCGCGTCAATGCAACTATAGCCTTAATGGGCTGTCGCGTGTGAACCACGATTGAACTACGACTTTGTGCGCATGGCAGAGACGCAAGAGCGCCCCGATTGTGGAAAACGCATTCGATCCGGCCCACTGGGCGACGCAATCGCTGGCCATAGGCGACGCCATGGCCTAGAGACATGCAATCCGGGCCAGTCCCACAACAATCGAAGAATGAAAACACGCGCGTGAGCGACGAAACCACCTTGTCCGCCAGCCCCATGGGCGAATTTACCCGCGTCGATATCGTCGACGAGATGAAGACCAGCTACCTCGATTACGCGATGAGCGTGATCGTGGCGCGTGCGCTGCCCGATGTGCGCGATGGTTTGAAGCCTGTGCATCGCCGCATCCTGTGGACCTGCCACGAGAACGGCTTTACCCACGCCAAGGCCTATCGCAAATCGGCCCGTATCGTGGGCGACGCCATGGGTAAATATCACCCGCATGGCGACGCAGCGATCTATGACGCGCTGGCGCGCATGACGCAGGACTGGTCGATGCGCCTGCCGCTGATCGATGGTCAGGGCAACTTCGGCTCCATGGACCCCGATCCGCCAGCCTCGATGCGCTATACCGAAGCGCGTCTGGCCAAGGTGGCCGACAGCCTGCTGGCCGATATCGACAAGAACACGGTCGATTTCGTCGACAACTATGACGGGTCGGAGAGCGAACCGCAGGCCCTGCCCGCGCGCTTCCCCAACCTGCTGGTCAATGGCGCGGGCGGCATCGCGGTCGGCATGGCCACCAACATCCCGCCGCACAACCTTGGCGAAGTGATCGACGGCGCCTTGGCCACGATCGACAATCCCGCGATCACCACCGACGAACTGATGAAGATCATTCCGGGGCCGGACTTTCCGACCGCTCCGTTGATCCTTGGTCAGGGCGGCGCGCGCAACGCCTATAACACCGGGCGCGGCAGCATCATCATGCGTGCGCGCCATGTGATCGAAACGGGACGCAATGATCGCCGCTCGATCGTGCTGACCTCGATCCCCTATCAGGTGGGCAAATCGGGCCTTGTCGAAAAGATCGCCGAGGCGGCCAAGGACAAGCGCATCGAGGGCATTTCCGACATCCGCGACGAATCGAACCGCGAAGGCGTGCGCGTCGTCGTGGACCTCAAGCGCGATGCCACGCCCGAGGTGGTGCTCAACCAGATCTGGCGCAACACGCCCGCGCAGTCCAGCTTCCCGGCGAACATGCTGGCCATCCGTGGCGGGCGTCCGGAAGTGCTGGGGCTGAAGGACATCCTCACCTCCTTCATCGCCTTCCGCGAAGAAGTGATTACCCGCCGCACCAAGTTTGAATTGAACAAGGCGCGCGACCGGGCGCATATCTTGCTGGGTCTGGTGATCGCCGTCACCAATCTGGACGAGGTGGTGCGCATCATCCGCGGCTCGCCCAATCCGGGCGCGGCGCGTGCGGCCTTGCTGGCCCGCGAATGGCCGATGGGCGAAATCGCCTCCTATATCCGTCTGGTCGAGGCGATTGAGGAGGGCAGCGATGAACTGTCTGCCCCCACCTATCGCCTGAGCGAAACGCAGGTGAAGGCCATCCTCGACCTGCGTCTGCACCGTTTGACCGCTCTGGGCCGCGATGAAATCGGCGACGAGTTGGAAGAGCTGGCCAAGGCAATTGCCGAATATCTCTCGATTCTGGCCGACCGGGCCAAGCTCTATGGCGTGATCCGTCAGGAACTGATCGAGGTGCGCGCCGCCTTTGCCACGCCGCGCGTGTCGGAAATCACCGCCGCCGCCGATGGCATTGACGATGAAGACCTGATCGAGCGCGACGACATGGTCGTGACCGTGACGATGGACGGCTATATCAAGCGCACGCCTTTGAGCACGTTCCGCGCCCAGGCGCGTGGCGGCAAGGGCCGCGCGGGCATGGCCACCAAGGAAGAGGACGCCGTGGGGACGATGTTCGTCACCACCACCCATAATCCGGTGCTGTTCTTCTCTACCGCCGGCAAGGTCTATCGCCTCAAGGTCTACAAGCTGCCCGAAGGCGGCCCGGCCACGCGCGGCCGCCCCATCGTCAACATGCTGCCCGCACTGGATCAGGGCGAAACGATCGCCACCGTGCTGCCGCTGCCTGAGGATGAGGCCGATTGGGGCGCGCTCTCGGTGGTGTTTGCCACGGCAAAGGGCAATATCCGCCGCAACAGCATGGATGCCTTTGCCAATATCCCGTCCAACGGCAAATTCGCCATGCGCTTTGAAGAAGGCGATGATGACCGCCTGATCGGCGTGGCGCTGCTCTCGCAGGATGACGACGTTCTGCTGGCAAGCCGTCAGGGCAAGGCGATCCGCTTTGCCGCCGATGAAGTGCGCGAATTCACCAGCCGCACCTCGACCGGCGTGCGCGGCATGTTGCTCAAGGGCGATGACGAGGTGATCTCGCTCTCGATCCTGCACCGCGTGGGCACCAGCAGCGAGGAACGCGAGGATTACCTGAAATTCGCACCGTGGAAGGGTGAGAAGGAAGGCGAGCCCTCGATCTCGGCCGAACGCATGGCCGAACTGGCCGCGCGCGAGGAATTCATCCTCACGGTCTGCACCAATGGCTATGGCAAACTGTCCTCGGCCTATGAATATCGCCGGACCGGGCGCGGTGGTCAGGGCATCACCAATATCGACAATATCGCCCGCAATGGCGAAGTCGTCGCCAGCTTCCCCGCCGTTCAGGCCGATCAGCTGATGCTGGTGACTGATCAGGCCAAGATGATCCGCCTGCCGCTCTCGTCGCTGCGCGTGATCGGGCGCGGGTCGGCGGGCGTGCGCCTGTTCAACGTGGCCGATAATGAGCATGTCGTTTCGGCGGTGCGTCTGGCCGAGAGCGAAGCCGAGGATGAAAGCGTCGAGGAAGCGGCACCTGAAGGTCAGGCGGGCGAAGGGACGGCGGGCGAATGAGCCTGCCGCCTGTTGCCCATAAAGTGCTGACCGCGCCGCAAATGGCGCAGTTCCTTGCCGATGGCGTATTCAAGGGCGCGCCGGTGGATCTGGCCGATGGCTATATCCACCTCTCGGCCGAGCCGCAGTTGGCGCAAACCATCGACAAGCATTTCGCCGGTATGGGCGATCTGTTTATCGCCACGGTCGATCTGGCGGCGCTGGGCGATGCGGTGAAATGGGAAGTATCGCGCGGCGGGGCGCTGTTTCCGCATGTTTACGCGGATTTGCCGCTGACCGCTGTGGTGGCGCATGGGGCTTTGGTGCGCGCGGGCGATGGTTCGGTGGTTTTGCCTGCGGCATAAGGGTTTAGATGCGAGGGTCTAGACCCTCGCGCTCCCATGACTGTCTGCGTTGCGCCATGATATCGGCGTTGCGTTTGAGAAACAAAATGCGAAAGCCTGCTGCGCGGATTGGGCTGAACCATCCGCGCCGCAGGCTTTAATTCATTCCATCACAGCATCGCCAACCATCCGCTGCCCCCAAATGGGATTGCAAAGGGACGAGACCCTTTGCCCGCCGGAGGCCCCTTCCTTCCCCAACCTTGCCCCCCTCCCCCACAATAGCTAAAGCGCGACCCCATGACATATGACGTACACATCATCGGCGGCGGCCTGGCGGGAACCGAGGCGGCATGGCAATTGGGCAAGCGCGGTTTCAAGGTTCGCCTTTCGGAAATGCGCGGAACCGGAGAGCGCAGCCCGGCCCATCAGGGCGACGGGCTGGCCGAACTGGTCTGCTCGAACTCGTTGCGCAGCGATGATGACACCGCCAACGCCGTGGGCCTGCTGCATTACGAAATGCGCGCGCTCGACAGCCTCATCATGCGCGCGGCGGACAAGGCGCGCGTTCCGGCCGGGTCCGCTCTGGCCGTGGACCGCGATGTGTTCAGCGACACGATCGAGGCCGAATTGACGGCGCTGCCCAATCTGACACTGACGCGCGAGCGGATTGACACGCTGCCCGATGCGGGCCTGACAATTGTGGCCACCGGGCCTTTGACGGCGGCATCTTTGGCCGAAAAGATCGGCGCGGCAACGGGCGCGGACAGCCTCGCCTTTTTCGACGCCATCGCCCCGATCGTCTATGCCGAAACGGTCAATATGGACATCGCCTGGCGCGCCGCGCGCTGGGACAAGGGCGCCGAGGCATCCATCGCGCTGGGGTCGGACGGCAAGGATTACATCAATTGCCCGATGAACAAGGCCGAGTATCTGGCCTTCCGCGAGGAATTGCTGAGCGGCGAAAAGACCGTGTTCAAGGAATGGGAGGCCAACACCCCCTATTTCGACGGCTGCATGCCCATTGAGGTCATGGCCGAACGCGGCGAGGACACATTACGCTTTGGCCCGATGAAGCCGGTGGGGCTGGACGATCCGCGCACGGGCCGCTGGCCCTATGCCGTGGTGCAGTTGCGGCAGGATAACAAGCTGGGTACGCTGTTCAACATGGTCGGTTTTCAGACCAAGCTGAAATATGCCGAGCAGACTCGCGTCTTCCGCATGATTCCGGGGCTGGAAAATGCCGAATTTGCGCGGCTGGGCGGTTTGCACCGCAACACTTTCCTCAATTCGCCCACATTGCTGGACCGGCAATTGCGGCTGAAATCGGCCCCCCATATCCGCTTTGCCGGACAGATCACGGGCTGCGAAGGCTATGTCGAAAGCGCCAGCGTGGGGCTTTTGGCGGGCGTCATGACCGCCTGTGAACTGAGCGGACGAGACTGGGCCGAACCGCCGCGCACCACGGCGCTTGGCGCGCTGCTGGCCCATATTACGGGCGACGCAGAAGCCGACACCTATCAGCCGATGAACATCAATTTCGGCCTGTTTCCGCCCATCGTGACGGAAAAGAAGATCAAGAAGCCCGCGCGCAAACTGGTCTATACCGAGCGTGCCAAGGGCGATCTGGCGCCTTGGGTGGCGCGGATCACCGCTTAATCTGGGTCATCATCATCGGGCGCAGGGCGGGTTTTCGGGCCCGCCTTGCCGCAGGCGCAATCGGCTTTGGCCTTATCGCGTTCGGCCTTTTTCGCGTCCTGCGCCGCGTAATAGGCATTCAGTTCCGCGCGGCTGAGAATACCATCGCCATTGCGGTCAATCTCCTTGAAACGGTTAGAGGTCTTGACCGCCCATTCCTCAAAGCTGAGCAGATTGTCGTGGTTGACGTCCAGCTTTTGGAATGCCTTCACGCGGGTTGAGAGCATCTCGTTGCGATTGATCGAACCATCGCGGTTGCGGTCATAGCGGTTGAAGCGCCTGTCCTCCTTGGACATCACCTTCTTGGCCGCATTGGGCAAGGCCGGGCCGCGCCCATGCGGATCGGCGTCGGGCAGTTCGATGGCCCCGTCGCCCGGCGGGCCGGACACAACCGGCAAAGGCGCAGCGCGTTCCAGACTGGCCCGCCCCTGCCACCAGAAAAACCCCGCGCCCACCAGAACCAGCGCCGAGATCGCCCCGATTACCAACCGCCCCATTGAACCCCCTTCCGCATTTACAGGCAGAGTAGCTTAGACCCCCAGCATGCCAAGCCGCAAAAGCGTAAAAAGAGAAATGTTTTCCGCGCCCTGACGTCCTTTGGTCCGCGCGGCCAGCCCGTGCAGAATCACCAGCGGGCGCATCGCGCGCGGCAACCGTCGCCCGCGCCAGCCATGCGCCTCGATCATATCGGCAACTGCGGCCTGCTCCTGCGCATCGCCCAGATGGGCCGCCAGATCGCCCAGCGCCCATCCGCGCGCCATGCTTTCCGCCCCCTCGCCCGCCCGATCATCCAGCGCGGCGCAGGCGGCAACCCGCCCCGCGATCCAGCTCTCAAACGCCTCGACCGGCAAGGGCGCCTCGCCCAGCAGGGCTTCCCAGCCATCGACCAGCCCCAGCAGCGCGCCATGCCCGCCATCCCAGCAGGCGAGAGCGGCCAGCAAAGGCTCGCCACGCGGCCATTTGTCCGCCGAATCGCGCAAGCGGTCGCGCCACCATGCCAGCCTCATCTGGGCCAGAATCGGTTCGCGCGCGCCGCGCACCACGCTCGCCAGACGCACGTCCAGCGCCAGCATGGTCAACCAACGATCGCGCGTAGGCATCGGCGCATAGGCCACCGCAAGGCGCCAAGGCGCGGGCAAACTATCGAGAAGATCCTGAGACATTGGCGGGCCTTTAGCCCAAGGCGGCCGCGATTACAGCCCCAGATCCGCCAATTCCTGCGTCTCGGGCCAGAGCATGTCGACCATCGCGTCCAGTTCCGTAAAATCGACATGGCGCTGCATCGGATCATAACGGTTGAGCATCATGGGCTTGGCAGGCGGGCGCAGCAGGCGGCGGCGCAGAGCCTTTTGCAGCAAGGTGAGGCGCTGAACGGCCTCCACCACCGCCGCTTCAGGCGTCTTGCGGCGAGCCCCCGCCCAGCGCGCCTCGACCTGCCCCACCCGCTCCATCACCAGCGCGCTGTAATCGCGATGCGGTCCGCGATGCATGGGGAGGGCCAGCTTGATCGCCGCCGAATCACGTGCGGGCAGCAAAAGGCCATTGCGGCGGAAATCGTTGAAGCCCACAGAGCCGATCATGTCAAACATCGGCCCGAAACAGCGCTCCGAGAGCAATTGTTTGGGCAAAATATGGTGACGTTGCAAATCGGGATCATAGTCGGGGCTGCCCGACTGGTTAACGGCGCAGAAAGGCAAGGATTGGCGCGCCCGGTGGCGAATATGACCCAACGCCACCCTGATCGAAGGTATGGGGCCGGCCCCCGCGACTGGCGACACTGTTGCGACGATTTTCGTCAGCGTGCTAGACATACCCGAAGAATTTTTCCATTTTCCTCGGGCGTTACCCCGAGAATTTCCCCTTCCGGCCCCTCAACTTCAACAGGCTCCTTCACCGTCCACCCTTCCACCAAACTGTGGATAAGTCTGACGGCGACCTTGCCGGCCAAGCCGGGCTGTTTGGCAAGAAGTGGCTCGATTCGCAGCTCGAGTCCAGTAAAAAAACTTAATCCTTCACTAACCACATTGTCCACTTCATCGCGCTTTAATGCCGTCAGGCCCAACGCCGGAAACGCCCCGCCCTTTAACCAGCCCGGAATGATCCGCCTGAAATGGTCCGCGCCCATTAATGTGCGAGCCGGCCCCCATGCCACCGCCGTCGCGCCGGGTAATTCGAGCAGCCCCAGCACAACCGCCGCCATCACCCGTACGACCGGCACTTGGCGCCCGCCGCCCGAAAGATGATCGCCCGGTGTCAGGCACAGCCATGCCGAACGATCCGGCACGGCGTCCGCCGCCACGCCATAACGCATCACCACCTCGGGCGCCGGTCCGTTGCCGGACAGACCGGACAGATCGAAAGTCAGACCGCTGGACAGCAATTCGAGCCAGTCATCATCATCCTCCGGGCGATGTGTGACTGTAAAAACCCTCGCAACGTCAACAGCTTGTCCCAAAAGCTCAAGCACCGCCTGCGCCTTGGGCACAAGGCCTTGCGGAAACTGGACATAAAATGCGGAGGAGGTGGGGGACGGAACTGTCATCAATTCAACCGCGCTATGGCCTCCAAACAGATGGTGTCACAAAGGACGTATTGCATTTTTCAATTAACAACGTCGAGTCCCGGCCATTCCAACCCATATGGCACCCGATCTCAGCAACATTCGCCCCCATCTTATGAGCACCTGATGCTTAACAATTCCCCTACCCTTTCTGTCGAGCAAAAGATGGTCTAGTCCCCCCATTATGCATGCAGATTTGACACAATGGATCCGTCCCGAATCTTCCCTTTCGGGCAAGGCCTGGCGCTGGCGCGGGGGCAACATGGACATGGCGCAGACCGCTGCGGGCGGGCTGAGCGATGACATCATCACCCAATTGCTTTTGGCACGCGGTGTTGCGCGCGAGGACCTGTCCCGTCACCGCACGCCCACCTTGCGCGCCTTTCTCCCCGATCCGTCCGAATTCCGCGATATGGAATTGGCCGCAATGCGTATTGCCGATGCTATCGAACGCCGAGAGGCCATCACCATATACGGCGATTATGACGTGGATGGGGCAACCAGCGCGGCTTTGCTGATCCGGCTGATCCGCATGCTGGGCCATGATGCGCGCCATTATATCCCCGACCGCCTGCTCGAAGGCTATGGCCCGACCGGCGAGGCGCTGGTGCGTCTGGGGGCCGAGGGCGCGCAATTGATCGTGACGGTCGATTGCGGGGCCATGGCGCATGAGGCTCTGGCCATGGCCGCAGACGCCGGGGTCGAGGTGATCGTGGTCGACCATCACAAATGCAGCGCTGAGTTGCCCCAGGCGCTGGCGCTGGTGAACCCCAACCGACTGGATGAAAGCGACATTGGCGCGGCCCACGGCCATCTGGCGGCGGTCGGCGTGGCGTTTTTGCTGGGCGTGGCGCTGGTGCGGGTGCTGCGCGGGAGGGGATGGTTTGCCGGGCGGGCCGAGCCGGATCTGTTTGCCCTGCTCGATCTGGTGGCGCTGGGCACGGTGGCCGATGTCGCCGCGCTGCATGGGTTGAACCGGGCGCTGGTGGCGCAGGGGTTGAAGGTGATGGCGCGGCGCGAGAATATCGGCATGGCCGCGCTGATCGACGCGAGCCGGTTGAACCGCGCGCCTACGGCCACGGATCTGGGCTTTGCGCTGGGGCCGCGCGTCAATGCAGGCGGCCGCGTGGGCGAGGCCACGCTGGGCGTGCGCCTGCTGACCACGCAGGACGCCGAGGAGGCCCGCGAGATTGCCGCCCAGCTCTCACGCTTGAACGAAGAGCGCCGCGCCATCGAAATGGCCGTGCAGGAGGCCGCCGAATTGCAGGTGGAGCGGCAGGGCAACCGCACCGTGATGGTCCTGTCGGGCAAGGGATGGCATCCCGGCGTGATCGGCATCGTGGCCGGGCGGATCAAGGAAAAGACCGGCAAGCCGACGCTGGTGATCGCCTTGGATGATGATGGCGTGGGCAAGGGATCGGGCCGCTCGATTTCGGGCGTCGATCTGGGCGCGGCGATCATCGGGGCGCGTGAACTGGGCTATCTGGTGGCGGGCGGCGGCCATGCGATGGCGGCGGGCCTGACCGTGGCGGCCGACCGGCTGGAGGCTTTTGCTGATTGGCTGGATGACCGTCTGGCCGGCGATGTATCGCGCGCGCAAGGGGCGCAGTCGCTGCTGCTTGATCTGGCCGTGGCGCCGCGCGGGCTGCAGCCCGAACTGGTCGAATTGCTGGAGAGCGCAGGCCCCTATGGCATGGGATGGCCGGGGCCGCGCGTGGCGGTGGGGCCGGTGCGCGTGGTCAAGGCCGATGTGGTGGGTGCGGACCATCTGCGCATGATCGTGCGGGGCGAAGATGGCGCCAGCTTCAAGGCGATGGCCTTTCGCAGCGCCCAGACCGAGATGGGCCAGACACTGATCCATGGCGATCATGGGCGCAAGCTTTGGCTGGCCGGGCGGGCACGAATCGACGATTGGGGGCCGCGCCGCGCCGCCGAATTGCATGTCGATGATGCGGCATGGGCGGACTAGCGCATAAGGTTTTGATATTTAGTGACTTTCTATAAATCTTGCGTTTTTTCCGATAGTAACGCGTTTTGTGACTTGACCAACCGCCCCCCTCTCCATAAATGCGCGGCCTCACCAAGGCGCAAGCCGAGGTTGGCCCCTTCGTCTAGCGGTCAGGACGCGGCCCTTTCACGGCTGAAACACGAGTTCGATTCTCGTAGGGGTCACCATTACATAGCCCGCCTTGGTTTCAAGGTTGGCCCCTTCGTCTAGCGGTCAGGACGCGGCCCTTTCACGGCTGAAACACGAGTTCGATTCTCGTAGGGGTCACCATTTACATAGCCTGCCTTGGCTTCAAGGATGGCCCCTTCGTCTAGCGGTCAGGACGCGGCCCTTTCACGGCTGAAACACGAGTTCGATTCTCGTAGGGGTCACCACTTGTAAAATCAGAGCATTGGCCCCTTCGTCTAGCGGTCAGGACGCGGCCCTCTCACGGCTGAAACACGAGTTCGATTCTCGTAGGGGTCACCACTGGTAAAATCCGAACATTGGCGGTTCCGGCTGTCGCAACGGTAGGCATAAGCCTGTGCGCCCCAACCGCTGGTTGGGCCTGCGCGCGGGGCGAGCGATAACCCGGTCCGGATCATCGAGCGGCGCCTCGACCACCCCGTCAGATGTTGCCGTGAAAACTGAAAAGCCCTCGCCTGTTTTCCGGGCATGGCGGATGACGAAAGGTCCGAAACCACCAGAGTGGGTTGCAGGCCGCCAAAAGGGCAAATGAAACAATCGTCTTTTACACGGCAAAGCCACGCCGGATGACGATGCGGCGCGCGAAAAGGCCTTTATTCAGTGGGCCCTATCCATTCAGAAGATTTCTCGGACAGATTGCCCTTGCCCACCCGATACGGGCAGGAACATGGATATTTCAAGATAAAGCCCGATGCCCACGCCTGATCGGCAAGAAAGTAAAGACCAAAGCAATCATGAAATTTGCGCCGGTATGCAAACGGCTCCATCCGGGCCAGCCTGTCATGCGTTTTTGCCACGGACTTGATGTTTCGCGCTATTCCTGCGCTCCATGCTTGGCGGTTTCATAAAACTGTCATACGCCTTCCCCATGCGCTGATGGCGAGCGTCTGGCCTGATGCAGGCGCCAAGAAATGGACGATCCGAGCAATGCGCGACAGCAAGCTACCCTGGCCTGCCATCATCCTCGAATTCCTGACGCTTTTGCTGCTCTATCTGGATGGAGCCGGTTTGCTGATGGTGGCTCTGACCGGGGCGTTCTGGACCTTTTCGCTGCTGGCCGTGTGGTGGTGGTGCAGCGATCAGGCCGAACCCGACGCTCCGCGCGAAATCGAGGGCAATGCCCGCCAGCAACAGCTTGAACAGGGCCATATGGTGCGCCGCGCGCTGATCGCCGCGCTGGAGGGAACGGGCGCGCCGATGATGCTGGTGGACCGCGCGCGAATCATCGACGCCAATGCGGCTGCGCGCGCGGCGCTGGGCGAACATATTCTGGGGCAGGACCCGCGCATCGCGCTGCGCCATCCCGATGCCATCCGCCTGCTCGACAGCGCCGACGATGAAACTGCCACCGCCAGCATCCGCGGCCTGACCCGCAGCGGCAGCCTGTGGCAATTGACCCGCCGCCCGGTGTATCCGGGCCTGTGGGTGATCGAGGCGCGCGATCGCACCGCCGAGGCAGACATCAGCCGCGCCCACACCGATTTCGTCGCCAATGCCAGCCATGAATTGCGCACCCCCCTCTCCTCGGTCATCGGCTATGTCGAAACCATCAGCGAGAGCGTGGGCAAGATGGATGGCGCAGTGATGCAGCGCTTTCTGGGCACGGTGTTGCGTGAGGCACGGCGGATGCAGGCGCTGCTCAACGATCTCATGTCTTTGTCGCAGCTTGAGGCGGAAAAGCATGACGCGCCTACCTCACAGATCGATTTGGCCCCGCTGGCCGCACGGGTGGTGGGCGAATTTGCGCCCCCGCCGGGCAATCCGGCCCGCGTCGAATTCGTCAAGCCCGACGAGCCTTTCGAGGTTGCGGGCGATGTGAAGCAGATCGAGCAGGTTTTGCGCAATCTGATCGACAATGCGCTGAAATATGGCGACGCGGATCAACCGGTGACGGTAAGCCTGACCCATGCGCCGCGCGGCATGGCCGAATTTCTGGTCACAGACCGGGGGGCGGGCATTTCGGCCGACCATCTGCCGCATCTGACGCGTCGTTTCTATCGCACCGATCCGGGCCGCAGCCGCGCGGCGGGCGGGACCGGGCTTGGCCTTGCGATTGTAAAGCATGTGGTCGAACGCCATCGCGGCAAGCTGGACATTACCAGCAAGGTGGGCGTGGGCACCAAGGTTTCGGTGCGCCTGCCGCTGATCCCGGCCAAAGAGCAAAAAGTCACAAGTCCGTCATAGTCCTGTCATGAAAACGCTGCATGGCGCTTTCAAGGCTGGTTGGAACGGACATGGATGTTGCCTTTTGTGACATTTATGTGACGATCATTCCATCACAGCTTGAACAGGGAATTGCGTCCAGTGGCAGAACATACGGTCAAGGCCTTTGACGAGGAAATCACCACGCTGCGTGGGCTGATCGCCGAAATGGGCGGTCTGGCCGAACTGGCGATCGGCGAGGCCGTCGAGGCGCTGACGAAACGCTCGCAGGAACTGGCCGCGCAGGTGATCGAGCGCGACAAGAAGATCGACCGGCTTGAGGCCGAAGTCGACCGGCTTGCAGTCAAGATCATCGCCCTGCGCGCGCCCATGGCCGACGACCTGCGCGAGGTGCTGGCCGCCCTCAAGATCGCGGGTATTCTGGAGCGCATCGGCGATTATGCCAAGAACATCGCCAAGCGCGTGTCGCGGATCGAGGGGCGGCTGAATTCCGAACCCCAGACGCTGATCCCGGCGATGGCCGAAATCGCGGGCGAGATGGTGCATGATGTGCTGACCGCCTTTGCCGCGCGCGATCCCGCGCTGGCGGTGGACGTGATCGAGCGCGATGCGCGGGTCGACGCCTTTTATGACAGCATTTTCCGCAACATGGTCTCGTTCATGATGGAGAATCCCTCCACCATCACCTCGGCCGCGCATCTGCTGTTCATCGCGCGCAATATCGAGCGGATCGGCGACCACGCCACCAATATTGCCGAACAGGTCTATTACGCGGCCACCGCCGAATATGTGGTCGACCGGCTGGAACGGCCGGAAAACTGAACGTTAACAGGGGGCATCCATGAAACAACCCCGGCTCTTGCTGGTAGAAGATGATCCGGCGCTGGCGGAATTGCTGGAATTCCGGTTTCAGGCCGAGGGCTATACGGTCCTCTCCACGCCCGATGGCGACGAGGCGCTGTTGCTGGCCGCCGAGGAGGCGCCCGATCTGGTCCTGCTCGACTGGATGATCGAGGGCACCAGCGGAATCGAGGTGTGCCGCCGCCTGCGCCGCGACAAGGCGACGGCCCATGTACCCATCATCATGCTGACCGCACGCGGGGCCGAGGACGATATGATCCGCGGCCTTGAAACCGGGGCCGATGATTACATCACCAAGCCCTTTTCCCCGCGCGAGCTGATCGCGCGCGTCTCGGCCATCATGCGCCGCATCCGCCCGGCATTGGCGGGCGAACAGATCACGGTTGGCGACCTGACGCTGGACGCCACGGCGCATAAGGTGACGCGCAAGGGCCAGATCCTCGCGCTGGGGCCGACCGAATTCCGCCTGCTCAAATTCTTCATGGAGCATCCCGGCCGCGTGTTTTCGCGCGGGCAACTGCTCGATGCGGTGTGGGGCACGGACAGCGATATTGAATTGCGCACCGTGGACGTTCACATCCGCCGCCTGCGCAAGGGCATCGAATTGGAAGGCGCGGTGGACCCGGTCCGCACCGTGCGTTCGGCAGGCTACGCGCTCGAGGCGGTCTGAGCCCCGACAAATCCTGAATCAGAAAGGGCGGCTCCCAAAGGGCCGCCCTTTTTTTATATCATGCGCCCGGCATTGGCGGCACCGGCAGATCCGGCGCATCGCTGTCGTCCTCATGCACCTCAACCACCCCGCGCCCGACATGGCTGCGGCTGCGGCTGTAGAAATAATAGACGAAGAGCCCGACCACGCCCCAGCCAAGGAACAGGCTGATCGTGGCCTTGGACAGGCTGATGAAGAGATAGATGCAGCCCGCGATCGAAATCGGCGCCACGATATTGACGCCCGGCGTGCGGAACGGGCGATGACGATTGGGATCGGTCCGGCGCAGCACCATCACCGCCACCGACACCGCACCAAAGGCAAACAGCGTGCCCGAATTCGACACGTCGGCCAGCAGGCCCACCGGGAAGAAAGCGGCAAACAGCGCCACGAACACGCCCGTCAGCACGGTGATGACATGAGGCGTGTGAAACTTGGGGTGAACCTTGGAGAAGAATTCCGGCAGCAGGCCATCGCGGCTCATCACGAAGAAGATGCGGGTCTGGCCGAACATCATCATCAGGATCACCGAGGGCAGCGCCAGAATGGCCGCTGCGCCCACCAGCCAGCCCACGAAGGGATGGCCCACCTGGCGCAGCGTCCAGGCCAGGGCTTCCTTGGAGCAGACCACGGCGTTTTCATTGAGCGCCTTGCAGGCGTCAGACAGCGCGGCCGTGCCCGGCGAGAGCACTTCGCCATGCGCGCCGTAAACCGGCTGCGCACCCACGGTGCCGATCACGCCTGCGGCCACCAGCATGTAGAAGATGGTGCAGATGGCAAGGCTGCCGATCAGGCCGATCGGCATGTTGCGTTGGGGGTTCTTGGTTTCCTCGGCGGCGGTCGAAACCGCGTCAAAGCCGACATAGGCAAAGAAGATCGAGGCGGCGGCCCCCGAAATACCGGTAAAGCCAAGCGGCGCAAAAGGCTTGAAATTGCCCGATTTGATAACCGGCAGCGTCAGCGCGATAAACATGGAAAGGGCAACGATCTTGATCGCCACCAGCGCGGCATTCACCGTCGCGCTCTCCTTGGTGCCCAGCACCAGCAGCCCGGTGATGATCGCCGCAATCAGCATCGCGGGAAGATTGATGATACCCCCGTCGAATGGTCCCCGCACCAATTCGAGGGGGACCGTAATATGGAAGGTATTTTGCACAAAGCCGATCATATAGCCCGACCAGCCGACCGACACGGCGCCCGCCGCAATGGCATATTCCAGAATGAGCGCCCAGCCCACCATCCATGCCACCAACTCGCCCATCACCGCATAGGAATAGGTGTAGGCCGAGCCCGAAACCGGCACCATGCTGGACATTTCAGCATAGCACAGGGCGGCCACGGCGCAGACGAAACCGGCGATTATGAAGCTGAGCATCATGCCCGGCCCCGCCTTTTGCGCGGCCTCGGCCGTCAGAACGAAAATACCCGTCCCGATCACCGCGCCCACGCCCAGCATGGTCAATTGAAAGGCGCCCAGAGAGCGATGAAGTGATTTTTTCTCAGCCGTGGCCAATATGGCATCCAACGGCTTGACGCGACCGAACATGCAGTTCCCCTGAACGCAATAAGCAATGGGCAAGAAAATTAACGGATCGCGCAACATTCGCAAGGGCGGATTATGCGTAGTCCACCGGTGGATGATCCATCTTGCCTTGTCGCGGCGCCAGAGTCACGCATTGATGGCGCGCACCGATCGCGCTTTACCCCATGCCCCGCGCCGGGCTAGAAGCGCCTTTATGTCTACGACCTTTCAGATCGATACGGCCACCAGCCGCGCCAACCCCACCCCTGCGCCGATGCGCCGGCTGACCATTCCGGCCATCCGCCAGCGCAAGAAGGACGGCGTGACCGCAGAGCCTGTGGTGATGCTGACCGCCTACACCGCGCGTCAGGCGCAATTGCTGGATGCGCATTGCGACTTGCTGCTGGTGGGCGATTCGTTGGGTCAGGTGATTTATGGCCTGCCCTCGTCGCTGCCCGTCACGCTGGACATGATGGTGGCCCATGGCGCGGCGGTGGGGCGCGGCAGTTGGCATGCGGCCGTCATCGTCGATCTGCCCTTCGGCACCTATGAAGCCTCGCCCCAGCAGGCGTTTGAAACGGCCGCGCGGGTTTTGCGCGAAACCGGATGCGCTGGGGTAAAACTGGAAGGCGGGGTGGCGATGGCCGAAACCTTGGCGTTCCTGTCGCAGCGCGGCATTCCGGTGATGGGCCATATCGGCCTGACACCTCAGGCGGTGAACCAGTTGGGCGGCTATGGCGCGCGCGGGCGCAGCGCGGCCGAGGCGGAGAAAATCGTTGGAGACGCGCGCGCGCTGGCCGAGGCGGGGGCCTTTGCCATTGTGATCGAGGGCGTGGTCGAACCGCTGGCCGTGGCCGTGACAAAGGCGGTGGATTGCCCCGTGATCGGGATCGGCGGCTCGGCGCAATGCGATGGTCAGGTGCTGGTCACCGAGGACATGCTGGGCATGTTTGAACGGGTGCCGCGCTTCGTCAAACGCTATGCCGATGTGGCGGGCCTGATTTCCGATGCTGCGGCCCACTATGCCGCCGAGGTGCGCGACCGCAGCTTTCCGGGCATTGAACAGACCTATCAGCCCAAAGCCTGACCCGCGCGGAGTATTTTTCAAGTGACGCAATTTTTGAGGCATTTCGGCGGTTCGCTGATTTTTTCCGCCGTCTGTCTGGCGTTGGCCGCTGCCTATGGCTGGCATGATACGGGCTCGATTTCGGCCGTGGGCGGGATGATCTGGATCGTCCTCGTTCTGGCCGTGCTGGAAGTGTCGCTGTCCTTTGACAATGCGGTGGTCAATGCCGCCGTGCTCAAAGACATGGATGCGATCTGGCGCAAGCGGTTCCTGACATGGGGCATGCTGTTTGCGGTGTTTGGCACGCGCGTGGCTTTTCCGCTGCTGATCGTGGGCTTTACCGCAGGGTTGGGACCGGTCGAGGCGGTGCATCTCTCGCTGAACGATCCGGCGCAATATGAGGCGATCATGCGCCATGCCCATATCCCGATTGCGGGCTTTGGCGGAGCGTTTCTGGCGATGGTGGGCCTCGGCTTCTTCATCGACCCGGATAAGGAAACGCACTGGCTGCGCTGGGTCGAGGTGCGGCTGAAGCTGGTCGGTTCGATCAAGGCGGGCGAGGTTGCGCTGCTCTTGCTGGCGCTGGTGCTGATCGGGCGCTGGCTGCCGGGGGATGAGGCCTATACGCTGCTGGTGTCGGGCGTGTTCGGCATCGTGACATTCATCGCGGTCGAGGCGCTGGGCCATTTCCTGGAAAGCCGCGAGGCAGCGCGCGCGCTGGCGGGGACGGCGGTGCGTTCCGGGCTGGGCGGGTTCCTCTATCTCAACGTGCTCGACTCCTCCTTCAGCCTTGATGGCGTGATCGGCGCTTTTGCCTTGTCGAACAATATGGTGATCATTGCGCTGGGCCTGTCGATCGGCGCGATTTTTGTGCGTTCATTGACCGTGCTGCTGGTCGAGCAGGGCACGCTGTCGGAATATGCCTTCCTTGAGCATGGCGCTTTCTGGGCGATCATTGCGCTGGCGGCGATCATGCTCGGTTCGGCGCTGGTCGAGGTGCCCGAAACGGTTACGGGTCTGATCGGCGCGGTGTTGATCGGGGCGGCGCTTTGGGCCTCGGTGCGCGAAAATCGGCGCGAGGGTGCCTAGGCGGCGGCGGGGTGCCAGTGTGGTTCGTTTGCCACAATGAACGGCTATTCATAAAAATGCCATATAGGCCCCATTGAAGCCCCGGCCTTTCTGTGCAAATCGGGCGTCGGAAGAAAAAAAGGGAGGGGAAGGGCGGCTTTCGAGCCGCCCTTTTTCATTTCAGCACAACAGGCACCCGCCGCCCAAATTTGTACTTATTGGTACATGAAACCTGATAACGCTATCAGTGCTGCAAGTCATATTGCTTGAGCAAATCATACAGAGTCGGCCGGCTGATCCCCAGCAGTCTGGCGGTTGAGGAAATATTGCCCTCGCTGCGCGCCAGCGCCTGCCGGATCACCCGCCGGTCGGTTATTTCCCGCGCGGATTTCAGGTTGAGCGGCAAGTCCTCCTCGCCCCCCGGCGCGTCCAGATCGAGATCGCCCGCATGGACCAGCTTGCCGTCGGCCATGATGACCGCCCGCTTCACCCGGTTTTCCAACTCGCGCACATTGCCCGGCCATCCCCACGCATCCATCGCGGCCAGCGCATCGGGGGCAAAACCCTTGACCGCCGGGTTCATCTCCTTGGCAAAACGCGCAAGGAAAGCCCGTGCCAGCAGCGCCGCATCGCCCGGCCGCTCGGCCAGCGAGGGGATCTTGACCACGATTTCGGCCAGCCGATACCACAGGTCCTCGCGGAAACGGCCATCGGCGATCATCGCCTCAAGGTTCTGATGCGTGGCGCAGACGATGCGCGTATCGACCGCAATCGACCGCCGCCCGCCGATCCGCTCGATCACCCGCTCCTGCAGGAAACGCAGCAATTTGACCTGCAGCGCGAAGGGAATATCGCCCACCTCGTCCAGAAACAGCGTGCCGCCATGGGCCTGCTCGATCTTGCCCTCGGTGGTTTTGACCGCGCCGGTAAAGGCGCCTTTTTCATGGCCGAAGAGTTCCGATTCCAGCAGGTTTTCAGGGATCGCCGCGCAATTGATCGCGACAAAGCCCCCTGCCCGCCCGCTGGCCTCATGCAATCCGCGCGCCAGCAGTTCCTTGCCCGTCCCGCTCGCCCCCAGCAGCATGACCGAGACATTGGTCCCCGCCACCCGCTCGATGGTGCGCGCCACGCGCAGCATTTCTGGCGCGGCGGTAATCATCGTGCCCAGCACGCGATTGTCCTTGCCCGCGCGCACCGCCAGTTGGCGGTTCTCCGCCTCCAGCCGGTGGAGGCGATAGGCGCGGCGCACGATCAGCGCCATTTCGTCGAAATCCATCGGCTTCTGATAGAAATCATAGGCCCCGCGCTCGATCGCCTGCAAGGCGCTTTCGCGCGCGCCATGCCCGCTGGCTACGATCACCTTGGTGTCGGGCTTGAGGGCCATGATCTCGTCCAGCAAGGCAAAACCTTCGCTGGTGCCGTCCGGGTCGGGCGGCAGGCCAAGGTCGAGCGTGACGACCGCCGGCTCCTCGCTGCGCAGCGCGGCCATGGCGCTGGCGCGATCCCCGGCCACGATCACCTCGAAATCCTCATAGGCCCATTTGAGCTGAGCCTGAAGCCCCGGATCATCCTCGATCACGAGCAGTTTGGGCCGCGTCTCACTCATTTCAGGCAACCTTTTGATCATTATCCATGGTTTTCAGAATTTCCGCCGCACTGGCCAAAGGCAGGCGAACGATGAAGCGCGTGCCGATCCCCTCGCGGCTTTCCACATCCAGACGCCCGTGCATCGCGCGCACCAGTTCGCGCGCCTCATAGGCGCCAATGCCAAAGCCGCCCGGTTTGGAGGAATCGAAAGGCTTGAACAGGCGATTGCGGACAAATTCGGGGGCCATGCCATGGCCGGAATCGACGATCTCGATCCGCCCATACAGGCCATCGCCCGCAATCGAGACAAAGACCGGCATGTCGGGCGCGCTGGCATCCACCGCGTTCTGGATCAGATGGGTCAGCACCTGTTCGATGCTGTGGCTCTGGCCCGCGATGGTGCAGGGGTCGCGCTCGATCACCTGAACATTGTGGCGCACGCGGAATGTTTCGGCCAATTGCCGCGCCAAAGCGCCCACCTCGACCGGCTCGGCCTTGTCGCCCGCGCTGGTGCCATAGCGCGAGAGGCGGGCGACCAGATGGTTGAGCTTGTCGGCCGAATTGCGCAAAGTCACCAGCATGTCGGCCCGGAAATCGGGGTTTTCGGCATGCCGCTCGGCGTTGCGGGCCAAGAGGGAAAGCTGGCTCGACAGGTTCTTGATGTCATGCATGACAAAGGCGATGCGGCGGTGGAATTCATCAAAACGCGCCGCCTCGGCCAGCGCCTGCTGTCCCTGATGTTCGGCCAGATAGGTGCCGATCTGCTGGGCCACCACGCGCAGGAGGTCAAAGTCCTCCCAGTCCAGCTTGCGGTCCTGCGGCGGGCGGGCCAGGATCACCGCGCCCACCAATCGCCCGTTATGCTGCAGGGGCACCACGGCCCAAGCGCGGCTTTCCTCGCGCAGCCATTCGGGGATGGCGATATCCGCGCCCGCATGGCTGCGAACCGTGTCCAGATCGACGATATGGTCGCTGGCGGCCAGAAAATGCGCGGTGGCCAGCCCCAGCGCCTGCGCGGGAACATCGGCAGTCGGCCATTGCCAACGCGCGGCCAGCACCATTTCGCCGGTATCATCAGGCGTCAGCAACAGGCCCGCCGGGCTGTCGGTGATGTCGGCCATGGCCTGTACGGCGCGCTGGTGCAGCGGGGCGGCGTCGCGCCCCTGCCCTCCGATGGTTCGGGCAAAGCGCAGCCATTCCTCACGATACTCATAGCGGTGCTTGAAGAAATGCTTGGTGAACATCACCCGCATCCATCCGCGCATCCGCCGCGAGGGCAGCAACAGCGCGGCGGCCGAAATTGCCGCGATCAGGAAACTGAACTGCCACCAGCGGCCAAGCTCGCCCCCTGCGCTGGCCAGCCAGCGCGCAATTGCGATCATCGCCACGAAATAGAGGCCGATCACGATCAGCGAGATCGACTGGAACGTCACCGTGCGCGAAGGCTTCAACCGCAGGGTCTCGCGCCCCTTGGCCGCGCCCAGCGCCAGAATGCCCGCAAAGCCCACGTCCAGCAGCCCATGCAGCGAGGCCAGCTCGACAGGCCAATGTTTGGCCAGATAGGCCACCGTATAGAGGTTGAGTTCAAACACCCACACCGCCGCCAGCGCCAGCGCGGGCCAGCGCAGCATCTGTCGCCCGGTGCTGGACGCGCTGGCGTAGAGATTGTGCACCAGCACCAGCGACCCCACCACGCCCAGCATCGCCAGCATGATGTTCAACTGATAAAGCTCGACTTCGTTAAGCAGCGCTGGATTGATGCGATGCTCGATGAACTGTACCGTGGGCACCAGAATATCGACAAGGCACAGCGCGGCCACCACCGGCCCCACCTCGGTCAGGCTGGTATGGCGCCCGTCGCTGGCGAACATGGCATAGATGGCCCACAGATAGGACAGGTTGCGCAGGCCCAGCAGCCCTTGGGCCACAAGGCTGAGTTCGCCCTCGACCACCACGGCAAGGCACCACAGCGCCGTCATGGCCAGCGCGGCGACAATCGCCTTGCCCGCCCCGCTGTAGCGCTCGCGCTGGCCCCAGATGCTGACGGCCACGGTGATTGCGGCGCAGGCGCCCGCCACATGCGCGGTGCTGGCCACCCAGTCCCACAGGCCGGGACCAGCCGACATCCTAGCGTGCCCCCTCGTGCCAGAGCACCACGCGCAGCGTTTGCAGGATGATCAGGATGTCGAGGAAAGGCGTGTAATTCTTTACGTAATACAGGTCATATTCCAGCTTGTTGCGCGAATCCTCAAGGCTGGCGCCATAGGGATAATTGACCTGCGCCCAGCCCGTGATGCCGGGCTTTACCATATGGCGCTCGGCATAATAGGAGAGCTTGTCCTCAAGGTCAGAGACGAATTCGGGCCGTTCCGGGCGCGGACCGACAAAGCTCATCTCGCCTTTCAGCACGCTCCATGTCTGGGGCAGTTCGTCGATGCGGACCTTGCGGATGAAATTGCCGATGCGGGTGACGCGCGGATCGTTCTTGGCGGCAAATTGCGCGCCATTGGCCTCCGCATCCAGCCGCATCGAGCGCAGCTTGATCACGTCAAAGCTCTGGCCATACAGGCCCACCCGGCGCTGGCGGAAGAAGGCGGGGCCCTTGCTGTCCAGCTTCACAAGAATGGCGAACAGCACGATCACCGGCGCCGTCATGGCCAGCAGGAGCAGGCTGACGATCACATCGAAGATCCGCTTGGCGGCGCTGGAAAAGGCGCGACCCGAAGAAAAACCGTCCGAGAAGATGAACCAGCTGGGGTTGACCGTATCGAGATCGACGCGGCCCGTCTCGCGCTCCATAAAGCTGGAGAAGTCATTGACGTGAACGCCCGCCGTCTTGATGCGCAGCAGGTCTTTCAGAGGCAGCGCGTTGCGGCGCTCTTCCAGCGCCAGAACCACCTCGGACACGCCAAGGTTTTCGACATGGCGCTTCAGATTGTGGATCGCCGTGCGCGGGATCGCTTCCTCGACAATCGGGGCCGCCTCGCTCATGCCGACATAACCGACGATGACAAAGCCGCTCTCGGCCCGCTCGCCCAGTTCGCGCAGGCGCTGCGCCCGGTGGCCCGCGCCCAGCACCAGCACCCGGCGCCGAAACGCCGCCGTCCCCAGAATGCCGCCCACGATCAGCCGGTTCATCACCAGCAGCGCAATCGCCCCCAGCATCGCGTAGAACAGGGTGGAACGCCAAAAAATCTGGCTGGTAAACAGCGAGTTGAACAGGGCCAGCGCGATCACCCCCAGCGACACCGCCACCAGCAGCCGCGCCGAGGCGAAACGCACAGAGCGCAAGGCATCGGCGCCGTAAACCCCCACCGCGATCATCGCCATCTGCATCACCAGCGCAAAGGCGATCAGCGGTTGCAGGCGCGTTTCGAAACTTTCCGAGGGCATGCCCAACTGGTCCGCCCGCAAGCGCCAGGCAAAGTCGCCCGAAATCATCAGCAGAACCAGATCGATCAATCCAAGCAGGATCACCGAATGGGGGATGTAATGTTTGAAAAGACGAATCATCGGCCTGCTCAAGTTTGGCGCCGGCCATAAGGCAGGCTTTGAGCGAGACTTAGGGATGAGACGTAAAATGTCGGTAAATTTGACAAAGCACCGGGCCGATCGACCCGGCATTTCGCCGGTATCAGACTAGAACTCGCTCCAGTCTTCGCCCGATGGCGCGGGGGCCAGCGCCAGATTGCCCGCGACCGGCATGACATTGCGCTGGGGCACGCTGCTCAGGCGCCGGGCGGCGGCCTTGTCCCTGGAATGGGCGCGTGCATCAGTGTCGCGGGTGCGGAACGTGCGCACCATGGCCGAAAGCTGTTCGGCCTCATGCGCCAGATCGCGGGTGGCTGCGGTGGTCTGTTCGACCATGGCGGCGTTCTTCTGGGTCACGCGGTCCAGTTCGCTGACGGCATTATTGACCTGATGGATGTTCTGCGCCTGCAATTCGGCGCTGGTGGCGATATCTGTGATGACCTCGTTGATCTCGCCCACGCGGCCCATGATGTGGCGCAGCAGATCCCCCGTCTCGCGCACAAGAGCGACGCCCCCCGAAACCTGATCGGCCGAATCATGGATCAATCCGCCGATGTTGCGCGCGGCCTCCGCGCTGCGCTGGGCCAGCGCGCGCACCTCGTTGGCGACCACGGCAAAGCCCTTGCCCGCCTCGCCCGCACGCGCGGCCTCAACACCGGCGTTGAGCGCCAGAAGGTTGGTCTGAAACGCAATCCCGTCAATTACACCCACGATCTTGCCGATTTCCGTGGCCGAACTTTCAAGCGCCGCCATCGCGTCAATCGCCCGCGTCACCACGCCCGCGCCCTCGTCGGCCTGCGTGCAGGTTTCGGCAATCGCGCGCTGCACCTCGGTGGCGCGGGTGGCGGTTTCCTGCACCCCGTCGGTCACCTGACTCATCGCGGCGGCGGTTTCTTCCAGCGTCGCGGCCTGCTGGGTGTTGCGCTGGGCCATGTCGTCGCTGGCGCTGCGGATGTCCTGAATGGATTCCATCACGCTGGCCGCGCCCACGCGCACCGATCCGATCGCCTTGGCCAGCGAGATCAGCGCCTGATTGAAATTGACGCGCAATTGTTCGTAATCGGCCGGGAACGCCGCCTCGATGCGAAATTCCAGATCCTGCGCGGCCAGCCGGTCAAGTCCTTCGCTCAAGGCGCGCACGACCTTGTGCTGCTGCTCGTCGGCCGCCTGCTTGGCCAGAGCGGTTTGGCGGAACACGGCGGCGGCGGCATACATCTGGGCCACCTCGTCGCCATTGTCCTCGCCCTCCAGCGCGACATCGTAATTGCCCGAAGCCATGGCGTTCAGACATTGCGCCAGATGCGACACCGGCTCGACCACCGCGCGCGAGACGAACAGCCCCGCCCACAGCAAGGTGCCCGCGCCCACCACGATGGTGATCAGCGTGGTGATCACGGCGGCCATGATCAGCCCGTCCACGCCGCCTGCCGCGCCCGCCGCCGCGCTCAAGGCCTGATTGGCGGCATAGAGCCGGTAATGCAGAAAGGTCGCCGCCGACACCTGCACCACGCTGACCGCCGCCAGCGCGCCAAGGCAGAACACCAGCTTCTGTCGGATGCCTGGGGTTGAACTGTTCCCGGAAAGCACGCGCGCGACCTCTCATCCTGTTTTGATCCAGTTCCGGCTCTTAACCCGCCCGCCGCCAAATCAGACCTTATGCCGTCACCGGCAAATCTACCTATGCTCCATGGGCTTGCGCATCTGCGCTCTTGCATCCGCGAAAGTATTGGCCAAAGGAAGGCGCGTGTTAGCCAGACTTCCCCGCCCCGCCGCGATCCTGTTCGCTTTGCTGATGCTTGCCGTGACGGCATGGTGCTTTTCGGTCACGCCCCCGCCGATCAAGACGGCGAAGAAGGGCGGCTATACCGACGGGCGCCTCTATCACGATATTGCCGCGCAGGTGGCACAGGGAAAACCCTATCATCAGGCGGCGGCCGAACTGCACCGGGCGCATCACTATCCGCTCAAACCTTTTTTCACCATGCGTCCGCCCACGGAAATGGAAATCTCCGCCATCATCGGCTGGAAGGGTTTTCAGAAATTGTGCATCGTGATGCTGGTGGCCGGGATCTTTACATGGGCCATCGCGCATGAGGGGCGGCTTACGGGGATCGAGCGGTTTCTGGCCGGGGCGGCGATTGCCGTGGGGGGCACGGCGGTGTCCTCGGACTGGCTGATGGCGTTGCAGGAATATCCGGCGGGATTGTGCATTGCGGTGGCCTTTGCCGGGGTGATCGGATGGCCCCGGCAATGGTGGTATGTGGTGCCGGTGCTGGGGGCGGGGCTGTTCATCCGCGAACTGGCATTGCCCTTTGCTTTGCTGGCGCTGGTCTATGCCGCTTGGAACCAGCGCTGGGTCGAGGTGGGCGCGTGGGCGGCGCTGATCGCGGTATGGGGCGTGTTCATGGCGCTCCATGCGCAACTGGCCATGGCGCAATGGCGGCCCGGCGATATCCAGTCGCAGGGCTGGCATGCGATGCAGGGTTTTTCGGGTTTCCTCAAGGCCGTGATCTACACCACGCCGCTGCAACGGCTGCCTTTGCACTGGGCGCTGTTTGGCGCGGCGCTGCCGCTGGCGGGCTGGCTGGCGCTGGGCGGGCGCGAGGGTGTTTTCGCCAATCTGCTGGTTTGGGGCTATGCGATCATGATCGCGATGTTCTCGCGGCCCGACACGTTCTATTGGGGGGCGATTGTGAACCCGTGGTATCTGGTCGGCTATGCCCTGCTGCCGCGCGCTATGGTCCAGCTCTATTGGGCGATCCGGGGACAGCGGCGGGCCGAGGTCGCGCCCCTGCCCGCCGGATCATAAATCAGCCCACCGGGTTGATCGTGCCGGTATAGGAACCCAAAATTTTCAACACCGCCGCCCATGCATCGACATTCTGCTGCAATTGCGCCGGGTCGATCTTGTCCAGCGTGTCGTCGGGCGTGTGGTGCCAGTCGAAATAGCGGGTCATGTCCTGATTAAGGTCGATCACGGCCAGCTTCTGCTTCTCGGCAATATAGCCGACATCCTCGCCACCCTCGGGCGTGCCCTCGCCGGTATAGATGCCCATCTTGGCCAGCTCCGCCCCGATCCGCTCGGCCAGAGGCTTGTCCTGCGGCGCCATGCGGAACAGGAAGCGGAACACGCGGTCGGCGCCGGTGTCCGATTCCATCACCACCGCATGGGGATCATTGGCATGGGCCTTGGCATAGGCCTGTCCGCCAAAGCCGCCCATTTCCTCGGTCCCGGCCCACAGGACGCGGATCGTGCGTGCCAATTGGCCCGAGCGCGCCGCCTCCAGCGCGGCGGCGGTGATGATGCCGCAGCCCGAGGCGTCGTCAATCGCCCCCTGCCCCAGATCCCAACTGTCGAGATGGCAGGCGACAAGGATCGGCGCCAGTTTGGGATCGCGCCCCGGCAATTCGGCAATCACATTGCCCGACATCACCTCTCCGGTAAAACGCGGAGTCAAGGTGAGGCTGGCGGTCAAAGGCTGCCCCTTGGCGGCCAGCCGCGCGATGAGATCGGCATCGGGATTGGACACTGCGCCCGATGGCAAAGGCTCGCCCTGCGGCGGCCTGCGCGTCACGCCGGTATGGGGGCTGCGCGTATGATCGGTGCCGATCGAGCGGATCAGCAGCGCCGAGGCGCCCTTGGCCGCCGCGATGGTCGGCCCCTGCCGCCGCGCCTCGCCAAAGGGGCCATAGCCGCCACCGTCCTGCGCCGCTTTCATCGCATGGTCGACAAAGGCGATCTTGCCCCGCAGCGACCCTTCCGGCGCCAGTTTGAGCGCCGCGAGCGTGGGGAAATAGACCAATTCGCCCGTCACCCCCTGGGCCGGGGTCGCGCCCGAATAGCCCAGCGCCGTCACCGCCAGTTTCTGCGGCACGGGCGCGGTGATGGCCGCCTTTTCCTCGCCGCGCACCCAGCCTGCGATGGGGAAAGGTTCCGTCCGCACATTGGCAAAGCCCAGCGCCCGCAGCCGAGCCACCGCCCAGTCGCGCGCGGCGGCCTCGCGGTCGGTGCCGCCAAGACGCTGTCCCACATCGGTGGTCAGGTCAGTGATGATCGAGAGAGCTTGGGATGAACGGGCATCGCCCCCCGCCGCGCAGGCAGGAGAAGCCATCAATCCGACCGATAAAGCCAACAGGCTGTAGAATTTTCGCATGGGCCAAGGCTATCGCCCAAGCGCCCGCTTGGCAACCGCCCGCCCAGGTTGTAGAGCGGCGCGCAAATTCACATTCCTTTATCCGGAGACCGCCACGTGGCCGCCCAATACGCCTTCGTCATGAAGAACATGACGAAAACTTTCCCCGGCGCGCAAAAGCCGGTGCTGAACAACATCAGCCTGCAGTTCTATCAGGGCGCCAAGATCGGCATCGTCGGCCCCAACGGCGCGGGTAAATCGACGCTGATCAAGGTGATGGCCGGTATCGACACCGACTACACCGGCGAGGCATGGGCGGGTGAAAACATCACCGTGGGCTATCTGGAGCAGGAGCCCCAGCTCGACAACAGCAAGACGGTGCTGGAAAACGTCAAGGACGGCGCGCGCGAAACCGCCAATCTGGTCGACCGTTTCAACGAGATCAGCAACATCATGGCCGATCCGCCCGAAGACGTCGATTTCGACGCGCTGATGGAGGAAATGGGCGACCTTCAGAGCAAGATCGACGCGGTGGACGGCTGGACGCTGGACAACCAGCTTGAGATCGCCATGGAAGCGCTGCGCTGCCCCCCCGGCGACTGGGCCGTGGACAGCCTTTCGGGCGGTGAAAAGCGCCGTATCGCGCTGACCCGTCTGCTCATCCAAAAGCCTGACATCCTGCTGCTCGACGAACCGACCAACCATTTGGACGCCGAAAGCGTCGAATGGCTGGAAAACCATCTCAAGGAATATCACGGGGCGGTGCTGATGATCACCCACGACCGCTACTTCCTTGACAATGTGGTGGGCTGGATCCTCGAGCTCGACCGTGGAAAGTACTTCCCCTACGAGGGCAATTACTCGACCTATCTGGAAAAGAAGAGCCAGCGTCTGGCGCAGGAAGACCGCGAGGCCACCGGCCGCCAGAAGGCGATCAACGACGAATTGGAATGGATCCGCGCCGGCACCAAGGGCCGCCAGACCAAGTCCAAGGCCCGTATCAAGAAGTTCGAGGAACTGGTTGCCAGCCAGGAAAACCGTGGCCCCGGCAAGGCCCAGATCGTCATTCAGGTGCCAGAGCGCCTTGGCGGCAAGGTCATCGAGGCCAAGAACATCTCCAAGGCGTTTGGCGACAAGGTGCTGTTCAACGACCTTTCGTTCCTGCTGCCGCCGGGCGGCATCGTGGGCGTGATCGGGCCGAACGGCGCGGGTAAGTCCACGCTGTTCAAGATGATCACCGGTCAGGAAAAGCCCGACAGCGGCACGATCGAGATCGGCTCCACCGTGCGTCTGGGCTATGTTGACCAGAGCCGCGACCACCTTGATCCGACCAAGAACGTCTGGGAAGAAATTTCCGACGGGCTGGACTACATGAAGGTCAACGGCTTCGACACCTCGACGCGCGCCTATGTCGGCGCCTTCAACTTCAAGGGTCAGGATCAGCAGAAGAACGTCGGCAAGCTGTCGGGCGGTGAACGCAACCGCGTCAACATCGCCAAGATGCTCAAGCGCGGCGGCAACGTGCTGCTGCTCGACGAACCGACCAACGATCTTGACGTGGAAACGCTGGCCGCTCTGGAAGAAGCCATCGAGAACTTCGCGGGCTGCGCCGTGGTCATCAGCCACGACCGCTTCTTCCTTGACCGTCTGGCCACGCATATCCTCGCCTTTGAAGGCAACGGCCATGTCGAATGGTTCGAGGGCAATTTCGAGGCCTATGAAGAAGACAAGCGCCGCCGCCTTGGCGATGCGGCCGACCGTGCAAGCGCTGGCGCCTACAAAAAGCTGACGCGCTGATCGCGGTTTGCGCGTATAAAGGGGGGCGGCAGGCATCGCGCTTGCCGCCCCTTTTTGTATGAACAAAGGCCAACGGCCCGGTTCAGAATGTGGACAGCGCCCCAAGCCTATACGGAAGATCACAGGAAGTGAACCGGCCGTGCGAAGGGAAGCATGGCGCCCGGCCAACGCTTCGACTGGGAGGTGGCTTATGAAAACGATCAACGGGCGGATGCGCCCTCTGGCCAATCTGGCGATGAGCCTGGCCCTGCTGTCGATCCCGGTGCAGGCGATGGCGCAGGACAATCATGGCGATCGCGGCGGTTGGCGCGGCGCGGACAGGTCGGGCGGCGAACGCCGTGGCGGCGGCGCGCCGATGCCCAGCCAACCTCAGGGCCAGCCCCAGGGCCAACCCGGCGGCTTCGGCGGCCGCGGCGGCCAGCCTTCGTGGGGCGGCGGCAACGCTGCTCCGGCGGCCCGTCCCGCTCCGCCTGCGCCTCCTGCCCCTGCGGCGCCGGGCGGCTGGAACGGCGGCAATCGCGGACCGGATCGCGGCGGTTGGAGCGGCGCCCCCGGCAATGTGCAGCCTCAACGCAATGATGGCCCCCGTGGAGACATGCAGCGCGGCGATACGCAGCACCGGGACGGGTCTCGCGGCGGCGAAAGCTGGCGCGGCAATGATAACTGGCGCGGCGGCGGCAATGAGAGCTGGCGCGGCACGCCCGGCTGGCCTCAGGGCGGCGCCAATCGCGGAGCGCAAGGTTGGGACCGGGGGCCGCAGGGCGCCTATAATCGCGGCCCCGGCTGGAACGGCAATCGCGGCCCCGGCATGAATGCCCCGCGCGGCGACTATCGCCGCTGGACGCAGGACTGGCGCCGCGACAACCGCTATGACTGGCAGCGCTACCGCTCCAGCAACCGGATGGCGTTTCACATCGGGCGCTATTACCCGCCCTATCGCGGCTATGCCTATCGCCGCCTCAGCGTGGGTCTGTTCCTTCAGCCGCTGTTCTACAGCCAGAGCTATGTGATCTATGACCCCTACAACTATCGCCTGCCGGCGGTTTACGGGCCTTATCAATGGGTGCGCTATTACGACGATGCGCTACTGGTAGATACGTATACCGGCGAGGTCGTCGATGTGCTCTACGATTTCTTCTGGTAAACAAAGCCCAAAAGGGTCGCAACGGACGGGGCGGGGTTGATCCCCCGCCCTGTTCTGCTTCATATCGCAAACCCATGACCAAACCCGATCCCGCACCCGACCGTGACGCCCTGATCGCCCAGGGCGATGCTGTGCGCGCCCGGCTCGATGCCGACCCCTATGCCTATCGCGTGCCGCTCGACACGATGGATATGTATGCGATCACCGATTTCCTGTCGGCGGCCGAATGCCATCGGTTCATGACGCTGGTGGATGAAGTCGCCCGGCCCTCGGCCACGTTCGAGCCGGGCAACCAGCAGGACTATCGCACCAGCTTTTCCGGTGATGTCGACCGGGCCAATCCCTTTGTGGCGATGATCGAGCGGCGTATCGACGATCTGATGGGCATCGATCCGGTCTGCGGCGAGGCGATACAGGGGCAGCGCTATGCCGTGGGTCAGGAATATCGTGGCCATTGCGACTGGTTCCCGCCGCTTTCGGCCTATTTCCAGCAAGAAGTGCCCTGCGGAGGGCAGCGCAGTTGGACCGCGATGATCTATCTGAACGAACCCGATGAGGGCGGCGAGACCGACTTCATGCATGTCGGCGTCTGTGTTCAGCCGCGTCTGGGCATGTTGCTGGCGTGGAACAACGCCAACCGCAACGGCGAGGTCAACACATACACCCAGCATGCCGCCAAGCCTGTGATCAAAGGGCAGAAATATGTGATCACCAAATGGTATCGCACGCGCGAATGGTCGGCGCGGATGGCGGATGCGGAGTAGGGGTTTTGAGGGTTTGAAGGGGTGCCTCCGGCGGGCAAAGGGACTCGGTCCCTTTGCAATCCCATTAATGGGGTGGTGCCTGGAAGGCGGGTCTGGGTGCTGATGAAATTAAAGCCTGCGGCGCGATAGTGAGGCGCCGCAGGCTTTAATTTGAGACGCCGCGTCCGACACTTTTGGTCGAACCCCTTGCGCAACGCAGACAGTAAAGGGAGCGCGAGGGTCTAGACCCTCGCATTAATTCACCCCTCCAATGCCTCAGCAATCAGCTTGCGCGTATTCTCGACACCATAAAGCGCGATGAACGAGCCCATACGCGGCCCCTGCGAGCTGCCCAGCAGCGTCTCGTAGAGCGCCTTGAACCAGTCACGCAGGCTCTCGAAACCGAAATGCGGATCCTTGCCGATTTCATAGACGATGTTCTGCAGCAATTCGGCCGTGGCATCATCGCTGGTCGCGGCCAGTTCCTCATCCAGCGCGGCCAGAGCGGCGGCCTCGCCTTCCTCCGGCTTGCGGCGGTGCAGAGTGGGCGCGATAAAGTCGCGGTTATAGGCGAGCGCGCGCGTCACCAGCGCATCGAGTGCGGGATGCGCTTCGGGCCGGGCATCCTCGACATAATTGGCGAGGTAGGACCAGACCTGATCGCGCGTCGCATGGGCGCCCAGCACGCCAACCAGATTGAGCAGCAGGCCAAAACTGACCGGCAGCTTCTCACCCTCGCCGCCCTGATAGCCATTGGTGCGCAATAGGTGCCACACCGGATTGCCCAATTGCTGCTCGATCGGCTGGGTGGCCAGCTTTTCGCGGAACTGCCAATATTCGTCCACCGCGCGGCCAATAATGCCGGGGTGCAGGCTCTTGGCGCTCTTGGGGTCGCGGAACAGGTAGAAGCCCAGCGATTCCTCGCTGCCATAGGTCAGCCACTGCTCGATGGTCAGGCCGTTGCCCTTGGACTTGCTGATCTTCTCGCCCTTTTCGTCGAGGAAAAGTTCATAGATCAGCCCTTCCGGCTTGCGCCCGCCCAGCACGGCGGCAATCTTGCCCGATTGCGTGACCGAGTCGGTGAGATCCTTGCCGCACATTTCGTAATCGACCCCCAGCGCCACCCAGCGCATGGCCCAGTCGACCTTCCATTGCAGCTTGGACCGACCGCCGAACACGCTCTGTTCGATCACTTCGCCCTCATCCTCGAAACGGATCATGCCGGTCTCGGCATCAACCACCTCGATGGGAACCTGCAGCACCACCCCGCTCTTGGGCGAAACGGGCAGGATCGGCGAATAGGTCTTGCGGCGCTCCTCGCGCAGCGTGGGAAGCATGATGCCCATGATCTTGTCATAGGCGCGCAGCACCCCGCGCAGGGCATCGTCAAACGCGCCGGAGTTATAACGGTCGCTGGCCGAAACGAACTCGTAGTCAAAACCGAACTGGTCAAGGAATTCGCGCAACATCGCATTGTTATGATGCGCAAAAGATTCATGCGTACCGAAAGGATCGGGAATGCGGCTCAACGGCTTGCCCAGATTGTCGGCCAGCACCTGCCCATTGGGCACATTGTCGGGCACCTTGCGCAAGCCATCCATGTCATCCGAAAACGCCACCAGACGCGTCGGCAATCCGGTCAGCACCTCATAGGCGCGGCGCACCAGCGTCGTGCGCAACACTTCCTGAAACGTGCCGATATGCGGCAGGCCCGAGGGACCATAGCCCGTCTCGAACAGCACCGGCTCTCCGTTCGGTTTCCCGTTCGGATAGCGTTTCACGATCTTGCGGGCCTCCTCGAAAGGCCATGCTTTGGAAACCTGTGCGGCGGCAAGAAGTGCTTCGTCTGTCATAATGCCACGCCTTTTGCCCAAGGGGGCCCAAATGGCAAGCGGGGAAACGCGCCCCTCGTAGGAACACGAATGGCGGCTTTGCATTTTTATCAGGCATGGATGGCAATCTGGCCCCGCCAGCCAGTGAGCCTTGAGGTGCCTCATGAACCTTCGTCGTCAGGAAACCGCCCCCGCCCCGGTCGCCCGCCCGATGGACCCGCGCGACCGCCTGCGCCTTTATGGCCCGATCCGCCCGATGCAGCCCGCGCCCAGCCTGATCGAACGCATTTTGTTCTCCTGACGGGGTAAAACCGGCCTGCCATCCATTGCCAACCGGCCCGCGCCCCGGCATCAGTCGGGGCGATGGATGACGCCTCCTCCCTTTCCGGCCCTGCCCTGCCTGTGCTGGACCTGCCCGCCCTGCATGCCAATCACAGCGGCTGTTGGCTGCGTATGCGCGGCGGCGCGACCAATGCGGTGGGCAAGGGCGAGGCGATTGTTACCGCCGCCGATACGCCGCTGCTGATCCTCAACGCGCCTTTGGTGGCCAGCCGGCTGGGCTATCCCGATCTGTCGGGGCTGGATCTGCTCGAACTCTACGCCTTTGTGCATCCCGCGCGCTTTGTCGTGCCCACGCCCAAGGGGCTGGCCCATGCGCTGGGTCTGGCCGAGCCTGCGGGCGATGATGATGTGCCGCTGCTGCTGCAACAGGCCGCCGCCGCGCTGCTGGCCCATTGCGGGGCGCCCGACTGGGCCGAGCGCGAGGGGGCCTGGACCGCATTGCAGGGTCTGGCCAAATTGCGCTGGGCATGGGCGCCGCTGCTGGCCACGGCGATTGAAAAGCCCGCCCGCGCCGAACGCTGGCTCTTTTCCCGCCTGCCCGAATGGGAGGAAACAGCCGAGCGCCCCCAGCCCGCACAGGTCGATCTGTTGCAGGCCGATGTGCTGGGCCAGTTGGACCATATCACAGGGCATGGCAGCGAATCCCGCCCCGGCCAGCAGGATTACGCCGCCCGCGCCGCCCATATCTTTGCCCCCCGCAACGCGCGCGGCGCCCCCCACATGCTGCTGGCAGAGGCGGGCACGGGCACAGGCAAGACTTTGGGCTATCTGGCCCCCGCCTCGCTCTGGGCGCATGCCAGCGGGGGGACGGTCTGGGTCTCGACCTATACCAAGGCGCTGCAACGGCAATTACGGCGCGAGGCCCGCCGCGTCTGGGGCGACAGCCACAAGGTGGTGGTGCGCAAGGGCCGCGAGAATTACCTGTGCCTGCTCAACCTTGAGGATGCGCTGCAAGGCGGATTTGGCGGGCGGGCGGCTATCCTTGCGCAACTGGTCGCGCGCTGGGCCGCCTACACGCAGGATGGGGATATGATCGGGGGCGATCTGCCCGGCTGGCTGGGGACGCTGTTCCGCCAGCGCGGGATCACCAGCCTGACCGACCGGCGCGGCGAATGCGTCTATGCCGGTTGTCCGCATTACCGCAAATGTTTCATCGAACGCTCCGCCCGCGCCAGCGCCGAGGCGGATCTGGTGATCGCCAATCATGCACTGGTGATGGTCAATGCCGCGCGGGGCAAGGATGTCGCCCTGCGCCCGACCCGCATCGTCTTTGACGAAGGCCACCATGTGTTCGAGGCCGCCGACAGCACCTTTTCCGCCGATCTGACGGGCGCGGAGGCGATCGAATTGCGCCGCTGGGTCATCGGGCCGGAAAAGGGTTCGAAGGGCCGCCGCCGGGGCCTGTCTGCCCGCCTTGCCGATGTGGCCAGCTATGACGAGGCCGGCGCCCGCGCCATCGCCGCCGCGCGCGAGGCAGCCGAGGCGCTGCCCGGCGATGGCTGGCTGCAACGCGTGGTCGAGGGCGAGCCAAGCGGCGAAATCGAGCAATTGCTGGCCGCCGTGCGCGCCACCACCTTTGCCCGCGACGAAAGCGGCGGGCAGGAGGCTGGCTATGGTCTGGAAACCGAGGCGGCCTCTTTGGACGGCCCCTTTATCGAAGCTGCGCTGGCGGCGGGCGAGGCTTTGGCCTCGCTGCGCAAGCCTTTGATCCAGTTGGGGTTGCGGCTGGAGGCCATTATGGACGAACCGCCCGATTGGCTGGACGGTCAGGGCCGCGCGCGGATCGAGGGTGCGCGTTCCTCTTTGACATGGCGGGTCGATCTGATCGCCGCGTGGGAGGCTTTGCTGGCGCGGCTGTCGGGGCCGGTCGATCCGGGCTTTGTTGACTGGCTGGCGGTGGAGCGGGCCGATGGGCGCGAATATGATATGGGCCTGCATCGCCGCTGGGTCGATCCGATGCAGCCCTTTGCCGCCACGGTGCTGAACGGCGCGCATGGGGTGATGATGACCAGCGCCACGCTGCGCGACCGAGCGGGCGATGCGGATTGGGAACAAAGCTGGGAAGGCGCGGTGGCGCGTTCGGGCGCGCCGCATATCGAGGTGGTGCCTGAAGTCGCCGCCTTTGAAAGCCCGTTTGATTATGCCAGTCAGGCCGAAGTGCTGATCGTCACCGACATTCCGCGCGGTGATATTCCGGCGCTGGCCGGGGCCTATGGACAGTTGATCGAGGCGAGCGGCGGCGGCGCGCTGGGCCTGTTCACCGCAATCCGGCGGCTGCGGGCGGTGCATGGGCGGATTGCCGACCGCATGGCGCGCAACGGCCTGCCGCTCTATGCCCAGCATGTCGATCCGATCGACACGGGCACGCTGGTCGATATTTTCCGCGATGATCCCCATGCCTCGCTGCTGGGCACGGACGCGCTGCGCGACGGGGTGGACGTGCCGGGGGATTCGCTGCGGCTGGTGATTATGGAGCAGGTGCCGTGGCCCAAGCCCTCGATCCTGCACCGCGCGCGCCGTCTGGCCCATCCGCAAGGCGGGCAGGCCCATGATGACCGCATCATCCGCGCGCGTCTGGCGCAGGCCTTTGGCCGCCTGATCCGGGGGCGCGGCGACCGGGGGCATTTCGTGGTCCTCTCCGCCGCCTTCCCCTCGCGCCTGCTGACCGCCTTTCCCGCCGGAACGCCGGTTGTGCGCTGCACGCTTGCAGAGGCTTTACAAAGGCTGCGCGGCCATGCTTCAGGCGATGCTCCTTCTTCTCCGCAGTCCGAGTCTCCGGCAGCGGGACAATTTGGTTGAACACTTATGAAAACGCTGGGCCTGTTGCGTCACGCCAAATCCGATTGGGGCGATGCCCGCGCGCGCGATTTCGACCGCCCGCTCAATGCCCGCGGGCGCAAGGGCGCGCCCTTGATGGGCAAGCATATTGACGAATATTGCGCCCAGCGGGGCCTGCGCTGGGATCGCATTCTGGCCTCGCCCGCCGTGCGTGCGGCCGAAACCATCGAGCTTGGCGCGCAGGGGGCCGGCTATGGCCATGCGCTGCCGGTGAATTGGGACCGGCGGATCTATCTCGCCTCCTCGGCCTCGCTGCTCGACGTGCTGCGCGATCAGGATGACGCGGTGGAATCCGTGCTGCTGGTCGGCCATAATCCGGGGCTGGAGGATCTGATCTTCGACCTCGTGCCGGATGACGGCTCCTCGCCCCTGCGCGATGTGGTTGAACAGAAATTCCCCACCGCCGCCTTTGCGGTGATGGAGGTGGATGTGACAAGCTGGAAGGATATCGAGGAAGGACAGGCACGCCTCGTCCACCTGATGCGCCCGCGCGATCTTGATCCGACGTTGGGGCCGGAAAGACTGTAAACCCTTATGCCAGCGCGTCAGCCAATTGCGCGCGCAAGGCAATCAGATCGGCCAGCAATTGCGGATCACCGGCCGGTTCGGGCGCAACCGGTTCGGGCGCCAATTCGACTTTATCGCGCGATTGCAGCCACTTCTTTGCCCCGCGCAGCGTAAACCCTTCACGGTGAACAAGCCGGTCGATGGTGACGAGCAATTCGACGTCTTCAGGACGGTAAAGGCGCCGCCCTCCCGCACGCTTAACCGGGCGCAACATCGGGAATTGCTCTTCCCAATAGCGCAGGACATGCGGCTGGATCGACAGCGCCTTGGAAACTTCACCAATCGTGCGGAATGCGTCAGGCGCCTTATCCGTCATGCCAGCCACACTCCGCCGATCATTCTATCGCGCGCGTCAATTCGCGACGCGGTCCTTCAGCATCTGGCTGGCACGAAAGGTCAGCACGCGGCGCGGCGTGATCGGCACTTCGACGCCGGTCTTGGGATTGCGGCCCACGCGCTCGCTCTTGTCGCGCAAAAGGAAGGTGCCAAAGCCGGAGATCTTGACGTTCTCGCCTTCGGCCAGAGAGTCCGAGACGAGATCGAGGATCGATTCCACCATGTTAAGGGAATCGGCCCGCGACAGGCCCAGTTTGCGGTTGATGGCTTCGGCCAGATCAGCTCTTGTCAGTGTAGACATAGATCGCACTACTACCCCCTCCAAAGGCCTCTTGTGGGCACCCCTCGCCGCACAAGATAGCAAATATCGCGGGCAATACAATGCTATCCCGCGTCGTTTTCGACGCAATATAAGCAAATCTGAAAGAAAGGGTTTAGACCCGGATCAGGCTTGCGCCCCACGTAAATCCACCGCCCATCGCCTCCAGCATGACCAGCTGGCCCGGCTGGATCCGGCCGTCGCGGATCGCGCAATCCAGCGCCAGCGGCACCGAGGCAGCCGAGGTGTTGGCGTGATCCTGCACCGTCACCACAACCTTTTCAGCCGGCATGTGGAGCTTCTTGGCGGTGGCCTCCAGAATACGGGCATTGGCCTGATGCGGCACCAGCCAGTCGATATCCTGCGGCGTAAACCCTGTTTCTTCAAGCACTTCGCCAAGGACCGTGGCCAGATTGACCACGGCATGGCGGAACACTTCGCGGCCCTTCATGCGCAGCTTGCCAACGTCCCCGGTGGTCGAAACCCCGCCATCAACAAAGAGCAACTGGTTATGCGAACCATCGGCATGTAGCTTGGTCGCCAGAATGCCCGGAGCATCGGCGTCCTCGCTTTCGCGCGCCTCCAGCACTACCGCGCCCGCGCCGTCGCCGAACAGAACGCAGGTCGTGCGGTCTTCCCAATCGAGGATGCGGCTGAAAGTTTCCGCCCCGATCACCAGCGCGCGGCGTGCCTGACCACAGCGCAGCATCGAATCGGCGACGCCCATCGCATAAAGAAAGCCCGAGCAGACCGCCGCCACGTCAAAGGCGATCCCGCCATTGGCGCCGATCGCATGCTGCACGATGGTGGCCGTGGCCGGAAAGGTCTGGTCCGGGGTGGCCGTGGCAAGGACGATAAGGTCGATGTCCTTGCCCGCAACGCCCGCGGCCTCCAGCGCCTGACGCGCCGCCGCCGTGGCCAGCGAAGCGGTGGTTTCCCCCTCGCCCGCCAGATAGCGCTGGCGGATGCCGGTGCGCTCGACGATCCACTCGTCGCTGGTGTCCACCTTTTCGGCCAGTTCCGCATTGGGAACCACCCGCGAGGGCAGCGCGCTGCCCGTACCGATCAGAACCGAACGACGCATCATCCCTGGCCAGCCTCGGCCGTAACCTTATGGGGCGCGCGCAGCGTCTCGGTGCCGAGCCTTGCCAGGTCGGCCTTGATCCGTTCGGTCAGATTTTCCTCCAGCAGCCGTTGGGTCACCCCAACCGCATTCGCCACCCCCAGCGCATTCGCGCTGCCATGGCTTTTGACGACAACCCCGTTCAGGCCGAGAAACACGGCGCCATTATGATTGTTGGGGTCGAGATGATGTTTGAGCAGGTCTGTCGCCGGGCGTGAGATCAGGAAGCCGATCTTCGAACGCAGCGAGGACGAGAAGGAGCGGCGCAGCAGATCGCCCACGAAACGGGCGGTGCCTTCAATCGCCTTGAGCGCGATATTGCCGGAAAAGCCATCGGTCACAACGACATCGACCTCGCCGCGACAGATCTTGTCCGCCTCGGTAAAGCCATCGAAGGTCATCGAGAGATCACCGGCCCGCTCCTTGAGCAAGGCGGCGGCATCGCGCAATTCCTCGGTGCCCTTATTGTCTTCGGTCCCGATGTTCAGCAGGCGGACGCGCGGCTCAGGCTGGCTGTTGACGATCCGCGCATAGGCCGCGCCCATGATCGCGAATTGCACCAGATTGCGCGCATCACATTCCGTGTTGGCGCCCAGATCGAGCATGACGACATCGCTGGGCTGATACGTGGGCATGATCGCGGCCAGAGCCGGGCGGTCGATGCCGGGTATCGTGCGCAGGGCAAGCTTGGCGATCGCCATCAGCGCGCCGGTGTTGCCCGCGCTCAGGGCCGCGCCTGCCGAACCATCCTTGACGGCATGGATAGCCATGCCCATCGATGTGGTCCGCGCGCGGCGCAGAGCCTGACTTGGCTTCTCCTCCCCACTGATGACATCATCAGCGTGGAGGATCTCTACCAACGGACGCAGAGCCGCGTGACGGTCCAGCGTCCGCTCAATCCTCGATTGGTCGCCCACGAGGAGGAAGCGCACCTGCGGATAACGGTCCGCCGCCAGGGCCGCACCAGCGACCATGACTTGCACACCTTCATCCCCGCCCATCGCGTCGATTGCGATACGCGGAAAATTCATGATGCAACTACCCCTTCACAGGCCCCAACCGGGGGCCGGACATTAGAGACCGACAGCGATGATCTCACGACCATTGTAGTGGCCGCAAGACGGGCAGAGGTTGTGCGGGCGCTTGAGTTCGCCGCAGTTCGAGCACTCGTGGAAAGCTTCGACCTTCAGCGCATCATGGCTGCGACGCATACCGCGACGGCTGGGGGAAGTTTTTCTCTTAGGGACAGCCATTTCGGCACCTATTCCTGAAAAATACGAATTAGACGACAAAAGCCGCCAGACATGCGTTGCCGCACAGGCGGATGCGAAGCGGCGCCTATACCGGATTTCTCGTGCGTTGCAAGTCGCTGATGGCTATGGCGCCCATGAAAGATCGCAAGGGAGTTACAAATATGAACCTGCTCGGCCTCACGCCGGTGCTTTTGCCCACAACTCTGTGCCTTTGCGCGGCGGCGGCCGTCATCAATTTCTGGCTTGGCATGCGCATCGGGCGCCTGCGCATCGCGCGAAAGATCGAAATGGGCGACGGCAACGACCCGCTGATCTATGCCCGCATGCGCGCCCAATCGAACTTTATCGAAAACACGCCCATCACCCTGATTCTTGTCGCGGTGATCGAACTGGCGGGCAAGGGCGGCTGGTGGCTGCCGGTGGCGGGCGCGGTGTTCATGGCCGGGCGCGTGATGCACGCCTTTGGCATGGACGGCCATTTCAAGCCCGGCCGCCCCGTCGGCACGGCCAGCGCCTATCTGGTGCAACTGGCCCTTGCCGTGGTGGCGGTGCTGACGGCGGTTCGCGTAATCTGAACCGCCGCCTGAACCAACGCCTGATCAGCCATAGATGCTGCCCACGAAGGGGTTGGTCAGCATCTCATGGCCAAATGTGCTGCATGGCCCGTGGCCGGGGACAAAAGTGATGTCCTTGCCCAGGGGCCACAGCTTTTTGGTGATCGAATCGATCAATTGCTGGTGATTGCCGCGCGGAAAATCGGTCCGCCCGATGCTGCCCTGAAACAGAACGTCGCCCACAATGGCCAGACGCGAAGGTTCATGGAAAAACACCACATGGCCCGGCGTATGGCCCGGACAATGGATCACCTGAAACACCAGTTCGCCCACGGTGACGGTATCGCCATCGGCCAGCCAGCGGTCCGGCTCGAAGCTCTTGCCCGCCAACCCCATCCGCATATTGGGATTGTCCAGCCCCTCGATCCAGAAGCGGTCATCCTCGTGCGGCCCTTCTATGGGCAGGCCCAGATCCTGCGCCAAAACGCCCGCAAGGCCACAGTGGTCCATATGCCCATGGGTGACGAGGAGCTTTTCAAGGGTCACGCCGCGCGCTGCGACCTCGGCCTTCAATTTATCCAGATCGCCGCCCGGATCGATCAGCGCCCCGCGCATGGTTTTCGTGCACCACACCAGCGAGCAATTCTGCTGGAACGCGGTGACGGGGATGAGATGGATGCGCAGCGGCGGTTCCCCGCTTGCACGCGTGTCAGTAGGTTTGCTTTCAGCCATGACGGAAATCCTAGGGCCAGTCGGCCGCGAAGGCCAGTAGAGATAGGCGCAGGCTTCGCTATATATACTCTATCGACTTAGTAAGGATTGCCCGATGCGCTTCTTCCTCGCCGCTGCCGCTGCCGCGCTTGTGGCCGCCCCCGCCATGGCCGCCCCTGCCCCGCGCCTGCCCGAAGCCAGCTTTGCCGCCCTGCCCCAACCACTGCCCCTGCCCTATGACGAGGCCGCCGATGCACACAAGGATGTGGCCGCCGCCATCGCCCGCGCGAAAAAGGCGCATAAGCTGGTGCTGGTCGATCTGGGCGGCAACTGGTGCGCCGACTGCCGCATTCTGGCCGGCACCATGGCCCTGCCCAGCCTGAATCCCTGGCTGAAGAAGCACTATGAGTTGGTGACGGTGGATGTAGGCCGCTACACCAAGAATCTCGACATTGGCGCCACCTATGGCGTGACGCGGCCCAAGGGCGTGCCTGCACTGTTCGTGGTCGATCCGCGCACCAACAAGCCGCTCAACCCCACGAGTTCGGTGACCGCACTGGCGGATGCGCGCTCGATGACGCCTCAGGCGCTGGCCGACTGGCTGGCCCAGTGGACGAAGTAAAAGAGGCTGGCGGGCGGTTTCAGAGCCGCCCGCCCTTCCACACCACGCGGCCGATCACGGCCACCTCCTCAGGCGCCAGATCAATCGGATCATAGGCCGGGTTCTCGCTTTTCAGCCGCACCCGCCCCGGATGCCCCATATCGATTCGCTTGACCAGCAGATGGTCCCCCACGCGCACCACATGGATGCCATCGCGCAGGGCGCGGCGTGAGCGGTCGACCAGAATCTCATCGCCGTCATTCAGCACCGGATGCATCGAATCTCCGGCCACCGCGATCGTCGTCAGATCGGCCGGATTCAACCCCATGCTCCGCAGCCAGCCTTGGGAAAAGCGCAGCGCACCAAAAGGCTGTTCGCCCCCCGCCGCCGCCCCTGGCCCGGCCGAGGCATCCAGCGCAAGGCGGGGAACATCGACCCAATGCGTCCGCGCCTGTTTTCCTATGGGGCTGAGAGATTTTTCCTCCATCCCACCCAACCGCGATTCGTCCACGCCAAAGAACTGGGCCAGTTTCCGCCGGTCCCTTTCCTCCAGCCTGCGCGGGCTCTTTTTCTTGACAAACTGCTGTAAATAGCTGGGATTACGCCCAATAAGCGACGATAGCGCCGCCAGACTGACACCACGCTCGGTGGATAGAGCCATCAAAGTGGTTCGGGCATTTTCCTGTTCCATGTCCAAACTTTTATCATAGGAAATTTCCTAGACAAGAGGCAAAAATAATGAGAACAAATGAGAAACAGATTTGCCGAATCGGACGAATCGCCGAATGAACAGAGGGGGCTTCATGCTGTTGCGATTGATTGAAGATTTCCTGCGCCGGACGGGCATGCCGTGGACCAAATTCGGGCGCATCGTCGCCCATGATCCGCGCCTTGTCGGCGATATGCGCAACGGGCGCAGCCCGCGCCCCGATCTGGCCACTCGCATTGAAAACTATATCAACACCTACCCGGAGATGCCTCATGCGCTTTGATTTTCGCACCAGCAACGACATTGATGCCCAGCGCGTCGCTCTTTTCAGCCCCGCCGCCCGCCTCAATTCGGGCAAGGGTATTGGCGCCCCGCGCGCCCGTGTCCGCCACCCTTCGGTGCAATTGCTTGATGCGGTGATGCGACTGGCGGGCGAGCATGGCGAACTGGTCTCCCATGGCGAACGCCCCTGGGCCAGCGCCACTTTCCACGGCACGCGCCATACGATCACGCTGCTGTTCAACGGCAAGGATGGCGCGGCGGCGGCCGAGGAATTCATCGCCACCCTGCCCGAACATGAATTCACGATCCGGGGCCAATTGGTCGCCGATGCGGTGGTGTCCGAGGTCACGCATGTGACTTTGCCTACCGAAAGGATCGTGGTGGAGGCCGAATTGCTGATGCTGGCGGACGGCTGACGCGAGATTTTCCAGCGCATATCTCCGGCGGGCAAGGGGAATGACGCCCCTTGCACAGCCATTATGCCATTAAATCCAATACATCCGTCAATAAGACAAAGACTGCGGCGTTTCAGCCCAGCTTCCATTCCCAACCCAACGGGTCGCCATCCATTGCCTCCACGCCGCGCGCGGCCAATTCATCGCGCAGGGCGTCCGAGCGGGCAAAATCCTTTTCCGCCCGCGCCTCCTTGCGCCGGGTCAACACCGCCTCGATCTCCTCTTCGGTGATGGTCGCGGATTTGGGCCGCAGCCGCAGATCGGCCCGCTCCAGCCCCAGAAGATTCAGGCCCAGCACATTGTCCATCGCGGTGATCGCGCCCAGCTTCTCCACCGCCGGCACTTTCTTCATCGAGGCCACTTCCTCCAGCAGCGTCAGGGCCACCGACGTGTTGAGATCATCGCTGATCGCCGCATCGAAACGCTCCATCAAAGGCGCGATTTTCTGGCCCCAGCCGCCGATTGCGGCATAGCCGGCGTCCACGCATTGCGCCTTCACCTGCGCCGTGGCCATCAACAGACGCTTCAACCGCACCAGCGCCGCGCCCAGACCTTCCCAACTGAATTCCAGTTCGCTGCGATAATGCGCCTGAAGGCACATCAGGCGATAGGCCAGCGGGTGATAACCCCGGTCGATCAGCAGTTGCAGGCGCAGGAACTCGCCCGACGACTTCGACATTTTTCCGCTGCGTTCGACCAGGAAATTGTTGTGCATCCAGAATTGCGCACCCGAATTGGCCGCATGATCCAGACCGCCGCAGCCGCAAACCGCCTGATTTTGGGCGATTTCATTGGGGTGATGGATTTCGCGATGATCGATCCCGCCGGTGTGGATATCAAACGGGAAACCCAGCACCTCGCCGCTCATCACGCTGCATTCCAGATGCCAGCCCGGCGCGCCCCGGCCCCAGGGGCTGTCCCATTCCATCTGGCGTTTTTCGCCCGGCGGCGTCTTGCGCCAGATGGCGAAGTCGGCGGCGTTACGCTTACCATCGACCTTTTCGATACGGCCCTCGCCTTCTTCGGTATTGGCGCGGGCAAGGCGACCGTAATCGGCCACCGTCGAAACGTCGAAATACAGCCCGCTCTCGAGTTCATAGCAATGGGCGGGCGCGATCTTTTTCGCAAATTCAATCATCTGCGGCACGTAATCGGTGGCGATGGTCCATTGCGCGGGCTGGCGGATATTCAGCGCGCGCACATCGGCCCAATAGGCCTGCTTGTAATGCTCGGCGATGTCCCAGATCGAGCGGGCCTCTTTCGCGGCCATCTTCTCCATCTTGTCCTCGCCCGCATCGGCATCGTCGGTCAGATGGCCCACATCGGTGATGTTGATGACATGGGTCAGCTTCAGCCCCTTGAACGAGAGCGTCCGGCCCAGAATATCGGCAAAGACATAGGCGCGCATATTGCCGATATGGGGATAATTATAGACCGTCGGCCCGCAGGAATAGACCCTCGCCTCGCCCGGATGCACGGGGGTGAAGGTTTCCATCTGGCGGGTCAGGCTGTTGAACAGCTTGAGAGGATTTTGCTCGGTCATGGCAGGCGGCGTATGCGCGCCGCGCAGGAAACGTCAAGAGGCGTCAGGGCCGCATCGCCATGGGCAACGCCATCACGCCTTCTCCGCGCAAGGCCCCGGCCTCGGGCGCGCCCATGTCATCCTCGTCGGTCATCCGCAATTTCTGCGCGCCATATTCGCTCTTGGAGGCAGGCATCAGCGTGGGCCGCGCGATCAGCGCGCTCATCCGCATCCGACAGGCAACATAGGCAACCTGCCCCGCCGCCAGATCCATCCGCAATTCATCGCGCGTCTCGCCCGTGGCGCGGAATATGTGCGTGCCGGGCGAAACCGAGGCGGCAAACCACCGCCCCGCCCCCAGCGAGGAAACCTTGCGCCCATCCTCGGACACGGTGCAGCCGATCACCCGCCACGACAGCGCCGGGGGGCGGAAAAACACCACCAGCGCCCGCCCGCCCGATGGCGTCGCAATCGGCGCATCAGGCGCGCTCCATGACAGGAACGCCGCCGAACGCGTCCCCGCCGCCAGCGTCACCTCGCCCCCTTCCCGAAACACCGTGACCAGATTGAGCGGCAGCGAGCGGACCGGCGAAATGAACACATTGCGCTCGGCCTTTTGCAGGTCGCCCGCCATCCGGTCGCGCCCCTTCATTGTGGGATCGGCCAGACGCAGCGGAATTTGCCGTCCGCCCACCTCCAGATAGCGCAGGCCCAGCGTCAGTATCCCCGGCGCACCGCCGCCCCGCGCAGGCTTGGCCTCGATCACCTCGCCCACGCCCAAAGCGCCTGCGGCCAGCACCTGCTGACCATCGACCATGACCGGTTCGACCAGCCGGATCGGGAACATATCGCCGCGATGGCTGGTCTGGCTGGAGAGCGAGGTCATCACCTCGATGGCCGCCAAAGGTTCCTTGCCGCCGCGCTGCTCGCTTTCACGTCGGGGCGCGGGCGGCGGGTCCAATGCAAGGGCCTGTGTCGCCAATCCCAGCGCGACCAGTCCCGCCAACCCGTGCCCCCGCATCACGCCTCCTGCTTACCCGTCTTCAAACAATCCCGCCAATTGCTCGATCATCGTGCCGCCCAATTGTTCGACATCCATGATCGTCACCGCGCGGCGATAATATCGCGTCACGTCATGGCCGATGCCGATCGCCACCAGCTGCACCGGCGACTTGTTCTCGATCCAGCCGATCACGCGGCGCAGATGGCCTTCAAGATAGCCCGCCGCATTGACCGAAAGCGTGGAGTCATCGACCGGCGCGCCGTCGGAAATCACCATCAGGATGCGGCGATCCTCAGGGCGCGAAAGCAGACGGTCATGCGCCCATTTCAGCGCCTCCCCGTCGATGTTCTCTTTGAGCAATCCTTCGCGCATCATCAGGCCGAGATTTTTGCGCGCCCGGCGCCAAGGCTCATCAGCCTTTTTGTAAACAATGTGGCGCAAGTCATTGAGTCGGCCCGGATGGGCAGGCTTGCCCGCCGCCAGCCACGCCTCACGCGACTGCCCGCCCTTCCACGCGCGGGTGGTAAAGCCGAGGATCTCGGTCTTGACCCCGCAGCGTTCGAGCGTGCGCGCCAGAACATCGGCGGAAATGGCGGCGATGGAGATCGGCCGCCCGCGCATCGAGCCGGAATTGTCGATCAGCAGCGTGACGATCGTGTCCTTGAACTCGACATCGCGCTCGACCTTATAGCTGAGCGAGGAACCGGGCGCGACGACGATGCGCGAGAGGCGCGCGGCATCCAGAATGCCCTCTTCCTGATCGAAATCCCAACTGCGGTTCTGCTGCGCCATCAGGCGGCGCTGGAGCCGGTTGGCCAGACGCGTGACGATTCCCTGCAAGCCCTTCAACTGCGCATCCAGATAGGTGCGCAGGCGGGTCAGTTCATCATCATCGCACAGGTCCTGCGCGGCGACCACCTCGTCAAACTTCTCGGTAAAGACCTTGTAGTCGAAATCATTGGGCAATTCGGTCCAGGGGCGGTTGGGGCGCGTGGGCAACATGCCCTCCTCGCTGTCCTCGCCCTCGTCGTCCATCTCGCCCTGATCTTCGATCTCGCTCTGCTGGTCGCTGTCGCCCTGCTCGTCGCCCTGGCTGCGGTCGGCGGCCATTTCGACGGGCTGCTGCTCCTGCCCCGGCTGATCCTCGTCCTGCTGCTCTTCCTTGTCCTGCTCGGCCTCGTCATTGTCCTCATCCTCGCCCGGTTCATCCACGGCTTCGGGTTGGGTCAATTCCAGATGGCGCAGCATGTCCAAGGCAAGGCTTTGGAATGCCTTCTGATCGCCCAGCTTGTCGGCCAGAGCGGCAATATCGCCGCCCGCCTTTTCCTCGATAAAGGCGCGGCGCAATTCCACGCCGCCTTTCGCCATATCCGGGATCGGCTGGCCGGTCAGTTTTTCGCGCAAGATCAGCGCCAGCGCGGTGTGCAAAGGCACCTGCTCGGCGCGTTCGGCGCGGGAAATGGCGTCGGTTGCCATCCGCATATCCAGCGCCGCGCCCAGATTTTCGCGCATTCCGGCATAGTCATTGGCCCCGAGCGCCTCAAAGCGCACGGTCTCGACCGCATCATAGGCGGCGCGGGCCACCGGTTCCTGCGGCGCATTCTTGCGGTGCAGCGCCTCATTGTGGTGCTTTAACCGCAGCGCATAGGAATCGGCAAAGCCGCGCGCCTCCATGGCGGCTGCGCGCGGGATGCCCCGCCCCGGCATCGGGACACGAAAGATCGTGCCCGACTGGCTGGGGTTGTCAGGGCTCCAGTTCACCTCGATGTCGCCCCGCTCGGCAATCGCGCGCGAGGCGCCGGTCAGCGCAGTCTTGAAGCGGTCGAGAGGAGTATCCTCGGCCAATGTCTATCCCTTGATTCTCTTAGAGGCTTTGGCCCGTCTTGGCCCAGTCCGCCATGAAGCCTTCAATGCCCTTGTCCGTCAAGACATGCTTGACCAGCCCCTTGATGACGGCCGGCGGCGCGGTCATCACATCGGCGCCGATGCGCGCGCATTCCAGAACATGCACGCCGTGGCGGATCGAGGCCGCCAGAATTTCCGTGGCATAGTTGTAGTTGTCATAGATCAGGCGGATGTCGCGGATCAGTTCCAGACCATCAAAGCCATTGTCGTCATGACGGCCGATGAAGGGCGAGATAAAGGTCGCGCCCGCCTTGGCAGCCAGCAGCGCCTGATTGGCCGAGAAGCACAGGGTCACATTGACCTTGGTGCCATCACCCGTCAGCGCCTTGCAGGTCTTGAGGCCATCAATGGTCAGCGGCACCTTGATGCAGACATTGTCGGCGATCTTGCGCAGGATTTCGGCCTCGCGCATCATGCCTTCGTGGTCCAGCGCGATGACTTCGGCCGAGACCGGGCCATCGACGATGCCGCAGATTTCCTTGGTGACTTCGAGGAAATCACGGCCCGACTTGGCGATCAGCGAAGGGTTGGTGGTGACGCCATCAAGCAGGCCCGTGGCGGCCAGTTCCTTGATGTCGTTGATCTCGGCGGTGTCGACGAAAAACTTCATGGGGGGTCCCCTGATTGCTGCGCGCCCGGCGGTGGGCGCGATTCTTGAAACGCTCTACCCCGCCGCCTATAGGCATGAGCGCCGCGCAACCCAAGCCCCCAGTTGCAAGTGATTTACAGAACAAGCCGCCGCCGCGGCGTCGGCAAAGGCGGGAGAGGCTCCCCGATCGCATGGACCTGACTTGACCCGCCGGGTCTTTTGGCCGCATGGCCTTGCCTTATGACCCGCGCCCGCCTGCTTGTGATGAACTCTGCCCTGCCGGTGCTGGATTACCGCGTTCCCCATGGCATGGAGGTCGAGCACGGCAGCGTGGTGATCGCCCCGCTGGGTCCGCGTCAGGTGATGGGCATCGTGTGGGAGGCCGAGCGCCTGCCCGGCGAGGAAGTGGGCGACAATCGCCTGCGGCCCCTGCTCTCGGTGCTGCCAGTGCCGCCTTTGCCCGCGCCTTTGCGGCGGCTGATTGAATGGACGGCGGATTATTATTGCGCCTCGCTGGCCTCTGTGGCGCGCATGGCCCTGTCCTCGACCGCTGCGCTGCAAGGCGGGCGGATGATGACGGAATATCGGCTGGCGGACGGGGCCGAACCGCCCAAACGTTTAACCCCCCAACGCGCCGCCGCGCTGGAAGCCCTGCAAGGCGCGCAGGGCACCTTGCGCGAATTGGCCGAGGCGGCGGGCGTGACCGAGGGCGTGCTGCGCGGCATGGTCAATGGCGGAATGATGGAAACGGTGCGGGTTGATCTCGACCGGCCCTATCCGCCCGCCGATCCTGAATTCGATGTGCCCGATCTGTCGGATGGGCAACAGGAGGCCGCCGATCAGATGGTCGATGCGGTGCGCGGGCACGTGTTCGCGCCCTTCCTGCTCGACGGCGTGACCGGATCGGGCAAGACCGAGACCTATTTCGAAGCCGTAGCCGAGGCGATCCGGCTGGGGCGGCAGGTGTTGGTTATGCTGCCCGAAATCGCGCTGACGCAGAATTTCCTGCGCCGTTTTGAGGCGCGTTTCGGGGTGGAGCCGGTGCTGTGGCACTCCAGCCTCAAATCCGCCGAGCGCCGCCGGGCATGGCGCGCGATTGCCGGGGGGCAGGCGCAGGTGGTGGTGGGCGCGCGTTCGGCGCTGTTTCTGCCCTTTCCGCATCTCGGCCTGATCGTGGTGGATGAGGCCCATGAGGTCTCGTTCAAGCAGGATGATGGCGTGCGTTATAATGCGCGCGACGTGGCGGTGATTCGCGCAAGGTTTGAAAAGATACCCGTTGTACTGGCCTCCGCCACGCCAGCGCTGGAAAGCCTGACGCTGGCCGAGGCGGGCGTATACAAACGGATCATTCTGCCCGACCGTTTCGGCGGGGCGCAATTGCCCGATATTCAGATCGTCAATCTGATCCAGCACCCGCCAGAGCGGAACCACTGGATTTCGCCACCTTTGGTCAAGAAGCTGGAGGAGCGGCTGGAAAAGGGTGAGCAGTCGCTGCTGTTCCTCAACCGGCGCGGCTATGCGCCGCTGACGCTTTGCCGGGCATGCGGCCATCGGTTTCAATGCGATACGTGCAGCGCGTGGCTGGTCGAACACCGCCTCTCGCGCCGCCTCGCCTGCCACCATTGCGGACAGGAGCAGCCGATGCCCACCGCCTGCCCCGAATGCGGCGAGGCCGATTGTCTGGTGGCCTGCGGCCCCGGCGTGGAGCGCATTGCCGACGAGGTGGCGCAGATCCTGCCCGAGGCCCGCGTGGCGCTGGTGACGTCGGACACGATGAATACGCCGGATAAGGTGGCCGAATTTGTGGCGGCGGCCGAGAACAAGATGATCGACGTGATCGTCGGCACGCAATTGGTCACCAAAGGCTATCATTTTCCCGACCTGACGCTGGTGGGGGTGATTGACGCCGACCTTGGCCTTGAGGGCGGCGATCTGCGCGCGGGCGAGCGGTCCTATCAGCAGATCGCGCAGGTGGCCGGGCGCGCGGGGCGCGGCGAAAAGCCGGGCGAGGTACTGATCCAGACTCGCCATCCCACCGCGCCCGTCATCGCCGCGCTGGCGGCGGGCGACCGTGACGCGTTCTACGAGGCCGAAGCGGAAGGCCGCCGCCATGCGGGCGCCCCGCCCTTTGGTCGCTGGGCCGCGATCATCGTGTCCAGCGAGGAAGAGAGCGAGGCCAAGGAGGCCGCCCGCGCCATCGGCGGCACGCGGCCCAACCTGCCCGATGTGGCGATCCTCGGCCCAGCGCCCGCGCCTTTATCCTTGCTGCGCGGGCGTTATCGCTATCGGTTGCTGGTCAATGCCAAGCGCAGCGCGGAATTGCAGAAGGTGCTGCGCGAATGGCTGGGCGCGCTCAAATTCCCGCAAGGGGTGCGCGTCAGCATCGACATCGACCCCTATTCCTTTGTGTGAACCCCTTCGCGCGCCAGCAATTCCCTCTTCACCCCCTCGCCCCAGGCATAGCCGCCCAGCGCGCCATCGCCCCGGATGACCCGGTGGCACGGGATCAGCACCGCCACGCGATTGGCCCCATTGGCGCTGCCCGCCGCGCGGCAGGCGGCGGGGCGGCCGATGGCGGCGGCCAATTGCGCATAGCTTCGCGTCTCGCCCGCCGGGATCTGGCGCAAGGCCGCCCAAACGGCCTCCTGAAAGGCGGTGCCGCGCACGTCGAGAGGAATGTCGGATGCCTGCCCCGGCGTCTCCACGGCGCTTAAAACCCGCGCAAAGAGCGATCTGAACGCCTCGCCCCCTTCGATCAGTTCGGCCTTGGGGAAAAGCGCGCGCAAATCCTCCACCCCCACGCCAAAAGCCAGACGACAGATCCCGCGATCCGTGGCCGCCACCAGCATCGCGCCCAAAGTGGTGGGCATCACCGCCCAGTGAATGGTGACGCCTTCGCCACCCTTGGCCCATGCCGACGGGTTCATGCCCATGCGCTCCTTTGCATTGCGATAGAAAGTGGATGGTGCGCCAAAGCCCGAGGCATAGATCGCATCGGTGACGCAATGATCGCCCAGAACCTGTTCCGCGCGCTCGATCCGGCGAGCGCGGGCATAGGCGGCCGGAGACAGGCCGGTGGCCCGTTTAAAGATTCGCTGGAAATGCGAGGGGCTGTATCCGGTGGCGGTGGCCAGTTCGGTCAGGGAAGGCGCATCATGCGCCATCATGCGCAGCGCGGTCTCGACCGCCGCGCCGTCGCGCCCCGCCTCATCCGGGCGACAGCGCAGGCAGGGGCGGAAACCATGCGCACGCGCCGCATCGCCATCGGCAAAGAATCGGACATGATCGCGCGCGGGCCTGCGCGCCGGACAGGACGGCCGACAATAGATGCCCGTGGTCGAAACCGCGAAAACGAAGCGCCCGTCGGCACCCTTGTCGCGCGTCGTCACGTTTTCCCAAAAAACTTCTGTTTGATCGCTGTCCATGCAAAACCGCCTAGCACAGCTGCGCGGACGATGCTTCCCGCCCCTTGCGATCAAAGTTTTTTCGGGCAAACTGACGCATAGGAATGCATCGCGCATTTCTCAGACAAACGGGCCGACTTTGCGCTCGACCATGGACTTTGGAATCAGGTGGCAATGGGCCGCTTGCATCGCGCGGTAATCGTCGCTATGCGCGCCGCCCAAGGGGGACAGATACGCAGTTTAACCCTGCGTGTCCTTTCCTTTGCGAACCGGCATAGAGCCTTCCGGCAAGAGGGGACGTAAAAGCGTGGACAATTCCGCCGGCATTACTGCCAGTCTTCAGGGGCGCTACGCGTCCGCCCTGTTTGAACTGGCGCAGGATTTGGGCGTGGTAAGCGCCGTGGAAGCGGACCTTGAGGCGCTGGGTGCGGCAATTGCCGAATCCGACGACCTGTCCGCCCTGATTCGTAATCCGCAGATCAGCCGCGATGCGGCTGGCCGTGCGGTCGAGGGTGTGGCCGGGGTGCTTGGCCTTGGTGACGTGACCCGCAAGTTCCTTGGCGTGCTGGCTGCTGGCCGCCGCCTTTCGGCCCTGCCCGACATTCTTCGCGCCTTTGCCGCCATCGCGGCGGCCGCGCGCGGCGAAGTGACGGCGCAGGTGACCAGCGCCCACCCGCTCAGCGACGATCAGCTGGCCGCCCTTTCGGGCAAGCTGGCGGCGCGTGAAGGCAAGGCCATCAAGCTGAAGACCAGCGTCGATCCGGAACTGCTTGGCGGTCTGGTCGTGCGCATCGGCAGCCAGCAGATCGACAGCTCGATCCGCACCCGTCTCAATTCTCTCGCCCAAAAGATGAGGGGCTAACAGGCCCCTCCTAAAGGGTCGATTGCGGGGCCCCGGCCCCCAACAAGGTTCGATGAAAGGCTGAACATGACAATTCGCGCCGCTGAAATCTCGAAGGTCATCAAGGACCAGATTGCCAACTTCGGCACCGAAGCCCAGGTTTCGGAAGTCGGCTCCGTGCTCTCGGTGGGTGACGGTATTGCCCGCATCCACGGTCTGGACAAGGTTCAGGCCGGTGAAATGGTGGAATTCGCCAATGGCGTTCAGGGCATGGCTCTGAACCTCGAAGCCGACAACGTCGGCGTCGTGATCTTCGGCTCGGACAGCGAGATCAAGGAAGGCGACACCGTCAAGCGCACCGGCACCATCGTGGACGTTCCGGTGGGCAAGGGCCTGCTGGGCCGCGTGGTTGACGCTCTGGGCAACCCGATCGACGGCAAGGGCCCGATCATTTCCGACACGCGCAGCCGCGTCGAAGTCAAGGCTCCGGGTATCATCCCCCGCAAGTCGGTGCACGAACCCGTGCAGACGGGCCTGAAGGCCATTGACGCTCTGGTTCCGGTTGGCCGCGGCCAGCGCGAACTGATCATCGGCGACCGCCAGACCGGCAAGACCGCCGTGGCGATCGACACGTTCATCAACCAGAAGGCCGTCAACGCCGGTGATGACGAATCGAAGAAGCTGTACTGCATCTACGTTGCCGTGGGTCAGAAGCGTTCGACCGTTGCGCAGATCGTGCGCCAGCTCGAAGAAAACGGCGCGATGGAATATTCGGTCGTGATCGCCGCCACCGCTTCGGAGCCCGCTCCGCTGCAGTATCTGGCGCCCTACACCGGTGCGGCCATCGGCGAATTCTTCCGCGACAACGCGATGCACGCCGTGATCGTGTATGACGACCTTTCCAAGCAGGCCGTGGCCTATCGTCAGATGTCGCTGCTGCTGCGTCGTCCTCCGGGCCGCGAAGCCTATCCCGGCGACGTGTTCTATCTCCACTCGCGTCTGCTGGAACGCGCCGCCAAACTCAACGATGACATGGGCGCCGGTTCGCTGACCGCTCTGCCGATCATCGAAACGCAGGCAGGCGACGTGTCGGCCTACATTCCGACCAACGTGATCTCGATCACCGACGGCCAGATCTTCCTTGAAACCGGCCTGTTCTATCAGGGCGTCCGTCCGGCCATCAACGTTGGTCTGTCGGTGTCGCGCGTGGGTTCGTCGGCTCAGACCAAGGCGATGAAGAAGGTTGCCGGCTCGATCAAGCTGGAGCTGGCCCAGTATCGCGAAATGGCCGCGTTTGCCCAGTTCGGTTCGGACCTCGACGCTTCGACCCAGAAGCTGCTGAACCGCGGTGCGCGTCTGACCGAGCTGCTCAAGCAGGCTCAGTTCTCGCCGCTCGGTTTCGAAGAGCAGACCTGCGTGATCTTCGCGGGCACCAACGGTTATCTGGACAGCGTTCCGGTCAACCGCGTGACCGAATACGAGGCCGAACTGCTCAGCTTCCTGCGTTCGCAGCATGGCGACCTGCTCGACCTGATCCGCAACACCAAGGATCTGGGCGACGAAGCCAAGGGCAAGCTCAAGGCGGCTCTCGACGCCTTCGCCAAGCAGTTCGCTTAAGTCAGGTCTAGCTACGAAAGGTAGTTGGCAATGGCCAGCCTTAAGGAACTCAAAGGCCGGATCAACTCGGTCAAGTCGACCCAGAAGATCACCAAGGCCAAGCAGATGGTCGCGGCGGCGAAACTGCGCAAGGCGCAGTCCGCTGCCGAGGCCGCGCGCCCCTATGCATCGCGGATGGCCGGCGTTGTCGCCAGCCTCGCCTCGCGCATCGTGGTCAGCGAAAGCAGCCCCAAGCTGCTGGCAGGCACCGGCAAGGATGCTATGCATCTGCTGGTGGTGGCTAATTCGGATCGCGGTCTGTGCGGCGCGTTCAACTCGAACATCGTCAAGGCCGCGCGCCAGAAGGCTCTGGCCCTTCAGGCCGAGGGCAAGAAGGTCGCGTTCTATCTGATCGGTCGCAAGGGCCGCGCGGTTATCCGTCGCGAATTCCCCAATGCGATCATCGGCGGCTTCGACACCACCACGGTGCGTGAAGCGGGCTATGCCGAAGCCGATGCGATCGCTGCCGAACTGGTGGCGCTGTATGATGCAGGCAAGTTTGACGTAGCGCATCTCTTCTTCAGCCGCTTCCGCAGCGCGCTGTTGCAGGAGCCCACGACGCAACAGATCATCCCCGTTCCCGCTCCCAAGTCGGAAGTGGCGGCGGACTCGGTGGTCGAATATGAGCCGGAGGAGGAGGAAATCCTCGCCGCTCTGCTGCCGCGCTATCTGAAAACGCAGCTTTTCGGCGCTCTGCTGGAAAATGCGGCCAGCGAACAGGGTGCATCCATGACCGCCATGGATAACGCCACCCGCAACGCCGGCGACCTGATCAGCAAGCTGACCATCCAGTATAACCGCAGCCGTCAGGCCGCGATCACCACTGAACTCATTGAAATCATCGCGGGCGCCGAAGCGCTCTGACGACGACACAGCAGGCAAGGAAGAAACCCATGTCCACCAGCACTGGCAAGATTGCCCAGGTTATCGGCGCCGTCGTCGACGTTGCCTTCGACGGGGAACTCCCGGCGATTCTGACCGCTCTGGAAACCGACAATAACGGGAACCGTCTGGTTCTCGAAGTTGCTCAGCACCTTGGCGAAAACACCGTCCGCACCATCGCGATGGACGCCACCGAAGGTCTGACCCGCGGCCAGACCGTGACCAGCACCGGCGCACAGATCTCGGTGCCGGTCGGCCCCAAGACGCTGGGCCGCATCATGAACGTCGTGGGCGATCCCATCGACGAACGTGGCCCGGTCGGCGCCGAGCAGGTTGCTCCGATCCACGCCAAGGCCCCCGAATTCATCGACCAGTCGACCGAAGCCGCGATCCTCGTGACCGGCATCAAGGTCATCGACCTTCTGGCCCCCTATGCCAAGGGCGGCAAGATCGGTCTGTTCGGCGGCGCGGGCGTTGGCAAGACGGTTCTCATTCAGGAACTGATCAACAACATCGCCAAGGGCCACGGCGGCGTGTCGGTGTTCGCGGGCGTGGGTGAACGCACCCGTGAAGGCAACGACCTTTACCACGAATTCCTCGACGCCGGCGTTATCGCCAAGGACGCCGATGGCAACCCGACCCCCGATGGTTCGAAGGTTGCTCTGGTGTTCGGCCAGATGAACGAACCGCCGGGCGCCCGCGCTCGTGTGGCTCTGTCGGGTCTGACCATGGCTGAATACTTCCGCGACCAGGAAGGCCAGGACGTGCTGTTCTTCGTGGACAACATCTTCCGCTTCACGCAGGCCGGTTCGGAAGTGTCGGCTCTGCTGGGCCGTATCCCTTCGGCCGTGGGTTATCAGCCCACCCTGTCGACCGACATGGGCGCGCTGCAGGAACGCATCACCTCGACCACCAAGGGTTCGATCACCTCGGTTCAGGCCATTTACGTTCCCGCGGACGACCTTACCGACCCGGCGCCGGCCACCTCGTTCGCCCACTTGGACGCAACGACCACGCTGAACCGCGCGATTTCGGAACTCGGCATCTATCCGGCGGTTGACCCGCTCGACTCGACCTCGCGCGTGCTGACGCCCGCCGTTGTCGGCCAAGAGCACTACGAGACCGCCCGCCGCGTTCAGGAAACGCTGCAGAAGTACAAGTCGCTGCAGGACATCATCGCGATCCTGGGCATGGACGAGCTTTCGGAAGAAGATAAGCTCACCGTCGCCCGCGCCCGCAAGATCCAGCGCTTCCTGTCGCAGCCCTTTCACGTGGCCGAAGTGTTCACCGGCATCAGCGGCAAGTTCGTGCAGGTCGAAGACACCGTGCGTTCGTTCAAGGCGGTTGTGGACGGCGAATATGACCACCTGCCCGAAGCTGCCTTCTACATGGTTGGCGGCATCGACGAAGCGGTCGAAAAGGCCAAGAAGCTGGCTGCGGAGGCCTAAGTCATGGCGCTGCATTTCGAACTCGTCACGCCTGCGAAGCTGGTCCGCTCCGAGGAAGTCCACATGGTGGTCGTCCCCGGTGCGGAAGGCGAGTTCGGCGTGCTGGAAGGCCATGCGCCTTTCCTCTCGACCATCGCCGATGGCACCGTGAAAGTGTACAAGAGCGAAAACGCGGCTCCGGAAGAAATCGCCATCGCGGGCGGTTTCGCTGAAGTGACCCCCAAGGGTCTGACCGTGCTGGCCGAAAAGCTGGTGGGTTGATCGCGGGCTGACCGGCTTCGTCGGTCGCTTTGACGGATAACAGATTGAGGGCCGGGAAAAGGGTTTGCGCCTTTTTCCAGGCCCTTTTTCTTTGGTAGTCCTACCTTCCCCTCCTCGCCGTCGGCGCGTGAAAATCCGGGTCCTTGCCCGCCACCCAGTTGAGAAAGCGCGCCAGAACCTCATGCCCGCGCAAAATCGCGACATCCTCTGCGATACGCGCCAGTTCGGCGTTGGTGAAATTGGCGTGCAGCGCCCGGTGACAGATCGGATGGACGGCGACCACGACGCGCCCACCGCGCGATTTGGGCACCGGATGGTGCCACTCGATCCGGCAGCCCAGCGGCCTCTCGCAAAGCCAGCAGGACGGGGATGTTTGCGGCTCATTCAAAGCGTCAAAATCGGTATTTGCCCGTGAGCGGCGCTTGGCCATTAGCAAATCCTCAAAGTTTCCGTTCTATTCACCTTGCTCAATTGGCACAGGCTGGTCGTGTTCTCAAACGGTCCATAGCCCAAATGGTCGCTGGCGATGTCTGTGCGGTAGTTGAAGGAATAGACGACGATGAGCGCATTCGGTCGACGCACTGGCCCTGGCAGCTTTGGCGCCGGCGCAAGACCGCAGTTCGGCGTGGCCCGTCCGATGCGAGCCGATGGTCTGCCCGCCGGTGCTCCTCCTCCACCGCCTTCGGGCGGGGATCAGTTTCCGCCTTTGCCCGCCGAAGCCGAAATGACGATGGATTCCAAGGGCGGCGATGCGATGGCGCGCCTGGCCGAGCGGATGAATTCCACCGTCGAATCCACCCGTCAGGCCGAAGGTTTCGAGGCCAGCGTTCACAAGATCAAGGAGCAGGTGTTGCCCCGCCTACTGGAGCGCGTGGACCCCGAAGCCGCCGCAACGCTGACCAAGGATGAACTGGCCGAAGAATTCCGCCCGATCATCATGGAAGTGCTGGCCGAGCTGAAAATTACGCTCAACCGGCGTGAGCAATTCGCGCTGGAAAAGGTGCTGATCGACGAATTGCTGGGCTTTGGTCCGCTTGAGGAACTGCTCAACGACCCCGACGTGTCCGACATCATGGTCAACGGCCCGGACCAGACCTATATCGAAAAGAAGGGCAAGCTTCAGCTTTCCACCATCCGTTTCCGCGATGAACAGCACCTGTTCCAGATCGCCCAGCGCATCGTCAATCAGGTCGGCCGCCGCGTTGACCAGACCACGCCTTTGGCCGACGCCCGTTTGAAGGACGGCAGCCGTGTGAACGTGATCGTGCCGCCGCTGTCTTTGCGCGGCACGGCGATCTCGATCCGCAAGTTTTCCGAAAAGCCGATCACGATCGACATGCTGCGCGATTTCGGCTCGATGAATGATCGCATGGCCACCGCGCTGAAAATCGCGGGCGCGTGTCGGATGAACATCGTGATTTCGGGCGGCACGGGTTCGGGCAAGACCACCATGCTCAATGCCCTGTCGAAGATGATCGATCCGGGTGAGCGTGTGCTGACTATCGAGGACGCGGCCGAACTGCGTCTGCAGCAGCCGCACTGGCTGCCGCTGGAAACCCGCCCGCCCAATCTTGAAGGACAGGGCGCGATCACCATCGGCGACCTTGTGAAAAACGCCCTGCGTATGCGGCCTGACCGCATCATCCTGGGCGAAATTCGCGGCGCGGAATGTTTCGACCTGCTGGCCGCGATGAACACCGGCCACGATGGCTCGATGTGTACGCTCCACGCCAACTCCCCGCGCGAATGCCTTGGCCGTATGGAAAACATGATCCTGATGGGCGACATCAAGATCCCCAAGGAGGCCATCAGCCGCCAGATCGCGGAGTCGGTCGATCTTATCGTTCAGGTGAAACGCCTGCGCGATGGCAGCCGCCGCACCACCAACATCACCGAGGTGATCGGCATGGAGGGCGATGTGATTGTCACGCAGGAATTGTTCAAATTCGAATATCTGGACGAGACCGACGACGGCAAGATCATCGGCGAATGGCGTTCCTCGGGCCTGCGCCCCTATACGCTGGAAAAGGCGCGCCAGTTCGGCTTTGACCAGACTTTCCTTGAGGCCTGCCTCTGATGCGCGGGGCGGCGGGCCGATACGCCCGCCGCATCGTTTCATGCGCAAAATAGCGGTGCCACAATCGCCTCTTATGCGTTAAGGCCCGCGCGTGCCTCAACATCAACGCCCCTTTCTGGCGCTGGGCCTGCGCCTTGCCGCCACGCTTGCGCTGGCCACGCTGTATATGACGGTCAAGCTGCTGCACCAGCGCGGCGTCGCCTTGCCCGAAATCATGTTCTGGCGCCAGGCGCTGTCGCTGCCCTTGCTGGGCGGCTGGCTGGCTGTGCGAGGACGGCTGTTTTCGCTTTACACGCGGCGATTGAAAACCCACGCCCTGCGCACGATCACCGGGACCATCGGCATGGTCTGCCTGTTTGGCGCGCAGGTGCTGCTGCCTTTGCCGGTGGCCACGATCCTTGGTTTTACCACACCGCTCTTTGCGGTCCTGCTGACGGCCATTGTCTATAAATCGCCGCCGGGGCGGCTGCGCTGGATGGCGGTGGCGCTGGGTTTTGCCGGGGTGCTGATCATCACCGCGCCGGGCGACGGGGCATCGCTTGCGGGGGGCATTTCGCCGCTGGGGCTGGCGGCTGGACTGTGTTCGGGCTTTCTGGTCGCGGTCATCAGCCTCCAGATCCGCGATCTGACCAGCACCGAAGCACCGATTTCGGTGGTGTTCTATTTCGCGCTCTTTGGCACTTTGCTGACGCTGATCCCGATGCTGCTCTATCGGACGCCCCATGCCACCGACGTCTGGGCAGGGATCATCGCCATGGGCGTGGTCGGCACCTTGGCGCAGATCCTGATGACCGCCGCCTTGCGCTTTGGTTCGGCGGCCAGCGTGCTGGTGATGGATTATGCCACGCTGATCTGGACGACGATCTACGGCTGGACGATCTTTGACCAATTGCCGCCCGCGCATACCTGGGCCGGGGCGCCGCTGATCGTGGCGGCGGGGATGATGATTGCCCTGCGCGAGCATCGGCGTATCAAGGCCGCCCGCGAAACCGCCTGAAACGGGCATAGAAAAAGGGCCGCCACGCGAACGCAGCGGCCCCCTCCTGCGACCCTATAGCTCAGTCCTTCCAGACCAGCTTGGGCTTGCGCGCCGCCAGCGTTTCATCAACGCGGCGCCGCGGTGTATAGTGAGGTGCGCTTTTCAGCGTCACATCCCCTGCCCGCCCACGCTCGGCCAGCGAGCGCAGCGAAGCGATCAGACGGTCGGTGCCCGCCTTGCTCTCGGTTTCGGTGGGCTCGACCAGCATCGCGCCATGGACCACCAGCGGGAAATAGACCGTCATCGGGTGGAAACCCTCGTCGATCAGACCCTTGGCGATATCCAGCGTCGAGAATCCCTCGGCCATGCCATTGTCGCTGAACAAGGCCTCATGCATGCAGGGACCATAGGCGGCAAAGGGCGCGTCCAGCACGTCTTCCAGTTCGCGCAGGATGTAGTTGGCGTTGAGCACCGCATCCTCGGACACCTGACGCAGGCCATCCGCGCCATGGCTGAGGATATAGGTCAGCGCGCGGGTGAACATACCCATCTGGCCATGGAACGCGGTCATGCGGCCAAAGCTGTTGGGGTGGCCATGATCGTGTGCGTCACCCTCTTCGACCAGATGCGCAACGCCGTCGGCATCGAGCGTGGCGAAGGGCAGCGGGGCAAACGGGGCCAGCGCCGCCGAAAGCACCACCGGACCCGAACCCGGACCGCCACCGCCATGAGGCGTCGAAAAGGTCTTGTGCAGGTTGATGTGCATCGCGTCCACGCCAAGGTCGCCGGGGCGCACCTTGCCGACGATGGCGTTGAAATTCGCGCCGTCGCAATAGACATAGCCGCCCGCCGCATGGACCGCATCCGAGATCGTCTTGAGATCGCGCTCGAACAACCCGCAAGTGTTGGGGTTGGTGATCATGACGCCCGCAATATCTGGCCCCAAACGAGCCGTCAGCGCGGCCACATCAACGCGGCCATCCTCGGTTGCGGGGATATTTTCCACGCGGAAACCGGCGAAGGCGGCGGTGGCCGGGTTCGTACCATGCGCGCTTTCGGGCACCAGCACCACGGGGCGTTCCTCACCGCGCGCAGTCAGGGCGGCACGAATGCAGAGCAGACCGCAAAGCTCACCATGCGCGCCTGCCTTGGGCGTCATGGCGACCGCAGGCATGCCGGTCAGCGCCATCAGCCAATCGGCCAGTTGCGTGATGACCTTGAGCGCGCCCTGCACCGTCTGGGTCGGCTGCAACGGATGGACATCGGCAAAACCGGCCATCCGCGCGACCTTTTCATTCAAACGCGGATTGTGCTTCATCGTGCAGGAGCCGAGCGGGAACGGCCCCAGATCGATCGCGTAGTTCTGGCGCGAGAGGCGCGTGTAATGGCGCACCACTTCCGGCTCGGTCAGGCCCGGCAGAGCGGGTGCGGCCTTGCGCAGGAACTTGCCCAGCGCGGGCGCGGGGGCCACGTCGGCATCGTCGAAATCGACGCCATAGGTGCCGGGCGCGGCCAGTTCGAAGATCAGCTTTTCTTCAAGGTTGAGGCCATGATCGCCGCTGACCGTGGCGGGCAGGATTGCGCCTGCCTCGCCCATTTCCGGGCGCCAGCCCGAAGCGTTGGGAGCGTTCATCACAGCACCTCCTTCAGCGCCGCCACAAGGGCCGCAATATCTTCATCGCTCGTGCATTCCGTGGCGGTCAGCAGCAGGCCATTCGCCAGCGCGGGCGTTTCGGCATAAAGGCGACCAAGCGGCACGCCGCCCAGAATGTCCCGCTCGGCCAGAGCATCAACGACTTCGCGCGCATCCTTGGGCAGGATCACCGTAAATTCGTTGAAATAGGCATCGTTCAAGACCGACACGCCCGGAACCGTCGCCACAGCGGCTGCCAAAGCCTGCGCCTTGCCATGGTTGATGCGGGCCAGACGTTCCAGACCAGCGCCGCCCAGCAGGCTCATGTGAATGCTGAAAGCCAGCGCACAAAGGCCTGAATTGGTGCAGATATTGCTGGTCGCCTTTTCGCGGCGGATATGCTGTTCGCGCGTTGAGAGCGTCAGCACGAAGCTGCGGCGCCCTTCGGCGTCCAGCGTCTCGCCGCACAGGCGGCCGGGGATCTGGCGCAGGAACTTTTCGCGGCAACCGAACAGGCCCAGATACGGCCCGCCAAATTGCAGCCCCACGCCCAGCGACTGCCCCTCACCCACAACGATATCCGCGCCCAGCGCGCCGGGAGCCTCCAGCAGCCCCAGCGCCACCGGCTCCGTCACCACCGCGATCAGCAGCGCGCCATGCGCCTGCGCCGCCGCCGCAATCGCGGCCAGATCGGGAATGCGGCCCAGAATATCCGGGTATTGCACCACAACCGCGCTGGTCTCGCCATCGATGGCGGCGATGATCGCACCGTCCTCGGCATCGCCCGACAGCACCGGGGCCTGCGCCACCAGCACATCGTCGGTGAAACGCGCCATGGTCTGAGCCGTGGCGACATAATGCGGATGCAACCCGCCGGTCAGGATCGACTTCTTCCGCTTGGTCACGCGATGCGCCATGGCGATCGCTTCCCAGCAAGCGGTCGAGCCGTCATAGAGGCTGGCGTTTGCAATATCAGTGCCAAGCAGACGCGCCACCTGCGTCTGGAACTCGAACAGCACCTGCAGCGTGCCCTGCGCGATTTCGGGCTGATAGGGCGTATAGGCGGTCAGAAACTCGCCGCGCTGGATCAGGTGATCGACGCTGGCCGGGATATGGTGCTTATACGCGCCCGCGCCCAGAAAGAAGGGCGCCGCGCCCGCCGAGAGGTTTTCCCCGGCAAGGCGGCCCATATGGCGTTCGACCGCCATTTCGCTGGCGTGAGCAGGCAGGCCCGCAATGGGTCCGGCCTGCAACGCCTCAGCGGGCACATCGCAAAACAGCGCGTCAATATTGTCCACGCCGATCCGCGCCAGCATCGTGGCGCGATCGGCCGGGGTGAGAGGCAAATAACGCATGGGCGATTAAAGCTCCGCAATATAGGCGGCGTAGGCGGCCTCATCCATCAGATCGGCCAGTTCGCCGGCATCGGCCACGCTCATGCGCCACAGCCAGCCTTCGCTTTCGGGCGAGGTGTTGACCAGTTCGGGGGCTTCTTCCAGCGCCGCATTGCCTTCGGTCACTTCGCCCGAAACCGGGGCGTAAACGTCGCTGGCGGCCTTCACGCTGTCCACCACGCTGGCCGTATCGCCCTTGCCCAGCGCCTTGCCCGCTTCGGGGACTTCGACAAAGGTGATGTCGCCCAGCGCGTTTTGCGCAAAATCGGTGATGCCGACGGTCGCCACATCGCCGTCAACGGAGATCCACTCGTGGTCCTTGGTGAAATAACGGGTCATTTTGCGGCTCCTTTGCGGAAATAGCGATGGGGAACAAAAGGCATGGCAGCGACCGTGGCCGGCAGCTTCTTGCCGCGCACGTCGATGAACAGTTCAGTGCCGGGCCCGCCCAGAGCGGCGGGCACATCGGCCATGGCAATGGGGCAGCCGAGGCTGGGCGCGAAACCGCCCGAGGTCAGCACGCCGACCTTGTCCTCGCCGCTATACACCTCGGCGCCTTCGCGCGCGGCCTGACGGCCCGATAGCTTGAGGCCCACGCGGACCGTTTCGGTGCCTTGCGACAGGCCGGTCAGGATGCGGTCAGCGCCGGGGAAGCCGCCTTCGGCACGGCGGCGCTTGGAAATGGCGAAGGCAAGGCCCGCGCTGATCGGGTCGATTTCCTCATTCAGATCATGACCATAGAGCGGCAGGCCCGCCTCCATGCGCAAGCTGTCGCGCGCGCCAAGGCCGATCGGCTTGACCGCCGGATGGGTGCAGAGCATCTCGGCCAGCGCCTCGGCGCTTTCGGCCGGAACGGCGATTTCATAGCCATCCTCGCCGGTATAACCGCTACGGCTGATGTGCAGTTCAACGCCGTTCCACACATAGGGACCGGCCTGCATGAAGGAGAGTTGATCCACGGGCACGATCTGCGGCTGGGCGGGCGCGATGCCGAAAGAGGCCAAAGCCTCGGCGGCGCGAGGGCCTTGCAACGCCAGCAGGGCGAAATCGTCGCGATGGGTCAGCGTGATGTCATCAGGCAGGAATTCGCGCAGATGGCCAATATCATCCCACTTGGTCGCGCCATTAACGATCAGGAAGAAACCGCCGGGCCAGCGCGTGATCATCAGATCGTCGATGATCCCGCCGGTTTCATTCAACAGCAGCGAATAGCGCTGGCGACCAACCTTGAGGATCGAGAGATCGGCGGGCATCAGCGCTTCCAGCGCCGTGATGGCGTCCTGCTGATCCTCGTCCTCGCTCGACACGACCAACTGGCCCATGTGGCTGACGTCGAACAGCCCGGCGTTTTCGCGCGTCCACAGGTGTTCGCCCATGATGCCTTCGTACTGCACCGGCATCCAATAACCGGCGAATTCGACCATGCGGCCGCCGCGCGCGCGGTGCCAGGCATCGAGAGGAAGGGTGAGGGTTTCGGGAATTTCGGCCTCTTCGACCGAGTTAGAATCGTATGTGTCGCTCACAAATCAGCCTTCCGCACAGCGTTGCACCATTCCGGTGCCCCCTCTGTCACGGAAACCTGAGAGCTTAGCCTGCACAAGAAAATGCGCAGATTTACCCCTTCGGCGGCCCCCGAACCCATTGGCCCGGCTGCACTTTCCAGAGCGTCGCTATTGACCGACACGGTCCTTATTGCCTGAGAGATTCCGGGGCGGTTGCTCCTTCGGCGCCGGGCGATCCTTGACGAATCACCCGAACTCTCCCGCATCGTTCAGCGACTGGTGTTCGCCATCTCTTTTTGCGGCGCAAAAGTCAAACAGAGTGTCAGAAATTCTACCCCAATACGCAATCCTCTCCACAAATCCGGCGCATTCGGGGTCAGACGTTGCTCAATCCTTCGGGGGCTGTGCCGTGGATCGCGCGGTATTGCGCGATGGCGAAACGGTCGGTCATGCCCGCGATATAGTCGGCGATATGGCGGCTGCGCTGTGGCTCGGCCTGCGGCAGGCGGGCGGCCCATGCCTCGCCCATGCGCGAGGGGTCCTCGCGATAGGCGGCAAACAGGCCCGAGACGACCTGATGCGCCTTTTCCGCCGTGGCCAGTTGATCGGGGTGGTAATAGAGCCGGTCATACATGAAGCGCTTCAAGGTCCGCTCGGCCTCGGCCATGGCGGGCGAAAAGGCGGCGCTGGCGCGGGCGGCGGCGCGGATGTCGGCAATGCCCGCCATACCCTGCGTGCGCGCTTGCGTTTCGGCGATCACATCATTGACCATGATGCCGATCTGGCTGCGCACCAGTTCGCGCAGCTTGCGGTCATGGGGGGCATTGGGATGTTTGGCCTCCACCGCGCGCCACTGCTGCGCCACGAAGGGCTGCGTCAGAAGATCGTCGAGATGGAGGAAACCAGCGCGCAACCCATCGTCAATGTCGTGATTGTCATAGGCAATATCGTCGGCAATCGCGGCCACCTGCGCCTCAAGGCATGACCATTCGCCCAGATGCAGCGGATAGGCCGCGTCCAGTTCGGCCAGCGCCCAGTTGGGATCGCGCACCGGCCCGTTATGCTTGGCCAGCCCCTCCAGCGTCTCCCACGTCAGGTTCAGCCCCTCATGCTCGCAATAGGGGCTTTCCAGACGCATCAGCGTGCGCAAAGTGTTGGCATTGTGATCCCAGCCGCCCTGCTCTTTGAGCGCCTCGTCCAGCGCGTCCTCGCCGCTGTGGCCAAAGGGCGGGTGGCCGATGTCATGGGCCAAGCATAACGCCTCGGTCAGATCCTCGTCCAGCCCCAGCACGCGGGCGATCACGCGGCCGATCTGGGCCACCTCCAAACTGTGCGTCAGGCGGACCCGATAATGGTCGCCATCAGGGGCGACGAAAACCTGCGTTTTATGCCGCAGGCGCCGGAACGCAATCGAGTGGATGATCCGGTCGCGGTCGCGCTGATAAGGGCTGCGAGGGCCGCGGGCGATCGAGCCTTCGAGCGCAAATTCACGGCCGAGGGATTGTGATGGGTCGCAGGCCAGAGGGGATAGAGGCATGGGGGGTGGGGTAGCGAAGATAGAAGGAAAAGGAAAGGTGCGAGGGACTTGTCCCTCGCGCTCCCATTACTGTCTTTGTTGCGCCACGGGTTCGGCGCCCGATGCCAGACGCGAGGCCGGAATGCTTAAAGCCTGCGGCACGGATAGGATAACCTCACCGCGCCGCAGGGTTTAAAAATCATCAACTGCGGACGGATCAACCACCACCCAAAAAATGGGATTGCAAAGGGTCGAGACCCTTTGCCCGCCAGAGGCATCCCTTCAAATCTTATCTTTCCCACCCCGACATGCACAACCCGGCCGCCGCCGCCGTCACGCGGATCACTTCCGGGTCCTGAATCCGGCGCACCGCCATCACATAATCGAACAGCGACCGCTTAGGCCCCTGCAACGCCTCCAACTGGCGCAATTGGCTGATGGTCAGCTTGTCCACCATATGCTCGGCCATGCAGGCCGAAACCGGTTCGGACAGCCCCGCCCCCACCAGCGCGGATTTCACCCGGCCCCGGACGATCCCCTGAACACAGCCCGAAAGGGCAAGGGTAAGGGCAAGGACTGTCAGAACTTTACGCATTCAAGGAACCCCTTAGTGGGCCAGCGCCTTGACGATGTCTTCCACCATCTTCTTGGCGTCGGCCAGCAGCATCATGGTCTGGTCCATGTAGAAGACATCATTATCGACACCTGAATAGCCCACGCCGCCCATGCTGCGTTTGACGAACATGACGGTCTTGGCCTTGTCCACGTCGAACACGGGCATGCCATAGATCGGGCTGGACTTGTCGGTCTTGGCGGCGGGGTTGACCACGTCATTGGCGCCGATGATGAAGGCGACGTCGCACTGGCCGAACTCGGAATTGATGTCCTCCAGCTCGAATACTTCATCATAAGGCACATTGGCTTCGGCCAGCAAGACATTCATATGGCCGGGCATTCTTCCCGCCACTGGATGGATCGCGTATTTAACGCTGACGCCTTCCTTCTTCAGCACATCGGCCATTTCGCGCAGCGCGTGCTGGGCTTGGCTGACCGCCATGCCATAGCCGGGGATGATGATGACGCTCTCGGCTTCCTTCATCAGGAAGGCCGCGTCCTCGGCGCTGCCGCGCTTCCACGGGCGCTGTTCCTTGGCCGCGCCGCCCGATGCCTCGGGCGCGGCGCCAAAGCCGCCTGCGATCACCGAGATAAAGCTGCGATTCATCGCCTTGCACATGATGTAGCTGAGGATCGCGCCCGAAGAGCCCACCAGCGCCCCGGTGATGATCATCGCGCTGTTATGCAGCGTGAAGCCCATCGCGGCGGCCGCCCAGCCCGAATACGAGTTGAGCATCGAGACCACCACCGGCATATCCGCCCCGCCAATCGGAATGATCAGCAGGAAACCGATGATGAAGGCCAGCAGCGTAATCAGGCCGATCACCCAGAGCGACTGATCCATCGTGAAATAGCCGACAAGGCCAAGGATCGCGATGATCGTGCCAAGGTTAATGACATGGCGCCCCGGCAGCATGATCGGCGAACCCGACATCTTGCCCGCCAGTTTGAGGAAGGCGATGATCGAACCGGAAAAGGTGATCGCGCCAATGGCGATGCCAAGGCCCATTTCGATGCAGGATTGGGCGTGGATGTGGGGCACACCGGGGACAGTTAAGGTTTTGGCCGCACTGGCTATCGTTTCGCCATCCATACCGGTTGGCGTCAGTGTCACTATCAGGTCCGAAATCTCGGTAATCCCGAAAGCCCCCGGATTGAGATAAGCCGCCCAGCCCACCAGCACAGCCGCCATACCAACCAGCGAGTGAAACGCCGCCACCAGTTGCGGCATCGCCGTCATGGCGATGCGGCGGGCAATGACAAAGCCAATGCCGCCGCCAAGGGCGATGGCCAGAGCGATAAGGCCAAAAGCCCCGAAATCAGGCACAGTCTGGAGGCCATGTTCAATCGCCGCTGACGTTTCACCATAGGGATTAACCGCCGAAGGGAAATGCGTCACCAGCGTCGTGGCGACCGCAATCACCATGCCGATCATGCCATAACGATTGCCCGCCCGGCTGGTCGCCGGAGACGACAGGCCGCGCAGGGCCAGAATGAACAGCACGCCCGAAACAAGATAGAGGAACGGGACAATGCCGCTGTTCTCTGCTGTCGGCATCGGGAATGCGTTGTGCGGCGCGAGTTCAGCGCCCGCGCTAAGAAGCTGGAGAACCATCACTTCTTCTCCTTCTTCTTATACATGGCCAACATGCGCGCCGTGACCGCAAAGCCGCCAAAGATGTTGACGCTGGCCAAAACCACCGCGCCCAGCCCCAGCCATTTCGAAACGCCGCCCGCCGCACCAATCCCGCTGGCCGCCGCCGCAATCAGCGCGCCCACCACGATCACCGAGGAAATGGCATTCGTCACCGCCATCAAAGGCGTGTGCAGCGCGGGCGTGACCGACCACACCACATAATAGCCGACGAAACACGCCAGCACGAAAATCGACAGGATCGAGATAAAGTCCATTGCGCCCTCCCCTCAGAGCAGTCGCGGATTGACGACCTGGCCGCCTTGCGTCAGCCGGATCGCATTGCCGATTTCCTCGTCCAGAACAGGGCGCCCCTGCTCCTTGTCCCAAAAGGCCGAGAGGAAGTTGTAGAGATTGCGCGCAAACAGCGCCGAGGCATCGGCGGCCAGATGCGCGGGCGTATTGGAATAGCCCATAATCTTGACGCCATGGCGCTCAACAATCTGATCGGGAACCGAACCTTCGACATTGCCGCCCTGCGCCACGGCAAGGTCGAAAATGACGCTGCCCGGCTTCATCGTGGCGATCTGCGCATCGGAAATCAGGCGCGGCGCCGCCCGGCCGGGGATCAGCGCCGTGGTGATGACGATGTCCTGCTTGGCGATATGGCTGGAAACCAGTTCGGCCTGCGCCGCCTGATATTCCGGGCTCATTTCGGTGGCATAGCCGCCCGCGCCCTCGCCCTCGATGCCCGCGACATTTTCCACGAAAATCGGCTTGGCGCCAAGGCTCTGGATCTGCTCTCTGGTCGCGCTGCGCACGTCGGTGGCCGAGACCTGCGCGCCCAGACGCCGCGCGGTGGCGATGGCCTGAAGCCCCGCCACGCCCACGCCCATGATGAACGCCTTGGCCGCCGAAATCGTGCCCGCCGCCGTCATCATCATCGGAAAGGCGCGGCCATAGGTGGCCGCCGCATCGATCACGGCCTTATATCCGGCCAGATTGCTTTGCGAGGAGAGGATGTCCATCGACTGCGCGCGGGTGATGCGCGGCATGAATTCCATCGCCAGCGCCTCGACCCCGGCGGCGGCATAGGCGTCAACCCGCCCGCGCTGACCAAACGGGTCCAGCCCCGCCGCAACCCACACGCCCGGCTTCGCGCTCGAAAGCAGGGCCACATCCGGCCCCTGAACCCCCAGCACAATGTCCGCGCCCGCCACCACCGTGGCCGCATCGCCCATGATCGCGCCAACCGCGGCATAATCGGCATCAGCAATCGAGGCAGCAAGCCCCGCCCCGCTTTCCACCGCCACAATAGCGCCAAGGCTCGTGAATTTCTTCACCGTTTCCGGCGTCACGCAGACGCGCGTTTCCCCCGCCGCTCTTTCGGTAAGAGCGGCGATACGCAATTTATCCGTCATTCCAGACCTTTCAGCGGGAGATGAGATAGACGACGAATGCGGCCAGAACAGCGATGACCGGGGTACTGATCTTGATCAGGCGAATGAAGCCCTCATAGGTTTCCCGCGCCGCGGTAACATCCTGAGTGTGAGTCATTGATTTTTCCCCTGTCCCATTAAATTCTTGGTCAATTCTTATCATCCTGAGGCCTCAGCACAAGATAAAACATGATCCGCGACAAAACGTAAATTGCACCAAAGGTTAAATTTGATTTTCACCGCCATGGTTGACGGACGGCCTGAAAAATCCGGATGCCGGCCCGGTCACGCTTAAGCAGGTCTTTACCCAATTTGGCTAAATCCTGCACCTATGACTATTGACCGCGCAAATATGGCAGAGACCGAACAGCGCCTGCTGATGCTGATCGACGATGAGCCGGCGCAGAGCCGCCTGATCACGGCGCTGGCCGCGCGCGAGGGCTGGCGGACGCTGGTGGTGGGCGATGCCGAAACGGCCGTGGCCATGCTGGGCACACGGCAGGGCATGCAGTTGGGCGCGGTGATCCTTGACCAATGGGTGCCGGGCGATGAAGCCTGCTCGCTGATCGCGGATCTGCGCAGCCGCCGCCCCGCCCTGCCGATCCTGATGCTGACAACCTCGGCCTCGCCGCTGCTGGCGGTCGAAGCCATGCGCGCGGGCGCAACCGATTACCTCATCAAGCCCATCGCGCCCGACCGGCTGATGAGCGCCCTGCGCAACGCCACCACGCGCGAAACCCCGCGCGATGAATTGCAGCCGCTGACCGAAAAGATGAACGGTCCGGCCGATTTTGAATCGATGATTGGTGCAGCTCCTGCCTTCCGCACGGCGCTGGCCATCGCCGCCAAATCGGCGCGCGGGCAAGGCCACCTGCTGATCGAGGGCGAAAGCGGCACCGGCAAGGAAATGCTGGTACGCGCCATCCACGCCGCATCCCAGCGCGCCAAAATGCCGCTGCGTATCGTCAATGCCGGATCGACGCCGGGCAATTCCATCGAATCGGCCCTGTTCGGCCATGAAAAGGGCGCCTTCCCCGGCGCTTTCGACCGGCAAATGGGCGCGATCCAATATTGCGACGGCGCCACGCTGGTCATCGACGAAATCGACCGTCTGCCCATGGGTGTGCAGGAGCGGCTGGCCGAATATCTGACCACAGGATCATGCCGCCCGATCGGCGCGCGCCATGCCTTCCGGGTGGATGTGCGGCTGATCGCGGCGTCGAATTATCCGCTCAAGGATCTCATCGTCCATGGCGATTTCCTTCCCGAACTCCATGCCGCGATCTGCGCAACCACGGTGTCGCTGCCGCCGCTGCGCGCGCGACTGGGCGATATTCCGGCGCTGGCACGGCATTTCCTGGCGCGTATCGGCGAACAGCCGGGCCTGCGCGAACTGGGCATCACCGATGGCGCGCTGTCGCTGCTCTCGGCCTATGACTGGCCCGGCAACGTGCGGCAATTGCAGGCCGTGCTGTTCCGCGCCGCCGTCTTCTGCGATGGCGACGCGCTGACCGCCGACGATTTCCCCCAACTCTCCAGCATGATTACCGCCGAGCCGATGAGCCCCAGCAATGGCGTGGCCCACGAAAGCGCGGGCGTGATGCTGTTCACCGCCGACGGCAATCTGCGCCCGTTGGAGGACATCGAGGCCGACGTGATCCGGCTGGCCATCGGCCATTATCGCGGCCGCATGACCGAGGTGGCGCGCAGGCTGGGGATCGGGCGTTCGACCTTGTATCGAAAGCTCAGCGAATTGGGCATTGGGGACGCGGCGTAAGGGGGCTTTGGGTTTTGCCTCCGGCGGGCAAAGGGCGGGGGCCCTTTGCAATCCCATGAATTTGGCGCTTGCCTAAACGGTTATCACCCATCCGCGAAGCGGTTTTTAAAGCCTGCGGCGCGGAAATCTTGCGTAGGGCCGGCGAACGCGCGCAACCCAGTATGGGGATTGCAAAGGGCCCCCGCCCTTTGCCCGCCGGAGGCAAACCTCCTCCCCCTTTTTTACCCCACCAACTGCCCAAAATCGGTCAGGGCCGCATCGCGCAACCCGCGCCAGACATGCAGTGCCTGCACCGTTTGCGCCACATCATGCACGCGGATGATCTGCGCCCCGGCCTCCATCATCCGCGCGGCCAGCATCAGCGACCCTCCAAGGCGTTTATCCGCGGGCGCTTCGTTGGAGAGCGCCCCGATCATCCGCTTTCGGCTGGCCCCAACCAACAGGGCGCAGCCCAGCGCGTGAAACAGCGGCAGCGCGTTCATCAGCGCGAGATTTTCCTGCAGGGTCTTGCCAAAGCCGATGCCGGGGTCGAGCAGGATGCGGGTCCGCGCCACGCCCGCCGCCTCGGCCGCATCGCGCCGCGCGCGCAGCCAGTCGAACACGTCCAGCACGACATCGCCGTAATGGCCGTCCTCGTGGAGGTCTTCGCCCTTGCCCGGCGCATGCATGATGCAGACGGGGGCGCCGCAATGGGCGGCAAATTCAAGGCTGCGCGGATCGTGGCGCAGCCCCGACACATCGTTCCACAGATGCGCGCCTGCTGCCAACGCCGCCTCGAACACGCCCACGCGGCGAGTGTCCACGCTGATCGCCGCACCCGTGCGGGCCAGTTTCTCGATCACTGGCACCACGCGCCCAATCTCGTCGCCTTCCCACACGGGAGGGGCGCCGGGGCGCGTGCTTTCGCCGCCAATGTCGATCATCGCCGCGCCCGCCTCCAGCATCGCGCTGGCATGGACCATTGGCACATCCGGCCCGGAAATATGGCGCCCGCCGTCGGAAAAACTGTCGGGCGTGACGTTCAATATGCCCATCACCTGCGGCTGATCCAGCCGCACTGTCCGCGCGCCCATCTGCAACGGCGCGCGGGGGGAACGCAAAGCCTCCCACTGCTCCTCCGCCTCGCCCCGGATCACGCGCCCCGCCTCGGCCACGCCAAAGCGGGTGCGTTCGACCACTTTGCCGCCCTCGCGCCGGATCAGCGCGAAACGGCTGGCATAAGTCAGCCCGCCTGCCAGACGAAGGGCTTCGCCTTCCTCGGATTGGGGGCTGTCGACAAGGGCGATCGGGCGCAGGTAAACAGTCATGGCCCCGCGCTTAGACCCGATCAGTCCTCGTTTGCCAGCAGATAAAGCTGACGGATGGCGTCGAGAGGCTTCATCTGCCCCTCATGCTCGATGTTCCAGAAGGTCCAGCCGTTGCAGCTGGGCGCGCCCTGCAACTGGGCGCCGCAGGAGTGGATCGAACCTTCGATCTTGTCCGACACCAGCGAACCGTCGGCGCGCACCACGGCGGTGAAGGCGGGACGATTGCGCCCCTTCTTGCCGGTCAGCACCGTACCGGGCTTGACCCAGCCGGTTTCGATCAGCGTGCCGAAAGGAACCTTGGGCGCGGCGCGCTTGCTCTTCATCGTGCTGATGGCGGATTCATCGAGCGGCAGGGCCATCTCGATGCGTTCCATCGCGGCATCGCGGTAATTCTGCTCCCGCTCGCACCCGATCCATTCGCGGCCAAGGCGCTTGGCCACCGCCCCTGTGGTGCCGGTGCCAAAGAAGGGATCGAGCACCACGTCGCCCTTGTTGGTCGTGGCCAGCATCACGCGATAGAGCAGGCTTTCCGGCTTCTGCGTCGGGTGGACCTTCGAGCCGCCCTTCTTCAAACGCTCGGCCCCGTTGCAGATCGGCAGCACCCAGTCGCTGCGCATTTGCAGCTCGTCATTGAGCGTCTTCATCGCGCGATAGTTGAACGTGTATTTCGCCTCCTCGCCCATGCTGCACCAGATCAGCGTTTCATGGGCATTGGTAAAGCGCGTGCCCTTGAAATTGGGCATCGGGTTCGATTTGCGCCACACGATATCGTTCAGTATCCAGAAGCCCATGTCCTGAAGGATCGCGCCGACGCGGAAGATGTTGTGATAAGAACCGATCACCCAGAGCGAGCCATTGGGCTTCAACACGCGGCGCGCCTCGGCCAGCCAGGCGCGGGTAAAGCGGTCATAGGCCCCAAAACTGTCGAACTTGTCCCAATCGTTGGTGACGGCATCGACATGGCTGCCATCGGGGCGGGCCAGATCGCCGCCGAGCTGGAGGTTATACGGCGGATCGGCAAACACCATATCGACGCTGGCCGTGGGTATCGAGCGCATGGCCTCGATGCAATCGCCATCCAGAATGCGGCCCAGCGGCAGGTCAGCCTTGGGCGTTTCGACCGGCTTGAGGACAAGATCCTTCCTGATGCGGCTGGCGATCTTGCGCGGCGCCGGGGTGGAGCGGGTGCGCTCCTTGAGAAGGACAGTGCCCATGAGGATTCCTGTGAATAAGTGCGTTGAACGGCCCCCTCAATGAGTCATTCGCAGACTCACGTCAAGGCCCGACTCGTGGAGTTAGCACGAGTCGCAAAGCCTAAACCGAGTCAAGAACAGGAGAACAGAAAGAGTCTGACACAAGGGATAGAGTCATCCGCGACTCGGCAGACTCAACATCTAGTGGCGCGGCAAAGCGGATTCAGGGGGCGATTTTTTACAAAAATGACAATTGCGCGACCGGCGCGAAACTCCGCCGGTGATGCTCGCAAGGCCCATGTTCGCGCAAACCCGCCAAATGCTGCGCGGTGCCATATCCGGCATTGCGCTCCCACCCATAATGCGGGTGCAGCACGGCCAGTTCGCGCATCACCCGGTCGCGGTGCTCCTTGGCGATGATGCTGGCCGCAGAGATCGCCGCTTCGGTCGCATCCCCCCCCACAATCGCCCGCGCGGCCCAGCGCCAGTCGCCCACGCGCCCCTCTGGCGTCTTGTTGCCGTCGATCAGCACCATCGCGGGTTCACCCACTTTGGCCACCAGCGCGCCGACCGCCCGCGTCATGGCCAGCATCGTGGCGGCAAAGATGTTGATCCGGTCGATCTCGTCGGCCTCGACCACGCCGATGGCCCAATGCGCCTCGGCCATGATCCGCGCCTCCAGCGCAGCGCGCCGCTTGCCCGACAATTTCTTGCTGTCGGCCAGCCCCTCGATCGCACTGTCGCAAAGCCACACCGCGCCCGCCACCACAGGCCCCGCCAAGGGGCCGCGCCCCGCTTCATCCACGCCAAAGATCATGACCCCCCGATTGCCGCCCCCGCAGCCCGCCCGCAAGCATTTCCTTGCATAGCTTGCTTGCATCTGGCGCCCCCCTGCCCTAACGCGCGCGGCATTATGGCTATCGAACCCTCGCTCATTCCGCTGGACAATGTTGACCCCTCGCTGGTCGAGGAATTGCTCGATCGCGCGTTTGAGCCGGAACGACGCGGGCGCACCGCCTATAAGGTGCGCGGCGATGCCGAATGGCTGCCCGCGCTCTCCTTTGCCGCAGTGGACGAGGAACAGCATGTGGTCGGCTCGATCCAGTGCTGGCCGGTGGCGCTGACCGATCCCGATGGCCGCCGTCATCCGATGGTCATGGTCGGCCCCGTCGCCGTCCTGCCCGAGGCGCAGGGGCGCGGCTTTGGCAAGGCATTGGTCACCGCCGCCATTTCGGCGATGAACCCCAAGGCGCCCTTGCCCATGGTGATGATCGGCGACCCGGAATATTACGGCCGCTTCTGGGGCTTTACCAACGCGCCCACGGGGGAATGGGATCTGCCCGGACCGTTTGAACAGCGCCGCCTGCTGGTGCGCTGCGACAATGCCGCGATCCTGCCGCAAAAGGGCATGCTTGGCCCTTGGAGCTAAAGCGAAATTAGGGCAGGCGAAGCACTGGCGCACAGCGCCCGCCTGCCCCATATTGCCGCCATGCCCTATACGCCCCCTCCCGATCTGGCCGCGCTCTCGCTTGAGGACATCGCCCGCATGGTGGCCGAGCGCCGCCTGCCCCCGGTCGATCAATGGCATCCAGCCGAAGAAATCGACAGCCAGATGGAGATCCGCGCCGATGGATCGTGGTGGCATCAGGGCGCACCGATCACCCGCCCGGCCATGGTGCGCGCCTTTTCCACGCTGCTGATGCGCGATGAGGACGGCCAACATTGGCTGGTGACGCCGCAGGATCGCCAGAGGATCGCGGTGGTCGATGCCGCCTTTGTCGCGGTGGATGTGGCGCGGATCGAGGGGGCGCTGGCCTTCCGGCTCAACACCGACGACACGGTGATCGCCGGGCCGGACCATCCCCTGATCGCGCGCGGCAACGCGGAAACGCCCGCGATCTATCTGGCCGTGCGCCATGGTTGTCTGGCGCGGATCAACCGCTCCACATGGGGACAACTGGTGGATATGGCGCTGGAGAACCAAGGGGAGAATATGGGGACGGACGGTGGACTGTCTGTGGACAGCCTGGGGATAAGTTTCCCCCTGACGCCGCAATGAGCAATCTCAAGCACAAGCTGGAGCGACTGTATCACGCCGGGATGGCGGGGCCTGCCCCTGCGCTGTTTCCCGATCCGCGCACGGCGGGCATCGAGGCATTCAAACCCGCCGCCGTGCTGATCGCCGTGACCGAGCGGGCCGCGCCCGGCGTGCTGATGATCCACCGCCCCGGCACGATGCGCGCCCATGCCGGACAGGTTGCCCTGCCCGGCGGGCGGCTCGATCCGGGCGAAACCGACATAGATGCCGCCGTGCGCGAGGCGCAGGAGGAACTGGGTATCGATCCGCGCCATGTCGATGTGATCGGGCCGCTGGATGTTTTCCTGACCGGATCGGGCTATGCGGTGACGCCGGTGCTGGCGCTGATCCCGCCCGATCTGCCGCTGGTGCCCAACCCGGACGAGGTGGCGCAGTGGTTTGAGGCTCCCTTCGGCTTTGTCATGGACCCGGCCAACCATCAGCGCCGCGCCATCGAATGGGAGGGCAAGATCCGCCATCTGGTCGAAATCCCTTGGGAAGGGCATCGCATCTGGGGCATCACCGGGGCCATTCTCGCCAATCTTTCCAAACGCCTGAACTGGCCAAATGACTGAACAGCATGGTATGACTGAATTTCTGAAACGCGAAGGCTGGCTGATCCGCCCGGATCTGGCCGAATTGGTGGCGGCGGTCGGCCCCTTGCGCTGGGTGGGCGGAGCGGTGCGCGACACGCTGCTGGGTCTGCCGGTCAAGGATATGGATGCGGCCACGCCCCTGCTGCCCGAAGAGGTGATCGCGCGGTGCAAGGCCGCAGGCATCCGCACCGTGCCCACCGGCATAGAGCATGGCACCATCACCGCGCTGACCGAAGGCGGGCCGGTGGAGATCACCACGCTGCGCCATGATGTGTCCGCTGACGGGCGACGCGCGACCGTGGCCTTCGCGCAGGACTGGCGCGACGATGCGGCGCGGCGCGATTTCACGATCAACGCGCTTTATGTCGATCCCGCCACGGGTGAAGTGTTCGATTATTTCGGAGGGCTGGCGGATCTGGCGGCACGGCGGGTGCGCTTCATCGGCGATGCGGCCCAGCGCATCCGTGAGGACCACCTGCGTATCCTGCGCTATTTCCGCTTTCAGGCGCGCTTTGGTCAGGCGCCCGATCCGGAGGCCGAACAGGCCTGCGCCGCGCTGGCCGCCACGCTCAAAGGACTCTCGCGCGAGCGAATCGGGATGGAGATGATGAACCTGCTGGGCCTGCCCGATCCGGCGCCCACGGTGGCGCGCATGGCGGATCTGGGCGTGCTGGCGGTGGTTTTGCCCGAGGCGGATGTCGAGACGCTGGCCGCGCTGATCGCGCAGGAGCAGGCGCAGAGCGTGGTCCCTGATGCGGTGCGGCGGCTGGCGGCGCTGCTGCCGCCGCAACCCGGACTGGCCGAACAGGTGGCCTCGCGCTTTCGCCTGTCGGGCGCGCAAAAGAAGCGGTTGGCGCAGGCCGCCGGGCGCGGTGATGCGGGCGATGCACGCGCCATGGCCTATGCGCTCGGCATGGAGGGGGCGATGGACCGCCTGCTGCTGGGCGGGGCGGCGATTGCGCCTTTGTGCGGCTGGACCATCCCGGTTTTCCCCCTAAAAGGCGGCGATATTGTTGCGCGCGGCGTTGCTGCGGGGCCGCGTATCGCCCATATTCTGCGCTCGGTCGAAGGGCGATGGGTGGCCGAAGGATTCCCCGATGCCGTGCGCGTCGAGGCGCTGTTGAACGAGGCCCTTTCAAAAGAGGCCCCTTGAGGAGAGACTATGACCGCCGCCGCATCTGGCGCCCATTCAGGCCTCCATTCGGACAAAGCCGGCGCGGCCCTTGATCGATTGATCGAGGCGGGTTCGGCGCTGTGGGCGCAGGCGGTTCAACTGGTGATGACCCAGCCGGTGCTGGGATGGGCGCTGGTTTGCGCAGGGCTGCTGATCTTCGGCAATCTGATCCGATACCGCCTGCCGATGCTGGGCGGGCTGCTGCGATTTTTGGGCAATCTGGGGCTGATCGTGGCGCTGATCGTGGCGCTGCTGGGGGTGGTCGATCTGCGCCGCTTCGGCATCACCGCTGCCCTGCCCGGCTCGATCGCGCGCTATCTGCCCAAGGGCGAAGAACCGCAGGTGGTCGAGGGCAAGGTGACGCGCGTGCCGCTGGCCGATGACGGGCATTTCTGGGTGCGGGCCGCCATTGACGGGGTGCCGCGGCGGTTTCTGGTCGATACCGGGGCCACGCTGACCACAATCTCGCCCCAGACGGCGCAGGAGGCGGGGCTCCGTATCGCGCGCGACGGGCCCAAGGTCGAATTGCGCACCGCCAATGGCAATGCCACGGGCCGCATCGTGGTGATCCGTGAATTGAAGATCGGCAATGCCGTGGCCCGCAATATCGAGGCGGTGGTGGCGCCCGGTCTGGGTGAGACCAACGTGCTGGGCATGAATTTCCTGACCCGGCTGAAGGGCTGGCGGGTCGAGGGGCGCGTGATGGTGCTGGAGCCTCATCATCCGGCAAAAACCGATCCGTCCCAAGCTGGCACGGACGAGGTTGGTTAACACAATTGCCGCGCGCGGGCGGGGCGGAAATAGTGGCGCATCATCCGACCGTTTCGAGAACCTGCGCGATGCCCCTGTTCGACCTTCTGCTGGAATTGCCCAACCATCTGGTGCTGGCCTCGGCTTTTGGCTTCATGGCGCTCTTGCTGGTGGGCGGGATCGTCCGGGCCGAGGCCAGCGGCGCGCTGGGCGCGATGATCCGCATGGTGGGCAGCGCTGGGCTGACGGTGGCCTTTGGCATCACGCTGGTGCAACTGGGCGGAGCCTTTGTCGGGGTTCCGCTGCTGGCGGGGGTGGCCATGGCGGCGCAGGCTTCGGCGCCGGTCCTGCGCGGGGGCGAAACCCGCGTGCCGCTGGGTGAGGATGGGCATTACTGGGTCGATGCCAGCGTCAACGGCACGTCGCAGCGTTTTCTGATCGACACGGGCGCGACCTATACCACCCTGTCTTCCGAAGTGGCGCAAGAGGCGATGGTCGAGCCGAATGCGGCCGCGGGCCGGGTCAACCTGCACACCGCCAATGGCGACACGCCCGCCAAAATGGCGCAGATCGACAATCTTGAGGTTGGCTCGATCCATGCCGCCGACATGACCACGATCATCGCCCCCGCCATTGGCACGACCAATGTGCTGGGGATGAATTTTCTGTCCTCGCTCGAAGGATGGCGGGTTGAGGGCAAGGTGATGATCCTTACCCCCAAAGGCTCCGATCAGCTCTGAAACTTGTTGTCGCGGGGGAAGCCCTGCGGCGCGAAACTGCCTGCCGCACCGCGTGCCACGCGCCATTGACGCAGATCCTTTTCCACCCGCGTCCGGCCCGTTTCGCCGCCCATCGTCCAGCTCAGCCCGTCCTCGAATTTCAGCGTGATGATGTCGGACAGGCCACCGTCGCGGTAACGCTGCAAGCTGACGCCCTGCCCCTTGGCCAGCACCGGCACCTCGACCAGGCCGAAGATGACGATGCGTCGGTTTTCCCCGATCACCGCCACGTAATCATGCTCGGGCGGGATTTCGCGCACCACCATCAGCTTGACGCCATCCTTGACCGTCATCACCGCGCGGCCCTTGCGGGTTTCGGCCAGCAATTCGTCCGCCTCGGCCGCAAAGCCGCGCCCGGTGTTGGCCGCCAGCAGCAGTTGCGCCTTGGGATGATAGACGATCATGGCCACGATATGCGCATCGGCATCAATATCGACCATACTGCGCAGCGGCTCGCCAAAGCCGCGCGCGCCGGGCAATTTGTCGCAGCCCAGCGTGTAGAAACGGCCATTGTCGCAGGCGATCAGCAGCTTGTCGGTGGTCTGCGCATGAAGCACAAAGGCCGGGCCGTCGCCTTCCTTGAACTTGTATTCTTTGTCCAGCGGTTCATGCCCGCTGGCCGCGCGGATCCAGCCGCGCGCGGAAAGGATCACCGTGAGCGGCGCCTTTTCGATCATCGCGTCCATGCTGAATTCGCGGGTGGGCGCGGCTTCCTCGATGGTGGTGCGGCGGCGGCCCAGCGCTGTGGTTTCCGCATAATCCTTGCGCAGCGTGGTAATGTCGCGCTTCAGGCGGGTGCGCTGGCGGGCCGGGTTTTCCAGCAGCTTCTGCAGCTCGTCCTGCTCTTTGAGCAGATCGTCCCGCTCGCTGCGCAGCTCCATTTCCTCCAGCTTGCGCAAGGAGCGCAAGCGCATGTTGAGGATGGCTTCGGCCTGCCGGTCGGTCAGGTTGAATTCGGCCATCATCACCGGCTTTGGCTCATCCTCGGTGCGGATGATCTCGATCACCCGGTCAAGGTTGAGATAGGCGATGATATAGCCTTCGACCAGTTCGAGCCGGTTGGCGATCTTGTCCAGCCGGTGGCGCGCGCGGCGCTGCAGAATGTCGATCTGCGAAACGATCCATTGCAGCAGCAGCGGTTTCAGCCCCAGTACGCCGGGCGTGCGCTGCGCATCCAGAACGTTGAGGTTCAGGCTAAACCGGCTCTCCAGTTCAGAGAGCTTATAAACGCTTTCTTTCAGCAGGTCGGGATCGACATTGCGGCTCTTGGGCACCAGCACGATGCGGATCTGGGTGTCCGATTCGTCGCGCACATCCTCAAGGATCGGCAATTTCTTGTCCGCGATCAGGCCCGCAAGCTGTTCGATCAGCTTGCCCTTCTGGACCATGTACGGAATTTCGGAGATCACCAGTTGCCACTGGCCCCCACCCAGCTTTTCGATGCCGGTCGGCTCCCATTCGCCCGCCTCGTCGCGCCCGGTCGAGAAACGCGCGCGCACCCGGATCGAACCCTTGCCATTGGCATAGGCATGGGAAATCGCCGCCGGACTGTCGACCACGATGCCGCCGGTGGGGAAATCGGGGCCGTGGAACACCTTCATCAGATCGGCATGTTCGGCCTGCGGATTTTCGATCAGCAGCAGCGTGGCATCGAGGATTTCGGCCACATTATGGCTGGGAATGCTGGTGGCCATGCCCACCGCAATGCCCGTCGCGCCATTGGCCAGCAGGTTGGGGAACAGGCCGGGGAAGATCTCCGGCTCCTCATCCTCGCCATTATAGGTCGGGATGAAATTGACCGTGCCTTCGTCCAGGCCCGTCATCAACTGCATCGCCGTCTTGGTCAGCCGCGCCTCGGTATAGCGATAGGCCGCCGCATTATCGCCGTCGATATTGCCGAAATTGCCCTGCCCCTCGACCAAGGGGTAACGCAGCGCGAAATCCTGGGCCAGGCGCACCATCGCGTCATAGACCGACGCGTCGCCATGGGGATGGTATTTGCCGATGACATCGCCCACCACGCGGGCCGATTTCTTGAAGGCCTGCGCCGGGTCCAGCTTCAACTGGCGCATGGCCCAGAGCAGGCGGCGATGGACCGGTTTCAACCCATCGCGCAGATCGGGCAGCGAGCGCGCCGTGATGGTGGAGAGCGCATAGACCAGATACCGCTCGGACAGAGCGGCGTCGAAAGGCGCATCGATGATGGCGTCAAACGGATCGGGTTCGGTGATGTCGCTGGGCATATCGCAGCTTCCCTATCAGGCCGGCGCGCATATCCCAAGTATTACCCGCGCTGCATATCCCGGCTTTCACCCGGAATTTTTACGGTCAGCCCGTCCAGATCGGGTCCGATGGTGATCTGGCATGACAAACGACTGGTCGCAGCAACCCCTGCGGCCAGATCGAGCATATCCTCTTCATCGGCGCTGGCCGGTTTGAGGCGCGAAAACCAGTCGGGAGAGATCAGCACATGGCAGGTCGAGCAGGCCATCTGACCCTCGCATGTCCCTTCCAGAGGCATGCCCGCGGCCTGTGCCACTTCGAGCAGACGCTGGCCTGCACTGGCCTGCGCTTCCACACGTTGCCCCCCGGCGGTGATGAATTGCACCTTGATCACTATTCTTCGACCCCTATCCGACTTGTGCAGCCGCCCTATTGGGCATCGGCTGCGGCATCGATTCGCTTCAAGGCCTCGGCAAACTCTCCGCTTTGCGTATAGCGCCCGAAACCAAGGCGGATAGAATTTTTTGCCTGTTGCGCCGAAAGTCCAAGTGCGGTCAGAACGTGGCTGGGCCGACCCGACCCGCTGGCACAGGCTGATCCTGCGGAAAAGGCGATGTCGCGGCAATCGCTCATCAGACGGGCGACATCCAGACCATCGCGCCGGATATTGAGATTACCATGCCAGCGCTGAGCCTCGCTGCCGTTCAGCGTCCAGTGGGGCAGGATCGCGCGGGCAATTTGCCACAGCGCCTCCACATGTTCCCCATCCTTTATCCACAGATCCTTGCACAGGGCCGCCGCCACGCCAAATCCGGCACACAGCGCGGGGCTGAGCGTGCCCGAACGCAAGCCGCCCTCCTGCCCCCCGCCATGGATCAGCGGGTTCAACGACACCCCATCGCGGGTCCAGAGCGCGCCGATCCCTTTGGGGCCATAGATCTTGTGCGCGGAAATGGCGACCATATCGGCCCCCTCGGGCGCGGCCATCTTGCCCACCCCCTGCACCGCATCGCACAGAAACAGCGCACCAGCTTCATGCGCCCGCGCCGCCAAAGCGGCGACAGGCTGCACCGTGCCGATTTCATTGTTCACCTGCATCACGGCCACCAGATCGGTCCCGGGCGCGACCTCCGCATCCGCCGCAACCAGCCCCTCGGCCGACACCGGCAGCACATCGACCACCGCCCCGCAGGCGCTCGCCGTATCCAGCACGGCGGCATGTTCTATGGCCGAAACCGCGATGCGGCGGGGGCGCAGGCCCTGAATGGCCAGATTGATCGCCTCGGTCGCCCCGCCGGTAAAGGTCACGCGCCCGCCCGGGGGCAGGATGCCCGCGACAGACTCGCGCGCCACCGCAACCGCCGCCGCCGCCGCGCGGCCGGGGCGATGCGGGCTGTGCGGATTGGCGAAACCGGCCTCGCCCAGCCAGTAGAGCATCGCCTCGCGCGCTTCGGGCGCCAGCGGCGTGGTGGCCTGATAATCGAGGTAGATCACCGGCGAATCCCGCGCAAAACCTTGAGCAGCGCGGCCAGATCATCGCGCGTCGTCTCGCGGCCGATGGACACGCGGAACACCTCGCGCGCCTCCTCCTCGCTGCGCCCCATGGCCAGAATCACTGGGCTGGGTTTCAGGCTGCCGCTGGAACAGGCCGAACCGGCGGAAATGGCGATGCCCGCCATATCGGCGCGGATCAGCACCGTGGTCGCGTTCACGCCGGGCAGGCGATAGGCGCCGATCGTGGCGATACGCTCGGCCCCCTCGCCGATCACCTCGCCGCCCATGGCGCGGATCTCATCCTCAAACCACCCGCGCAGCACCGCCGCCGAAAGCAGCCACGAAGGACCAGCCTCAAGAGCCGCCGCCAAACCAATGATATAGGGCAGATTTTCAGTTCCTGCGCGATAGCCGCGCTCCTGTCCGCCGCTGGGCTGGATCAGGCCGAAATGGCGGACCAGCAAGGCGCCGACGCCCGGAGGCGCCCCGATCTTGTGTCCGGCAATCGCGATCATATCGGCATCGGGCAACGGCAATTTGCCCGCCCCTTGCGCGCAATCGGCCAGCCACACCGCGCCCCTCGTCCGGATCGCCTCGCCAAGAGCGGGTTGGATGACGCCAGTCTCATTGTTCACCTGCTGCACCGCGATCAGATCGACCGAGGGCAGCGCCCCCGGATCAACCCGACCAAGACGATCCACCGGGATCACCGCGTCACGCTCCGCAAGGCGCGAAACGGCCGGATGCTCGACCCCGCTGGCCGCTCGGCGCAGCGCCTGCGCGCGCGTATAGCCGATGGCCAGCGCCTCGGTTGCCCCGCCGGTAAAGATCACCTCGCCCGGCCAGTTCAGCGCCTGCTTCACCCTTTCACGCGCCGCTTCCAATTGCGCCCGCGCGGTGCGGCCCGAACCGTGCTGGCTCGACGGATTGGCCCATTCGCGCATGGCCTCGCCGATTGCCTCGCGCACCTGCGGCAGGATCGGCGTGGTGGCGGCATGGTCAAGATAGATCGTGGACTTGGGCATTATCGAAGCTCTTTTACCGCGCGTTGTCTGAAAACATTGCTTTCGCTTGATGGCTTTCTATATAGCGCATCACCTCCATTCACAGTCCCCACCGCAGGTTTTGCGCGAATTTTGCGCAAAGACCGCCGGGTCTGTCCACTCGATCAGGGATTTGATACATGCCCGCAGTGATCTTTCCCGGCCCCGAAGGCCGCCTCGAAGGCCGCTTTCAGCCCGGCTCGCGCCCGCGCGCGCCCGTAGCGATGATCCTCCACCCCCACCCGCAGGCCGGCGGCACGATGAATGACCGCGTGACGCAGGCTATGTATAAAACCTTTGTCGCGCGCGGGTTCGCCACGCTGCGCTTCAACTTTCGCGGGGTTGGCCGTTCGCAGGGCAGCTTTGACAATGGCATCGGCGAATTGTCGGATGCCGCCGCCGCGCTCGACTGGGTGCAGTCGATCCACCCGGAATCCAGCACGACCTGGGTTGCCGGCTACAGCTTTGGCGCGCTGATCGCGATGCAGCTCTTGATGCGCCGCCCGGAAATCCGGGGCTTCATCAGTGTTTCGCCGCCCGCCAACATGTATGATTTCAGCTTTCTGGCCCCCTGCCCGGCCAGCGGCATCATCGTGCAGGGCGCGGCCGACACGGTGGTCACGCCCAATTCGGTGCAGAAGCTGGTGGATAAGCTGCGCACGCAAAAGCACATCACGATCCACCATGACGAGGTGCCCCGCGCCAACCATTTCTATGAGAATGAACTGGACGAAATGATGCGCGCGGTCGACAATTACCTCGACATGCGGCTTTCTCCGGATTGCCCGATCCGCTGATCGGATTTGACGGCCTCATACGCCCGATCCGTTGATCGGGCGCCAAATCTAAACGGAAGAGATGCCTCCCGTCATGGCTTTCCTGAAAGCGCGGCGGGAGGCGGCAGGCTCCAGATCGCAACATTGGCGCCCAGAATCACCGCCAGCACGATCATCAGAATCGCCTGTTTGCGCACCCCGCGCCGCCATAGGGCGCCCGAGCCGATCACCAGCAGGATCACGGCCAGCACAGCCATCGAAAGCGCCGTGTTCAACATGCTCAGGCCTTGCCGAACAGGCCCTTGGCCATCCCCAGCACATCGTTGAGCGCGCTGCCATCGCCATCGCGATCAAGGAAGCTGTTGATGGACGAGAGGATCTGCGGATTGTTCTGCAGGATCTGCGAGACCTGCCCCAGCCCTTCGACGCCGCCCAGCGCGCCTACCACCTGATTGAGCGTATCGGGCGCAATGCCGGTCTGCGCGGCGGCGGTTTCGACCGTGTCGCCTTCCTGCGCATGGGCCTGCCCAAGAGCGGTGATCGCGTTTTGCGCTGTGGCCGGGTCGATGCCCACCCGCGCCGCGATGGCCGCCACATCGACGTTACCCGACAATTGCCCCAGCAGGGAATCAAGCAAGCTCATCGTTTCACCCTCCGAATGGTTAATCGCATGCATGACACGGGTTTATGACGGGGCCAAGCACTATGACGCCCCCATGCAAAAGGCGCCGATGACCTAAGCCACCGACGCCCCTCCTCTCACCAATCTTCCGTGGTGTATGCGCGAAACTGAAATTATCGCCGGACGGGCCGCAACAGCACGCACCAACCCAAAAGGCCGGAACGATCCGCGTATCCATCAAACAGCTTGGTCAAAACCGAACACTCCGCAAGAAGGGCCAACAGGCCGCAACAACAAACGGTCGATTCAAGAATGCCCTTTCGCAATAATCGCCGCGCCAGAAGACCCCCTGCGGCAATTACATACGAATTGACGAAAGAATTCATAGACCAGCCTCCGCACTACGTCAAATGGCAGATTGCATTTCCTCCTATTTCCGCAACTTTGATGCAAACCTGCCACGCTTGCGCCGGGCGGCGCCAGAGGCTACCGCTCAGCCTTGGTTCAGCCGCGCCATGCAGGTCGCTATGTCGATGAGCAACAACGAGAAAGCCGCATCCTCTGCCACGCCGCGCCACACGATCGCGCTGGTGGATGACGACCGCAATATTTTAACCAGCGTTTCCATAGGCTTGCAGGCCGAAGGCTTTACCACGCGCGTCTATGCCGACGGGGCCAGCGCCTTGAAGGCCTGCCTTGAAAATCCGCCTGATCTGGCGATTTTCGACATCAAGATGCCGCGCATGGACGGGCTGGAACTGTTGCAGCGATTGCGCGAAAAATCCGCGCTGCCGGTGATTTTCCTGACCAGCAAGGATGAGGAGCCCGACGAGGCGCTCGGCCTTGCCATGGGCGCGGATGATTACATCACCAAGCCCTTCAGCCAACGCCTGCTGGTGGCGCGTATCCGCGCGATTCTGCGCCGGGTCGAGGTGGCCCGCGCCGATGCCGCCGAACCTGCGCAGGATGACACGCCCACCCCCGATCTGGTGCATCGCGGCCGGTTGAGCATGGACCCGGCCCGCCACGAGGTGCGCTGGGACGACCGGCCCGTCTCGCTGACCGTCACCGAATTTCTGATCCTCGAAACGCTGGCCCAGCGCCCCGGCGTCATCAAGAGCCGCAACCAGTTGATGGACTGCGCCTATAATGACGACACCTATGTCGATGATCGCACCATCGATTCGCACATCAAGCGCCTGCGCCGCAAATTCCGTCAGGTGGACCCGACATTTTCGGCCATCGAAACGCTGTATGGCGCGGGCTATTCCTTCAGCGAGGGCGGATGAACGCGTCCGAAATGCCCCCGCGCCGCCCGGCCCATGCGCGCGGCGGCCCATGGCGCGGCGTTTCGCTGACCACGCGCATTCTGGCGGTCAATGTGATCGTGCTGGCGCTGATCGCTTTCAGTCTGCTCTATATCGATTCCTATCGCCGCGAGGTGCTGGGCGAACGCTTCAAACGCGCCAGCGGCGAGGCCGAAATCGCCGCCGAGGCGCTGTCGCAGGCATCACGCGACACGCGTGCACAGGTCCTGACCACGATCGGGCAACGTCATGCGCTGCGCCTGCGCCTCTATCGCGCCGACGGTTCGCTCGAGGCTGACAGTTTCCTGCTGGCCCCGCCCTCGTTCCATCTGGCCGATCCGGCCACCCAGCCGTGGTATATGCAATCGGCCCGCCTGCTGGACCGGGGCATGGACGCCATTCTGGGCGCGCCTGAAGTGCCCGCCTATGTCGAGCCGCCCGCCCCCACCCGCGCCAATGACTGGCCCGAGGTGATCGAGGCGCGCCGCACAGGCCAGACCGCCGTGCGCGAACATTACGCGCCCGACCGCACGCCGATCATCAATGCCGCAACGCCGGTCGGACGGCGGGGTCAAGTGCTGCTGGTCCAGCAAAACGCGCGCGATGTGACGCAAAGTGTGCGCGATGCGCGCCAGACGCTGGCGATTGTCGTGGCGATTGCGTTGCTGCTGACGGTCTATCTCTCGCTGTTTCTGGCGCGCACGATTGTTCAGCCGCTGCGCCTGCTGGTGCGCGCCTCGGTGCGGGTGCGGCTGGGGCGCGACCGGACGGTGGTGGTGCCGCGTCTGCCTGATCGCGGGGATGAGATCGGCCTCTTGGCGCGGGCACTTTCGGACATGACCGAGGCGCTGCGCACGCGCATGGATGGGGTGGACCGCTTTGCCGCCGATGTGGCCCATGAGATCAAGAATCCCTTAGCTTCCTTGCGCAGTGCCTTGGAGTCACTGGATAAAATCGACGATCCCGATCTGCGTCGCCAATTGATGGACATCGCCAATCACGATGTTCAGCGCATGGACCGCCTGATCAGCGAAATTGCCGAGGCGAGCCGAATCGACGCCGAACTGGCGCGCAGCACATTTGAGCCGGTCGATCTGCGCGTGCTGGCCGAGGCGATGGTGGGCGCACGCGGGCGGCGCGGGGCCAATCGCGATTGCCGCCTGCTGCTGCACCATATCGGCAACCATGAGGCCGTGGTGGCGGGCGTGGCGACAAGACTGGAACGGGTGCTGGAAAACCTGCTGGACAATGCCGTGTCCTTTTCGCCGCCGCATGGCGCGATCCGCATCGAGATCACCGGCACCAACGAGCATGTGGTCGTCGAAATCCGCGACGAGGGGCCCGGCATCCCCCCGCAGGCGCGCGAACGCGTGTTCGAGCGCTTCCACTCGCTGCGTCCGGCGGGCGAGGATTTCGGCGCGCATTCGGGCCTTGGCCTGGCCATCGCCCGCACGATTGTCGAGGGCCATGACGGCACGCTGACCGCGCGCGATCCCTTGCCGGGTGAGCGGGGCGCGCGGCTGGTGATCGAATTGCCCACCTATCATCAGGAGGTCGAGGAGGAATGAGCAGCCCGACCAAACCCCACTGGGCCAGACAGGCGACCTGCGTGAGCATCGGGGGCCGCGCGATCCTGATCGAGGGGGCGCCGGGGGTGGGCAAATCCTCGCTGGCGCTGGGGCTGATCGACCGGGGCGCGGTGCTGGTGGGCGATGATGGGGTGATGCTCTGCGAGGATCAGGACGCCCTCTACGCCCTGCCCCACCCCAACACGCGCGGGTTGATCGAGGTGCGCGGGGTCGGGCTGGTGACGATGCCGGTGGCCGAGCGCGCAAGGGTGGCGTTAATGATTCGGCTGGAGGCGGGCGGGCCGCGCCATATCGAGGTTGCGCCCAGAATCACGGTGGGTTCGCTGGTAATTCCCTGCATCACGCTCTGGCCCGACAGTTCGGCGCTGGTGCTGCGCGCCGAACTCGCCCTAAAGTACCATGGCCTTTGGGAACCAACGGAAATCTGAATGGTTGCCCCAAATTGCATAGGCGCGCCCTCTTCACATTTTAACGCTCCGGGCGCAGAGAAGATTTATGACAGCCTCCGACACATCCCCTGCCGCTTCGGACAGCCTCACCCTGCATGGCGATCCGGACAAGCAGCGCATCCTGCTGGTGACGGGGGTGCTGGGCGCGGGCAAATCCACGGCGCTGCGGGCGCTGGAGGATCTGGGATGGGAAACCATCGACAATTTCCCGATCCGCTTTCTCGAAAGGCTGCTCGACACCAATCAGGAGGACCAGCATGTCGATGGCCACCCGATGGGCGGACCCTTGGCCATCGGCTTTGATTCGCGCACGCGCGGCTTTGATCCGCAGGCGGTGATCGCGCTGGTCAAACGGTTGAGCCTGCGCCCCGATATCGAATTGACCACGCTCTACCTCGACTGCGGCGTGGGCGAGCTGGAACGGCGCTATAACGAGACGCGGCGCCGTCATCATCTCGCTTCGGACATGCCGGTGGCCACCGGCATTTCGGCCGAGCGCGACATGATGGAGCCGCTGCGCCGATGGGCCGACATCGTCATCAACACCACCGCCTTTACCACCAACGCGCTGCAACAGGCGATGCGGGAACAATTCGCACCCGATTCGGGCCCCGCGTTAACCTTGACGATCACCAGCTTCGGCTTTTCCAAGGGCATGCCCCCGCTGGCCGACTTTGTTTTCGACATGCGCTTTCTGAACAATCCCCATTGGGACAAGGTGTTGCGCCCGATGACCGGCCGCGAGGGGCCCGTGGGCGACTTCATCCGCGAAGATCCGGCCTTTGACGAGGCGTTTACCCGCATCCGCGACCTGCTCCTGCTGTTGCTTCCACGCTTTCAGGCGCAGGGCAAAGCCTATGTTCACATCGCTTTTGGATGCACAGGAGGGCGCCACCGGTCGGTTTTCATGGCCGAACAAATCGGCGCAGCCTTGCGCGCATCCGGATTTTCGCCCACAATGATTCACCGTAATCTGGGCTCACGCGCGGCCGACCTTGTCGAAGGAAGCGCCGTACGATGAGTGGCCATAAATATCTGCCTGCGAAAGGTTCTGCTCCCCACATGCCCGGCGCCATTATTGTCATGATGCAACAAATGTCTGGGATGCGGGCATGATCGGCCTTGTTCTGGTGACGCATGGCCATCTGGCCGAGGAATTCGTGCGCGCGATGGAGCATGTGGTGGGCCGTCAGGAAGCGGTGGCCACGGTCTGTATCGGCCCCAATGACGATGTCGAACGCCGCCGCAAGGAAATTGCCGAGGCGATCAAGACCGTCGACAGCGGCGAAGGCGCGATCATCCTGACCGACCTGTTCGGGGGCACGCCCTCCAATCTGGCGATTTCGCTGATGGAAGCAGGCCGGGTCGAAGTGATCGCCGGAATCAATCTGCCGATGCTGATCCGTCTGGCCGGCGCGCGCAAGGGCGCGACGGTGCGGGCGGCGGTTGGCGCGGCGCGTGATGCTGGACGCAATTACATAACTATAGCGTCCGAGTTTCTGGGCCAGGAAGCCTGAAAAGGCCGGGGTTCCTGTACGCAGGTGAGAGGAAAGCATGGCTGAAGCACGGGAAACCGTTGAGATCGTGAACGCAAAGGGGCTGCACGCCCGCGCGAGCGCGAAATTCGTCAATATGGTGGCGATGCTGCCGGGCGGCGTCAACGTCAAGGTGGTCAAGGACGGCACCGAGGCAGCGGGCGGCTCGATTCTGGGCCTGATGATGCTGGGCGCGGCGCGCGGCGACAGTGTGGACATTGTCGTGGCGGGCGATGGCGCGGATCAGGCGCTGGCGCGGCTTTCGGGTCTGGTCAAGGACGGTTTCGGCGAGGATTGAAGGGTTCGACAGGCGCGTGCGGCGTGGCTATAGGCGGCACAGTTTTCCTGTTTTGCCATAAGGCTTGCCCCTGACATGCGCCGCACCATCACCGGCTTTTCCAATCCCACGGTCAAATTCCTGCGCTCCTTGCGGGAAAAGAAACTGCGCCGCCGCGAGGGTTGCTTTCTGGCCGAAGGTTTGCGGCTGCTGACCGATGCGCGCGAAAGCGGGCGTTTGCCCGAGACGCTGGTGATGGCCGAGGGGCGTGAGGCGCATCCCCTGCTCGATACGCTGGAACAGGCCGTGCTGGACGCGGGCGGCGAGGTGATCGAGACCAGCGAAGATATTCTGGCCAAGATCACTGGTAAGGATAATCCGCAGGCCGTTTGCGGCGTATTTCGCGAATTTGACACATCGCTGGCGGGCGTGGATCGCCATGCCGCGCCGATCTGGCTGGTGGCGCAAGCGATGCGCGATCCGGGCAATCTGGGCACGATGCTGCGTACGGCCGATGCGGTGGGCGCGGGCGGGCTGATCTTGCTCGACGATTGCGTCGATCCCTTCAGCGTCGAGGCTGTGCGCGCCAGCATGGGCGCTATCTTTACCCAGAAGCTGGCCGTGGCGCGGTGGGAGGAATTCCTGCCCTGGCTGCGCGGCGGCGATGGGCAGTTGGTAGCGGCATCGCTGCGTGAGGCGGTGCCCTATCGCGGTGCTCCCTATGCCGCGCCGTGTTTTATCATGGTAGGCAACGAATCGCGTGGATTGCCGGAGGAATATGAGTTCGCGTGCGATCTGCGCGTGACCATGCCGATGAAGGGCCGGGCCGATTCGCTCAACGCCGCCGTGGCCGCGGCCGTGCTGGCCTATGAGGTGCTGGCCACGCTGGAGGGCTGAGCGCCCTCACTCCCCGTCCGGCCATGGCTGCGCCGAAGGTTCGGTCACATCGCCATGGCGCGGCTGGCTCTCGACCAGCGGCACGTCCTCGATCTCGCGCTTGCCGATCTCGATACCCTTGTCGCGCAGGCGCCGTCCGCTGGCCATGACATTGCGCTCAAAGCTGCCGACAAACTTGTTATAATTGTCCACCGCGCTGGTCAGGCCGCCGCCCACGCGCTTGAGGTGATCCCCCGCCACCGCCAGACGGTCGTACAATTCGCCGCCCAGACGCCCGATCTCACGGGCCTCCTGCGCCAGCATATCCTGTTTCCACACCATCGCCACCGTGCGCGCAATCGCCACCAGATTGGTAGGTGTAGCCAGCAAGACCCTGTTACGGAATGCAAAATCCCAAAGCTCGGGGTCCTTTTCCATCGCTGCCGCGACGAAATGTTCGCCCGGCACGAACATCACCACATAATCGGGCGCTTCGGCAAACTGGCTCTGATAAGACTTGGTGGCCAGCGTCTGCACATGGCCGCGCATACTGGCAACATGACGGGCCAGCGCAATATCGCGCGCGCCCTCATCGCTGGCCTCGAACGCCTCCTGATAGGCGTTGAGAGAGACCTTGGCGTCGATCACCAGTTTCTTCTGCCCCGGAATCGACACGATCGCATCGGGGCGCAACCGCCCCTCCTCGGTGTCGATCGAATGTTCGGTCACGAAATCAGTATGTTCGGACAGGCCGCATTGCTCCAGCACATTGCGCAGCGCCTGCTCGCCCCAGCGCCCGCGTGCCTTGGGCGCATTGGTCAGCGCATTGCCAAGGCGGGCCGCTTCCTCGCGCACCTTCTCCTGCCCGTCGCGGATCGACTGGATCAGGCCGGTCAATTGCCCGAAGGCATCGACGCGCCCCTTTTCCAGCGCGCTCACCTGATCCTCATAGGCCTTGAGCCGCGCGCCCACCGGGGCCAGCACCGAATTGATCCGCTCAGCCTGCTTTTCCTCGCTCTGGGTAAAGCGGGCCTCGGCGCGGGACAGAAACGCCTCCTGCGCCCGTTCCAGCACGCGCGCGCCGGCAACTTCAAACTCGCGGCGCAATTGCTCCTGCGATTCGAGCAGCAGGCGCTTTTGCTCTTCGAAATGCTCGGCCTGCGCGCGCAACGTGGCCAGATCGCGCTGGGCACGCAGCATATCGGCGCGCGCATCCTCCAGCGCCTGCGCCAGTCCGTCGGCGCGCAAGGCCCGCTCGCTGGCCGCCGCCAGATCGGTGATCGCGCGGCGGAAACGCTCGTCCAGTTCGGCAAAAGCCCTGTCGCGCTCGGCCAGTCTTGCCCGCGATTCGGCCACAGGGCGCTGGCCGAAAAACCAACCCAACCCCAGCCCGACCACCAAAGCAACAATCACGAACAAGGCAGATTCCACGGTCCACTCCAATCAGAACGAACCATGAACCTAGAGGGCAATCACCCCCGAATCAAGCCAGCTTGCGCGCCTTTTCCAGCTTCTTGAGCGCCATATTGCGCTTCAGCCGCGAAAGATGGTCGATAAACAGGATGCCTTCGAGATGGTCGATCTCGTGCTGGATGCAGGTGGCCATCAGGCCCTCCATCGCTTCCTCATGCACATTGCCCTCCACATCCTGCCAGCGCAGACGGCAGGTGGCGGGGCGCTCAACCTCGGCATAGATGTCCGGGACCGACAGGCAGCCCTCCTGATAGACCGAATGTTCTTCCGAAGGATCAAGGATTTCCGGGTTGATGAAGGTGCGCGGCTCGCGCTTCACCGGCTGATGCGTATGCTCGTGCCCGCCATGCGAGGTGCACACTTCCGGCTCGGCATCGGGATCTTCGGGCTGAAGATCAACCACCACCACACGCAGCGGCACGCCCACCTGGATCGCGGCAAGGCCGATGCCCGGCGCGTCATACATCGTGTCATACATATCGGCGACAAGCGTTTTCAGCTCATCATCAAACACGGTGACGGGGGCAGAAATCTGCTTCAGGCGCGCATCGGGCGCTTCGAGGATCGGTCGGATAGCCATGAGCGCCAGATAAGCGCACCCCGCCCCGCACGCAAGGCGCAGTGTCCGATTTCTGTAATCGTCAGGAAACGGGCCGCCTTGCGCGTAAAGCCTGCGCCAAAGTCCCCTCGTCCAGATAGTCCAGTTCGCCCCCCACCGGCAGGCCATGCGCCAATTGCGTCACGCGCACCGGCATGCCCTCCAGCCGCTCGGCAATATAATGCGCGGTGGTCTGTCCCTCCAGCGTGGCGTTCATGGCCAGCACGACCTCGTCAATTCCGCCCGCGCCAACCCGCTCGATCAAAGGCGCGATCGAGAGATCCTCTGGCCGCACCCCGTCCAGCGCCGAGAGCCGCCCGCCCAGCACATGATAGCGCCCGGTAAACAGCCGCGCCCGGTCCAGCGCCCAGAGATCCGCCACATCCTCGACCACACAGATCGAACGCGCATCGCGGCGCGGATCGGCGCAGATCGCGCAAGGATCGCTGGTGTCCACATTGCCGCAGGTGGCGCATTCCACCAGCCGGTCCTGCAGCACCTCCAGCGCATCGCGCAATTGCCCCAGCGATGTGTCGCGCCGCTTAATCAGCCACAACACGGCCCGGCGCGCGCTGCGCGGCCCCAGCCCCGGCAGGCGCGCCAAAACCTGCGCCAGTGTCTCGATCTCTTGCGATGCCATGCGCCTCCAGATAGGGCGGCGCAGAGCAAAGGCAAAGAGCCGGAAAGTGACTTATGCGCATCATCTATATGGGCACGCCCGAATTTGCCGTTCCGGCGCTGGAGGCTTTGGTGGCCGCAGGCCACGATGTGGTGGCCGCCTATAGCCAGCCCCCCCGCCCCGGCGGCCGTCGCGGGCGCGAATTGACGCCCAGCCCGGTGCATAAACGCGCCTTGGAACTGGGGATTGAGGTGCGCCATCCGGTATCGTTGAAAGGCTCGCAGGAGCAGGCCGAATTTGCCGCGCTGAAGGCCGATGTCGCGGTGGTGGCGGCCTATGGGCTGATCCTGCCGCGTGCGGTGCTGGACGCGCCGGTACATGGCTGTCTCAACCTGCATGGCTCGCTGCTGCCGCGCTGGCGCGGGGCCGCGCCGGTTCAGCGCGCGATTCTGGCCGGCGACGCAGAGACCGGCGTCGGCATTATGCAGATGGAAGCGGGGCTGGACACAGGCCCGGTGCGGCTGGAGGGGCGCACGCAGATAGGCAACAAGACGACCGGAGAGCTGACCGAGGAACTGGCGCACATGGGCGCGCGGCTGATTGTTCAGGTGCTGGGCGATCTGGGCGCCTATCCGGCCCGCGCGCAAAGCGAAGATGGCATCACCTATGCCCACAAGATCGACAAAGCCGAAGCACGGCTGGATTTTTCCGCCGATGCCGCGCAGGTGCTGCGCCAGATCCGAGCCTTCATGCCCGCGCCCGGCGCGTTCTTCGAACTGGAGGGCGAGCGCTATAAAGTGCTCTCAGCGAATCTGGCCGATGGCGCGGGCGAACCGGGCATGACGCTGGACGATGCGCTGACCATCGCCTGCGGCACGGGCGCGATCCGCGTGAATACCATCCAGCGTGCGGGCAAACCGGCCATGGCCGTGGCCGACCTGCTGCGCGGGCGGCCCATTCCCGCCGGGATGCACCTTCCATGACCCGTTTCGCCTTTACGCTGGAATTTGACGGCACGCCCTTCATGGGCCTGCAACGTCAGGGCCATGGGCCATCGGTGCAGCAGGCGGTCGAGGAAGCGATCCAGCGCATCACCGGCGAACAGGCGGTGATGTTCGTCGCCGGACGCACCGATGCCGGGGTCCATGCGCTGTTTATGCGCGCCCATGTCGATATTCAAAAGGACATCGCCCCCTTCCGCCTGATGGAGGCGATGAATTACCATCTGCGCCCCGATCCGATTGCTGTGCTGGATTGCAGGGTCGTGGCCGATGACTGGCATGCGCGCTTTTCCTGCATCGGGCGCAGCTATATCTATCGCATCGTTAACCGCCGCGCGCCGCTGACCATCGGGCTGAACCACGCGTGGCAAGTGGCCAAGCCGCTGGACGCCGAGGCGATGCATGATGCCGCGCAGGCGCTGGTGGGCCACCATGATTTCACCACCTTCCGCTCGGTCCATTGTCAGGCCGCCTCGCCCCTCAAGACGCTCGACAGCCTGAACGTGCGGCGACAGGGGGATCAGGTGATCATCGAAACCGCCGCGCGCAGCTACCTTCACCATCAGGTGCGCTCGATGGTAGGGGCGCTCTCTTTTGTCGGCCTTGGGCAATGGCCGGTTGAGCGGGTGGGCGAAGCCTTGGCCGCGCGCAACCGGCAGGCCTTGCCGGTCAATGCGCCGCCTGATGGGCTGTTTTTCAACCGGGCGTTTTATCCGGGGGAATAATGGACAAGGGGTAAGTGAGCCTCCGGCGGGTTAAGGGCGGGGGCCCTTAACAATCCCTGATTTGTCCACGTTGGGCCAAGGCATCTATCGCAGCGTTTGGAATAATAAAGCCTGCGGCGCTTTTGAGGAGTGACTCCTCCGCGCCGCAGGCTTTCAAACCCCAAAACACTCCGTCGGCAACTCATACCCCAAAATGGGATTGCAAAGGGACCGAGTCCCTTTGCCCGCCGGAAGCAAAACCCCCTTAAATCAAGCCCGCGCCACCACGCTTTCGGGCAGATCCGTCCCGAACACGCGCTGGTAGTATTCGGCCACCAGAACGCGCTCGGTCTCGTCACACTTGTTGAGGAACGAGAGGCGGAAGGCAAAACCCGCGTCCTTGAAGATCTCGGTGTTCTGCGCCCAGGTGATGACGGCGCGCGGGCTCATCACCGTCGAGATATCGCCATTGATGAAACCGGCACGGGTCAGGTCGGCCACGCGCACCATATCAGCGATGGTGCGCTCGGGCAGACCGGGCACCTTCTTGTGAACAATGCCGGTTTCGGTGGCGTGGGGCAGATAATTGAGCGCCACGACCATGTTCCAGCGGTCCATCTGGCCCTGATTGATCGCCTGCGTGCCGTGATAGAGGCCGCTCGTATCGCCAAGGCCCACCGTGTTGGCCGTGGCGAACAGGCGGAACCACTTGGACGGGCGGATCACGCGGTTCTGGTCCAGCAGGGTCAGCTTGCCCTCGGTTTCCAGCACGCGCTGGATCACGAACATCACGTCGGGGCGGCCCGCGTCATATTCGTCAAACACCAGCGCGGTCGGCGTCTGCAGCGCCCAAGGCAACAGGCCTTCGCGGAATTCGGTGACCTGCTTGCCATCCTTCAAGACGATGGCATCGCGCCCGATCAGGTCGATACGGCTGATATGCGCGTCAAGGTTGATGCGGATGCAGGGCCAGTTCAGACGCGCGGCCACCTGCTCGATATGGGTCGATTTGCCGGTGCCGTGATAGCCCTGAACCATCACGCGGCGGTTATAGGCAAAACCGGCAAGGATCGCCAGCGTGGTGTCCGGGTCGAACACATAGGTGTCGTCGCGGTCGGGCACGCGTTCGTCCGCCACCGAAAAGGCGGGGACTTTCATATCGATATCAATGCCAAACACCTCGCGCACATCAACGGTGATGTCGGGTGCGCTCAAAATGGTGGTCGAGCGGCTGTCGGGCTGAATGTTCTGAATCTCGGTCATCGCACAAAACTGCTAGCCGCTGCTTCTCGCGGCTGCAATATGTTTGCACAGGTAGGAAACCAGATTCACCTTGGGGAGAGAAAATATTATGGAACTGTACGGCGCCCTGTTCTCGCCTTTCGTGCGCAAAGTGGCCGTGGTGGCGGCGGAAAAGGGGCTTGCGTTCGACATGCCGCCTTTCAGCTTTGCCGACCCTTGCGAGGATTTTTTGGCCGCCAGCCCGTTCCGCAAGATCCCGGCGATCAAGGACGGCGATTACCGGCTTTGCGATTCCACGGCGATCTGCGCCTATTTCGACGCGCTGGCCCCCGATGCGCCGATCTATCCGGCCGAGGCCCGCGCGCGCGGCCGCGCGGTGTGGTTCGAGGAACTGGCCGATACGATCATGGTGCCCACGCTTGGCCCTGCGATCTTCAACCGCTTTGTCCTGCCCCGTTTTCGTGGCGTGGCGGGGGATGAGGATGCGGCGCTGGCCGCGATCGAAAAGTTCAACGAGGTGCTGTCCTATCTGGAGGGCGTGACGCCCGCCGATGGCTGGCTGGCGGGCGAATTTTCGCTGGGCGATGTGGCCGTGGCCAGCCTGCTGCGCACCGCCGAATATATTGACGCGGGGCTGGACCGGGCGCGTTTTCCCGCAATTGCCGCGTGGTATGACCGCGTGACCGCTCGCCCGGCGTGGCAAAGCGTGGCCGCGATGGAGATCGCGCAGGCCAAGGCCGCCGGATTGGCCTAAATCGTATCGGGAAGCGCAAAGCAGCGGGCGAACATCATGGCCGCATAGGCATCGCCCGCCAGCGCCAGATCCGGCAGTCCGGCCAAGGGCGCCTTGCCATAGATAAAGCGTTTGAGCGGCGCAGTGTTGGGGGCGGTCAGGGTGAAATCGCCCCCCGCCCCTCCCCGCGCGATGGTCAGCCCCCCTCCCCGCAATTGCAGGGCAAAGCTCTCGCGCGCAATGATGATGGTGCAGGCCATGTCCACATCCGCCGCCCGCTCCGCCACGATCAGCGCCCGCAGCGAAAGCATCAGCGCCACCGGCGAGATCGCCAGCGCCATATCCCGATCCGGCGACATCAGCGCCCAGCGGCACATGGCCAGCAGCACCGGCTCGGCCGCCTGCCCCCATGGCGTGAGGCCATAAAGCCGCTCCTCCTCGTCGCGCCGGACGAGGCCCGCCGCCTCCAGCCCGCCCAATCGCTCGGTCAGCACGCGCGCGCTGATCCCCGGCAGGGCAAAGCGCAGGTCGGTGAACCGCCGCGCCCCCAGCATCAGCTCGCGCAGCACCAGCCCGGCCCAGCGTTCGCCCAGCAATTCCATGCCAAACGCCGCCCCGCAGGCATCGCCATACCAGCGCCCGTGGATGTCAGTTACTTTTTCCAACTTCATGGTTGTAATTTGTAACCATACTGCCACCCTCTGTCGATACGAATCACAAGAGATGCCCCAAAGGGAGAGCGAGATGGACAAGCTGCTGGGAAGCTGGATCTGGTATGAGCTGATGACCAAGGACGCCGCCGGGGCCAAGGCATTTTACGAGGCCACCGTGGGCTGGAGCATCGCGCCGGGTGCCGAGCCGCCGCTGTTTTACGGCCATATCGCGCGCGCCGACGGGCGGGCCATTGGCGGAGTCCTGCCGCTGTCGGAGGACATGCTGGCGCAGGGCGCGCATCCGATGTGGGTCGGCTATATCGGCACCGATGATCTGGATGCCACGCTTGCGCAGGTGGTGGCGCGCGGCGGGCGGGCGCTGATGCCGCGCATGGATATTGACGAGGGCAGCTTTGCCATGGTCATGGACCCGTGGGGCGCCAGCTTCTATCTGATGCAGCCCAATCCGGGTCCGGACGCGCCCCCTTCGGTCGCCTTTTCCCCCACCGAGGCGCAGAGCGTGGGCTGGAACGAACTCTACACCGGCGATTTCGACGCCGCGCTGGCCTTCTATACCGAGATCTTCGGCTGGGAACCGGCCGGGTCGATGGATATGGGCAATTTCGGCACCTATCAGTTTCTGGCCCATAATGGCGTGACCTTTGGCGCGATGATGCCCAAGCCGCCCCATGTGCCGGTGGGCGGGTGGAACCACTATATACGCGCCGCGGATTTCGACGCCGCGCATCGGGCCGCGGTGGCGGGCGGGGCCAATGTGCTGCACGGGCCGGTCGAAGTTCCCGGCGGAGACTGGATCATCAACGCAATGGACCCGCAAGGCGCGGCTTTTGCCATCGTGGGCCAGAAACTGGTTTGAGGGCGCCCCTTTTCGCGATATTGTTCCATCAATGTTCTCGTGAGGATGCGTTATGGCCGGCTATACGTTTTTCACCAATCCGATGTCGCGCGGCCAGATCGCGCGATGGGCGCTGCATGAGGTCGGGGCCGATTACGAACAGGTGATCGTCGACTATGGCGCGCCCAAACCGGCGGCGCTGCTGGCGGCCAATGGCCTGGGCAAATTGCCGACGCTCGTGCATCACAGCGCCGATGGCGATTATCCGATTGCCGAGACAGCGGCCATCTGCGCCTATCTGGCCGAGACGGAGGACAACGGGGCGCTGGCCCCCACCGCGCAGGAACGGGCGGCCTATTACCGCTGGCTGTTCTTTGCCGCAGGGCCGCTGGAACAGGCGATCACCGCGCGTTCGATGGGGTTTGAGCCCAATGAGCGCCAGAAGGTCAGCGTCGGCTTTGGCTGCTATGATCTGGTGGTCGATACGCTGGCGGCGCATTTGCGCGGGTCGGACTATGTGTGCGGCGCGCGCTTCACCATGGCCGATGTCTATGTCGGCAGCCATGTTTTGTGGGGCACGATGTTCAAGACCCTGCCTGAATTGCCCGAATTTGTGGCCTATGGCGAACGCCTGAGCGCGCGCGCCAAATATGCCGAGGCCAAGGCCATCGACCATGCGCTGATCGCTGCGGCGCAAGCGACGACCCAAGCGGCGGCATCAGCGGAGGCAAAAGTATGAGCCAGTGGGGAAAGAGCAAGGGCACGCTGTGCCTGTGGTATGACAAGGACCAGCATGGCGGGGCCGAGGCGGCGGCGGAATTCTATGCCGGTCTGTTTCCCGATACGGCGGTGGGCCATGTCATGCGCTCGCCCGGCGATTATCCGGGCGGCCATGCGGGCGATGCGCTGGTGGTGGAATTCACGCTGCTGGGCTTTGCCTGCATCGGCCTGAATGGCGGCGGACATACAAAGCATACCGATGCCTTTTCGATCCAGGTGACCACCGAAACGCAGGAGGAGACCGACCGCTATTGGGATGCGCTGATTTCCGGTGGCGGGGCGCCGATGGCCTGCGGATGGTGCGTGGATCGCTGGGGCGTGCGCTGGCAGATCACGCCGCGCGCCCTGATCGAGGGCATGGGCGACCCTGATCCGGCAGCGCGCGGGCGGGTGTTTGCCGCGATGCAGACGATGGTAAAAATCGAGATTGCCGCCATCGAGGCGGCGCGAAAGGGCGCGTGATGCTCGAGCTCTACGGCCACCCCTTCTCGTCCTATACGTGGAAGGCGCTGATCGCGCTTTACGCCAATGAGACGCCTTTCACCTTTCGCATGCTGGACGGGCAAAACCCCGAATTTTACGAAAAGGTTCAGGCGGCCAGCCCGATGGGGAAATTCCCCCTGCTGGTCGATGGCGAAACGCAGGTGTTCGAGGCCAGCGCGATCATCGAATATCTGGCACTGCACTATCCCGGCCCGGCCCCGCTGTTGCCCGTCGATCCCGGTGCGGCGATACGCACGCGGATGATCGACCGGGTTTTCGACAATTACGTGATGAATGCCATGCAGGAGAGCGTCGATGAGGCGATCCGCCATGGCGCCGTCTCGGGCGAGGTGCAAAAGCGGGTCGATGAGCGCCTGCTGCGCACCTATCGCTGGATCGAGAAATGGCTGGAGGACTATCAGGCCGGGGATGCGATCACACTGATCGAATGCGCGGCCGCGCCATCGCTGTTCTATGCTGATTGGGTGACGCGTATTCCAGAGGATTGCCCAAATCTGCGCGGCTGGCGGGCGCATCTGCTGGCCCTGCCCCCGATCTCGCGCTGTGTTGAGGATGCGCGGCCGTTTCGCGCCTATTTCCCGCTGGGCGCGCCCGATCGCGATTGAGGAAACGTGTCATGCATGAATTGTCGATCTCCCGCTATATTGCCGCCGCGCCCGATAAGGTCTGGGACATCATGGTCAATCGCCAGAACGAATGGTGGTGCCCCGCCCCATGGCGGGCCGAGGTCGTGCATCAGGATCGCCGTCCGGGCGGGGCCTGCGAAATGACCATGTTCGGCCCCGATGGCGAGGTCATGCCGATGCGCGGCATCTATCTGGCATGGGACGAAGGGCGGCGCTTTGTCACCACCGATGCGGTCAATGGCGATCTGGAGCCGTCCGGCCCCTTCATGGTCGGCATCTGGCAGGTGGAAGCCGAAGGCGAAGGCACCCGCTATACCGCCAGCGCCCGCCATTGGAGCGCCGAAACGATGAAGCAGCATGAGGCCATGGGCTTTACCACAGGATGGAGCGCCTGCGCCGACCAACTGGCCGCGCTGGCCGAAGCCTAAGCAAACCCCGGCAGCTTGCGCAGCATCTGATAGGCCTCGACCACCTGTTGCAGCTTGCTTTCATGGCTGCGGTCGCCACCGTTGCGGTCGGGGTGATAGCGGTGGACGAGGTCGGAATAGCGCACCCGCAATTCGCGCCGGTCTGCGTCCACCCCCAGCCCCAGCGTGTCGAGCGCGCGTTTTTCCTCTTGGCTGGCGATGCGGCCATCGGGCCATGCCATAGGGCGCATAGCTTCCTTGGCGCGGCGGGCGCGCTGGCTGATCGCGTCCAGCGGATCGGCGAAATCGGCCCAGCGCGGGGCCGAATCGATGCCCGCCGTGGGGCGAAAGGCCCGCGTTTCCTGTTCCCAGCCATGGATCGGCGATTGCGCAGCCCAGATTTCCTCCGGGCTCATGCCTTCGAAATAATCGTAACCGGCGTTGAAGGCGCGGATATGGTCAAGGCAGAACCAGCGGTAATGGCCCGGCCCGTCAAAGCCCGAAGCCTTGGCGCCGGGCGCGCGGAATTCGCCCGCCTGATCGCATCCGGGCCATTCGCATGGACGCTGCGAACCTTTGACTCTGCCGTGAAATCTGTCCTGAACCATCTTTTCCCCTTGGCGGCAAATGGGCTAGGAGGAAAGGCCCTGCTTTGAGGAAACCTTCTATGTCCGGCCCGCTTGCCACGGAAATCACCCAACGTCTGAACGCCGCTTTTGCTCCCGTGCGGCTCGATGTCATCAATGATTCGAGCAGCCATGCCGGGCATATGGGCGACGACGGCACGGGCGAATCGCATTTCACCGTGGTGATCGAAAGCGCCGCCTTTGCGGGCGTCAATCGCGTGATGCGCCAGCGGATGGTCAATCAGGCGCTGGGCGATATTCCGGGGCAGCGCGTGCATGCCTTGGCGATCCGCGCCTTTGCCCCCGGCGAGGCGGCGTGACACCGAATAAAGTGGGCGGGCGCCGGATTCGCCGCGCCTCGCGGATCCTGCTGCTCAATGAGGCCGAGGAACTGCTGCTCTTCCGCTTTACCCCCGATGACCGCGCGCCCTTCTGGTGTGCGCCCGGCGGCGAGGCTGAAGAGGGCGAGACCTATGAGGAAGCCGCCACGCGCGAACTCCATGAGGAAACCGGCATAAAGGCCGATTGCGGGCCGGAAGTCACCCGCGTGATCAGCGATTTCGTCACCCTTGCCGGCGAGCCGGTGACGGGCGATGATCGCTATTTCCTGCTGCGCGTGACCGATCCCGCCATCGACACGGCGGGCCATACGCCGACCGAACAGGCCGTGATGCGCGAATATCGCTGGTTTGCGCGCAAAGAGATCGCCGGTTGGCCCGAAACGATCTATCCTGAGGATATGAGTGACATGCTGGGGCGCGTGTTGGGCGCCTGAAACGGGAAAGGTGCCTGTATGGATTCCCTGTTCGAGATTGCCGCCTATCATCCCATGCTGACGCTGCTGATTATCATCGCGGCGGTGCTGGCGCTCAAATCCTTTGGCATCAATCAGGAGTTTCAGCGCGCCGTGGTGTTCCGCCTCGGGCGTCTGGCCGAAACCAAGGGGCCGGGCTGGTTCTGGCTGGTGCCGTTGATCGACCGGGTAGTCCGGGTCGATCTGCGCGTCATCACCTTTGCCCTTTCAACGCAGGAAACCGTGACGCGCGACGGCGTGGCGGTGCGGGTCAATGCGGTGCTGTGGTTTCGCGCGGTCGATCCGGCGCGGGTGGTCACAACGGTGGTGAACTGGCAGGGCGCGGTGATTCAGGCGGCCGAGACTGGGATGCGCGATGCCATCGGGCAAAGCGATCTCGACCAGATGCTCAAAGACCGCGCCGCGATCAATTCGCGGCTGCTGGCCTTGCTGGAGCAGACCTGCGCGCAATGGGGCGTGGCGGTGGATGCGGTCGAGATCAAGGATCTGGACATTCCCGAACAGATGCAGCGCGCCATCGCCCGCGAGGCCGAGGCCATCCGCGAGAAACGCGCCCGCATCATCAAGGCCGAGGGCGAGGCGGAGGCTTCCTTGCGGCTGAGCGAGGCGGCGCAGGTCATCGCGCAAGTGCCCGGCGCGCTGGAATTGCGCCGGTTGCAGACATTGAGCGAGATCGGCGTCGAGCATAATTCGACGATCATCGCCATGTTCCCGACCGAAATTCTTGAGGCGGCCAAGGCGCTCAGTCGCAAGGACTGAACCATTCCACCCACGCGCCATGGGCATGGGCCGCGCCCAGCAAAGCCGGTTCTTCTCCGCCGGGCCAATAGCGCACCCGCAATTCATGGCGGAATGTGGCGCGATTCGTTTCCAGCATCACCCATGCCAGCGGGCGATCCGGCGTGGCGCGCGCGCCTGCGGCCTCCATTGCGGCGGTGATCCGCGCGCGGCGCTCATCGCCCAGATATTGCCAGACGATGGAATGATAGAGCACCCGGCATACGCCCGCTTCCTGCGGCGCGGCAAGGCGGCGCTCGACCCAATCGGCGGCATCGGCCTGCGTCAATAAAGGCGCCCGTTGCCGCGCCAGCGCAATCACGCCATCGAGCCGCGCCATCCTTTCGTGATTCTCCGCCCAGACATAGGCGCGCAGCCGCAGCGCCGCCGCCGGATCGGACAGGTCGATGGGCGCGCGGTCACAGCCTTCGATATGGGTGATCTCGACCTTGCCCAAGGGCGGTGGCGGTCCGCGCCATTCCGGGCGGATCAGAACCGGGCTACCCTCCGGCCCCACGCGTACCCCGCCCAGATCATAGGCATAGCGCTCCATCATCGTATTGGCGCCCGCGCTGCACCCTATCTCATTCAATTCAAAGCGCGATCCCACTCGACCGGACAGCCATAACAGCCCCGCCATGATCCCCGCCGAACGCCCTGCCTCATTGGTCTGGGGCGGCCCGTCGAACCATGGCAGCAATTCCGCGTCATGACGCGCCACGACCTCGGTCACAATCGTGCCCGCATCCTCCACCTCGCCGCGATAGACCGGCCCCAGCGCCGGTTCCGCGCCCGACAGCCACAGATAATGCAGCCCGCCTGCCAGGCGCAGCGGCATTGCATCCTCCAATGAAAGCCCCGGCCAACCCCGCATCCGCGCGCCCACCAGAGTCTGCCCCGACAGCAACCCCGTCATGGCGCGCAGCACGCGCGCGGTGATCGGCGCGCTGTTCTGATCGCAATGGCGCGCCTGCCATTCCAGCGTGTCATGGACATGGGCGATTTCCATGATCGGATTCTGTGCTGTCATGGCGGTTGCTCTGGGCTCCAATGCAAACTAATGCGGCGCGCATGTCATTCTCGTCCAAACCGCTCACCTTTGCGATCCCCAAGGGGCGCATCCTCGATGAAGCTCTGCCGCTGATGGCGCGCGCTGGTGTCGTGCCCGAAGCGGAGTTTCATGACAAGAAGTCGCGCGCGCTGTCCTTTGCCGTCGAAGGCTCGGACATGCGGCTGATCCGCGTGCGCGCGTTCGATGTCGCCACATTCGTGGCGCATGGCGCGGCGCAGGCCGGGATCGTCGGCTCGGACGTGGTGGAGGAATTCGCCTATCCCGACCTTTACGCGCCGGTTGATCTCAACATCGGCCATTGCCGCCTGTCGGTGGCCGAACCTGTCGATGCGGGCGATACGGCCAGCGCCAGCCACCTGCGCGTGGCCAGCAAATATCCGCATCTGACCCACAAGCACTATGAGGCCAAGGGCATTCAGGCCGAGGTGGTGAAATTGAATGGCGCGATGGAACTGGCACCGATGCTGGGCCTGTCGGGGCGGATCGTCGATCTGGTGTCCACCGGGCGCACGCTGAAGGAAAACGGCCTGCGCGAGACAGAGGTCATCATGCAGATCTCGGCGCGCCTGATCGTCAACCGCGCGGCCTTGAAGACCGATCCGCGCGTGGGCGAGTTGGTTGAACAGTTCCGCAAGATGGTGGCGGAAAAGGTTGAGGCATGATCAAGCTGAATTCGCGCGACGCCGGCTTTGCCGAGGCGTTCGAAAAAATCGTGGGCGACCGGCGCGAGAGTGATGCGGGCGTGACACAGGTTGTTCTCTCGGTTCTGGCCGATGTGCGGGCGCGCGGCGATGCGGCGCTGGTGGATTACACCGCGCGCTTTGACGGACACGCTCTGGAAACCGAGGCCGACTGGCGGATCGGGGCGGAGGAATGCCGCGCCGCGTTTGAGGCTTTGGACCCGACCCTGCGCGATGCGCTGGAAACCGCCGCACGCCGCATTGCCGCCTATCACGAGGCCCAAAAGCCGGAAAACCGCGACTATACCGATGCGGCGGGCGTACGCCTCGGCGCGGTGTGGCGGCCGGTGGACGCGGCGGGGCTTTATGTTCCCGGCGGGCGGGCGGCCTATCCCTCCTCGCTGTTGATGAATGCCATTCCTGCCAAGGTGGCAGGCGTCGAGCGTCTGGTGGTGGTGACGCCCACCCCACGCGGCGCGGTCAATTCTCTGGTGCTGGCCGCCGCGCATCTGGCCGGCGTGGACGAGATCTGGCGCGTGGGCGGGGCGCAGGCTGTGGGCGCGCTGGCCTATGGCACGGATCGGATCAGGCCGGTTGACGTCATCGTCGGCCCCGGCAACGCCTATGTGGCCGAGGCCAAGCGCCAGCTCTACGGCGTGGTGGGCATCGACATGGTGGCCGGACCTTCGGAGATTCTGGTGGTGGCCGATGGGCGCAACAATCCGGCCTGGATCGCCGCCGATCTGCTGTCTCAGGCCGAGCATGACCCGGTGGCGCAGTCGATCCTGATCACCGATGATGCCGGTTTTGCCGATGCCGTGATCGCCGCGGTCGAGGCGGAATTGCAGGCTCTGGCCACGCAGACCACGGCGCGCGCATCATGGGATGATTACGGCGTGGTGATCGTGGTCGATGATCTGATGGGCGAGGCCCCGGCCCTGTCCAACCGACTGGCGGCCGAACATATCGAAATCGCCATTGACGATCCCGACGCCCTGTTCGCGCAGATCCGCCATGCGGGCAGCGCCTTCCTTGGCCGCCACACGCCCGAAGCGATCGGCGATTATGTCGCCGGGCCAAACCACGTTTTGCCCACTGGCCGCCGCGCGCGTTTCGCCAGCGGGCTTTCCGTGCTAGACTTTATGAAGCGCACCAGCTTTCTGCAACTTGACGAAGCGGCTCTGGCTGCTATCGGCCCGGCCGCTGTGGCCCTTGCCGATGCCGAAGGGCTGCCTGCCCATGGTCGCTCTGTGGCGATCAGGTTGGGCCAATAAGGAATATTTCGATGAGCAAAGCTCCCAAGTCCCAGTCCCGCTCGGTTGCCCGCCTTGGCGCGGTTCAGGCGCTGTATCAGCATGCCATGGAGGGCACCGCCCTGCCCACGCTGCTTGATGAATTCCACCGCCACCGTCTGGGCGCGGAAATCGAGGACATCCAGTTTGCCGATGCCGACCGCATCCATTTCGACGATGTGGTCAAAGGCGTGCTGGCGCGAGCTGAGGAAATCGACGCGCGCATTTCGGAAAAGCTGGCCGAGGGCTGGCGGCTGGAGCGTCTGGACAAGACGATGGTACAGATCCTGCGCGCGGGCACCTATGAACTGCTGGCCCGTGATGATGTGGCCGCGCCCACGGTCATCAACGAATATGTCGATGTCGCCCACGCCTTTTTCGATGAGCGCGAGGCCAAGTTCGTGAACGGCGTGCTCGACGCCATCGCGCGGGCGGCGCGCTGATCCGTTTGGGGCGGGAACTGGCCTTTATCGAGGCGCTGCGCGCGCTGGCCAGCGATCCCGCCGCACGCGGGCTGACCGATGATTGCGCGGTACTGCCCTTTGGCAGCGAGACGCTGGTGCTGACCCATGACACGATGGTGGCAGGGGTGCATTTCCTGCCCGATCAGGACCCGGCCGATGTGGCGTGGAAACTGGTGGCCACCAATATGTCGGACCTTGCGGCCAAGGGCGCAGTGCCGATGGGCGTGCTGCTCTCCTATCAACTGAACGGCGCCGAACCGCGCTTCCTCGTCGGCTTGGCCGAAGCGCTGGATGAATATGGCGCGCGGCTGCTGGGCGGCGATACGGTCAGCAGCGATGGGCCGCAGGTGTTGGGCCTGACCGCCATCGGACGGGCCTCCTATCTGCCGGTGCCGGGGCGAAGCGGGGCCCGCGTGGGCGATCTGGTCTATATCACCGGGCCGGTGGGCGGCGCCATGGTGGGGCTGGAAGCCTTGCGCCTTGGGCTGCCTGAATCCCAAAGCCTGGCCTATCGCCGCCCTCAGGCCCATCTGGGCGAGGGTCAGGCGCTGGCCCCTTTCGTTACCGCGATGATGGATGTTTCGGACGGGCTGCTGCTCGACGCCTCGCGCTTGGCGCGGGCCAGCAAGGTGACGATCAGCCTTGAGAGCGCGGCAATCCCGCTGGCCTGCCCGCCGGAACGGCGCGATGAAGCCCTGCGCTGGGGTGATGATTACCAATTGCTGTTGACCGCGCCGCCCGAGCTGACGCTGCCTTTGCCGATGCACCAGATCGGCGTGGTGATCAAAGGGCAAGAGGCGCCGGTGCTGGTCGACGGCGCCCCTCCCCTTGGCTCACTGGGCTATCAGCATTAAACCCAGCGCCCCCGGATCACCGTCTGGAGGCCCCATACGCCGCCGATGATCAGACCAAAGGCGATGTTCGACAGGCCGAAGGGTGCCTGCCAGTGCCACACATTCATCGTCTGGGCGATGAGGGGCGCGATAAAGCCGATGCCGAAAAAGAAGGGCATCCAGTAAAAGACCTGCTTGAGCACGTTTTCCATTGTTTCAGCTCCCCTTCACCGCAGGCGCGCCGACAGGCGGCAGAGGCGAGACATCCACGCCCCGCGCCTCGAGAATATGGCGCATCGCGTAATAGGCATGTTTGGTGCGATGGTTCGGGATGCCCGGATACATGTGGTGGATGATGTGATACTGCATCCCCATCGACAGCACATGGCCCAGCCTGCTCTTGAACAGATTGGTGTTTTCATAGCGCCCGGTCTTGCCCTCGCGCGGGTGATGCGGCGCCCAGCTCAGGTAAAAGCGGATATAGGACAGGCCGATATGGCGCGGCAGCCACCAGAGCAGAGCCGCCTCGATCGCATAGCCGCTCCACGCCATGGTGAAGAGCACGGCCATGAAGAACAATTGCAGCAGCATGGTTTCCTTGAGCGCCCGCTTGGCCTCGGGCGTTCCCATTTCGGAGAGGATGCGCTTGTAGTGATGGATCGAGCCATCGACGCCGGGCTGGCGGTTGTACCATGTCTTATAGATCGCCATCCACCAATTGGGCGCCTCGTCGGTGTAATCGGGGTCCTTGAGCGGATCATTGCAATGGTAGTGATGCTCCAAATGCATGATGCGCGCCATCGAGAACGGGAACACGATAGGGATCGTCGAAACCGCGCCCACCGCCTCGTTAAGCCAGCGCAGCTTTTCGCCCTTGCGCGCGATGTTTGAATGCATCGCCTCGTGGCTGGTCACATAGCCGCCCGTGGCGATGATGCAGGAGATCAGGCAGGCCAGCGGAAGGTTAACATACCCCATGATCGCCAGCGGGAAAAACGAGACCCACAGCGCAAAGCAGCCAAAGGCCGCCACCGCATAGGGCCACATCCGCCCGCCGTGAAACCGGCGCGCGATCTCGATCTCTTCCTTGCGCAGATCGCGGCGCGTGTGCCGGTCGAGCCCGTCGTCGCGGCCCAGCGGAATGGCCCGCGCCCCGCCCGCATCCAGCGCGGGCTCATAAAGTGCAGGTTCGGCAGGCGCCTTGATCGCGTCCTGAACGAGCTTTGGATCTTCCAGCATGTATCATGCCCCGTCTGATGCATTTCGGACCCGACTCAAACTTTGGTGAATCGGTTGATAACCATTTGTAAACCATGATGCGCCTTGGAAAAATCCCTAACAGAATCTTAATGGACAATCTGTCCCATTCCGGGCCCGCGCGGATCAAATCGCTCTTGCGCTGACTTTTCAGCCCCCTATACCTGTGCAAGCGATGGGCACTGTTTGATCGAACAAGAACAGGCCCGGACAGGAACTGCCGGATTTTCCCGACAGGACCGAAAAGCAGAGGGGATAGCTATGAACCTGGTGCTGATCGCCATGGGCCTGGGGGCCTTGGCCGTTGTTTACGGTTACATCACAAGCAGACAAGTTTTGGGTGCGAGCGCGGGCTCGCCCCGGATGCAGGAAATTGCCGCCGCCATTCAGGAAGGCGCGCAGGCCTATCTCAAGCGGCAATATACCACGATTGCGGTTGTCGGCATTGTGGCGGCGATCATCATCGCGCTGGCGCTGGGCAAGATCGCAGCGCTCGGCTTTGTGCTGGGCGCGGTTTTGTCGGGCGCGGCGGGGTTTATCGGCATGAATGTGTCGGTGCGTTCCAACGTGCGCACGGCTGCGGCGGCTCAGCAAGGGTTGCAGGCGGGCCTGACGCTGGCCTTCCGCGCGGGCGCGATCACGGGGATGCTGGTGGCGGGGCTGGCGCTGCTGGCGATTGCCGGGTTCTTCTGGCATCTGACCTCGACCGGCAGCTTCGGCCATGGCCTTGCACCCAATGACCGGACCGTGGTGACTGGGCTGACGGCGCTGGCGCTGGGGGCCTCGCTGGTGTCGATCTTTGCGCGCCTTGGCGGCGGCATTTTCACCAAGGCGGCCGATGTCGGCGCGGATCTGGTGGGCAAGGTCGAGGCGGGCATCCCGGAGGACGACCCGCGCAACCCCGCCGTCATCGCCGACAATGTGGGCGACAATGTGGGCGATTGCGCCGGTATGGCCGCCGACCTGTTCGAGACCTATGTGGTGACCGTTGGCGCAACCATGGTGCTGACCGCGCTGCTGGTCAAAGGCGCGGGCAATCTGATGGCGCTGATGAGCCTGCCGTTGCTGATCGGCGGGGTCTGCATCGTGACCTCGATCATCGGCACCTATTTCGTGCGGCTGGGCGCGGGCAACAATATCATGGGGGCGATGTACAAGGGCTTCCTTGTCACCGCGATCCTGTCGATCCCGGCCATCGGCTGGGCGATTCATACGGCGGTGGGCGATTTCTCAACGCCTATCGACGCGGCCGGTCTGACCGGCGGAGCCTTGTTCCATTGCTCGCTGCTGGGTCTGGTGATCACCGGCCTCATCATCTGGATCACCGAATATTACACCGGCACCTCCTATCGCCCGGTCAAGTCCATCGCCAAGGCATCCGTGACCGGCCATGGCACCAATGTCATCCAGGGCCTTGCCATCAGCCTTGAGGCGACCGCTCTGCCCACGCTGGTGATCGTGGCGGGGATCATTCTTGCGCATCAATGGGCCGGGCTGATCGGCATTGCCTATGCGGCAACGGCCATGCTGGCGCTGGCGGGCATGGTGGTGGCGCTCGACGCCTATGGCCCGGTGACGGACAATGCGGGCGGCATTGCCGAAATGGCCGATATGGAGGCCTCGGTGCGCGAAAGGACCGATGCGCTCGATGCCGTCGGCAATACGACCAAGGCGGTCACCAAAGGCTATGCGATCGGCTCGGCGGGGCTGGCCGCGCTGGTGCTGTTTGCGGCCTATACCACCGATCTGCGCGAATTTTTCCCGCATCTGACCGTCAATTTCAGCCTTGAAAATCCCTATGTCATCGTCGGGCTGCTGCTCGGCGCGCTGCTGCCCTATCTGTTCGGCGCGATGGGCATGACGGCGGTGGGCCGCGCAGCGGGCGATGTCGTGGTCGATGTGCGCGAACAGTTCCAGAGCAACCCCGGCATCATGGCGGGCACATCGCGCCCCGATTATGCCCGCACGGTCGATCTGGTCACGCGCGCGGCGATCAAGGAGATGATCATTCCCAGCCTCTTGCCGGTGCTGGCGCCGGTGGTGGTCTATTATGTCATCACGCTGGTGGCGGGCCAGGATAATGGTTTTGCCGCATTGGGCGCCTTGCTGCTGGGGGTGATCGTAGGGGGGCTGTTCGTGGCGCTCTCGATGACCAGCGGCGGCGGCGCATGGGACAATGCCAAGAAGTATATCGAGGACGGCCATCACGGCGGCAAGGGCAGCGAGGCCCACAAGGCCGCCGTGACGGGCGACACCGTGGGCGATCCGTATAAGGACACGGCGGGCCCGGCGGTCAATCCGATGATCAAGATCACCAATATTGTCGCGCTGCTGCTGCTGGCGGCGCTGGCGGGGCATATGGGCTGATCGCTTTTGGACGCTCCGTCGGGCCATCCGGCCGGGCGGGGCGTTCAAAAATCTCCCGCTTATTCATACTTCCTTTCCGCCTTTCTCCTTAACCTTGGGCGCATATTTTCCGCGCTCAAGAGGTGACTGTGGCGAGCCAGCCCAATACCATCCGCGCCGAGCCTGTTGTCGCGCCCACGCGCCTGCCGCCCGGACCCAATCCCACGCCGCGCATGCCGCACAAACCCGCGCCTGCGGGCGAAATCCGCTGTGTGGACTGGCGCGAGATGCAGGATATGGGCGCGGTTCTGGCATGGGATGCTTTGGCCATGTGGGCCAGCGAGCCGAACCCGTTCTTTGAAAGCTGGTATCTGTTACCGGCATTGCGCGGGCTGGCCCCGGATGGACGGGTGCGAATATTGCGCTTTGAGATGGGCGGCGATCTGGCCGGAATCATGCCGATTGTGCGCCAGAGCCGCTATTACACCCGCCCCATCCCGCATTGGGCAAGCTGGGCGCATCCCAATGGCTTCCTTGGCGCGCCGCTGGTGGCGCGGGGGCTGGAAAGGTCGTTCTGGCGGGCGCTGCTGGGCTGGGCCGATGCGCAAGGCGGGCTGGGCCTATTTCTTCATCTGGCCGAATTGCCGCTGTCGGGCGCGCTGGCCGATGCCTTGCGCGATGTGTTGAACGATCAGGGGCGCAATGCAGCACTCGTCGGGCGCAGGCAGCATGTGATGCTGCAGAGCGACCTTTCGCCCGAAGCCTATTTTGAAGCCACGGTTTCAGGCAAAAAGCGCAAGGAATACCGGCGGCAGGCCAACCGCTTGGGCGAACTGGGCGCGCTGGAATTTGTCCGCCATGAGGACGAGGATGACCTGTCGGCATGGTGCGAGGATTTCCTGAAGCTGGAGGCCGCAGGGTGGAAGGGCGAGGCCGGATCGGCGCTGGCGTGCCTGCCCGCCACCACGGCGCTTTGGCGAGAGGCGCTGCATGGCGCGGCGGCGCGCGGGCGGCTCGAACGGCTGTCGATGAGGCTGGACGGGCGGCCCATCGCGATGCTGGCCACCTTTATCACCAAACCAGGCGCTTTCATGTTCAAGACCGCCTATGATGAAAGTTTAAGCGCCTATTCGCCCGGCGTGCTGTTGCAGCGCGAGAATCTGGCGATGCTGGATATGCCGGGGCTGGGCTGGATCGACAGTTGCGCCGATGAAACGCATCCGATGATCACCCATCTGTGGCGCGAACGCAGGCCGGTGGGGCGCGTCTCGATCGAGATCGGCGGGGCGGTTCGGCGGGGGCTGTTTGGCGTGATGGCGCGGCGGGAATTGGGGGGCGCCGGTTTTGGGATTTAAGAAGGGTTCAGATGCGGGGGTCTAGACCCTCGCGCTCCCGTTACTGTCGGCGTTGCACCAAGGGGGCGGCGTTTTGTGTCGGACGCGGCCTCGGAATTTTGAAAGCCTGCGGCGCAATATGCCAGCGCCGCAGAAACCCCACACCATTAACGGGATTGCAAAGGGACAAGTCCCTTTGCCCGCCGGAGGCCCCCTTCATAATACCCCCACACATCACCCCCCCGGATGATAGAAATCATACACCGTCCGCGCCACCGCCTCTGACACACCGGGCGCGCGCATGAGGTCATCGAGAGCCGCAGCCCGCACGCGACTGGCCGTGCCGAAATGCAGCAGCAAAGCCCGCTTGCGCGCAGGCCCGATGCCGGGGATTTCGTCCAGCGGGCTGGCCGTGATCGCCCGGCTGCGCTTTTCGCGGTGGGCGCCGATGACGAAGCGGTGGACCTCGTCGCGCATGCGTTGCAGGTGGAACAGGACGGGCGAATTGACGGGCAGCATTTTCTCGCGCCCATCGGGAAAATGGAACACTTCGCGCCCGTCGCGGCCATGGTGCGGCCCCTTGGCGATGGCGACCAGCGGCACGTCTTCGACGCCCAGTTCCTCAAGCGCCGCCTTGACCGCGCTCATCTGCCCCTTGCCGCCGTCGATCAGCACGCAGTCGGGCCACTGGCCTTTATCGCGGTCGGGGTCCTCCTCCATCGCGCGGCCAAAGCGGCGGGTCATCACCTCGCGCATCATGGCAAAGTCATCGTTGGTCTGGGCCTCGCGGATGTTCCATTTGCGGTACTGGTTTTTGATGAACCCTTCCGGCCCCGCGCAGATCATCGCGCCCAGCGCATGGGTGCCCTGAATATGGCTGTTGTCGTAAACCTCGATCCGCTGCGGCTCGTCCAGTTCGAGGAAATCGGCCATTTCGCGCCAGACTTTTGCCTTGCTGCCGCTCTCGGCCATCCGGCGGTCGAGCGCTTCGGCGGCATTGCGCGTCGCCTGCTCGACCAGTTTTTTCCGGTCGCCGCGTTGGGGGATGCTGATCTCGACCTTGCCGCCGGCCGCCTCTTTTAACGCCTCGGCCAACAAATCGGCCTCGGGCAAGGCGCGGTCGAGCAGGATGACGCGCGGCGGCGGCACTTCCTCATAGAATTGCGCCATGAAGCTTTGCAGCACCTCGCCCATCTCCATACCTTCGGTGCGGGCGGGGAAAAAGGCGCGATGGCCCCAATTCTGGCCACCACGGATGAAGAAGGCCTGAATTGCGATCTGCCCGGCCTTTTCGGCGCAGGCGAAGATGTCGGCATTGGGCAGGCCCTCGGCATGGATCGCCTGCGAACCTTGGATAAAGGTGGCCGCGCGCAGACGGTCGCGCAGCATGGCGGCGCGCTCGAAATCGAGATCCTCGGCCGCGGCGCTCATCTGCGCCTCGATCTCGCGCTGAACCGCATTGCTCTTGCCGCCCAGGAAGTCCTTGGCCTGACGCACCAGTTCGCCATAATCCTCCTTGCTGATCCGGTCGACGCAAGGCGCGCTGCACCGCTTGATCTGATAGAGCAGGCAGGGCCGGTCGCGGCGGGCAAAGAAGGAATCGGTGCAGCTTCGCAGCAGGAACAACTTCTGCAAGGCGTTGATCGTGGTGTTGACCGATCCGGCGCTGGCAAAGGGGCCGTAATAGTTGCCCTCGGCCCGGCGCGCGCCGCGATGCTTCATAATCCGCGCAAAATCATGATCGGAACGCAGCAGAATAAAAGGAAAACTTTTATCATCGCGCAGCAGCACATTATAAGGCGGACGAAATCGCTTGATCAACTGCGCTTCCAGCAACAGCGCCTCGGCCTCGCTGTTGGTGGTCACGATGGTCATGCTGCGCGTCTGCGACACCATGCGTTGCAGGCGCAGAGGCAGACGGTCCACCTGCGTATAATTGGCCACGCGATTGCGCAGCGCCCGCGCCTTGCCGACATAGAGCACATCGCCGCGGGCATCCTGCATCCGGTACACGCCGGGCCGCACCGGCAAGGTCGCCAGCACCTCGCGGATCGCCGCCACGCCCGCATCCAGATCGGGCCGCTCGCCCCCGCCCCGGATCAGGCTTACCGCCTTGTCCTCATTAAACCGGTCCGCCGCGCGGTCGGGCGGATTGTTCGCATCATCAACCATTCCGCCCAGATAGGCGCCATCACGCAAAAAGGGGAGAGGCGGCGCGCACCTCTCCCCCGGCTTTTGCAATGTTCATCAGAACATCTTGCGGAATTCCACCTCGATGACCCGCCCCTGCGCGTCCATATAAAGCGGCTGATAGGACAGCGGGGTGTTGCCATTGCTGTCGGTCACGCGCTGGCGCTGGTTGAAGATGTTCTTGGCCCCGATGCTGAAACGCGCATCCTTGAAGAAGGGCGTTTCCTTCACCAGCCGCTTCTGCTGCCCCAGATCGAAGAACAGGCGGGTGTTCAACTTGAAGAGCGAGCCAAAGCGCAGATCGGTCGAACCGGGCGCGCCGCTGCCGTTGACATGGGTGGGCGCGGTCCATGTGCCGTTCATGCGCAGGCCGATGCCCTTGAAGAAGAAGCCGCCCTCGCCCTCCAGCGAATGGCGCGCCGTCCCCCCGCCCGACAGCGCATCGCCGCCGAGGAGATCAAGCGAAGGCCCGCTGGCCGCGACCTGAACGCGGTTGACGAAATAGACGGTGTGATAAAGCGAGAGGTTCCAGCGCCCTTCATAGCGCGCCCCGCGCCCGCCGCCCGGAGGGCCGCCAGGGCCGCCGCGCCCCGGAGGGGGGCCGCCCATGCCGCCGCCCGGAGGCGGACCGCCCGGACCGCCGGCCCCGCCCGGACGCCCACCGCCCGGCGGTGGGCCGCCGCCGAACATGCCCGTAGGCCCGCGCCCCTGCGACCGGATCGGTTTGCCCAGATTGCCGCCGATGTTGAAGCCCCAGCGGATATGCTCGTCATTCGTTTCGGCCAGAGTGATCGCGCGCCGGTCGATCTGGGTAATGGCCCCCGTGGTGGGGTCGCGCGTTACGCGCCCCGGATAGGCCGCCTCGATCGCCGTGGTCAGCGTGGTGGGAAAGGCGGTCGTGACATTGTTCGACCGGTTGTTGAAATATTCCACCACCAGATTGGACGCGCCCTTAAGGATCGGCGGGGTCCAGTTCATGCCCAGCTTGATGTCATTGCGATGTTCGCGCACCAGCGCCGGATTGCCCCCGGTGATGACCGTGGCCAGCACGGTCTGGCTCTTCACAAAATCATAGACCGACACATTATAGGTGGCCACCAGCGGCGAGCCGAGGTTCGAGAGCGAAGGCGCGGCTTCATCATAAAGATAGCTGGCCTGAAAACCCAGCTTGTCGGTGACATTCCACGTCAGGCCCGCGCTCCAATCGACCAGTTCGCCAAAATCGGACAGGTGATCGGCCGAGGCGGACAGGTTGAGCGTGATATCCCCCAGCGCCTCGCCAACATGCTCGCGGCGGCTGGTCAGGGGAATGCCCAGATTGACGCCCAGCGAGGCATCGCCCCGCTTGAGGTTCGAGGCAGCGCTCAACAGGCTGTTGCTGCTGGCGGCCAGCGCGGTGTAATTGAAGCCGCCCTTGACCGTCACGGCCACTTTGCCCGCAGGCAGGGCGACAGGACGCCCGCTCAGCGTGACCAGCGTGGTAACCGTGTCGGTCTTGCTTCTGGCGGTGGTAAATCCGCCGCTGGGCGCGATGCCGCTGGCCAGAGCGGCGGCCAGCAGTGCATTGTCGGTGACGCGATTGGCCGTGGTGGTGGTGGCGTCAATGTGGCTGATGTCGGTGGTGGCCGACAGGTTCCAGTCGAGCAGGCGCTTGTTCAAGCCCGCCCCGGCCGAATAGGTATCGGTCAACGTGCGCCGCGTCAGCGCCCCGTCAAAGGTGCGCAGCATATCGGTGCCGGGCGAATAGGTGTTCAGACCCGCCAGCCCCGTCACGTCCGCGCGCGAGGCCAGTGCGTTGAACGTCATATTACCGCCCAGACCATCCTTGCCGATGGGCGCGGTATAGGTGCCGTTGAGCGAATAGTCCTTGGTATTGGAAACGACGGTGCGGTTCGCCGCCGGGCTGGGGTCGGTCGAAACAGAAGGCACAGTGCCCGCCGCCTGAAGTATTTTGGCCTGCGCCTCGGTGACCGGATTGGTGCGGTCGGCCTTGGCGGTCAGGTTCATCCGCCGCCCCTTGTCGATTTTCAGCACCGAGGCCATGCCTTTAAGCGTATTGGCGCCGATGCTGTCGGACAGGGCCAGTTCGGCCTCGACCGTGCGGGCCTGATAGTGGTCTTTCAGGATGATGTTCACCACCCGTTGATCTGCGCTGTAGCCATAGCGCAGCGCGACCTCTTCGGGCAGAACCTCGACCCGGCGGATCGATTCCGGCGGGTAATTCATCATTTCGCGGAAATTGGTGATGCGCTGACCGTTGACCAGAATGACCGGGCCGGAAGCCCCCCGCCCGCGCCCGCTGCCCGTTTGCGGCGAGATGGCGGTGATCAGATCGTCCACCGTGGTTGCGCCATAGGCGGCAATATCTTCCTCGTCGAACACCGCCACGGGGGGCTGGGGCGCCTCGACCTGCCCCTTGATGCGGTCGGCCACAACCACGATCTCGCGCCCGCGGGCCACCGGCACGGCGCTGCTCTTGCTCTCGGCGGCGGCATCGTCGGATGCGCCCTCGGCGGCGGCTTCGGCCACCGGCGCATCGGCGGCCAGCGGCGCGGCCTCTGCGGCAACAGGCGCCGATTGGGTTTGGGCCGATACCGCCCCGCCGGACGCCATCACCCAAACCAGCGACACCGGCACAAAGGCAAACCGGGGGGTGAAATTGCGGGCAAACTTGCGCAAAACGGATACTCCCTGAGACAGAACCTTATGATTGGTATGACTGTCAGGGCTATGCGGATGCCGTTTGGACCGTCTGTTCGCAAGCGCGGCAAGGTAACATATTGTCGCATCCGCGCTACATTTTCGGGCCTTACCGGCACATCTGGATATAGACCAAGCGAGTTTGGCTTTCCTTTTGCCGTATCTGCGTCTATGGCGCGCGCCAATCTCCCCTCTTATTAGAGAACCGAAGTTTACGGATGGCGAAAGAAGAACTGCTCGAAATGCGCGGCCAGGTGGTCGAACTGCTGCCCAACGCGATGTTCCGCGTGCGGCTGGAGAACGATCACGAGATCCTCGGCCACACCGCAGGCAAGATGCGCAAGAACCGCATCCGCGTGCTGGTGGGCGACGAGGTGCTGGTCGAGCTGACCCCCTATGACCTGACCAAGGGTCGTATCACCTATCGCTTCATGCCCGGTCGCGGCGGCCCCGGCGCTTATTAAGCGCCCGGCTGGACCCCAGCGATGGCTATGACCGATCAGGCCGGCAAACCGCTTCTGGTGCTGGCCTCGTCCTCGCCCCGGCGGCGGGACCTGTTGGCGCGTCTGGGCATTGTGCCTGACCGTATCGCCAGCCCCGACATTGACGAAACGCCGCTTAAAGGCGAATTGCCGCGTGCCTATGCCCGCCGCCTTGCGGTGGAAAAGGCACGCGCCGTCGACCGTGCGCCGGGCGAGATCGTGATCGCGGGCGACACATCGGTGGCGCTGGGGCGGCGGGTTTTGCCCCCGGCCGATACGGTGGAATTGCAGCGCGAAATGTTGCGCGCGATTTCCGGGCGGCGGCAGATGTGCATCTCCTCGGTCTGCGTGATCGACACGGCGGGGCGCGAGCGCGTCAAGCAGGTCGAGACGCTGGTGATCTTCAAGAACCTGACCGATCAGGAAATCGAGGCCTATATCGCCAGCGGCGAAGGGCTGGGCAAGGCGGGCGGCTATGCCATCCAGGGCCGGGCCGAAGCGTTGATCCGGCGTCTGTCGGGCAGCCATTCGGGCGTGATCGGCCTGCCTTTGTATGAAACGCGGGCGCTGCTGCGCGCCGCCTCCTATCCTCTGGATTAAGCGCCGATGTGGTTGATCGAGCAAGGCATCGGCGAGGATCGCGCGGTGCTGCTCGATGGCTCGGAAGTGGTGGCCGCCAAGATCGACTGGCCCGGACGCGCCGCACCGGGGCAGGTTGAGGACGCGATCCTGATCCGCCGTGCCGCAGGATCGCGCCGAGGCATATTGCGCCTGAAGAGTGGCGAAGAGGCATTGGTTGACCGTCTGCCGCGCGAGGCGAGCGAGGGCGCGCCGATCCGCGTAGAGATCCTGCGCAGCGCCATGGCCGAAACCGGCCGCTATAAATTGGCCCAGTCGCGCCCGTGTGATGCGCCGCTGCGCCCTGCCCCACGCCTTGCCGATATCCTGCCCGATGCGCGCGTGGTGCGCCAATTCCCCGCCGGTGTGTGGGAGGATGTGTGGGGCGAGGCATGGAGCGGCGCGGTCGCCTTTTCCGGCGGAGCGCTGGTGCTGTCGCCCACGCCCGCGATGACGGTGATCGATGTTGATGGCGCCCTGCCCGCTGCCGCGCTGGCCGTGGCGGCGGCCGAGGCGGTGGCGGCCACGATCCAGCGGATGGATCTGGGCGGCTCGATCGGCATCGACTTCCCCACGGTGGAGGCCAAGGCCGAGCGGCAAGCGGTGGACGCCGTGCTGGCGCAGGGTCTGCAAGACTGGGCCCATGAGCGCACGGCGATGAACGGCTTTGGCTTTGTCCAGATTGTGGCGCGGATGGAGCGTCCTTCCCTGCTGGCGCGGCTGACCCATGCGCGGGCGGGCGCGGCGGCGCGCCTGTTGCTGCGCCGGGCCGAAAGGGTTGCGGAGGCAGGGACGCTGCTGCTGCGCGGGCATCCGTCTGTGCTGGCGGCCATCACGCCCGCATGGCGCGAGGAACTGGCCCGGCGCAGCGGGCGGCGGCTGGAGTTTCAAGAGGATGCGGGTCTTGCGCTGGACGGAGGATTCGCGCAGGCGGTGGCATCATGACCCAACAAACACGCAAATGTCCGGTCTGCGGCAAGCCCCGCAGCGAATCACATAAGCCCTTTTGCTCAACCCGTTGCCGCGATCGCGACCTGATGCAGTGGCTCTCGGATGGCTATGCCCTGCCCGGAAGCCCAGCAAATGGGGAGGATGACAAATAAGTTTCATGGAATGTGTTTTTTTGGCTTGCCAAGAGTGATCCGGTTAGCCATAGGCCCCTCCACCGGCGGCGAGGCGATGACAACATCCTCTCCTAAACGGTGAAAAAAATTGGTAATGCCTGGGTAGCTCAGTTGGTAGAGCACGTGACTGAAAATCACGGTGTCGGCGGTTCGATCCCGTCCCCAGGCACCATCTCCTCTTGCCACGCAAGATCAGATGGCGCCAAACCTCCTTGCAAATCGCTGTTTTTACTCTCAATGGTTGTGCCATTCGGTTGCACACTGTGCCATATCATTCCCTGACTTCAGGGGGTATGCGCGGGGGTATATTGGCCGAGGGTTGGGGGTATCCGATTCTTACCGATGCGAAATGTCGTGCGGCCAAGGCAGCGGAGAAGCCGTACAAGCTGAGCGATGCCTTCAGCCTCTATCTGTATGTCGCAGTTTCCGGCCATCGCTCATGGCGCTGGAAGTACCGAATTGGTGGCCGGGAAAAGGTGCTGACGATCGGACCTTACCCGGACGTTTCGCTATCGCAAGCCAGAACGATTCGGGACGAAGCGGCGAAAGCGCTGACCAACGGCTTCGACCCTTCCCGAATCAAGAAGCAACAGGCTGCGGACACCTTCAAGGCCATCGCCCAGCTTTGGCATCGCAAGCGCAAGGACCTGGTGTCGGAAAATCATGCCGACCGGGTCATGCGCAGTCTGGAAAACGACGTCTTTCCGGTCATCGGGCACCTGCCGATCGTCAAAATCGCCCCGGCACACATTCTTCAGGTGCTCAACCCGATCGAGGAACGCCGGGCCTTCGATCAGGCGCACCGCATCCGGCAGCGAATGTCGGATATTTTCGTCTTCGCGATCGCTTCCGGATTGGCGGAAACAGATCCGGCCGGATTGATGCGCAACGCCCTGCGGCCCATTCCGAAGGGCAACTACCCTGCCCTCAGCAAGATCGAGGAAGCGCGCGAGCTATTGTTGGCCGACGCGAATATGGCGGGCTGGCCTCAAACCAAGTTGGCATCACGGCTGATGGCCATCACGGCGGTGCGCTCGGAGGCATTGCGTCATGCCGAAGCCCACGAATTCGAAGATCTCGATGGCACAACACCGATCTGGCGCATTCCCGCAGCCAAGATGAAACTCGGGGTCCAGCAGCGCAAGCAGAAGGATTACGACTTTATCGTGCCGCTGCCTGTCCAGGCAGTGGAAATTGTCAAGCTGGCGATCCGGCTGACACGCGGCTCCTTCCTTTTCCACAACACCCGCAGCGTTGCGACGCCCATCACCGACGCCACAATATCAAAACGCTATCGGGATTTGGGCTATTCCGGCAGACATGTGCCTCACGGGTGGCGATCCACCTTTTCCACCATCATGAACGAAAGGGCCGAAAGGATCTGGCGCGCGGCCGGTCATACCGATGCCTCGCCAGATCGCACCATCATCGATCTCATGCTGGCGCATCAGCAACCGGGGGTCGAACCGATCTACAACCGCGCAGCCTATATGGAACGCCGACGCGAATTGGCTCAGGAATGGGCCGATATGCTTTGCGCCGACCTTCCCACTCCTGCCGAACTGGTGACGCTCACTCTGCGCAGTTGAACGCCGCAGGAGGCCGCGCATGACGGCCTCGTTTGGCGACAAAGCCCTCTCGATCGTCGGCGCGCTTGGCGCAGCTCTTAATGCACGCGAAGCGGCCAACGGATCTTCGCCCCGCTCAGGCCAGCCGGTCTGGCGCAACAGCTATTATGAGGGCCAGCTCGAGGACCGGATCTGGCGACCTATTGGCATCGGTCGCCAACGCGGCACCCGCAAGGGCGCCTCGCGCCTTGCCGGCGCGATTCTGAAGGCTGCCCGCGCGCTGGATCGGCGCACCCGCATCCAACGGAAGGCCAAAACTCCCGGCGCGCGCAATGGCGCCCTGGGCGAGATCGGGATCGCCGTACTCGAAACCCTATATGGTCTGGTCGATTACGCGACCGGGCGGCTGGAGCCCGCGATCAACACCATCGCCGAACGGACCGGATACAGCTATTCAGCGGTCCACAATGCATTGGCGCGCTTGCGCGATCACGGCTTCCTGAAATGGATCCGGCGCAGCAGGAAGACCGACAACAAGGGGGAGGCAGGGCCGCAGGTGGTGCAGATCCCCAACGCCTATATCCTCACCATTCCGGTTGAATTTCAGGACTATGTGAACCGTCTCATCGGCGACGCGCATACACCTGACTGTGAGCAATGGCGGCGCGAACAAGCGGGCAAGGATCTCGAGGCGCTTATCGCGCAGGTCTCTGCCAGCCGGTTCCACCGCGACTTCTGGGCAGGGGATAAGCTCACCGGAGAGAGCTTTGCTTCGATTGCAGCGGCTCTCGATAGGCAGGAACGCGAATCCTCCAGAGCCGGAGAAACCGTGGGATCATACTGATCCAATGAGGAATTGGGCGATCTAAGATCGCCTCAATGCTTTTTTGGACGATAAAGCGCCACCCGATAGCTAGCCGATCAAGGACAGGGACCGCCGGACGCACCGGCGAACGGAGCCGCTTGCGCGGCTCCGGGGCTTCCCAGGGGGGAAGGGTGCGAGATCCGTGCCAGATCCGAACCGCAGTCCCAGCGGTGGGGTTTTGCTGGTTTATGGGGCAAAGTTGCTGATCAAAACCTCGCCGACACGCTTGGCTCCCGCCGCTCCGGCGATGGTATAGGTCGTCTCGATCGACTGGATCTGAAAGGCGGCGAAGCACTCGCGCACCTCCGGCCGATCATTGAGGCTCAACAGGAACTTGCCGCGCGCGTGACCAAGCTGGTCGGCCAGCCGGGCAAAATCCTCGCGGCGGAAGACGTCGGCGCCATAATCGGCCTCGCAGGCCCAATAGGGCGGATCGAGATAGAAGAGCATGCCTGCGCGGTCATATCGATCGATGAAGCGGTCGAAGGGCAGTTGCTCAATCACCACCCCTGCCAGCCGCTCATGTATGTCGGCAAGCATGGGCTCCAGCTTGGAGATGTTGAAACGTCCGCTGGTCTGATGGCTTACCCCAAAGGTCCGCCCGCTGACCTTGCCCCCGAATGCCAGCCGCTGGAGATACAGGAACCGCGCTGCGCGCTGGAGGTCCGTCAGGCGATCAGGCGGCAACGCGCAAAGGCGGTCGAATTCTGCCCGCCCGGCAACGCGCCAGCGCAGCATATCAATGAAATAGGGGTAATGCTCCTGAAGGACGCGAAAGAACGTGGCAACGTCGCCGCTGATATCATTGATGACCTCGACCTTCGGCCGAGCGGCGCGGCGCAGGAAGATCCCGCCCATGCCCACGAATGGCTCCGCATAGGCGTTGTGGGGCGTGCGCTCGATCATGGCGCAGATACGCCGCGCAAGGTTGCGTTTGCCGCCCTGATAGCCGGCGGCAGGGGAAATTGGGGATACGTGGTTTAGGGTTTCCATGGGGATTGGTGTTCCAGAGAGCCCCCGTCTGCAATGCAGGCGCAGGGCGGGCTTTATCGTGGCGAGAATGGCACTCGTCGGTGGCCGGGTTGCAGCCCGGTTACCCCCGCTCCACGCGCGGGGAATCTTTTGAATCGGTTGTTGAAGGGCGCATTACCGCTGGCCAACGGACAAATCTGAAAAACGCTACAGAAGCTACCCGACCCAAAAAATGCCCTTATGGGGCCAAAGTCCTCACCAGAGCTTCCACATGCTTAACAAAACTAGTTAATGTTTGCTTGACTCAGATAAGGGAACCTATCATTATGATAGGCATTATGCAGTCAGGAACGAACTCCGTTGTCCAGTTATGCCTTCCCTTTGAGGGCGTGCAGGACCGCGTTCGAGCCGCCGCTGAAGCTGGCAGTGTCCTGTTTCTTGCTGAAGGTCGTCGAGCCATGAAGCGTGACGACATCAGCGATATTCTGGTCATTCGGGCGCTGAAGCGATGCGAACTGCAGGGACCATCTAGTCCGGGTAATTCAAAGGGAGAATTGCGATGTATTGTGAATTTCAACCTCAAAGGCTTCAACCCAGGCGGAATCATTCAAATTACTGTTAGTGAAGGGAGGTTATTCGTCGAGGATATCCGATGGGATCACAAGCCATGATCAAGGAACTATTTTGCGTTCGCGGAAGCGGATACGCTGGCCAACCTCGTCTTTACGACACTTGCGGTCTAGAAAATATTTGGCTGGTCGACGGTTTTCACGTCATTCGGAGGAATGGTGAGGAGGTGCTTCAGATTGAAGACCCTGAAGGCCTGCACAAGGCAATTGCGCTTCATCTCGTTCGTTTTCGTAAGTCGCTGACTGGCCGAGAAATCAAATTTATTCGTCGAGCTATCGATCTGACTCAGGGCGAATTGGCTCACCAACTTGGCACCGGAGTGCAAACCGTCGCTCGGTGGGAAAAGGATAAGGTATGTATTCCTGGTCCAGAAGATCGGTTGCTTAGGATCATCACCCTTTTAGCTACCAGTGATGCAGAAAATTTCGCAAAGCTCATTCTTGAGATGCCTACGAATTTGGAAGATCTCGATGAGGGGCCGGACAGGCCTGTTCGCTTTACCCATGATCATGATCATGACCATCGGTGGGTTGAAGCAGAGCGGGAGGCTGCTTGATGAATAAAGGGGCCCAGACTGGTAATCTGGACCCCTTCGATTTTCCTGCTCAGAACCACGGCCCCTGTGTAGGTGCGCGATCCAAAGCTCGGCTTAGCAGCTTGTGCATTAGCACAAAGAGTTTCCGGACGCAAAGATCATCGGGCCGCCATCATTGGAGGCTTTCATGTCGCCACCTCCCCGTGGGAAGCGGTGGGTGTGTCGCCCGTGGAAGACCCTGCCTGATGGAACGCGTGTTTATGCTCGCCAATATGGCAAGCGTGCGTTCTGCTGGCTGGTCGACGACGAGTAACACCTATTCCCCGGCTGCAGAATTATCTGCAGCCGGGGCCCTTGCGGCGGCAATTGAAGGCCTCATAAATCCTTGGAGGTTCTTATGAAAATTGGACGTGATGCGGGTACGGGCAGATTCATTACTGTAAAAAAAGCACAACAGAATAAAAAAGGCGCGGTAGTCGAAACGATAAAGCGATCCAAACCGGCAAAGCCACCTACTAAGAAAAAGTGATTTTGGGCGCCCCTCCAATACGTGGAGCGGCGCCCAACGCATTCAAAACCATTCCACCTCGGGGATATAGCAATGCAAAAAGAAGATCACGCCCTGATTATGTACTCTTGTTTTATGTGCGGAAAGAATTTTGCATTTGGACCACATCAATACGATGGAGTGCATATCAGGCCATATAACTTCGAAGTTTGCACAACCTGCTATAATGCAAATCACGGTGGTTGGGCGCCATTTCTTGAACCAAAGATACTTAAGCACCTTGAAGAGAACGGTCTGAAAGTTCCGAATCGAACTCATCGCGGCCTGCTTCCCATTCTCCGGTAACAGCTCTATCGCTCAACCTATCATCTCCCCCCACCGATCAAACAACGCCCGGCGCCGGGCCATATGCTCGGCCCGGTCATAGGCCGCCTTCACCTTGTCCTTGCGCGTGTGGGCCAGCGCGATCTCGATGATGTCGCTTTCCGTCTTCATCGTTTCGTTGAGGATCGTGCTGAAGGACGCGCGCCAGCCGTGCGGCACATGGCGACCGCCATATCCGGCATCGATGTAAAGCTGGCGAACGGCCCCCTCGCCGATCGGTGCCGCGCCGCGCGCGAACACGAGTTGTTCGGCGGCGGGCAAAGAATGGGTATCATGCCCGATCTCGGCCAGTACATCGCGCAGGACCTGCAATGCCTGCGCGCTCAGCGGCACGATATGGTCGTAATTGGCATCGTCCTTTTTGACCTTGGCCAGCTTCATCCGCGTCGCCGGGACGCGCCATTCCGCCGCGTCGAGATCCACCTCGCCCCAACACATGCCGCGCACGGCATTGAGACGCACCGCGGTCAATGCCAGAAAGCGCGAGGCAAGCTTGACCAGGCGCCGTGCGCCAACCGTTTCGCAGTCGACCAGCAACTGGCGACAGCCCTCCACCGTCAGCAGCGCGGGATGCGACCGCGCCGGCCGCGCCGGCTGAAGCTCACGCCCAAGGATGGCTGCCGGATCATTGGCGCAATGCTTGCGCGCGATGCCGAACGCAAAGATCGAAGATATCCGCTGACGAAACCGTTTGGCCGTGGCCAGACGCCCCCTGCTCTCCACTGCCTCGAGCAGATCGAGCACCATCGGCTCATCAATGGCGCCGATCGGGATCTCGCCCAATACCGGGAACGCATCGCGCTCCAGATTGCCCATCACGTCCGCCGCGTGCTGTTCTGACCAGCGCCCCTTGCGGTCCTCATGCCATGCGCGGGCCAGCTCGGCAAAGGTCATCGGCTTGCGGATCTGCGCGGCCTCTCCGCCAGCCTTGATCCGCTCCTTCAGCCCGTCGCGCTGCGCGCGCGCCTCGGGCAAGGATATGGCGGGATATTGGCCCAGCACGGCCAACTGCTCCTTGCCATTCAGGCGATATTTCACCCGCCAGCTTTTGCGGCCGCTCGGAGTGATAAACAGAAACAGGCCGTTCGTGTCGAACAGCTTATAGGCGCGCGGCATAGGCTGCGCGGCCTTTACGGCGGCAGGGGTAAGCATGTAAACGGGTTTCCTAAGGGGGGGGCTTATGTCACAAATTTCACGATCAGATTTTGACTGTCCGGTGGTGGGTACCACCGTGACGATCAGTACGAACATACACCGGCACGGCGCTGGCCTACCGCTAACCCGTCATTTCTTGGGGTGCTCGGGATCAGCGCGCTGTGGCGTCGAAAAGCATCACTCCAGCGGTATTTCGTTCAATTGGGAGATTTGTCCGATCGCGAGAGACTGGGAGATCTAATTGCGCGGCGGATAACTCATCCGCCGCGCCCTTCGTCGAACTGAGCGGAAATCTGCCATTTTCCAGCTTTGGTAAAAAGGCTTGATACCCCCATCGATACCCCACAATTGCACAAGCCAAAAGGGCCACAGATCGACCGGCCGATCCGAATCATTGCGCAATGTTCCCCTTTCGTTCACATATGGGGCGAAGGAGAATCGTCGTGGAACTGGCCGCGCAACTGAACAAACTGATTGAGGATGGAGCCGACCGGGAACGCCTTGGCGCATGGCTGGAAACCCATGCGGTAACCGTGTCCGAGGCGCTAGAGGGGATGGTTGCCATCCCCATTATCGACCTGAATGACATGGCCCGGTTCATCGCCGCCCGAGAGGCGGGCAAGGCCTAAAAATGTCCTCGCCCACCACTCTTACATCCCTGTCGCTAAGCCTGATCGAGGAAACCTATGGGCAAGCCATGCAGACGCCCATCGAGCGCGCTATAGGCGTGCGCCTTGCGCTGGCCTGGCTGGTGCATGTCGGCATAGCGAAGGATTGGCAGGCCAAGGAATTCTGGCAAGAATTGGGCCGCCATGATCCCGAGGCGGCCAATGGGTGCATCGGCTATACGCGCCAACTGAGATTGACCACGATGGTGCATGCGTGGCTGGTGGCCGCAGGGTTTTCGCATCAGGACGCCTCGATGCGGCTCGATCGCGCGAAAGAGGCGGGACATCTTGTTGACCTGCACGCGCTTGAGGATCAGATCTGGCGCATGTGCAACAGGTATCAGCCCGGTGAAACCGAGAGCATCCGGCGCTTCTTCAACGCCAAGAAGCTTGCCACCTTCAATGACGGCCCATCGATCGTGCATCCGGGCCAGCTCGGCGTTGTGATCCGGTCTGCGCATGGAGAATATGTGCTTGAGCAGGCCACCTGGGGCTTTCCGGTGGTGCTGCGCGGCAAAAACGGCAAGCCTCTCAAGCCCAAGCCGGTCAACAATGCCCGTTTTGACAAGCTGGGCAGCTATTGGCGCCGTTGGGCCGAATACCCGCACAATCGCTGCCTTATCCCGCTGACGCGCTTTGCCGAGGCCGAGGGCGAATATGGCAGCATGACCACCACATGGATATCGCAAAAGGTGAACCCGATATTCGCGTGGGCCGGCCTCTGGGCAGAGAAAACCGAATGGGGGCCATCCTATACCGGCGTGATGACCGATGCCGCGCCTGACATGATGGCGATCCATGATCGATGCCCGGTCATCATCCACGAGGCCGATTGGGATACATGGCTGACCGCCCCGCTGAAACACCTTGGCCGCTTCGACCATCCGCTCAATGATGATGCGGTGAAGATTGTGCGGACATCCGTGCCATGGAGCAAGGGCGGCGATCCTACTCAGTTTGGCTGATCGTCAACCGAGCGAAGGCTCCCCTGTTTTCGGCTGAAAAAGGATAAGTAGCAGTGGCATTAGATCCGACGGCAATTGAGCAGGTCAAGGCGGCTTGGGCAGGCGCGGACGCCTCCATCGCCCAAGCCGTGAGCGGAATTATAGCAATTATTGTTTCATTACGAATTGCCCATCAGGCGAATAGGAGAGCCGAAAAGGCAGAGAAGGATGCGGCTGAAAGGATTCGGGAGGCTAATCGAGAAGCTGAAAGGCGCGTCGAGGCCATGCGCATTGAGGAATATAACCAACCACTATTGAAGATCATTTTTAGACTTGATGTTGCCATACCAGAAGCAAAAGAACATCTCGATAATTTTCGTAAAACATCAGAAAAAGACAAAGAGTATTATTATACTGGCCTTAGTACATATGAGTTATCAGAAATTATGGGAGATTACGAATCGCTTAAGCATGTTGCCCCATGTCAAAAATCATTTGCAGCCATAAGGCGCCTGAGAGCATTCCTGCCTTGCGGTAAGACTGACTATCCCCCGATCAATTCAGATTACTACATCGCTCAATTGGAAGAGCAAATTGCAGAGCTGGTGGCCATCCGAAACGAGCTTGAAGCGTCACTCAAGAAACTGCCAGCTTAGGGTATCGTGCCAAGTCATCCCTTAATCTATCCCTAGGATGCGTAGATGGCGACCCAACTCAGTTCGCCTGATCGCCGTCCAGCTTGCGCCCCCAATCATGCGCCGCCTGCGCATAGGCCCAATCCGCGTCACAGGTCAGCCAGTCCGAACGGGTGATCCAGACGCGGGAGATATCCGCCATGATGGCGTCGGGGGTGGGGTTTTCAGGAATTGCGGGACCGTTGTCCGGGGCACCGGGGCCGCGATGGGCGGGGGCGCTTGGTGGCAACCCGTGGCCAGCAGCATAATCGGCAAAGCGGCCATCGCCGCCTGCGGCCAGCGTCGTGTGGTTCGTGTCGGCATTTTGCGCCTCCTTTCGGGATTGGGCCTCATAGGCCAGTTTGGCGGCCTGCGCGGCGCTGCGCTCGCGCCTGAGCTGGGCCACGACATCGATCGTGCGCTGGCGCCAGGTCGCCGCGCTGCGATGCTCTGCATAGGCGACCGCCGCCATGGCCACGGCAAGGATCAGGCAGAGACGCACCGGGCTGGCGAAGATCCATTTCAGCCCGGCGCCGATGCGCTGCCAGATGCCGAATGCCCTGATGGCGTCCCAGATTGCAGCAAGGCCTAGCATGAGCGGAACTCCCCGGCGGTCAGATAGCCATGCCATTTGCAGGGCAGGCCGGATTGCAGGATCGAGGGCGTGAGCGTGGGCGCATCGCGGTTGCCGTCCCATGCCCAGCCGCGCTCCTCGCGTTGTACGGGAAGCCAGCTTTGATAGCCGCAGCCGCAAGGGCACCGAAACGCGATGCCCTTCACCTCGCCATCCAGTTCGCGCAGTTCAATGGCGCCGGGCTGCTTCCCGGCCTCGCTGTCGATGCTTTCGACAATGGTGGCGTGGATGACAGTCATCGCATTACGCCCCGGCAAAGGCAGAAGACAGATTGAGATAGGTCTGGGGGGTCGCGCCGTTGACGTAACGGACCCGGAAGGTGGTGCCGGCGCCATAAGGGCCGGTGATATCGACCGAAGCATTGGCGACCGTCCCGGCCGTCACGGCCGTCGTCGAAACCACCCGATAGGTGCTGCCTCCGTCGATCGACTGGTCAATGTAGAGCGTCCCGGTCTGATCGGTGATGACCCGAGCCTTGAACCTGGTCGCGAATGTCAGGCCCGTCGTCGGTCGATCCACGCCCGTAAAGGTCGCGCCGCCGCCCAGCGCGGCCGTGCTGTCGAGGTAACCAACGCCGCCAAGCGTCGCCATTTGCACAGGATTGGCCGAATTGCCGATCTCATTGCCGTCCGATCCGATCAGCACAGCGCCCTGCGCGGGCACTTTGGCGCCGCCCGCATTGTTGACCTGAGGCAGGGTAACCGTGGCCATGGCGTTGCCCGCCAGATTGAGGACAAGCGCCAGCGCCACCACCAGAAGGCGGATTGCTTTCATGATATTTCTCCGGGAGATTTGAGAGGAGGTTGCGGGCGAAACGGCCCTCAGGGCTGATCAGGCGGCGGGGCAGCCTTGTCACGGGGTGTCCCGTGAGGTTCGGTAAAGGCAGTGCCGGCGATCAGCATGCCCACGGCGCCGATGATCAGGCTGAGATAGACCGGCAGCGCAGACCAGATCTGGAGCCACTCACCGACGTCCATCGCGTTATCCCGAATGGTGACAATCGCATACATCGGCAGGCCAAAGCCAAAGACGATCATCACAGCAAAGCCGATGAGACGCGCAAAGGCGAAAGTCTGGTTATCGCGCCCGGTCAGCGCCTGTTTGAGCCAGTTCATGCACTTACCCTTTAAGCCAAAGGCAAATTATGCTGATAAAGGTTGGACCCGCGCATGATGGCCTTGAGCGTGGACCCATATTTCGGATCGGTGGCGTAAACGCCAGTCAGGGCGTCGGCGAAGGCGTTGGGATCAGGCAGCAGCGCGCGCGCCTTGGCATAGGGCTTGCCGGTGGCCAGCAGCTTGCCGTGGGCGTCGAAATAGTCCTCTGCGCTGGCGTAATCCTTGAAATAGCGCTGGCACCGCACGCTCTGCCCATTGACGACTTCGCGCGTCCAGCAGAGCGTGGCAGGCTCCAGCGGCGTTCCGGGCACATGGGGGAAGCTGGCCCCGCTGACCTTGGCGGTGATGCCGCCATAGTTGTTCTTGCCGCTGACAGATTTGCCCCAGGCGCTTTCCAGCGCCCATTGGGCCAGACTGATGCTGGCCGGGATTTTCCATTTGGCCTGCGATGCGCGCGCGGCCGCGATGATATCGGGTGGGATTGTGGGCATAACAGGCTCCGATCAGCAGGCTGGCTTGCGGCCAAAATGTTCAAGGGTCGACACAGATGAAGGGCACATCGGTTGATGATGCGCTGCAGAGGTTTGGATGGATTTCAGTGGGGGGATTGAGGCTAACCGTCACTTGCCTCCGAAGTGAATCAGGTTGGTCATCCAAAGAACGACGGTGGTCCCTGCCCCGCCGCTCAGCAGCCACATCAGGGTTTTGCCCGCGCCATGGGCCTGATCGCGGGTGCTTTCGAGCGCATCCAGACGGTTATTCTGCGCAGTCTGGCCTGATTCAAACGCCGCCATCGTCGCATCGAGGCGCTGATTGACGCCCCTGAAGCCCTCGCGCATCGACATGTCGAGGCTATCCATGCGGTCCATCATCGCTTCCTGTGTTGCTTCCATGCGCCCGAAATCCCGCGCAAGGTCGCCGTGAGTGGGCCCGCTCATCAGACAAACCGGGCGCTGTTGGCCGCGTAATCGGCGGCGACCTGCGCGGCGGCGGTCAGACCCGAAACGGTCAGGTCCTCGATACCCACGCGGTAGATCGTGCCCTTGTAGCCGCCGCCAATGGCGAGCGTCATGGCCGCCGCACTGAGCGGGCTGGTGGGGCCGCCGGTCAAGGTTCCGGTGACCGAAGCGCCGTTATAGAACAGCTCATATTCGCCATTGCCGGGGTTCATGCGGTAGCCGACTTGCGCTACCGCGTTGTTGGCGGTGGCCGCGCGCTGGCTGTTGGTGGTACTCGAGCCGGTGCCCTGCTGGAACCGGACGGTGTAGCCGTCGCTGCCGGTGTCAGACCACATCTGAGCGTTGTTGCCGTTCCCCGCGCCGGAGGGTGAGAGCGAGAGCAGCGGCGTGTAACCGCTGGCCGGAGAAGCGGCGGGTGTCTTGAGCCAGAGCGTGTAGAGGAAGTGGTGCTTGAGCACCGCGTCATCGAACGCGCCCGCCGCACCAAAGGTCAGCAGCTTGGCCGTGCCGCCCGCCGCGCCGCTCAGCGAAAGGCCCGCCTTGCCGGTCAGATTGCTGACATTGCCCGAAGCGTTGAGGGTGGCGCCGATGGCCGAGCCTTCAACCAGATTGTTGAACGTCGCCCCGCTGGCCAGCGCGCCGTCGGGGTTCGGGTTACAATAGGCATTCAGGAAGTCGAACAGCGCCAGCGTGCCCGCGTTCATGATCGGATCGCGGTAGAGCTTGGGCAGCGTGGTGTCGGTGAAGGCGCTGGACAGCCGTTGGATGACAGAAACCATGGGGTAATCCTTTCAGGGATCAGGCGCTCCACGAGGCCCAAAGGGTGGGGATGGCGGCAAGCTGGGCGGTGGTGACCCAGCCCCAGCGCAGGAAGTGGCAGGCGACGATCTGGGCCAGCGCGTCATAGCCTGCGTCATTCAGGTGCAGCCCGTCCGCCGAAAGCTGGGTGCTGATCTTGCCCGCCGCCATGTCGGTCAGATCCTGACTGGTGGGTGTCAGACCCGCCGCCAGCAGGCCCCAGCGCACCAGTTCGGATTGCGCGTCGATCACATGCTCAAAGGCGGCGGTCAGGATCGCCATCCCGGCGCGCACGTTGCCCCAGTTGCCGGAGGCATTGCTCTCGCTGGTCGAGTTGAGCGGGCCGATGACAAAGCGCCGCCGCCCGACATGCGCATTCATCCAGCGCGTGGCGGCAGCGGTCCACTGATTGTAGAGGTTGCGGTCATTGGTGCCGAGCCACACGCCGTAGAACACATTCGACCCGGCGGGCGGGATGGCAGCGGCCACCACCGGCCCCGGCAGGGGAATCGCGGCGGGCATGGCGGGATAGGTGAAGGTATAGGCCTCGCTGGTCGAGGCCGGGCCGCCGCTGGCCGTGCGGGTCAGCGTGCCCTTGACGCCAAGGATCGCGATCTGGCGCGCAATGGTGCGGTTGGTGGCCGGGCTGGAGAGCGGCTGATAGGTCCAATAGGCGTTGGTGCCGTCGCCGGTGTTGTCCGAGGTGGCATAGAGCGCGGATTGGCTGCGAAAGCCGGAGACTGTAGCGGTTCCGTTTGCGGGCAGGACATTGCCCGACAGCGTCAGTTGGATGCTGGTTTCGCGGTCGGCGATGGCATGGGAATAGCTGCCGGGCACGCCCAGCCAGGACGCGCCGCAGCCAAGGTAGTAGGCGATGCGCGGCGTCAGGCTCGTGGTGGCGGAGTTGGATGCTCCAGAGCCGTCGATAAGACTGTCGCCGCCCATGTATAGCAGAGTGGTGGAGAGCGCCGAACTGGATTGCAGGCCAGGGATATAGGCCTTGCCCGATTTGGTGATGATCAACGCCGCACGACTGTTGCTGTCGAGGATGGCATTGAGAACCTGCTCCCCGGCGTAATAGCGCGTGGCCGAGGTGTCGATCACATCGCCGCCGCTGCCCAGCGGCAATTGCCCCTCGACCGTACCGAATTTGAGCGCATAGCGCCCGGTGGTGGCCGAACGGGCAAAGGAGAGGCCATTGCCAACCGCCAGATCGATGGCCAGCTTGGCGTGAAAGGTGCCATCGGCGGTGACCACCGCGCCGCCGCCATTGGCGCTGCCTGCAACGGCCCAGAGCACTTGCTGACCGAACCAATAGCGCGGCGTGGTGGTGTCGATCACATCACCGCCGGAGCCGATCGGCAATTGCCCCGCCACCGTGCCGAGCTGGAGCCGGTAGATCCCGCCCGCATCCTGCACAAAGGACAGGCCGTTGGAAGCCGCGCCCAGGGCGATGGCGAATTTGGCGAACAGCGTGCCGTCCGGCCCCCATGCAAGGGCCATCCGACCGGCGCTGTCCATCACGCCCCCGACGATCAGCGAACCACGCAGATAGCGGTTGCTGGATGTGTCGAAAATCGAATTGAAAAGTGCCGCGAGAGGCACGGTCAATTGCGCCCCGCCAAAAGGCGCCGTGGCCAGCACACCTGCATTGTTGCCCCAAGCACCAATGCTCAGACCATCCGCCGTTGGCGCATAGAACATGCGCCCGGGCTGGATCGTCCCCACTGTTGCCGTAGGCGGGGTAGCCCCGGTCAAGCCGGCAATGGTAGGCAGTGTATAGGTAGGCGCGGTGTTGCTGGTCGAGATCCCGCGATTGCCGATCCGCGCCGAAATGATCGAGCCGCCCGATACGGTGATGAAGGCGCTGTGCCCCGGAGGCCCTCCGGAAATGGTCAACGCAAATTCGCCCGAAACCGTCGCGCCTGACCCGGCCGAACCCAGCGTGATCGCTGTCACCTCATAGGGCAGCGCCGAAGGGGTGGTGGACAGCGTGTTCTGGATGGCTGCAGCAACACTTGCCCCGCTTGCCAGCAAGGCCGCGTTGCTTGTCGCCTCGGCAATAGCCTGGCCGCCAATCTGATCGGTCAGCGTGGCAAACGTCGCGTTCACCTGCCGCCCGTTTTGCCACAGGGGGAAGGCATCCCCTCCGCTCAGCGGAAGGACCGCAGGGGGATAGGTGGGGATCTGGGCCATCAGCGCAGCTCCACCCATTGGACCAGTGTCGGCGATCCGTTGGTGCAGCCGACTGAATAGGTCTTGCCGGCGGGCACTTTGAACACGACCGTGCCGCCATTGGTCGTGCCGTAGGTACCCGCGCCCCACATCGTGAGACCGTCAACGGTCCAGGTGTACCAGCCTGGGGCGGAGGCGGTCATCGCAACCTGGACTTCGATCATCCGGCCGGTGGAGTTGGTATAGGTCGTGTTGACGGCGCGCGCCAAAGTTCCGGTTGCCGTCGTCAGGTCACGATACGATTGGCCGACGCCGAAAATGGCCGCGATCGAGGGAAACAGCGTCTGCAGCGCGGTCAGAACCTGATTGCGGACTGCCTTGCTCGGGCTGACGCCGCCCGCAACAACCACGGCCATCAATTCCTCTTGCACCATATTGAGGAAATCGGCCGAAACCGTCGTCGCCGGGGTTCCGGATAAGGGATCGCCCTCGGTAAAGTAGCCGGGCGCGCCGGCAGCGGCCGGCGCCGCCAGAGACGGTGCCGCCGTGGCGGTATCGATGCGGAACATGATGATCCCTCGTCAGGACAGGAGGATAAAGAGGATGTGCGCCGAATAGGGCTGAAGGGTCGCGATCAGGTCGGCCGGGTCATTGACGCCGGAGTCAGCCTCAACCGTAATGCCGATGACCGGACACCAGGCCTCGCCGTAAACGGCGGCGCCTGCGGTCAGCACACCAGCGCGCGCAGGCGCGTAACGTGTGATCGAAATCCCAAACCCCAGCTGTTGGGCAACCGCGGTTATAAAAGGCAGACTGGGCCCGCTGCCGACAACAAAGCGCGCGCGGATCCTTGCCTGTCGCTGCTCAACGGTCAGGCTTGCCGGATCCAGACCAAGGGTTGCCTCCCATTCCGCCAGAAGACTGGGATTATCGCCCGGCAAATAAGCCGACAGCAAGGTATCGACCTCGCTGTCTATGCGGGCGAACCCTCGCGCGAGGGCCAGCAGCAGCTGAGCCTGCCTTGATCCGGGATTAAAGCGCCATGCCCTTCCCTGCGGCATCAGCCGCGCGAGAGCGCCGGCATAATCGTCTGCGGTGCGGCCCATTACACATAGCTCACAGTGCCCAGTTCAGGCAGGGCGAATGTGTTCGAGACGACGTTGCCGATCGGGCCGGGCGCAATGCTGCCCGCCGTGCAGGTCATGCCCGTAATCACTGCCCCTGATGCGGCGGACACCGAAGCAAGGGCGGCATTGATCTTGTCAAAATGGGTGGTGCCGTTGACCACCCCATACGTGGTCAGGGCAGCGGCCAGCGCGGCGCTGATTGCGCTTTGCGTTGACGTTGAGGGCGAGCCCCCCAGACCGGCGATCGTGAAGTTCACGGAATTGGCAATGGGGGCCATGGCATAAACGCGCGGGTCGGCGGGCTGAAGCGTGGCCAGATAGTTCGCCAGGACGAGCTGGTCCCCGGTTGCCGTGACATCGCGATTGTCAGATGCGGCAAGCCCCGATGTACCTTGGGGAAATCCCCCTTCGGCCGAACGGACATCATCCATCATGAACAGGACGACGACGGTCCCCACACCATAGCCGCGCGGCACACACCAGGCGCGGGTCACCCCCGGCACCTCGAGCGCCCAGTTTTCATAGTCGCTGGGCGAACCGCCTGCGGGCGTGGCCTGATAAGCGCTCAGGACGCGCGCCAGGAATTCATCCTCGTTCTCGATATCGGCTCCGCCGGTCAGCGCCGTTGTGACCGTCCCCTCGAGATTCACATTGGTGATGCCGGAGGCAAGAAACATCGCGGCGCCCACATCGGTATTGCCTGCCGCGCCCGCTACAGCCGCCTGTGTATTCACCGTGATGATTGCCCCCACCGATGCGGCATCGGCCGTGGTGACAAAGCTGGTGCCGTCGCCACGCGTCAATTCCGTGCCTGCCGGAATGGTCGCCGGACCGTTCACCGAAAAGGACGTCTGTCCTGCGCCGCTCTTGGTGGCGGGTTTGATATACACGCCCTTGAGCGCCCCCCAACCGGCCAGAAATTCATCGCGGGCCGTGAAGGGAACAGTCTGTCGGGCAGCGTAATCGAGATAGCCGTAGAGGCCGTCGGCCAGCCCGGCCGCCGCGGCGCCCAATGCCCGCAAATTGGCATAGCGCAGCAGCGTGTCCAGGCCGGGCAGATCGGCATCGATGTCGCTCTGCACCTGATCGCGCAGGGTCGATAAGGTTGGCCGCGCTTGAGGCATATCAGAGGAAATCCCAGAGATTGGCGAAGCGGATCGAGATCGGTCGCGCCGATCCGCGCGTGATGGTGATCGTCAGCGCCAGCATGGTCGGACTGAGCCATTGCGCCGCAGCATCAACCTCGATCGCGATCTGATCCGCGATCAGCCACCCAAGCGCAGACGCGGCATATTGCCCCACCTGCTGCGCCACAGAAGGCAGCGCCTTGGACCGTTCAAGCAGCCAAAGTTTGGATCCGAGCGTAGCATCGGCCCACCAGCCGCGGCGCAAGGTCGTGCCGTCCGGCAGAACGTCGTCATCCCCGGCCGGTGCATCCGTAAAGAGGCTGATCAGGACCGAGGTCGTCAGATCGTTGATGAATTCCAGCGTATTGGTGTCATCGACAACGGCCCCGACCAGCAGGCCATTTTCATCGACGATCGGCGCGTTGGTTTCATCGGTCCAAATGCGCGGCATGACAGGCTGGAAAACCCAATCGGCCTCGCCCGTGGCATTGTTCCACCCCGTGATGATATCGGTCATGCAAGAGGCACCGGTTTGTCACTTCTGGCGCTCCCACGCACGATGCCGCCGTGGTCGTGGCCGTTATAGGTATCGCGAAGCGCGCCCAACGCAACTTCATTGGCACCCGTCAAAGCAGTGATTTCGCCGGCAGCCTTTAAGGTTCCGGTGCACTCGACTTCCGGAACATCGAGCGTGAGCTTGCTGGCATTATGGATGACGATCGGCAGGCCCGCCGCGCTGATCTCCAATCCGTCGGACGTCATTTTGATAATGATGCCGCGCACGTCGTACATGGCGCTGTCGCCGGGCTGCAGCCCTTTGGGCCGCGATGCCCGGTGATCGGTCGATATCGCGATCGAGCAATTGCGATCCCCACCAAGGCGCAACATCAGCACTTCGGAACCGAGCGGCGGCACACTTGTAAAGCCAAAGGCGAAGAGCCGAGAAACCTTGTCCAGGACGCGGGCCATGAACCCGGATCCCGCGGCCTTCTCGGTCACCTGCAGCTTCTGCACTTCGCCGGTATCGTCCGCGCCGCTCACCGATCCGATGCCAGCGATGTTCTCAAAACCGCGCATCATTGGCCATTCCCCGGATTGGTTGGGTTGAGCGCCGCCGTATTGACCGGAACCAGCGTGATTGGCTCCGGCGTGAAGGCACTGGGCGGCATGGCGGTGATCTGGGCGGTTGTTCCGTGCTGATTGTCGCGGCGATACGTGACCTCGGCAATAATCCAGCTTTGGCCTGATTTTACGCCCGGCAAGGTCACGGGGATAAGTGTGTTAGGCGACCAGAGCGCATCGCCGTCGTCGCGCCAGCTGTCGACCACAGCAGTCACCACATTGGACCTCCCGGCCCGCCGCGCTGCCTCCCAATCGGCCCGCTTGGCCGTAAAATCCTGAGGATTTTCGGCCATATATTCGGTCATCAGATAGGTGAGCCGGTGACGGGGAACGCCCGGGTCTTTCCTCAGATATGTGAAATCGCTTCCCCCGACCGCCCCCTGTGTATCGGCGGTCACGCTGGTAACGACATAGTCGGAAAACCGCTGATCCATGCTGCGTTCCACGGACCATTGTTCGACATTGACGCCCCATGCGATCCCGCTGGAGGCCTGACTTGTCCCGGCGCCGGCCAGAACAAGTCTCCCCAGGTGATCCTCATACGCCAGAAGTCCCGCATTTCGGGCCACTCGCTGGACAATTGCAGCAGCGGTATCGCCATAATTGAGCGCCCATTGCGGGATGGTCGGGCCTGCCGAGGATCCGCCCGCCAGCACGACACTGATCCCGTATGCCGCCGCCAGTTGCTTCGATACCGTGAGCGCATTGCCGTTGATCATCTGGTGCGACGGCCATTCCGCGCCGCAATCGACCAGATCCTGCGTTTTGCCGCGCCCCGAGATCTCGAACGAATGGTTCGAGGCGTCGCCATAATCGCGGATGAAGTCGATATAGCCGGTGATCACGGTGTCCGATCCCAGCCGAACGGTGCAAGGATCGCCCTCCTTGACGGCAAGGGTCCCGCTCACGCTGGCGCGCACGCGGAACGAGGGCGGAAAACCCTCGGCACGCAAGGTGACCTCGATCTCCTCCCACCCCTGAAACTCAAGGCCATTGGCGATCAGAATCAGTTCGTTCAGCGCCGCTTTGGGCTTTGCGATGACGACGATATCGCTCACAATGCCAAGGCCTCAAAGGCAAGCGGGAAGAACAGCGGGTGGATCGGATTGACCTGCCCCACCAACTGATCCGCCCGCGTCGCATCGCCATAGATCTGCTGGGCGATCAGCAGCGCAGGCAGCGGCTGCCCAAAGGCATAGGCCCGCAAATCCGCCGCCGTTGCAGCGGCATCGCGCAGCATGGCCACAATCGCGGCCCGGCAATCACGCAGCGCCGCATGGATATCATCGGCCCCGGCATCCGCCGCCTGCAGGGCAAGGCCATCCAGCACGGGAGCAATCTGGGCAATGCGAGCGGCGGCGTCATCCGTGCTCGAGGGCTGATAACGCGATACCGCATCGGTCAAAGCGGCGGCCGCGGCCTGACACACCATCAGGTCGACCAGGGTCGTGATGCTGGTGCTGGCGCCCGAGAGTGTGGTGGCGATCAGGCTGAGCAGGATTCGGATAGCATCCGCCGGATCGGCGCAGCAGTCGAGCAGGGCATCGATCATGTCGGTGACGGCCGTGGCCAGATCGGTGATGTCGGCAAGATCGACCGAAGCCGCCAGCGCCGATGCTGCAGCGGCCCGGTCCTTCACCTCCTGCCGAAGAACCGACGCATCCGACGTCAATCCGGCGATCGTCTGGTCATCGGCATAGGCGCTTTGATTGGTGGCGGTAAGGCCGCTGTTCGCCCCCAAGGCATAGCGACCATAGGTCGAACCGTCTGACGCCAGCAATCCGGCGGCAATGCGATAGAGCGCCGTGGCGTCGTTGGCATACCAGAGGACGCGCGACGCCCAACCCGCGATGCGCCCGACCAGATCGGTGCGGATGCCGGCAACGCTGAGCAGTCCGGTGGCAGAGGCCAAGAGGCTGGAAATCCCGATAGGCTTGCCGGAAATCAGGGCCAGCACCGTCGACTTTGCAAAGCTGATCAGCGCCTTGCGCAAGCGGCCTCCCGCTGGGGTCAGCGGACGCGTGAACTGAACCGTGCCCACCTGCTTTTGCAGGTTTGTCGCCGCCGTCGATGAAACGGCGGGAAATTCCTGCTGCCCGGTCTCGACTGCCTCGATCTCGACTTCGGAATAGTTCGCGGCATCGAGGCCCTCCCCGATCGTCCATCGCAGCAGGGCCACCGTGATCTTTCCCAATGTGGGATGATCCAGCGTTCCCGATCCGGGCTTGTCGCAGGCCGCCAGCAGTGCGGCGCGCTGCATGGATACGCTCAGCCCGCCCAGCTTGACCGAACCGTCCAGCACGAAACCATGCAGGCGAAAGCGGCGCGCTTCGCGCCCCATATCCTCGGCCCAGGGCACTTCCTTGCCGGGGTACTGGTGCAGCGCCACGCGGCGCCCGCCCGCTGACTGGTTTTCGACCACGGCAAATTTCGCGCCGCGAAACGCAGCGGGTGCAAGAGCCATCGATGCGCCTTTCGGATCAATTCGCCATGGCCGTACTGACCGCGCCGCCGGTGCTGCGCGCGGTCACCTTGGTCCCCGGCGGGGCGCCCTTCATTTCGACGGTGACGTGGACCTTCGATGGATCCGCCACCCGGCCGACATAATTGCGGGTTTCCTTGAACGGGATGCTGCCCGCAAAATCTTCGTTGCTGATCTGGCCTTTGTTGGGGTCGCCAAACCTGTGGCGCCATGCCTCGACGCGGCCAGGCCCGGCATTATAGGCCGCTACGGTCAAGACCTCGTTGCCATTGTACCGCTTGAAGAGCTGATCAGCGTAGAGCTTACCTAGGCGGCGGTTATAGGCCGCATCGTTGCGAAAACGTTTTTCATCCCAGGGAATATTGTTCTCGCGTGCGACCTGCTGGGCTGTACTGGGCATGATCTGCGCCACGCCAACCGCTCCCTTCGAGCTCACCTGGTCCTGACGTGAATTTTCGCCAAGATGTTCGATACGCTCGTACAACGAGCTACCCAATTTCTGGGCCTGGTTCCAGGTTCGGCTCAAGACACCACCAGCTGCGGTGCCGGAATGCACCGCTCCTTGGGTTCCTTTGATGGCCGCATAAAGGAGCGGGTTGCTGGTCAGCATGAACGTATCGACGGCTTGGGAAAATGTCTCGCCAGCCTGCTTCAATATCCCGATCGAGGATTTGAAATTCCCTCCGACCGCATCAGAAAAGATCTGCGCAGCGGCAATTTCCTTATCGAGAACCCCTTCGGTCATCGTCGCGGCCTTGTGGCCCAGAACGCTCTTGTTCCGGTCGACGACCTGCCCCAGCGTCGCGTTCTTCGATTGGATCCTCTCGGCATCGGCAAGGCTCGCAGCCGACTGGACGTTCGAAAACCGCTGGCTTTTGGCCAGGTCAGCCTGCAATGCCTTCCCGCCTTGGGTGAGAAACGGCAGGACCTCCAGCGGGATACCCAGCTCATTGGCAATGCGCCGCTGGCCTTCAGGGTTCCGCTTTGAAATGGCATCGGCCAACCGGCCAAGGAATTTCTCGTTGAGATCGAGGCTGCCGTCCTTTTTGCGCGGGATGGCAAGACCTAGCCGCCGCATGACGTCATATCCGCCCGGATTGCTGCCATAAAGCGCGCCGTTCAAAGATTGCTCGATCCCGGCGATCGCCTGGCTGCCTGCGCCCTTTTCCGCGCCGGACCGCTGCGCTCCGGCCTCAAAGGCCTGAAGGGTCTGCGCGTTGACGCCCCAGATCTTTGCAAAGCGGCTGATCTTGGCAGTATTATCAGCCCAGCTCGCCCCAAACTTTTGACTGGCGATCGTGCCCGCCACCAAAGCGCCGGCAACCATCCCCACGCCGCCGGCCACACCGCCCAGCGCCAGCTCGAAGCCGCCGGCTTCAGTTGCTGCACCGGTCATTGCGCTCCTGAATATGCCCAGAGCATTGCCGCCCTGGCTGAGGATGCCGCCAAGGCCACCCGAAACCGACCGCGTGCCGAGCGTTCGCGCGGCGGATTGCTCCATTTGCGAAAAGGCCTGATGGGCGGCCTTGGCATAGGAGAAGAGCGAACGCTTGCGGCGATTGACGATCGCTTCATCGTCATTGGCCGCCTGACGATTGTTGCGGCGGATCTCGTCGGAAAGCCGCTTGGACTGCTTGGCGGCATTTTTCGTGACCTGAGAAAGGCGCTTTTCGGCAGCCTTCGATCCCGGATCAGTCCGGTTTTCCGCTTCAATGGCAACGCCGATTTTGGCTTCGTCAGACATGATCCGCCCACTCCAGCCAGTCGTTCACCTGGCGCCAGGTGTAGGGATAAAGCTCAATGGGCAGCTTGCCATGCAGCTGCCCGAGCAGGCTCAGGCGTCGGCGCCAGTCGAGGGGGCGTCGGCGAAAAAACGCCCCAGGTACTCCGCCGCGCGCTTGCCATCGCGCACGCCCAGATTGCGGACCGCCGGTTCGGGAACCCCGGAAATCAAGGCAATCGCCTTCGCGTCGGCTTTCCAGCCCTCATCCGCGCCAAGCTCGATCATTTCGCCCACCGTGGGCTCGCGCAGGCGCAGCTCGGTATAGGTGATATCGCCCAGCGTTACCGGCTTACGCAGCGTGATGATCAGCTGTTCCGGGATATTCTCGGTCGTCTCGGCCACCTTACTGCTCCTTCACGCTGGCCGAGGCGAAGCGGATGCTGAAGGTGCCGTCCTCGGTGTTGACCTCGGCCGGCTCACCATCGCGCCAGGCGTTCTTCGCGATGATGACCTTCCCATTGGCCAGAACCGCCACAACGGTGACGCCATCGGCCGCATTGAGGTCGGCGATCTTGAATGCGTTGCTGTCGCGGCCGGTCCAGGCGATATGACCCGCCTGCGGCATTTCCTTATAACCGTGGACCCCATCCTGACCGGTGAGGGTTTCACGGTTACTGCTGCTGACCAAATAGGTGCCCGATCCGGACACAGCATAATTCGTCCCGTCGATCGTGATCGACAGGGTTCCCGCAATGGCGGACATAGTGACCTCCTTAGATCAGGCGGAACTGGAACAGGGTGGCGAACTGGCGCAGCTGATTGATCAGCGTTCCCGGCCACAGGACGTTAACGCGATCAGGATTGGTCTGGTCCTTTTCCACGATCAGGTTCTGCGCAAAGGCATCCGATTGCTGGACGAGCGCAAAATCCTCCTCGAGCGTGAGATAGGAGGCGATGATGTCGGCCCGGATCACGGCAGGCGTCACGACGCGGGAATTCGCCTTCACGCGCGTTCCGTCGGCGGCCAGCTTGCAGCGGGCATATTTGGTCTGAACCCAGCTGCGCATGAACCGCATGACGAACATCAACGTGTAGAGCGTCTCGACGTTCAGATAGGAATTGTCGGCCGCCCCCTGAGCATTGGCGACATAGGTGGTGATGATGCGCTCCATCTGCACCGTCCCGGTGGCGTCGACAAGCCAAGTCGAACAGCCGCTGTAGAGCAGCGTGGTGTTGCGGACCGGCTGGAGGTAGCGCGACGCCATGATGGGAGCCAGCAGACCCTGCACCGGCAGAAACTGCAGCGGGATCCCCGGATCGTTGCGCAGGCTTTGCGCGCCCGCGCCTGCGAAAGCAGCCGCCCAGCCCCAGACCGGATTGGGCCCATCGTAAAACGGAACGATCGTCAGATGCTGGTTGTTTTGCGCGGCGGCAGCGGCAGCCACGGTGCCTGCGGTGCCGCGCATGGCGGTCCAGACATGGCCATAGATCTGTGAGAGCGGGTTCCAGCGGCCACCCGCCGTGTCGGCCAGAAAGGCCTTCAGGGCAGTCAGCGCCGCGCTGTCCGTCTGTGCGCAGACGATGAAATCGAAAGCCTGATCGGAAAGATTGGTGAGCGGCGTGGTAAGCGCCGGGTTGGTCGCGCCGCCGGCCATGGCCGTGATCGCAATGGTCACCCCGGCGGGCAATGCCTCGCCACCGGCGGTGCCGAGAAAGTTGACGCGCAGGTCGATATCGTTGCCCAGCAGGCCCGCATTGCGCGCGGTCACCGTGACATTGGCGCCGGTGGCCGATGCCGTCACCGGCAAGCCGCAGGCGATCATTGCCGGATTGCCGCCGACCCGCCCATCGGAACCATTGATCGCGGTCACGATATTGGCGGCGATGACACTGGCCGTATCGCCCGTGGAAACCGCAATCGGAACCAGCACCCCCGCAACATAGAGTGCGATCGTGCCGGGCGCAGTGGCCGTGCCGGTTACGGCCAGCGTGCCGGCGGCCGCTGTGGCGCCCCCGGCATCAGCCAGGGGCAGCGCCCATACTTCGCCCGCGCTGTCATTGAGCGCGTAATAGGCCGCCATTTGCGACAGGATCGAGCCCTTCCCGCCGCCCGTCACCGCTTCGGCCGCCGAAGCAACCCGCACCGGCGTGCCCGCCGTATAGGTTCCTCCGCTGATGATTTGACCCACCAGCAGCGTGCGCTGGGTCGCCTGCGCGGTGTTGGCCTTCGATGGGTCGAGTTCGGCGAAGAACAGCGGAATGCGCAGGTTCGACGGCGTATTTACGAAAGGCACGGTCATGCCATCATTCCTTTTCTTCGGTTACGGGCACGTCCGCGGCTTCAGCGGTGTCATCGCCTTGCTCGTCTTCGATCAGCAGCAGGTCGCCATGGGCAATCAGCTGCGCGATCGCGAAATCGCCTTCGTCGTGGGGAATGCCGCGAACGCCATCGATCGGGCGGCGGGTGTGCGGATGCAGCACAAGGCGATCCGGGGCGCAGATGACGCGCATGGGCAGGCTCCTAGGGATTGAGGGGGAATTGCGCCGAAAGCGGCGGATGGTTGGCGGCCGTCAGATCCACCTCGGCCATATCGTCGGCGGCGATCGGGGCGAAGCTGTCGGCGTCCTCGAAAAACTCGATCACGAAATCCATGACGATCGCGGCGATATGGGTTGCACCCTCTGCCGAGATCACCAGACCGCTGTCGATCGAGGCGATCTGCTGGATCCGCATGAACAGATCATGCGAATTGACGATCGCCACCTCGATCTGGCGTTTGAGCAGCCAGCAGGCGGCCTCGGCTGCCGCCGCGCCGGCATTGTCCTCGCTCGCATAGGCCTCCACCTCGCCGATCACGCGGATCAGGGCGGTGGTGGTGTATTGCGGCGGCCCGGATCGGCCCTGCGATTGGCGTCTTTCACGCAGGATCCGCAGTTTGATGATCGGCATCTGCCCGCGCACGGTCGGCCAGTCGGCGGGCTGAAAGACCCGCGCGCCGGCATCGGTGGCGCCATCGGCCCGCAGCTGCGTCTCGAACAGGCCGAGCAGCAGCTGCGAGGTGACGATATCGTCCGGCGCGGGCCAAGGCATCAGGGCTGCGCTTTCATCAGCTTGAGCAGAATATGGCCATGGCCATCCGGCAGCGGACGGGCCACGACATAGGTCTTGCCTGTCGCGCTGATGGTGACCCGGTCGCTTTGCACGGCCTCAATGCCGTTCAGCGCGGCCGCGCGGATGCCCAGCGTTGGGGTCTGGATAACCACCTCTTCGCCGTCAACGATATGGGTTTCGGTCGAAGCCTCATCCCACACCGCATCAGGAATCGTGATGGGCTGGCCGCCCCGCGGGACATAGACAACCTCCTCCCCGAAAGCCTTCATCGAAGGCCCGAGCACGAGGCTGTCCCAGTTGATGGCCATGGCCGCCTGCCCTTAGGCGCCCTGATGGCCGGTGCGGAGCACTTCGGGGCGCTTGCAGATGAACAGCGGATAGCCATAGGCCTCCATCCGCCACCAGGAATTGCGATCGCGGTCGAAGATCGGAACGACATAGCGTTCCTTGCCCGGCGTATTGATCCAGTCGAAACTTTCGCCTGGCGCCATCGCCTTTTCAAAAACGCCGGGCGCGTTGACGGGGAAGAACTTCACCTTGTCATCAGGGATCTTGATCGTGGTGTTGTCGTCCGAACCGCGATAGTTGACCCAGTTCACCCCGGCAAAGGGGAAGCTTTCAAACGCCCCGCCCTTGCGCAGTTCGGTAGCGTCCGACCAGTTCTTATAGGTCTTTTCGACGTCGGAATGGGTGATGAAGGCGTCAAAGAAACTGTCGCCGCACAGGCCATAGACGCTGGTCGCCGTGGTGAACGCCCCCTTGGACGAACGCGCCATCGAACGGACCATGGCGTTGATGATCGGACGCAGCGAATATTCGACCTTGGCATCAAGGTTGAATGCGATTTCCGGCGGTTGTGCGAAGCCGAATTCGTCGAACCAGTTGAACCAGACGCTGCCGTCGGCATCGAGCAGCATGCCCTGGACAGCGGCCAGACGCTGATATTCCTCGGTGTAATCCAGCACCGAAAGCAGGCCGGTCGGACCGCCCAGACGACGCGCCACTTCGGTCTGCACCTGCATCAGGACGGTTTCCTGCCCGAATTCACGGATATTCTGCAGCTCGTGCGAATGGATCGTGTCGCCGTTGAAGATGCGCGGCACGTCGAAGTAGCGCATCCTGCGGCGTTCGGTCGTGCGTTCGGCATTGGTGGGCTGGCCGCGCTGGCTGAGCGGAACCACCGTCAGCACGCCGTCACGCTCTTCCACCGCCAGAGCCGTGGTGCGGATCGGATTGTCGTTGAACAGCGCCTCGCCCAGGTCGCCCAGCATGCTGGGCAGGTGCGGGATGCGTTCGACCTGGCTGGTCAGCGCAACTTCGGAGAACGGATCCTGGCGGAAGATATTGATGATCGACATGGAGAGCTCCAAATGGGAGGCCACGCCAATGACGCGCGCAGCCCAAGGGGACGGGCAGCGCGCGCTGACCGGTTCAGTGGATGTTTCGAGACGGGAAAATCAGGCGCCGAAGGACCGGCGCAGGAGGGCCAGATCCCTATGGGATCCGGCCGGCAGAATAATCAGACCGACAGGATGCCCAGCGCCTTCAACTGCGCCAGTGCGGCGGTCTTTTGCGCATCGGTGGTGACGTTGCCGCCCCACAGCAGTTCGGCGATCTGCACCTTCATCGGCCCGCGCACATTAGCCACCGCGCGCCGATCGGCAGAGGTGGCATCGCGATAACCGCTCCACAGGATAGCCGCGGCGTTTTGCAGACCGTTGGTGGCGGTGGGATCAAAGGGACCGTATTTCAGCGCGCCGGTAACGGTGATCGTAAAGCTGTCCGCCGCGGCGAAAGCCGTGCCGCCGGCCGTGATCGTGAAGCCAAGGCCGCCGGCGGAAAAGGCGGTACCGGTCACACCATGGCCCACTTCGATGCCGGTCGGATCGTTGACGATGAAATGGGTCGCATCGTCGAATTCGACGGTATAGACGCCCGCCTTGGCGGCATTGCCGACGGTGATCGCGCCAAACGTCCCGTTGCCGACGTTGGTGCCCAAAGCGGCCGCCGTGGCCGCGCCACCGGTAAACAGGGCCCCCAGCACGAGACCGGCGATGCAGACGCCGCCCCCGGATGCCAGGACGATCGCTTCGCGGGTCAGCATGCCGTCGCTGGGATCCCAGACGACAAAGCCGCCTTCACGGCGGTTTTCGATGAAAACGGGATTGGTGGGATTGCCCATGACCGGGCTCCTTTCTCAAAAATTTGGGGGAAGAGGCCCGGTGCTAAGGCCTGTTGCAGGGGCGCGGATCAGCGCGTCTTGATACCCGCCTTAGCAAAGGCAGCGCCCCAGCTGGCATCGACCGCCTTGGTGCCGGTGATTTCGACATCGGTGCCAAGATTGGTGTTGCGGTTCATGCGTTCGGAGCGAGCATGGCGGTTCTGGCGGCCATCGCCGCCATCATCATCGCGATCATCCCGGTTCGGTCGAGCTTGGCCGCGCAAGGTGCGGATCGCTTCGCGGCGGGTCATACGGGTCTCGCAGGCCAGGCTGACGGCAAGCGGCAGATTGGCGGCAGCCGCGCTATGGCCGAGGATGGCGGCAATGCGCTGCTGCTCGCGGACGCGGGCCGAAGCGCGGGCATTGCGGCCGTGCATTTCCTCGCGGCTGTCGTCCTCGTCATCATCCTCGTCATCTTCGGACGCGCGACGCGAACGCCTGCCTTTGGACTTGTCGTCGTCGCCTTCGTCGTCATCGTCCTCGGCTGCGCGGCGCGAACGCTTGCCCTTGGACTTGTCATCGTCGCCATCATCGTCGGGATCGTCCTCCGACGCGCGGCGCGAGCGCTTGCCCTTGGACTTATCGTCATCCCCATCATCATCGGGATCATCCTCCGATGCGCGACGCGAGCGCTTGCCCTTGGACTTGTCATCGTCGCCATCGTCATCGGGATTATCCTCCGACGCGCGGCGCGAGCGCTTGCCGTTCTGCTCATCCTGATCCTCATCGTCCTCCGCCATCCGGCGGCTTGGACGGGACAGACCGGCGAAATGCGCAAAGCGGCTCGTCCCGGCGGAAAGATTGCTGAAATTCATGGGTCACTCCGTGTTGGCGTCAGGCCAGATGCGGGGCCGGGCCCCCGTCAGAGCTGCTTGAGCAGCGCCCGGAACGCCTCATCCGGCGCGGCGACCGCGTCGGCGAAGCCAATGTCGACCCCATCGGCACCCAGAAACGTGCCGGCCTGAGTGTCGAAAACCTGTTTGCGGGTCATGCCGCGGTTGCGCGCCACCGTTTCGTCGAACAGGCGGCCGACGGTATCGACATCGCGCTGAAACCGCTCGCGCGCGTCTTCGGACAGGGCAACCATCTCGCTGCCCTCGCCTTTCAGCGCACCCTTGGTGATCAGGGTGGGAACCACGCCCATCTGCTTCAGATAACCGGCGATCGACAGGTGGATGTAAATCACCCCGACCGAACCGGTACCGCCCGTGCGCGGCACCCACAGCCGCTTGGGATCGACGGCCGACGCGATGGCATAGGCGGCGGAGAAGGCGTTTTCGCCCAGAATGGCCGCGATCGGCTTGATGCCACGCCCGCCATAGATGGTGTCGACCAGATCGAAACAACCGGCGACGTCCCCGCCCCCGCTGTCGATATCGAAAGCAATGGCATCCACAGCGTCATTGGCCAGCGCGTGCATGAACTGATACCGGATGCGATCATAGCCCGACACGCCCAGCCAATCGCCGTAATGCCACAGCCAGCCAAGCCGCTGGATCAGGATTCCTTTGACCGGAATGACAGCAACACCGCAAATGATGTCATAGGGGCATGCTTCAGCACGCTCGTTGCGCGGCATGCCCCATTCGCGCTCGGGCGTGCCTCCCGGCGTTTCAGCTTCGAGCTTTCCGGCCTGATCGAGCAGCTGCATGACCAGGGGCGCAGATGACGGGGCCAGCGCCACAGGGGTGTTGAAAAGGCCGGTGATCAGATTGAGCGGCAAGCGCATCAGCGCGATCTCCTGGCTTTGGGCTTGGGGTGAACGCGCCCGGATTGAAGCGAAAGCGGCTCGATCCCCGCGTTGCCGACAAACTCCGCCTGCGCCGGCAGTTGGGTCTCGATCATGCGCCGCTCGATCTCGGCCGGGTCTTCATTGACGCGGATCGTTTCGCCCCCGATCAGGCGCAGTGCGCAACCGTCAGGCGCATCGGCCAGATAGGCCACTGCAGAGACCGCAACGCGCAGGGGTATGAGGCCGCCAATGCGGGTGACATCGAAAAACATCAGGGCTGTTCCGTGCTAGGCGCTTGCGCTGCTTGGGTGGCGGAGTAATCCTGCCCGAACCAGCGCGGCGCAGGCAGGCCCAGTTCCTTCATCCGCTTGTATTCGATCGCCCGCTGCTCGAGGTTTTCCTCCCAGTCGGCGCCTTGCCGCGCGCATTCGTCCTCCATGGTCGAAAGCCCGGCATCGAGCCCCAGCACCACGCCCTGACGTTCGGCCACAGGATCGACCCAGCCGCGCGCTGCGCCCAGCCAGCGCCCCCGCGAATAGGCGGTGCGCTGTTCGATGTAGGACGGCGCATTGCGCGGCAGCGGCAGGAGGCCGCGTTCAAACGGTTCCTCGAGCCAGGTGGCGACAACAGGCGTCGCGGTGTTCTGGCTGAAATCCTCGCAGCGGCGGGTATAGGTCTTTTCGGATTGGACGATGCCCGCGCGCGCCGATGACCAGCTGCTGTCGCCATAGTCGTTGTGAACCTCCTCGGCTGATGTGCCGAGGCAGACCGACACCGCACGCAGCATCTCGTGGGCAAAGGGCGTGATATCCTGCTGACCGCCGCCGGGCGCCACAGACTGGATCTTCTCGCCCGGCGCCAGCGTCGCCAGCTTGACGCCGTTGACCTGCAGGTCGCGCTCCGCGTGAAAATCGGCGCGCATGTCCTGGTACCAGCCCAACGCCTGTTCGGTCTGATCCTCGTCTTCCAGCGCTTTTTGGATCATTTCGGTGTCGAACGGGGATTCGATGTAGATGCCAAATGCAGCGGCGACGTTTTCGGCCTGCAGCTTCACACCATAGAGGCGCGCCAGCATCTTGAGCTTGCTGATGACCGGCGCGAAAACAGAGACACCGCGGCTCTGACCAAAACGCTCAGGGTCATAATCGTGATAGACCCGGCGCCAGCCATCCGGATCGATCCGTTCAACCCGCTCCCATTGCATGCTCTGGACAGAATTGTACCAGTCGTACTGATGCGCCTTGCGGAAATGATAGGCGACATGAACCTGATCATCATCCAGCTCGACGCCGCCGCGCAGATACCGAGTGTCGGGCCCCTGATAGGGGTTGGACAGCAGATCGGGATCGATCCCCTGCAGGCAGGTCGCCCATTTCGCGGCGCCCGGCCCGATCCGGTCGGGCCGCCAATGGGCCATCAGGACGCTTTCGCCGTCGACCAGCTTATGCCCGAGCGCCACACGGAAGATCTGCGACAGGCTCATTTCCTGCGTCAGGTCGGCGTAATGCCCGACATCGTCTGCCCAATCGCGCAGTAGGGCCTCCAGCGCCTGCCGATATTCCGCCGCCCAGACGGCATCGAAGCCCTTGGCGTGCAGCGACAGCACCCGGTAATCGGGCTTGGCCACAAAGCGATAGGATGCGCCGATGGTGGAATCGAGAATGCGGCTGATCGCACCGGATACCCACGGGTCGTTGCGCCGGAGATCGCGCACCCGCGCGGCCATGCGGTCGCGATAGATGTTGATCTCGGAGTCGGGCGACCGGATCCACGGATACCACCCTCCCAGCTCCTTTGAGCTCCAGTCGGCCCCGTCATAGGGAAACCACTGGGGCGATTGTCCCGACAAGGATCCGCGCATGCGCCCGCGGCCGCCTCGCGCGCCTTCCCGGATGCGCGCGATATCCGTTGAGGAGATCACGCGCCCCTGATTGTCGAGGATGGCGGGCGGCGTCGGCATCAGAAGCGAACCCCAATGGCCCGGCGCGGGCTGCGGATGATGCCGAGCTGCGCCTGCAGCTGCCGGATTGCCATGGTCAGCTGGGCTATGTTGGTGCGGTCATAGGTGACCGACTTGCCGCCCTCGCCCTGCGTATAGGATGCGCTGACCACCTTGGCGCCCGACATCAGGTCCAGGTAATCCTGCTGCATCTGGGCCAAGCGTGCCTGCAGGACGGATGTATCCATCCCGGCAAGCACACTGGTCTGGGGATTGAAGCGCATGGCATTCCTTCAGGCGAGGCGGCGGCCTAATTTGCGGGCGTCGGGGCGCCCCCGCCGTGGCGGTGGCTGGGGCGGTTTCGGAGGTGTTGGCGGTGGCTGCGCAGGCGGTGACGGGGCGGGCGTTCCCGGATCGGACGGCGGCAGTTCCTGATCTTCAGGTTCCGGAGATCCGGACCCGACCGTTCCGGGCGTGATGGCGGCGCCGACATCGTCGGCCAGTCGGTTAAGCTTCAGTCCCATGTGCATCAGGCCATGGAGCGCGGCATAGGCATAGACACGGCAGTCGAGCGCCTCGTTCGCACGCCCGGGCTTGGGCACCCACTTGCGCCGGCGCAGCGACCCATGCCCGGTCCACTCGATCTGTTCGGCCGTCAACTGGGCAAAGCGGTTGACGTCGGTCTGCACATTGAAGTGCATGTAGCCCGGGCCCGGCTTAGTCTTGCGCAGGGACGCATGGACGAAATCCTTGGCCGCGTTGACCCCGATGATGATCGGCCGGAACGACTTTTTCGAACGGGAGCTTGGCCGCTTGATCGGCCAGACAGGGTTGGTGTGACCGGTCTTTGCGCTCTCTCCCTTGATCGCCCAGACCTTGCGGCCGAGGCGCGCCTTGGCAAAATTGTAAACCGCATCGGTATGGTGGCCGCCGGAGTCGATACAGATCGCGCGCGTGGTAAACGGCCGTCCGTCTGCGCGGAACCAGACCCGCGCCAGATAGGCATCGATCTGGGCCTGCACTTCCGGATCGGAGATCTCGCCGTCGATGACGTGATAGTCGATCGACCAGCTTTCTTCGTTCCGGCCCCACCCGACGTTCTCTATTTCGACGCGGTAATCCTGAACGTCGATGCCGGTGGTCATCACCGCAACGCCGTCGGGAACCTCAGCCTCCCAGATCTCGCAGCGCGCGGCCAGCGCATCGAGGGAGATCTCCGCCCCGACGTTGCGCTTGTAAGGCCACGCGGCCTGCGTGTTCCACCAAGGCTGGAGCTTGTCTTCGTCGCCCTGCGCCTTGATCCACTTCTTCGCGATCATTGCGGGTCGGTCGCGATCCCACGGGCTGAAGAGCTTGCCCGCCTGAAAGCCCGCATGTTCGTTGGGCACCGCCCATGTGCCGCAATGGACGCATTTGGCGCGATAGACGGCGTGGCGGTTGGACGCCCACCAGTCCCAGACCCGATCGACGGGATCAGGCTGCCCGTTGCGCCAGGTACTGGCATAGGCATCGAGCGGGATCTGCTTTTCGCCGCAGCAGTCGAACGGCCTGGTCTGATGCCAGCGGATCGTGTTCAGCGCCCGGCGGCGTTCAGCCTCGGACCAACCGACACTGCATGCCTCGCAATAGACCGCAGCGGTGTCCGTCTTGTGCTGGCCGTCCTCGGTCTTGTCCCAATGGACGTGGTCGAAGAAGTCCAGAAACTGGCGGTGGCCGCAATGCGGGCAGGCCACGCTGGCGCGGCGCTGGTCGCTGTCGAGATAGGACTTCTCGATATTGCTCTCGCCCTTGACCGTGGGAGAGCAGACGCGGATCGAAAGCCAGTTAGCAAAGGACGCCAGACGCTCATCGCCGATGTCCATCGCCAAGCCTTCCCGGGTGATCGGGTACTTGTCGATTTCATCGTACATGATGATGCGCAGCGGACGGCGGGCCAGGTTGTCCGGACTGCCGGCGCCGACCAGGGCAAGGAAGCCGCCCGGGAAGGCCTTATAGTCAATTGTCTCCTCAGAATTTCGGCTCTTGCCGGTCCCGATGATCTTTCGCAGCGCGGGGGTAGCACTGATGAAGGGGCTGATACGCTCCTTGCTGAACTGCTCGGCCGCGTCGTCCTTGGGCTGGACGATCATCATCGGCGCCGGATCGAGATCGGCATGATAGCCGAAAACATTCTCGATCAGGCTGGTCTTGAGCAGCTGCGTGGCCACCATCGCGGAGATGGTGTGAACGCCGGGCTCGGTGACAGCCAGCATCGGGCCGCGCGCGATCTCCACGTCGCTGGTCCGCCACTGGCCTGCGGTGCTCCCGGCGCCGCGTGGCTTTACCCGGGTGGTATCGGCCCATTCAGGGATGCTGATCCGCGGCGGCGGGCGCCAGCCCAGCCGGAAGTGCTCGATCAGCCGCCTATTCTGTGTCTCCTTCCGAGAAGTCCGGCTCGGGCTCGCCAAGGGCTTCGAGCTGCTCTTGGACATAGACGTTTAATGCCTCGACGACGCGGGCCGTCTCCACGCCCAGATCCGCCGCGAGCAAAGGCCCGATTTTGACCGGCCAGGTGATCCATGAATCGCGCTGCTGACGGGCCAGCTTGAAAAAGACCTTCCCCGCCCGTTCGATCTCGATCAGCTCGCCCGCATCGCGGCGCAGGCTCAGCAGCTGGCGGGCGGCAAGGGCATTTTCTTTGATCCGCTGCGCATTGACCTGCGAAGTATATCTGCCCTGCTCCAGGTCGCCCAAGAAGTCGTCGATCTGTGAGGGATCGTACTGATCTCCAACCCCGTCAACCGGGTTGCCGTCAGGGTCAACCTCTTCACCGTCAGCGTCAACCGGTTGACGCCGACGGTCAACCGGCGGCGCATCAGTTGACCCTCGTTTGAAATTGCCGAGACCCGCGTCCCGCATCCTCTGATCGGACTTTTCCACGTTAACCAGTTCGCCGGAGAAGACCAGAACTCCGCGACTTTTCCATTTGCTTGCGGCTTGCTTCGACGCGCCGTGGATCTTCGCATATTGGGCGAGCGAAGCTGTTGTCATGGGGTCAACCGTCAACCGTCAACCGGATTTTGGGGGTCGTAGCTGGGGAGACGCCGAGGTGCGCAATTCCCCACGTAGCAGATGGGCCCGGGAAGGACCCAAAGCCCCCCCGGGGGGGGAGGGGTCAGGGTCGAGGCTTGAGGCGACGGGTGCGGGGGACCCCGGCCGGCCGACGGACGATAGAGAAGGAGCTGAGGCCAGGCAGGCTAGTGTCGACAAGGGCATACACCTCGAAGCCGAATGGATTGACCACCGCGTCGACGATGATGGCGGCGGCGGCTTTTACACGGAAGGTCAAATGCTTCATGGTCATTACCCCTTACTTGACGCCAGCGCCCTGCGGAACGCCGCATCGAACTCACGCTTGGCATTGGCGCTCACATAGGCTCGCGCAGCTTCGTAAAACGGAAAATGCTCTGGCGCTGGCGTAGTATCCTCGAAGCGGATCAATAGTTTTAGACCACCGCGAGGTTGGCTGATCTTCTTCCGTTTACCGCCCTTGCCATGTGTCGGCATCATAGGACCTTGGCCCGTCCTTTGCCAAAACCCGTTAACAATGTTGCCGTGTTTATCCCGGACACCGCCCACAAAAACATCACGACGGCGTTTCAAGCTGCGCAAGGTGCCGACCGGAAGATTGCCATGGCCGTCAACGGCAATATTCTTGGGCACGATCATGCCCTTTTTCACACCCTTCCGGCTAATGAGCGACCGGTTTCCACCCTCAACATAGGGCAGCAGGTAGGTCGCCGCGATCTTCCGTGCCGCTACGAAAGCCACAAGATTTCGCTTCGTAGCACTTCGAACCGCAAATCCATCCTGTGTAAATTCGGTCGGGCTCTCAAACGTCGCCTTCACTTCATCCCGCTCAAGATCGGCCACACCGCGTGCCAGCGAAGTCAGCGCCAATGCCGAAGCGAACGGCACCTGGTCTGCACCCAAGGCGAAAAGCGCGCGCTGCATGCCCGACAGATCTGCGCGAAAGTCGATCGAGAGCATCAGGCAGGATCGCCCACGTCAATTGCCGCTGCAAATCCCGAGCGAAGCGCTGCATCCTCACGCCGGTTCTGGGCGAAGTCCAGGACGGCCAGCGCTGCGCGGCCGGCATCGATCTCGCGAACGATCTGGCGAAGGGCGTTGCGCGTGATGGGCACGCGTTCCTCGCCCGGACCATCGCTGGCGAACTGACGCAAGACGTTGAGGTCAATCATGTCCGATCCCATTTGCGGCGGAATGCCTGACGAATTCCGGATGCGATCTTGGCGCCGCGCTCTTCCAGCTCATTGAAATGTTCGGCGCTGCGCACGCCCGCGCCCAGATCGCAGAGCAGCTGATCGAGGTCATGGCTGAGCGGCGAAAGCTGCTGCGCCACCGCTACGCCGGGCATCGTTTTGGATGGGGTTTTCACATGCCACGCTCCAGAAACAACAAACCCGCCAACCTGTCGGTGGGCGGGTCCCGGATGCATTTCGTGCTGCTGTTGATTTGCCAGTTACGTGACCGATTTGGATGTCCGGTTTTTGTCCGCAAGCGCCAGCACTGGAACATATAAGTTTGGGACATTCCCACGGCTCGGCGACAGCATTCCCAGTTCCGATCCGTGGGTCATGATAAGGCCTTGTTTCACGCCTGTGAGTTGAACCGGAAAGGCAGGGATTTGTATTACACCATCATCCGAGTCCGGCCCCTGAGCGGCAGCTCCGGCTGAAGCGGTCAGCCTCAGTTGGCCCTTCCCCTATAGGCATGCAGGGTGACGCGGGCGACGGTTTCAATCGTTGCGGGAGAGCAACAGCCGCCGCGCTGAACAACCCAGCCGAACCTTGATCGAGCCGCATAATGGCGAACTTTGCTAACGTTGGTCCCAATCCACTCTATGTGCGACATCGCGATGAACTTTGAAAACCGGTCTGACCTGAAGCATTTGGATGAAACTAATATGCGTACTCTACAAAATCCAAGAAACGGGAAATAATAACCGGAGAATTCGGCATAGCGTCAGGTTGTCGTTGTTTTCGTACGTCTTGGCTTACGAGGGATCACTTCCGAACATGCCAGCAGCCTGTCGGTATATGCCCATGAGGCATCCATTACAAATGCCTCGGTCACTACAAACAGCCATGCGATGGTCGCCCCCGCGAGCAATAGCACCAAGATGATCGCTGCAATTCGGCGATCATCTTCCAGGTCAGACATCAGCCAAAGGTTGGAGCTAACCGCACCAAAGCATAACACGTTTAAGACTAGCCCAGCTGGCTTGAGGCCTAACAGGTTTCGTCGAAAGCCATAGGACCGGTTTTCAGACTGTAACAAGCGAAATTGCTTTTCATCCCGTGTTCGCTCTCGAAGCCAATCTACCGCAGACCGGTAGAGATCGTCGGCATGGCGCGGATCAAGAGCCTCCTCCTCCGGCGTCGGCAATTCTAAGCCGAGACCGCGCAGAGCCGCATGATAACGTGCTTTCGTGGCAATAGAGAGGTGAGCGTCCCGGTGGCGCAAAGCAACCGTCGAGGCTAGGCCACCATCGCGTTCAACTATCCGCTGCTGCACCGCTCTTCCGCTGGCTCGACCGAAATGCATAAGGAGGAGGATGATCGCTGTTGAGACCGCCATCGACGCGGCCGCACCGCTGAGCAGTTTCCACGCTCGAGGAAAAAGCAGAACAAGGGACACAGACACAGGAGCCGTGGCAAGCATGGCAGGAGCAAGCCGTGCGGCCGCCTCGTAGCGGTCGAGCGGCATCAACCGGCCGAGTTCGCGGATCCATGCTACGCCTTGGCTTATGTCCTGCCCCCCCATTCAGGCCTCCTCCTCGTTCGGATACGGTAGCCCGGGCACTCCGGTCCAGCCTGGACGAATAGGAGCATTATGCCAAGTCGCGATAGTGCCATTCTCCGTGGTGATGACCTTGGCGCCCCGATGCATGAAGGCTCGCACGACCGACTTGCGGGGATGGTCCTCGTCCGCCTTGGCAGAACTTACTATCGCCGTAAAACTCTCTGCGCCTTCAACTGGTTGCGAAGCGAGTTTAGGACCAAGCAGAGCGTCCAGAATGTCGGTATCAACATTGCGACGTGAACCATGGTGCGGCACCTGGATCCGATCAAGGCCAGGCAGTTTCAGCCCTTTCATCGGCGCATAATCGATCGCCTCGCGAAGCGCTTCCCGGCCAGCATCGCCCGTCAGAAGAATGCGTAGACCACATAGGTTGGCATATTGCACCACGCTCATCTCGTTTTCGGCGCTGGTCCCTTCCGGTGGGAATGTCTCAGCGCCCCATGCGGCCCGTACCAGATTGGCGATCTTTCTCATAACGGTCCCGACAGCTTCAACGATGCCCTGCGGCTCTGGTTCGGTGCCCTCCGGCGTTTTCTCGGATCTAACAACGAGATCAAGGTAGCGCGTACGGGACGGAGCGAGCACGTGAAACTCGCCAATAGCAGCGCCTTGGAAGGGATCGTAAATTGGGATGCCACGTCTATCGGCGATGGTCTCTAATTCAACCAGATGCGGATAAACCGCCCGTAGGCGGGATCGCAAGCGATCAACCGAGTTGTAGGTCTCGAACCGTGACAGCAATTCTTCAGCGTAAAGCCAAGGACGCAACATCCAAAGGCCACCCACCTCGTAGCCCTCAAGTACCGCGCGGAGTCCTGCCGCGTGATCACCATCGCTATGTGTGACGATCACCGCATCGATCCGATCAGGCGTTCCGTAATGCGTCCTGACGGTTTCTAGAACCGTCTCCCCTGTGTCGAGATACCCTCCATCGACCACATGTACCCTTGTGACCCCGTTAACCTCATATCTAAGCGCGATTGCGTCGCCACTCTTCGCCGTCTCCACGTCGTGGAAGTCGATCTCGAAATAATCCGCCATATTGCCCCCTGAGTCGGATGTTATTACTCAGACACCCGGGCAAATACATATCCGAGGAGGGAGGCGCAGTCATTACTTCATTCCATTACCTCTTTACAGCAACTGGTGCGAACTGCACAGGATCGATACGCCTCAAGATAGCGCGTTGCAGACCGACCGCTCTTGCCCAAACCAAACGTTCGTCATGACCAATTGCCGCTTCTATTTGCTAATAGGCCCTACCCACAAGATTGCCTCATTTACAGGCCGGCACGCCAACGCCGCCAGTCTCCGCCGAATGCGGATCAATAAACCCCAATCCGCCGATGTGCCAGCAACAGATCCTTCTCATCGACCTGCCCTCTGACCTCCTCGAGAATTCCCGGCCACATATCCAGCGCATCGAGCAGAACCTTGCGCGTCCGCCGCACGCTCATTCGCAATCGACGCGCGGCCCATGTCACGCCAAGATCATCGACGACCATGGCCAGCACATGCTGCGCGCCGGTCAAGCAGTCCGCACAGACCGTGGGCAATTCGCGGCGCCAGCGTGAATAGGCCATCGCACGCCGGACCCGGCCGAGGCTCTCGAAAAAGGCTGCGTCTGGGCAAACGCTCAGATCCACGCGGGTTTCCAGGCTGGCGCTCCGCACCGTCACATCGGCATCGATGCGCTCATGCTCCGCCTGAATTTCCAGCGCCCAACCCAACTGGTCATTGCTGATCGCGCCAGACCGGTGGAGGCGCGCCAGTGCTCCCTGACGCATAGTCGCTGCGGCCTGATGCGTTTCCACCGTCCCGTTACGCCGGTGGCCGTACAATCCGCGCGCGCGTGAGTGCTGGGCTGCCAGTTCACGCTCTTCGTTGGCCCTGCCTGCGTGGAGCACAGAATAGGCCGAATCGATGCACCGGCGCCGGTCCTGCGCCGCCCGCTGCAGAGGGGAGGTCTTTGGAGCCTTTGGAAAGGCCTTGCCGCGCTTGTGCTTACGGCCCTTTGCCTGGTCATCAACGTCGGACAGTTTGGAGAGGACCGGATTGAGCAAACGCGCCTTCAGATCGCCCATCTGTTCAAGCTGATTTTTGGCGGCCAGTTGCAGCGGCGTCGGAGGACGGCGCTTTTTACCCTTGCCAGCCTCCACTGATCCGCCTGATTCCGCCTCGCTCATAATCGCCATTGCTTGAATTCCCGCGCCTGCCTGCCAAAGTGGGAGCGTAATCAATGGCAGGGCCTTCCATCAGTCTGCGATTTGTCGCCTCATGCGCGCGGTCGTCAACGCTCCACCCAAGTGACCGCAGCAACTGTACCGCTTCGTCCCGCTGTTGCGGGAGGCGCAGACCGCGCGGGCCGGGGATCTTGATCAGCAATCCGCTGGCCGTGAGGTTGCCGACAATCTGGTGGGCATATTGCCGGCGCACCCCCACGGCCGCCGCGATTTCGCCCAGGCTTGGGCTGTGGCGCCACCGGGCGATATAGTCGTGAACGAAGTCGAGGACCTGCAGCCGCAGGGACACCATAGCCGGGCGCAGCCGCCGCGATTTGCCTTCTATGCTTCCTGCCATTGTGGACATAAGTGGTGCATAGCGCAGGAGTGCCTAATTTTTAAGCACATTGTAACGCTGGCCTAGTGCTATTTTCAGAGCAGCACAAATTAGGAACTAGCCGCTAGAGCCGTTTAAACGGCCTCCGGAGCGCGTTAAGCGGAGTCCGCACTGTACCATTCAACAGCGTTATCCACGTTCTAGCGCCAAATTTTCGAAAAAGACCCTTGCCTACACGCATCCGATTCGGATAAAACGCAAAAAGACCGACGGGGTTGCACCCCCGCCGGTCTGAATGAAATGCAAACAGCCTTGGAAAACTGCTTACCGTTGTGATCACGCAGAATGTTCTAAATCCTAGTGACGGAACCGTCAACAGTTTTTCAAGGCCCCATTAAGGCCATTGAAAACATGTCAAAAGTTCAATTTGCTCGTATTCGTGAACAGGGAATCACCTTCGGCGTCGTCGTGGTTAAGGATAGCGCGGTCGACGACGTGAGCGAACGTAACGGGACCGTTGCCTATTGGAGTCGGTATCTCGGCTGTCCGACCATTTTGCTCGGAGCCAATCGCCACCGGTATTATGGTCGGACCGACCTGGTGCGGTTCATGAGTACCGTCCCCTTCCACGCGATCCCGTGGCGGACGGCCGACATCGCTGCCTAAAAACCCAAGTGCAAACCGGAGCGCGTCGATCAGTTCGGCGCGCTCTTTTTTTATACCCGGTGCAATCACGCAACCTCCGGGAAGAATTTGGAATGCAGTTTGGTTTCCCAACAGCACTGTAAATGTTTGCGACGCCATACATGCCCCCTACTCACCGGACATCGTATAACCATTTAGGTTATATGTAGGAAAGGTATTATTACCCCAGTTGCAGCAGAAATATTTCGCCTGTTTATCCGTCCCTTGCGGTCCACCCATGAAACTCCGCATACCGCCGCGCCGCCGCGCGGGCGCCCAGTTGGGTCGGGTACCGCGGCGCCAGGATCTCGGTCCGCCTTACCGAACCGGTCATCCATTCGACGGCCAGATACCAATGGCCCAAGGCGTTGCTATGCTCGATCCCGATTTCGTATTGCTTGCCGGTCTGATCGCGGAAGAACAGCTTGTTGGCCATATCGCCTCCTGAAGGCCGAACTATGCGGCCGCCCCCATCAGGATCCATAGACCGATCAATGGCACAGGGAATACGCGATTTAAGGGTGGGCGGCTGGCTGAGCTAACCTCAGCCAGCGAACCATGAACAACCCGAAACCTTCGAACGACCCATCCAATAATTATAGACAAATGGAATTCATCACGAAACTTCCGAACTAAAAATAATTTTCCTTATCTCCTCCGGTGCATGACTAAAAACTCTTGAAATTAGTTCATCTCTCGAAATAATATTTGTGTTAAAATCTACTACAAAGAAATTGCTATAGCGCACACTTCCATCTGAAAGCAGGCCAGCATTTTCGACCCATGGCATACCCTTCAAGTATTCCGTAAATCTTGATAAAGAATTTCCGTCCGAAGGATTATTCAGACGAAAGCTAACCCGCTCCAGTTTTCCTGACGGATCAGCATTCGGATGACGAGGCTCCATAAGGTTCCGCGCTATCGACGCTCGATTAGCTCCGCTGCGCACGACGCTCTCCAAAGAAGCTAGGCGATCAAGAATAAGCTTCTCGAAGCCTACGACTTGTTGTTTTGGCTCCAGAATTTCAAACGTTCCAAAATCTTCAATGAAAGATTTAAATGTCTTCTGTTTGAAGCTTTCGTGCAAATTCTTGATCTTTATCGTCAGCTTTTCGATGAATTGATTTGTCTCATGAATATGCAAACCTGACGGATAGTGAAGATGCTCGATAACCCTTGTATCAAACGGAATGTTACCCACGTCATCAGTTATTATAACAACTGGCTTTTTGAACGTAATCCTTATTCCAAGTTCAAACATTACATTAGGATTTAAACCAGATACGTCGCAAACCACTACGGGATTATAATACAAGTTCCTGATGATGCGACTTTGAATGACATCAGACTCAAAATCGTCGCTTACAATCTGAGGGCGCATCCCCGCATCTTCAGCAGCTTTGTTAATGACCCTTCGGACATCATTCCAATGTGTTGTGTCATACTTAGGCGGCATGGCAGAAATAGGCATGATAATGCCACAAACCGGTTTAGACTCCCCGCCTTCCGCCTCTTCGGCTGCCACCGCAGCCGCAATCCCTTTTCCCTTATTTTGGGTCACTGCTCTTCCTTCACTTCATACATTGTCACAGTGCAATCTTTGATGTGCAGCACGCCAGAGGCGGAGAAGAACGACAGCCCGCCAAACCTGTTCTTCCCGGCGACCCGCATCAGCGCCAGACTGGTGTCCTTCGGAATGGCCGGATCGTTCGCCTCGCCTCGCAGCAGCTCAACAGCCCCATCGCCCCGGAAGCCATCGGGGTCGGCAAACTGCGCCCGCACTTTGGCCTCCATGTCTGGGATACTGCCCTTATCGTCCAGACAACCGCGTCCTTCCGCGATCTCTTGTGCCGACAATTTCGGCTTTTGAGACGCCGACCACAGACCAACGGCCACGATCAGGGCGAAGATCACTGCGAAGGCGATAAACAGCCGCCAAATCCACTTAAGCCACAGCGGCATAGGTCGGCGCCTGCCGTCATGATCTCGATCACTCACCCCGATTGCCCCCACAATGCCAAGCCCTGCAGGCTATCCCCGCGCGCCGTATCCCGTCAGACCATGGCGGATGCCCGGCCCCGCAAATGGTTCAGGTTTGCGCTCCTGAAGGCGTGAAAGGCCGGTCTTTCCGGCCTGCGCCATGGTGCGCATGATTTCCGCGACGGCCAGCCTGCCGCTGGGGGCCAGCTGGCGGTAGAGTTCGAGGATCGCCCACTCTTCCTTGTCGATCGCGGCTTCGGCGGCGCTGATCGAGGGATCATCGGTTTCGCCAAGCAGATATTCCTGGGAAACACGAAAACGGCGGGCAAGGATAGGCAGCTTTACAAAATCGAATGGGGCCCCGTTCAAAATCCTTGCGAGCGCCTGAACGGAGATGCCAAGGTCCTTCGCCAACGTCTTCTGGGCAACCCTGTGAATAGCCATGAGGCGGCGCAGCCGGTCGCGGCAGATCATTTGCCGATGCCCGCCGCGATGCCCATCAGTGGATCATCGCCTTGAACCTGTCGGCAAACACGATGACGGCCGTCAGGAATGCGACACTGCTCATGGCAATCTTGGCCATGTATCCTTTTGAGGGAAGCCGCGCGATCCGCGCGTTGAGCATTGCCATCTCACCGTGCAAATTCTCAGTGCCGTCACGCCATCTCATAGAACGGGCGCCTCCCCCTCCACTTGTCGTTATTTCTGCCGATCAAGCTTCGCGCTGATTTCATCCAGCTTTTTGTCTATATTATCAAGGCGAACACCCTGCTTGGCCTGTTCGGTCTTGATGTCGGCGGACTGATCGGCCAGCTTGATATAGCCAACGGATAGGGCACCGAGGACGAAGACAACGGCGCCGACCCACCCATACAGCAGATTGCGCACGTCGCCATGCAACCGTTCAAGCTGCGTGTTGACGGAGGTCTTCCAGTCGTCGGTCATGCCGCCATCCATACCACCGCCGCCGCCGTATTGCGAGATGATCTGTTCCAAACGGTTCTGGGTCGCGCCAATTTCCCGCTGGGCCGATAATAGATCTGCCAACCTGTTATCGACCGTCATTGGATCGCCTCGATAGTCTTGTCGAAATGGGAAAATACCAGATCGGAGGTTGCCTTCATCTCCTGAGACAAGCTTTGGATCGCGGGGATGTTCATTGTCTCGCCTGCCGACGAACTTAACAACAAACTCAACAACTGAGAATTGATCGACATCTGATGTGACATGATCGACAGCAGGAAAATCGGAAGATTTTGGAGATAACGCTCCTTTTCCTCCGCCGTTGACATGGCCTCATCTGTCATCGGACTGTCTCCTGTGGCTGGGCGCTTTTTGCCTTCATCACAGGCTTCACGCTGATTGCTCTTGATGATGGTCGGTTCGAGGCAGGCGACGCCAACGCCGCTTGGGCCATCGTGCGCATGATTTCGATCACGGCTTTTTGGCCGGACGACTCGAGGCTGTTGAACAACGACAGAACCGCAATTTCCTGATTGGACAAAACCGGAACCGGAGCACCCTCATTCGGATCGTCGACTTCCCCCAACAAGAATTCCGGTGACGCCCCCACCGTTTTAGCAATCAACGGCAGCTTGCGCGGGTCAGATGTTTCGCCGTTCACGATACGGCTAACTGCCTGAGGAGAAATGCCAATCGCATCGGCCAACGCTTTTTGCGTGACCTTCTTTTCCTTCATCAAGGAGCGCAGGCGATCAGACCGGAACATGCTCAATGTATCGCAACTAAAGTTGTTGCCAGATAGACAATTTGAGTTGTTGCAAGAATCAACTTTGATTGATATTTCCATAGTCCATGGAACACCACCAATCCGCCTTCATAGCTCTGGGACAAGCAATCGACCGGCTTGGCACACAAGCGGCGATGGCTCGCATTTGCGGGGTATCGGCGACAGCGGTTTGGAAGTGGATGCAGGACAAGAAACCGCTTCCGCCCATTCACGTCCTCGCCGTCGAAGCCGCCACCGGCATTTCCCGCCACGATCTTCGCCCCGACATTTACCCCCGTGATGTCCCAAATTCATCGGGCGAAACCGCCAATTCCGACCAAACAGGTGCCGCATGAACCGGCGCCAACCGCATACGCTGAACGTGCTTTCCCGGTTTGGGCATGTCAGCGGCCGGCGGGAGTCGCTGTACCCGACCCCGCCGGCACCCTCCTTCCGCGCGAACGCCCCCCATCCTGTAGCGCGCGGCGGCGTCCGCCGGGGCTTGACCACCCCGGCGGATTGCGCCCACAATCCTTCAACACCGCGCACCAGATCGCGCCCTCCTTTCCTGCGCCTCCTGCCTATCGCAGCGCTCGTCATCGGTCTGCTGCAATCGGCGGCCGCATTTACAGTGCTTCTCACCGCGCCCGCCGGCGGCGTCGGTCTGCCGCGAAGAGGCGAGCGCGCGCAGGCCTTCCGTGAGCTGAAACTCCACGGAGCCGGCACCCTTCCCTTTGCGCACGCCAGCTGCGCGGGCCGCGGCGGTCTGAGCATGCCCGCCGCGGCCGAACCGTTTCGGCTTGGCGGGGCTGGCACCCATTCCGGCCGGGGGATCCCGGCATGACCTTGCACCGCGCCCCCGGCTCCATCGATGCCGCGCTGGCCCGCATTGCCGGACAGTTAGAAGGCGGATGGGCCGGTGTCGGCCGCGCGGTGGGCAAATCGGAAAGCATGGCCCGCGCATGGGGCCATCCCGGCCGCCGCGAACAGATCCCCATGGATGACGCGATCGCGCTCGATCTGGCCTTTCAGGCGGCGGGCGGCATCGGCGCGCCCATCTTCGAGACCTATGCTCTCCAGCTCGATCTGGCCTGCATCAACCGCTTTGCCGATCGCGCCGCGCTGGGCGTCCATCTGGCCAGCGTGATCAAGGAATCGGCCGAGGCCGAAAGCGCCATGCTGAGCGCGATCCTTCCCGACGCCGGGCCCGCCGAAACCCGCCGCGCGCTGCGCGAGCTGGACGAGGCGCTGGTGGCGATGGGCACGGCCCGCGCGCTGCTCAACAACATGAAGTCCGACGCGACCGACAGCCCGCAGATCCCGCCGTAACCCGGTAACAGGGCCCATCCCGCCCTGCTCCCGCCCAAGCCCCACCTTTCAGCCGTTCCGCCCTGATCCATCCGCTTTCGGGGGCGGTTTTCTGCTGCCTGAAAAGGATGCCGTCATGCTCACCGAAATTCAGAAACGCGATCTGGTCGCCCATCTCATCGGCGTCGGCGCACCTGCCGACCAGGCAGAGGTGACGGTCGATCTCGCGCTCCACGCGATGGAAGAAGCGGTCAAAACCTTTGGCGATCAGCTGAGGGCCGCGCCCAGCGCGCCCTCGGTTATCGTTGCCTTCCAGATCGGCGCCCAGCTGGCAGCCCAGCGCTTTCAGGTGCTGGGCGAAGGCGCCGTTTCCTTCGGCGATATGCTCGGAATGGGCCGCCGAGACTTCAATCTGAGCCGCGCCGATCAGGCGGGGTCATGATCCACCCAGCCACCCTCCGCTTCGCCGTCGGCGCGCTCGGCCTGCTGGCCGTCCCCGTGCTGGCCATGGCGGCCGCGGCGCTTGAACTCTTCATCCCCGGAGTAATCCACCATGGCTGAAATGGCTGCTGACGACCGCCTGCGCCTCCTGATCGAACGCATCGAGCGGCTCGAGGAGGAAAAGAAGGGCATCTCTGACGACATCAAGGACGTGTACCTCGAGGGCAAGGCCACGGGCTATGACCCCAAGGCCATGCGCACCGTTGTGCGCATCCGCAAGATAAAGCCGGATGACCGCAAAGAGCAGCAGGCCATCCTTGACGTTTATCTCAACGCATTGGGGATCGACTGATGGCGCGCGGGCTTGGCGATATTCGCCCGCACTGGCTGCGCCGTGCGATCGTGCCGATGGTCGGCATCATGCTTTGCGTGGCGATCTTTGCGCTTTACGCGGCGGGCACGCTGCTGGTCGCGATCTGGGCTGCTTTGCGCACGCTGGGTGAAGGCCCGGTGAAAATGATCGATGAGCTGCGCTATGAGATCATCCCGGCCATGCGCAGTGCCTGGCGGGGAGAGCGGCCATGAAGCGCGCCTTCCTTGCCCGCATCGCCGCGCGCTTCGCCCGCAAAGCGCCTTCGCCCCGCACCGAACCGCCTGTTCTGCCGCCCGACGACAGTCCGGAGGATTGGGGCGTCAACGATATGGCCGAATGCATCGCGCCCTATGGCGATTGGACCTGCCGTCGCACCGGCCTTGTACTGGAGGGAGGCGAGCCACAGTTCGGCGAAACCTATCGTGTGGTGCAGGTCGATACGATGGATGCGACCACCGGCCTTGTCTTCGCGCCCTGGCCGCGCTGCGCGTTCAACGCGGTGGCGTTCCGCAAGGTCACCCCCCGGGCCGATGAACAGACCGCCGGCACCTGCGCTACGCTGCGCGATCTGCTGCGCTTGCCCGCCAAACCGCTGGAGGTAGCGTGATGGGCGCCCTCCCCCAGTCTCTCCCCCAAACCTATGGAGCCGATCATGGCCAGGAGCAAAACCGCCCCCAAATCACCCGAACCGACCATGCCCAACACCCACTGGACGGTGCAGCGCTCCGGCGCGGGCCTGTCGGTCGCGATCACGGATCCGCATGGCCGCGTGCTGCGCAAATTCACCAGTGTGGAGCGGATCGCGGCCACGCCGGAAGGTCGGATCATGGCCCATTTCCGCAACGGCGAAGCGCTGGATCTCGCGCAGGTCTGATCCTGCGCGCCACGCTCCAGCCCCGCACCCTCGCCTTCGGCCTGGCCTTCTGGGGCATCCTCCATCTGGTCGACCGTGTGATCGCGGGCGTGGTGCAATGCGCCGCGCTCGGCTGCCTGCCGAATGGAGGTGGCCTGTGACCCACGCCAACGCCAATCGCGCCCCCTCGATCCGCCGCCGCCGTCTGGCCCGCGTGCCGCTGCTGGGCAGCTGTGATTGCCCCGAATGCCGCGCCCTCGATGCCGCCCACCCGGGCGAAAACTATCAGCTGGCACTGCCCACGGCACAGTCGGAAAAGGACGCGCGCGCATGAGCACCTATGCCCTCACCATCATCGAGCCACAGCTCTCCCGGATCATCGCGGGCGACCTCACCGTTGTCTGGCGTGTCGGGATCCAGATGCAGGCCTATAGCCCCAGCGATTTTCTCTGGGTGCGCGAGCCATATTACCTGCCCAAGAGCAAGGCTCATCTGGCGCCCAGCAGCGCGGCCGCGCGGGGCGTCACGCCGATCTATGCCGCAGACCTTACGCCGCAGAGCCCCGCGCCTGAAGGTTGGCTGGGCCCCTTAATGAAGGCGCGCACGATGCCACGCGCTTGGCATCGCCAGCATCTGCTGATCGAGGCAGTTGACCACACGCGCCGTCTCCATTCGATCACGGCCGATGAAATGGCGGCCCAGGGCTTTGCCCACCTCAACCACTTCATCGGCTGGTGGAACAAGGCCGCCAGTCTGGCGGGCCCTGCTTTCCGCTGGGACCTCAACCCGCTGGTCACCGCCATCACCTTCGCCCGGATCGGAGCCCCCCTGCCATGACCGAAGCGAGCACAACACCACAGGCACTGCTCCCAGGCGAGCCGAGAGGATGGAGACAGGGGTAATGGCCGAACCGGTTTCCTTTCCCGGCGCCAATTTCACTTTTCGCGGCGATGGCGAGGTGGTGCTGGATCTGCACGTTTTCCGGCAACCGCGCGGCCCGGCCAATGTCTCCTGCTGGCGCCTGACGCCTGAAGAGCTGGCAGAGATCAACCGCACCGGCTGCGTCTTCCTGACCGTGATGTCGGGCTCGATCCTCTATCCCTGCTTTGTGGGCAGCGAGAGCGAAACCCGCGCTGTGGTGGCCGACACCGGCCCGGTCTGGGATCGAGAGGCATCAGACCATGCGTGACCTTCGCACCCTCAACAAATTCCGCGATCGCGGCTCTGAAATGGCCCTGTGGGGCTGGTTTGACGACAGCATGGCGGCCTTAGGCGGCTATTTCCATATCCCCTCCAAGGGAACGGCATTCGGCCTGCGCGTGATCGCTTCGACCGCTCAGAACCCTGAAGCGCAAGGCTGGGATCACGTCTCCGTCAGCCTGCCCAACCGCTGCCCGACCTGGGATGAGATGGAGTTCATCAAGCGGATCTTCTTCCTTCCCGAAGAAGTCTGCTTCCAGCTTCACCCGGCCGAGGCCGATTACATCAACAACCATCCCTACTGCCTGCACATCTGGCGCCATGCTACGATGCTGGTCCCCCTGCCACCGCCTCATTTCGTCGGCCGCAAAGAGCTGGGGGTGCTGGGCGCATGAACCTGCTCGATCTGATGGGCGATGCCACCCCAGCGCCGGCGCAACCGGCCCGATCAGCGCCGTCGCGGCGCCCCTCACCTGGTCCCGCCGTTGCCCGCCGCTATACCCCTCGCCCCGTCCGGCCGATGTGGCGGAACGGCGCGCCCGTCCCCGGCAGCGATGTCGGCTATGTCCCGCATCAGCCCGGCGATCTGCGCTGGCTGACCCATGCCTATGCCGCTGACGGCCAGCCGCTAGGTCGGTGGTTCCGGTGGGGCGATTCTCCGGACGGCTGGATGTGGATCTGCATTGATCCGCGCGATCTGACCGGCATCAACGCCCTGCCCGACACGCCCCCGACCCAGGGACAGGCATGACAGACCTGTTCGCCCATGCCGCATCGCGCCGGTTCGCAGCGCCCCCTCCGGCGGCCGCGCGGCCGAATTGGAAACCGGAAGGCTGCGCCGATTGCGGCCTTCTGCATCCCAGTTTCAGCCTGAACGGCGCGCGCGGCCCCTGGCGCTGCGGCGACTGCCATCAACAGGCAAAGGAGGCGCGCCGTGGCTAAAACTCTCTCCGCTGCAACCATGCTAAAACTGGCCGAAGCGCGTCAAATGGTGCTGGATTGCATCGCTGCCGAGTTCACCTCAAAGTTCATCATCCGCCGCCTGCAGTCCGAATTTGGTGCCAGCTTTCGATATGCCCGCGGCACTACCGTTCTGCGCTGCGCGCGGGTTGAGGTCTGCAATTCGTCGGGCAATGAGATCGCCATGCTTGCCGCATGGGCGGCCCGGGCCGACAGGCTTTTGGACCCAAAGCACAATTGTCAGACAATACCGATGACGAGGACTGGCTAGTGGTGTACGGCGCCCCCGCCAGAGCGGCCAAAGCGATTCCCTGCATGGGTAAGAGGAGCGATTTTAGCAGTCGCTGCTCCGATACAGCTCTTTCCGTGCGGCCACAAAGCCCAACGGGTCGCCATGCCCCGGTCAGCGTCAAAGGCGCGGCCGGGGCATACCCTGTTGTGCTTCTGCCTGAGCCGCCCGCCGACCGTGTCTTGGCCGTCATTGATGATTGCTGGAGCCGAGGCTCCGGCCTCGGCGAAGCCGTCAAGTCTGTGCACCGCCATACCCAAATCCGGATCGATGCCGACCAGGTGCGCCGACGATTTGTGGTGCTGGCTGACCTTTGCGTCCGATCCCCGCCGTGACCTGCTTCGCGCCCCGATGATCGACCTCAAATGCCCGCCCGAAAATTAAACGAGGCTGCCATGGACCGTAACACTGCCCCCCGGATCAAATGCAATCCCATCAAGGGCCGCCGCCCTGTCCTGCAGAATCTGGCCTGTCACGAGCTGAAGATCGATCACGGCTATCAGCGCGCGATCGACAATGGCCAGAGCAAGCAGCTGATCGCGCGGATCGCGCGCGATTGGGATTGGGCCATGTGCCAGCCGCTGGTCGTGGCCGAGCGGTCGACGGCCGAAGATGAGCTGTTTGTCATTGATGGCCAGCATCGGCTGGCGGCGGCTCGCCTGCGCGGTGATATCTATGAGCTGCCCTGCGTGGTCGTCCGCACCAATGGCATCGAGGCCGAGGCGGCCATGTTCCGCCAGATGAACGGGACCCGCCAGCCGCTTTCCCGCCTCGATCTGTTCAAGGCTGCGCTTGCCTCGGGCGATAGCGCCGCGCGTGCGCTATCGTCGGCGATCGCTGCGGCGGGACTGAAGCTGGCCACCCACACCAACAATGCTTCATGGGGCCCGGGCGTCATCGGGAATATCGGATCGCTGTCAAAATCGTGGAAGTCGCCCGGCCCGGCAGCGACGAGCCTTGCGCTTTACGTTCTGGGCGCCGCCTGGCGCGGCCAGCCGCTCCGCCAGTCGGGGACGCTCTTCCCCGGCATTCTGGCGGTCTGTGCCGATGAGCTGAAAAAAAACGCCCGCCTGACAGCGGAAAGCGAAGAGATCGAGATGCTGGCAGAAATGGTCGGCGAAGCGCCGCAGGAGCAATGGCTGCGCGACATTCATATGGTTCGGGCGGACAACCCCGGTCTGGTGTTCGAAGCTGCGTCGCAGCGGATCTTCCGCAAGGCCTGGGGCGAGCTGATGGCCGAATTCGCCGGGGAGGCTGCCTGACATGAGCCAGCCGACCGTCGAACGCCTCCTGCCGATGCGGGAAGTCAAAAGCATCACCGGCGCCGGAGCCACCACAATCTATCGATGGATCCGGCAGGGCCGGTTTCCGCGCCAGGTCCAGATCATGCCCGGCGCAGTCCGGTGGCGGGAAAGTGATGTGATTGCCTGGCAACAAGGCCTCTCCAGCCGGCCAAGCACCACATAAATTTGGGGGTATACGCGGGGGTATCGCTCGCGAAATTTTCCAAAAATATAATATTTTTGAGGTCTTTATGAAAATTCAGCGCAACCGTCCCCAGGCACCATTTTCCTCCTTCCAAGCACATCTAAAGCCACCCGTAAAATACGGGATTCCGGCATTTTTATCGGCCTGCCAATCCGATAGCTTCCGGGCGGGTCCGGTTGCACCCGGACCATCTGACGGCGCTCTTGTTGGTATGCGCAATCATACAGTCAGGGCGATACCATCATGGTTCTCACCGCAATGGCAATTAATGCCGCGACCCCAGTTCTGAGCATAGGGTGCTGACGCCGAACAGCCCCACCACCATCGCCGTTTTGCGGGCAAAGCCTGTTTCTCGATTTCGATGAAACGCTGGTGGACACATAGCGCCGCGCAATCTGGTGGATCGAGAGATGATCGAGGTGGCCCGCCCGCGCGACTACGCCATGGACATTCACGTCAGGCGAGCATCCGGGCAGCGATCGCCGTAAGCGCGGCGCGGCTCTCGCGGGTGGCCGACAGATTGCTCAGGATGACGATGCCGGTTCGCCGCGCGGGTTCCAGATAGGCCATGGTGAACACGCCGGGATCCCCGCCCCAGTGGTTTATGCGTGGGATCCCCTCAAGCAGCGATTGTTGCCAGCCCAGACCCTGGCCCGTCAGCCAGTCCGGCAGGCCGGGCAACTTCTGCATCGCAAGCATTTCGGCCATGCCTGCTTCGCTCAACAGCCTCGCGTTCCGCGTTGCGCCGCCATTGGCGGCCGCAGCCATCAGCACTGTGAGGTCGCTGACCGATGCGCGGATCATCCCCGTCGACCAGTCGGGAAAGCCCACCGGCTCAACCGGCGTGACAGTTCCGCTGATGAGGTCATAAGGGGTGGCGCGGAGCCGTTCCGCCGTTCCTGAGATGGTCCAGGAGATATGGCCGAGCCCGAGAGGCCGGAACAGGCGTTCACGCGTGAGGTCCCGCATGTCCTGCGCGGCGATCCGTCCGACGAGATAGCCCAGCAAAGCATAGCCGATGTTGCTGTAGTCCCACTGAGTGCCGGGTGGACGCTTCAAATTGCCGTTACGCGCGTAATGCCCCCCGGCGGCGAGATATTCGCGCAGCAGCGTACCGATCTGCATCGGCGAATCGCCACCGCGTTGCCGAAAGTCGACCTCGTAATAATACTCATCGGAAATGCCCGACATATGCGCCAGCAAATGCCGAAAGGTGATCGCCGCCGCCCCCTCTCCCAGAATCGCGAAGTCGAGATGGCGCGCGATGGGATCGTCGAGCGCGATCTTGCCCTCGTCAACCATCAGCATCACGGTCTGCGCGGTGATCACCTTGGTGATCGAAGCGATATGAAACATGGTATCGCTCGTCGTCGGCCGATGCCGCCGCAGATCGGCATAGCCGTAGGCGCGGGTGAAGGACACCGCGCCCTCACGCGCAAGGCCCAGAGCAAGGCCGGGTATGCGCGCGGCTGCCATCTGGTTGGCCACGAATGCGTCGAAATCATCAGTTGCATGGACCGACAAGGGAAGAAGCGCCCCGGCAAGGCCCGCAGCCGTTTTGCCAAGGAAAACGCGCCGCGAGTCATGCATCATCGCCTATTCCCATTCCATGATCTTTCGCTATATATGTAGGCGCCTACGTAAATGTCAATGACGAGGGGTAACGATGAAGGATTATGTGGCGCAGATGCAGGGCGCAGCGCTCGGCGCGCGATTGCGGCGCCTCAGCGCGGCAATCGATGCCGACGCGACGCGCATCTATGCGACTATGGGATTGAGGTTCGAGCAACGCTGGTTTGGCGTGATCAACCAACTTTCGCTGAACGGATCGATGTCGGTGAGCCAACTGGCCGCAGCGTTAGGCATAAGCCACGCATCGGTCAGCGAGACGCGGCAGTCGCTTGAAAAGGTGGGCCTCGTTCTGTCAAAACCCGATCAGCATGACTCGCGCCGTCGAACCTTGGCCTTGTCGCCATCGGGAGAAGCTCTGGTCGACCGGTTGCGGCCGCTGTGGAATGCTTTCGACGAAGCCGCACGCGATCTCGACGCCGAAGCGGGTGAGGTGATCCAGGCTTTGGCGCGTCTTGAACAGGCGCTGGCGCGGCAATCGCTTCATGACCGCATCGCCGCCCGGACCGGCCCTCGCGGTTAAAGCCCGACGGCTGACTGAAGAATGCGGCCCGATCATCAAGACCATCCCAAGGCGCCCCATTCAGGCACGAGAGATGCTGCCCGTCGTGCAAAGACCTCTCCGGCACTACTTTGGCAGAAAAGTGATTTCAGCGCCCTGTAGCGTGCAGCCGCAATGTGGACAATGGAGCGATTGCGACTGATGTAGGCGATCAAGGATGGCTTGCCGGACTGCTGGCAGACTGGGTTGAGGGGGCGGTCCGGAGACTCTTTTTTTTCCGCCCCGCTTGGGCGAGGCGGCGATATTGCAGGAAGGCGTAGGCCATCATCGTCATTAAGGCGTGTCGATGAAGGCCGGTCCAGGAACGCCCCTCAAAGTGGTCCAGGCCCAACTCCTCCTTGAGTTGCTGGTGGGCTTGCTCACAAATCCATCGAGCCTTGATGGCCCCGGCGACCTCCTTGACCGAGGTATCGCCGGGTAGGTTCGAGAGATAGTATTTGCGCTCCCCGTTCGAACGATGTTCGCCCACCAACCAAACTTCCTCGCCGGGCATATGCTGTGCGCCAGCGGCACCTATTCGCTGCGGCGCGCCATCGGCGATGCGCACGCGCATGGCAGCGAAGCGCGCCACCAGGCGCCCTTTGGTTCCTCGGCGCCAACTCACCTGACGCCACTTGGCATTCTCAAGCATGGTGTGGGCCGCGACCGACTTGATGTCGGGCACATGGCGCAAGCGCGGTCGTCCACGCCCCGCTACGGGGAAAACCAGTTTTACGTCAGCAGGGTAAACCTTCTGATGTTTGGGAATGCCCACGGCCCAGCGCAGCCCGCGTGCGCTCAAGGCCTGTCTGAACGGGGCTGACAGGCCATAGCCCGCGTCGGCCAGTACGCAGCCGAAACGCACACCGGCAGCAACAATCCGGTCGATCTCGTCGATCGCGATGGAAGGCTTGGATTTGGGCTCACGAAACTCCGCTGGAACGCCAGCTTTGGCCATACGGCTATCATCCTGGGTCCAACTGTCAGGCAGGAATAACCGCAAGCTCAGCATGACGGGCACTTCGCCCGACGCCAGCGTCACCGAGACCATGGTCTGGCAATTGGCCTGCTTGCCAAGCGTCGAGGCATATTGGGGGGCGACGCCAACCGAACTGGTGCCCTTCTTGGGCATGGACGTATCATCGATGATCAGCCAGGCCTTCTCCCCGCCCACGAGCGCATCGGCTTGCTCCCACAAAGCGGTTTCCAGAGGCGCGCTGTCCCAGACGCCAGCGCCGATGAAATGGTGGAGGCGGTCATAGCTGATCTCACTGGCTCTGGCGGCCATCGGCTGAATGCTCTTGCGATCACCCGGCCCAATCAATCCGGCAATATAGGCTGGACACATCCGCCGACGCGTCTTGTTGCCAAGGCCCTTGAGAAATGGGTCAAGCCAAAGCTCGAGATCCGCCTGCCAATCCGCGTCCATCGCCAGCCTCCACTAAAGCTGGTTCCTCATGAATCACGCATCCGCCGCAAAGGGAATCCCAAAAATCACTTTTCTGCCAAAGTAGTGCCGGGATTAATCGATGCGCTGAACAAGCCGATCCACCGCGACCTCGCCACAGCAACCCGGCGCTTGTGACAGCCGTTCATAACCTCTCTTCTGCCCCCGGAACGGCGCGTTCGTAGCGGAGCAGGTCGCCGGGCTGGCAATCGAGAAAGTCGCAGATGCGTTCGAGCGTTTCGAAACGGACGCCTTTCACGTGCCCCTTCTTGAGAAGCGAGAGGTTCGCCTCGGTGATCCCGACATATTCGGCGAGTTCCTTCGACTTGACGTTGCGCTCGGCCAGCATGACGCCGAGACGGACCTGGATTGGCATGTCCGGCTCTCCTCAGACGAACTGATCGTTCTCGGCCGCGACGTCGGCTGCTTCGACCAGCACGCCTGCGATGATCGCCACCATCCCCGCGAACAGCAGCGACAGCACAGTGTCCGAGCCAAGGTTGAGCGCCAGAGCGCGCGTGTGAGCGGGTGAAAGCGAACTGAGCAGCAGACTGAGTATGGCCCCGGCCACCGGCTTGAGCAACGCCGCCGCCGCGACACCAAGCGCGAAACCACGCAGGCTTCGGGCAGCATCAGCGGAAAAGATGCGCCCAGCCGCGAAGCAACCAAAACAGCGCCGGGCGCTCAGCAGGCTGACAATCAACGCACCGAGCGGGATCATGGCGACCGCGAAGGCGGCGAACCGCATGGCAACCCCGATATCCGTCGGCGGGGCAAGGGCCAGACCCGCATGGCGAAACAGCGTGCTGGCCGGTGTGAGGCACCAGTAGAGCAGCATCGCGATGCCAAGCAGCACCGCCACCGCCACACTGGCCGTCGCCATCAACCCGCTCAGGCGGCGAACCCGATCAAGCCGGATGGCGCGGGGATCATCATGTCGCGCCGTGGCGCATATGCCGGATGGGTCCATGGCAACAATCTCCTTGTGAGGCCATTCTATATCCTATAATTTCTGTTTTACGATAATATATTCTCGATCAACACTAAATCTCTCACAAGGAGATGCCATGCCGATTTCCCGAATCAATCCCGAGGCGGCAGCCGGACCCTTGCGCTCACGCCGAAAAATGCTGCGCGATGCTGTTGGCGTCGCTGGCGCATTGGTGATCGGTTCGCGAACCGAGGCGGCTGATTATCGCGCCGTGCGCTGCTCGGCGCGCGCGCCCTATTCCGGGGCGCCTTTGCATCCGCCGGTAGATGCCGTTGAATTGGCGGAGATCCCCGACCGGCCCCTGCCCGCTGCGACAATGGCGCTTCTTGATGCCGCCTTCGCCCGGCTGAAAGACTACACGTCGGCGCCCGCTTTGTCCGCCGCCGTGGCCTGTCCCGGCGTGGGCCTGTGGCATCGGCAATCGACACAGCCCGAACGCCCGATCCTGTGGTGGGCAAGCGTCGGCAAGGCGTTCACCGCGACCGTGGTGCTGCAACTGGTGCAGGAAGCGAAACTGTCGCTGGACGCGCCGGTGTCACGATGGATTGAGGGGGTGCCGAACGGGAATGTCGTTACCCTGCGCGACCTCCTCGCCCACACGTCCGGGCTGTTCAGCGCCAACGAAGACATGGTCGTGCGCGCTCATCCCGGCTACCGCGATCCGGCAACGATGCTCGCCATCGCCGGTCGGCACGGCGCGATGTTCTGCCCCGGCGAAAGGTGGCGCTATTCGAACACCGGCTATGATGTGTTGGGCATGATCGTCGAAAGGGTCGAAGGCCGCCCCATCGACGCAGCGATCACGGCTCGGATCATCGCGCCCCTTGGCCTGCGGTCGATGCGCGCGCTTTCTCCCGGCCGGCAGGCGGGCGATGTTTCTCCGCCCTCATCGACGCAAGGCCAGACCATGGACCCAGGCTGGGCAGGCGCCGCCGGCCCTGTCGTCAGTGATGCCCGCGACATGGCCTTGGCCTGGGCGGCCCTTCTCGATGGACGTTTTCTGCGCAAAAGCCTGCGACAGGAAATGACCGCGACCCTCTATCCGATGTTCGACCCCGGCACCTATTACGGGCTCGGCATGATGGTGTTCGAAGTGCCGGACGGGCAACGGACGCTTCGCTGGATCGGCCACGCTGGCGGCGCGCCCGGCGCCAGCGCCATTGCGATCTACTCGCCCGATGACGGCGCCATCGTTACGGTCGCCCTGACCGGGGATGGTTCCGCGACGGCCTGCGCGAACTTGCTCCTCAAGGCCCTCAGACCATAGCGGAAAGACCGCATGGCAGTCGTGCCCGCCATCGATGCCGGGCGGGCATCACCTGCCGTTGGTTCATGTTGAAGACGCCCGCGTCCGCCTTAACCAGCGTTTCGTTTCCATCGCATTTTCCGATCACTTTGCTATGATGAAAAGATGTCGCTGCTGGAAACCCTCCAGATACCGCTACCCATCGTGCAGGCGCCGATGGCTGGCGTGTCCACGCCCGAACTGGCCGCCACCGTCAGCAATGCCGGCGCGCTTGGCTCGATCAGCGTGGCCGCCACCGATGCACTCGGCGCACGGGACATGATTGCCGGCGTGCGCGCCCTCAGCAGTCGCCCGTTCAACGTCAATGTCTTCGTTCATCAACCAACGGCTCAGGATGCCACCCGCGAGGTCGCGTGGCTCAAAGCTATGGCGCCGCTGTTCCGTGAATACGGCGTGCAGCCTCCAGCTGTCCTGCGCCCGATCTACAAGAGCTTTGTTGAGGACGACGAGATGTTGGCGCTGCTGGTGGAAACCGCGCCGGCCGTCGTCAGCTTCCATTTCGGTTTGCCCGATGCCGGACGGATCGCAGCGCTCAAGAACGCGGGATGCGCGCTGCTGGCCACTGCGACCAGCCTCGAGGAGGCGCGGGCAGCAAAGGCAGCAGGCATCGATGCAGTCGTCGCTCAGGGCTGGGAAGCGGGTGGGCATCGCGGAGTGTTCGATCCTGACGCTCCCGATGCTCGTCTTGGAACCATGGCGCTGACCCGGCTGCTGGCAAGCCGCAGCGGCCTGCCGGTCATTGCTGCGGGAGGTATCATGGATGGCAGCGGCATCCGGGCGGTGCTCGAGCTTGGGGCCATTGCAGCCCAGTTGGGAACGGCTTTTGTCGCCTGTCCAGAAAGCAGCGCCGATGCAGCCTATCGCGAGGCGCTGGCCGGTCCCGCCTCGATGAACACGGTCATGACCTCCGCAATTTCCGGACGGCCCGCACGTGGACTGCCGAACCGCTTCACCCAATGGGGGGAAAGCGTTGGCCTGCCGCATCCAGGCTATCCGATGACCTATGACGCGGGCAAGGCGCTCATGGCCGCGGCGAAGGCAGCAGGGGAGACCGGATATGCCGCGCAATGGGCCGGACAGGGCGCATCGCTGTCACGCGCTCTGCCTGCTGCCGAGCTCGTCCATCGTCTGGCCGAAGAGTTGGGCCTCCGAAACTGAGCGAAGTTGCATCCGCCGCCAAACTGGACATTGGGCATCTCAGCATGGGACGTCAGAACCTGCCTTAGGTTACAATCTACAGACAGTGACCTGCACCCCCATTCATGCCTCAACTGCCGCGCACAGGCTTCGTGCCCTGCACCATTTGGATGATGGCATCGGTGATTGCGGCATGAAAAGGTCGAGCCAGATCATGCCCCATGCCTTTGATCGCCAGCAGGCACGCGCCGGGAATGGCCGCAGCCGTATCCTCGCCATGCGGCAAAGGAAACAAAGGGTCAGCCGTGCCATGGATGACGAGTGATGGCGCGGTGATTTCGGCCAACCGTTCCCGGCGATCTCCGTCCGTCGCAATGGCTGCCATCTGGCGCGCTGCCGCTCCAGGATGCCAGCCACATCGCAACTCTTCGAGAATGAGGGCACATTGCCCGGGCTCATCGAAAGGCAGACATGGCGCTGCGATCTGCCGGGCGAACCTCAGGCAATGAGCAACATATCCAGCCTCATCGACACGCGGATCAGGCGAAGGCCCCATCATCATTGCCATAACATCCGGCTCAGGCGCAGGCAGGCGGGGATTGCCCGAACTCGCCATGATCGAGGTGAGCGAGAGCACGCGTTCGGGATGACTGCTTGCCATGATCTGCGCAATCATGCCGCCCATCGAGCGACCGACCACATGGGCGCGCTCGATATCCAGCGCCTCCAGCAGCCCCAGCGCATCGGCGGCCATATCCTCCAGCGTGTATGGGATCAGAGGCTTCCTGCCCGCCATCATAGCGGCGAAATCAGGTGTACCCGCATGACTGAAAGAAGTGGACTGGCCGCTGTCGCGATTGTCGAAACGGATCACGCGCAGCCTCCGGGCGGCGAGATCCTGGCAAAAGGGCGCGGTCCAGCGGATCCTCTGCGTTCCCAAACCGGCGATCAGCAGGACAGGCGTGGCATCCGCCTCGCCAAAGCTGTCAGAGGCCAGTTCCACGCCATTGGCCTGAATGATGGGCATGACCTCACCCCCTTCAATCCGCGCCATCGGGCCGGGCGAGATGCAATGCGTAATTCCGCACGTCGGCGGGCCACGCCTCCATTGCCTCTTCCAGCGCGGCAAGGTCATGCGCGAAGAGCGCGCGTGAAGCCCGCTCAAAGTCGGGAAAATCACCCGCCAGCGCCGACATGAAGCGATAGGCCCGCTCATGGGCCAGACGGGTCGCCGTGCGCCCTTCATCCCCCTTGCGTGCCTGATCGATCAGACGCCGTAACGCTTGCGAGGCACCGCCCGGCTGCTGCGCCAACCAGTCCCAATGGCGCGGCAGAAGCGTAACCTCGCGCGCGACCACGCCCAGCTTGGGCCGCCCCCGTCTGCGCGCTTCGGGCTGGTGGCCCTGATAGGCGGCCAATCTGGCAATGATCTGCGCCGTGGTGCCGCGCAGGTCGATGTCGATCTGCGCGCCGGTGGTGTCATCGAAGATCAGGATGGCGCTCGGGGCCGCCGCCATCCTCGCGTTCACGGCCAGCGCCACATCGGCCAGATCGCCGGACGCGAGCTTCTCTGAGCCCATGAAGGCCGTGCAAGGCATGGCAAGCGGATGATCGGAGGGAGTTTCATTCATTTGACCCAGATGATTTGATTCTTGATCGGAGTCAATATATCCGGGTAATATAAATCCGCGCAGCCCGTGGCGGACGATGGAGACAGAACATGAAAAGCAGCGACCGACGTGCGGCCCTGGCCACTTACGAGGAGCGCAAGGTGCAGGCTCCTTTGCCCCGCGAAATCTGCGCCATCCCAATCATCCAAAAGGCCGGATTCCGGCGGCGCTTACGATGTCACCGCAATGACAATTATTATGAAAAAACCGTAAGATAAGACCAGCCATCACCACAGAAACCAATGTCGCTCTGCCTGGGCGTCGCAAGCGTGGGATCAATGCCGCTCCCGTTCAATTCTATTCGAGAGGCCATATGCAGACGCGCCGGCTCGCGAGGAAAGCAAGCCATTGGCCTCGGCCTTCGTCAGGGCGCGGCGCAACTGCTCGGCCCCCGGCCCAAGATAAAGGCGGCAGACCTCGGTATCAGACAGCATCTGGGCGGGAGAACCGGAGAAGATCAGCCGACCTTCATAAATGACATAGGCGCGTTCAAGCAGTTCGAGCAGATCTGGCAGATTATGATCGCTGATAAGGATGCCCACACCTTGCAGCTTGAGCAACTGTATGGCGCTTTTGATTTCGATGACCGCAAGCGGATCAATTCCGGCAAAGGGTTCGTCAAGTAGCATGATCGAGGGTGCAGAGGCCATGGCGCGGGCAATCTCGCACCGCCGCCTCTCGCCGCCCGAAAGCCGGATGGCGGCCACGTTGCGCAGATGGTCCAGTTGAAATTCCCGCAGGATCAGTTCAAGCCGCGCACTCCGAGTGGCCGGGTCCGGTTCGCAAAATTCCAGCACCGACCAGATATTCTGCTCGACGGTCATGCCTGAAAAAACAGAGGGTTCCTGCGGCAGGCAATTGAGCCCCAGCCTCCCGCGCCGATCCGTGGTCCAGGAGGTCACATCGGCATCACCAAGCAGGATACGCCCGGAATCGGCCTTCATCAGCCCCATGATCAGATTGAAGCATACCGTCTTGCCGGCTCCGTCGCGCCCGAGCAGCCCCACGATCTCGCCGGGGCCAACGCGCAGAGTAAGGTTCTGGAGCAGGCTTCGTCCGTCACAGCATTTGCCCAAAGCTTCAACGATCAGCGGTCGGGCCGGCTTGGTCGTGGTTCCGCCGCGATCTTTATGAGGGAGAATACAGCGACACATCATTTCCCACCGATCCGGAACCAGAGTTGAACCCGGCGATGATGCCGAACACAGGCAGAGCCAAAGCCCACCCCCCATTCAAAAACATGCCGGACAATCCGGATAGGGCCGGAGGCGTATCAAAGGTTATTCGTGTCATTGCGGATGGGCTTGGCATCCCTGCTTGAACAGCGGCGGCTCAAAGCAGGCCGAAGCGGCGGGCCATGCGCCCCGTGCTTCCGGCACAATACGGATGGCCAAACCCCGCGCATGGCGGCCTTATGGCTGCATGTTCTGTACCCCAGCCATGTCAATCACTCAGCCGGGGATGACGCGGCCCAAAGGAAAGCATGACAACCATGACAGCAATCAGCCTCCCTGCCCTGCGCACCTTGCCAAACAGGCCAAAGAAACGGCCTGCGGCCCTCGCCGCGCTCTTGCTGATGGCGGGCATCGGTCTTTCGGGCTGCGCTGACGGCGGTCCGGGGCTGGCCGCCTATGGCAGGATCGAGCCATGGAGCTACGGCGTCTGGTATGACGGCTATTACGGACCGATCTATGATGGCTATTGGGGATCGGACGGCGTCTTTTACTATCGCGGGCGAAACGATGAACGGGCATATCGTCGGGGCGATTCGGACCATTTCCGCCGCGAGGCACCCGGAGGTACCGGCCCCTTCCGGCGGTTTGAGGGACAGGGCCGCCCGCCTCAGGGCATGCAGGCGCCCAATTTCCCCCATGCATCGCCGCCATCGCACCCGCCGCAACACAGCCGCGAGCGCACGCCACCACGCAAAAATTGATTGAGCATGAGATATGCTCCATAATGGCACCCAAGGCAGATCAGTTCCTCGGTGAAAGCCAATCCATGCTCCCCGCGTCCAGCCCCCATCGGTTTCCGATCAAGATCGCACCTGGCGATATTGATTTCATGGGGCATGTGAACAATGCCGTCTATCTTACATGGGTACAGGCGGCCGTTATCGACTACTGGCGGTCTGTGGCGCCACAGGACGCCGTCGCCCAGCACCTGTGGGTGGCGCTCAAGCATGAGATCACCTTCCTGAAACCGACTTTCCTTGGCGACACCGTTTTTGCCGAGGTGATTGCCGAAAAAGCACAAGGTGCGCGAACCTTTTTCAAAACGATGATCATGCGCGGCGAAGTTCTGGTCACGGAAGTGCAGAGCATCTGGTGCTGCCTTGATGCCGCCACCAGGCGGCCCGCACGCCTTGCCAAGGACGTGTTGACGCGGTTCCTGCCCGAATAGGCGCGCCCGGCACCAGAACGGCTTGAGATCGCGAACCGCGCGCGCTCGTTCCGAAGGCTCGGACGCACCGCCTCTTCCTGCGGCAAATCGGGTTCAACCGGCCCTTTCTCGCGATCCGGATAGTCCTGATCGGGCACATCGGGGAGAATTTCAGGCGGCTCGAAGAAAGGCTCCTCTGCAGGTTGGGGTTCGGCCGGGGCCTCGGGCGGCGCCTGCGGCGGGACAGCATCGGGCAATGGAAAGAATTCCGGTTGGGTAGCCATGGCGCATTCTCCTAAAATCCTGACAGGGCGGACCGATCAGTCGCGCCAGAGCAATTCAGGCTTTTCGCGCGGCGGTGCGGGCGTATCTGCGCTGGGATGGCCCACGATGATCGGCGCCACCGGCTGCCAATGGGGCGGCAGATCCAGCGCCGCCCGGCCCTTGCCCGTCTGAAACCAGCTCTGGGCAAAACCTATCCAGCAACTGCCCAAGCCTTTACCATGGGCGGCGAGCATCAGATTCTGCGCAGCCAATGTGCAGTCGATATGCGACCATGCGCTGTCTTTTGTCGCGCAGATCAGGATCAGGACCGGAGCCTGATAGAATATGTCGAAATCCGGATTGCCCAGCATGTCATCAAAACGATGCGCATCAAGTCCTGCCGGCGGAGCACGCATAAGCAGCGCCTTGGCCTCGCGCGATATGTTTTCCAGCATGAGACGATTGCGCAGGATGCAGAAGCCCCAGGGCTGACTGTCCATCGCGCTCGGCGCCTGAATCGCGGCATCGATCACCGCCTCCAGCACGGACCGGTCTATCGGTTCATGCGTATAGGCCCGCGTTGCGCGGCGGCCGTAAATGGCTTGATCAAGTTCCATGGCCTTTACCCTTCTCCTGCTTCAGCCTGAGCGATGGTGCGGACGGCCTTTGCGAAACTGTCGGGGTTGAGCGAGATCGAATCGATGCCTTGCTCGACAAGAAATTCGGCAAAGTCGGCATGATCGCTCGGCCCCTGACCGCATATGCCGATCTTGATGCCGGCTGCATGGGCTTTGGCAATGACATCGCCGATCATGATCTTGACCGCTTCGTCGCGCTCGTCGAACAGGGCGGCCAGAAATTCGGAGTCCCGATCAACCCCCAACACAAGCTGGGTCAGATCATTGGACCCGATCGAGAAACCATCGAACCTTCCGGCAAATTCCGTCGCCAGAACCACATTGGAAGGGATTTCGCACATCATGTAGATCTGCAAACCCCGCTCGCCGCGCCGCAACCCGTTGTCGGCCATGGCGGCCAGCACAAGGTCCGCTTCCGCCGGGGTTCGGCAAAACGGAACCATGATGATGACATTGGCAAAGCCGATCACATCGCGCACCCGTTTGAGAGCGCGGCATTCCAGCGCGAAACCTTCCCTGTAGCGTTCATGGTAATATCGCGAAGCCCCCCGAAAGCCGAGCATCGGGTTTTCCTCGCAAGGTTCAAAGGCGCTCCCGCCGATCAGATGTGCATATTCATTTGTCTTGAAATCGCTGAGACGGACAATCGCGGGATGCGGATAGTATGGCGCGGCCAGTCGGGCGATGCCGCGGGACAGAAGATCGACGAAATAATCCGCGCCATCCGCGTGATCTTTGATCAGCTCATGGATTTTGCGCCGGTCGGCCGCGCCGGTCCTTTCCGGATGCAGCAAGGCCATGGGATGCACCTTGATCAGCGTGTTGATGATGAACTCCATACGCGCCAGCCCCACCCCCCTGGCGGGCAGACGCCACCACTGAAAGGCCGAAGCCGGTTCCGCGATATTGACCATCACCTGCGTGCGCGTTGCGGGAAGACTGCCCGGATCGATTTCTTCGCTCTCAAAGTCGAGCAGACCGTCATAGACAAAACCTTGTTCGCCGCCCGCGCTGGACAGCGTGATCGGCTGACCTTCCTTCAGCAGCGCCGTGGCATGGCCCGTCCCGATCACGGCCGGAACACCCAGTTCGCGGCTGACGATCGCGGCATGGCTGGTGCTGCCGCCATGATCGGTGACAATGCCCGCCGCCCGTTTCATCACCGGCACCCAGTCCGGATCGGTGTTGCCCGTCACCAGAATCGCGCCATCGGGAAAACGCGCGATGTCGGCCGCATCGCGCAGGACGCAGGCCTTGCCCGAGGCTATGGCGCCCCCGACCGCTGCCCCGGCAAGGATAGGCTGCGCCTTGGTCTTCAGGCGATAGGTGCGGAAAGCGGCACCGCTGCGCCCTGACTGCACCGTTTCGGGACGGGCCTGGACCAGATAGATCAGACCGCTTTCCCCATCCTTGGCCCATTCAAGGTCCATGGGCCGGCCATAGTGCTTCTCAACCAGCAGCGCCCATTGCGCCAGTTCGACGATTTCCGCCTCATTCAGCACAAATCTGCTGCGCTGCGACTGACGGGTGGCGACGATCCTTGTGTTTTTGCCGCCGCCATGCGCATAGATCATTCGGACAGCCTTGGCGCCGCAGGTCTTTTCAATGATCGGACAGGCGCCCTCTGTGGCCAGCAAGGGCTTGAACACAACATATTTGTCGGGATCGACCGAGCCCTGAACCACAGTTTCGCCCAGCCCCCAGGCGGCGCTGATGACGGCGACATGGGGAAAGCCTGTTTCCGTATCGATGGTGAAGATAACCCCCGATCCGGCAAGATCCGACCTCACCATCTGCTGGATGCCGATCGAGAGGGCCACCGAGAAATGATCAAACCCTTTGGCCTCGCGATAGCTGATCGCACGATCGGTGAAGAGCGAGGCGAAGCAGTTCAGACAGGCATCAAGCAGCGCCCGGTGCCCTCGAATGTTGAGGAAGGTTTCCTGCTGTCCGGCAAAGCTTGCATCAGGCAGATCCTCGGCCGTCGCGCTGCTGCGAACGGCCACGGATGGGTCTTTGACGCCCACCCGCCCGGCCAGTTGGTCATAGGCGGCGCAAATGTCGCGGGCCAACCTGTCGGGCAGGCGCGCGCTCAGGATCAATTCCCTGATCTCGATCCCGGCCTGCTCCAGCGCGATCCGGCCGCTCTGATAGCACCCGATCCGCTCCTGCATCGCCGGTTCGATGCCATTGTCGGCCATGAATTCGCGGTAAGCATCCGCCGTTGTGGCAAACCCCGCCGGAACGCGAACCCCGCTTTGCGTCAATTTGCGGACCATCTCGCCAAGCGAGGCATTTTTGCCGCCGACAGAGCCGACATCCTCCATGCCGATCTGGTCGAACCAAACAACACCGGGCGAAGTGCGGATCATTGCCCGTCTCCCCCGGCATCACCGGCGCCGGTGCTGGTCTTGCTCCAACTGCGCGCCTGCTCCAGCAGGGCGATGACCTCGGCATCTTCGGTCTGCGTGAAATCGCCGTAATGGACGCCCACCGAATAGAAAGGGTCGGGCGTGGCAAGGCAGATCACCTCGTCGCACAGTCTGCGCAAGGGCAAGAGCGCATCGGACGGAGCCAGCGGCACCGCCAGAACGATCCCATGCGGCTTCACCTTGGCCAGAGCTTTCAGAGCGGCGCGTATGGTGCCGCCCGTGGCGATCCCATCGTCAACCACGATCACCATCCGGCCATACAGCGAAACCGGAGGCCCCGTGCGATAGGCGGCCCGCCTGCGCTCGATTTCATGCAACTGGCGATCGATTTCGCGGTCGATATAGGCTTCATCCGCGCCGGTCAGGCGCGCGGCCAGTTCATCGATCACGACCTGCGGCGAGAAGCCATCGACCAGCGCACCTATGCCATATTCCTGATGGCCGGGCGCACCGATCTTGCGAACCAGCAGAATGTCGAGCGGCGCCCGCAGCGCTCTGGCGATTTCAAAGCCCACGGGAACGCCGCCGCGCGGCAGGGCCAGCACCACCGGGTCCTTCAGCCCCAGCGCCAGGACCTCACGGGCCAGCAGCACGCCCGCCGCGCGCCGGTCGGCAAAAAGAACAGTCATGTCTGCACTCCCAGATGACGCAGAAACCAGCCGCGCGTGAGATCGACCACAAGGTCAAGTGTTCCTGGCTCTTCGAACAAATGGCCCGCCCCCGGAACGATCACCATCTCGCTTTGACATTTCATGGTATCGCGTGCCTGTTCGTTGAGCCCGATAACCGCGGTGTCCAGTCCGCCGACGAGCAGCAGCGTCGGCGCCCGCACCCGCGCCAAAGCCTCGGCCCCGGCAAGGTCGGGGCGCCCCCCGCGCGAGACGACGGCGGCGATGCGCCTGTCATAGGCCGCCGCGCGCAAGGCCGCGCCCGCGCCGGTGCTTGCACCGAAATAGCAGGGCCGCAGGCCGGCCGTTCGTGGATCGAGCGCCGCCCAGTCCGCCGCACGCAGCAACCGCGAAGCCAGCAGCCCGATGTCAAAGACATTGCGGCGATCCGCCTCCTCCTGCGGGGTCAGCAGATCGAGCAGCAGCGTGCCCAGACCCGCCTCGCGCAGCCGGGCGGCGACATGATTGTTGCGCGGGCTGAGCCTGCCGCTGCCGCTGCCATGGGCAAAAATGACCAGACCGCGCGGCGCGCCCGGCACGCCCAGCATGGCGGCCAGAGGCGGAAAGCCCGACATGACGATTTCCACCGGCGCCGTCATAGCCCGAAAGGCCATGTTTCGGGCGCGCCTTTCGGGCGCTCCTGCCCCAGAGGGGTGACCGCGCGGGTTTCCTCGAACCAGACATAGGCGTCGAACTGGTCGGCCAGCACCGCCTCGAAATAATGGCTCGCAAGTTCCGATTGCGGACGATAGACCACACCCACGGCCCGCTCGAGCAGGCTTTGCGACAGGATGTCGGCCAAACCCCGCCGCCTGTCCCCGCGCCAGTCGGTCAGGCTGCGGGCATAGCCGGTGTGACGAAACGCCTCTTCCCAACTGTGCTGCCGGGCCGGTCTAAGCGGCATGACCTGCATCTCGGCTCCCCAATCCGGGGCGGCGGCCACCGTCCCGCGATCCGTGCCAAAGCCTATCAGCACAGCCTCTTCGCCATAGGCGGTGCGGACAAGTTCGCCGATGTTGAACTCGCCGTGCCAGCCCATCGCGGTTGCCGATGCATTGCCGATATGGGAATTATGCGCCCAGATCACCGCGCGGGCATCGTGGCGAAAGGCCATCAGCCTTTGCAGCGTATCGAACATATGCCGATCACGCAGATTCCAGCTGGCCGCCGCCCCGCGATACATGGCGCGATAATAGCTTTCCGCCGCCCTTACGATCCGCGCGTTCTGTTCCGCATCGAAAAAGGCTTCGCCATCATCGGCGATCCATTGAATCCGCCTCCGCAGCAGTTCACGCAATTGCGCCACGACCGTATCCTCGCATCCGGCCATCCGGCCATGCTCTACCGCCTGACCATAATGCTGCGGGGCGGCCCGCCAGGGCAGCAGCATGCCGTAACTGCGGCGCGCCTGCGCCGCGGCGGCCGGATCGCGGCTGTCGAGATAGGCAATCACGGCAAGGATGGATTCGCCCAGACTATAGACATCAAGCCCGCACACCGCCGCCCGCTCTGCTGCATCAAGGCCTGCATTGTGTCCACGCAGCCAATCGGCAAAAGCCAGCACTTCCTGATTGCGCCACATCCAGGTGGGAAAGCGCAGGAAGGCCTCGCCCGCGCGGGGACGCGGGGCATTGTGCCGAACATAATCGTCGATGCGTGCGATATCGGGCCAATCGCCTTCGACAAGGACCAGATTGAAGCCGTGGTTTTCGATCAGCCGCCGCGTTATCGCGGCACGCGCGGCATAGAATTCATGCGTGCCATGCGTGGCCTCGCCAAGCAGGACGATTCTGGCGTCGCCGAAGCGATCGAATGGATCGGCAAAGCCGGCCGCTTCAACCACCGGCAAAAGCTCGGCCGTTTCGCGCAATCGCGCGGCAAGAGCGGCCGTTTCCGGCGCCAGCGCTTTATCGGCTTCCATCCCTGATTCATGCCCGATCATCACTTGCGGTCCGGCACATTGGTCATCGGCGTTCTGGGCAGGTTCACCGGGACCGCCGGCCCTGTCGGTTCAGGGGCCCATTCGGTCGAGCGGGGCGTGGGCGCGACCGGTTGCTCCTGCTTCGGTTTGCCGGAATGCGGCGAATACCAGAGGAAAAGCACCACCAGCACGAGGATCACCAAAGCGATCGAGAACCATTTTCTGGCCGGAGGCAATTCTGAAGCGGGGTCTGTCATGGTCTGACCTTTCCTGTGCTGGCTGGTCATTCGGATCGGAGCGCGGCCAGAATATCTTCTTCATAACGCCGACTGGCCTGCTTCCTGGCTGAAAGGCGGTGCATGCTGTCGATCAGGGCATCGGCAGCCAGTTCCGCCATGCGATCGAGCCGGGCGCCGATTTTGGCGTCCAGATGTTCTTCGATCTTCTGCTTCAAAAGCGAATGCTTCGCGCATTTGGCGAGATGAAACATCTTGGCCGCCATATCCTCATGCCCATCGGTGCTGCATTCGCATTGATGGCAATGGCCGGCCTCATCGGATTGCTCATGTCGGTCCATCATCCTGTTGCTCCGTTCCGAACTGCCGAACTGGCGGCGGCAGCGATCAGGACAGAATAGGCAGCGGAATTTTCCGCCGATGCTGGGAATTGTACGGAGGGCGCAAGAGCATCACGGACATGATTTGCGGCATTGTCGGGCGTTGAACTGGATCGGGCACCGCCGAGCGGCCTGTCGGAATGCCCGAAAGGCCGGACAAATTCCCAGCGTCCGGCGCAAATCACGCAGGCGCCTTGACGCCGCGCAAGTCAGGTTGGCAGCAATCGGGGCAGCAACGGCGAGCCATTGAAGGAGGCTCCCATGAAAGTTGCAGAAGCCATGCATCCGGGTGCAGACTGGATCGCGCCCGACACTCCACTGTCCCAGATCGCCGAACGCATGCGTCAGGAAGACATCGGCGCCCTGCCGGTCGGCGAAAATGATCGCCTGATAGGGATGGTCACAGATCGCGATGTGGTTTTACGCGGATTTGACGGACAGTCGGATCTGCTCCAGCTCACCGCGCGCGACGTGATGAGCGAACCCATCATCTACTGTCATGCCAACGAAGACCTGGAGGATGCGGTGACGATCATGGAAAGCAAACGCATCCGGCGCTTGCCCGTCATCGATGCCAATCACCGGATGGTGGGCATGCTCAGCCTGGGCGATGTCGCGGCCAGAGCCTCGACATCGATCCTGGCCCAGACCCTGCGGGCGGTTTCCGCTCATCACACTTGACGGCCATCAACTCGCGCATTTCCAGACATGCGATCAGGAAAAGGCCAGACGGCGAGTCGGAAGGCGCAGGTCCAAAAGGGAAAGCTAGATCCCTGCGGATTGTGTGCCCGACCGGCAGCGACCTCGATGGCTAGGCCCGTGGCGACCATTGTCTGACACTGTCCGCAAGGCAGCTAGCACAGTGATGGATTCGCCGCGGGCCGAACGCCGTTGCACTCAAGGCAGGCCAATTGAGGAGGCTCCCTCCGAGCGCCGTCTTGGCAAAGGCGCGGGCAGGTATGCCGACCATGTCCTGTCCCCCTGCAAGGATAGTCCGATGGGGAAATGGTTGATTTTCACACTGCTGGCGCTTCTGGTGATCGCCGTGCTTTGCATCATCGGCATAACGGTGTGGGTTCAGGGCGAAGCGCCGTTCCGCAAGGAAAGGCTGGGTGGTCCGGGGCGCGCCAAAGCGCTTATTCTCTATCATCCCAGCAGGGACGCCCATTTCTCCGACGACCTCACCATGGCGCTGGCGCACGGGTTCGAGGCCAGCGGTTTTTCGGTGGAGCGTTGGACCATGACCAGCCACACACCCACAAGGCCTCGAGGCTTTGCGGTAATCGCCTTGGTCTCCAACACTTTCTTCTGGGCGCCGGACTGGCCGACCCGTGACTATCTGGATCGCGCCGATCTTGGCGGCCAAAACCTTGTCGCCATTCTTGCCGGTGGCGGAAATACCCGGCGGGCCCAAATGACGCTGATACGCGACATTCAGGATTCGGGGGCCCATTTGCTGACGGTCAGGGAATTGTGGACATCGCGCCCCAACGGTTCGGGCGGCACGTCAGGAACGAACCGTGAGCAAGCCATGATGATCGCACGGCAGATTGCGGAACATGCAGGACAGCAGGTGCTCGAACGTGATCCGAACCGGACACCACAGGGGGCAAAGCCCTCAACCGAACCGGCGACAGGTCACGGCCTGAACAGATTTGGAGACACGCCCTATGAAACTCGCTCATGATATCATCATTCTGGTTGCCGACGGCACGCGCATGCTTCTGCTGAAAAATCATGGAAATCCGTTGAATCCTGATTTGCGCGTGATCGGTCATCGCCAGTTTGAAAACCCTCCGAACCGCGACCTGCTTGCCGATGCGCCGGGCATCAGCGTGTCACGCGCCTTTCCCGGACACGATACAATTGCCCGCGGCGACCCGCATCAGGCCAATGAGGACGCGTTTCTCATGGAGGCCGCCGAAGCCCTCGCAGGGGTCGTGGAAGCGTCCGCCGGACTGGTTGTCGTAGCGCCACCCCGCGCGCTCGGCGTGCTGCGCCAACATTATGGCGATCACGTCCGCGCCAGGCTGCTTGCAGAGATCGACAAGGATCTGGTCAGGCATCCGGTGGATGATATCGCGCGCCTGCTCTGCGCCTATCCGGATACCGCCGAGGCATAGGGCCTGCGGCCGGTTGGGCGGTTTGACAAGCATGCCCGTCCCGCCGGGGCGCCCGCCCTCATCATGCATGGGCGAGGCACTGGCAATGCCCTTTGCCAGACATTCGATCCGGAAATGTCTGGCAAAAATCGTCTTTCGATCATTTCACAACACTTCGCCGGGACGATGAAGCATCACCGTCCCGGCGAGGATGGATATGGGCAGATTTTGATGAAATCAGTCTGCCCGCCTATAGGATCGGGCCGATTCAAAAGCGATAAGACATGCCGACCCGGAGTATGTTTGCAGTGGTTTTCATCCGGACATCAGCATCAATCGCGGTGCCCAGCAGCGACAGCGAGCGGTTGGTGATCGTGTTGGTGCCCAGATCGGTGTAAAGATATTCCGCACGGAATATCAGGTTTCTGGTGAGTGCATAATCGGCCCCCGCACCAAGCACCCAGCCCGTCTGATCCGAATGATACGAATTCCCGCCGGCGAGATTGACCGGAGATGTCGATCCGGCCAAGGCACCGCTGATCGCGCCGGAGAGCTTCGTCCTGACCCGGCCATAGGCAAACCCTCCGGTCACAAAGGGCATGAAGCGCCCCTCCATCATCGGCGCCCCGACCCGCGCCCGGACCGTGCCGAGATAGTCGATGCTGGACACCGCGCCGATGGATGCGGTCCCGCTTGCACCGCCCCCGGCGCTGCCGGAAAGCGAGGTCTCGCCCTTGACATCACTGGCCATGATATCGGCCTCAAGCCCCAGAACAAGGCCGGAGGTCGCGATATTATAGCCCAGGTGGCCGCCACCGATGACGCCGCTCGAACTCTGCCGCGCTTCTCCCGACAGGGTGGTTGCCGTTGACGTGTGAATCGTGGCGTTGAGGGGATATTTCAGCGTGCTGCTGCCAAGCCCCACATTGACACCAATATAGGGGCCGTCCCAGCGGATCGGACCATCCGAATTCTGGGCAAGTGCCGGCGTCGCCACGGCCAAAGCCAGAGCAGATGCGAACATGATTTCTTTAAACATGGAATTCCCTCCTTGCGCCCACATGCGCAATTGGGCTTTCGCATCATCCATTCATGGCATTGATCCGCAATCATCCGCCTCGGTAAATCACGTATTTTTGTGTATTGTTCAATTATTTGAAAATTACTTTCAAAATTCCACCAGCATATCGCATTTTCAAAGCGAAACACTTTTCTCAGGCCGCATCGCGATCAAGGCAGACCCATGGCGCCGACTTGCGCTCAAACCTGCCATCACCTCGGCGCGAGGGAGAATTGGCCTCATTCAGGCCTGCCTGACATCTGCTCTCATCAGAGGAAAGCGGGGCCGGTCTGGCGCGCCACGCCGCCTGCGAATGCCTCGAGCCGTTCACGGTCGATGATCTTGATCTGATCACGCCGGGGCATGGTTATGATCATCTGTTCGCGAAGCCGGCGCAATGCCCTACAGACCGACTCCGGCGTGGTCGCCAGATAAGCGGCCATATCGACCTGCGGGAGAGGTAAAAACAGGCTGCCGTCGCTCGTTACGGCCAGGCGATCCATGATCGAGCTGAGCAAGGCGCAAAGCCTGACAAGCACTCCATTGCAGCCCAGAATGATGCCGCGTCGGAAAATGGGGTCCTGTTCGGCCCAGATCGAAGACAGCAATCGGCCATCCTCCCGGCAACTGCGGATCAGCGCCTCGTGCCAGCAACGGCGTGAATGACGCACATAAAGCAGATCGGTGACCGCCTCGGCGGTAAAACGGTACGTTTCGGTCACGGGCAATCCAATCTGATCTCCGGCGAAAAAGAAAGCGGCGACCTGGCGATCCCCCTCGACAGAAACACTGATGCCCCGCGCCACGCCCGCGCGCAGTTCATAGACATGCTCGCAAGGGTCGCCCTCCAGAAAAAGCATCTCTCCCGATTTTGCCGGCATGGCTATGCCGTAACGCTGCGGTTCCAGCTTTGCAGAATGGATCATCGCGACTCTGATGCCTCCGGTTGATGGAACCAGCAAGCCTAAGCAGGACGCGACGACGCGGCATTGGGTTATATACATAGCCGACAGACCGGGGCTTTACCGCCCGCGCCATGATCGCCCGACCGTTCCAATCGGGGCGCTGTGATGCCTGCGTTGGCGGCACAGCATGTGTCAGCCTGTTCGAGACCGGATGCGATGGGTCCGCTTCCATTCCCTCTCCCGCCCCAGTCCGGCCGCGAACGCGATGCGCAACGCATCGGCAAAATTGGTGACGGCCAGCTTTTCCATGATATTGGCGCGATAGACCTCGACGGTTCGCGAACTGATGCCAAGATCATAGGCGATCGTCTTGTTGGGATACCCGCAGGCCAGACCATCAAGCACCTCGCGCTCACGCTCGGTCAGCTTTGCGGTTTGCCCCCTTGCCCATTGCGCGCGTTCAAGCAACGCGTTGCGATCGTCAATTTGCCGAAACCCCAGTTCGATCGACTGAATGAGCCGCTCACGGTCAAAAGGCTTCTCCAGAAAATCAATGGCTCCCCCCCGCATCGCCTGAACCGCCAGCGTGATATCCCCATGGCCGGTCAGAACGATGACCGGAAAATTGAGCCCCCGATCTTCCATCCGCTCCTGAACCGCCAACCCGTCAAGGCCCGGCATCCGGATATCCATCAATACACAGGCCGCGACCGAATTGTCCGCGCAATCGAGAAACTTCGTTCCATCCGTCCACCGTTCGACACGATAACCTGAAGTGCGCAAAAGGAAATCCAGAGAGCGACGCACAGATTCCTCATCATCGACAATATGAACCAACCCCTGTTTATGCATCGCCTGTCTCCGCGATCGGTAAAGTGAAGTGAAAAGCGGCCCCTCCCCCGTCGACCTTTTCATACCAAAGGCGCCCGCCATGGGCCTCGATGATGGTGCGGCTGATGGCCAGCCCGATGCCCATTCCGGTCGCCTTGCTGGTGACGAACGGCTCGAACAGTTCGGCCTCCAATTGAGGGGCGATGCCCGGCCCGTTATCCATCATCGAAAGATGGAGCATATTGCCCATGACTTCTCCGCCGATGACAATGACGCCTGTGTCATCCAGAGCATCGAGAGCATTGCGAAGGAGATTGAGCAGCACCTGCTGGATCTGCACCCTGTCGACCAGCACACAGGGCAAGGAATCCGGCACATTCAACACACAGACAACACCGCGGGCCTTGCTGCCCACCGCCCCCAGGGCGTTGGCCTGGGCCACCAGATCACAGGGCCGCACGATCACGCGCTCGAGATCGCCGCGCGCAACAAATTCACGCAGCCTGCGGACGATGGCCCCTGCCCGCAATGCCTCTCGGGCGGCCTCCTCCATCGCGCCGCGTACCGTCGCGACGGCCTCGTCCTCATAGGGAGCAAGCAAAATGGCGGATGACTGAACATAATTCGCGATCGCGGTCAGAGGCTGATTGAGCTCATGCGCCAACGCCGTCGCCATGGTGCCTATCGCGGAAACCCGCGAAATATGGATCAGTTCGGACTGGAGTTCCTGAAACTTCGCCTCTGCCTCGCGCCGCTTGGTCAGATCGCGGAGAAAACCTGTAAAAACACGGCTGTCCCGGGAAATGGCTTCGCCGATATAGAGTTCGTGCGGAAAGAGCGTGCCGTCCTTTCGCCTTCCGTTCACGCAGCGCATGTTGCCGATGATATGGCGATGGCCCGTGGCAAGGTAGCGTTTCAGATATTCATCGTGATGCTGCGCATCGGGCTCGTCCATCAGCATGGCAACGTTTTTCCCGATCACCTCGTCGGGGCTGTAACCAAACAACTGCTGCGCCGCCGCACTGAACGACTGAACAATTCCGTTCTCATTGATCGTCACCATCGCGTCGGGAACCGTATCGAGGATCGCGCGAAGCTGCGCTTCGCTGGCCTCAATCCGCCGCAACTGGGAATATTCCTCGGTAATATCCCGAACCACAGTGCTGTATCCGACGAGCAATCCGTCGCCGTCTTCAATTCTGCTGATATTCACTTCGCCAAAGAACGAGGTTCCATCCTTCCTCTTTCTCCAACTCCGTTCCACGACAGGCCCGGAAACCAGAGCCGTCTGCAGCCAGGATCGGACCTGTTCCTCATCACTTGCACGATTTTCGAAGAAAAAACTGATGGACTTGCCCAGCGCTTCGGCTTCGCTCCAACCATAGAGCCGCTCGGCGCCCTTGTTCCAGAGCACCACTTGCCCGTCCGGATCAAACATCGAGATCGCATATTGCCTGGCGCTGTCGATCAACAGGTTCAGTTCGGTCCGCAGTGTCACGGCCTCCTGACGCATGCGGACAAGATCATTGACGACACGGGTAAACAGGATGGCACCGGCGATTTCTCCCGCCGGTCCATGCCAGGGCACCATATCCCATTCGACCCAGTCGACCGAACCGTCCAGCCGATGAAACGCCTCGGCATCGCAGGACAGACTTTCCCCTGCCAGCACGCGGCGATGGATATCCCGTATGCGTCCGTCGATCTCCGGAAAGATCTCGTAATGGGATTTGCCGATAATGCATTGATCCTGAATACCGTAATCCAGCATCCAGCGGCGGCTACAGGCCAGATAACGCATTTCGCTGTCAAATATCGCCACCGCGATGGGCAGATGATTCAAGAAGAGATTCTCGATGTCGCTGCTTTGCAGAACTTTCAACATCCCGCCCCCCATATTCCCGCCAAACGGCATGCCATGCATTCCCGACCGTGCGAGATCCCACCTCCCTGTCGGCGCTGAATCCATATCGTCGGCCCCCGCAGGCGGGACGCGATCCAGTCAGGCCAATGGTATTTTCGTAAAACCACCGGCCCATCTATGCGTGAATATACCTATCCAATCCGCACCATCGACCAAGGGATCGAGGCTGCGGGAGGCCCGACCCAAGTGCGCTATGGTGTTTATCCGGAAGCTGCGATGACAAGCGTAACCTTGCGGATCAAACCCTGCCCCGGAAACGGAATGGTCGAAGCGGCATGATTTTCACCATCGACGGTCAGACCGGCGACCTCGCCCCGCAACACCGTCACTTCAATGACGCCCTCGCCGCGAAGCCTTGCGGAAAAACCCGGCCAATCGGGCGGAAGGCAGGGAGCCAGCTTCAACCGACCACCTTCGAGCCCCAGCCCAAGGATATGTTCAGCGGCCAACCGCCATGTCCATGCAGCAGCGCCTGTGTACCAGCTCCAACCGCCCCGCCCCGGATTTTCCTCGCCGCCGCCTATGTCGCCTGCCACAACATAGGGCTCGATCGCATATTTCTGCGCAGAATGACGCGCGCAACTGTGGTTGATGGGATTGATCCGGTCAAATACCGCTTTGGCCCGAGCCCCGTCCCCCACCATCGCGGCGGCAATACCCAGCCATGCGGCTGCGTGGCTGTATTGCCCGCCGTTTTCGCGGATCCCTGGGGGATAGGCCTTGATATAGCCCGGATCGCGCGCGGTTGTCTGAAAAGGAGGATAGAGCAGACGGACAATGTCGTCCTCCGGGCGCACCAGATCGTGAAATGCGCTCTCAAGAGCAAGTTTTGCCCGGTCCGGATCACCTCCGCCCGCCATAACCGCCCAGGACTGGGCAAGGGAATCGATACGGCATTCTTCGCTGGACCGGCCCCCCCAGCTTCGCCCCTGATCGTCAATGGCCCGGATATACCATTGGCCGTCCCAACCGTCCCGCTCGATGGCTGCCGTCAAGGCCTCGGCGCGCGCAAGCCACGTAACGGCAAAGTCTTTGTGATCGCCCTCGCATCCAAGGCGCGCAAAATCGCGGATCGTGGCCGCCATAAACCAGCCGAGCCAGACGCTTTCGCCCCTGCCCCCGCTGCCCACTCTGTTCATCCCGTCATTCCAGTCGCCATCGCCGATCAACGGCAGCCCGTGGTCACCCAGACGCCAGGCCCGCTCAAAGGCGCGCAGACAATGCTCATGGACAGTCGCTTTTTCCCCAACAGGAAATTGCGCGAAACGATCATGTTCGTCCGCGCCCAGTTCGGGTGCGTCAAGGAAGGGCACCTCTTCAGCCAGCAGCGCAACATCGCCGGTGGAATGAACATATCGGGCAACCGCATAGGGAAGCCAAAGCAGATCGTCGGAACAGCGCGTGCGCACGCCCCTCCCCCCCGGCGGATGCCACCAATGCAGAACATCGCCCTGCGCAAACTGGTGGGCGGCGGCACGCAGGATCTGTCGGCGCGCCAGCCCCGGATCGGACCATAGCAGCCCAAGCACATCCTGAAGCTGATCCCGAAATCCGAAAGCGCCCGAGGCCTGATAATAACCCGCGCGGCCCCAAAGGCGCGAGGACAGCGTCTGGTAGGGCAACCAGCGGTTGACCATGAGATCAAACGCGGGATCGGGGGTGGAGGCTTCAACAGCGCAATGCGCAGCCCAGGTTTGGGCCAGACGGTCAACTCCGGCATCGATCTGCGGCGCAGACTGCCACCGTCCGATGATGTCGGCAACCTGCTCTTCGCTGTCGGCTTCTCCCAGCAGGAAAACGATCTCGCATTGCCCATGCGCAGGCACATTCAGATGAAGCTGGAGCGCGGCGATGGCGTCGGCTCCGGCATTTTCCGGATGGTTGCCCAGATCCCAGTTCATAAGGCCCAGCGGGCATTGCCAATCTGCCGGAACCCCAAGAAAGGCGCGGCGCGAGGTCGTCAGGCTGTGGGGAGGAGCGCCGGCGGCAAGAAAAGCGATTTGGCCGGAAAAGTCGCTTTGCCAATGATTGGTGGCAAGGATGGCGCGCAGTTCCGGACGATAGGTACATTTGCGCAACATCGCCGGTTCCCCCGCCACAGCGCCCAGCATCCAGTCGGCAAAACATGTTGCCGTGATACGGCGGGCCGTGCCCGAGCAGTCAGTCAGTTTCAGACGGAAAATCTTGACCGGATCTTCAGGAGCGACAAAGCAGCACAATGTCTGATCCAGCCCCCTGTCCCGCCGGTGCCAACGGCTTTGGCCGAGACCGTGCTCCACCAGACACCTCCCGTCTCGCCCGGCAGGCAGCGGCGTTACCGACCATATCTGCCCCGTTTCCTCATCTCTCAGATAGAGAGCTTCCCCCTGTCTGTCGGCAAGAGGATCATTATGCCATTGGGTCAGCCGGTTTTCCCCGCTGTTGCCGGCAAAGGTAAAGCCGGGCCCGGCCTCGGTGACGATGCTGCCGAAGCCGGGATTGGCAAGGACGTTGGCCCATGGCGCCGGTGTGGTCTGCATGGGGCCCAGCGCGATCCGGTAATCTCCGCAAGGCGTAAAGCCGCCCAGACCGTTGGCAAATTCGAGTTCGCCGGTTTCTGCGGGCGCCAATGGTTCGAAATCCGCCTTTCTTCCCGTCGGCACGAATGAAGGACCGACTTCGTCTTGCGATGGATGTCGGCCGACCTGGGCGGCCCACGCCCCCCCGTCTCCCTGAATCGCCGCACCGGCCGCATCGCGCAGCACCCGCAGGCGCCTCTCCTCGATATATTCGCGGGCAAGGATATGGATGCCGGAGCGTGTGCCGATCAGATCGTCGCTGCCGGCCTGCCGCACGACCTCAAGGATGCGGTCACGCAAAGGCTCAAAGTAGCCTGAAATGCCGGGATGCAGAAGTGCAAGATCGATCTCAAATCCGCGCCAACGCCAAAACCGTTGAGCCGCCAGTATGAAACGCAGCTCCTCGGCGGCGAATTCCTCGTCCAGTTCGACCAGCAGCAGCGGGTTGTCGCCCGATATGCCCAGCGCCCAGAGATCGTCCCTTTGCCCGCTTTCTCCGGATGCGGCTCTTGGCATTGGCGGCCCCGCCAGGGCGGCGAACAGTGCTTGAACCTCGACCAGACGGCCGGGCCGCAGGCCCAGCGCATGCAGATCCCTTGTGGACCGGGCGGCGGCGTCCTGTTCCGCCCAATCCAAAGCGCCGAGCGAGCCGTAGCGGCGCGACAGATCCAGCGCTTCTTCGCGTGAAGAGGCAACCGTTGTCACTATCGCCAATTGTGCCTCGCCATGGGGCGGCAATTCCATGTCGATGTCAAACACCGCAGCCGGATCAAGCGGGTATTTCCCGCGCGGGCCCGCCCCTTCCGAGCAGCGGGGAAAATCCCGGGAATTGGCCAGGCGGGGCCGCGACTTTGGGCGTGAGACCTCCCAGCCCCGCAACCGAACGCCTTCATCGGACATGACAAGGCGCTGTACCAGCACCGGAGCCGCGGCTCCGGGAGCACGGGCCCGCAGGGCAAAAAGCAGCGCGTGCAGTTCATCATGCGTTTCCGCCTCGACGAACAGGCGCGCAAAAGCGGGATGGCGCAACCATTCGGCGGCCGGCGCAAGAGCGATTTCGGCATGACTGACAAGCTCAATCCGCCGCGTCCGCCCCGTGGTGTTGACCAATCGCAGGCGACGTATCTCGACATCCTCCGAAGGCGCCACCAGCACATCGAGAACAGCAGCTATGCCCTCCGCCTCTTTTCTGAATTCAACCTTGTGGGCATGATAAATGGTATGATCGGCCCCGCGCCCCAAAGGCATCCTTGTAGGCGACCAGGCCACGGCGCTGTCATGGTCTCGACAATAGAAGAAATGTCCGATGTCCTGATCGATGGCGGCCGGACGGGTCAGCGCCAGCCCCTTCCAACGCAGATCGCCGCTGCCGTCCCCGCCAAGCCGCAGGGAAAGTCGGCCGTTGCCAAGCAAATGACAGGCCTGTTCGGGATGGCCCCTTGCCTCCCAAGGCTCTGGCCGCGCCATTTCGGAACCGGCCGAGGGTGTCTTGACCATACGGTCCAACCGCTCGATTTCCGGCGGCAGTTCCCATGGGATGCGTTCGTTCAACAAGAGATCCACAGTCTGAACCCTCGGATCGCCATGAAAGAGCGAAACGAAGATGTTGTCGCACAGCGCATTGCCGATTGCCGCGATGATCATTCCCTGATGGTGGGCCATGAAGGATTGCACGGCGAGGGGTTTGCCTCCTTCGCCACATCGCGCGGCGGTGTAATCCAGCGCCTCGAAGAAACCGAAAGGGCCAACCGCACCGCAGGCCTTCAACCTTTTCAGATTGGCCGCTGCCCCTTGAGGATCGGCCGCCAGCGCCAGAGCCGTGGCATAGGGTGAAATCACGAGGTCTTCGTTCAACCCCCGGCGCAGGCCCAGTTCCGGCACGCCGAAGGCGCGATACCGCAGGATGCCGTCCGATCCGGCCGAGGCGAAACCCGATTCCGAAATACCCCATGGCACATCCCGTCGGGCCGCATATTTCTGCTGGCTTGCAACGGCGCTGCGTTCGCTTTCGCCCAGCAGGGTTTCCGGGTCGCTGCGCAGGAAAAGGGCCGGCATCAGATATTCAAACATCGAGCCGTTCCAGGAAACCAAAGCCAATGCGCCCGGATGCTTCACAATCGGCCTGCCGAGATGGAACCAGTGCTCTGGCGGAACATCCTGCTTGGCGATGGCAAAATAGCTTGCCAACCGCGCCTCGCTGGCCAGAAGATCGTAGTAATGCGGGTCGATGCGCTGCGCGCTGAGGTCGTAGCCGATATGAAAAAGCTTGCGGCGCGGGTCATAGAGAGGAGCAAACTCCATCTCCTGAGCCAGTGCGGCAGCCTTGGCCGCGCTGGCCTTCAATGCCCGTTCAAGCCTGCGCCAGCGAGCAAGGGCCCGCCGCGTGACATGGCCCAGCCTGGCCATCCAGACCCGCACCTCTTCGGAATAAGGCACAGCCGCAAAGGCGCGTTCCACCGCCTTGGCCGCTCTGGCCAGATGCGCGCAATCGCTGATCGGGGCATAGGGGGACAGGCATTGGGCCATCCGCTCTGCGAACCCCTTTGCCTCGGGCGGCGCAAGGGTCTGGACGCCCAGCCACGGCAGGTAGTCCTCCAGATCGCGCTGACAGGCGATCAGATGATGTTCGCTGCGCTCGATCCAAATGCGCAACTGCCGCAGCCTATCGCCCGAATGAACAGCCAGCTCCCCGGTCGAACGGACAAGATCGGCGCGCAGACGCGCAATTTCCTCAAGCCCACGAGCCGCGATCCAGGGCCAGCGGTCCGGTTCGCTTCGCGCAAGCCGTATCTCTGCCGTGAACGAGGTCAACGCGCTGCAATCATGGCTGCCTAGCTCGAGCAATTCGCCCAGCAACGCCAGACAATCCTCCAGCCCCTCCCATCGCGCCGCCGAGAACACCGGCCGGTCCGCTGCCAGCCGGCATCCCTGAGCCAGCACGATCATGCTGACCGCCAGATTGCCGCTGTCAACCGTCGACACATAGCGAGGCTCGAGCGGGGCCAGCGACAGGGTGTCGTACCAGTTCAGAAAATGGCCGTGCCACCGCTCCAGCCGGAGCAGCGAGGAAAACATGGCTTCGGATCGGGTATGCAGTTCCTGCGCGCTGATATGCCCCAGCCGCCAGGCGCAGACCATGGACAGCGCCATCATTCCGATGTTGGTGGGCGAGGTGCGATGGGCGGTTGCCTCGACGGGTTCCATCTGATGATTGTCGGGAGGCAGCCAATTGTCTTCCGGGCGCACGAATGTTTCGAAAAACAACCAGCTGCGTCTTGCCGTGCGGCGCAGAAAAATCCTCGCCGCGTCATCAAGCTGCGAGACCGGACGCGGTCGCGGCGCGCCGGTGGCAACAGCGATTTCCGGCGCAATCAACCACAGGCACAAAAGCGGAGCGGCCGCGCCGAAACCATGGCCGTCAAAGGCAAAAAAGGCCACAAGAAGGCCCAGCGCAAATACGCTCGAAGCCGAGCTTATCCGCCATTGCGCTGCCCGATGGGTGGATTTGACCAATTTGCGTTCGACATCGGCGGCGCTGGTCCATTCCAGCATATGCCTGCGGCGGCCGATGCGCCACAACGTAACGGCCATGGCATGCATCGCGGTTGCGGCATCGGATGGCAGAAAGGCTATCTGCAGCAGCCAGCGCCCCAGATGTTCGCCCGTCCGATGAAAGGTGCTGCTGATCACACCGCGCCGGCGCCCCCGCGCGAGCCCTGTAACCAGATCAGTGAACAGCCAGGCGCCCGGCACCAAAAGCGCCAGTATGGTCCAGCACAAAGGGCTGCCGGGCAGCAGGAACCATCCGCTCACCATCAGCAGCAGCACGCTGGCCGGAACCAGACTGCGGCGCATATTATCCCAGATCCGCAGACGATCGAACAGCGTCAGCCGGTTTTTGAGGCGTCGGCCTCCCGGCCCCGGCACCCACGGAAAAAGCCAGGGCAGCAACTGCCAGTCACCGCGCACCCAGCGGTGCCAGCGGCGCACATATTCGCCGTAACTCGAGGGGAAGCTTTCATAAACGATGATGTCGCTGGCAAGCCCGGACCGACCATGCAGCCCTTCCC